>NZ_JBWKPR010000004.1:0-317786 GCF_059418325.1 Herbaspirillum sp. GW821-FHT09A12
TTGGGCTTCGTTTCGAACCCCAAAAGTGTTACCTATGTCCCGGTACACGTGTTACCTATGTCTCAGGTCTATACAGCGAAGCAAAGAAAGTGAGCGGCTGCCGGGCCGCCCCCGGCGCTCCCCTCCGACCGAAGAGACAACCCAATAAAGCCAGAGCACCAGAACGCAGCAAAACCAGACTACCCAGAAACAAAAAACTTCAGTTAGTCGCCGCCCCCGCCTCAAACCACTTCCCAATCAACGCCCGTTCCTCATCAGTGATATTGGTCATATTCCCCAAAGGCATGGCCTTGCCCACATACGCCTGCTGATAAATCTGCTGCGCATGTTGTGCAATATGCTCCCGGCTATCGAGCAACACCCCCTTGCCCGGCACCGGCATCAGCGTGGACTTCTCCGCATGGCACTGGATGCAGCGCGCCTGGATCACCTGCTGCACCTGCGCGAAACTCACCCCGCCCGCAGGCGCAGGCTCCGCCGCGGCGCCATCGGCCGCTACCGGTTTCGCCTCTGCCGCGTGATGCAAGGCCGCCGGCACCGGCTTGCTGCGCATCATCGGACTCAGGCCGATCGCCACCGCCAGCAACAGCGCCACCGCCACACCCGGATACCACCAGTTATTCCCCCCCTTGTGCCGCAACACGAAGAACTGCCGGATCAGCGCGCCGGCCGCCATGATCATCAGCAGCACCACCCAGTTATGCGGCGCGGCGTAGGTCATGCTGTAGTGGTTGGACAGCATGGCGAACAGCACCGGCAGCGTGAAGTAGGTGTTGTGCACGCTGCGCTGCTTGCCGCGCTTGCCGTGGATCGGGTCGGGCGCCTGGCCGGCGCGCATGGCCGCCACCATCTTGCGCTGCCCGGGAATGATCCACACCAGCACGTTGGCGCTCATGATGGTCGCCATCGATGCGCCGCTGATCAGGAACGCGGCGCGGCCCGAGAACAGGTGGCAGGCGGCCCAGACCGACACGATCACCTGCAGCCCGACCAGGATATTGACCAGGCGCTCGCCATTGGGACGGTCGCCGATGGTGCTGCAGATGGCGTCGTAGATCAGCCAGTTGAAGATCAGGAAAGCGATCGCCGTGCCGCCGGCCATGGAGCCCGACATGTCGAACACGTTCTTGTCGACCAGGAAGACGTTGGCATTGAACAGGTACAGCAGCGAGAACAGCGCGAAACCGGACAGCCAGGTGCTGTACGACTCCCAATAGAACCAGTGCAGATGCTCGGGCACTGCCTTGGGCGCCAGCAGGTATTTCTGCGGGTTGTAGAAACCGCCGCCGTGCACCGCCCACAGCTCGCCCCCTACGCCCTTTTCCTGCAGTTCCGGATCGCTGGGCTTGACCAGGCTGTTGTCGAGCCAGACGAAATAGAAGGAGGAGCCTATCCAGGCAATCGCCGTGATGACGTGCAGCCAGCGCAGCAGCAGGTTGAGCCAGTCAAAGATATAGGCTTCCATGTTCGGATCGGTTTCCTCAGGGTTGTGATGCGGCCCGCCATGCGCGGCCGCTGGATGTTGTCGGTTCTAGCATAAATAGTGCCGGGTCACGAACACGATATCCGACAAGCGCCGCGCCGGATCGCCGACAGGCGCATGGCCCCGTGCCCATGGCGAATAATGCGCCATTGCCGCCCCGATGATACGGGCAGGGCGGTATTCTCATCATGATTCGCCACAATCGTCGAAAACTCTGTCGACAATATTTTCCAACAGGATCAAGCCGCAAGCGCTCATGATAACTCCCGAATAACCAGTATTGGCGCGGCTTTTCGGCGCGGCCTTGATTCCCGCGCGCAACCGGCGCCTCTCCGGTTTTAGTGCACCGCGTCAAATTCAGTGCATGCAAAGCACCAAGTTGTTGCAAATGGAAAAAATCATTGTCAACAAAATGAGCTTGCGTTGGCAACCCGCAACAAGCGCTATTGTCGAGGAAAAACAACCCGGCCCACGCCGCCCCCGGCAACTGCGCGTCAGCCGGCGCGCCGGAGGCCGCCATCCGGCGCCCGCCCTTACCCGCCAGCCCGCTCCAGCCCTGGATCTTTACATTCACTGCATGGCGCCCGCACCGGCCTCGGCCGCCGGCATGGCGCCAGCGCGCGGCCCGGCTCCGGAAATGGCGCGGGAAATCCCCCCAGCAAACGAAATGGCATTGGCACGATATCTGCTAAACATCCGTTCTGAATCCGTAGCGACGAACGGAACGGGAGAGCAGTAACGCCGTTCGCCTGCGGTGAAGTGATCTGAACTTGCCGGGCAATTTTGTTCGGCGTCTTTTTTAAACAGGGGAGCGTAATGAAGAAAACTCGTTTGGCACTGGCCTTGGCATCCTGCCTGATGGCCGGCAGCGCAATGGCGCAGTCCAGCGTCACCATCAGCGGCCTGGTCGACGCCTTTGTCGGCAACATGAAAAACAGCGGCGACAGCGGCGGCAAGGCGTCGGTCGGTTCCGGCGGCATGACCACTTCGTGGATCGGCTTCAAGGGCACCGAAGACCTCGGCGGCGGCCTGAAGGCGGAATTCGCCCTGACCTCGTTCTTCCAGACCGACACCGGCGCCTATGGCCGCTTCTCGGGCGACAACCTGTTCTCGCGCGACGCCAACATCGCGCTGGCCGGCAGCTACGGCCGCGTGATGCTGGGCCGCGGCCTGGCGCCGAGCTTCCTGCCGACCGTCCTGTTCAACCCGTTCGGCGACTCCTTCACCTTCTCGCCGCTGGTGCTGCACGTCTACACGCCGTCGGGAAACTTCGGCGCCCGCAGCTGGGTCCAGGCCAACGCGGCCGACAGCGGCTGGAGCAATGAAATCATCTACACCACGCCCAACTTCAGCGGCCTGCAGGCCAACCTGCACTACCAGCTGGGTGAAGTCGCCGGCCAGACCGGCAAGAAGAACATCGGCGTGAACGCGCTGTACTTCAACGGCGGCCTGGCCCTGACCGGCCTGTATTTCGACGCCCAGGTCAGCAACCCGAACTCGGGCAGCGCCATCATCGACGCCACCGCGCCGTTCGCCTCGATCACCCGCCAGAAGACTTACATGGTCGGCGCCACTTACGACTTCAAGGTGGTCAAGCTGTACGGCACCTACCAGTCCAGCAAGGACACCACCGCAGGCAGCCCGCAAGCCAAGGACAAGGTCTACAGCGTGGGCCTGTCGGCGCCGGTGGGCAACGGTTCGATCCTGGCCGGCTTCGCCCGCACCAAGCGCACCGGCGACCTGCTGGCCAGCACCAGCGGCGACGTCTCGCGCAACACCACTTCGATCGGCTACGACTATTTCCTGTCCAAGCGCACCGACGTGTATGCGATCGTCATGAACGACAAGATCTCGACCCAAAGCAACGCCGCCTCCTTCGGCGTCGGCATTCGCCATCGTTTCTGATGCGCGGGCAGTGTTGAAGCGCCCCGGCGACGAGGCGCTTTCAACGGGGCCTGCCGCGCGGTCTTCCTTCCCGCGCGGCAGGTTCCGGCAACAGCAGCAACGTAGTGTGCAGTACGGCGAGCCGGCGACTCCTTCTGGGCCGGCAAGCCAAGTCTTGAGGCTGTACTTCGGTGGAAACCGTATTACCGGAATGCGTCGCGAGCCGTTCTGTTTTGCTCGGCCGATCTCCTCCTTGGTGTTGCGCGCATTGCGGTTTCCACCTTCTTTTTCTTTCAATCGCTTTTCGGGAGACTTCCCCATGCGTTCATTCCGCTTCCTCGGCTGCTCGGCGGCACTGCTGCTCGGCCTGGTATCGGCATCGTCCTCCTTCGCGCAAGAGACCAAGATCAAATTCCAGCTGGACTGGCGTTTCGAAGGCCCGTCCGCGCTGTTCCTGGTGGCCAAGTCCAAGGGTTACTTCACCCAGGAAAAACTCGACGTCACCATCGATGCCGGCAACGGCTCGGGCAACGCCGTCAACCGCGTCGCCTCCGGCACCTATGACATGGGCTTCGCCGACATGGCCGCGCTGATGGAGTTCTCCGCCAACAATCCTGACGCGCCCTCCAAGCCGGTCGGCGTGATGATGGTCTACAACGACACCCCGGCGGCGATCTTCTCGCTGAAGAAGTCGGGCATCAGGAAACCGGCCGACCTGGCGGGCAAGAAACTGGGCGCCCCGGTGTTCGACGCCGGCCGCCGCGGCTACCCGATCTTCGCCAAGGCCAACGGCCTGGATGCCGCCAAGACGCAATGGACCAGCATGGACCCGCCGCTGCGCGAAACCATGCTGGCGCGCGGCGACGTGGATGCCATCACCGGCTTCTACTTCACCTCGCTGCTGAACCTGAACGCGCGCGGCATCAAGGATGAAGACATCAGCGTGATGATGTTCCCCGACTACGGCGTCAAGCTGTACGGCAACGCCATCATCGCCTCGGACGCCATGGTCAGGCAGAAGCCGGAAGCCATCAAGGCTTTCTTGCGCGCCTTCGCCAAGGCCACCAAGGATGTGATCGCCAACCCCGAGGCCGCCATCAAGGTGCTCAAGGAACGCGACGGCCTGATCGACGAGAAGCTGGAGCTGCGCCGCCTGAAGCTGGCCATTGCCAGCGCCATCGCCACGCCGCACGCCAAGTCGGAAGGCTACGGCCAGGTGTTCGGCCCGCGCCTGACGCTGATGGCCTCGCAGGTGTCGGATGCCTACGGCACCAAGACCCGCGTCAACGCCGACAAGGTCTGGAACGGTTCCTTCCTGCCGTCCAAGGCCGAGCTGGATGTCTTGCCGAAGTAACGCGCCATGCCATACCGGCCGGCCGCCGCAACGCGGACGGCCGGAAGTTGCAACCCGCGGCGCCTGCCGCAAACACGTACATAAGAACCACCACCCATGAGCGATACCTTCGTCGATTTCCGCCACGTCTACCTGGCCTATGACGGCGCCGCCGAGTTCGCGGTCGAAGACATCGACCTGCAGACCCGGGCCGGCGAATTCATCGCCATCGTCGGTCCCTCGGGCTGCGGCAAGTCGACCTTCATGAAGCTGGCCACGGGCCTGAAGCAGCCCAACCGCGGCAGCGTGGTGATCGACGGCCAGCAAGTCACCGGCCCGCTGAAGTTCGTCGGCATGGCGTTCCAGGCGCCGACGCTGCTGCCCTGGCGCACCACGCTGGAGAACGTGCTGCTGCCGCTGGAAATCGTCGAACCGTATCGCCGCGACTTCAAGCAAAAGAAAACCGAATACGCCGAGCGCGCCCTGAAGCTGTTGAAGACCGTGGGCCTGGACGGCTATGCCGACAAATACCCCTGGCAGTTGTCGGGCGGCATGCAGCAGCGCGCCTCGATCTGCCGCGCGCTGATCCATGAGCCCAAGATGCTGCTGCTGGACGAGCCCTTCGGCGCGCTCGACGCCTTCACCCGCGAGGAACTGTGGTGCGTGCTGCGCGACCTGTGGGCCGAGCGCAAGTTCAACGTCATCCTGGTCACGCACGACTTGCGCGAAGCGGCTTTCCTGGCCGACACCATCTACGTGATGAGCAAGCGCCCGGGGCGCATCGTGGTGCGCCGCGAGAACCCGCTGCCGCGCCCCTGCGCGCTGGAAACCACCTATACCGATGCCTTCAACGCCCTGGTGCACGAGCTGCGCGAGCATATCGGCCACGTGCGCAACACCTGACCCGGCGGAGAACACGACATGAAAACCCCGTTCAACGGCAAACTCAACAAGGCCGCCACCACGCTGGCGCCATGGATCCTGCTGCTGGCCATCCTCGGCGTCTGGCAGTTCATCTGCAGCGTGTGGCAGGTTTCCGACTTCATCTTCCCCAGCCCGATGTCGATCATCCAGGCCATGGTGGAATTCTCCGGCCCGATCACCCACCATGCGCTGTCGACCTTCTGGGTCACCATGGTGGGCTTCGCCATCGCCGTGGCGGTGGGCGTGGCGCTGGGCTTCATCGTCGGCTCCTCGCCGCTGCTGTATGCCGCCGCCTATCCGCTGATGACCGCCTTCAACGCCCTGCCCAAGGCGGCCTTCGTGCCGGTGCTGGTGGTGTGGTTCGGCATCGGCGCCGGCCCGGCCATCCTGACCGCCTTCCTGATCTCGTTCTTCCCGATCATGGTCAACATCGCCACCGGCCTGGCCACGCTGGAGCCGGAACTGGAAGACGTATTGCGCGTGCTGGGCGCCAAGCGCATGGACATCCTGCTCAAGGTCGGCCTGCCGCGCTCCATGCCGTATTTCTTCGCCTCGCTGAAGGTCGCCATCACGCTGGCTTTCGTCGGCTCCACCGTGTCCGAGATGAACGCCTCCAACGAAGGCATCGGCTACCTGCTGGTATCGGCCGGTTCCTCGATGAAGATGCCGCTGGCCTTCGCCGGGCTGGTGGTGATCGGCGCCATGGCCATGGCGATGTATGAATTGTTCGCCATCATCGAACGGCGCACCACGGCCTGGGCGCATCGCGGCAAATAATAGAGACGTTGAGCGACCGTGCAAAAGCGGTTTGCGGCCGGCGCCAATTTGTCTATGATGACGCGCGTGCCGGCAATTCGTTAAAGGCCTTACAAAACTCAGGGGAGCGCGCCGCCGCACAGGCAGCCGCCCATCATGAAACAAGCGAACCACAGGGAAAACACGTGAGCGCAGCTCCACTCCGTCTGGAAATCAAGCATGTGCGCAAGGCCTATCCGGGCGTGCTGGCCAATGACGACGTCAGCCTGTCCGTGGCGCCCGGCGAGATCCATGCCGTGCTCGGCGAGAACGGCGCCGGCAAGTCGACGCTGATGAAGATCATCTTCGGCGCGGTCAAGCCCGACGCCGGCGAAATCCGCTGGAACGGCGAGGCGGTGCAGATCGCCAACCCGCAGGCGGCGCGCCGGCTCGGCATCGCCATGGTGTTCCAGCACTTCTCGCTGTTCGACACGCTGACCGTCACCGAAAACATCGCGCTCGGCCTGGATGCGAAAACCGACCTGAAGGAACTGGCCGCCCGCATCACCCAGACCGGCGAGAAATACGGCCTGGAACTGGAGCCGCACCGCCATGTGCATACGCTGTCGGTGGGCGAGCGCCAGCGGGTGGAAATCGTGCGCGCGCTCTTGACCGATCCGCAGTTGCTGATCCTGGACGAGCCGACCTCGGTGCTCACGCCGCAGGCGGTCGAGAAACTCTTCGTCACCCTGCGCCGCCTGGCCGACGAGGGCTGCAGCATCCTCTACATCAGCCACAAGCTCGACGAGATCCGCGCGCTGTGCCACAGCGCCACCGTGATGCGCGGCGGCCGCGTGACCGGCAACTGCGACCCGCGCAATGAAAGCAGCGCCAGCCTCTCGCGCATGATGATCGGCGACGAACTGGTGCGCCTGACGCGCGAGCGCAATCCGGAATCCCTGCGCAACGAGCGCAAGCTGCACGTCAACCGCCTGTCGCTGCCCAAGGCCCACCTGTTCGCCACCGAGTTGAAGGACATCGAATGCGAGGTGCGCGCCGGCGAGATCGTCGGCATCGCCGGCGTCTCGGGCAATGGCCAGCAGGAACTGCTGGCGGCGCTGTCGGGCGAAGACCAGCGGGCCGCGCCCAACATGCTCATCCTGGGCGGCAGCCCGGCCGGCCACCTCCCGCCCAACCCGCGCCGCGCGCTGGGGCTGGGCCTGGTGCCGGAAGAGCGCCTCGGCCGCGGCGCCGTGCCGACGCTCTCGCTCACCGCCAACATGCTGCTGTCGCACCAGAAGACGCCTTATGTGAAGCGCGGCATGATCGATTTCGGCTTCACCCGCCGCGCCGCCGCCTCCATCATCGAACGCTTCAAGGTCAAGGCGGCCGGCCCCGATGCGCCGGCCAAGAGCCTGTCGGGCGGCAACCTGCAGAAATTCATCGTCGGCCGCGAGATGGAACGCAAGCCTGCGGTGTTCGTGGTAGCCCAGCCGACCTGGGGGGTGGACGTGGGCGCCGCCGCCCAGATCCACGGCGAAATATTGAAACTGAAACAGGAAGGCTGCGCGGTGCTGGTGATCTCGGAAGAACTGGATGAATTGTTCGCGCTGTGCGACCGCCTGCATGTGATCGCCAAGGGGCGGCTGTCGCCCTCGATCCCGATCGAGCAGGCCACGCGCGAACAGGTCGGCGTGTGGATGAGCGGTCTCTGGGATGAGCCCGCTTCCGCCAGGGAGGCCGGCCATGTCTAAGCTGCTGTCGTTGCCCTTCCGCCTTGAGCTGCGCGGCGCGCCTTCGCGCGCGATGACCTACTGTTCGCCGGTGATCGCCATCGCGCTCACGCTGTTGCTGGGGGCCCTGCTGTTTTTGGCCTTGGGCAAGGATCCGCTGGCCGGGCTCAAGGTGTTCCTGGTCGACCCGTTCGCCAGCAAGCGCGCCATCAGCGAGCTGCTGTTGAAATCCATCCCGCTGATCCTGTGCGCGCTGGGGCTGGCGGTGTGCTTCCGCGCCAGCATCTGGAATATCGGCGCCGAGGGCCAGTTCACCGTCGGCGCGCTGACCTCCGGCGCCATGCTGGTGTGGCTGGACGTGCCGGGCCACGGCATCTCCGGCGGCGCCGGCCTGCTGCTGATGATCGCCGCCGGCATCGTGGGCGGCGCCTTCTGGGCGGCCATCACCGCCTTCCTGCGCGACAAGTTCAATGCCAACGAGATCCTGGTGTCGCTGATGCTGACCTATGTGGCGCAGCTGCTGCTGATGTGGGCCGTGAACGGCCCGCTGAAGGATCCCAACGGCATGAACTTCCCGCAGTCCAAGGTGTTCTCCGACGAGTTCATGCTGCCCATGCTGGTGGCCGGCACGCGCCTGCACGTAGGCTTCGTGGTGGCGGTGGTGGCGGCGCTGCTGATGGCGGTGTTCATGCTGCGCAGCCTGCGCGGCTTCTCGCTAACGGTGGGCGGCGTGGCGCCGCACGCGGCGCGCTATGCCGGCTTCTCGGCACGTTCGGCGCTGTGGGTGTCGCTGCTGATCTCCGGCGCCTTCGCCGGCCTGGCCGGCGCCTTCGAGATCGCCGGACCGATCGGCCAGTTGCTGCCGTCGGTGTCGCCGGGCTATGGCTTCGCCGCCATCATCGTGGCCTTCATCGGCCGCCTGCACCCGGTCGGCGCCATCCTCGGCGGGCTGATCATGTCGCTGCTATATCTCGGCGGCGAGCTGGCGCAGTCGCGCCTGGGACTGCCCTCGGCGATCACCGGCGTATTCCAGGGCATGCTGCTGTTTTTGCTGCTGGCCTGCGACACCCTGATCGATTACCGCCTGGCGTGGAAGAAGAAAGCCTAAGACCATGGAACAACTCGCTCCCCTCATCGCCGCCTCGATCAACGCCGGCACCCCGTTGCTGCTGGCGGCCATCGGCTTGCTGATCAACGAACGCTCCGGCGTGCTCAACCTCGGCGCCGAAGGCATGATGCTGGTGGCCGCCATCGCCGGCTTCGCGGTCGGCTATTCGACCAGGAGCCCGTTGCTGGGCTTCATGGCCGGCGCCGTGTGCGGCATGCTGATGGCCACGCTGTTCGCCTGGCTGGCGCTGCGCCTGGCCACCAACCAGGTGGCCACGGGCCTGGCGCTCTCGATCTTCGGCGCCGGCCTGTCGGCCTTCGTCGGCCAGCGCTTCGTCGGCCTGGCGCTGCCGGCGCAAGCCAATTCGGTGCCGCTGCTGGGCGACATTCCCTTCATCGGCCCGGCGCTGTTCCATCAGCACTGGATGAGCTATGTGGCCTTCGCGCTGTGCCTGGCCAGCATCTGGTTCCTGTACCGCACGCGCGCCGGCCTGGTGCTGCGCGCGGTGGGCGAGTCGCCCGAGTCGGCGCATGCGCTGGGCTATTCGGTGCGCGGCATCCGCTACGCGGCGCTGCTGTTCGGCGGCGGTTGCTGCGGCCTGGCCGGCGCCTACATGTCGCTGGTGTACACCCCGATGTGGGTGGAAGGCCTGGTGGCCGGGCGCGGCTGGATCGCGCTGGCCTTGACCGCCTTCGCCACCTGGCGCCCGGCACGGGTATTGCTCGGTTCGCTCCTGTTCGGCGGCGTCACCATCGCCCAGTTCTACCTGCAGGGCATGGGCGTGACGGTGCCGTCGCAGATCCTGTCGATGGCGCCGTATATCGCCACCATCGTGGTGCTGGCGCTGATTTCGCGCAATCCGGACTGGATCCGGCTGAACATGCCGGCGTCGCTGGGCAAGCCGTTCCGTCCTGGCTCCGCATGAACGGCCGGACCGCTGCGCTGGCTAGGCGTGCCGCCGCAGACAGTACGTTCGGTACGGCAAGGCGGTACAACGACGCCAGCACAGCGGTCCGGCCGTTCATTTCGAGTAGATACTTTTCGTAGTCGCAATACGCATTTCAACCAACCTGAGGGAGAACACAATGATCATTTCGCGCAGAGCCTCGCTGGCGATGCTCGCCACCCTGGCCGCGGCAACCCTGATCGGTTGCGGCAAGAAGGAAGAAGCCGCTCCGGCAGCCCCGGCTGCGGCTCCTGCCGCCGCCGCGCCCGCCGCCGATCCGCTGAAGGTGGCCTTCGTCTACATCGGCCCGGTCGGCGACGCCGGCTGGACCTTCGCCCATGACAAGGGCCGCAAGGCGGTCGAAGAGAAGTTCGGCGACAAGGTCAAGACCACCTTCGTGGAGAACATCCCCGAGTCGGCCGCCGATGCCGAGCGCGTGTTCCGCCAGCTGGCCACCGACGGCAACAAGCTGATCTTCGGCACCACCTTCGGCTACATGGAAGCGATGCTGAAGGTGGCCAAGGAATTCCCGGACGTGAAGTTCGAACACGCCACCGGCTTCAAGACCGCCGACAACCTGGCGCAGTACGACGTGCGCACCTATGAAGGCGCCTACCTGGCCGGCGTGGTGGCGGGCAAGATGAGCAAGTCCGGCAAGCTGGGCGTGGTGGCCTCGGTGCCGATCCCCGAAGTGGTCCGCAACATCGACTCCTTCACGCTGGGCGCGCGTTCGGTGAACCCGAAGGCGACCACCGCTGTGGTCTGGGTCAACAAGTGGTTCGACCCGGGCAAGGAACGTGAAGCCGCCACCACCCTGATCGGCCAGGGCGTGGACGTGCTGATGCAGAACACCGACTCCGCCGCCGTGGTGCAGACCGCGCAGGAAAAAGGCGTGTACGCCTTCGGCTGGGATAGCGACATGACCAGCTTCGGCCCCAAGGCCCACCTGGCAGCGTCGATCATCAACTGGGGCGTGTACTACACCGCGCGCGTGCAGGCGGTGCTGGACGGCTCCTGGAAGAGCAGCACCAGCTGGATCGGCCTGAAGGAAAACGGCATCGACCTGGCCGCCTTCAACCCGGACCTGCCGGCCGACGTGAAGGCGCTGGTGGAAGAACGCAAGAAGGGCATCGTCGACGGCAGCGCGCCGATCTGGAAGGGTCCGATCAAGGACAACGCCGGCAAGGAAGTGCTGGGCAAGGACGCCGTGGCTGACGACGGTTTCCTGCATGGCATCAAGTTCTACGTCGAAGGCGTGGACGGCAAGGTGCCGGGCTAAGAACCGGTTCACGATCTCGTTCGGGGCCGTGAACAGGTTCTAATGGCTGAAGATTGATAGCCCCGGCGCGCGTGAGCGCGCCAAGGCAGCCGGCAAGCCAACGGCCGGGAGTGTCGCCAGACGCTCCCGGCCGTTTTTCATGGGCCCGTGCATTTGGCCGCGGCGCCAGGCCGCGATGGAGGGATAATGGCGCATCGCCCCTTCTGGAGAACGCCATGTCCGCCCCGCTGCCGGTTCTTGTCTTGCATGTGACGCTGCCCGTGGCGGCAGCGCAGGCCTACGCCTTTCTGGCCGATCCGCGCAACATGGCGCAATGGGCCTCGGGCCTGGGCCAGGGGCTGGTGCAGGAAGGCGGCGCCTGGGTGGCCGAGGGGGAAACGGGCAAGGTGGCGATCCGTTTCGCCGAGCCCAATCCCTACGGCGTGCTGGACCACGAGGTGACGCTGCCCGACGGCGCGCGGGTGGCCGTGCCGATGCGGGTGGTGGCCAATGGCGACGCGGCCAGCGAACTCACCTTCACCCTGTTTCGCCAGCCCGGCATGGATGACAAGAAATTCACCGAAGACGCCAAATGGGTGATGCGCGACCTGCAGACCCTGCAACAGCTTCTGTCGCCCCCGGCCGACTCCGCGGGGCAAGCGGCCGCACCGGCCCCCTGATCCCGCCGAAAAGCCCTGTCGGCCGCTATCGCAGCGCCGGCCTGCCTGTATAATGCACAGCCAATATTTAAGGGAAACGATGTCCCCCGTTCCAGACCAGACGATTTATGCAAAAAGCCCGCAAACCGATCGAAATCAAGATATCCACCGTCGTTGCCATCTCGGCAATCCTGCATGAAACCGATCCTGCCGCCCTGGAAAAGGCGCTCAAGGACATGACCGGCGGCGTATCCGACTTCTTCGAGGATGAGTTTGCGGTACTCGACATCGGCGCGCTGGAAGGCGCGGCCGCTGCCGATATCGACTGGCAGGCGCTGGTCGGCCTGTTCAAGGCGTTCCGCCTGAACACCGTGGCCGTGCGCAATGCGCCGCAAGACTTGCACGCAGGCATCGTGGCCCATGGTCTGGCGATCGACAGTTCGGCCGTGGCCGGCGCCGGCGCGGCCAATGCGCGCGCCCAGGAAACTGCTGAGCACAAAGCCCCGCCCGCCAAGCCCGCGCAGCAGCCCGAACCTGCTGCTGCGCCCGTGCCCGCTCCCTCAGCCGCAGCCGCCCCGGCGGCCCGCACCATGATCGTCGACACCCCGGTGCGCGCCGGCCAGCGCATCTATGCGCGCGGCGCCGACCTGGTGGTCATGGCGGCAGTCAACAACGGCGCCGAGATCATCGCCGACGGCAGCATCCACGTCTATGCGCCGCTGCGCGGACGGGCGCTGGCCGGCGCCTCGGGCAACACCGAGGCGCGCATCTTCGCCGCCTCGCTGGAAGCGGAACTGGTTTCCATCGCCGGGGTCTATCGAACCTTCGAGAACGGCCCTCCGGCGGAGATCGCGGGCAAGCAGGTGCAGGTACGCCTGAACGGCGAACGCATCGACGTGCTGGCGATGCAGGCGGCCTGAACGCAATACCGAATTAGGCAATACAACCCAATAGGCTGAATCGCATCAGCGCATCTGTTTTTCTTAAGGAGTTTTTTGTGGCAAAAATCATCGTTGTGACTTCCGGTAAGGGCGGCGTCGGTAAAACGACGTCGAGCGCCAGTTTCGCATCGGGCCTGGCAATGCGAGGCCACAAGACGGCCGTGATCGACTTCGACGTCGGCCTGCGCAACCTGGACCTGATCATGGGCTGCGAACGCCGCGTGGTGTACGACCTGATCAATGTCATCAACAAGGAAGCCACGCTGAACCAGGCGCTGATCAAGGACAAGCACTGCGACAACCTGTTCATCCTGCCGGCCTCGCAGACCCGCGACAAGGACGCGCTGTCCGAAGAAGGCGTCGAACGCGTGCTCAACGACCTGTCCAAGATGGACTTCGAATACATCATCTGCGACTCGCCCGCCGGTATCGAACACGGCGCCGTGATGGCGCTGACCTTCGCCGACGAGGCGATCGTGGTGACCAACCCGGAAGTGTCCTCGGTGCGCGACTCCGACCGCATCCTCGGCATCATCCAGGCCAAGTCGCGCCGCGCATCGAGCGGCGGCGAACCGGTCAAGGAACACCTGCTGATCACCCGCTACTCGCCCAAGCGCGTGGAGGGCGGCGAAATGCTGTCGCATACCGACGTGCAGGAAATCCTGCGCATCCCGCTGATCGGCATCATCCCCGAGTCGGAATCAGTGCTGGCGGCGTCCAACCAGGGCAGCCCCGCCATCCACATCAAGGACAGCGACGTGGCCCTGGCCTACCAGGATGTGGTGTCGCGCTTCCTTGGCGAAAATGTCGAGCTGCGCTTCACCAACTACGAAAAGCCGGGTTTCCTGCAGCGCATTTTCGGAGGTAAGTGACATGTCCCTGCTTTCATTCCTGTTCCCGACCAAGCCCAAGAGCGCGGTTGCAGCAAAGGAACGGCTGCAGATCATCATCGCCCGCGAACGCTCCAACGGCCGCCAGGGTCCGGACTTCCTGCCGGCCCTGCACAAGGAACTGATCGAAGTCATTTCCAAGTACACCAAGGTCAATGCGGATGACATCAAGATCTCGCTGGACCGCCAGGGCAACCTGGAAGTGCTGGACGTGAACGTGGTGCTGCCGGACGCCGATTCGGCGCCGGTCTGAGTTGCCTTAAGGCCTCGCATCCCGGCCGTCGTCCTGGCCAGGCTCGGGACGACGGCGACCACGTCCCGGTACGCTGTTTTTCTTTCTTCCTTCCCTGATGCGATGAAGATCGGGATCCTCTCCTCCTCTACCGACTGCGTGGCCCTGCTGCGCCAGCTGCCCGCCGCGCGCAACTGCGCGGCCTATGCCGGCGCGGATGGCTTGCTGGCCGCGCGCATGGAGGGGGTCGTCGTACTGGTCATCGATCTGGACGGACTTGAGGCACAGGCCGCGCCGCTCGAAGCCGGCTTGCGCGCCTGGCGCGAACCGGCGCCGCAAGAGGGCGGCGTCGCGCCCGCCGTGCTATTGCTGGCCGCCCCGGCGCAAAAAACCTTGCTGCAAACGTTGCGCGCCGCCGGCGCCAACGATTACCTGATCAGACCCATCCGCCGCAACGAACTGGCGCTGCGGCTGGAATTGCTGTTGCATGCGGCCGATCCGCAGGCGGTGGGCTGCGTGGTGCACAGCGGCGGCTTCGTGTTCGACCTCGACCGCCTGCGCGTCTCCTGCCCGGGCCGTCCGTCGCTGGATGCCGCGCTCACCCGGAAGGAGTCGGAACTGGCGCTGCTGCTGCTGGAACACCTCGGCCGCCCGCTGTCGCGCGCTTTCATCCAGGAGCGCATCTGGGGCGCCGAGCCCGAGGTGCCCACGCGCACCATCGACACCCACGTCTCGCGCGTGCGCGGCAAGCTCGGCCTGAAACCGGAGCATGGCTACAAGCTGGCCACGGTCTATGGCTACGGCTACCAGCTGGAGCGCATCGAGGTCGGGGTCGGCTGACATGGCCGGCGCCCGGCTGGATCACCTGCTGGCCGCACTGTCGCACCGCCTCGCCGGCGTGCGCGTGCAGACACTGGCCACCCGCGCCGGCCCGCTGCATGTGGCCGATACCGGCGCGCCAGCCGCCCATCCCCTCTCCCCCTGCATCGTCCTCACCCCGGACGGCCCCAATGTCGTCGCCCACTATGCCGAACTGATCGGCCTGCTGGCGCCGCACTACCGGGTGGTGTGTTTCGACATGCCGGGCTTCGGCCATTCGCTGCCAGGGCCGCACTACCGCCATTCACTGGACGAGGGCGCCGATGCCGTGCTGGCGTTGCTGGTAGCATTGGATATCGGGCGCGCGACACTGGCCTTCAGTTGCGCCAACGGCCTGTATGCGCTGCGCGCCGCCCAGCGTTCGCCGCGCGTGGCCAGCCTGATCCTGACGCAAACGCCCTCGCTGCCGGCGATGCAAGCCTGGGCTTATCGCATGATCCCGCGCCCGCTGCGGGTGCCGGTACTGGGCCAGGCGCTGGCCTGGATGGCGCGCCGCAAGATGGCGCACCTGTGGTATCGCAGCGCGCTGCCGCCGGGACGAGATGCGGCATTCCTGCAACAAACGGCAAGCGCCGCGTTCGCCCAGGGAGGATGTTTCTGCCTGGCAAGCGTAGTGCAGGGCTTGTTGCAGGAAAACCAACTGCTGCAATGCACGACCAACCTGCCCTGCACGCTGGTATGGGGCACACGGGACCGCTCCCATCGCGCCACGCCGCCGGATTCGCTGCAGCCATTGCTGCAGCAAGCGGAACTGGTCCGCTTCGACGACTGCGGGCATTTCCCCGACCTGGAGCAACCCGGGCGTTACGCTGCGGTGGTGCTGGCGCATATGTCAAAGCATGATCCATATCAGGGATGAATACCGACTATCGGCCCGTCGCCAAACCCCTTATTGCGCAGCGGGTATAATAGCCGTGTCGTAGAAGGCCGATTTTGGCCCTGAATTCAAGCCCAGCGGCATCGAAAGCCGCGTCATTCCATGCATTTGCTCGCCGTCGGACTCAACCACACTACCGCGCCGGTTTCATTGCGCGAAAAAGTGGCCTTCCCCGCTGACCAGATCGGTCAGGCGGTGGCGGCGGCGCGCGCCTGGTTCGGCGGCAACGACCGCATCATCTCGGCCGGCGAAGCGGCCATCCTCTCCACCTGCAACCGCACCGAGCTGTATGCCGCCGCGGCGGCCGGCCGGGATGGCGTGGATTTCGCCATCGACCGCACCGCGCAGTTCCTGGCCGAGTACCACAAGATTCCCTACGCCGACCTGCGTCCCTTCCTTTATGCGCTGCCGCAGGACAATGCCGTGCGCCATGCCTTCCGCGTCGCCTCCGGGCTGGACTCGATGGTGCTGGGCGAACCGCAGATCCTGGGCCAGATGAAGGATGCGGTGCGCCAGGCGGACGCCGCCGGCGGACTCGGCACCTACCTGCACCAATTGTTCCAGCGCACCTTCGCGGTGGCCAAGGAAGTGCGCACCACCACCGAGATCGGCGCGCATAGCGTGTCGATGGCGGCGGCCGCGGTGCGGCTGTCGCAGCGCATCTTCGATTCCATCTCGGGCCAGAACGTGCTGTTGATCGGCGCCGGCGAAATGATCGAACTGTGCGCCACCCACTTCGCGGCGCAAAACCCCAAGACCCTGACGGTGGCCAACCGCACCATGGAGCGCGGCCAGACGCTGGCGCACCGCTTCAACGGCAGCGCGATCCGCCTGGCCGACCTGCCGGCGCAACTGTCGCGCTTCGACATCGTGGTGTCGTGCACCGCCTCTTCGCTGCCGATCATCGGCCTCGGGCTGGTCGAACGCGCGGTCAAGGCGCGCCGCCACAAGCCCATCTTCATGGTCGACCTGGCCGTGCCGCGCGACATCGAATCCGAAGTCGCGCGCCTGGACGACGTCTTCCTCTACACCGTGGACGACCTGGCCTCGGTGGTGCAAAGCGGCGTCGAGAACCGCCAGGCCGCGGTGGCGCAGGCCGAAGCCATCATCGAGACGCGCGTGCAGTCCTTCATGCACTGGATCGACACGCGCGCCATGGTGCCGCTGATCCAGGACCTGCACGAAACCGGCGAGGCGCTGCGCCTGGCCGAACTCGACCGCGCCCGCAAGATGCTGGCCAAGGGCGACGATGTCGAGGCGGTGATGGAAGCCCTCTCCAGGGGCCTGACCGCCAAGTTCCTGCACGGCCCGCAACAGGCCCTGCATCACGCCCAGGGCGAGCAGCGCAGCCAACTGGTCGAACTGCTGCCGCAACTGTTCCGCACCAAGCGTTAGCGCCCCTCCTCTTCGCGCCCGTGCCCCGCGCATGGGCCACCGCCTTGCCGTCGCCCTGCTTTCCGGCGCGACGGTTCCGCAAGACAGCTTTTCACCCTACCCAAGCACATGAAACCATCGATGCTCGCCAAACTCGACCAGCTCGCCGAACGGCTGGAAGAGCTCAACAGCCTGTTGGCGCAGGAAGACGCCACGGCCAATATGGACAACTATCGCAAGATGACGCGCGAGCATGCCGAACTGGGCCCGCTGGTGGCGCTCTACCTCGACTACGTGCAGTCCGGCCACGACATCGGAACCGCGCAGGAACTGCTGGCCGACCCCGACATGAAGGACTTCGCGCAGGAAGAAATCAATACCGCCAAATCGCGCATGGAAACGCTGGAAGGCGACCTGCAGAAGATGCTGCTGCCCAAGGACCCGAACGACGAGCGCAACATCTTCCTGGAAATACGCGCCGGCACCGGCGGCGACGAATCGGCGCTGTTCGCCGGCGACCTGTTGCGCATGTATACGCGCTATGCCGAGCGCAACCGCTGGCAGGTGGAAATCGTCTCTTCCTCCGAATCGGAACTGGGCGGTTACAAGGAAGTGATCGCGCGCATCGCCGGCTTCGGCGCCTATTCACGCCTGAAGTTCGAGTCCGGCGGGCACCGCGTGCAGCGCGTGCCGGCCACCGAAACCCAGGGCCGCATCCACACCTCGGCCTGCACGGTGGCCGTGATGCCGGAAGCCGACGAGGTCGAGGACGTGGAGATCAACCCGGTCGACATCCGCATCGACACCTTCCGCGCCTCCGGCGCCGGCGGCCAGCACATCAACAAGACCGATTCGGCGGTGCGCATCACCCACCTGCCGAGCGGCATCGTGGTGGAATGCCAGGATGACCGCAGCCAGCACAAGAACAAGGCTTCCGCGTTGAAGGTGCTGGCCGCGCGCATCAAGGACGTGCAATTGCGCGAACAGCAATCCAAGGAAGCGGCCACCCGCAAGTCGCTGATCGGCTCGGGCGACCGCAGCGAACGCATCCGCACCTATAATTTCCCGCAGGGGCGCATGACCGACCACCGCATCAACCTGACGCTGTACAAGCTGGATTTCATCATGGACGGCGACCTGGAAGAACTGACCAATGCGCTGATCACGGAACACCAGGCGGAGTTGCTGGCGGAACTGGGCGATGGCTGAAGCGACGCTCTGGCTGACATTCCGCTGACGTTTTGCAAGGCGCGGGATGCGGCTGCCATGCCAGCCATGGCGGGTATGGAACCAATTGCAGCGGCGGCGGTTCTGAGCAACTGCCACGCACCAACCGCCATGAGGGTGACGGCGTGCAGGCAATCCGATCCCTCACTACAATCCATGCTTGCGTGCGGCAAATGCCGCATGCAACGGTGATGCATTACTCATAACAAAGCGAGCAACTCATGAAATCATCCAAATCCGTTTTCCTGCTGGTGGCGCTGGTCTGCATCGCGCTGCTCGGTTTCGCCATGTACCTGCAGATCGTCGAAGAGATGCAGCCCTGCCCCTTGTGCGTGATCCAGCGCTACATGTTCGTGCTGGTCGCGGCCTTTTCACTGATCGGCTATTTCATGCCGGCCCCGGCACGCCGCGCCAGCGCCGCGCTGGGCTTGCTGGCCGCGCTGGGCGGCGCCGGCACCGCCATCTGGCACCTGTATGTGAAGGCGCATCCGGGCGTGTCCTGCACCACCGACCCGCTGGAAACCGCGCTCAACCAGTTGCCCACCGCCAAGCTCCTGCCGCAGGTGTTCACCGCCGACGGCTTTTGCTCGGCGCCGTGGCCGCCGGTGTTCGGCCTGCAGATCCCGACCTGGTCGCTGATCTGGTTCGTGGTGCTGGGCCTGGTGCTGCTGCGCCCGATGTTCAAGCGCAACTGAACCCCCTTCCCATGAGCGGACATGCATCCAACCTGGCCGGCTGCAGCCTGGCGACGGTGTTGAAGGTAGCGCCGCTGGATGCGCTCGAAAACCGTATCCTGCTGTGCCACGCGCTCAAGCTGACGCGGGTGCAGCTGATCACCCAGTCCGGACGGCGGCTGGACATCGCCGAGGCCGCTGCGCTGGCAACCCTGTTCGAGCGCCGCTTGCGTGGCGAACCGATTGCCTACATCGTCGGCGCGCGCGAATTCTACGGGCTGGATTTTCGCGTCACGCCGGATGTATTGATTCCCCGTCCCGATACCGAACTGCTGGTGGAACTGGCGCTGGAACGCCTGCCGCACAATGGCCGATTGCTGGACATGGGCACCGGCTCGGGCGCCATCGCGGTGGCGGTCGCGCATACCCTTGCGGATGCCGGCGTCACCGCGCTCGATGCCAGTCCGGCGGCACTGGAGGTAGCGCGCGGGAATGCCGCCGCCAATGGCGTCAATGTCCATTTCATATTGAGCGACTGGTATCGGGGACTGGATGCATCCACACCGGCCTTCGATGTCATCGCATCCAATCCTCCCTACATCGTCGACGGCGACGCGCATCTCTCGCAAGGGGACTTGCGCTTCGAACCCATCGACGCGCTGACCGACCATGCCGATGGCCTGTCGGCCCTGCGCAGCATCATCGGCGGCGCACATGCACACCTCAGGCACGGCGGCTGGCTGCTGATGGAACATGGTTACGATCAGGCGGCCGCGGTGCGGGCATTGCTGTCCGGGGCCGGTTTTTCCGAGGTGCAAAGCTGGCGGGATCTGGCGGGGATTGAACGGGTAACCGGCGGCAGGCTGGCTTAGAACCTGTTTACGATCCCGTCCGGGGTCGCTCAAATGCCCTTTCAGGCGGTCTGCGGCGTTGCCAAGCCTCGCCGGGCCCTGGCTTGCGTCAGGGCCCGGCGGCGTTCAACAGCGCATCAAGTCCTCACGCCGCTTTCTTTCCGCCCCCATCCGGCCCGGCCGGCGCATCCGTTACCGCGATGTCCTGCAACGCCGGCTGCTCGATCATCTTCAGCAGCGACGCCTCCTTCTGCTGCGCCGCCTTGAGGTGGCGTTCCTTCACATGGCCATAGCCGCGGATGTCTTCCGGAATGCGCGCCACCGCGATGACCTGCGCCAGGTTGCCCGCAGTGAGCTTGCCCAGCAGCCGCAACATGGTCGCGCAGTATTCCTCGATCAGGGCCCGCTCCTGCTTGCGCTCGGCGGTGTAGCCGAAGGGATCGAAGACGGTGCCGCGCAGGAAACGCAATTTCGCCAGCACGCCGAAGGCCGGCATCATCCATGAGCCGTACTGCTGTTTGACCAGGTGGCCGTTATCGTCATGCCTGGCCAGCAGGGGCGGCGCCAAATGGAATTTGATCCGGTAGTCGCCTTCGAACATGGAAGCGATCTTGTCGCGGAAAGCGCCATCGGTGTAGAGCCGCGCCACCTCGTATTCGTCCTTGTAGGCCATCAGCTTGAACAGGTATTGCGCCACGGCCCGGGTCAGCTTCAATCCGTTCCCCGCCTCGCCCAGCAAGCTTTCCGCCATCTGCACCTGCTGCACGAAGTCGCTGTAGCGGCGCGCGTAGGCGGCGTTCTGGTAAGAGGTCAGGAAGCCGATACGGCTCTCCAGCGTCTCCTCCAGCGTGGGCGCGCGTTTGAACTCGATCACCTGCGCCGTCATGCCGTTGCGCCTGGCGGCATTCAATACCGTATCGATGTCGTGCGCCGCCACGCGGCCCCAGGCGAAGGCTTGCTTGTTGAAGTCCACCTGCAATGCATTGAGCTCGATGGCGCGCAGCAAGGCCGCTTCCGACAACGGTACCCAACCCTTCTGCCAGGCGTAGCCGAGCATGAACATGTTGGTGGCGATGGCGTCGCCCATCAGCGCGGTGGCGATGCGGCCGGCATCGACCAGCGCCAGGTTGTCGCGCCCGCAGGCTTTGGCAATCTCGCCTTCGCTGGAGGCGGCCGGGAATTGCCAGTCGGGATTGCGCACAAAAGCGGCGGTGGGCATCTGGGTCGAATTGACGGCCGCATGGGTGCGTCCTTCGCCCATGCGCGACAAGGCGTCGCGCCCGGCGGTGACGATCACGTCGCAGCCGATCACCAGGTCGGCCGCGCCGGTGCCCACGCGGGTCGAATAAAGATGGTCGGGGCTGTCGGCCACGCGCACGTGCGACATCACCGGCCCGCCCTTCTGCGCCAGCCCGCTCATGTCCAGCACCGAGCACACTCGCCCTTCCACATGCGCGGCCATGGCGATGATCTGGCCGATGGTAATGACGCCGGTGCCGCCCACGCCGGTCACCAGGATGCCGTAGGGATCGGCCAATGACGGCAGCGACGGCTCCGGCAGTTGGGGCATGGCCGGCGCCGCGTCGACGCCCGCGCCCGGCTGCATCCGCGCCGGCTTCTTCAGCTTGCCGCCTTCGACGGTGACGAAGCTGGGGCAGAAGCCGGTGACGCAGGAGTAGTCCTTGTTGCACGAGGACTGGTTGATCTGGCGCTTGCGGCCGAACTCGGTTTCCAGCGGCTCCACCGACAGGCAATTGGACTGCACGCTGCAGTCGCCGCAGCCTTCGCATACCGCCTCGTTGATCACGGCGCGCTTGGCCGGGTCGGGATAGGCGTTGCGTTTGCGGCGGCGGCGCTTTTCCGAGGCGCAGGTCTGGTCGTAGATCATGGCCGACACGCCGGCCACTTCGCGCAATTCGCGCTGCACGGCGTCGAGTTCGCTGCGGTGGCGGATGGTGACGCCGTCGGCCCATTTGATATCGTCCGGATACTTGTCCGGCTCGTCGGTGACGACGATGATCGGGTTGACGTTCTCCGCCGCCAGTTGCCGCGAGATCATCGCCGGATCGAGCGGGCCGTCGAACTCCTGGCCGCCGGTCATGGCCACCGCGTCGTTGTAGAGGATCTTGTAGGTGATGTTGACCTTGGCCGCGACCGAGGCGCGCACCGCCAGCAAACCCGAATGGAAATAGGTGCCGTCGCCGAGGTTGGCGAACACGTGCTTCTCGCTGGTGAACGGCGCCTGCCCGACCCAGGTCACGCCCTCGCCGCCCATGTGGGTGAAGATGCTGGACTCGCGGTCCATCCAGGTCACCATGTAGTGGCAGCCGATGCCGGCCAGGCCGCGGCTGCCGTCGGGCAGCTTGGTCGAGGTGTTGTGCGGGCAGCCCGAACAGAAATGCGGGATGCGGTCTTTATTCGGATCCGGCTTGCTGCTGATGTTGAGCGTGGCTTCCTTGGCTTCGAGGAAGGCGATGCGGGCGCGCACGCGCTGCTCGACCGGATGGCCGGCGAAGTAGCGCGAGATGCGCGTGGCAATCGCGCGCGCGATCTGCGCCGGGTTCAGCTCGTAGGTGGCCGGCAGCAGCCAGTTGCCGTGGCCTTCGCGCTGCGAGCCGCTCCATTCGCCGGTGTCGTCGAACTTGCCGACCACGCGCGGGCGCACGTCGTCGCGCCAGTTGTAGAGTTCTTCCTTCAACTGGTATTCGAGGATCTGGCGCTTCTCTTCCACCACCAGGATCTCTTCCAGTCCCTGGGCGAACTCGCGCACGCCTTCTGCTTCCAGCGGCCAGGTCATGCCGACCTTATAGAGGCGAATGCCGATGTCGCGCGCGACCTGTTCGTCGATGCCGAGGTCGTCCAGCGCCTGGCGCGTGTCGAGGTAGGACTTGCCGGCGGTGATGATGCCGATCTTGGCGTGCGGGCTGTCCCACACGATCTGGTTGAGCTTGTTGACGCGCGCGTAGGCCAGCGCGGCATACCACTTGTAGTTGTTCATCCGCGCTTCCTGCGCGAGCACGCTGTCGGGCTGGCGGATGTTGAGGCCGTCCGGCGGCAGCGCGAAGTCTTGCGGCAACTGGATCTGCACGCGGTCCGGGTCGATCATCACCGACATGCCGGACTCGACCAGGTCGGTCACGCATTTCATCGCCACCCACAGGCCGGTGTAGCGGCTCATGGCCCAGCCGTGCAAGCCGTAGTCGAGGTATTCCTGCACCGAGGACGGATACAGCACCGGGATGCCGCAGGCCTTGAGGATGTGCTCGCTCTGGTGCGCGGTGGTGGAGGACTTGGCGGCGTGGTCGTCGCCGGCGATCACCAGCACGCCGCCGTGCGCGGAGGTGCCGGCCATGTTGGCGTGCTTGAAGACATCGCCGCAGCGGTCCACGCCCGGCCCCTTGCCGTACCACAGCGAGAACACGCCGTCGTGCCGCGCGCCGGGGAACAGGTTGACCTGCTGCGTGCCCCACACACTGGTGGCGGCCAGGTCTTCGTTCATGCCCGGATGGAATTTGACCTGGTGGGCGTCGAGGTATTTCTTCGCCTTCTCGGCGGTCTGGTCGACCGAGCCCAGCGGCGAGCCGCGATAGCCGGTGATGAAGCCGGCGGTGTTGAGGCCGGCGCGGCGGTCGGCCTCACGCTGCAGCATCGGCAGGCGCACCAGCGCCTGGATGCCGGTCATGAAGACACGGCCGCGTTCAAGGGTGTATTTGTCGTCCAGCGAGACGTCGTCCAGCAACAGCCGCTGGCTGGATGGTAGGGGTGCGTTCATGCGGTCTCCGTGCCAAAAATCGTGTTCTTGGTTTCACATGCGCCTGTGCCGCTGAGCTTGGTGTGGGCCTGGCTTCACGGGCGGTCAAAACGCCGGCGCCTTGTGGGCGCAGGTTTGTTTCTATTTATTAATCAAGGTAGCACAACGATGGGTAGCCCGCTACGCGCGTCGCAGCAGGGTTTCCGGCGTTTTTTGGGGTTCTTTTGGCAAGCCGGAAACAATTCCGCACGTCCTGCGGGAAGAGGGAGTTTGCAAAGAAGAAAATGCCGGAAAGAGAAAAACAACAATATTTCCGGCTGTGAAAAAAGAGGCGAGTTGTTACAAGCAAGACGTGAATGTAACAACCGGTAAAAGACATTGGACGGGCTGCGCGGCTGGCGTTTAATAAGAATCACTTGAACAGCGATTGAATGGTATCCACTCCCTGTGCAAGGTTCCTCCCCTCTAGTGTTGAAAGCACCACTAGCTCGCGGATCTGGCCTCCCCTGTCAGATCCGCTTTTTTATTCCCGCTTCCTTTCTGTTCCTTTCCTGCGCGCTCCCGGATCAGCGGTTCGGCGGCAAATCGGTCTCGCCCGCCAGCAGCGTGTCGGCCGGCAGCGCTTGCTGCGTTTTCAGCTGTTCGTAGAACGGCGTGAAATCGGGCTCGGTATCGTTGAACAGTTGCTCGAAATCACGGATCACGAAATAGGTTTCCTGGTACGAGTCGATCTTGTACTGCGTACGCATGATGCGCTCGACCTGGAACGGGATGCGGCGCGGCTGGTCGCTGGACAGGCAATACTCGACCTCGCCGCCCGAGGACAGGATGCCGGCGCCGTAGATGCGCAACCCCTGTTCGCTCTGGATCAGGCCGAACTCGATGGTGTACCAGTACAGGCGCGCCAGATAGGCCAGGCCATCCAGCTTGAGCGCCTTCAGCCCGCCCTTGCCGTATTCCTGCAGGTGGTCGGCGAAGATCGGGTTGAACAGCAGCGGCACGTGGCCGAAGAAGTCGTGGAAAACGTCCGGCTCGACGATGTAGTCGAACTCATGCTCTTCGCGCAGCCAGACGGTGACCGGGAAGCGACGGTTGGCCAGGTGTTCGAAGAAGGTCTGGTCCGGCACCAGGCCGGGCACCGCCACCAGCTGCCAGCCGGTCGCCTGGTACAAGGCTTCGGTGGTGCGGTCGAAACGCGGGATGCCTTGCGAGACATCGAGCGCCTTCAGGCTGTCGATGAAGACATCGCAGGCGCGGCCGGGGATCAGTTTGGCCTGGCGCTCATACAGGCGCCGCCAGCGGGCGTGCTGCTCCGGCGTGTAGCTGTCCCAGTTCTGCGCCACCACGTAGTTGGCGTCGGCCTGGCTGTAGTCGCCGCGCAATGCGCCGCTGTCGGATTTTGTCGCGACCGTGGCGAAAAAGTCGTCGGTGTTGGGATTGGTGCTCATGGCAAATCCGTTGTCAAAGTCAGACGCATATTATGCGCCGCATTGCGCCGCCGGTCATGCCGGCATGCAATGCGCGGGCCGGCTCAGGGCTGGCCGCCGCTCCCTTTGCCCTTGCCGCCGAGGCCAGTCACGCGCGCGCCCCATTTGAGCAAGGCCTTGAAATTGGCCTTGACGATGTAGTCCAGCATGGCGGCCTGTTCTTCCATCGCCTCCTGGAACACGGTGGCCGAATTGGCGGGGCTGATCTTGAGGTAGGCGTCGGCCTCGCCATAGTCGCGGTGGATGTCCATGCCGGCCTTTTTGGCGATATGCATCATCACCTTGTTGGACGACAGGCAATGCATGTAGAGCGTATCGACATCGGCATTGCGGCAACGCATGGCGGCCCGCAGGAACAGCTTGGTGCCCACGCCCAGGCCGCGCGCGGCGGCCGAAACGGAGACGCCGAACTCGGCCACCACCGGCTTGATGGTGGCGCCGCTGATGCGCGAACTCTCGCGCGGCGCGAATGCCAGGTGGCCGACCCCGAGGAGGCGCAACCTGCGGTCATACACGCCGAACACGGTGTCGCGCGCGAAGTCGATGTGCTCCACGTAGCGGGTCACCATGTCGTCCGACAGCTTGGAGCCGAAGCGCAACAGCCGGTCCTTGTCTTCCAGCGCCAGGAAATGGCGCAGCAGGTGGCGGCGCGACTTCGGCGACAACTCCTTGACGAACACCATCGGCCGTTCGGCCTTGTGCTGCGAGTCCGGATGCGGCGCATCGCCGCCGGCCTCCGGCTTGCCGCCCCGACGTTGCAGCCAGGAGAAAAAGGAATTGGCCATCTCTCAACCCTGCGCCGGCGGCCGCCGGGCGGCAACGAAAATCGCCACCTTCTCGCTGCGCGCGGCATGGATCGCCTCCGGGATCTTCTGCGGCTGCGCCTGGTACTGGCCGGCGATGGCGCCGGCATCGATGTCTTGCGCCGCCTTCAATGCCCCTTCCAGATAGGCGGCCTGCGGGAAAGGCCTGGCTTCGAAACCGGTGCGGCCACGGTGGTCGCATTCGGAAGCGTGCAACATGTCGACGAAGCGCTGCGGTTTGCGGAAGGCGTCGCAGCGCGAAAACAGCGTCACCAGCGTGGCCGGGCGCATCTCGAAAGCGCGGCCGACATTGCCATGCTCGCGCGCGGTCATCAGCGCCAGGTCGCGGCAATCGCCCGGCACCTTCAGGCGTGCGCATACCTGCTCTGCCAGCTGTACGCTGCGCGCTTCATGGCCATGGTGGCGCGGCCACATTTCGGGCGGCGTGGCGCCCTTGCCGAGATCGTGCATCAATGCGGCGAAACGCACCGGCAAGGCATGGCCTTGCCCGGCAGCCCAATCGATGACCAGCATCACATGCACGCCGGTATCGATCTCGGGATGCCATTGTTCCGGCTGCGGCACGCCCCACAACGCATCCAGCTCGGGCATGATGCGCGCCAGCGCGCCGCAGCCGCGCAATACCTCGAACATGCGCGAAGGTTTTGCCTCCATCAGGCCGCGCGCGATCTCTTGCCAGACGCGCTCGGGCACCAGCGCGTCGACCTCG
Source organism: Herbaspirillum sp. GW821-FHT09A12 (assembly GCF_059418325.1). Lineage (NCBI taxonomy): Bacteria > Pseudomonadati > Pseudomonadota > Betaproteobacteria > Burkholderiales > Oxalobacteraceae > Herbaspirillum > Herbaspirillum sp. GW821-FHT09A12. The sequence continues at coordinate 26,780 of NZ_JBWKPR010000004.1, forward strand.
CCATCGTCGACCATCCGGCGCATCAGGGCATTGGTTTCAGGGGCTACGCTGAAATCGGCGAAGCGGGCGGCGAAACGCGCCAGGCGCAGAATGCGCACCGGGTCTTCGATAAAGGCGTCGGAAACATGGCGGAAGATGCGGCGCTCGATATCGGCCTGGCCATGATAAGGATCGACCAGCGTGCCGTCCTGGTCCTGGGCGATGGCGTTGATGGTGAGGTCGCGCCGCGCCAGGTCGTCTTCCAGCGTGACGTCGGGCGCGGCATGGAAAGCGAAGCCCTTGTAGCCGGGCGCGGTCTTGCGCTCGGTGCGCGCCAGCGCGTATTCCTCATGGGTATCCGGATGCAGGAACACCGGAAAATCCTTGCCCACCGGGCGGAAGCCCTGGGCCAGCATTTGTTCCGGGGTAGCGCCGACCACCACATGGTCGCGATCCTTCACCGGCAGGCCCAGCAGGCCGTCGCGCACTGCGCCGCCGACGGTGTAGGTTTTCATCATTTGTGGTTGGGAAGGATTTCCTTCTCGGCCAAGGCTTCGGTAATCCAGCGCGCCACGGCGGGATGGGCCTTGACGCGGTCGGCATAGGCTTGCAGCGCCGGCGCCAGCGGCACCTGGTAACTGGTGAAGCGCATCACCACCGGCGCATAGAAAGCGTCGGCAATCGAGAAGTCGCCGAACAGGAATTCATGGTGGCCGAACTGCGACAGGCATTCTTCCCAGATTTCGCAAACGCGGCCGATGTCGGCCTGCGCTTCGGGGGTGCGCCCCTGGCCCGGGTAGCGGCCGCGGATGTCCATGCTCATGGCGCTGCGCAGGCCCATGAAACCGGAATGCATTTCGGCGCTGATGCTGCGCGCGATGGCGCGCGCGTCGGTGCGCTCGGGCCACAGGCCGCGGTCGGGGAATTGCTCGGCCAGGTATTCGCAGATGGACAGCGAATCCCAGATCGCGATATCTCCGTCCAGCAGCACCGGTACCCGGCCGGAACCGGTATAGCGGGCGATCTCGGCGACGGTGTCGGGCTGGTCCAGCAGCACGCGCACTTCCTTGAAGGGGATATCGAACGCGGCCATCACCACCCAGGGACGCATCGACCACGACGAGTAGTTCTTGTTGCCGATCACCAGCGTGGGCAGATGGCGCCCGGCCTTGCGCAGCGTGGCGGACAATACCGGATCGAGTTCTGTATCTTGCATAGGGGCTCTTTTCTTTGGATCGGAACTTTGGATCGGAAAACGGCGCAAATGGAGCGAACGTCTCAGCGCCTTGCGTTGCTGCGGAAAAGGTCGAATTGGCGCTGGGCGTCGCGCGGCGCAAGGCAGGCCGGCGCGACGTCTTCCAGCGCCGTGGGAATCAGTTCCAGCTCCGGCGCGATGGAGCCGGACATGACATTGTCCACCCGCATCGAAGCGACATTGTCGCGGCTCATCAGCTTGCCTGGCAAGTGTTCCAGCGCCCAGGCCTGCAACAGGCCAAGCGCCGGCGGCAAGGCGACGATGGGGCGCATATGCCCGCCATACCAGCCGGCCAGTTGCACCAGTTCGCGCAGGCTGTATTGCGTCGGCCCGGCCAGTTCATACACCTTGCCGCCGATGTGCGGCAGCACGATCGCCCTTTCGAAAGCCTGCGCCACATCGCCCACGTAAATCGGCTGGAAGCGCGCCTCGGCGCTGCCCAGCGGGACCACCGGAAAACGCCGCTGCAGGCCGGCGAACAGGTTGAGAAAACGGTCGTCCTCGCCGAATACGACAGAAGGACGGAAGATGGCGACCTCCAGGCCGGACGCCGCCAGCGCCTCGCGCTCGCCGGCCGCCTTGGAGCGCAGGTACATCGAGGGGCCGTGCGCATCGGCGCCCAGCGCGCTCATGTGCAGGTAACGCGGCACGCCGTGCCGCACGCAGGCGGCGACGATGCGGCGCGGCAGGATCACATGCTGCCGTTCGAAATCCGGGCCGTAGGGCTGGCCGCGGCGCGCCGGCCGCGAATGCAGGATGCCGACAAGGTTGATCACCACGTCCGCCTCGGCCACCAGTTGCGACAGCACGGCATCGTCGTGGATATCGGCCTGCACCACCGATACCACCGGCGACACCAGCAGGCGCTTGGCGCGCTCGTAGCGGCGCGTGGGCACCATGACGCGATAATCGGTGGTGCTGCCCAGCCGCCGCACCAGCCGCGTGCCGATGAAGCCGGAGCCGCCAATCACGAGGATCTTGCGTACTGCCATGTTGCGCCTCCTGTATCCTGTGCCGCCTGCGTTAGCTACATGACAGCGGCCGGTTCGAATCAGGGCAGGTCAGTGGCGACGTTGGAGTTGGGCGCCACCGTGCCCATGCGTTGCTTGAGCGATTGCGGACGGTTCTCGAACATGGCCGCATAGTACGTCGCATTGGACATCACGTTCTTGACATAGCCCCGGGTTTCGTTGAATGGGATGATCTCGGCGAAGATCGCCCCTTCGACCGTGCGCGGCAAGGTCGCGCGCCAGGTGCGCGGGCGTCCCGGCCCCGCGTTGTAGCCGGCGGTGGCCAGGGTTTCGGAACCGTCCAGGTTGTTGAGCACCATGCTCAGATAGCTGGTGCCCAACAGCAGGTTGGTGTTGATGTCGTTGACCTGGTCCGCGGTGAATTCGGTCATGCCGATCTTCTTGGCGACAAACTTGGCGGTGGCCGGCATCAGCTGCATCAGGCCGGAGGCGCCGACATGCGAGCGCGCGCTCTTGATGAAGCGCGACTCCTGGCGGATCAGGCCGTAGATCCAGGCATTTTCCATCCCCTGCGGACGCGTCGCCGCGTTCATCTCCGACAGATGCGGCGCCGGGAAACGCTGGGTGAAGTCGAACTCGGCGCGGGTGCGGTCGGAGGTGTTGACCATGCGATCCAGCACGTCACTCTGGCGCGCGTATTCGGCCGCGGCCAGCAGCTGGCGGTCGGTCATCTTGCGCAGCTCCCAGTTCCATTCGCGGATCGCCTCGAAGCGCAGGTTGAGCTGGTAGAACCGGAGCGAACGCTGGAAGCCGGCATTCTGCGAATAGAGGGCGATTTCGCCGGCCGTCGGCGGCGTCGGCCCCGGCGGAATGGTGATCTTCTGGCCCAGTTCTTCCAGCGCCAGCTGGCCATAGAAGCTGAAGTTGGCGGAGATCGATTCGAACAGGCGGCGCGCGGCGTCGTGCTGGCCGTCTTCCTTCAGCGCGCGGCCGAGCCAGTAGGTCCAGGTGATATCGTTGCGCAGCGCCACCGGCATGCTCTCGATCGTCGTGCGCACGCTCTTCCAGTCGCCCGCGCGCAGCGCCATGCGCACCTTCCATTGCAGCGCATCCTGCGTCAGCAGCGCATCCCTGGTCTTGCGCCAGTAGTCCATGGCTTCCGGCGCCAGCTTGTAGGAAGCGGCCAGCGCGATCTGCGCCCAGCCTTGCGCGACTTCCTGCGCCGTCATCTGGCGCGCGCGGTCGCTGAGAGAGGTGGCGGCCTGGGCCGGATTGCTGCGGGCGACGCGGCCCAGTGCAATGATGTAGAGCTGGTGGTTGGCAACGCCGCTGCCGGGCCCCTTGGCCAGCATCAGCGCCGGCTTGTCCATGACCTGCTGCACGGTGACGTCGCCATTGTCGACCAGCACCGAAGCGCGGCGCGCGACCGTCGTGTTGCCATTCTCGGCAGCCTGGCGGATCTGGAACCAGACATCGGCCTCGGTGAACTGGCCGTTCTGCGCCAGCGTGGCGATCAGGTCGCTGCAGCCCTGGCCGTAATCCTTGGGAGAAACCAGCAGCGCGCGCGCCTCGTCGGCGACGTTGGCGCCTTTGAGCGCGCGCGAGTTGAGGGCGAAGCATTTGACCTGGACGTCGTCGTCCAGGACGAACTTGGGATACTGCTCGTCGAACAGCGCCCAGTTGCCGGTCTTGCCCAGCGCCAGCAGCCAGTCGTTGCGCAGACGGTCGACCAGGGCCTGGCCATCGTAACGGGCCATGAAGTCGCGGATCTCCTGCTCGCTGGCGGAATAGTCACGCACGCGCGGTTTGAGCCGATAATAGTCGACATACGACGGCAGGTCGTAGCCCGACAAGCGCCCTGCCAGATCCTGCGCCAGCGCGCCATTGTCGCTGGCGGCCGCTTGCCGCAGCGCAAGGAAGATGTCATCCGGAGCGGCATCGGGCGCCAGGCGCTTTTGCGCCTGGGCCGCGGGCGCGATGCTCAACCCCGCGCCGATGGCCACGACCAGTGAAACTGCCAGCGGACGCAGGCATTTGCCGAGCAAATAATTCTTCAGGCGCATTCTTGTAGAACCTAGTGTGAATGAAACAGACAACGGAACAGATGACGAAACAGATGACGACGCCAAGCATAGCATGCGACATCCACGCGCCGAACCGGGAAGACGCCTTGGACAAACAGCTGAAAAAGGCCCTGCGCGCCGACCTGCTGGCGCGCCGCAAAGCGCTGGACGCGCATGGCAAGGCGGTCTCGGATGAACTGATCGGCCACCGCGTGCTGGCCTGGTGCCTGGCGCATGGCATCGCCAGCATCGGGGTCTATCATCCCATCCGCAAGGAGCCGGATCTGATTGCCGCCTATAACGCGCTGGCCGCGCGTGGCGTGCACCTGTCCTTGCCGGTGGTGACCGCTAACGATGCGCCGCTGGAGTTTCGCCGCTGGCGGCCGGGCGATGCGCTGCGCAAGGAGGCGCTGGGAACGCTGGTTCCGGGCGAGGAGGCGCCGGTAGTGCAGCCGCAGGCCCTGCTGGTGCCCTGCGTCGGCTTCAATGCCGCCGGCATGCGGCTGGGCTATGGCGGCGGGTTTTACGACCGCACGCTGGCCGGCCCGCACCGGCCGCTGGCCGTGGGGGTGTGCTATGCCTTTGGGCTGGTGGAGTTCGCGGCCGAGCGGCACGACATGCCGCTGGATCTGGTGCTGACCGATGCCATTGAATAAATACAATACATTGAATAAATACTATGCATTGAATAAATACTATGCATTGAATAAATACGATCGCGCCACACCAAGATGTTCCGCACAAACGTAGCGGATCGACAATAAAAAATCCGGATATATGTGTATATCCGGATTTTTTATTATTGCGGCTTTCCAGCCAAGCTTACTTGACCAAGCGCTGCCACACCGCCTGCGTCGGCCCGGCCTGGTTGAGCGAATAAAAATGCAGGCCAGGCGCGCCGCCGGCCAGCAGGCGTTCGCACAATTGGCTGACCACATCCAGCCCGAAGGCGCGGATGGAGTCGACGTCGTCGCCGTAGCTGGCCAGCTTCAGGCGCACCCAGCGCGGGATTTCGGTGCCGCACATGTCCGAGAAACGCAGCAGTTGCGAGTAATTGGTGATAGGCATGATGCCGGCGATGACCGGCACATCGACGCCCAGTTTGGCGGCATCGTCCACGAAGCGGAAATAGGCGTCCGCGTTGTAGAAGTATTGGGTGATGGCCGAATCGGCGCCGGCCTTCACTTTGCGCGCGTAGTTCTGCACATCGTCCTGCGGCGACTTGGCCTGCGGATGCATCTCAGGGTAAGCCGCCACTTCGATGTGGAACCAGTCGCCGGTTTCCGCCCGCACGAATTCGACCAGCTCGTTGGCATAGCGGAATTCGCTGGAGGCCTGGTCCATCGCGCCATAGCCGCTGGGCAGGTCGCCGCGCAGCGCCACCAGGCGCTTGACGCCGTTGGCCTGGTAGTCGTCCAGGATAGCGCGCAGGCTGGCGCGCGAACTGCCGATGCAGGACAGGTGCGGCGCCGCCTCATGGCCTTCGGCGGTGATTTCCAGCACGGTATCGCGCGTGCCCTGCTGGGTCGAACCGCCGGCGCCGAAAGTCACCGAGAAATACTTCGGCTGCAATTCGGCCAGCCTGGCGCGCGTGGCGCGCAGCTTCTCCGTTCCCTCCGGCGTCTTGGGCGGGAAGAATTCAATACTGAAATTATGCTTACTCATTATTTGGACTTCAGCAATAGTGTGGACAAGGCCCAGGACACGATGCTGTAGAGCAGTGCGCCGCCCACCGCCGACCAGAAACCGCCGACATGGAAGCCGCCCACCAGTTGCGCCACCACCCAGAACATCAGGCCGTTGATGATGAGGATGAACAAACCCAGCGTGAGCACGGTCACCGGCAGGGTCAGCACCACCAGCACGGGGCGCACGATGGTGTTGACGAAGCCCAGGATCAGCGCGGCCACCAGGGCGGAGCCGAAACTGTCAACCTGCACCGAGTGCATCAGGTAGGGAACGGCCAGCAAGGCCAGGGCATTGATCAGCCAGGTCAGCAATAACATAAACATGGCACTTCCTTTCGGGCCTTGTCTGAATGGGGCGGGCTGCCGCACGCGCAGCGGCAACGTAACGACAGCCCGGATGGTGCAGGCACGGCACGATCAGGCAGGAGCCCGACCGTGCGCCGCCGATCAGTAACGGTAGTGATCGGCCTTGTACGGACCTTCGGTCTTCACGCCAATGTAAGCCGCCTGTTCTTCGGTCAGCTTGCTCAGTTGCGCATTGAGCTTCTTGAGCTGCAGGCGGGCGACCTTCTCGTCCAGATGCTTGGGCAGCGTGTAGACGCCGATCGGGTAGTTCTTGGTGTTCACGAACAGCTCGATCTGGGCGATGGTCTGGTTGGCGAAAGACGAGCTCATCACGTAGGACGGGTGGCCGGTGCCGCAGCCCAGGTTCACCAGGCGGCCTTCGGCCAGCAGGATGATGCGCTTGCCGTCCGGGAAGATGATGTGGTCGACTTGCGGCTTGATGTTTTCCCAGGTGTATTGCTTCAGCGCGGCGACTTCGATTTCATTGTCGAAGTGGCCGATGTTGCAGACGATGGCCTGGTCTTTCATCTTCTTCATGTGGTCATGCGTGATCACATGGTAGTTGCCGGTGCAGGTGACGAAGATGTCGCCGTGTTCGGCGGCGTAATCCATGGTCACCACGCGGTAGCCTTCCATGGCGGCCTGCAGTGCGCAGATCGGGTCGATCTCGGTGACCCAGACTTGCGCCGACAGCGCGCGCATGGCCTGTGCCGAGCCCTTGCCGACGTCGCCGTAACCGGCGATGACGGCGATCTTGCCGGCGATCATGACGTCGGTGGCGCGCTTGATGCCGTCCACCAGCGATTCGCGGCAGCCGTACAGGTTGTCGAACTTGGACTTGGTGACCGAGTCGTTGACGTTGATCGCCGGGAAGGCCAGCTTGCCTTCCTTGTGCATCTGGTACAGGCGGTGCACGCCGGTGGTGGTTTCTTCGGTGACGCCCTTGATTTCCTTGAGGCGCTTGGAGTACCAGCTGGCATCCTTGGCCAGGTAGCGCTTGATGGAGTTGAACAGGCAGACCGCTTCTTCCGAATCCGGCTTGTCCAGCACCGAGATGTCCTTCTCTGCGCGCACGCCCAGGTGCAGCAGCACGGTGGCGTCGCCGCCGTCATCCAGGATCATGTTGGAATAGCCGCCGTCGGTCCATTCGAAGATGCGGTGGGTGTAATCCCAGTATTGGTCCAGGTTCTCGCCCTTGACCGCGAACACCGGGGTGCCGTTGGCGGCGATGGCCGCGGCGGCGTGGTCCTGGGTCGAGTAGATGTTGCAGGAAGCCCAGCGCACCTTGGCGCCCAGCGCTTCCAGCGTCTGGATCAGCACCGCGGTCTGGATCGTCATGTGCAGCGAGCCGGTGATGCGCGCGCCCTTCAGCGGCTGGGCAGCGGCGAACTCTTCACGGATCGCCATCAAGCCCGGCATTTCGGTCTCGGCGATCTTGATTTCCTTGCGGCCCCAGTCGGCCAGGCCGATGTCGGCGATGATGTAGTCTTGGGATGCGGTAGTAGACATGGCAACGGCGTTGTTCACGCCCTCCTTTCATAGAATCAGAAAAAAAGTAACGTGAGCGCGGTTGCCAGGCGCCCTGGCGGGCGCCTGTTCACCGCAAGCAAGCCTGGCAGGATTTCCCTGTCGCAACGCTCCTTGCCGCGGTGAGGCATTGTGCAATCTTGCTGCCGCCCCCTGCATGCAATGCCAACGTGCAGGAACGGTGCGGAGGAAACCCCGCGGGAGGTGCATTCTAGCGCGCCGAAGGCGATTGGGAAACCCTTGCGGGCTCCCAATTGCGGCGCACCAAGAAGAATTACAGTCCGGCGGCAGCGCGCAGTGCGGCGGCCTTGTCGGTGCGCTCCCAGCTGAATTCCGGCTCTTCGCGGCCGAAGTGGCCGTAGGCGGCGGTCTTGGCGTAGATCGGGCGCAGCAGGTCCAGCATCTGCACAATGCCCTTCGGACGCAGGTCGAAATGCTCGCGCACCAGGTGCCCCAGTTGTTCGTCGCTGATCTTGCCGGTGCCGAAAGTGGTCACCATCACCGAGGTCGGCTTGGCCACGCCGATGGCGTAGGACACCTGGATCTGGCAGCGCTCGGCCAGGCCGGCGGCGACGATGTTCTTGGCCACGTAGCGGCCGGCGTAGGCGGCCGAACGGTCGACCTTGGACGGATCCTTGCCGGAAAACGCGCCGCCGCCGTGCGGGGCGGCGCCGCCGTAGGTATCGACGATGATCTTGCGGCCGGTCAGGCCGCAGTCGCCCTGCGGGCCGCCGATGACGAAGCGGCCGGTCGGGTTGATCAGGTAGCGGGTGTTCTTCAGCCACTCGGCCGGCAGCACCGGACGGATGATCTCTTCGATGGCCGCTTCATGGATAGCGCTTTGCTGCATGTCCGGCGAGTGCTGGGTCGACAGCACCACGGTGTCGATGGCGACCGGCTTGCCATCGACATACTTCAGCGTAACCTGCGACTTGGCGTCCGGACGCAGCCATGGCAGGCGGCCGTCCTTGCGCAGTTGCGACTGGCGCTCGACGATGCGGTGCGCATAGTAGATCGCGGCGGGCATCAGTTCCGGGGTTTCGTTGCAGGCATAACCGAACATCAGGCCCTGGTCGCCGGCGCCTTGCTCCAGATCGACGCCGCGGCCCTCGTCAACGCCCTGGGCGATGTCGGGCGACTGCTTGTCGTAGGCGACCAGCACGGCGCAGCTCTTGTAGTCGATGCCGAAGTCGGCGTTGTCGTAACCGATGCGCTTGATGGTTTCGCGGGCGACATCGATGTAGTCAACATTGGCGCGCGTGGTGATCTCGCCGGCCAGCACAACCAGGCCGGTGTTGCAGAGGGTTTCTGCAGCAACACGGGATTGCGGGTCTTGGGCCAGGATGGCGTCCAGGATCGCGTCGGAAATCTGGTCGGCCACCTTGTCGGGATGGCCTTCGGAGACGGATTCGGAGGTGAAGAGAAATTCGTTGGACATGCTGCAGCCCCTAACAAAAAGTGATTAAACCCAGTCGCGGCCAATCATTTGTCGAGCCTGCGACGCTTTAGCGATATTTATACCCCGTCTCGCAAGTTGTCATTAACTCGACGGCATGTGCTATTTTACGCCTCTTGCAATTTTCTGCAAATTGACGCTTGTTTCTACGGCCCTGTCCCTGTTATCGGCAAGTATGCTCGTTTCTTTATTCCGCCTGTTGTCCTTTTTGCCCTTGCCGGTTTTGCACGCCATCGGGCTGGCAATGGGTTGGCTGGTCTTTCTGGCTTCGCCCGCCTACCGGCGGCGTTTCATCGACAACATCGAACGTGCCGGCCATCGCGCCCATTTATATAAGGCCGTCGGCGAAGCCGGGAAAGGCATGTTCGAATTGCCCTTCATCTGGTGCGCCAACCCGGGCCGGGTGTTGCGCACGGCCCGCGTCGAGGGCTGGGAATTCGCCCAGCAGGCGCTGGATGCCAAGTCCGGCCTGATTCTGCTTACCCCGCACCTGGGATGCTTCGAGATCACGGCGCAAGCCGTGGCGCAGCGCACCCGGCTCAGCGCGCTGTATCGCCCGCCGCGCAAGGCTGCCCTCAAGCCGCTGATCGAGGGGGCCAGGGCGCGCGCCAACCTGCACCTGGCCCCGGCCAGCCTGGCGGGCGTGCGTATCCTGCTCAAGGCCCTGAAGAACGGCCAGGCGATCGGCCTGCTGCCCGACCAGGTGCCGCAGAACGGCGAAGGCGTATGGGCCGATTTCTTTGGAAAACCGGCCTATACGATGACCCTGTCGGCCAAGCTGCACCAGATGAGCGGCGCGCCCATCGTGCTCGTCTATGCCGAGCGGCTGTCGTGGGGGCGCGGTTACGCCGTGCGCTTCGTGCCCTTTGAGAGCGAACTGGGCGATACCCCGCAGCAACAGGCGCGCGCCATCAATGCCGCCATGGAAGCGCTGATCGCCCAATGCCCGGCCCAATACATATGGAGCTATAACCGCTACAAGGTGCCGCCGGGCGTGGCAAAACCGGAGGAGATGCCATGAGGGCCCTGATCGGGCTCATGTGGCTGCTGCATTGGCTGCCGCTCCCCATCCTCGGCCGCCTTGGCGAAGCGCTGGGCTCGCTGCTCTATATGTATATGCGGCCGCGCCGGCGCATCACGCTGATCAACCTGCGGCTGTGCTTTCCTGAAAAAACCGAAGAAGAGCGCCGGCAAATTGCCCGCCGGCATTTCCAGTCCTATGCCCGCAGCGCGCTGGAGCGCGGCATCCTGTGGTGGGCCTCCGAAGCGCGCCTCAAGCGCCTGATCCAGGTCGAACCCGGCGTCCCGTTCGATACGATCGACAGCGGCCCCACCATCCTGCTGTGCCCGCACTTCGTGTGCCTGGAGATTCCCGGCATCGCCCTGGTGCTCAACTCGGATTATTCGGTCTGCACCATCTACGCCCGCCAGCAAAACAAGATCGTCGACGATGCGCTGCTCAAAGGCCGTTCGCGCTTCCGGCCGGTGACGCTGCTGTCGCGCGAGAAGGGCGTCAAACCCATCATCCGCGCCATGCGCGACGGCCTGCCCTTCATCATGCTGCCGGATATGGATTTCGGCATCCGCGACGCCGAGTTCGTCCCGTTCTTCGGCGTCCCCGCCGCCACCTTGACCTCCACCGCGCGCATTGCGGCCGCCACCGGCGCCAACGTGGTGCCTGTCATCACCACCTTCCTGCCCGGCTACCGCGGCTGGAAGACCACCTTCTATCCGGCCTGGACGGATTACCCGGGCGACGACATCGCCGCCGCCACCCGCCGCATGAACGCCTTCATCGAAGAGCGCGTGCGCGAAACCCCTGAGGAATACTTCTGGGCCCACAAGCGCTTCAAGACCCGCCCGCCCGGCGAACCCGATCCTTACCGCCGCGATGCGGCCGGCTGAACAATCTTTCAGCCGGCCCTCCTGTAAAGAAGCGGCTCTGTCCATATAATGTCTTCATGAAGATCAAATTCACCAAGATGCATGGCGCCGGCAATGACTTCGTCGTGCTGGACGCCATCAACCAAGCCATTTTCCTCAGGCCCGACCAGTGGAAGTTCATTGCCGACCGCCGCTTCGGCATCGGCGCCGACCAGATGCTGGTGGTCGAAAAGGCCCGCGGCGATGGCGTGGATTTCCGTTACCGCATCTACAACGCCGATGGCGGCGAAGTTGAGCAATGCGGCAACGGCGCGCGCGCCTTCGTGAAGTTCGTGACCGACAAGGGCCTGACCGACAAGCGCGCGATCCGGGTGGAAACCATGTCGGGCATCATCGAACCCCGGCTGGAAGACGATGGCCGCATCACCGTGGACATGGGCGCCCCGATCCTGGCGCCGGCCGAGGTGCCGTTCGACGGCGCCGGCCTGGAGAGCCGCACGGAAGGCCTGGACAGCCTGTGGCCACTGGAGGTTGCCGGCAAGACCAACTGGATTTCGGTGGTATCGATGGGCAATCCGCATGCCGTGCAGGTAGTGGCCGACACCGAAGCGGCCCCGGTCCTGCAGGATGGCCCGCTGATCGAGCATCACCCGCGCTTCCCGCGGCGGGTCAACGCCGGTTTCATGCAGATCGTCGACCGCCATCATGTGAACCTGCGCGTGTATGAGCGCGGCGCCGGCGAAACGCTGGCCTGCGGCACCGGCGCCTGCGCGGCGGTGGTGGCTGGAATTCGCCGCGGCCTGCTGGATTCGCCGGTCGCGGTGCAAACGCATGGCGGCGTACTCAGCATCGCCTGGCAGGGCGCCGGCCAGCCGGTGCTGATGACCGGCCCTGCGATATCGGTGTTCGAAGGCGAAATCGACTTGCCCGATTGATGCCGGCACCGATGGCCGAAGTCGTCCTGAATAAAAAATGGCTTGCCGGGTGGCAAGCCATTTTTACGCAGGGGAGCGCTTAGCGCTCATTAAACGTCCACACCCCGCTCCTCGGTCTCTTCAACGCCCGATGCAGCATCGGGCACCGCGGCCTTCAAGCGATACAAGCGCTGCCGATAATTGCCCTCGGGACCGGAAGGCCCGCAGTCCACGTCTTCGAACAGGCGGCTGATGCGGTTGAGCGCGCCGCGCTCCTCGCCCGTCTCGACCATGATCAGGCGACGCTTGCTGCGTGCGTACTGGGCGCGGATGTCCACCACCAGGCAATGGCCGCAGTCGGCCTGCTTGAGGTCGAGCAGCAAGGCCTCCGGCCGCGTCAGCTTGAACAGGGTCGCCAACTCGATGCGCGCCGCCAGGAACGGGTAGGCATTGACCAGCTCGCGGGTCAGTTGCGCGCGCGCCTGCAGCGCCCACGGCGCCGTGCCGGGACGGTCGGCGACTTTCTCCAGCAAGGACTGCGCCTGGACGCTGCCTTGGGTAGCCGCCTTTTGCAGCCAGTAAAGGGCGCGCACATCGTTGGCCGGATCATCGCGGCGATTGCGCCAGGCCGTGACGCCGCACTCCAGCTGCGCCGCCATGTGCCCCATCTCCGCCGCGCGCTCCAGGTAATGCTGCACATCGGCCAGGTTGCGCTGGGAAAATTCCGGCTTCAGGTAAATGCGCGACAAGGCATACCAGGCCGCCGCCATGCCCTGCTCCCCTGCCAGCGTCAGCCAGCGGATCGCCTTCTTATAATTAGCCGACCCCCGCCCCGGGAACAGCCGTTCGCCCTGTTCATCCATCCGCCCATATAACAGCCCCAACCCCAATTGGGCATCGCGGTCTCCGGCCAAAGCGGCCAGTTCCAGCAATTGCTGGACATACAGCAGGTTGGGCTGCGCCTCTCCCAGCCGCACCTGGGCCAAACGCCTTAACAGTCGTATGTTCTGCCCACCGAGGCTGGAAGCCAGCATCTCGGCCGGCGCATTCAGTTGGCTGGCCACCGCCTCATACTGCCTGAGCAATACATCGGCCAGAGGCTGGGCGCGCTGCAGGAATCCCGGCATGTCCGATTGGCTCCACGCGGCATCGGCCAAGGCATGCTGGGCCTGCTCGATGCCGGCGTCGGCAGCCCTTTGGGTCCACTGGCGGATTTCATCCTGCGGCCGAACCGCCTGCTGCGCCAGCTCCGCACCGGCAGCAGCCACAGCCTCGCCGCCTTGGGCCAGTTGCTGTTGCACCTCAGGGCTTTGCTGGGCCAACAACCATTGGGCATCGGGGTTGCCCTCGCGCGCCACCACCTCCAGCGCCCGGATCGCCTTCTTTTTAAGATCGGCGCTGATCTGCGCAACATTGCCCAGCACCAGCCTGGCAAACACCAGCCCGGCCTTGCTCAGTCCGGCGTCGAATGCCCGCTCGTACCATAAGGCCGCATCCTGCGGCTTGGCCAGGGGCATGACCACTTCATAAGGAATGTGCTGGGCGATCAGCATCCACGCATCCGCCAGCCCTTGGCGCGCGGCGCGCTCCAGCCAGTGGAATGCCGTCCCCAGACTTTGGGGCAAGCCGTTACCGCCAAACAGGTAACGTTTGCCCAGGGTGAGCTGCGCCTCGGCCTGGCCGGCCCGCGCGGCACGGATGATTGCGAGATCTTCTCGATTTGCCATTAGCCTTCTGCGATAGATCAGAAAACCAAAATTATGCCCTACAAATCACATTTTTTTAAAATTGAGTACAAAACACCATAAATGCATCGTTTTAACAACAATTCAGCACATAAGACGGATAGGATCAAGCTTCTTCTCCAGCGGCCGATAACAGGGTGTACTCCACAAGCGCGAATCTGCCGCACGGCACCCTTCGCATGGAAAGCGTTTGAAAAAAACAACACTCGACAACGAGTTTGACGCTTTCAACCAAAATTCCAGCCGCCAAACGACCAATCTGCGGCCATGCCAAATGAGAACCCTTAATGTCTCACCATCCGACTAGAAGTACGGATCCTCAAGACTATTTTTATAGAAGGATGTCAAATGAAAAAATCTCTGCTGGCACTGGCCGTTCTCGGCGCGTTCGCAGGTGCTGCTCAAGCACAAAGCTCCGTCACTATCTACGGTATCGTTGATACCGGTGTTGTTTACACCAGCAAGGTTGCTAACACCACCACTGGTAACACTGGCAGCAAGTTCAGCCTGAATTCGGGCATCATCCAAGGTTCGCGCATCGGCTTCAAGGGCGTTGAAGATCTGGGCGGCGGTCTGTCGGCAGTGTTCAACCTGGAAGCTGGCTTCAAGAACGACACCGGCGCTCTGGATGACTCCAAGTCCACCAACACCCTGTTCCGTCGTAAGTCTGTCGTCGGTCTGGCTGGCGGCTTTGGTACCGTTTTGCTGGGTCGTCAAACCGACTTCGCTGACACCATCTCCGCATACACCTCGGTTGCCGACTTCGGTGGCGTCACCGGCACAGTCGGTCACAACCTGGATCGCTTGGAAGGTACCCGCACCAACAACTCCATCAGCTACACCACTGCTAACCTGAGTGGCTTCACCGGTAACCTGATCTACGGTTTCGGCGAAACCGCTGGTCAAACTTCGGCCGGCCAAGCTTTCGGTATCGGCGGCAAGTACGACAATGGTCCTCTGGGTCTGGGTCTGAACTACTACCAATCGAAGCAAGGCTCGACTCCTGCAGACACCTCGCTGCTGGTTGGCACTACCGGTGCAGGCGTTGCAGCTAACGCAGGTAACAGCGCTGCTAAGGTTCTGAACGTGGTTGCCAGCTACCAGTTCGGCCCAGCACGCGTGTACGCTAACTACTCGCGTGTCAAGCAAGACCTGAACACTGCCGCGCTGACTGTTGCTACCGCAACTCTGGCTAATTCGAAGAAGGCAGATATCTATGAACTGGGTACTGCTTATTCGCTGAGCCCATCCCTGAAGCTGCTGGCTAGCGTTCAACACACCCGTGCTGATCTGGCTGGCTTCGGTAACAAGGGCAAGCTGACCCAAATCAACCTGGGTACAGACTACTGGCTGTCGAAGCGTACTGACTTGTACGCCTTCGTCTCCAACCTGCGCGCAACCGACATTCAAAACCCGGGCGTGTATGGCGATGCAACTGGCTCTGACGCCAGCCAAACCGCTGTTGCAGTTGGTATCCGCCACAAGTTCTAATTTAAGGATTTGATGCCCGGCATGTAAATGTCGGTCTTCAATACTTGAGTTAAAACCGATTCGGGCTTGCATGAGCAATCATGCAAGCCCGTTTCTTATTCCGCGTCGCTTTTCCGGACTTGTCTCTTCAGCTTTGGCTCTGCATGGCCCCCGCCCCCCCCCATAGACCGCCGGTAAAGCCAGAAGAAGCACTCTCAGCGATTGTCAGCCTTTCCGATAGCGAGGATAATCTCGCGATACTTCAGGCATTGCCTGGTGGCATGGAGCAAACATGATCCCGCCTGACAACACTGCCGTGACACTCATACAAACACACTAGCGATGACCACCCAACTGGACTCCGATCTGATTGCCGAATACCTGCTCGATCACCCTGGCTTCTTCGAAGAGCATGCAGAGTTGCTGTCGAAAATCAAATTGACCAGTCCGGTCATGGGCCGCGCCGTTTCCCTGCAGGAACGCCAGATGGAAATCCTGCGCGAAAAGATCAAGGTGCAGGAGCTGCACATGGCCGACCTGATGCGCATCGCCCAGGAAAACGATGAGATCACCAACAAATTCCAGGCGTGGACACGCGCCCTGCTGTTGGCGCGCAATGAGACCGACCTGCCGCGCACGCTGGCCGATCAGTTGAAAGAAACCTTCCATGTGCCGCAAGTCACCCTGCGCCTGTGGAATGTGGCCGAAACGCATGCCGCGCAATGGTTCACGCAGTCGGTGTCGGAAGATGCGCAGATTTTCGCCAACGGCCTCTCCGCGCCATTTTGCGGCCCCAACAAGGACTTCGAAGCGGCCTCATGGCTGGAAGACGCCGCCTCGGTCAAGTCGGTCGCGATCCTGCCGCTGCGCGGCGGCGCCTCGCCGGACTCGTTCGGCCTGCTGGTGCTGGGCTCGGGCGATCCCAATCGCTTCACTGCGGAGATGGGCACCGACTTTCTCACCCGCATCGGCGAAACTGCCAGCGCGGCATTGGCCTGCCTGCTGCGCTGAAAACGGGCCGCCTGTGCGGCCTTTATCCGCCTCCGCCTTATTTCGCCGCGTCCGGGCAACGCGACACAGCATGAAGAATGAGCGCCGATGGATACCGCCCCGCACTCGCTGATTCAGCACTACCTCTCCACGCTGCGCACCCAGCGCAAGCTGTCCGCCCATACCACGGAAAACTACGGCCGCGACCTGCAGGAACTGCTCGGCCTGCTGTCCACGGCGAGCAATCCGGCCAGCGGCGATGGCGCCCTTGATTTCCGCAAAACCGGCCAATCCCAGATCAGAAAATGCGCGGCGCAATTGCACGCGCGCGGCCTGAATGCCCGATCGATTTCGCGCAAATTGTCGGCATGGCGCGGCTTTTTCGCCTGGCTGTCGATGGAAGTCGAATTGCAGGCCAATCCGGTGGACGGCGTGAAGCCGCCCAAGAAAAGCAGGCCGCTGCCCAAGGCGCTGGCCGCCGATGATGCCATCCGGCTGGTGTCGCAGGGCAATCCGGGCAAGGATCCTTCTTCCACGATGGCCGCATGCAACCGCGCCATGTTTGAACTGCTGTACTCCAGCGGCCTGCGCGTGTCCGAACTGGGAACGATCGACATCGCCGACACCCGGGAAGGCGCTTATGAATCGGCCGGCTGGATCGACCTGGAGAACGCCGAAGTCACCGTCACCGGCAAGGGCGACAAAAAGCGCAAGGTGCCGGTGGGGCAAGCCGCCCGCCAGGCCATCGCCGACTGGCTGCCGATCCGCGCATCGCTGGTGAAAGCGGATGCCGGGCCCGAGCGGCATGCGTTGTTCCTGACCGAGCGCGGCACGCGCATGTCCGCCCGCGTCACCCAATTGCGCCTGAAGATCCACGGCCAGGCGTTGGGCATGGCCAGCGATGTGCACCCGCACATGCTGCGCCACTCCTTCGCCTCCCACGTTCTGCAAAGCTCCGGCGACCTGCGCGCGGTGCAGGAAATGCTGGGCCACGCCTCCATTACCGCTACCCAGGTTTATACCGCGCTCGACTTCCAGCGCCTGGCGCAGGTCTACGACCAGGCGCACCCGCGCGCCAAGAAGAACGGCCCCAAATAGGATCCCTCGGCCTCTGCTGCAAGGCGACAGGAAACCCCACCATGCATCGGCTAGAATAGAGGCTGAATCACCACGTTGATGCCGCCCATGAAAGCCAAAGCCGCCGATATTCCAGCCAGCAGCCACAGCGCCCAAGCCGCCGCCATGACCGCGCTGGCCCAGGCGCAGTTGCGCGAGGCCGGCGTACGCGTGACGCAGGCGCGCGTGAACGTATTGGGCGCCTTGCTGGAAACCCGCAGCGCGGCCTCGCACCAGGATATCCAGGACCGCTTCGCCGGCATGGACCGCGTCACCCTGTACCGCGCGCTGGATTGCCTGACCGAGGCCGGCCTGGCGCACAAGATCTCCAGCGACGACCGCATCTTCCGTTACAGCGCCGGCGCCGACCATCCGGAACACGGCCTGCACGACCACTCGCACGGCAAACAGCACCAGCACGGGCATTTCAAGTGCACGCGCTGCGCGCGCGTATTCTGCCTGGACGCCAGCGACGGCACCGACTTCCTGGCCACCGTGCTGCCGGACGCCGACAAGCACCGCTCCACCGCCGCGCAACTGCAATCAGCCCTGCGCAAGACGCTGGGCAAGGGCTTTCAAAGCCACGAAGTGGAATTGACCATCAAAGGCTGGTGCGCGGACTGCGCGGACTGAGTCCGGCGGCCAACGCCCAATCCCCATCCCCTCGCTCAGCGCCGTGAACGCGCAGCGCCCAGCTTGGCCAGCCGCCGCGGCAGTTGCCGCACCGAACTCACCTTGACGTCGACATAGGAAGGAAGACGGCTGCGCACGCGCTGCGCCGCCAGATGCCCCAGCATCGCATTGCCGATCAGGTACTGGGTCACCCAGGCGGTACGCACGCCCAGCTCGCGGGCGGCCTTCAGGTTGTCCACCGTGTCTTCCACCAGGATGCAGCGGCGCGGGCTGATCTTCTCGCGCGCCAGCAGCTTGCGCAGCATCAGGCGCGAAGGCTTGGGGCGCAGCTGGCGGTGCACGTGCATGGACTCGATCGAGATATGGCGCGAGAAATGCCGGTGCAGCCCAAGATGGCGCAACAACTCGCGGGAATAGCGGCGCGGTGCGTTGGTCAACAGGATCTTGCGCCCAGGAAGCTGCTGCAGCCAACGCCCGATGCCGCGCTCGGCGCGCACCATCCCCGGCAAATCATCGAACAAATGGGCCTCATGCAAGAAGTCTTCGAGGCGCACGTCATGGTGGCGCACCATTCCCAGCAGCGTCGCGCCATACAGTTTCCAGTAATGGCGGCGCAGATGGTTGACCGCCGCCTCGTCGCACGGGTGGCCGCCCTGCTCCAGCACGCGCGTCATATACCGGTTCATGTTGGCATTGATGGCGGGGAAGATCGCGTGCGACGCGTTGTGCAGGGTATTGTCGAGATCGAACAGCCAGAGCGGTGTAGTATTGGGCGCCATAAATCAAACCATCCGCGCCCCGCACCGGGTCGCGGCGATAACGATGCAAGAAAAGAAAGGCAAGCAGTGAAAGGCTTTGCGGGACGACTGATTATAGTGACATTGGCTTTGCTGTCCTGTTTTTATCTGCCGCAGGCGCATGGCGCCGCGCCTTCAGCTGCGGCCGGCCAGGAGCCGCCCAACCGCGGCGCGCTCTACCGGGTTTCCGATGGCCGCCACACGCTGCACCTGTTCGGCACCATCCACGTCGGCGCCAGCGATTTCTATCCGCTGGAACAGCGCATCGCGCAGGCGTTGGGCCAAGCCCCCGTCCTGGCGCTGGAACTGGATCCGCAAAACGCCGGCGCCTTGCAGGCGGCGGTGCAAAAATACGGCATCTACCCGTCCGGCCAGCGCTTCGACGATCATCTCGATCCGGCACTGGCCCAGCGCACGATGGCCGCACTCAAGCGCTACCAGTTGCCCGCGCAACAGATGCAAGGCTTGCGGCCATGGATGCTGGCCATGGCGCTGACCGTACAGGAATACGCCAGCAGCGGCTATCGCCCCGAACTGGCGGTGGACAGCTACCTGGCCGGCGCCGCCCGCGCGCATGGCGCAACCGTGGTGGAACTGGAAAGCGCCAAGCGGCAGATGTCGATCTTCGCCCGGCTCGATGCCGCGCACCAGGCGCAATTCCTGGGCGACACGCTCGATGAGATGGATGACGCCGACACCACCCGCAAGCTGACTGAACTGGTCGACGCCTGGCGCCATGCGAACAGCCGGGGTTTCGAAAACGCCTTGCAGGAAATGGAGCAAGACCCATCCTTCGCCGGCACCTTCACCCGCCAGGCGCTGCTGGACGAGCGCAATCCGGATCTGGCCGACGGCATCGCCGCGCTGCTGGCCGGGCATGACAAGGCGGTTGCCGCCATCGGCATCCTGCACCTGGTCGGCCCGCGCAGCGTGCCCGCGCTGTTGAAAGAAAAAGGGCTCAAGGTGGAGCAGCTTTACTGAACGGCGTGGCACTCAAACCCGCCAGCCGGAAAACGAAAAAGGATGAGCAAGCTCATCCTTTTTCATTCCCGCAACCATTGCACATTGACGCCGGCCGCCGCCAGCGCCTGTGCGTTCCGGTTAGTGCGAACGGATCATCGTGCCGAAAGCCTGTTCGGTCAGCACTTCCAGCAGCAGCGAGTGCTCGATGCGGCCATCGATGATGTGCACGGTGTTCACGCCCGACTTGGCCGCGTCCAGCGCCGAGGAAATCTTCGGCAGCATGCCGCCGGAAATGGTGCCGTCGGCGAACATTTCGTCGATCTCGCGCGCCGACAGGTCGGTCAGCAGGTTACCCGCCTTGTCCTGCACGCCGGCGATGTTGGTCATCATGATCAGCTTTTCGGCATGCAGGATCTCGGCGATCTTGCCGGCCACCACGTCGGCGTTGATGTTGTAGGCCTGGCCGTCGTCGCCGAAGCCGATCGGCGAGATGATGGGAATGAAGGCGTCATCCTGCAGCGCCTTGACCACTGCCGGATTGATCGCCTCGATCTCGCCCACAAAACCGATGTCGAGGAACTGGCCCGGCTTCTCCTTGTCCGGCATCTGCATGCGGCGCGCGCGGATCAGGCCGCCGTCCTTGCCGGTCAGGCCCACCGCCTGGCCGCCGTAGTGGTTGATCAGCATCACGATATCCTGCTGCACTTCGCCGCCCAGCACCCATTCCACCACTTCCATGGTCTCTTCGTCGGTAATGCGCATGCCCTGCACGAAGGTCCCCTGCTTGCCGATCTTCTTCAGCGCGGCATCGATTTGCGGGCCGCCGCCGTGCACCACCACCGGGTTCATGCCAACCAGCTTCAACAGGATCACATCGCGTGCGAAACCGTGCTTCAGGCTTTCTTCGGTCATCGCGTTACCGCCATATTTGACGACGATGGTCTTGCCGTGGAATTTGCGGATGTACGGCAGCGCTTCAGCCAGGATTTCGGCTTTGATCTGTGGTGCAACATTGGTGAGGTCGGTGGTCATGGCGGTGTCCTGTGGCTGGAGGTGGGTTCTTGGGAACGCGATTTTACATGGAAAGAAGGATCCGTTTGCGAAGGCTGTGCGTTAATGGCAACGTGCCTGCAGCGGAATGATCAGGCTGAACAAGCGCGGATTTCCTGGTCCGGGAAGGCGCTCTTGATCTGGTCGAGCGCGGCGCGCGCATCCGGACTCAGGTCGTGCAGCTGGAACACCTGCTTGCCGGCGCCGGAACGGCGGGCAATGATGCGCGCGCTGCGCACGCCCTGCGAAATCAACTGGCCGATGTAGGCCTTGGCCGCTTCCTCGGTACGGAAGATGCCCAGCGAGACGCCGTAACGCAGCGCCGGATTGGGGAAGCTATCGGGAATCACATAGAAGTCGCCGATGCCCAGGCGGCGCAGTTCGGCCGTACGGCGCTCGGCGCCGTCGCGGCCGTCCTGCGGCGGGATGTAGACCATATGGCTGGTGACGTCCTGCGTCAGCTTCTGGACCGCCTTGTCGCCCAGGTTGAGGCTGGCCAGTTGCGACGAAAAGCGGCGCGCATCGGCGGCGCTGAAATTGCCAACCTCAGTGCAGGAAGGCGCGACTGCCGCCGCAGCCCGTTGGGGTGCAGCCGGCGGCGCCCCAGCCGGAGCGGCGGTGGCGAGCGCCGGCGCGGCAGGCGCGGCGCCGGATGCGGGTTCAGGGGTGGGAATGGAGGTGGCGGGCTGGGCCGGCGCGTCCTGTGTACGGACCGGCGGCACCAGCTTCTGGCTGTTGGGCGGCAGGATGGACAGCAACTCCGGATGCAACTGTTCGGCCAGGCGCTGCGGTTCGCGGCGCTCGGAAGCGGTGGCACCCAAATAACCGTGCTGCAATCCGAACAGGATGCCGTTGCCGATCAGCAGTAGCCAAAAAAGCAATTTCAGCTTCATCCGCGCTTCCGTCTTCCTTTGCCTTGTCCAGTGAGACAGCCGGCCGTTCAGCCGCTGTAGACCATGGCCGCATGCAGGCCGGCCAAAACCAGATTATCCACCTTTTCCAGCGGCGTATCGCCCAACTTCAGATGCGCAACCAGCACCGCGCCGGCGCCGCCGGACAGCACGCAGCGCAAGGCGCGCCCCGGCGCCAGGCGGCGGCGCTCGTCCAGCGCATGCTCGATGGCGCCGGCCTGGGCCGCGATGCAGCCGGAGACGATGGCATCCACCGTGTTGTCGGCAAATGGCTGCGCCAGCGGCGAAATGGCTTCGATCTGCGGCAACTGCGCGGTCGACAACGCCAGTGAAGTGGCCATCGTGCCCAGCCCCGGCAGGATCATGCCGCCGACGAACACCCCTTCCGCGCTCACGGCGTCGATCGTGGTTGCCGTGCCGCAAGTCGCAACCACCAATTCCTGCCCCGGAAACAAGGCGCGCGCCCCGATGGCTGCGGCGAAACGGTCGCAACCGAGCTGGCCGGGATTGCGGTAAGCATTGCGCAGTCCGGCGCGCTCCGGCACCGAGGCGAACCATTCGACCGCGACATCGGCGCCGAAGGCCTGCGTCAATATCTCGTCCAGCGTCTCGCGCAAGGCCGGCCCTGCGACATTGGATACGCACACGCGCTTCACCGCCAACCCCGCTTGCTGCCATGCGGCCGCCAGCGACGCGGCCGCGCCGCGCGCCACCGCGCCCTGGTGCAGCCAGCGGCTGGCGCCCCCTGCGGCCGGAATCGCCCATTTGATCCGGGTATTGCCGGCGTCGATCAGCAGCATGTCAGAACTCATGCGTTCTATCCCTGCTTATTCCTGCAACCGCAACGACAGGTCGCCGGCCAGCACCACCACCCGGCCTGCATCGGTATCGATCAGGAAACGTCCCATCGCATCCACGCCGGCAGCAATGCCCTCATGCACGATACGGCCGTTATCGAGTATCTTCACCGGCTGCCCGGCATACGCATCGAACGCTTGCCAGCGCGCGATGAACGCACCGAAGCCATGCCGCTCGAACTCCACCAGCGCATCGGCGAGCGAACTGGCGATGATGGCCAGTACCGTCTCGCGCGGCTGCTTTTGCAATTCAGGCGCGGCGCCGATGGCGCGGCCCAGCTCGAACTCCAGATCGGGCGGCACCCCCAGGTTCAGGCCGATGCCGATGACCGCCCAGGTAGCGGCCCCGGTGCCGCCATCGGCGGCAGTCTCGATCAGCACCCCGGCCAGCTTGGCGCCATCGCGCAGCACATCGTTGGGCCACTTCAGTTGTGCCTGCACGCCCAGCACCTGGAGCGCTTCGGCCAGCGCCACGCCTACCGCCAACGGCAAACCCAGCAGCGCATGCAATGGCCGCTCGAAACGCCAGGCCAGCGAAAAGGTCAGCGAAGTCTGCGGCGCGGTGCGCCACGCACGGCCGGCGCGGCCACGGCCGGCGCTCTGGCGGTCGGCCACGCGCAGCACCGGCAGCGCCAGGGTCGGCAGGCGCTGCATCAGGTCGACATTGGTCGAGCCGGTCTGCGCCACGGCCTCGACGACGATGCCTTGGACGTTGGCATTACCGGAACCGGCCAGCAGCTTGGCGACGCGCTCGCCCTGCACCAGCATCTCGCCGTTCCCCTCACCGTGCTCGCGAGGAACCGGTTCGGGCAAGGCCGCAGCCGACAAATTGGAAGTCTTGTTCATAGGCCGCATTGTAACGGCAGACGGCCACAAAGCGCCGCCTGCGGCGCGCAAGAGGCCCGCCGCGCAACACCGCCGCGTCATGTAAAGAGCCGCGCACGCGGCTGTGGCGGCCGGTGAAATCGGTTACCCTCTGCCCCATGGAAGCCAAGCCTAACATGACAGCGGCGCCGCCCGGCAACCCGCCTCCCGCCGCCCCCATCGCCCCCGCCGCCTCGTCCTTCGCGCGCGTGAGCCTCTTGGTGTACACGCTGCTGATCGTCTATGCCAGCTGGTATCCATTCTCGGGCTGGCGCGACATGGGCCTGGGGCCTTTCGATTATCTGTGGTCGCGCCTGCCGTATTACTGGACCGGTTTCGACATCTGGACCAACATCGCCGGCTACGCCCCGCTGGGCATGCTGCTGGTGTTCGCCATGCATCCGCGCATCGCGCCGGCATGGGCGATCTGGCCGGCCACGGCTACCGGCGTATTGTTGTCGGCCTGCATGGAGGCGGTACAGACTTACTTGCCTACGCGCATCCCGTCCAACCTCGACCTGCTGACCAATTCCGCCGGCGTGTTCGTCGGCGCCTTGCTGGGCGCGGCTTGCAGCCGCTATTTCCTGCTGGAGAGCCGCTTCCTGTCCATGCGGCGGCGCTGGTTTTCCGGCGAGGCCAGCCGCGGGCTGGTGGTCGCGGGGCTGTGGCCGCTGGCGCTGATCTACCCGCAGAACCACCTGTTCGGGCTGGGCCACCTGGTGCCGCCGTTGCTGGCCTTCTTTTCCGACCTGCTCGACACCCCGATCGACCTGGCCACCACCTGGATCAACAACGCCCAGCTCAGCGCCGAACAGTACTGGCTGGCCGACGTCATCGTCACCGCCTGCGGCCTGACCGGCGCGGCGCTGCTGCTCTTGCTGCTGTTGCGCAAACAGGCGCCGCGCCGCGCGCTGGTGATGCTCTACCTGTTGGGCTGCATCGCCGTCAAATCCCTGGCCTGCGCGCTGTTTTTCGCGCCGCAGAATGCCTTCGTCTGGGTTTCCGCCAGTTCGGCCGGCGGCATCCTGATCGGCGCCATGATGGTCACCGGCCTGTCGTTCGCCCCGCCCACCGCACAACGGCGACTGGCCGCGCTGGCGCTGATCATGAGCCTGGCGCTTACCAATGCGGTGCCGGCCAACCCGTACTACATCTCCACGCTGGAGACCTGGGTGCAGGGCAAGTTCCTCAATTTCGACGGCGCCGCGCAGTTCCTGTCGGTGCTGTGGCCGTTCCTGGCGATCTGGTTCCTCTACCACCCGGTGCACCGGAAACAAAAATGAGCGGGGTGTATCATTGAGGTTTTGCCGCGACACCAGGCGCATCAAGGCTGACGAGGCGCTGACACGCCACCCGACCACGGACCCATCCGCATCATGAGCGACCAACCATTCTACGAGCACCACGTCTTCTTCTGCCTCAACCAGCGCAAACCGGGCGAGCGCACCTGCTGTGCCGACAAGGGCGCGCAGGCCGCGCAGGAGCATGCCAAGAAGCGCATCAAGCAACTCGACCTGGCGGGAGAGGGCAAAGTGCGCATCAACAAGGCCGGCTGCCTGGAGCGCTGCGAGGAAGGGCCGGTAGTGGTCATCTATCCGCAAGGCACCTGGTACACCTATGTCGACAATGAAGACATCGACGAGATCATCGACAGCCACATCGTCGGCGGCAAGATCGTCGACCGCCTCAAGATCTGAAGCAGCGCCACACACCGCAACCCCGCACACGCAAGCAATGAACGCACATACCCAGAATTTCATGATCGCAGGCAGCAGCGGCCAGCTCGAATGCGCGCTGGACCTGCCCGATCCCGAGACCTTCGCCGCGCCGGCCGGCCTGGCGCTGGTGGCCCATCCGCATCCCCTGTTCGGCGGCACCATGGACAACAAGGTGGCGCAGACGCTGGCGCGCACCTTCCTCGCGCTGGGCTATGTGGCCGTGCGCATGAATTTCCGCGGCGTCGGCAAATCCGAGGGCGTGCACGACCACGGCGCCGGCGAGACCGACGACATGGCGCTGCTGCTCAAGCACATGCGCGCCCAATATCCCGACCTGCCGCTGGCGCTCGGCGGCTTTTCCTTCGGCACCTTCGTGCAGGCGCAACTGCAACAGCGCCTGCTGCAGGACGATCCCGCCGGCGCCGCCGAACGCCTGGTGCTGGTAGGCACCGCCGCCGGCAAATGGCCGATGCCGCCGGCGCCGGCCAACACCATCCTGATCCACGGCGAGCAGGACGACACCATTCCGCTGTCGGCCGTGCTCGACTGGGCCCGCCCGCAGGAGCTGCCGGTGGTGGTGATCCCCGGATCGGATCATTTTTTTCACCGCAAGCTGCAACATATCAGGAACGTGGTGGTCGAAACCTGGCATCGCCGTCCGGCACAAGCACGGGCCTGAACTTCGGAAGCGCCGGCGGCGATGGCGTAAAACGCCGCCGTGCGGGGATCTTCCGGGGAGTCGATCCATTCGAATTGGGACGCAAGCCGCGCGGCGTTTATAATCCCGGGCGTGCGGTTCGTCATGCGACTCCAGCCAATGGTTTTCCACTGCGTGGCAGCAACCGAACCCGCCCATCTTCTTTTCAAACTACAGCAACGATGTTTCCCTCTGCTGGCATTTTCTCTTTGGCACCGATGAAAAAAATACTCGCGGCCCTCGCCGCCACCGTCCTTTCGATTTCCGCCCTGTCCGCCTCCGCGCAGAGCCTGCCGCCGCCGACCGTGGCCGCCAAGTCCTGGCTGTTGCTGGACGCTTCGGCCAACCAGGTGATCGCCTCCGCCGATGCCGACATGCGCGTCGAACCGGCCTCGCTGACCAAGCTGATGACCGCCTACCTGGCTTTCGCCGCCCTGCGCGACAAGCGCCTGAACGAGTCGCAGGAGGTCAACGTCTCGGTCAACGCCTGGAAGGTCGATCCGAGCAGCTCCAAGATGTTCATCGAACCGAACAAGCCGGTGTCGATCGAGAACCTGCTGTACGGCCTGATTTCGGTCTCGGGCAATGATGCGGCAGTGGCGGTGGCCGAAGCCGTGTCCGGCACCGACGACGCCTTCGTGCAACTGATGAACCGCGAAGCGCAGCGCCAGGGCCTGGCCAATACCCACTTCTCCAACCCGCATGGCCTGCCCAGCCCGGACACGTACACCACCGCGCGCGACCTGGCCATCCTGTGCCGCAACCTGATCAACGACTTCCCCGAGTATTACAAGAAGTATTACTCGGTGAAAAAATTCACTTACAACAACATTACCCAGCCCAACCGCAACCGCCTGCTGTGGCTGGACCCGACGGTCGACGGCATGAAGACCGGTCACACCTCCAGCGCCGGCTATTCGCTGATCACCTCGGCCCACCGCCCGGTGCCCAACGGCGAGCGCCGCCTGATCTCGGTGGTGATCGGCACCGTGTCCGACCAGGTGCGCACGCAGGAAAGCCAGAAGCTGCTGAACTGGGGCTTCCAGAACTTCGACGCCGTGAAGCTGTACGCCAAGGGCCAGCCGGTCGACACGCCTGACGTGTGGAAGGGTTCGCAAGGCAAGATCAAGGTCGGCTTCAAGCACGACGTCTACATCACCATCCCCAAGGGCACCGCCGACAAGGTCAAGACCCACCTGGACCGCAACGACCCGCTGATCGCCCCGATCTCGGAAAACGCCAAGGTCGGCACCCTGAAGGTCACCATCGACGACAAGACCGTGACTGAATTGCCGGTGGTCGCGCTGGAATCGGTCGGCCCGGCCGGCTTCCTGGGCCGCGCCTGGGATTCGCTGCGCCTGATGTTCAAGTAATCAGCTACCTGCTTCAAACGAAAACGCCATCGGGATCCGATGGCGTTTTTTTATTCCCAAATGCTTTCCGAATTCAAATAACGCGCTAGTTCCATCGCATCATGCAACATCCGACCGACAACAATCATGCCGGGTTCCGATCGATAAATCAGAAAATGGCGCGGCTGCCTCACAAGGTCGCCCCCAGCGCGAGCACGTTCCCGGCTCAGGCGCAGATGCCATGATCTGACACCCACACCAAGTTTCGGGCGTTCAATACTGCCGGGCCGGTCAGGCTGTTCTGCAATGTCGAGCAATGCAGCAATAATCAATGCTTCATATCGTTTGCGCGCCGCTTCTCCAAACTGCTCATGCGACCAGGCGAGCGTGCCGAGAATATCGGATTGCGCCGCCTCGGATAATCGATATCGCATCAACCCGATGCCTGTATCTTGCGTGCAGCCCGTACGCCCAACTGTCCGATGAAGTCCTCAATCTGCCGGTCATCAAGATCGGTGTATCGTCCCGCTGCGATATCCGCCCAGCCCTGCTTGGCTGCCTGTTGCAACGCCTTGAGCTTGGCGGCTTCGATGCGTTCACGCTCTTCGATCAAACGCAAACCTTCACGCAGCACTTCACTGGCATTCTGATAACGGCCGGACTGCACCAGCGTTTCGACAAAATCGTGCTGGTAGTCGCTTAGAACTACATTGCGTGTTGGCATATCTGCGCCTCCTGATGATAGCCTGCCTAATCGCAGTAATGGCATATTATGCCAATTTATAGGAATGCACAAAAACAAAACGCCATCGGTCTCCCGATGGCGTTTTGTTGTTACAACTCAATACAGAAATGCTTGCTCAGGCTGCAATCGCTTCCTTGGCAACCGGCGCCTCGTCTTCCACCGACGAGCGGATCAGGTGGTCGAAGGCGGACAGTGCGGCAGTCGCACCCGCCCCCACGGCGATCACGATTTGCTTGTACGGCACCGTGGTCACGTCGCCGGCGGCGAACACGCCGGGGAGCGAAGTCTGGCCACGGGCGTCGATCTCGATCTCGCCATGCTTGGACAGCGCAAGCGTGCCCTTGAGCCATTCGGTGTTGGGCACCAGGCCGATCTGGACGAACACGCCTTCCAGTTCGATGTGCCTGAGCTCGCCGGTTTCACGCTCCTTGTAGCCGATGCCGTTGACCTTCTTGCCGTCGCCGGTGATCTCGGTGGTCTGCGCCGAGGTGATGATGGTCACGTTGGACAGGCTCTTGAGTTTCTTCACCAGCACCGCGTCAGCCTTCAGTTCCGCCGCGAATTCCAGCAGCGTGACATGGCTGACGATGCCGGCCAGGTCGATCGCCGCTTCCACGCCGGAGTTGCCGCCGCCGATCACCGATACGCGCTTGCCCTTGAACAGCGGGCCGTCGCAGTGCGGGCAGTAGGCCACGCCGTGGTTGCGGTATTCGCGCTCGCCCGGCACGTTGACTTCGCGCCAGCGGGCGCCGGTCGACAGGATCACGGTCTTGCCCTTCAACACGCCGCCGTTGGCCAGCTTGACTTCGATCAGCTTGTCGCCCGCCACCAGTTGCTCGGCGCGCTGCACGTTCATGATGTCGACGTCATAGGCCTTGACGTGCTGCTCCAGCGCGGTGGCGAATTGCGGGCCTTCGGTTTCCTTGACGGAGACAAAGTTTTCAATTGCCAAGGTATCTAGCACCTGGCCGCCGAAGCGCTCGGCGACCACGCCGGTACGGATACCCTTGCGCGCCGCGTAGATCGCAGCGGCCGCGCCGGCCGGGCCGCCGCCGACGATCAGCACGTCGTACGGTTCCTTGGCGCTCAGCTCCTCGCCCTTGCGGACGGCGGCGCCGGTATCCAGCCTGGCGAGGATTTCCTCGACGCCGGTACGGCCCTGGCCGAACACTTCACCGTTCATGTAGACGGTCGGCACGGCCATGATCTGGCGCTGCTCGACTTCGCCCTGGAACAGCGCGCCGTCGATGGTCACCGAGCGGATGCGCGGGTTGATGATGGACATCACGTTCAGCGCCTGCACGACTTCCGGGCAGTTCTGGCAAGTCAGCGAGACGTAGGTCTCAAAGCTGTAATCGCCATCCAGGTTCTTGATCTGCTCGATCACCTTGTCGTCGAGCTTGATCGGGTGGCCGCCGACCTGCAACAGGGCCAGCACCAGCGAGGTAAATTCATGGCCCATCGGGATCGCGGCAAATTCGATGCTGATATCGGTCCCGGGGCGGTTCAGTTTGAACGACGGGGTACGTCCGTTCGCGGCGTCGCGTTGCTCGACCAGCTTGATGCGGTCCGACAACTGCGCGATTTCTTGCAGGAGTTCCTGCATCTCACGGGATTTGGCGCCATCATCCAGCGACGCGACGATCTCGATCGGCTGGGTGACCTTTTCCAGGTAGGCCTTCAATTGGGTCTTGAGATTGGCATCAAGCATGATGATTCACTTCCTCTGTTGAGAGATTTCATATCGTCCGGGCCACGGCATCCGCCTTGTGGGTTTCAGCCGCTTGCCGATGATGTTTCGCAGGCCCGGACGTGTACTACGAGATTTTTTACTACCGTTGAATCGTTGAGTGGGCCGTGCAGCAACCCAATCAATAACTCAAATTAAATTTTGCCAACCAGATCCAGGCTCGGCTTCAAGGTTGCAGCGCCTTCTTCCCACTTGGCGGGGCAGACTTCACCCGGGTGCGAAGCGACGTACTGGGCAGCCTTGACCTTGCGCAGCAGTTCGGAAGCGTCGCGGCCGATGCCGTTGTCGTGGATTTCCAGGATCTTGATCTGGCCTTCCGGGTTAATCACGAAAGTGCCGCGCAGTGCCAGGCCTTCTTCTTCGATCAGCACTTCGAAGTTGCGCGCCAAGGTAGCGGTCGGGTCGCCGACCAGCGGGTATTGCACCTTCTTGATGGCTTCCGAGGTGTCGTGCCATGCCTTGTGGGCAAAGTGGGTGTCGGTCGAGATGCCGTAGATTTCCACGCCCAGCTTCTTGAATTCAGCGTAGTTATTTGCCAGATCTTCCAGTTCGGTCGGGCAGACGAAGGTGAAGTCGGCCGGATAGAACACGAACACGGACCATTTGCCCTTCAGGGTCGCTTCGGAGATGTCGACGAACTTGCCATCGTGGTATGCAGTTGCCTTGAACGGTTTGATAGTGGTGTTGATCAGGGACATATCTATTTCCTTTTTAGGGGGTTGAGTGAAGCAGTGGTAAGAATAGTAAAACGCCAAACGAAATAGATCAATTTTATTTAATCAATATTTTTGATTGGATTTAACTATCGATGTCGAGGACGATGCTATCAGCGGAATTTCAAGCAAGCAACAAACAACTCGCTTGAACCACATGGTGGCGCCGTGCATTTCTGCAAGCCGCCATCCCGGCAAATTCCGATCGCGATCGCTTAACATTGAAGCGGCGCGCACAGCGCTCAACAGCCGGCTGGCGGCGCCGCAGGATCAGGATCCCGCCGCAATGTTACTGCAAGGAAGCGAATTTTGTGCGCACCGCACCATCGGCCACCGCCCCACACCATGAGCACCATGAGCGAACACAAACCCGTCCCCGGCCATCGCGCCGACTATCGCCACTTCCATGCCATCCAGACGCGCTGGATGGATAACGACGTCTACGGCCACGTCAACAACGTGGTCTATTACAGCTGGTTCGACACGGCGGTGAACCATTACCTGGTGGCCAGCGGCGTGCTGGACATCGAACGCAGCCCGGTGATCGGCCTGGTGATCGAGACGCGTTGCAATTACTTCGCCTCGGTGGCGTTTCCGGACAAGGTGGACGTCGGCGTGCGGGTAGCGCATATGGGACGTAGCAGCGTGCGCTACGAGATCGGCATTTTCAAGGAGGGCGAGGACAGCGCGGCGGCCCAGGGGCATTTCATCCACGTCTATGTGGATCGCGCCTCCCGCCGCCCGGCAGACATCCCGGCGCCGATGCGCGCAGCATTGGCCCGCATCGCCGTCGCCGGCTAAGCCGCCGCCCAAATGAAAACGCCTGCCGCATCGCTGCGGCAGGCGTTCCTTACTTCATCGATGCATACTTCATCGATGCATCACAGGCTCAGGCAGCCAGTTGCTTTTCCAGCTTGCCCTTGACGCCTTCCAGCTCGCCCGGCAGCTTGTACTTGAGCTTTTCGAACAGCTCCGCGTGCAGTTCCAGCTCTTTCCGCCATGCGGCCTTGTCGATGGAGGTGATGGTGGCGAACTGCTCGGCGGTGAAGTCGATGCCATCCCATTGCAGGTCGCCGAAACGCGGCGTGAAACCGAACAAATGCTCGGTGGCGCCGGTCTTCACGCCTTGCGGATCTTCGATGCGGTCCAGCATCCACTTCAGCACGCGCATGTTGTCGCCGAAGCCCGGCCACACGAACTTGCCGTTCTCGTCGGTGCGGAACCAGTTGACGCAGTAGATCTTGGGCAGCTCGGCCGGCGAGGCGGCGATCTTCTTGCCGATATCCAGCCAGTGCTGGAAGTACTCGCTCATGTTGTAGCCGGCGAAAGGCAGCATCGCGAACGGGTCGCGGCGCACCACGCCCTGCTGGCCGACGGCCGCGGCGGTGGTTTCCGAGCCCATGGTGGCGGCCATGTAGACGCCTTCCACCCAGTTGCGGGCTTCGGTCACCAGCGGCACCGTGGTGGAGCGGCGGCCGCCGAAGATGAAGGCCGAGATCGGCACGCCGGCCGGGTCGTCCCAGGCGGCGTCGATCACCGGGTTCTGGGTCGCGGCGACGGTGAAGCGCGCGTTCGGGTGCGCGGCCTTGCGGCCGGTTTCCTTGGCGATTGCCGGAGTCCAGTCCTGGCCCTGCCAGTCGATCAGGTGCGCCGGCGCTTCCTTGGTCATGCCTTCCCACCAGACGTCGCCGTCATCGGTCAGCGCCACGTTGGTGAAGATGGTATTGGCCGCGACCGAGGCCATGCAGTTGTAGTTGCTCTTTTCGTTGGTGCCCGGCGCCACGCCGAAGTAGCCGGCTTCCGGGTTGATCGCGTACAGGCGGCCATCGGCGCCCGGCTTGATCCAGGCGATGTCGTCGCCGATGGTGGTGACCTTCCAGCCGCCGAACGCCTTGGGCGGAATCAGCATGGCGAAGTTGGTCTTGCCGCAAGCCGACGGGAAAGCCGCGGCGACATAGTGCTTCTTGCCTTGCGGCGATTCGACGCCGAGGATCAGCATATGCTCGGCCAGCCAGCCCTGGGCGCGGCCCATGGTGGAGGCGATGCGCAGCGCGAAGCACTTCTTGCCGAGCAGGGCGTTGCCGCCGTAGCCCGAACCGTAGGACCAGATTTCGCGGGTTTCAGGGTAGTGCACGATGTACTTGGTGGCGTTGCACGGCCATGCCACGTCCTGCTGGCCGGCGGCCAGCGGCGCGCCGACGCTGTGCACGCAAGGCACGAAGTCGCCATCGGCGCCCAGCACGTCATACACGGCACGGCCCATGCGGGTCATGATGCGCATGTTGACGGCGACGTAGGGCGAATCGGACAGCTCGACGCCGATGTGGGCGATCGGCGAACCCAGCGGGCCCATCGAGAACGGCACCACGTACAGCGTGCGGCCGGCCATGCAGCCGTCGAACAGGCCGTTGAGGGTCTGGCGCATGTCGGCCGGGTCGGTCCAGTTGTTGGTCGGGCCGGCTTCTTCCCTGGTCTTGGAACAGATGAAGGTGCGGTCTTCCACACGCGCCACGTCGGACGGGTCGGAGCAAGCCAGGTAGCTGTTGGGGCGCTTTTCCTGGTTCAGCTTCTTCATGGTGCCGGCGGCGACCATCTCGGCGCACAGGCGGTCGTATTCTTCCTGCGAGCCATCGCACCAGTAAATGCGAGCCGGCTTGGTCAGCGCGGCGATTTCCGCGACCCAGTTGATCAATTTCTGGTGTTTGACGTACGCGGGTGCGTTGACTGCGGGAACGCCAGCCATGAGGGGTTGGTTCATAGGTTTTACCTCCAATGCCACAAGTTAAAGAATTCGTCTTGGCACGGCAGGATCGTCGTCTGCTTGTAACTGGCGGGTGGGTATCCGGCGCAGGTCACGCCAGCCAGCGATACGGCGGTCTTGTCGACAGCGGCCGGTCTCGGCCGCAAGGCCCGCAGCCGTGGTTGGGTGCGGGCTCCAGTCACTTTTCGACCATCAAAAGTGAGAAAAAGTGGCAGCGATTGTACCCCGATAAAAAAGAATTTACTGAAATTTGTAGCGGAAAATACCCGAGTTATGTAGTGGGTAATTACAAATTCAAAAAAAACTGTTTTTTCATTACCCAATCGCATAACACGATTTTTCTCAAAATCCGCATGAACACTGGATTCTAGCGGTGTTGCGGGGAGTCAGTCATTCACATCAAGAATATCTTATTTGAAAATCGACAAAAATCCTTATCCAAGCCCTCTCCCCAGGTTTGCGCGGGTAGAACTTAAGGAGTCATGGAATTTCTGCCGGCTATTCCGCAAACACCCGCCCCCGTCCACTACTGCACAATGCCAAAGCCAGCGATGCCGACATGACTGCCGCGCCCCCGGCTCATTGCACTCCATTGCTGAAAAATATGCGAGTAAAGCTCATCGCCGCAGGTACATTGCCATCGATGAACGGTGCATATGCGCAAAGCGACGCCCCTTGCGGACGAACCGGCCCAAGGATCCCCGCCATCGGCTGCGCGGATCTCCCGAAATCCGGCAATCCCTTTATGATGTTGCCAGTGCGCCTCATTCATCTTTTCTGCGATGGCGCGGTTCAAAAGGCAAAGCCACGGAGACCCTCATGAAAATTGCCATCCTCGACGACTACCAGGACACCGTCCGCCACCTCGATTGCTTCCGCATGCTCGACGGCCATGACGTCAAGGTGTTCAACAACAGCGCACGCGGCGCGGGGCAACTGGCGGCGCGGCTGGCGCCCTTCGATGCCCTGGTGCTGATCCGTGAACGCACCGTGCTCAACAAGATGCTGCTGGAGAAATTGCCGCTGCTGAAACTGATTTCGCAAACCGGCAAGGTCAGCGGCCACGTCGATGTGGCGGCCGCCACCGAGCGCGGCATCGCCATCGTTGAAGGCGTGGGCGATCCCACCGCACCGGCCGAGCTGACATGGGCGCTGATCATGGCCGCCATGCGCCGCGTGCCGCAATATTGCAGCGCCTTGCGCGCCGGCGCCTGGCAGCAGGTATCGGCCACGCCCCACCACAATACGGTCGGCAGCGCATTGAAGGGCCGCACGCTGGGCATCTGGGGCTACGGCAAGATCGGCCGCATGGTGGCCGGTTACGGCCGCGCTTTCGGCATGAAGGTGGTGATCTGGGGGCGCGACGCCAGCCGCGAACAGGCCGCCAAGGATGGTTACGGCGCCGCCGCCGGCAAGGAAGAGTTTTTCAGCCAGGCCGATGTGCTGTCGCTGCACCTGCGCCTGAACGAGGCCACCCGCGGCATCGTCACCGCGGCCGACCTGGCGCTGATGAAACCGACCGCCTGCTTCGTCAACACCAGCCGTGCCGAGCTGGTCGAGGCAGACGCGCTGGAAGCCGCGTTGAACCAGGGCCGCCCCGGCCTGGCCGCACTCGATGTCTATGAACAGGAACCACTGCCGGTGGACTCGCCATTGCTGAAGATGGATAACGTGGTGGCGGCGCCGCACCTGGGCTACGTGGAAAAGGATGGCTACGAGCTGTACTTCCGCGCGGCCTTCCAGAACATCCTGGACTATGCCGCGGGCACGCCGAAAAATGTACTCAATCCTGAGGTTCTGGAGTAATCCGATAAGTGGCGCGCACGGGCGGGGCGTACCGCAACGGCGGCGACTTGCCCGATGCCCGCCACATATGCCGCCAGCCGGGCGGCCATGGCAAGGGCGGCCCGGCATATTCAGGCACGTTGCGGCGTATCGGGATGACCGGCAAGTATTCCGGCATGCTGCCGTTGTCATGCCAGCCCAGGCTGAACGCATAATCGGGCAGCAGCGTGGCGCATACCATTTCGAACCACTTGCTGTGTTCTTCGTCCTCACCCAGCGCTTGCGCCAGACCTTGCGGGTCGAACTGCGCCAGCAGGCGCGCCAACTCTTCCGGCGTGGCACTGGGCGTATCGCCCCACCCCAGCACCGGGTTGAAGTTGTAGTCGGCCCCTGAGCCATACCAACCTTCGCGCCAAGGCCGCTCTATCCATTGTCGCGGTCCGGTAAACAAGTGCCAGCGCCAATGCAGCCCGGAAGGCTTGGGCCAACTGTAGAGATAGAGCCGCTGATAACCGCTGCGGTGCAACTCGCGCACCATCGCCATCAGCCGCGCATGCGGCATGCGATCCGGCGGGGAGCGGCGAAACAGGATCGGGGCGCCGTCCGCATGTTGGACTTCATCGGACGACAGGTTGAGATCGAGCGTACGCACTTCGCTGCCAAAGCGCGCGGAAATCCACCCCGTCAGCAAATTGACGGAGACGATCACGCCATAGCCGCGATGGCGATGAAAGATGACGGTGCCGGGCGCCAGTGGTTTCATATCCGTTTCATTATAAAGCCCATTGCCTGATGAAGTTTCCCCACTGCATCGAGCGCCTCATTGAGGTGACGTGCGGCGCCGTTGTTGCCATCGCGGTGCGCCGGGCGCGGCCCCCCGCATGTTTCCACATAGCATCAGAAGAAAATCCATACGCAGGACCTGTCGCCCATGCGGCAAATTCCAGTCTTTTATCATGCGATAACCGTCGCAATCCGCAGTGCCCGGCGCGTGCGGCGACCGCCCCGGCCCGCACACATGCCGCAGGGCAATACGCCGCGAGAACAATATAAATAATTTCCAACGGGCAGGCCGGATCCGCCGGGCCGCCACCGGCCATATCGCAAGCGCATTGGCACGCAATTTGCAGTTCCTCCTGAGCAAAACACAAAAAACAAACAACAGATGTCGGAAGATCCAACATCGCGGTTCGTTGGTCTTACGGCGCTACCAGAGGGAGTCGATAACAATGCCAAATGCCACGACCATACAGACCGAAACGTTTTTGCCTTACATGCGCGACGTCGCCAAATGCGAACAGTCGCTCCAGGAACTGAACCTGATGTGGCGCGTCATCGAAGCCTCGGCCAAGATGAACTGCCCTACCGAAGCCAAGACCATCCTCCCCACCATGGCCGCCACCCGCTCGGGATTTTCCCGGCTGGAACGCGAACTGGTGAGCAGCCTGGTGGAAGAAAAAGTGCGCAACGTGCTGGCTGAAATCGGCACCAAGGCGCAATACGTGATCGACATCGTGGTGCGCAACCTGTTCGAGCGCACCGCCGACGTCGGCTTCCTGGCCACCGACCGCGAGCTGTGCAACTTCGTCGCCGGCATCAGCGATTCGGTCGAAGCCGCGCGCTATCGCCTGCGCGAGTACCGCAACAAGTACACGGTCTACGATGAAATCATCCTGACCGACACCGACGGCAACGTACTGGTGCAGATCGACCCGGCCACGCCGCTGGAACACACGGCCGATCCGTTGATCAGGCAGACGCTGGAATCCGAAACCTACGTCGAGACCTTCCGCGCGACCGACCTGCGGCCGTCCAAGGATCGTGCATTGATCTATTCGCGCCGCATGCACCATCCCCAAACTGGTGCAGTGATCGGCGTGCTGTGCCTGTGCTTCCATTTTGAAGAAGAGATGGCCGGCATCTTCTGCGCGCACCGCGATCCGGAAGCGCGCGCCAACATGCTGCTGCTGGACGGCGACAACCGCGTGATTGCAAGCGCCGATGCCTTATGGATCCCGCCCGGCACCGAAGTGCCGGTCAACGCCACCGGGCAGGCGCGCCTGATGATGTTTTGCGGCCGCGAATACCTGGTGCGCACCTTCGCCTCCGAAGGCTACCAGGGCTATCCGGGCCCGGTAGGCTGGCAGGGGCAGGTGATGATCCCGGTCGAAGTCGCCTTTTCCGGCATCGCCGGCGACGTGCTCTCGCGCCTGTCGCCGGAGCTGGCGGAGGGACTGCTGTCGCACGCGCATTCGTTCTGCCCGCCGCTGTACGACATCATGACCGCGGCCAAGACCATCCAGCGCATCGTCTGGAACGGCCAGGTGATGACCGCCGGCCAGCGCGGCGAAATGCTCAAGCTCAAGACCATCCTCGACCAGATCAGCGAAACCGGCAACCGCAGCAACGAGCTGTTCGCGCAATCGATCCACGACCTGTACCAGACCGTGCTGTCGTCCAGCATGCGCGATGCCGAGTTCACCACCAGCCTGCTGGTCGACCTGCTCGACCGCAACCTCTACGAACGCTCGGACGACTGCCGCTGGTGGGCGCTCACGCCGGAGCTGCGCGCGGCACTGGCGCAGCCGGCGATTGACGAAGCCACTACGGCCAAGCTGACCGAGATCCTCGCCTACATCAACGGGCTGTACACGGTCTACACCCGCCTGTTCATCTATGACCGCGACGGCCGCATCGTCGCCAGCACCGGCGACGATCTCGATAACGTGGTCGGCAGCAGCATCGATGAAGCCACGCTGGCGCAGGTAACCTCGCTGCGCAGCCAGCAGCACTACCATGTCAGCGCCTTCGGCCCCAGCGTCCTGTACCAAGGGCGGGACACTTATATCTACCATGCGGCCGTGCGGGCGCTGGACAATGACGGCGACGTGGTGGGCGGCATCGGCATCGTGTTCGACTCCGCGCCGGAATTCCACAACATGCTGCGCGCGGGGCTGGCCGGCAAGGAAAAAATGAGCGCGTTCTACGTCAACCGCAGCGGACGCATCCTCTCCAGCACCGACGAGCGCCGGCCGGTGGGCAGCACGCTCGACATCGACATCGCCCTGCTGCAGGTCGCCAATGGCGCGTGCAGCTCCGGCGTGACTTCGCACGACGGCCAATACGCCATCGTCGCTTGCAGCGCCTCCAACGGCTATCGCGAATTCAAGGTCAGCGACGGCTACCAGGAAGACGTGATCTCGGTGGTGTTCCAGTGCTTCGGCGCGACCAACCAGGGCAGCCTGCAAGGCGCGTCCAGCCAATTCCTGCTGGAGAGCGGCGTGACATCGTCGGACGACCTGGAATACGCCACCTTCTTTTCCGACAACAGCCTGTTCGCCATCTCGGCGGCCAACGTGATGGAAGCCGTGCCGTTCTCGTCCGTACTGCCGACCTCGATGGGCAACCGCGCCGAGCAGGTTGGCGTGCTCGGCCTGAACCACGACGACCAGCACAAGGAATTCATCTGGGTATTCGACCTCGGCCACCTGATCCGCGGCACACGCTCGGCGGTAACCAGCAGCAGCCAGGTGATGATCGTACGCCACGGCAAGCACACCATCGGCCTGCTGGTCGATGAGCTGCATGCCGTGCCGCAGTTCAGCCCGACGCAAATCACCCATACCCCGCTGGCCATGCAGGGCGACTCCATGCTGATATCGCAGGTGATCAAGGCCAACGGCGGCAAGCTGCTGATCCAGGCCATCGAGGTCGAACGGCTGTTCGCCTACGTGATCGACGGCACCATCCCGCTGCCGCCGTCGGCGCAGGAAGCGGATGCCTCCGTGCAGGCCATGCCGGGGGCAAGGGAACTCATGGCAGCATAAGCTGCGACAAGTCTCGGGAGGGGGAGAGCGAAGCGCCGTCCGTGTAAGATAACGGGCGGCGCTTTTTTTTGAGTTCCTCTTCAACAGGACAACCATGAGTCTACGCATCATCGCCACCGGCGGCACCTTCGACAAGCATTACGACGAGATCGCGGGGCAGCTCGATTTCGGCGCCAGCCACCTGCCGCAGGTCATTGCCCGCGCGCGCATCACCGCCGACGTGGCGCTGGAAGAATTGCCGCTGCTGGATTCGCTGGAAATGCAGGACGCGGATCGCCAGCGCGTCCTCGCCAGTTGCCAGAACGCGCCCCAGCGCGCCATCGTCATCGTGCACGGCACCGACACCATGCAACTGACCGCCCAGGCGCTGGGCCAGGCGCAACTGGACAAGGCCATCGTGCTGACCGGCGCCATGATCCCCTACGAAATCGCCAACTCCGACGCCCTCTTCAACTTCGGCTTCGCCTGCGGCGTGGCGCAGGTGCTGCCGCCCGGCGTCTATGTCGCCATGAACGGCCAGGTCTTCGCCTGGGACAAGGTGGCGAAGAACCGCAGCGCCGGGGTATTCGAACACATCCAATAAGCCGCGCGCGGTTCAGGCGCCCCCATGCCTGCGCGCCCACGCGCGGCAAAAGTCCAGCAACGCCGCCAGGCTGGGCGATGGCGCCCGATGGTTGCTGACCACCATGTAGAAATGCCGGCGCAAGATCGGCAACGGCGTCGCCAATTCCACCAGCTTGCCCGATTCGATCAGGTCTTCCACCACCGCGCGCGACAGGCAACTGATGCCCAGGCCTTCGGCCGTGGCGCGCTTGATCGCTTCCGAATTGCCGAACTCGAATGAGGATGGCAGGTAGTGCAGGTAGGGAATCAGCGCATGCTCGACCGCCTCGCGCGTGCCGGAACCCGCTTCGCGCAACAGCCAGTCGGCCTCGCGCAGCATCTTGAAACTGATCTTGCGGCCGCCGGCGGCGATGGGATGATGCGGCGCCGCCACCACGATCAGTTCGTCGGTCATCCAGGGCTCCACACTGACATCGCTGGCGTGGCACGGCCCTTCGATCAATCCCGCATCGACGTCGAAATTGACCACCGCATCGACGATGTCGGCCGTGTTGGCCACCAGCGCACGCACGCGCGCTCCGGCATGGAGTTTGCGGTAGGCCGCGATCATGGCCGGCAGCATGTAGCTGCCGATGGTGGTGGAAGCGCCGATGTGCAATTCGCTGCCGGAAGCCGGGTCGGCGAACTGGCGCTCGATGGTGTGCGCCGCGTCCAGCATGTGGCGCGCCTGCGGCAGCAACAGCCGGCCGCTGTCGTTCAACACCAGGCGCTTGCCGACGCGGTCGAACAATTGCACGCCGAGCAGGCTCTCCAGCTCATTGAGCGAAGCGCTGGCGGCCGACTGCGACAACGCGACCAGCCCGGCCGCCGCCGTGGTGGAACCGGATTGCGCCACCGCCAGGAAGATTTGCAACTGCCTCAGGGTAATTTTCATGATTGCACCGATTGCGGCCGGCCTGAAATCAACTAGATAACATCAACCAGATAAACAGGTTGATATTAACAAAATAACGCGTTTTTCTTTTATATCGCCGGCGCGTAAAGTCCAGCCATCATAAAAAATACCCAAGCAGAGAGCCAAATGCGTACCGCCAGCCATCTCCAAACCCTGCCGCCGGCCCTGCCCGGCCTCGCCCTGTCGGCCGCCGTGGCCTGGGCCGCCGTGGCCTGGGCCGCCATGCGCCTGGGCGATGTCGCCTGGCTGCAAGAGCATGGCTTTTCGGCGCTGACGGTGGCCATCGTGCTGGGCATCGTGCTGGGCAACACCCTCTACCCGCGCATCGCAGCGCTGTGCGGTGATGGCGTGCGCTTGTCCAAGCAAACCCTGCTGCGCGCCGGCATCATCCTGTACGGTTTCCGCCTGACGCTGCAGGACATCTCCCATGTCGGCCTGGCCGGCGTGGCCATCGACGCCGCCATGCTGCTCTCCACCTTCGGCCTGGCCTGGCTGGCCGGCGTGAAACTGCTGAAGCTGGAGCGCGACGCCGCCTTGCTGATCGGCGCCGGCAGTTCGATCTGCGGCGCGGCGGCGGTGATGGCGACCGAACCGGTGCTGCGCGCGCGCAGCGAACAGGTGACGGTAGCGATATCGACCGTGGTCATCTTCGGTTCGCTGGCGATCTTCCTCTATCCGCTGCTCTACACCCTGCAGGCAGAACCGGCATGGGGCGCGCGCCTGCCCGACTTCGGCATCTACATCGGCTCCACCGTGCATGAAGTGGCGCAAGTGCTGGCCGCCGCGCGCTCGATCGACCAGCACACCGCCGACACCGCGGTGATCACCAAGATGGTCCGGGTGATGATGCTGGCGCCGTTCCTGCTGATGCTGTCGATGAAGGCCGGCCCGTCTTCTTCCGGCCAACGCGGCAAGCTGTCCATCCCCTGGTTCGCCTTCGCCTTCATCGGCGTGGTGCTGCTCAATTCGGTGCTGCCGCTGCCCGCCGCCGTGGCCCAACTGGTGCTGCAGGCCGACACGCTGCTGCTGGCCATGGCGATGGCCGCGCTGGGCCTGACCACCCACCTGTCGGCAATTCGCAATGCGGGGATGAAGCCGATGATCCTGGGCGCCATCCTGTTCGCCTGGCTGGTCATCGGCGGCGCGCTGGTCAATGGCGCGCTGGGCCGCCTGCTGGCCTGAACCGCAAGCCCAATGAAAAAGCGCGGGCCGTTTCCGACCCGCGCTTTTTTTGTTTCACGATGACTCCAGCCCGGTACTTTGCTGGACTGCGCCGTAGCTCGATACAGCAGGTTTATCAATAACTTACGCGCGTCCATCATATGCCGGTGTTTTCCGAAACTTGATCCGGTTTCCCCTCGCGCCGCTCCTATCTGGCTCCTGGAATCCGGGTCGTTCCAAGGAGTCATCATGGCAAAGATCAAGCTCACAAAGACCGCCGTGGAGGCGGCACAACCCCAGTC
Organism: Herbaspirillum sp. GW821-FHT09A12; assembly: GCF_059418325.1. Classification (NCBI taxonomy): domain Bacteria; kingdom Pseudomonadati; phylum Pseudomonadota; class Betaproteobacteria; order Burkholderiales; family Oxalobacteraceae; genus Herbaspirillum; species Herbaspirillum sp. GW821-FHT09A12. The sequence continues at coordinate 68,588 of NZ_JBWKPR010000004.1, forward strand.
CAAGGACGTCGAACTGCGGGATACCGTGGTGCCCGGCTTCCTGTGCAAGATTACCCCGGCGGGCCGGAAGGTGTTCATGCTCCAGTACCGCACGAACGCCGGGCAGCCTCGCAAGCCCTCGCTGGGGTTGTACGGGGAACTGACCGTCGAACAGGCACGGGTCAAGGCTCAGGACTGGCTCGCCGAGGCGCGCAAGGCGCCCACGATGGAGGCGCTGTGCAAGAAGTTCATGGAGGACTACTCCAAGAAGCGCAACAAGGTCAGCACGCAGGATGGCTATCAGGGCGTCATCGACCGCAACATCATCCCTCTACTGGGCCGCAAGAAGGTGCATGAGGTGAAGCGGCCCGATATTGCCGGGCTGATGGAGAAGCTGGCCTACAAGCCGACCGAGGCGAACAAAACTTTCGGCGTGCTGCGCAAGATGTTCAATCTGTCCGAGGTGTGGGGCTTCCGCCCGGACGGCACGAATCCGTGCCGTCACGTCCCCATGTACCCGCCTGGCAAGGAAACCCGACTCATCATTGACGATGAATTGGTGCTGATCTTCCGCCATCTGGAGACGCTGGAAGCTGAGGGGCTGGAGAGCCGGGCCAAGCCTATGGGTCGCAGACCGATACCGCCGACCTCGATGCCTTCAAGGAACGCTGCGCCGACGACCGGCACCATTTCCGCTTCATCCTCTCGCCGGAGGACGGCGCGGATCTGGAAGACCTGCGCACTTACACGCGGCACCTGATGCAGCGCATGGAGGCCGACCTGGGCACGGGCCTCGATTGGGTGGCCGTGAACCACTGGAACACCGACAACCCGCACACGCACATCGTCGTGCGCGGGCGCGACGATACCGGTAAAGACCTCATCATCGCGGGCGACTACATCGCCGACGGCTTCCGCCATCGCGCCGCTGAGCTGGCGACCGAATGGCTGGGGCCGCGCACCGAGCTGGAGATCCAGCAGACCTTGCAGCGCGAGGTGGAGCAAGAGCGGTGGACGAGCCTCGACCGCACGTTGCAGCGCGAGGCCGGCAAGGATGGCCGGGTGCAGATCGAACGCTTCAACGAACCGACGCTGCAACGCCAGCGCCTGCTGCTGATCGGCCGCCTGCAACGCTTGCAGCGCCTGGGCCTGGCCGAGGAGGCGCAGCCCGGCGCCTGGGCCGTCCATGCCGATGCGGAAAAGACCTTGCGCGCCCTGGGCGAACGCGGCGACATCATCCGTACCATGCAGCGGGCCATGCGCGGCGAGCCGCGCGAGCTGGCGGTGTTCGAGCCGGGCGACGATGGCCGAACCATCCTCGGCCGCGTGGCCGCGAAGGGGCTGGCCGACGAACTACGCGACCGAGGCTATCTGGTCATCGACGGCGTGGACGGCAAGGCGCACTACGTCGCACTCAATGCCCGCGACGAACTGGCGAACTATCCGACCGGGGCCGTGGTGGAGGTGAAGGGATCGGCCGATGTGCGCGCGGCGGACAGGAACATCGCCGCGCTGGCGAACGATGGGCTGTATCGCACTGACCATCACCTCGTCATCGCGCAGGGTCAGGCCATGCCGGGCCGCGATCCGCAGGAAGTAGGGCAGCCCATGTCCGCCGGCTGGAAGCCCTGCGCCGCGCCGGCATCGTGGAGCGCGTGGCCGAAGGGCTATGGAAGGTACCGGACGACCTGCCCGAGCAGGGCCGCCGCTACGACGCGCGGCGCCTGGGCGGCGTGTCCGTGGAGCTGAAATCGCACTTGCCCATCGAGCAGCAGGCGCGCGTGATCGGGGCCACCTGGCTCGACCAGCAGTTGATCGGCGGCGGCAAGGGACTGGGCGACCTGGGCTTTAGCGGCGAGGCAAAACAGGCGATGCAGCAGCGCGCCGACTTCCTGGCCGAACAGGGGCTGGCCGAACGGCGCGGGCAGCGGGTGATCCTGGCGCGCAACCTGCTAGGCACGCTACGCAACCGGGAGTTGGCGCAGGCTGCGAAGGACATTGCCGCCGAAACCGGCCTGGAGCATCGTCCGGTGGCCGATGGGCAGCGTGTGGTCGGTATCTACCGGCGCAGCGTCATGCTCGCCAGCGGGCGCTACGCGATGCTCGATGACGGCATGGGTTTCAGCCTGGTGCCGTGGAAGCCAGTGATCGAGCAGCGGCTGGGGCAACCCCTTGCCGCCACGGTGCGAGCGGGTGGAGCATCTTGGGAAGTTAGCCTGAAGCGTGGAATCTCGCCAGGTTGACCAAAATTCCTGCGCTCTCAGACTCCGAGCCATCGATTTCGCGAACAGCCTTGCCGCATGTAACGCATGCACCTTCGCAGCAGTAAGAGTCCTCTATCGCTGCTCACCTCAACAGATACAGTTATGTAGCCGATGCCTTCTCGGCATCCACATCGGGTAGAGGAATACGGTAGACCTTCGCCGCCGTGCCGTGGAACAACGCGGCCTTGTCTTCAGCCGATGCGGAGCGCACAATGTGCTTTAGGGCGTTCCAAAGCGGTACGAAGCCGGCTGATCGGCCATCCGGGGGATAGTTGCTTTCCATCAGGCAGCGGCCGGCACCAAAGGCCTCGATAGTGGTCTCCACATAGGGACGCCAAGCCGTCGCAAGCTCTCGATATCCGATTGAGTCATTGCGCTCCTCGAATCGGAAGCCCCAGAAGGGCATCCCCAGCCCCCCCACCTTGCAGTAGATATTCGGACGCCGGCCTGCCTCGGTCATTAGTCTGCTGTACTCGCGGAACACCTGTTGCCTCGCCAGCTCATCCATGTCCATCGCCATGGCTTGGCCACAGTGGTTCAGAACGATGGTTGTATCGGGGAAGGCATCCGCCAGCGCGATCACCTCCGGCAACTGGTGATGAAACACGGCGGCGTCGAAACTCAAGCCCCGTTTGGCGAGGTGGGCGAAGGCGGGCTGAAAGCCTGCGCTCTTCATCACGCCGCCCGGCGGCCTGTTCGGAATGAACCGATACGGCGCTTCAGAGGGGTGTTCCATGGTGACTTGGCGCACTCCCCGGAACCGATCAGGCGCACGCTCCATCGCACTGTCCAGCAACCCAGCCACTTGGTCACCAAGCCGGAAATCTGCGTGGCCCACGATCGCGGCACAGGCCCGACAGCCGTATCGTCCGCTCTCGCACATCGCGCCAATGCCGTTGGCGAACTCGATTTCGCCCAGTGGCCGCAGCATTTCTGAGCCATGCGTCCGAGCGAAGACCAAAGTCTCCACGTACACCGAGGCAACCACGCGATGGCCTGCGTTCGTGTCGGCCAGGTAGTCGTCGATCATGTAGCGCAGGCCGGGCCGGTCGAACAGATGGTGGTGTGCGTCGATGATCGGGAGATCCGGTTCAAGGATGGGTTCGTTACGGCCGACCTGCAACTGGCGATAGCTTGCGGATGACGGCGTCTGTGCACGCGCAAAGGGAAGTGCTAAAGGCGCGGAAAGCGCGAACGCGAGCAGGTTTCTGCGATTCATCAGGGTCGGGCCTCAGATGGCGTCACGCGCCTGCAAAGGTGCATCCAGAGCCACCTCGTTGGCGTCATTGTTGCGGCGCCGGTGCTGCCGGCCTAGCCAGACTGACAGCGCCAGCCAAAGAGCGGAGAGAGGAACGGCAATCACAGCGATTCCTGTCATGCTGAGCCCGAACAACCCGGCGAGCGCCGCATAAGTCCAACTTCCGACCTGATCGCCGAGGCGATAGACGACGGTGTCGATGAAGTTCTTAGCCTTGTAGCGATCCTCCCTCCGCACGGCGGTGAAAAGAACCTCGCGCGTCGGCCGGGACAGCGCAAAGTTACTTACGCGGCGAGCAACTTGCACTGCGACAAAAACTCCTATCGCTGGAGCGGTGGCCAAGGCTGCGAACCCAACTACGCTGAAAAGAGGCAGCACACACAACGTCACGGCCACACCAAACATCCCAACCAGGCGCCCTGTCAAGAATAGTTGGAAGAACAACGTAACGGCGTTTACCCAAAAGTCGATATCGGCGAAGAAGGCTGTGCGCGCCCCTCGGTCCGTGAAGTGCGCCTCCGCGATGGTTGCTTGCTGGAAATACAGGAATGTAGAAGTGACTGAATAGAAGAGAATAAAGAACGCTATCCCCAACAAATATGGAGAGCGCAAGGTGTGCGAAATCCCGGCGAAGATGCCGCCACCAATCGGGGCATGGAGGTCAGTTTTAGTGGGGCGCTGGAATGCGTCGCTGAACGAAGAAAGGCGGCGGGACGCGAAGACGGCGATTTCAAGAAACAGGATCGAAGCGAGAAGCAACCAATCCTGCCCGATTTTTTCCACTAGCCCCGAAGTCAGACTTGCGCCTGCGATTCCGCCTGCCGTAGCACCAGTCGCCAGGAAGCCAAAGAGCCGCTTTCCCTGCTCCGCGTTGAATACATCAACGACAAAAGACCAGAAAACCGAGACAACAAAGAGATTGAAGACTGAGACCCAAATGAAGAACGCCCGCCCGATCCAAACGTGATGTTCCGGCGCTGCCGCCTGGAGCAGTACCATGAATACCAATAGATTCGCTGCAAAGAATCTGTAGGCGATGGCGATGAAGCGCTCACGTGGCCAGCGACGTACAGCGAATGCAAACAGGGGATTCACGGCGAGCATCACCAGCAGCGTCCCTGTAAAGAGCCAAGGGAGATTCCGAACTCCGCCAGCCACGCCGAGTTCGTCCCGTATGGGACGCAAGACGTAGTAAGCTAGGAATAGCGAAAAGACATAGAGCCACGACCAAGCAACGGCGCTTGTCTCGTCTGGACGCATGTCGATTATTTTCCGAATCCTGGCCACAAGGCCGCTCTCGCTCCCCGGAAAGAGCCTTCTTGATGACATAAGTGCGTTCCTTCGCTCAGGACAGGCGCTATCGAATGTGCCCCATGTCCGATGATTCAAAATGGTTCGAAGACACCTGAGCCGGCGCCTTACACCAGTCCCATATGCGTCAATGAAAAATAGAGGCAGGAGAATGGGTGCCGCGAGATAGGTCAGGTGATCGAGGTACCTGTAATGCCACGCAAATAATCGAACAATCGATCTTGCACATCTTTGTCTCGCGCGACAGGAAGCATTCGCTGTGGCTTCTTGTGGTAGAAATTCTGGCCGGTGACGAGCGCGGCGGAATCATTGCTCGACGCCAGCCAGGCTTGGGTGACAGCCCCTTCAGAAAGGTCGTCAGGTGCATGGGCGCCCCCCATTCGGGTCGGAACCCAGCCGGGTTCTACCGCGTTGGAACGAACATCGGGCCAGCGCCGGGCCACTCCCATCGCCAAGATCAGATCAAACAACTTACTATCAGAGTACGCTTGGGATCCGTTCCAACTGCGCTTGCTCCACTGCGGATCTTCCAAACTGGCATTACCCCCCATGTGCATGCTCGAACTCAAGTAGATCAATCGCTCGGGCCGGGTGATCAACGCAGTCAGTAAATAGGGAGCAACAACGTTGATGGCAAACAGATGGGACAACCCATCCATAGTTTCAATACGCCGGGGCTCACGATCGCCAATGCCGACGTTGTGGATGACGGCGTCACACCGCCCCATTGCGTTGACCTGCTCCGCAACCGTGCGCATGCCGGCCAGGCTTGAGACGTCGCCAATGACGACGGCCTCGCAAGCGGGCAGCGCCTTGCGGGTGGCCTCGGCTCGCTGCGCATTCCGTGCATGCAGAATGACACGATGACCACCGGTTGCGAGGATATTGCCCGCGAGCATGCCCAATCCGTCAGAGGACCCGGTTATCAATATGCGTGCAGAAGCTCCACCATTTGCCGATGCGCTCGCTGTCTGGTTGGGCGAAGTGTTCCCCTTGATTGCCGCTACCATTCCTGCCGCCATAGCGGCCGCATTGATCATGAGACTGCGCCGGGTAATCTTGAAATTCTGAATTCTGCTGGGCATAGAAAAGTTCTAAAAAATCCAGTGCCATCGCGTCGATGCACCCCGCGACCTCAAACGTAGGTAACAGGCTTCCGGGCAGGATGTGGACATTAATTTCCAATGGCCATCCCCCGATTCATAGGGGGATGGTTGCAACTGGAAGGAAGTGCGCAGCGGATCTTCCGAATGCGTCCTATAGCGCTACATTGCCCCCAGCAGCTTGTTCCGGACTATATCTTTCGCCATAAATTCTGATCTTCGATATGGCGCCGTTGAATGCCAGAAGCTCATCCGGTGAGAATTGAAATGCTGCCGACGCCAGGTTCTCTCTTAGATGCGCCAGCTTCGTCGTTCCAGGTATGGGCACCATTCCAATCTCCTGAGCCGACAACCACGCCAAGGCGACCTGAGCGATCGTCAAGCCGCGTTGATGTCCGAACTCGTACATTGCGGTGATAAGTGGCCAGTTTGATGCAATGCTCTCGGTCTTGAAGCGCGGCAGATCCGGTCTATTGTCATTTTCAGGATAGAACTTGGTGTTCTGATTGATCATGCCGGTTAGGAAGCCACGCCCCACAGGGCTGTATGGGACGAAGCCGATCCCAAGTTCCTGCAGGGTCGGAAAGATTTGAGTCAGTGGTTCCCGGTACATCAATGAGAATTCGCTCTGCAGGGCCGTCACGGGCAATACCTTATGCGCTCTCCTGATTGAGTCGGGGTCTGCCTCGCAAAGACCAAAGCGCCGAACTTTGCCTTCGCGGATAAGGTCCTTCACTGTGCCGGCGACATCCTCCATCGGAACACGGGGATCGATGCGATGCTGGTACAGCAGATCGATACGATCTGTTTTCAGCCTTTTCAGGGAGCCCTCAGTTGCACGCCGAATTTGTTCAGGGCGGCTATTGAGACCTCCAATTTTTCCATTCTCAATCTGGAAGCCGAATTTTGTGACTAGAACAATTTCATTCCGTATCGGAGCGACGGCTTCTCCGACCAGTTCCTCATTGTTATTGGGGCCGTACACTTCCGCCGTATCGAAGAACGTGACGCCGGCCTCGAAAGCATCGCGGATCAAGCGAATCGAGACCTCGCGGCTTGGAACCAGCCCACGGTGGTAGGTCATTCCCATGCACCCTAGGCCCATGGAGGAGACCTCAAGGCGGTAGTCGCCGCGTCCCAAGACTCTTGTCTTTGACGATGTCGGTGAAGAATTCTTCCGGGGCGAGGTATTACCTGTGGCGGCGTCGGCGCCGAACGGAGCAGCAATTGAGGCGGCACTTAGAGTCGCGCTCATTCTGAGAAAGCGACGACGATTGTTTGTACACTCGCCTGCGATTGGGCTGTCTAAGTCATCTGCACAAGAATGACCGCTGCTGGTGAATTCGTTGATGGATGGGCTTGTCATGGATTGATCTTTCTCGGTAGTGGCAGAAGGTCTCGCAGAGCAGGAGAAGGAGAAACGTCAGCCGGGCATACCGTTGCCGATCACGATGGTGACCGGGATGTTCGGGAGTTGCGATTGACGCAATGCGGTGTATTCGAGGGATCGATAGAACTTCGTTGCATATGAAATGCCAGGAAAGTCAATGATTGCCAAAAGTTGGTCGCGAGAACCCTCTACCACTTCCGCATTCCCATCAGATGAAATAAATCGCCCGTTGTAGGTTTCGAGCAAAGGTTTGATTTTCTCCAGATGCTCATTGACGGCAACAATGTCCCGCCTGGAGTAGTTCACAATCAGATATCCACGAGCGGGGTTCGTTTGCTCTGAGACCACACCCTGAACGCCCGAGGCCAATGCAACAACGCTGTCGGTTGCGGTGATACGATTTTTTTTGGCAGCGGTATATTCAGGAGAGAAGTAATATTTCTTCGCCGCACCGATATTCTCGAATTCGATGATCGCCATGACTTGTTTAGCGGCATCGCCTTCCATGGCTATAGCATTCGTATCCCTCATGATCATCTTGCCCTGGAAGTTGCTGAAGAATTTCCCAACGTCGCTGCGGTACTGATTGAAAGGTCCTTCATTAAAAACCGTGAAGTTAGCAATCAAGTACCCGCGAGGCTCGGCGTCAGCTCCCACGGTAATTCGATCTTGGGATGCGGACCATCCAGCGGCGGAAGCTTGGTTGTCCGCCGCAATATTTCCGCAAGCAGAGAAAACTATGAGTGGGGCAGCTGCCGCCAGGCATTTAATTGCTTTGACCATGTGCGTCACCTTTGAGGCTCATCTCCCGAGATGGCACCCTGACTTACGAAGACTGCGTACATATGAACTGCGCTTTTTTGAAGTCAGATAAGACATCACTTGCCGGGCTGCGCGGCAAGCAGCCGCGCCAAAGCCTCTTTGCCACGCCGAGCGTTCTCGGGACCTACGCGGTCGGCCAGCAGTTGAGTGAGGTGACGCAGCTGAGCGGCCGTGATGCCCACATTCATGCTGATACCCATGTGTGATTGCAGTTGTGCTTCGGCTCCGGGCAGTGCGGACAGCATGCCCACGGTGGCAAGCTCTCGTTTTTTCCAGTCGAGGTTGTCACGCTCGAAGATGTCGCCAAACAGATGGGTCTGCAGGTACTCGCCAATGGCGGGCGCAAAATCAAACAGCGGCCCTTGCACGGGCTTACCGACCAACTTTGTCTGGTTGTCCGTGCCCGCAACGCGAAGCGCATCACCTTTAGGAATGGCATGGCTGGGTTCACAGCCAGGGGAGTCCTGAATGCCACGCTTGCGGCGTTCTTCCAAAACCTTCATCAATTCGGTGAGGGCGTTGAGGCTGCGCGGAAAACCTGCGTAGGCATAGAGTTGCACCAACACCTCCTTGGCATCACTGATCGCAAGGCCAGCATCCAGGCCTTGGGTCAAAGCCGCGCTCAACTTAGGCATATCGCCTGCAGCAGCGAATGCAGCAATGGGAACGATGGCCTGCTGTTGGGCAGAAAGCGTTTCGGCGGAGGTATTTTCGATAGTCATGCAGCAAGACTCCTGTGCATTTGCGGGGGTTTGAATCAATCCTGTAATCAGACACAGGACCAAGGCCACGACCAGTGTGTTGGCTTTGCGAGTGCTAGCGCCCGTTGTATTGTTCATCGGTCACTTTCTCCATCCATTGGACTTGCTTTCCATCCACTGAACCGGTGACCGCAAGATGGGTCATTCCCGTGGTAGGGCTGGCGCCATGCCAATGCTTGACCCCAGGCGGGCACCAGACAACGTCACCCGGGCGGATTTCCTGCATAGGCTGCCCCCACTCCTGGGTGCGACCCACGCCTGCCACCACCACTAGACGTTGCCCCGCGGGGTGAACGTGCCAAGCCGAATGAGCACCAGGTTCGAACGTCACCAAACCGCCCGAGGCATTGATGTGCTCGTTTCCGGGCCAGACAGGATCTCCACGAACCCGGCCGGTGAATGTGTCGTTGGATCCAATGTAAGAGGCCTGGCTGCCTGCACGAGTAATTTCAACTTTCGCCTTGGCATCCGTTGAGGGATCTGCGGCGGCGGTCAGCGACACAGTCGTGACCAGCGCGGTAGCGGCGTGTAGGACCGCGTTTGAGGAAAATTTCCTCGTCGTCGAAGTGTGCTCGTTCATGGTGGGATCGCTTCCAAAATTTTCGGGATTTGTGTGTACATACCCTTGCCAAAATATAGGGCGGGCCCCATTGCGTGACTAGACACCAAAATCGGCATGATCTTATAAGTGTGGCTTCTTAATTGAATTCGGCAAGTTTGACTCCAAATGCTTCAATGCTGGGAACGGCTGGCCTGCGCACTACATGACGCACAGACCAAGCGCCCCCAATCGGTCGGGCGGTGATTAAGGAGCTATCCCTCGCTGCATCGATCCCTGCCAGTAATTGGTCCGTCTTTACGCTTGCACCCTCAGCCGCGCCATCGCTCCATTCTGGAAACCTGGTCCGGAGGATATAATCTGGATGGACTCATAAGGGGGATTTATCAATGCCGCGCAGTAATCTGACGGATCTACTTTCCTTCATCGTCGTCGCAAAGGAGCGGAGCTTCACCCGAGCGGCCGCACAGCTTGGCGTATCTCAGTCGGCCCTGAGTCAGACCATCCGTGCGTTCGAGGAAAGTCTTGGTGTGAGGCTTTTAACGCGTACGACACGTAGCGTCTCGCCTACCGAGGCGGGAGAGCACCTGTTGTTGTCGGCAGCACCTCGGCTGGAGGAAGTCGAGGCCGAATTGGCCGCAGTGGCTGAATTGAGGGATAAGCCCAAAGGCACCATTCGCATCACGACCACCGACTATGCATTCAATTCGGTCTTATGGCCAAAGCTGACGAAGTTCCTAGAAAAATATCCTGACATCAGAGTCGAGGTGATGATCGACTATGGTTTTTCCGACATCGTTGCGGAACGCTATGACATGGGCGTTCGTCTCGGCGACGAGGTTGCCAAGGACATGATCGCTGTCCGCATTGGGCCGGATGTACGCTTCGTGGTCGTTGGATCACCATCCTACCTAACGAAGCGCCCAGAGCCAAAGACGCCGCAGGAGCTGGCTAAGCACGACTGCATTAATTTGCACTTGCCGACTTACGGTGGGCCTTACGCTTGGGAACTAAAGAAAGGCAAGCGCGAACTGAGAGTCCGTGTCGGAGGGCAATTTGTCTTCAATGGCATCTATCAGGTTCTGGAGGCCACCTTGGCGGGGTTTGGACTGGCGTTTGTTCCCGAGGAAATTGCACAAGATCATGTCGCCAACGGACGGCTCAAAAAGGTACTTGAAGACTGGCATCCTACATTTCCCGGCTTCCACTTGTTCTATCCGAGTCGCCGCCAGTCGGCGCGAGCAATTGTCTTGCTAATCGAATCGTTGCGCTACAAAAAATAGTCGGCATGGCGAAATTAACTGGTAGCCGGGCCTGATTGATTAGCATGGCTTATGACTTCATGCCAGTTATGGGCCTTAATCAATAGGATAGGTCCTTCTATCATCGCCACATAAGCTGCTAGCCAATACTGGCGAAGTAGCGGCACACCTGCTTGTCAAGCTCACACGGTTCGCCGCGTGACGTGAATTGCCGTCGAGTACTGGCTTCGTAGCCTGACCGCTGTCACGTTTGATGCATGGGAAGCGGTGCCACCCGATGCTGCCCAATCACGGGGCCGTCCTACCCATCTTGGAAATCAGATATGAAAACCACCGGTTACGCCGCGCAAAATTCCACTTCACCATTTGCACCTTTCGATTTTGAGCGCCGCGCTTTGCGTCCGAACGACGTGGCCATGGAGATTCTCTACTGCGGTGTCTGCCACTCGGATTTGCATACCGCCCGGAACGATTGGGGCTGGACGACCTATCCTGTCGTCCCAGGCCACGAGATCATCGGCCGTGTGATTGAAATCGGCGACAAGGTGACGAAGCACAAGATTGGCGACGCCGTTGCCGTGGGTTGCATGGTTGATTCCTGCCAGCATTGCGATCAATGTCACAAGGGCGAGGAACAACTGTGCCGCAATGGCATGACCCAAACTTACAACGATCGCGACCGTCTCACTCAGGACATCACCTATGGCGGCTACTCCAAGCACCTTGTGGTTCGCGAGGAATTCGTCCTGAGCATGCCGGCCGGCTTGGATCTGTCAAAGGCCGCGCCACTACTGTGCGCCGGCATCACCACCTACTCGCCGCTGCGCACTTGGAATGTCGGCCCGGGCAGCCGTGTCGGCATCATTGGACTCGGCGGCCTGGGCCATATGGCGGTCAAGCTCGCGGTTGGCCTCGGTGCAGATGTCACCGTGCTTAGCCGTTCACCGAGTAAAGAAGCAGACGCACTGACCCTGGGGGCTGACCGTCTGCTCATCTCCAGCGATGAGGCGGCCATGGCCAAGGCGCAGTCTCGTTTCGATCTCATCATTGATACGGTGCCGGTCAAGCACGACCTCAATCCTTACATGCCGCTGCTGGATGTTGATGGCACGCTGGTTCTGGTGGGCCAGATCGGCCCGCTTGCCGAGCAGAGCACGGTGCCGATGATCCTGGGCCGACGCCGCGTTGCTGGCTCGCCGATCGGCGGCATCCACGAGACGCAGGAAATGCTTGAATTCTGCGCGAAGAAGAACATCTTGCCGGATTGCGAAATGATCCGCATGGACCAGATCAGCGAGGCCTACGAGCGCATGGAGCGTTCCGACGTCCGCTATCGATTTGTCATTGATATGGCGTCCTTGCCTGATCTGGTCACGGCCCAGTAGCTGTTCTGCACGCGCCCTATAGGCGCTTACTCAGCAACGAACTGTTCAGCACGTACTGCGCGTTCACAAGCGCGTTCTTCCTCTTTGTAAGTTGGCCGGCCCCGCCTTGGTATCGCTGTCTCAATCCCGCAGCTTGAGCGCTTCGACCACGAGCGCGAAGGCGGGCAAGGACTGGCGGCGGCTGGGGTAGTAGAGGTGGTAGCCCGGGAAGGTCGGGCTCCATTCCTCCAGCACACGCACCAGGCGGCCGGCCTCGATGTGCGGCTGAATGACGTCCTCGGGCGCATAGGTCAATGCATACCCTTCCAACGCGGCGGTGAGCAACTGGGTGGAGGTGTTGAAAATGAGCTGGCCAGATACATGCACATGTACCTCCCTTCCGTCCTGCACAAACTCCCAGGCATACAGCCCCCCATGTGTCGCCATGCGCAGGTTGCCGCAGTTGTGCTGCGTGAGCTCTTGCGGCGTTTGGGGTTGGGGCCGGTTCGCAAAATAGGCCGGTGACGCCGCGACGGCCATCCTGAAGTCCGGCGAGATGCGGACCGCAATCATGTCCTTGGCAATCTGGTCGCCGATGCGCACGCCGGCGTCGAAGCGCTCGGCCACGATGTCGATCAAGCCATAACCGATGTTGATTTCCAACTGGATGTCCGGGTACTCGGGCAGCAGTTTTGACAGCTTGGGCCAGAGGATGGTGGACGCCGCATGGTCATGCGTGGTGATGCGGATGGTGCCTGCAGGCTTGTCGCGCAGCTCGCTGATGGCAGCCAGTTCCATCTCGATGCCCTCGTAGTGCGGCGCCAGGCTCAAGAGCAGCCGCTCTCCCGCCTCGGTCGGCGATGCACCGCGGGTGGTGCGCGCCAGCAGCCGCACGCCCATGCGCTCCTCCAGTGCTCGCATGCTGTGGCTCAGCGCCGACTGGGTCACGCCCAACTGGGCCGCGGCGCGGGTGAAGCTGCGCTCGCGCGCCACCACGATGAAGGCAGAAAGGCTGTTGAGGTCTATGCGGTTTGTCATGAACAGAATTCATATTGCTTAGACAAGTATGCTGGGTTCTCACATAACCCACAAGTTCTTAAAGTACACATATGTCTTCCGGACAGGGCCATTCCGGCACCGCCAAGAGGGCACCCATCAACTCTGAAGGAACTGAATATGCAAAAGCGCACACTGGGCAAGAACGGTCTTGAAGTCTCCGCCATCGGCCTGGGCTGCATGGGCCTGAGCTTTGGCTATGGCCCGGCCACCGAAAAATCGGCCGGTATCGCATTGATCCGCGCCGCGTTCGAGCGCGGCGTCACGTTCTTCGACAGCGCCGAAGCCTACGGCGCGGTGAATGAAGAAATGCTCGGCGAGGCCGTCGCCCCCTTCCGCGACCAAGTCGTCCTGGCCACCAAGTTCGGCTTCAAGGATGGCATCGCCACCGCCGGCCTCGACAGCACGCCCGCCCGCATCCGCCTGGTTGCCGAGCAGTCGCTCAAGCGCCTGAAGACCGACCGCATCGACCTGTTCTACCAGCACCGTGTGGACCCGAACGTGCCGATGGAAGACGTGGCCGGCACCGTGCGCGACCTCATCCAGGAAGGCAAGGTCAAGCACTTCGGCCTGAGCGAAGCCGGCGTGAACGCCATCCGCGCGGCCCATGCGGTCCAGCCCGTGGCCGCGCTGCAGAGTGAATACTCGATGTTCACGCGCGAGCCGGAACAGGAAATCATCCCGACTCTGGAAGAGTTGGGCATTGGCTTCGTGACCTTCAGCCCGCTGGGTAAGGGCTTCCTGACCGGCAAGATCGACGCCGGAACGACCTTCGCCGAAGGCGACGTGCGCCGGAACCTGCCGCGCTTTGCCGACGAAGCGCGAGAGGCCAACCACAACCTGGTCACGCTGATCGGCGAAGTGGCCCGGCGCAAGAACGCCACGCCCGCGCAGGTCGCCCTGGCCTGGCTGCTGGCACAAAAACCCTGGATCACGCCGATCCCCGGCACCACCAAGCTGCACCGGCTGGAAGAAAACATCGGCGGCGCCAGCGTCGAGCTGACGGCGGCCGACCTGCAGGAACTGGCCGAGGTGATGGCCAAGGTGCCCGTCACGGGCGAGCGCTACAACGCCCAGATGATGAAGACCGTCAACCGCTGAAGGGACTGAGATGACTGCACAAACACTTCAAGGGCGCATTGCGCTCGTCACCGGCGGCACGACGGGCATCGGCTTTGGCTCGGCCAAGCGCCTGATCGAGCACGGCGCGACCGTTTACATCACGGGCCGCCGGCAAGAGGTTCTCGACCTGGCTGTCGCCAAGCTCGGCAAGGGCGCCCACGGCATCCAGGCGGACGCCAGCGTCAAGAACGACATGCAGCGTGTGGCGGACACCATCAAGGCAGCGCACGGCAAGCTCGACATCCTGTTCGCCAACGCCGGCGGCGGCCATGCCACCCCGCTCGAAGAGCTGACCGAGGAACAGATCGACAGCGAGTTGTCCATCAACATCAAGGGCGTCGTGTTGACGATGCAGACGATGCTGGGCGTGCTGCGCAATGGCGCCTCGGTGGTGCTCAATGCGTCCATCACGGCGGACATGGGTTTGCCGGGTTTTGCGGTGTATGCGGCCACCAAGGCGGCGGTGCGTTCACTCGCTCGCAGCTGGACGACGGACCTCAAGCACCGCGACATCCGCGTGAACACCATCAGCCCCGGTGTGGTGCCGACCGAGGGATACGGCAAGGAACAGAAGATGAGCGATCAGCAGGTGGCGGACTACGTCGAACGTGTTTCGACCGAAATCCCGGCTGGCCGTGTCGGCTCCGCCCAAGACATCGGCGATGCCCTGGTGTTCCTGGCCTCCGATGCCAGCGCGTACATCCGCGGCATCGACCTGGTGGTGGACGGCGGCATGACCCGCGTCTATGCCGGCAAGAACTGAAGGAAGCAGCACCATGACTGCAAACCGACTGGACGAAATCCACATCGTGTGCGAGCTGCGCTGCGAAACGGCCGATCGCGAACGAGTGCGCGAACTCGCGCTCCAGTTCGTCGCGCCTGCCAGGGCCGAAGCGGGTTGTCTCTATTACAACCTTCATCAAAAGCAGAGCGAGCCCAACACCTTCTTCATCATCGACGGCTGGGCCAACCAAGCGGCGGTCGATGCCCACGCCAGCAACGCCCACGTGGCTAGCGTGATGAAAGAGCTGGGGCCGCTGCTGACCTTCGGGCCTTCACTCACTTTCACTTCCCGGGTGAGCGACTGAGGAGCCCGGCCATCCTCCCGTAGAAAGGTACCCCCATGAGCCGCGTTTTCATCACCGGATCGTCCGAAGGCTTGGGCCGCGCAGCGGCGCAGGAACTCATCGCCGACGGCCATGAAGTCATCGTGCATGCTCGCTCCAATGAGCGAGCCCGCTCACTGCGGGGAAGCCTGGTGGGTGTGGCGGCCGTTGTGGTGGGTGACCTTGCCAGTGCGGCCGAAACCCGCGCCCTCGCCGCCCAGGTCAACGCCATCGGCCGGATGGACGCCGTTATCCACAACGCCGGTATCTACATGGAAACGAGCCGTGGCAATACGCCCGAGGGCCATGCAACGGTGCTCGCCGTAAACACGTTGGCGGCGTACCTGCTCACCGCCTTGATGGAGCGACCGGCCCGGTTGGTGTACCTCAGCAGCGGCATGCATCGCGACGGGGAAGGTTCGCTGCGCGACATCGACTGGATCGAACGTCGCTGGCAGACCACCAGAGCCTACTGCGAGACCAAGCTCCATGTCGCCGCGCTTGCGGCAGCGCTCGAACACAGATGGCCCGAGGTACTGAGTAACGCTGTCGACCCGGGTTGGGTTCCCACACGCATGGGCGGCGCCGGTGCACCTGACGATCTGCAGATGGGTCACCAGACGCAGACGTGGCTGGCCACCAGCAGCGATGCGGCTGCGCTTGTCAGCGGTGGCTACTGGCATCACAAGAAAAGGCAGAAGCCGGCCGGTGAAGTGTCGGATCGCACCTTTCAGAATCAGTTGTTGGCCCGGCTCGCCCAACTCACAGGGGTGTCGTTGCCGTGAGTGAACGAACATCTCTCCGCACAGCGCCGGACCCGACCATGCCAGGCACTGCAGTCATCGTCGGAGCTTCGCTATCCGGCCTCATGACGGCGCTCGCGCTTTCGCGCGCAGGACTGACGGTCTCCGTCTTGGAAAGGTCGGGCGATACGGGGCGTACCGGCGCGGCCATCCACGTTGAGGAGAAACTGCTGCAGCGCATCGTCGGCCCTCGACTCACGGCGCTCGGGCAAGAGATTCCGGCCGGCGTGCAAACTTGGGTCACCGTCCACGCCGGACTGCGCGAGGCAGCGGACGCCGATCCGAACATCCGCCTCTACGCCCACACCGACGTGGTATCCGTGGATCAGGACGACGACAGCGCATGGGCGATGACCCGCGCCGGTGACCGCTTTCGCGCTGACATCGTCATCGGTGCCGATGGCCATCGCAGCGTGGTGCGCAAGCGCGTCTGCCCGCAAAGCCCAGATGCCCGCTTCGCCGGCTACCTGATCTGGCTGGGCGTGGCGCAGGAGAGCACGCTGCCGTCCAACGTTCGCTGGCCAACCGATGTCGCTTACCTGGACAGCGGCGATTTCATCCTGCTGGGCTACCCGCTGCCAAGCGCGGATGGATCGCTCAAGAAAGGTTCACGCCAGTTGGGCTGGGCCTGGTACGACGTCAACAGAAACGGACTACTCGAAGAGAGCGGGTGTGTCGCCGATGACGTGGTCCAACACACGCTGCGTGCTAGGGATGTGCCCGAGGCGGTCTACCAAGACCTCGCAGATCAGGCCCGCAAGCACTGGCCGACGCCGTGGCGCGACGCCATCCTAGACTGCATTAGCCGCCGCGCCGTCATCGGCACGCCCGTTGCGGAATACCTCCCGGACCGCCTCGCGCGCGGGCGCATTGCACTCGTCGGAGACGCAGCACACGTGCCGACGCCCATGACCGGAAAGGGCTTCGGCGCCTCCCTGCTGGATGCCTTGGCGCTCGCCGACGCGGCGAGTGACGGGGTGCGGGGCAGCGCGGGCCAAGAGGCGCTGCGCCGTTATGAGCAACAGCGCCTGCAGTCTGCGCGCAGCTTGGTTGAGGGCGGGCAGCAGTTCAGCCACTCGTTTGCTCCGTATGTCGGCGCATGAAGCATGAAAGAACGAACTCTCGTCAATGCGTCAGTAGCCACCTGTGCGACTGTGGGCCCGCCGAACCTGCGGTCGCTCGCGCTGAAGGCCGGAGAACCTTCGTGCCTCCTCACGAGGCATTTCACGCCGGATGGTGCTGGGGGCTCGTGGCCCCCCCCCTGCATGCACAGGGGCATCGCGCGTTTGCTTCTCCTCCAAAGTCGAAACAAGCACTCGAACAAGCGGCCGGTAAGCAAAAGTACATCGTGGAGGAAATGTCATGGAACTCCGCCAGCTTCGTTGTTTCTTGGCAGTCGCCGAAGAACTTCACTTCGCTCGTGCTGCCGAGCGACTGCATATCGACCAGTCGCCGTTGTCCCGCTCTATCAAGGAACTGGAGGAAGAACTTGGTGCACGCCTTTTCGTTCGCACTACTCGCAGCACGCAACTGACCCGTGCGGGGCGGTTGTTCCTGGAGCACGTTCCGCGTGTCTTTACCGCACTGGAGCAGGCCCGCGATAGCGTCAAGTCCGCCACCAATGGCTTTCACGGTCAGTTGCGCATCGCCTTGTTCGATGGCATCACGCCATCGCGCCTGCCGGCGCTGTTGGCGCAATGCCGCGAGGAAGACCCCGAGGTCGAGATCCGGCTGTTCAAGGTTCCACTGGCCCAGCAGATCAAGGGCTTGCACGATGACCTGTACGACGCTGGTTTTTCGATGGCTGAAGACGCAGGCGATGGCAACTACCGATTCCGTTCACCGTACTACATCGTGGATCGGCTGTTTGGCGCGGCCGAACTGCGCCTGGGCAGGGACAAGGGCAACGTGGTGCGGATCGAGCGCACGGACGGCACGCGGAGGAATTGACCATGAGCCAGGACGATACCCCCGACTTCGCCGCGCCGCAGGCAGGAAAGATCGCGCCCGAGGCGGTGGCGCTGCGCGCGCAGCCACGCCCCGTGACTCGGTTGAACCGGCGCACGCTGGCCATCCTCACCGGCGGCCTGTCGGTCGCCGTGCTCGGGGCCACGATCTGGTCATTGCAGCCGCATCGGCGCGGCGCGGGCGAGCAGACCGAGCTGTACAACGTGGATCGCGTCTCGAAGTCCGAAGGGCTGGACGGCCTGCCTTCGGACTATTCCAAGCTGCCGGCGAAGGTGCCGGAGCTCGGACCGCCGCTGCCGGGCGATCTCGGCCCGGCCATCGTGAAGTCGCAGCAGCCCGTGACGCCGGCCTATGCGCCGCCGGGCCACGACCCGGAGGATGCGCGGCGCAAGGAGGCCGATGCCGCGGCGGCCTCGTCGGTGTTTTTCCGCTCGGGCAGTCCGGGCAAGGCCGGTGTGTCGGCCCCAGCACAAGTTGCAGCGACTGCGCCTGGCAACACCTTGGCGGGCTTCGACCCGCTGGCGGCCGGGCCGGCCTCGACGGCAGCCCAGCCGTCCGGCCCGACCGCTGTGCAGAACCGGCAAGACCAGAAAGAGGCTTTCCTGAAAGGCGGTTCTACGGAAACCCGTAATTCCGGCCATCTGCAAATGCCTGCCTCGCCGTATCAGGTCATGGCCGGAACCGTGATCGCTGGCGCGCTGGTGACTGGCATCAAGTCCGACCTGCCGGGCGACGTGATCGCCACTGTGACGGAGCCGGTCTATGACACGGCCACTGGCAAGTTCTTGCTGATCCCGCAGGGTTCACGCATTCTCGGCCGGTACAACAGCCAGGTCAGCTACGGGCAGAGCCGGGTGCAGATGGTGTGGAACCGCATCATCCTGCCCGATACGTCATCGCTGACGCTGGACAACCTGGTGGGCACCGATCCAGCAGGCTATGCCGGGCTGGAGGATGAGGTGGATCGGCACTGGGGCCGCATCTTCGCCGGGGCGGCGCTGACGACGTTACTGGGCGTGGGCGCCGAGCTGGCCGCGCCGGAGAACCGGCAGGATGGCAACCGCATCGTCATCGCCGGGCGCGATAGCGCCCAGGACAGCATCAACCACGTGGGCCAGGAGATGACCCGGCGCAATATGAACATCCAGCCGACGCTGACAGCGCGGCCGGGGCTGCCGGTTCGCATCATCGTGAACCGCGACTTGGTGTTGCGGGCGTACCAACCGCTGTTCTTCAATCGGGGGGCTTCGCAATGAACACGAAGAAACTGCGGCTCGGGCCGCTGCCCAAGACCGAGAGCGTCAAGCTGACCTTTGCCTGTCCGGCCCGCTTGAAGGCCGATCTCGACCGCTACGCCGCGCTGCACGCGCAGACTTACGGCGAGGCAGTCGATGCCGAGAAGTTGATCCCGCACATGCTGGAGGCGTTCATGGCAGGGGATCGAGGATTCAAGAAGGGCACCGCGACGCGGAACGCGCCACCGAGGCCGACATAATGGCTCGGCTCACCATCCAGCGACATCCATCGAACGCGCAGCCCAAGGCTGCGCGTTCTTCATTCTGGATGCTGCCAAGAGTCGCTTGGGCTATGATGACAAGACAAGCCCGCGGTTCCTCGGCAATCCCGCACGACACAGTGCGATGCGGCTTTCTCTCCCAACGCTCTTATGTGGCTCCTAGTCCACGCGGCCAAGCTTCTGCAAAGTGGCCTGAAAAAGAGCTAACCTACTGTCCCATATACGGTTTCAAGCCTTGCGTGATTGGCACGAAAGACTTGACACCGGCACTTTTTTGCGACTGCCGTTGCCGGCCTGAAACCTCGCCTCAGTGCAAGCTGCCGTCCACCGTCAATTCGCGGATGATGCGGATGGTGTCGATATCGGCCTCTTCGTAGGCCGAACGGCGGAATTGGTTATAGAAGGCTTCGGCGCCGTCCTTATCCTCGGGATGGCCGTCGTCGTATTCAAAACGCACGAACAGCAAGCCGGGCTGGGGCTCTTCGATGGTCATGCTCATGCGCGACGGCGGTATCTCGCCCTGGGCCGGCACTTCGTAGAGCACCTGGATCTGCGGCAGGTAAGTCACGCGGTCATGGATCACCAGCTCGCCATAGCGCAACTCGCGGCGCACGTTATCCATGCTCTTGTCGCTCAGGCGGCAGTCATCCAGGTGCGGCATGAACAGCCTGGGCGCCTCCGCGCGCATGACCAGGCCGCGCCACAGCTGCTCGCGCGTCAGGGGATCGATCAGCGGGTTGAGCGGATCGTTGATCTGGATGAGGTGGTTGAATTTCATGGCTATGCTTCTAGAACGCTGATAGTTTTCCGTTTGTCGGTTTGCGGCATTGTCCCACATCGGGCGCGAACATCGGGACTGATACAATGGCCCGTTTCCCCGCCCACCACGATCCGTATGTCCGCCCCCTCCTTCGGCCTGAACAAGCCTCAAAGCGAAGCTGTCCATTACATGACCGGGCCCTGCCTGGTGCTGGCCGGCGCCGGGTCGGGCAAGACGCGCGTGATCACGCAGAAGATCGCCCACCTGATCGAGAACTGCGGCTACGAATCCAAAAACATCGCGGCGCTGACCTTCACCAACAAGGCCGCGCTGGAAATGCAGGAACGCATCGCCAAGCTGCTCAAGGATCCGAAGCAGGCCAAGCACCTGACCGTGTCGACCTTCCACTCGCTGGGCGTGAAGATCCTGCGCCAGGAGTCCCAGCATCTGGGGTTGAAGGACCGCTTTTCAATCATGGACAGCGACGATTGCTTTGCCCTGGTGCAAGAACTGGCGGTGACCACCGACAAGGGCATCATCCGCGGCATCCAGAACAGCATCTCGCTGTGGAAGAACGGCCTGGTCGATCCCGAAGTCGCGCTGAAAAACGCGCGCACCGAAGACGAGGCGCAAGCGGCGCGCATCTTCCGCAGTTATGTCGCCACGCTCAAGGCCTACCAGGCCGTCGACTTCGACGACCTGATCCGCCTGCCGGTGGAACTGTTCCAGGCCAACGAGCAAGTGCGCGACCGCTGGCAGCGCAAGCTGCGCTACCTGCTCATCGACGAATACCAGGACACCAACACCTGCCAGTACGAACTGGTGAAGCTGCTGGTCACCGGGGTGGGCAAGAAACCGATGTTTACCGCCGTGGGCGACGACGACCAGGCCATCTATGCCTGGCGCGGCGCCACCATCGAGAACCTGAAGCTGCTGGGGGTGGATTTCCCCAACCTGCACCTGATCAAGCTGGAACAGAATTACCGCTCCAGCACCCGCATCCTGCAGGCGGCCAACGCGGTCATCTCCAACAATCCCAAGCTGTTCGACAAGACCCTGTGGTCGGAACACGGCCTGGGCGACCCGGTCAAGGTCATGGCCATGGACGACGAGGAAGCCGAGGCCGACCAGGTGGCGATCTCGCTGTCGGCGCACCGCTTCGAGCGCCACGCCAAGTTTTCCGATTACGCCATCCTGTATCGCGGCAACCACCAGGCGCGCATCTTCGAGAAGGCGCTGCGGCGCGAGCGCATCCCCTACGTGATGTCAGGCGGCCAGAGCTACTTCGACCGCGCCGAGATCAAGGACATCATTGCCTACCTGCGCCTGATCGCCAACCAGGACGACGACCCGGCCTTCATCCGCGCCGTCACCACGCCGCGCCGCGGGGTCGGCCAGGCCACGCTGGAAGTGCTGGGCACGCTGGCCGGCCAGTGGCAGTGCTCGCTGTTCGAAGCGGTCTACAAGGGCGGCCTGGAAGACAAGCTGACCGACCGCCAGTTGCTGCCGCTGCGCAAGTTCTGCGATTTCATCAATGCCATGGAGCCGCGCGCCACCCGGCCCGGCCCCTCCGGCAGCGGCGAGAATGCCGCCAAGGTGCTGGACGACATGATGGAGGCCATCAACTACGAGTTCTACCTCTACGACTCGTTCGAAGAGCGCGCCGCCCAGGCCCGCTGGCAGAACGTGCTGGACTTCACCAACTGGCTCAAGGAACGCGCCTGCGGCGGACGCGACCGCGACGGCGAAGAAAAGAACCTGCTCGAAATCACGCAGATGGTGGCGCTGATGAGCATGCTCGAGGGCAAGGACGAGGAACAGGACGCGGTACGCATGTCCACCCTGCACGCCTCCAAGGGCCTGGAGTTTCCGCATGTGTTCCTGGTCGGCGTGGAAGAAGGCATCCTGCCGCACAAGGGCGACCCCGACACCCCGCCCGAGGAAGCCGCCGCGCGGGTGGAAGAAGAGCGCCGCCTGATGTACGTGGGCATCACGCGCGCCCAGCGCTCACTGCACCTGTCGTGGTGCAAACGCCGCAAGCGCGCCAAGGAAATCATCGAGTGCCAGATCTCGCGCTTCGTCAAGGAGATGCGCCTGGACGAAGGCGAAGCGGTGCCGCAGGAGTCGGAAAAGATCACGCCGCAGGCGCGCCTGGCCAACCTCAAGGCATTGCTGGCCAAACCGCGGCCCACGCCGGACCCGGCCTGAACAGGTTCGCAGGTTTCCGGACGCACAACATTTACGCGTGAAGAACCGGGAAAACGTGGTTTTCAGGGCAAGGGACCATGCTTTTTGCCCGTCATTGCCCATCGCCGGCGCTATCGCGGTTTACAATCTCGCCTGCAAAAAAATCCGGACGTTTCCTTTTAGCAAGAAAATAACGCCCGGCACATACCGACATTCGAATAAGGTTTTGAAGATGAACAACATGTTTTTCCGCCGTGCGCGCGCACTGGCGCTGACCGCCGGCTTCATCGGCATGCTGGGACTGGCCGCTTGCGGCAAGCAAGAAGAGCAGGCCGCCGCGCCGCAAGCCTCGGCCCAGCCGCGCGTCTACCTGGTCGGCGTGGAATCGGCCTATGCGCCGTTCTCGGCGGAAAACGAACAGAAGACCGTGGTCGGCTTCGACATCGACGTGATGAAGGTGCTGGCCAAGAAGATCGGCATCGAAGTGAAGTTCGTGCCGACCCCGTTCGAAAGCATCTTCAACTCCCTGGCCCAGGGCGACCTCGACCTGCTGATCTCGGCCATCACCATCACCGACGAACGCAAGAAGTCGGTCAATTTTTCCGACCCGTACTTCGTGGCGACCCAGGCCATCGCCGTCCTGGCCAATGACACCAAGGTCACCAAAATGGATGACCTGAAGACGCTGGTCGTGGGCACCCAGAGCGGCACCTCCGGCGACGAGCTGGTACAGCAGGTGCTGGGCAAGAACAACGCCAGGATCAAGCGCTTCGAATCGACCCCGCTGGCACTGAAGGAACTGGAAAGCGGCGGCGTCGATGCCGTCGTGGCCGACGAACCGGTGGTGAAGAACTACATCGCCAACAACCCCAACAGCAAGCTGCGCACCGTCAGCGATCCCACCTTCCCGAAGGAAGACTACGGCATCGCCGTGCGCCGCGATGACCCGGAACTGCTGGCCAAGGTCAACCAGGCCCTGGCCGAGATGAAGGCCGACGGCAGCTTCGCCGCCATCAGCGCCCAGTATTTCGGCAAGTAAGCAAGGCATGACCCGTCGACGGCGGCGGCATGCCGCCGTCGTGTTTTTCTGACCCACCAATCGAGTCCGACATGGATTTCCGCTGGAGCATCATCCAAGGCTATGCGCCGCTGTTCGCCAAGGGCGTCCTGATGACGCTGCAGGTGTCGCTGATCAGTATCGTGATCGGCACCCTGATCGGCCTCATGGTGGGCATGCTGCGCCTGTCGGAAGTGCGCCACGGCGGCTGGAAGTGGCCGCTGAAGCTGGGCCGCTGGATCGCAGGTTTCTACGTCGCCTTCTTCCGCGGCACCCCGCTGTTCGTGCAGATCATGCTGATCCACTTCGCGGTGATGCCGGTGCTGGTGCACCAGGAACACGGGCTGCTCATTTCCGGCGACCTGGCGCGCGTCATCAAGCAGGACTACGGCGCCTTCCTGTCGGGCACGGTGGCGCTCTCGCTCAATGCCGGCGCCTATATCTCCGAAATCTTCCGCGCCGGCATCCAGTCCATCGAACGCGGCCAATCCTACGCCGCCGCCAGCCTGGGCATGAACTATGGCCTGACCATGCGCTACGTGGTGCTGCCGCAGGCGTTTCGCCGCATGCTGCCGCCGCTGGGCAACGAAGCCATCACCCTGCTCAAGGATTCCTCGCTGGTCTCGGCCATCGGCCTGGCCGAGCTGGCCTATGCCGCGCGTACCGTGGCCGGCACTTATGCGCGCTATTGGGAACCCTACATCACCATTTCCGTGATCTACTTCGCCATGACCATTTGCCTGGCGCTGGTCGTGGCCCGCCTGGAACACAAGTACAGCGCGCCGCACCGCCGCTGAACCGCCAACCGGCGCGACCAGCGCGCCTGGAACAAGCATGCACAATTTACCTTTCCTTTCTCCCGGCCGCGCGCGCGTGGCCGTGATCGGCGCCGGCCCGGCCGGCCTGATGGCGGCTGAAGTGCTGGCGCAGCAAGGCGCCGCGGTCGACGTCTACGACGCGATGCCTTCGGCCGGCCGCAAGTTCCTGCTGGCCGGCATCGGCGGCATGAACATCACGCATTCCGAGCCGCAGCCGGACTTCCTGCCGCGCTACGGCAACCGCCGCGAACAACTGGCGCCCTTCATCCGCCGCTTCGATTCGGAGCTCCTGCGCGCCTGGATCCATGCGCTGGGCATCGATACCTTCGTCGGCAGCTCCGGCCGTGTGTTCCCGCTTGAGATGAAAGCGGCGCCGCTGCTGCGCGCATGGCTGCATCGCCTGCGCGAGTCGGGCGTGCGCTTCCACATGCGGCATCGTTGGCTGGGCTGGAACGAAGACGGTTCGCTGCGCCTGTCGGCGCCCGCCGGCGAAATCAACGCGCAGGCCGATGCCGTGGTGCTGGCCCTGGGCGGCGGCAGCTGGCCGCGCCTGGGGTCGGACGGCGCCTGGGCGCCGCTGCTGCAACAAAGGCAAGTCGCAGTGGCGCCGCTGCAGCCGGCCAATTGCGGCTTCGACCTGGCCTGGAGCGAACACTTCCGCGCCCGCTTCGCCGGCGCGCCGGTCAAGCCGGTGGTGGCCAGCGTGGCACGGCCCAATGGCGGCATGCTCAACCGCCGCGGCGAGTTCATCGTCACCGCCCACGGCATCGAAGGCAGCCTGGTCTACGCCTTGTCGGCCAGCCTGCGCGACGCCATCGCCGCCAACGGCCAGGCGCACCTGTACCTTGACCTGTTGCCCGACTGGACGCTGGAAAAGGTGCAGGCCGAACTGGCCCACCCGCGCGGCGCGCGCTCCATGTCCAGCCACCTGCAAAGCCGTTTGCATCTCAAGGGCGTCAAGGCCGGCCTGCTGCGCGAATGCGTCAGCAAGGAAGACTTCGCCGACACCGCCAGACTGGCGCGCGCCATCAAGGCGTTGCCGCTGGCGCCGACGCGTCCGCGCCCGATCGAGGAAGCCATCAGCAGCGCAGGCGGCGTCAGCTTCGAAGCGCTGGACGACGCGCTGATGCTGCGCGCCCTGCCCGGCGTCTTCTGCGCCGGCGAGATGCTGGACTGGGAAGCGCCCACCGGCGGCTACCTGCTGACCGCCTGCTTCGCCACCGGCCACGCCGCCGGCGCCGGTGTATTACACTGGCTGTCCACCCAAGCGCAGCAAGAGGAGCCACTGACGTGAGCAGCGAAGAACGCATCATCGATATTGAAACGAAGCTGGCGCACCAGGAACACCTGGTCGACGAACTCAACCAGACCGTTTACCGCCAGCAAAAGAAGATCGACGAACTGGAAATGCTGCTGGGCGCACTGGCCAAGCGCTTCAAGGAACTGGCCGACACCAGCCAGGACCGCGCCGCGGCCAACGAGAAGCCGCCCCACTACTGATCCGCGGGCGGCATCCGGCCGCCCCATCCTTCCCTTCGCCATGCCATCCGATCGCCGCATCGCCCACATCGACATGGATGCCTTCTATGCCTCGGTGGAGCTGCTGCGTTATCCCGAGCTGCGTGGCCAGCCGGTGGTGATCGGCGGCGGCGCGGCCACCAGGCCGGTCGAACTGCCCGACGGCAGCCGCCAATATTTCCGCATGCGCGACTACGCCGGACGCGGCGTGGTCACCACCTCCACCTACGAGGCGCGGGCGCTGGGCGTGTTCTCGGCGATGGGCATCATGAAGGCGGCGCAACTGGCGCCGGACGCCATCCTGCTGCCGACCGACTTCGAGGCCTACCGCAAGTATTCGCGCCTGTTCAAGGAGGCGGTGGCCGGCATCGCGCCGCAGATCGAGGACCGCGGCATCGACGAGATCTACGTCGACCTGTCGGACTGGCACGACGAAGTGGAACAAGTCGCCCGCCGCATCAAGCAGGCGGTGCATGCCGCCACTTCGCTGACCTGCTCCATCGGCGTGGCCCCGAACAAGATGCTGGCCAAGATCTCGTCCGAACTGGACAAACCCGACGGGCTCACCATCCTCACCCGCGACGACATTGAACGCCGCATCTGGCCGCTGGCCGCGCGCAAGATCAACGGCATCGGCCCCAAGGCCGCCGCCAAGCTGGCCGCGCTCGGCATCAAGACCGTGGCCGACCTGGCGCAGGCGCCGCCGGAACTGCTGCGCGCGCACTTCGGCCGCAGCTATTCGGAATGGCTGGGGCGCGTCGCGCAGGGTATCGACGAGCGGCCGGTGCAGACCTATTCGGAACCCAAGTCGATCAGCCGCGAGACCACCTTCGAGCGCGACCTGCATGCGCGCGCCGACCGCGTCCGGCTCTCGGAAATCTTCACCGCGCTGTGCCTGCGCCTGGCCGACGACCTGAAGCGCAAGGGCTATGTCGGGCGCACCATCGGCATCAAGCTCAAGTACGCGGACTTCCGGGGCGTCACGCGCGATGTCACGCTGCCGGCACCGACCGGCGATGCCGCCACCATCCGCCAGGCGGCCGGCGAATGCCTGCGCCGCGTGCCGCTGGAAAAGAAACTGCGGCTCCTGGGCGTGCGCGTGGGCGCCTTGTCGCGCCGGGACGAGCAGCCCGCGCAGCCGCGCCCGGCGCAAGGCGAACTGCCCTTCTCCTGAAACGGCCCGGCGCCACGGTTTAATCATCCAACGTGGACAATCCGACATCGCCCGGCAGGAATCAGGCGTGTAGAATGGTTGCTTTTGCCCGGAACGTTATGTGGTTTAAGAACCTCCAGATTTATCGCCTGCCCGCACCATGGGCGATCACCGCCGACGAGCTCGAATCCCATCTCGCCCCACAGGCATTCACCGCCTGCTCCAGCATCGAAATGCAGAGCCAGGGCTGGGTCTCGCCCCGCAACAACGAGAAGCTGGTGCATGTCGTGAACCGCCAGTTGCTGTTGCAACTCTCCACCGAAAAGAAACTGCTGCCCTCGACCGTGATCAACCAGGTCACCAAGGCGCGCGCGGCCGAGCTGGAAGAACAGCAAGGTTTTCCGCCGGGCCGCAAGCAAACCAAGGAATTGAAGGAGCAGGTCACCGACGAGCTGCTGCCGCGCGCTTTTTCCATCGTGCGCAGCACCTGGGTCTGGATCGATCCGGTCAACGGCTGGCTGCTGGTCGATGCCGGCAGCCCCGGCAAGGCCGAGGAAGTGTTGAAGCTGCTGTTCAAGGCGATCCCCAAGTTCCCGCTGGAAACCCTGCGCACCGCCATGTCGCCGGCGGCCGCCATGACCAACTGGCTAGCCAGCGACGAAGCGCCCAACGGCTTCACCGTGGACCAGGATACCGAGCTGCGTTCCACCGCGGAAAGCAAGGCCACCGTACGCTATGTGCGCCACACGCTGGATCCTGAAGACGTGCGCCGCCACATCGAATCAGGCAAGCAATGCACGCGCCTGGCGCTGACCTGGGCCGACAAGGTGTCCTTCGTGCTGACCGAGAACCTGTCGGTCAAGCGCATCGCGCCGCTGGACGTGTTGAAGGAAGATGCCGACTTCACCGGCAAGAACGAGGATGAGCGCTTCGACGGCGATTTCATGCTGATGACCGGCGAGCTGTCCAAGCTGCTGGCATCGCTGGTGGAAGCGCTGGGCGGCCAGTTGAAGGAAAACGACGGGACGCTGGCGCAGGCGGCGTAAGCGGCCGTTGCAAAAGCATCCATCCAATGAAAAAGGGAGCAATGATTGCTCCCTTTTTCTTTGCCCGCGCTACGCGGCACATACTCAGGCGCCCGCTTCAGGCCGCCCGCTTGGCCACCTTGCGCCGGACCGGAACGGCCTCGCCCTTGCGCTCGACCAGCACGCTCTCCAGCGGCAGCATCGCATGCCGCAAGGTCGCCGCCAGCCGCGCGTTGGAGACGCCGTCGCGCGCGCCCAGCGCCATGCCGTTCAGAAAGCTGGTGTAGAAGTCGCCCAGTGCCGTGACGTCGGCATCGGCACGGATCTCGCCGTCGCGCTGCGCCTGCTGCAGGCGCGCGCGGATTTCGTTGCGGCGCTTGTGGCGGCGTTGCGAAAGCGCGTCACTGTGTTCTGCGTTCTCGGGAGCACAGTTGATGGCCGAGATCACCACCATGCATCCCCTGCCCACCGGCAAACCCGGCGCGCTGCCCTTGCCTGAGTACATCTGGACGCTGGCGCGCAGCATCGCGTACAAGTCTTCGTAAATGCCGTTGCCGGCCTGCAATTGACGCAAAGGGCCGGCGCTGACGGTGCGCGAATAGAAATCCACCGCCTCGCGGAACAATGCGTTCTTGTCGCCGAAAGCCGCGTACAGGCTGGGCGCCTTGACGCCGATCGCCTCGGTCAGGTCGGCCATGGTGGTGCCTTCGTACCCCTTGCTCCAAAAGACCTGCATGGCCTGCTGCAGCGCCTGCTCGCGGTCAAAACTGCGGGGACGGCCGCGTGTTCGTATCATCGGTGTTCCTTTATTGCCCGGTTGCCTTGTTTCTGTTGCGGTAATCCCCGCAGTGCGCAGTGTAGTTTATTTTAATCTGCATTACAAAAATAACAGAGATTGCTCTTGAAGAAACTCCCGCAGGTTCCTATTATCTAATCCTCGTTACAGAAATGTGGCGGGAATGGCGCAACGGGGGATGCAATACTTGCCCTGCCGCCAACAAGACGGGCGCCGGCCCTGAGAAAAAAAGGCGCCCTTGCAATCAACGACAAATCATTTCATCACCATCCACGCAACAGACTGAGGAATGACGGCACCCACTGAAAGGATATGCCATGAGCCGCAAGACCCGAATAGAAAACTACCGCAACATCGGTATCAGCGCCCACATCGACGCAGGCAAGACCACGACCACCGAGCGCATCCTTTTTTATACCGGCGTCAACCACAAGATCGGCGAAGTGCATAACGGTGCTGCCACCATGGACTGGATGGAGCAGGAACAGGAACGCGGCATCACCATTACCTCGGCCGCCACCACCGCCTTCTGGAAAGGCATGGCCGGCAATTATCCCGAGCACCGCATCAACATCATCGACACGCCGGGCCACGTCGACTTCACCATCGAGGTCGAACGCTCGATGCGCGTGCTGGACGGCGCCGTGATGGTGTACGACTCGGTGGGCGGCGTGCAGCCGCAATCCGAGACCGTCTGGCGCCAGGCCAACAAGTACAAGGTGCCGCGCATTGCCTTCGTCAACAAGATGGACCGCGTCGGCGCCGACTTTTTCCGCGTGCAGCGCCAGATCGAGGAGCGCCTCAAGGGCCGTGCCGTTCCCATCCAGATCCCGGTCGGCGCCGAAGACCATTTCTCCGGCGTGGTCGACCTGGTCAAGATGAAGGCCATCATCTGGGACGAGGCCAGCCAGGGCGTGCTGTTCAAGTACCAGGACATTCCGGCCGAACTGGAAGCCAGCGCGCGCCAATGGCGCGACAACATGGTCGAGCAGGCCGCCGAGGCCAGCGAGGAATTGCTGGAGAAATACCTCTCCGGCACGCCGCTGACCGAGGACGACATCAGGCACGGCTTGCGCCTGCGCACCGTGGCCAACGAGATCGTGCCGATGCTGGCCGGCAGCGCCTTCAAGAACAAGGGCGTGCAGGCCATGCTGGATGCGGTGATCGACTACCTGCCCTCGCCCATCGATGTGCCGGCGATCGCCGGCCATGCCGAAGACGACTCGGAAATCGAACGCCATCCGTCCGACGATGAACCGTTCTCGGCGCTGGCCTTCAAGATCATGACCGACCCGTTCGTGGGCCAGCTGACCTTCTTCCGCGTCTACTCGGGCATCGTCAATTCGGGCGACACCGTGTACAACCCGCTCAAGGGCCGGAAGGAACGCCTGGGCCGCATCCTGCAGATGCATGCCAACGAGCGCAAGGAGATCAAGGAAGTGTTCGCCGGCGATATCGCCGCCGCGGTCGGCCTGAAGGACGTGACCACCGGCGACACGCTGTCGGATCCGGAGCACCCGATCATCCTGGAACGCATGGTGTTCCCGGAACCGGTGATTTCGCAGGCGGTGGAACCAAAGACCAAGGCCGACCAGGAAAAGATGGGCGTCGCCCTGAGCCGCCTGGCGCAGGAGGATCCCTCGTTCCGCGTGCATACCGACGAGGAGTCGGGCCAGACCATCATGTCAGGCATGGGCGAGCTGCACCTGGAGATCCTGGTCGACCGCATGCGGCGCGAGTTCGGCGTGGAAGCCACCGTCGGCAAGCCGCAGGTGGCCTACCGCGAAGCGATCCGCAAGGCGGTGGAGGATGTCGAAGGCAAGTTCGTCAAGCAGTCCGGCGGACGCGGCCAGTACGGCCATGTGGTGCTGAAGCTGGAACCGCAGCCGTCCGGCAAAGGGTATGAGTTCGTCGATGCGATCAAGGGCGGCGTGGTGCCGCGCGAATTCATCCCGGCGGTCGACAAGGGTATCCAGGAGTCGCTCAAGGCTGGCGTGCTGGCGGGTTACCCGGTGGTGGACGTGAAGGCCACGCTGACCTTCGGCTCCTATCACGACGTCGATTCCAACGAGAACGCCTTCCGCATGGCCGGCTCGATCGCCTTCAAGGAAGCGATGAAGCGCGCCGGCCCCATGCTGCTGGAGCCGATGATGCAAGTCGAGGTGGAAACGCCCGAGGAATTCATGGGCAACGTGATGGGCGACCTGTCGTCGCGGCGCGGCATGGTGCAGGGCATGGAAGACATGGTGGGCGGCGGCAAGCTGGTGCGCGCCGAGGTGCCGCTGTCGGAAATGTTCGGCTACTCGACCACGCTGCGCTCGCTGACCCAGGGCCGCGCGACCTACTCGATGGAGTTCAAGCACTACGCGGAGGCGCCGCGCCAGGTGGTGGAGCAACTGAGCGGCAACAAAGCCAAGGGCTGATCTTCTGCGGCACGTCACAACCGATGCATCTTGCGATGCATCGGTTTTTTTTCGCGCCTTCAGGTGAACATGTCCGGCTGCGTCGCCGCCAGATGCTCGTAGATGGGCTGGAAATGCAGCCAGCCGATGTAGTCGCTGCCGACGTGTTCGCGGCTGTAGCGCGCCTTCTCCGGCGGCACCAGCCGGGGCGCCTGGCCGCTGGCGGAAATCAGCAGTTGCTGCTTGCAGCAGCGCTCCAGCGCGATGAACCAGAACGCCGCCGATTCGATGCTGTGGCGGCTGGCGGTCAGCAAGCCGTGGTTCTGGTGGATCGCCGCCTTCACGCCGGCAAAAGCGTTCGCCACGCGATGCCCGGCCTTGACCTCGACCGCCACCTGGCCGGCCTCGTCGCCGATCACCACATGGTCTTCATAGAAGGCCGCGGCGTCCTGGCTGATCGGCAACAGCGGCTGGCCCAGCGCTGAAAACGCGGTGCCGTATTCGGTATGGGCATGGCACATCGCCACAATCTCGGGATGCGCCTCGTGCACGGCTGCATGCAGCACGAAGCCGGCGCGGTTGACCGCATAATCGCCCTCCACCACGCGGCCCTCGTGATCGACCAGGATCAGATTGGACAGGCGCACCTGGGCGAAATGCACCGCCATCGGGTTGGTCCAGTACAGGTGCGGATGCTCCGGATCGCGGATGGTCAGGTGGCCGGCGAAGCCGTAATCGAAGCCCTGCTGCGCGAAGGCGCGGCAGGCGGCGACCAGGCGCTTTTTCAGGTGCAAGCGCTGCTCTTCATGGCTCTTGAAATCGGGGATGTCGGGAAATTTCAGTCCCAGCTGCTCGGGCTGGTAGACGGAGGTGCGTTTGACGCTGTCCAGCATGGGGTCTCCTCAGATGTTCTGGTTGTGAAGGCCCATGGTGGCAGCTGCCGCCGGCGTTGACAAAAGAGGGGTTTTCACCGATTGTTGAATCAGGCTCAACCATACCTTCATTGCCGATGCGCAAGCTCCCGTCTTTCTTTTCGCTGCGCGCCTTCGAGGCTGCCGCCCGCCTGGGCAGTTTCACGCTGGCCGCCGAAGAGCTGCACCTGACCACTTCCGCCATCAGCCACCAGGTGCGGGCGCTGGAACAATGGTGCGGCAAGGTCCTCTTTATCCGCCAGACGCGACGCGTGACCCTGACCATGGAAGGCCAGCTGCTGCAAAACAAGCTGTCTCCGGCCTTCGACGCCATCGAAGATGCCTGCGCGGCCTTCCGCCCGGGCGATGGCCGCAGTGTGCTGGCGGTGCATTGCGCCCCCAGCTTCGCCAGCAAATGGCTCAGCCCGCGGCTGGCGCAGTTCATGCAGGCGCATCCCGGCATTACTCTGCAGCTGTCTTCCAGCGCCGAACCGGCTGACCTGGCGCGCGATGGCGGCGCCGACATCGACATCGCCTATGGCCCGCCGCCACATCGCGAAGGCGTGGCGGTGGAAGCGCTGGGCAGCGAAGCCACGCTCCCCTTGTGCTCGCCGCGCCTGCTGGAGCGCCACCCGGTGCAGCAGGCGTCAGACCTGCTGCAATTGACGCTGATCGAATCCAAACTCAATCCGGTGCGCTGGAAGGATTGGTTCGACCTGCACGATATCCGCCTGCCGCCGCGTGCCCATCCCTCCTTCGACCGCGGTTCGCTGGCAGTGGCCGCCGCGGTGGACGGCCTGGGCGTGGCGCTGGAGACGGCGCGCTTCGCCGAGGCCGAACTGGCGCGCGGGGAGCTGGTGGTGGCCGGGGCCGGCAAGTTCAAGCCGATACGACGGGAGATGCACTTCCTGTGCTATCGGCGGGGAGATGCGGGCGCCAGGGGAATCAAGGCGTTCCGGGAGTGGATTGCGCTGGTGGCGGATGGGGCGGACGATTTGCCGGCGCCGCTTCCGGGATGACGATTCGCAGCGGGAATCCGGACGGCAAAAACAAAAAGGGCCTGCTCGATGAGCAGACCCTTTTATGTGGCGGAGCGGACGGGGCTCTCCTACATGCTGCAGGCCGCGGAATCGCTTGCAAGCGATTCCCTTCTCGCCCCGCCGCAAGCCGCGCAGGCGGCTTGCTCCACTCCGCTTCCAATCGGAAGATTCGCTACGCGAATCAAAGCGTAAACGTAAAAACGCCCGCTTACGCGGGCGTTTTTATCTGGCGGAGCGGACGGGGCTCGAACCCGCGACCCCCGGCGTGACAGGCCGGTATTCTAACCAACTGAACTACCACTCCTAAAACCGTCTTCAGCTGTTGGTTCTCGCTGAAAGACCGCTATTCTATAAGAGGTATTTCAGAAAATCCAGCGTTTTGTCGCGCTTTCGCCAAAATTATTTACGCCTTGAATTTGCCTTCAAACGCCAGCTTGGCGAGCGGCTCGCGCGGGCTGGGCAATTCGCGGGCTTGCAGGCCTTCGGGCAGGATGGATTTGTCGCCCAGCTTGCCGATGGCGATGGCGGCTTCCACCGCGTATTCGGGCGGCACGTTCAGTTCCACGCGGGCCTTTTCCTTGTCGAAACCGGCCATGCCGTGCGCATGCCAACCGGAAATGCTGGCCTGCAGCGCCATGTAGCCCCAGGCCGCGCCAGCGTCGAACGAATGGGTCGGCGCCGGCACCGCCTCGGTGGCGCCCGGCGGGACCATCACGGTGCGCGACAGAACCACGATCAGCACCGAGGCCTTCTCGGCCCAGCTGCGGTTGAATTCATTGAGCAAGCCCAGCAGGCTGTCCCAGGCAGGTGTGCCGCGACGGGCATAAACGAAACGCCAGGGTTGCGCATTGTAGGCCGAGGGCGCCCAGCGTGCGGCCTCGAGGAAGGTCAGCACGGTTTCTTCCGAGATATCGGCGCCGGTGTAGGCGCGCGGCGACCAGCGGTTGATGAAATGCGGATCGATGGGGTAATCGGCCAAACGTGGATTGGAAGACATGCGCACTCCTGTGGATGAGTCGTGAAAAAAATGCATCTTAGCAGCGGCGCGCCATTCCTGCTGACGAGCCCTGCAATGCGCCAATGAAAGCGGGTGCATGGAACCTGCGAACCATCCCGGGCCGCGTACAAAGCCGCGGACATGGACGTAAAAAAGCCCGCGTACCTTGCGGTGCGCGGGCTAAATCCAATTCTCAGGGGTGATGAATTGGAGGGGGAGGAACTTCAGAATATCCATCTCCCTCCGGCGCCACTATCGTTTTTACACGCTGTAACATCCGCTGCGAAGTTTTATCAGTTCATCAAGCGTTTACATGCCGATGGCAACTTCTTGTTACGTCCATCAGCGCTTTGTCAGCGTGCTTCTGCATTACTTGCCGATGCAGAAGTAGCCAAACGTCATGGCGTGAGCGAGCAAAGCATTTATGGCTAGCGCAAACGGTGATCCGAAGCAGGAAATGCTGTCCGCCAATCAGCAGTTGCAAGACTTGCAAGCACGGCAAAGGATCAGCCAGGAACTTGGGCACGAACGGACGTCGATCACCGCAATCTACTTGGGGCGATGACGTCCGAAGCTTGAACTCAGGCTGGGCTACCTCCTTCCGCAGCGTCCTTGACTTCATACCGTAGATAATCGGACAGCCGCTTGTCTTCAGTGACTTCATCGTGAGGAACCACCAGGTAGCGCCAGGGCTTGCTGCCGACTTCAGCCGCATGTTCACTTGCGTGCCGACACCAACGAGAGGCGGCAGCGCTCTTGGCCTGGACTTCAACGGAAGCCAGATCGACGCGCGCTTTGGTTTCGACTATCAGGATCATTCCATCCAACTCTGCTACGAAGTCGGGAATGTATTCCGGCTGTTCGCTGCCCAGCTTGTAGTAGATCTGAAACTGGCCCTTGGCGGGTTTGAACCATTTGAGGGCGTCACGTTCCAGCAGCAAGGCAAAACGTCGTTCGGTGTCCGAGTCGAACTTCTGCAGTGGGTACAAGCAACGGATGAATCCACCAAACAGCATCTGCTTGATGCGACTGGTTTCCGTAACGGTTTCCCTCAGGTTATGGGCAGTCTGCCCCTCCGTAGCGGTGTAGCTGCATGGCTTCAACTCAGTGAAGCCCCGGCTGACCTGCACCTCGTAGCCCGCCGCTTTCTCCCAGAAATGCTCCATCATCTGGGCGCGAATCAGGCGGGCGAGTTCCTTGCCATAGGTATCGAAAATCTCGTGCAGTTCACTGTCCGAATAGTTCTGTTGCTGGTAATGCTCAACGGCATGTCCGGCGAGGTCGTAGAGCAAGTCGGCCTGAGTGAAGTAGTCGATGTCGTCGAAGTCGATCAGCTTCTTGACGATGTAATCTTCAAAGCGATTCTCCCGCAGGCCACTTTCACGACTCAGAGTGAATTGCTCGCTGGTACGCAATGTCTGGCCGACGATCTCACGCTGCCCTGGCTGGAAGTTGGGCAAGGTCCCCAGCCGGAACGGATGAAAGCCCGTGGTGACTTCGCCGGTAGGCACAACGGCGATACGCGGAATGTCAATGGTCTGCTGAACCAAAATTTCAGTGGTCTTGGCCACGACGGCGGACAGATCCAGCGCTGGCGCCTGGTCGTCAGCTCCTTGCAGCAATTGCCTCTGTTGGGGTTTCAGACGTTTTTCCACTTCTGCCAGAATCTCTTGCTGGATCTCCGGCTTCAGCAATGCCGCACTGGTCGGCGCCAAGTCACGCTTCACCTCGTAGGTGGCGAGGACCTCTCGCACGACGTAGGCCGCCTTGAATTCTGCTTCGGTCGTAAAGACCGGCTGAGTCTGTGTTCTGACTTGTTCGCCACCAGCCTCAGTACCTGCATCCACCGTCTCCAACGCAGGCGGGACATGTGGCGCATGCTCATCTTGCAGTCCCAAGCGGGTCAACAGATTGGGCAGCACTTGAACGCTGACCTTATTATCCTCGCTGCTGGGGGCTTCCAGGATCACCTGCTTGAGACGGATCGGCGAGTCGCCACGGTTGGCCTCGTCGAGAATCTCCTGGAACTTGTCGTGCGCCACGATGTTGAGGCGATCCACCGCCCCCACTCCCGTACGCTTGCCATAAGGCAAGCGCAGGCCACGCCCGATGGATTGCTCGATCAGCGTACGTGCATTGGCGGCACGCAGCGGCACGATGGTGTAGAGGTTGGTGACGTCCCAGCCTTCCTTGAGCATGTTGACGTGGATGACGATCTCGGTGGGCTCCTCCGGGTTCTCCACATTCAGCAGCACCTCGATCATCCTCTCTTCTTCGGCACCGGTGCGGCTAGAGTCCACCTGGATGACCTTGCCCTGGTAGCGCGCGTCAAAGAACGCCGAGGACTCGATCAATGCCTTCAACTGCCCTGCATGCGTCGTATCGCGCGCGATCACCAGGATGAAGGGTTTTACAACCTTGACGCCGCTCTCCCGGGCATAGGTCAATAGCTCGACCTTTGTGGCTTCGTGCAAGCGAACGCCGTCCTCCAGCTTGATCTTCTCGATCTCTTCCGCAGCGTGGTTGCTGGCCTTGAAGTTGCGCTGGGTGACGACGGCCGGCTCTTTGACGAAACCATCTTCCATGGCGCGTGCCAAGGGATAGTCCATCACCACATTCTTGAAAGGTATCGGGGCCTTGGCGGACTCCACAAAGGGCGTGGCCGTCACCTCCAACCCGAACAGCGGATTCAGTTCGTTGATTGCCCGCATACCGGCCTGGGCACGATAGCGGTGTGATTCGTCCATCAACAACACCAGATCCGGCAGATTGGCCAAGTGGTTGAAGTAGCTTTCGCCCAGCACCTCGCGCATGCGCTTGATGCGTGGCTCCTTGCCGCCGCGCACCTCGGAATTGATCTTGGAGATATTGAAGATGTTGATCCGTACCTCGCCGAACAACTCGCCACCCGTGACGTTCTGCTGGTCGTAGTTGTCGCCCGTGATGACCCTGGGCGCGTTGATGGCGAACTCCCCGATGCCCTTGAACACGTACTTGGGCGTGTTCGGCGTGAAATCGGCAATCAGCTTGTTGTAGATGGTGAGGTTCGGAGCCAGCACGAAGAAATTATTGATGCCGTGTTCCAGATGCAGGTAGGCGACAAAAGCTCCCATCAAGCGCGTTTTGCCGACCCCGGTGGCCAAAGCGAAGCACAGCGAAGGGAAGTCCCGCTCGAAGTCTTCCAGCGTCGGAAATTCGGCTTTCAGGGTCGCCAGGATCGAGGCAACGTCTCTATACTTGCCCAGCATTTCAGGTGCGGCTTCCAGAGCGCGTACCAGCCGTGCCAGGGATTCGGCTTGTGGCGGCCGCAGCGACAGGCGGCCAGCGACGTGATTCTGAACACGCGAACTCATGCTTTCCCCTCATTCTTGTTCTGGTCGCTGCCCTGGCTGGGGTGATCAACCTCAAGCTGCCTCAACATCCGGTCAAAATCGCTCTCGAACAACCTGTCCTGCACGATGCGGTACTTTTCGAATTCGCTTTCGGCGTGTGCCTTGGCAATTTCCGCCGTCACTTTCCCCGCGTCTTGCAGAACTTTGCGGTCTGTCGCCTCCAGAAAGCGGTTCAAGCGTATTTCCCAGTCCTGCATGGTCATGGGGATCTTGCGCAACGCCATGTCCTCGGCCACGTCCAAATAGGCGGAGACTAGGCGGGTGAGTTGCGCCATTTCGTGTTCGCTCAGGTAATTCTTGGCGAGCACCACATCGAACTTCTGGATCTTCCCCCGGGGCGCGTCTTTCCAGGTCGTCAGACCCATGTTGGTCTTTTCGGCATCGGCTCGGGTGTATACGACTTCTGCGGCCGTCTGCCCGTGAATCGCCCAATGCAGCTTGTTCTGCACGGAGGCGAAAAAGCGCTTGGTGGCCTGCGCCGTTACATCGTAGTCGATAGCGGTGGCATAGATATCGGTGATTTTCTGGTAAAACTTTCGCTCCGACAGGCGTATCTCGCGCACGCGCTGGAGCTGTTCTTCGAAGTACTGTTCCGTCAAGACGGAGCCGCCGCTTTTCAGGCGCTCATCGTCCATCGTGTAACCCTTGATGGCGAATTCCTCGACGATGCCGGTGGCCCACTTGCGGAACTGCACCGCACGCTCGGAATTGACCTTGTAGCCTACAGCGATAATGGCGGCCAAGTTGTAGTGCTTGGTGTCGTAGCTCTTACCATCGGCGGCAGTTATTCGAAAATTTCTAATAACTGCATCTTCTTGCAACTCACTATCGGAAAACACTTTTTTCAGGTGGTAATTGATGGTGGGCGTTTCCACATCGTAAAGTTGCGCCATCATCTTCTGGCTGATCCAGACGTTTTCATCGGCATACACCGCATCGACACCGCCCTGGCCGCTAGCCGCGACAAAGGTCAGGTATTCCGCTGTCGAGGAGCGAACTAGAGACGCTGACTTCTTCGTCATCAGGCGTCCTCCCCATCGCCAAACAGGTCCGTCGTCCGGCTATCGCCTGGTTTTTTGCCGGACTTGGCCGTCTTCGCTGCAGGTACTCGCGGCGATGGCTCTGCCAAAGGTAAGTTCGCCACATTCAGGCTGTAGTCGTCATGGCCCCATTCGCAGCGGGCCAGCACCATCTTCGGAATCTTCTTCAGCGTCAGGTTCGGCCAGCGCACAGCGGCCGCCGTTGTGCTGATACCGTGGAAGGCCGCGCAGCACACCAGCAGACTTTGCTCTGTGCCCACTTCATCCGACAAGGCCTGCAACTGGGCGACAGACAGGTTCTGGGTAGTGACGTAGAGAAAGTCCCGTTCACTGGAATGCCCCTGCTGCCACCAGCGGGTTTCCGACGGCGCATAGGTAAAACCTTCCAGCTTGCACAAGGCCTCAGCCAATTGTGCTGCGTTGTACTCCGGGTTAATAACCGGATTGCCCCAGCGATCCTCCACGATCAAGCTGGGGGCGAGACGGTAGTAGCGGAAGCCACCGCCCCCTTGCCACCCAACTGCTTTCGAAATACCACTTTGGTCATTTCCATCGATGATGGCTTGCAGACGAGGAATGATGTGAGTTTGGCAGTGATCGCCTAACTCCAACATGATCCAGTGGCGGCCCATCTTGTGAGCAACAGCCCCGGTGGTGCCGGAGCCCGAGAATGAGTCGAGAACAATGTCTCCCGGTTGTGTTGAAAGCTCGATGCACCGTTTGATCAATGCTTCCGGCTTCTTGCCATTTGGGAAAGAGACTCCACCCTCGTTGTGAAGATTGTTCGATAGCAGATCGTCCCATAGATTCGTGAGCGGGGATGCTGTGCAAGTAGTACCGTCGATATTGCGAGTCTTATTTTTGTAAAAGACCAATTGCTCGCCACTAAGGAAATAATAATCGTCCTTTCCATCTCGAGGGGAACAGAAAACCTGCGTGCTGTCGGAGTTTGATTTTGACAGCGCTTCCCTAGCTGATTCATTCACATCTTTGGGCGCAACACGCGCAGTGCGAACGACTCGGTGGGCATTCGACACAACAAAATCAGAGAGTTTTATCTCAAGTTTGTCTGCGAACTTCGCCTTGGCGGCATCCCATGAATCCAACCTACTACTTCTAAGGAATGCTTCACGCAAACCGATTAGTCTCCAATCGCCATATCCATCCTCATAGTTTTCAATGAACTTTGAATAGCGATCGTCACGGGGGCCTGGAACGAATACCCGATTGGGCGACCACACACTTTTGTCTTTTGCATAATAAAGCAGGTAGTTGTTTGTGGTGACTAACCCTGGGTTAATTGCCTTAGGGCCTGACGCGGAGCTTTGTTTGAACGTAACGATGCCGATTCGATTGGCGCGGCCAAAGACCTCATCAAGCAACACAATCAGGTAACCAAGCTCGTTGTCATCAATATGGACAAAAAGTGATCCATCATCCGACATCAATCGCCGGAGTGCTTCTGCTCGATCCCGAATCAACCCAAGCCAGATGGAGTGCTCGTAGCCATCGTCATAGTGCTCAAAGGCCTGCTGGGTATTGAACGGCGGATCGATGTAGACGCACTTGACTTTTCCCGAAAATTCCTGCTCCAGCGCCTTAAGCGCCAACAAGTTGTCACCAAAGATCAACCGGTTGTCGAAAATGTCGTTCTCCGAAACGCGCTGCTTGGCATGATAAGACTTCTCGGGATCTTCGAGCAATATGCGCGGCTCCAGCTTAGGGCGCTTTTCCTTCCCAATCCAAGTTAGCTCGAGTTTTTGGTTATTTGCCATATCAGTGATACTTCCCAGAACGGTTGTCGAATGCCGGCTTCGTCCCTTCCAGAATGGTTACAACAATGCCATTGAGATTGGAGTTCTCGATAGCGCCGGATTCATAGCTGACCGTTGAATTGTTGGCACGATCAAACTTTGCGTAGATGATTTGCTCTGCATCGCACACAACCGCCAAGTTCGGATTGTGCGTAACCATGATGATCTGCCGTTGCTTCTTGGCCTCGGAAAGCACTGGGACAAGCAACCGGAATACTGTTTCATTGTCTAAGTTTTCTTCTGGCTGATCGAGGATGATTGGTGTCTTACCCTTGTCCACCAGCAAATAGAAAATCAGCAGCAACGCACCACGTTGACCGGGTGATAGTTGCTCAATCTGTGTATCTTGGAACAACAATGAATATCTAGGCTCAAGGAAGTTCAACCCAAAGATTAAGTCATACACTGATGCAGCAGACTGCCCCTTCTTGACCAAATTGAAAATGCCGACAGTCGCACCGGAGTGCGTTGAGGCTTCCTGAACCTTTTCCTGCAAGGCAGCGACGAATGCCAGCGCCCCCTCTTTGGAGTTCAGATCGTGGTTGTCGAACAGTTTCCTAATCGTCGAAGGCGCCTCGTCCTGACCTCGGAAATTCCCCCAAGTCTGCTTTATCAGCGCAAACAACTGATCAGCGATAGCCTCCGAAGAGGCTGCAAGCGTTGCCTGAAACTGCAACTTGTAATCCTCGCGTATCAAGCTGTTTTTCTGGATTAGATCTTGCACCGGTTTGAAAAGCTCTTCGCGTGCTTTGCGCTGCGCGTCTAACGTGTCGAAAATCTCACCAGATAGACGCAAGCGCTTTTCTTCCAACTCCTTGTGCTGTTCCGGCAACATCTTGATTTGTTCAATACGAGTTTCCAAGCCAACCTTGGTTTCGGGCTCGGTAGGTGAACCCTTCAGATCAGCGAGCTTTTTGTTCCATTCGGCAAGTTGTCGCTGGTACGCCTCGAATTGCTGCTGGGGAGCGTTCAATTTCGCCGTAACCCCTTGCTGCGAAACCATATACCCCGTCAACTCTTCGGCTGTCTTTTCAGACTCGCTCTTCAATTCACTCTGCCTCTGGGAGATTTCCTCCGACTTCTCATCAAGGACTCCCAGGTTGATGTCGATAGTGGCTAGATCAGTCCATGCGATATTCAGAAGCTTCAGGTCATCGGAAACTCCCTGCTGGGCTTGCTCGAATGTGCGCTGGAGCAACCTCAACTGTTCACGAATGTTGACAATGGCCTTCTGTCGCTTGGCAAGGACGGTACTCTCCGCCGCGACTTCCTGTGACCGCTGTTTGGACGCATCAATCTTCTGGTTTATTTCCGCCAATTCATCCGCAGCCTGCTTTTGCTCAGGAGCTAGCATTTCTGCAGGTGCAACAACTTCCACTGGTTTCAGTTTTTCATGCTCATCGATTTGTTTCGATTTCTGCAAAAGCAACTCGTTCAACCGCTCCAACTCAATGGGCTGAAGCTGCTCTTCAATCCGCACAATCGCGGCATTCGTGGACGCCAACTCCTTGCGATACTCACCCAACCGATTCCTGAGTGATTGCTCCTGCTGTTCAGTCAACTGATCGAAGTCGAGCGCTCCTAGCCGCATCTCCTCACTTGTGTGCGAAAAGATAACGGCACGCAGTTCTTTCTCGAATGCATTTGACTTGCCGGACACATGTTCATTACAAAGCTCCTCGAAGTAGCCTTGAGGGATATAGCGAACCAGCTCCGGCTTTTCTTCAGAAGGGAACTCATTGAGTGGCCGCGCCTCGGTGCTTTCGTCGCACCATGTCAAAGTACCTGTGAAGTGGCGTGCAGGCTCGCCAGTCTTCCCAAGAAAACGTTCTTTTCTTAAAAAACTGAAGTGCCTTGATTGCTTGGAATTTCCAAGTGTCGCAATGACATCCGCCAACGCACTCTTACCACTGCCTTTGTTACCGATGACGGCAACAAGATCGGGGTTCAGCGGAATGTCACAGCCATCCAGCCATTTACCAATATCCGGCTTGCTGCCAGTCTTGGCGACCTCCAGCGAGTCGATGTAATAAACCTTGTTGGATTCGATCTCTTGCAACTTGGGGGGCTTCTGCCCAATGAAAGAGCGTTTGGCAGGCTCAAGAATGGTTTGCTTTAGGCCACGAAACGACGGATCGGCTTTAATCCAGGTTTTCTTTCCTGACGGGAAATCGCCATAGCCGCGCTTGTCGTTATCTCCGGGCGTACCAATAAAGCAGTGCGCATCACTGCCAGCAACCACAAGCCTTGGAATTCCTTTCAGGCCATGCTTGAAATTTCCAATCCAGCCCTTGTTCTTCTCCGTTTCCTCACAGAGGAAGGAAAACCTAAGCTCTAGATTTCTGGATTCAAAAATTGGCGATGATTCCAAAAGCCCAAGGAAATATGAGTAATGCTCCTCCCACTTGACCTCCGCCAAGCCATCACTCGTGTCATACGGCATAAAACCAATCGCCAATCCATTGGGGACTTTTAATATGGCATCTTTGTAGCTATCAGCTTTAATCTCGGCCAACTTGTGCCCAGCCAAAAGGGCATCCGCATCATCGGCATCTACTACATCTTTTTTATGCCCTTTTTTTTCAAGCATATCTGGGGCCGTTGCTCTGGCCAAGGCAATAAGTGCATCTTTGGAGACGGAACGGCCAGTCCGCTCAATCTTCAGATCCGCCAAGAAATCCTTGAGGTGTTGGTCGGGAATTTCGTCCGAAAAAACAACATGAGCATTAAGTCTTATCGCAGTAGGGGCAGAAAGACGCAGCTCGATTCCAGGGAACACTTTCTTGTGAAGCTTAGGAGAATCTTGTTCTGCAAGCCGTCGCTTGAGTGCAAACCAGCCATCGAATGTCCAATAATCCATGATGGCAAAAACCGCAGGTTCTGCCTTGTTCATGGCATCAATCATTTCATCCACTAGCGCCCTGTTGACATCAGATGACAGGTCGCCCTCAAATTTCTTCCCCGACCAGTGAAATGAAGCTGGCGTGTGCACATGCAAATCCCATTGATTCCAAAGCGAACCACGGGAAATTTCTCGTTTAGCCATTACGTCAACTCCCATTCGACGGTAAATAACGTGAGTTCCGCTACCTGCTGCTTGAGCTGACCTTCTAACTCGCCAATCAGCTTGTTCCGCTGTTCTTCCACCTCATCCTGCCGCGCAAACAGGTCGCGGCGCAGTTTGCTGCGCTTGGCTTCCAGTTCTCGCTGGCGTTTTTGATGTGCCAGTTTTTCTTCCAACGTGGGTGATGCAGCGGCGGTGCGGCGCACCTCCTTGATCTCGCCGTCGATAGCCTTGATTTCCTGCTCCAGCCCGAGTTTCAGGTCATCGGCCCAAGCATCGAGCTTCTGCACTTCCTGCTCGAAGTAGCCAAGATTACGCTGATTGATCTCACGCAGTAGCACGGTTTTCCGGCTGTCCACGTCGACAACGAGTTCAGCACATGCTTGCAGGTGCACATCCCCTTCGACTTGCGCAGGTAGGCGCAGTAATTTTTCTGGATCGTCCTCTGGCAGCGCTTCCCCTGTCTTGGTGCAGGCGGAAACAACCAGGTGCTGCTCTTGATCGTTCAGGGTTTCGACGGTCAGCAGGGTCACGCTCAGCCAGCCGCTCTGCCCACGCCATTTTTCAAGGCTGACGAGCCTTTTGCCGTAGGCGGCGTAGTCAAACGCCAATCGTGCAGGAGCTTGTAGATCTCGCGCCTTGGCGCGCTCAATGGCCCATTCCGCCAAGGGATGGCCCATACGGTAAAGATGCGCATCGCCGCTGCGCCTGGGCAGTTCATAGCGTCCTGCCGTCACCACCTGTTGGCTGCTACCAGTGGCGTGACCTAGCCCATCGGGCAGGCTGTGCAAGACAAAGCCATTGATCTCTTCGGCAGTATCAAAGTGGGCATGATCCTGCAACTCCGTGCGACTCAAGTCCATCAGCAGGCGCTCGTACTTGTTCAGCACCGCTTGGCTGTCCTGGCTGCGGATGCGCAGTTTCTCCTGCACTTCCTCGTCGAAATTCTCCAGCAGAAGCTGCCGTGTTCTGAGCATCGCTTCGTCGATCTCGCTGGCAAGTTCTCGCTGGAGGTCTTCGAAGCGGCTGCGGATTTCTTCGGGCTCGCGGCAATTCTGGTAGATGGCGGCGATCCGCCGCTCGAAATCCACGCCGGAGCCGATGGCCCCCAGGACTTCGTCGCTGGCGCCGAACACGCCTTCGAACAGCTTGAACTTCTGTGACAGGAGGTCGTA
The DNA here is from genome assembly GCF_059418325.1 of Herbaspirillum sp. GW821-FHT09A12. Lineage (NCBI taxonomy): Bacteria > Pseudomonadati > Pseudomonadota > Betaproteobacteria > Burkholderiales > Oxalobacteraceae > Herbaspirillum > Herbaspirillum sp. GW821-FHT09A12. The sequence continues at coordinate 113,381 of NZ_JBWKPR010000004.1, forward strand.
GATGCGCGCATCCGCCTCGTTACTGCGGTCCACGAAGTTGACCACCACCACGTCGTGCTTTTGCCCGTAGCGGTGGCAGCGGCCGATGCGTTGCTCAATTCGCTGGGGATTCCACGGCAGATCGTAGTTGATGACCAGAGAGCAGAACTGGAGGTTGATACCTTCCGCGCCGGCCTCCGTCGCGATCATGATGGTGCCGCGCTCCTTGAAATGTTCAACCAGAGCGGCGCGGGTGTCGGCGGTTTTGGAGCCAGTTATGTGATCGCTGCCTTCATGGCGTTGCAGCCAGTCTTTGTAGATGGCCTGCGCTCTGGTATCGCTGTTGGTACCGTTGAACAGCACAATGCCGTCGCCGTAGGCTGTCTCAGCCAACAGGGAAAGCAGGTAACCCTGAGTGCGCTTGGACTCGGTGAAAATGATGGCCTTTTTGCTCGCTCCTAAACGCTCCAGCTCAGCAAAAGCTTTGTCCAGTGCGGTCAGCAGCGCCTGCCCCTTGGCATTCTGTCGAATGCCGGTAGCCAACTCCTTGAAGCGTCGAAGTTCAGCAGCTTCGTCGGCAATGGCTGCTCGTTCGTTGGCGCTGGCATCGGAATCTCTGGTGGCGCTGTCATTCCACTCATCAGCGGTCTCGTCCAGTCCCTCGTAGTCGTCATCCAACGACTCCGTCAGTTCAGGTACATCAGTCAACTCATCCAGTTGTCCTTGAAGACGATTGGCCATGGTCTCCAGCGCCCCGGCAATGGCGTGGCTGGACGAAGCCAGCAGCTTCCAGAGCACCAACGAGATCAGTTGACGCTGACCTTCAGGCAGTGCCTTGAGATTCGGGCGACGCAGATAATCGGCGACCAATGCGGAGAGTTCCCGCTCTTCCTGATTGGGCTTGAATTCTTCAAGGATGGCAATACGGGCGGTATACGGCACGTACTGCTGAACTTGTCGGCGCAGCGTGCGCTTGCATAGCGACATCAAACGCTCTCGCAGTGCCCGATTGGAGTGCTCGGTTCTGATACCAGAAAATTGCGTTCGGAAACTGTCGAGATCGCCAAACACCCGCTCGTCAATCATGCTCACCAGGCCATAAAGCTCCAGCAGGGTGTTTTGCAGCGGTGTTGCCGTCAGCAGAACTTTGGCATCAACGTGCTCCAGCGCATCGCGGATCGTCCGGGCAATGACGTTGCCATTTTTGTAGACATTGCGCAGACGGTGGGCTTCATCCATGACCACCAGATCCCAATGAATGCGCTTGAGGTCATCGGCCTTGGCTTTGGCGAACTGGTAGGAGCAGATGACCGGCCCACCTGCGTGCAGGAAGGGTTGCGTGACACCATCCTTGCGCATGGCGTTGTAGTTTTTCGCTTCGAGGATCAGCCCCTGAAGATTGAACTTGTCCTGCAGTTCCTGGTGCCATTGCTTGCGCAGGTTGGCCGGCACGATGATCAACATCTTGCGACGCCGCTCCGCCCAATGTTGGGCAATGACTAAACCTGCTTCGATGGTTTTTCCCAGCCCCACCTCGTCCGCCAGGATCACGCCCCGCGATAGCGGGTTGCGGCAGGCAAAGAGCGCGGCTTCGACCTGGTGCGGATTCAAATCCACCTGGGAGTCCACCAGTGCGCTAGCCAGAGATTCCACGCTGTCACTGGCGGCCTGTCGGGTCAGTTGCCAGGCGAGGTATTGACTTTGATGCGGAGTCAGAAAGTGTTCCAAGTGAGGGTCTCCGCAGGCGTCAGGCAGGCCAGTACAGCCGCTTCAGCGGCACGATTCGTTTGGTTTCGGCATCGGTAGCGTCGTAGTGCTCGATCAGCGCGCGGACTACATGATCCAGCGTCCACATTGCCAGCGGAATGGATGCCCGATCTGCTTCGTACTGGGCATCCTTGGTGAAGCCGCCGGTGTTGACGTACAACCCGCGATCATCCTTGTGGCGGCCGCCGAGGAAGCTACGGATTTCCTGACTGCCCATCTGGCCCTTGCGGTGCTTGACCTCCACAACGATGCGCGGGTGTTCGAAGCCGAAGCCATCCGGCGAGGCAACGATATCCTTGCCTCGATCCGAGCCAGGGGGGGAGACCTGGGTCTTGTAACCCATGGCGCGCAGGATGCCGGCGACCAGTTGCTGCATGTCGTCCCAATCGAGCTCGTTGACCCGATCCTTGATGCGTTCCAGCGCCTGAGACTCAATGTCGGCCAATGGGTCGGCTATGACTTCCTCGGTTTCATCTTCCACAACTGGCAACGGTTTTCCCTTCAGCGCCGCCAGCACTTCGGCTGCCGCGCTGGACGGCACCTCGAAGAGGGTCAAGGTCGAACCCAGACTGTTCTTTGTGCTGGTGCCCAAGCTGTCGCGAGGCAGCTCCTGCGTTTGCCACTGTACCTTGCGCACCAGTGGCATGCCTTGCTCGGCCCACTCCGGATGGTACTCGGCTGGACCAGTGACTTTGCCAATTGAGTAAAGACGGTTGGCTGGCGAATAGGTGATGACCCAATCGCCATCCTGCATGTCGTTGACGAAGCGCCAGACCTGGGATGCGCCCGACACCACCGTCCCTTGTTTTGCCTGGGGCTCGGAGGACCGGTACAGGGCGATCAACTGCTTGCGCCCGACACCGGGTTTGGCATGGGCCGCCAATTGATTCCAGCCCACGGCAGCCACGCCACGTTCTCGAAAGGCGTCATACAGGCTGCCGCCTTCGCCGCGCACCATCCACATCCGTGCCATCGCATTCCCTCTCGTATTCATAGCCATCAATCCAGCACAACTAGAAATTCAGTCGCCAGTGCGGTCGGCTGAACATCCCGAACATTGCGTTGCAGCGAAACCAGGCCGTAATCCGACATCATCCGCAGAGTGCGCGACAGGTTCGACACCTTGCGGCCGCTGAGTTCGGCCAGTTCGGTCAGAGACTTGGGTTGTTTGTCATGGATCAGGCGCAGCAGGCGGCGGTTGTCGTCCGACAGCACTGCGGCCAGTGAGGCCAGAGACGGAAACCAAATACTGGGCGTTTCGCTTCCCTTCGGTGGCGAACCTTCTGGCTGTCGGATACCCACAATGCAGCGCTTCATGATCGCAAATCCAATGACACGTTGATTTACGATTGTATCAGTGTCTGATAATCATCGTCGATCATAAATGCCTGCCACAAAGGAAAAGGCAGAGACAAGGAAATGGCAATCAAGGAGCAAGAGCCCTACCCAAAAAGGGAAAAGGCCACCAGCGCCTCGGACGGACTTAGAGCCGCTAACAAAACGCTGCTGGCAAGGCGCGCCGACGCAGACAGTACGAAGGTACGGCAAGGAGGTGCAACGCGGCCAGCGGCGTTTTGTTAGCGGCTCTTATACCACCAGATTTGCCGACGGCGCCAAGCTGTCGATGCAGTCCGACTATGCCGGCAACATCTCTCGCTGCTGCTCGGCGTATTCCGCTCGGTTGTAGACGCCGCGCACACCGCCGATGGTGTGGTTCAGCGCTTTCCCCACCACGTCCGAAGACCGGCGGCAAAGGGCTTGGTCAGGGCTACATCAGCAGACATCAGTGTATGTCCTTGGGCATCAAATCACTTACCAATACAGAACCGCGAAAAAATCACCCCCAGCAAATCATCCGGCGTGAACTTGCCGGTGATGCTCGACAATCGCTCCTGCGCCAGGCGCAGCTCTTCCGCGAACAGGTCCAGCGCATGCTCGCCCGCCTCGTTGTCGAGCGCGGCGTGGGCGGCGGCGTGCGCCAAATGCTCATCGGCCGCCTTCAGCGCCAGCAGATGGCGTTCGCGCGCGAGATAGCGCGACTCCACCGTCTGTTGCCAGCCGGCGATGCGCAGCAGTTCCGCGCGCAGCATGTCCACGCCCTGCCCTTCCGCTGCGGAAATATAGACGTGCGTCGCGTCCGGCATCTGGTCCACCGCGGCCTTGTGGCCGGAGCGGTCGATCTTGTTCCAGATACGGACGATGGGCACGCCTTCGGGGAAGCGCGACGTGATCTTCTCGTCTTCCAGCGTGGGGCCGAGGTCGGCGTCGAGCATGTGCAGGATGACGTCGGCCTTGGCCACTTCGGCCCAGGTGCGCTCGATGCCGATGCGCTCGACTTCATCGGGACCGCTGCCGTCGTCACTTGCCTCGCGGATGCCGGCGGTGTCGATGATGTTGAGCGGCATGCCTTCGATCAGGATGGTCTGCGTGACCTTGTCGCGGGTGGTGCCGGCGATGGGCGTGACGATGGCCACATCCGAGCCGGCCAGCGCGTTGAGCAGCGACGACTTGCCCACATTTGGCTTGCCGGCCAGCACGGCATTCAAGCCGTCACGCAACAGCGCGCCCTGGGCGGCGTGCTTGAACACGTCTTCCAGGGTCGCGCGGATTCTTGCCAGTTGGCCGCGCGCGTCGGATTGCTTGAGGAAATCGATTTCCTCTTCCGGGAAGTCGAGCGTGGCTTCCACCAACATGCGCAAACTGGTGACCTGCTCCACCAGTTCATGGATGACCTTGGAGAACGCGCCGCTCAGGGATTCTGAGGCCGACTTGGCGGCCGCTTCGGTGGTGGCCTCGATCAGGTCGGCGACAGCTTCGGCCTGGGCCAGGTCGATCTTGTCGTTGAGGAAGGCGCGCTGGGTGAACTCGCCCGGCTCGGCCAGGCGCAAACCGATCTCGGCGCCGGCTTCCAGGCAACGCGCCAGCAGCATCTGCATCACCACCGGGCCGCCATGGCCCTGCAGTTCCAGCACGTCTTCGCCGGTGTAGGAATGCGGCGCCGGGAAGTGGATCGCCAGGCCCTGGTCGATCGGGCTGCCGTCGGCGCGGCGGAACGGCAAATAGGTGGCATGGCGCGGCGCCAGGCGCTCGCGGCCGCACAGCGCGGCGATCACCGGCGCCAGGTCCTTGCCGGAAATGCGGACCACGCCGATGCCGCCGCGTCCGGGCGCGGTGGCAATGGCGGCGATGGGGGAAGAATCGAAAGTCATCGTGTGAGTCATTTATTGTAGTAGTGGCTTGTTGCGGTGCCGCCCTTCCTTGGAACAAGTTCTTAAACCCGGCACAGCCACAATGTTAAGGCCTGTGTAGATTTGCGACCGAAAAAAAACCCGTGAATTTCCACGGGTTTTTTCAGGATCAGTCCCGGCGCACCGGGACTGGCGCAACGATCCGATTACTTGGTCTTGCCTTTTTCGATGTTCTTGGTGATCACCCATTGCTGCGCGATCGACAGGATGTTGTTCGTCACCCAGTACAGCACCAGGCCGGACGGGAAGAAGAAGAACATGAACGAGAACACCAGCGGCATGAACATCATGACCTTGGCCTGGACCGGGTCCGGCGGCGTCGGGTTCAGCTTGGTCTGCAGGAACATCGAAGCCGCCATGATGATCGGCAACAGGCCGACCGGCATGTTGAAGTAGGGGATGGTGCCGAACAGTGTGTCCGGGGCGGTCAGGTCATGGATCCAGCCCAGCCACGGCGCGCCGCGCATTTCGACCGACGCCAGCAGCACCCAGTACAGCGAGATGAACACCGGGATCTGGATCGCGATGGGCAGGCAGCCGCCCAGCGGGTTGATCTTCTCGGTCTTGTACATCGCCATCATTTCGCGGTTCATGGCCTGCGGATCGCCCTTGTGGCGTTCGCGGATGGCCTGCATGCGCGGCGAAACCGCCTTCATCTTGGCCATGCTGCGGTACGAAGCGGCCGACAGCGGGAAGAAGATCAGCTTGATCAGCACGGTCAGCAGGATGATGGTCCAGCCCCAGTTGCCGACCAGCGCGTGGATGTGCGTCATCAGCCAGAAGATGGGCTTGGCGATCAGGGTCAGCCAGCCATAATCCTTGACCAGATCCAGGCCGGGCGCCACCGCCTCCAGCACCTTCGACTCTTGCGGACCGGAGTACAGGTGCGCATCCATGGTCACCGAAGCGCCAGGGGCCACGGTGCCCAGCGGCAGGATGGTGCCGACCGCGTACAGGTTGGTGGCGACCTTCTTGGTGAAGATGTCGCGCTGCACCTGCTGCGGCGGGATGAAGGCCGAGACGAAGTAGTGCTGCACCAGCGCGATCCAGCCGTTGTCGGCCTTGGCGGCGTGCTCGGCCTTGCCTTCTTCGATCTTCTCGAAGGTCATCTTCTGGAACTTGCTGGCGTCGGTGTAGACGGCCGGACCGGTAAAGGTGCTGTAGAAGTGCGACTCGCCGCCCGGCTTGTTGCCGTCGCGCAGCAGTTGCAGGTACAGCGAAGGATTGATCGCCGCGCCGCTGTCGTTGGTGACGGTGTGCTTGAGGTCGATCAGGTAGCTGTCGCGCTTGAAGGTGTAGGTCTTGGTCAGCTTGACGCCGTCTTGCTCGGATTCCAGCACCAGTTGCACTTCGTTGCCGTTGTCCAGGGTGCGCGCACCCGGCTTGGCGACAAACAGCGACTTGTGGTTGGGGAAGGGGCCGCCGATCAGGCCGGTTTCAGCCAGGTAGGTGTGGGCGGCGCCCGAGTCGAACAGCACCAGGTTCTTGCTCGGATCGACCACGTCGCGCTGCTTGAGCAGCTCCAGGCGCTTGAGCTCGCCGCCCAGGGTGCCGATGTCGGCCTTGACCACGTCGGTGGTGATGGTGATGGTTTCGCCCTTGCCGACCGGCGCGGCGGACGCGTCGGCGGGAACCGCGGCGGGCGCCGATGTGCCGGCCTGCGGCACCGGCGAGCCGGACGGGCTGGCGACCGGGGCGGCAGGATTGGCGGCCTGCTCCTGAGTCTGGTTCGCCGATGGGAAGAACATCGACTGATGTCCGTTATGGCGCATCCAGCTATCCCAGAGCAGCAGCAAAGAGAAGGAGAATACAACCCACAGGACGGTACGTTTGATATCCATATGCGTATTGGTTAGTTCAGGAGTGATTGCAACCGTCAGCGGCCACAGCAGGGGGAACTCGCGCCGCGCTGCTCTGCGGCGAAGAACGTTGGGAAATCAGGGGAGCGTCAATTGCAGCCTTGCCGTCGCCCGGATCATCGGCGGCGCCGGGCGAACCGGGAACAGGATCGAGGCCGCCGGGATGCCAGGGATGGCATTTGCACAAGCGCTTGCCCGCCAGCAAACTGCCTTTGAGCGCGCCATGCAGGCGCACCGCCTCGGCCGCATAGTCGGAACAGCTGGGATAAAAACGGCAATTCTGCCCGAGAAAAGGGCTCACTCCCAGCTTGTAGGCGCGTAACAGCAGGAGCAAAGGCGTTTTCATCACTTCCGGCTTCCTATTTCCTGGCAAACGCTGGCGCGTTCGGCAAAAAGGCGAACAACTGCGCCAGCTCGGCCCGCAAGGCGGCCTTGAGCGCCGAATTGGTTGCCGCATCGCGTTTGGCGTTCACAGGCCGGGACAGGCGCACGATACAGTCGACAGCCGGCAAGGAAGCCTGGCGGAACAGTTCCCGCGTGGCGCGCTTGATCGTATTGCGCGTCACCGCGCGCGGCGCAAAACGCTTGGCCGCCACCACACCCAGGCGGGCATGCGGCAAGTTGTTGCGGCGCGCGTACAACACGAAATGCTCCGTACGATGGACGGGGCGCAAACGAAAAACGGATGAAAACTCATCCGTTTTAACGATTCGCCGATCGCGTGGGAAAAGCGTAGAGAGCGTAGGAAGTACGTCCGTCACGCGATGCAGCAGCGCTGTCGCGGCTTGTTAAACAGCAGCCAGACGCTTGCGGCCCTTGGCGCGGCGAGCGTTGATGACGGCGCGGCCGCCACGGGTTGCCATACGAGCGCGGAAACCGTGGGTACGCTTGCGACGCACGACGGAAGGTTGGTAAGTACGTTTCATGTTGGACTCGCTTAGTTGGGATGCTTATTCAGCAAACAGCAAAAATAAATCGGAATTCTGGAACCGCTTTCAATGTGCCTGTTCCGTATCACCGATGCCCTGCTGTCCGTTGCCCCGGCAGCCCCGCATCGCTGACACCATTTGTCGGCCCCTCTTCGTCCGCGTGTCTTCTTGTCTTTATACGTAGGTATTCCGACTAGTTGAAAGCTGAAAGAGCACTGCGACGGCACCGTGCGCAATTCTTCAGATGGTGAACCCTGAATTAGACTGCATTTTCCATTTACCTGTCAATGACTTATCTGCTTTTGGACGCATCACGATCGCCAGGCACGCAGCTTCTGCCATGCCGGCGTGGCGGATTTGCCAAACGGGCAATGACCAGCATGGAAATGTTTCCCGTATGACATTGTTTTTATGGATACCCTCCTGCGCACGAAAATGATGCATCCGGGAAAGACAATCGCACGCAATGCGCCCGGCGCCCAAACACCGATCGTTCAATATGCTCTAAAAGATTTAGCGCGCGCGGCCTCCCCTCCCCATCCATTTTCTCAAATCCCCAGATTGCGAAACGGCATTGTTAGCGCGCAACCGCATCCATGCGCCGCATATCGACATGCAAAAAAAACCGATGCTCACGAAGTCTTGCGGCTGGCCGGCGCTGCGGAGATGGCAAATGAGGCTCAGCAGCAACACTTGGCGAACACCTCCTGCCGCAGTTACAAAAAAGGCCGCGCTGCCGCGCAGCGAAGAGAACATCGCCCAGGCTGCGGCCGACGACATTGCCGCGCCGCGCAACTGAACCGAGAGAACGGCTGCGCCCCGGACCTCGCGGCGCGGCATGCCGCTGCGCGCACAAGAAGTTTTCCCCAGCTGGCACGATTCCAGCTATAACTGAGGCGAGGGATGCGCACGCGCTTGAGCCGCGCAAGAGACGGGCAAAGCACATGCGGCCGGGAGGCGCAGCCGTGGCAGGCCGGCACTTCCGTTGCCACGCTGTTTTCCCATATTGGCGGTCAGGTTTTTCCTGGCGGCGTGGTGCGCAAAAATAGCGCACCGTGACGTCAACCGCCGCGCCTTGCTGCACATTGAAAGAGCATGGGAAAAGGGGATCCATCGCGCACTCGGCCGGCATGCCGGCAACCCATTTCTGCAAGAAGGGATGCAAAACGCCAGGTGTTTTGCGCTACGCGAAAATAAATCCGGCCTATGCTGAAACAAAGCCAATACGATTCGATCAGTAGCAGAAAGAGAAAAGGAATAGAATAAAAACCGAGGTCTCTCGCATCGCGCTGTCGATGCTACGGCTTTCAAAGAACACTTCGGCAATGGCGCCTTCCCGAGCCACCGACGCGTTCTTCGATAACCGCAGATGGCAAGTCCAAACATATGAATCTGTTTCGTATTTTCTGAAGCGACGGAGGTGGTATGGATATCTACAGCAGCTTTGCAAGCCGGTTCGACAAGACCAGAGAAGAAGAATGTTCGCTTGAAGAGTATCTGAATCTGTGCAAGAACGATCCGGCGGTGTATGCATCTGCTGCCGAACGGATGCTGATGGCCATCGGCGAACCGGGAAAGGTCGACACCCGGGAAGACCCGCTGCTCTCGCGCATCTTTGCCAACAAGGTGATCAAGGTCTATCCCGCCTTCAGGGAGTTCTACGGCGCCGAGGAGGTCATCGAGCAGGTGGTCGCCTATTTCCGCCATGCCGCGCAAGGGCTGGAAGAGAAAAAGCAGATTCTCTACCTGCTGGGGCCGGTCGGCGGCGGCAAGTCGTCCATCGCCGAGCGCCTCAAACAACTCATGGAACAGGTGCCCTTCTATTCCATCAAGGGTTCGCCGGTCAATGAATCGCCGCTCGGCCTGTTCGACTACGACGAGGACGGCGCCATCCTGGAAGAGCAGTACGGCATCCCGCGCCGCTATCTCAAGCCGATCCTGAGCCCATGGGCGGTCAAGCGCCTGCATGAGTACAACGGCGACATCCGCCAGTTCCGCGTGGTCAAGCGCTACCCGTCCATCCTGCGCCAGATCGCCATCTCCAAGACCGAGCCGGGCGACGAGAACAACCAGGACATCTCCACGCTGGTGGGCAAGGTCGACATCCGCAAGCTGGAGCAGTATTCGCAGGACGACGCCGACGCCTACAGCTACTCGGGCGGCCTGTGCCTGTCCAACCAGGGCCTGCTGGAATTCGTCGAAATGTTCAAGGCGCCGATCAAGGTGCTGCACCCGCTCCTGACCGCGACCCAGGAAGGCAACTTCAAGGGCACCGAAGGCTTCGGCGCGATCCCCTTCGACGGCGTGATCCTGGCCCACTCCAACGAATCGGAATGGAAAGCCTTCCGCAACAACAAGAACAACGAAGCGCTGCTGGATCGCATCTTCATCGTCAAGGTGCCGTATTGCCTGCGCGTGTCCGAAGAGATCAAGATCTACGAGAAACTGATCCGCACCTCTTCGCTGGCCAAGGCCACGTGCGCCCCCGGCACGCTGAAGATGATGGCGCAGTTCTCCATCCTGACGCGCCTGAAGGAACCGGAAAACTCCAGCCTGTTCTCCAAGATGCAGGTATATGACGGCGAGAACCTGAAAGACACCGACCCCAAGGCCAAGTCGTACCAGGAATACCGCGACTACGCCGGCGTCGACGAAGGCATGACCGGCATCTCGACGCGCTTCGCGTTCAAGATCCTCTCGCGCGTGTTCAACTTCGACACCACCGAGGTCGCAGCCAACCCGGTGCACCTGATGTATGTGCTGGAGCAGCAGATCGAACGCGAGCAGTTCCCGCAGGAGGCCGAGCAAAAATACCTGTCCTTCGTGAAGGACACGCTGGCCTCGCGCTACGCCGAATTCATCGGCAAGGAAATCCAGACCGCCTACCTGGAATCGTATTCGGAGTACGGCCAGAACGTGTTCGACCGCTACGTGACCTACGCCGACTTCTGGATCCAGGACCAGGAATATCGCGACCACGACACCGGCGAAAGCTTCGACCGCGCGGCCCTCAACGCCGAACTGGAAAAGATCGAGAAGCCGGCCGGCATCAGCAATCCGAAGGACTTCCGCAACGAGATCGTCAACTTCGTGCTGCGCGCGCGGGTCAACAACGGCGGCAAGAACCCGCTGTGGACCAGCTACGAAAAGCTGCGCGTGGTGATTGAAAAGAAGATGTTCTCCAACACCGAAGACCTGCTGCCGGTCATCTCCTTCAATGCCAAGGGCTCCACGGAAGAAATGCAAAAGCACGAAGACTTCGTCAACCGCATGGTCAGCAAGGGGTACACGCCCAAGCAGGTGCGCCTGCTGTGCGAATGGTATCTGCGCGTGCGCAAGTCGTCGTAAGCTGTACCGGCGAACGCACCGGTTCATCAACGGCCGGCGCATTCGCCAACACGCTCGGGCTGTCTGCCAAGACTGCCGCGACAGCCCGCCCGCTTGGAATCTGTCCACGCTCTCCTCGTGGAGAGCGTGGACAGATCCCTAGACCAGCAGGAGAACGGACAGTGCTGCATCAGATTATCGACCGTAGGCTAGCTGGCAAAAACAAGGGCATTGCCAACCGGGAGCGCTTCCTGCGGCGCTTTCGCGGGCATATCCAACGCTCGGTGGCGGATGCGATCCGCGACCGCAGCATCACCGATCTGGAACAATCCAAAAGCATCAGCATTCCGCGCAAGGATGTCTCGGAACCCTTCTTCCATCACGGCAAGGGCGGCCGGCGCGAAGCCGTGCATCCGGGCAACCAGGATTACCTGCAGGGCGACCGCATCCCGCGCCAAAACGGCGGCGGCGGTGAAGGTGGCAGCGCCGCCAGCAACGAAGGTGAAAGCGAGGATGACTTCACCTTCGAGCTTACGCGCGAAGAATTCATGCAGTATTTCTTCGAAGACCTGGAGCTGCCGCGGCTAGTGGAAACCAACCTGATGACGGTGCCCAACTGGAAGAACATGCGCGCCGGCTATTCGGTGGACGGTTCGCCCACCAACATCGACATCGTGCGCTCGTTGCGCAGCTCGCTGGGGCGGCGCATCGCGCTGGGGGCGCCGCTGCAGAACAGGCTGGAGGAGCTCGAGCAGCAGCTGGCCGAACTCAACCGCGATCCGAACGAACACCTGCCGGAAATCAAGTTGCTGGAGGAAGAGATCCACCATGTGCGCTCGCGCATCTGGCGCATCCCCTTCATCGACCCGTTCGACCTGCGCTACGTCAACCGGGTGCGCCAGCCGCAGCCGTCCAGCCGCGCCGTGATGTTCTGCGTGATGGACGTGTCGGGCTCGATGGACGAGCAGCGCAAGGATCTGTCCAAGCGCTTCTTCATCCTGCTGTACCTGTTCCTGACCCGCAATTACGAGCACATCGAGGTGGTGTTCATCCGCCACCACACGCGCGCCGACGAAGTCGACGAGGAAACCTTCTTCCATTCGCAGGAAAGCGGCGGCACCGTGGTCTCCAGCGCGCTGGAGCTGATGCACGACATCATCACCAAACGCTATCCTCCCAGCGAATGGAATATCTACGGCGCCCAGGCATCCGACGGCGACAACTGGAACGACGACTCCCCCAAGTGCCGCGAGCTCCTGGAAAACGCCATCCTGCCGCTGATGCGCTACTTCGCCTATATCCAGGTGGCCGAGCCGGAGCAAAACCTGTGGACCGAGTACCTGCAACTGATCGACTCGCACCCGCACTTCGCGATGAAGAAGGTGCAATCGGCTGCCGAGATCTATCCGGTGTTCCGCGAACTCTTTGAAAAACAGGTGCACGCATGAACAGCCGCTTCAAGTACGATCCGCTGCCCTGCCCGTCGGACTGGACCTTCGACCTGATCGAACGCTACAACGACGAGATCGCCCGCGTGGCGGCGGGATACCAGCTGGACATCTACCCGATCCAGCTGGAGATCATCTCGGCCGAGCAGATGATGGATGCCTACGCCTCGCACGGCATGCCGGTGAACTACCGGCACTGGTCCTACGGCAAGCATTTCATGCTGACCGAACGCGACTACAAGCGCGGCCAGATGGGCTTGGCCTACGAGATCGTGATCAACTCCGATCCCTGCATCGCCTACCTGATGGAAGAAAACACGATGACCATGCAGGCGCTGGTCATCGCGCATGCGGCCTATGGCCACAATTCCTTTTTCAAGGGCAACTACCTGTTCCAGCTGTGGACCGACGCCAGCGCCATCATCGACTACCTGGTATACGCCCGCAACTACATCGCCGAATGCGAGGAACGGCATGGTTTCGAGCGGGTCGAGGAATTGCTGGACTCCTGCCATGCCCTGATGAACTACGGCGTGGACCGCTACAAACGCCCGCAACGGCTGTCGCTATCCCAGGAACGGGCGCGCCAGCGCGAACGCGAGACCTACCTGCAGTCGCAGGTCAATGAATTGTGGCGCACCCTGCCGGCCAAGAAGGAAGCGGCCGCCGCGCTGGTCGAAGACCGCTTCCCGCCGGAGCCGCAGGAGAACCTGCTGTATTTCGCCGAAAAGAACGCGCCGCTGCTGGAACCGTGGGAGCGCGAAGTGGTGCGCATCGTGCGCAAGGTCGGCCAGTATTTCTATCCGCAGCGCCAGACCCAGGTGATGAACGAAGGCTGGGCCACGTTCTGGCATTACACGCTGTTGAACACGCTGTACGACCAGGGCCGGCTGACCGACGGCTTCATGATGGAGTTCCTGCATTCGCACAGCAACGTGGTATTCCAGCCGCCCATCACCAAGCCCTATTACAACGGCATCAATCCGTATGCGCTGGGCTTTTCGATGATGAGCGACATCCGCCGCATCTGCGAAGACCCGACCAATGAAGACCGCGAATGGTTTCCCGACATCGCCGGGCGCGACTGGCTGGAAACCCTGCATCACGTGATGCGCAATTTCAAGGACGAGAGCTTCGTGGCGCAGTACCTGTCGCCCAAGCTGATGCGCGACATGCGCATGTTCGCGGTGCTCGACGACGAGGCCCGCAGCGAAATGGAAGTGTCGGCCATCCACAACGAACGCGGCTACCAGTACGTGCGCCAGGCGCTCTCGCGCCAGTACGACATCAACCACCGCGAGCCCAACATCCAGGTATGGTCGGTCAACACGCGCGGCAACCGCAGCCTGACGCTGCGCCATTTCCGCAGCGACGGCCGCTCGCTGGGCGAGAGCACCAACGAGGTGTTGCGCCACATGGCGCGGCTATGGCAATTCGATGTCTACCTGGAGAGCGTGGACGACAACGGCTACATCGTGCAGCGCTATGAATGCGTGGCGGAAAACCGGTATTCGCTGCGCACATGAACGCGCACGCCCCAGCACGAAACTGACCATGCCCGCCGTTCCCGCCACACCCCGACCGCCGATTTCGGCACAGACCATCCCGCTGTTTCCGCTGGCCAGCACGCTGTTTCCCGATGGCCGCCTGCCCTTGCAGATCTTCGAGGTGCGCTACCTCGACATGATCGGCAAATGCATTGCCGAAGGCAGCAGTTTCGGCGTGGTGGCGTTGACGGAAGGTTCGGAAGTGCGCCGGCCGGGCCACATGGAACGTTTCGTCGGCGTCGGTACGGTCGCCAGCATCAACGAATGGTCCACTCCCTCGGTGGGCCTGATGCGCATCGCCTGCAGCGGCGCCGCGCGCTTTCGCATCTTGCAGGCGGAGCAGCAAAAACATGGGCTATGGACGGCCGAGGTGGAGATGCTGGAAGCCGACCATGCGGTGGCCATCCCCGAGGAACTGATGAACACCTCGCAAGCGCTGGAGCATCTGCTGCAATCGGTGATGCGCCAGGGCTTGCCGGAGAGCGAGGTGCCGATCGCCATGCCGTTCAAGCTGAACGATTGCGGCTGGGTCGCCAACCGTTGGGCCGAGATGATGCCGGTGCCGGTCGAGATCAAGCAAACGCTGCTGGCGCTGGACAATCCGCTGGTGCGGCTGGAACTGGTGCAAGACGCGCTGGATGAACTGGGCTGGCTGAAATAAGCGGCCATCGGCCCTGCAACAGATTCTCAGGGCGCCACGCCGCTGATGCCCGCCTCCGCCAGCAAGGCCGCCATGCCCGACCAGAAGATCTGGATGCCGATGCACAGCAAGATGAACGCCGACAGGCGCAATACCACCATCGTCCCCAGGCGCCCCATCAGGCTCACCAGCTTTTGCGCATAGTTGTAGCACAGGAAAATCGCCAGCGCGGTCAGCGCCGCGCCGAAGGCCGCGCTCCCTACCGAAATCACCCAGTCCAGCAAGCGCGTGGGCGTGTTCGCGCCCAGCGTGATCGATGCCGCGATGGTTCCTGGCCCGACGGTCAATGGAAAACTCATCGGGTAGAAACTGCGGGCCTTGATTTCCTCGTCCGGCAAGTCTTCGTCGTAGCTCTTGGCGACCTGATTGGGGATGGACGAGTCCTGGCTGTTATTGGAGAGCAGTTTCCAGCCCGATGCCGCCACCAGCAAGCCGCCGCCGACACGCACGATGGGCAGCGAGATGCCGAAGAACGTCAGCACGTGCGAACCGATGAAAATCGCCCCCACCAGCATGAACCAGCAATTGATCGCCACCTGACGCGCAATCTTCTTTTCCGTCTTGCGGCTGACATTGCCCAGCAGGTTGGCGAACACCGGGGCGATGCCAAGCGGGTTCAGGATCGGCAGCAGCGTGACCGGGATCAGGATGGCCGCTTTGAGGAACAGGATCAGCATGCTGGGCGCAGGAAGGGTGGCAAATCGTTATAGGAATGGCGTGGATTTCCCGCCGCCCACAAGCGTAGCGGAAAGCCGCTCCGCTGCCAACCGTGGCGGCGCGCCTCCCCCTTGAGTCTCGCTCAGGCCGTCTTCAGGCGCGCGCCGCGCACCCGCATGAGCAACAGGAATGCGATGGAAAGGTTGACCAGGTTCCAGCCTATGCCATTGGCAAACGCCGCGTGGTAGGAGCCGGTGAGGTCGAAGATCTTGCCCGACATCCAGCCCCCCAGCGCCATGCCGAACATGGTGCACATGATGACCGCCCCCACGCGCTGGCCGGCCTCGGCCGCCGGGAAATACTCGCGCACGATGATCGCGTAGGATGGCACGATGCCGCCCTGGAACAGGCCGAACAGCGCCGAGATCACGTACAGCGACGCCAGTCCGTCGAACGGCAGGAACAGTAGCAGCGACAGGCATTGCAAGACCGAACCCAGCAGCAGCGTGCGCAGGCCGCCGATACGGTCGCAAATGGCGCCCGACACCAGCCGGCTGACCACCCCGCAGGCCAGCATCAACGACAGCATCTGCGCGCCGCGCGCGGGACCGTAGCCGAGGTCGCCGCAATAGGCCACGATATGCACCTGCGGCATGGCCATCGCCACGCAACAGGCCACGCCGGCCACGCACAGCAGCAGTTGCGCCTGGCCGGTGGCAAGGCCGAAGGGGCGGTTGCCGGCGCCGGCGCGCGCGGCATGGGCGCCCGCCGCCAGCGCCGGCGGGCGGGCACGCATCAGCAAGGCCAGCGCGCACATGACGACGGCGCAGATGATGCCCAACCCGATATAGGTTTGTCGCCAGCCCACCGCGCCGACAAAATGCTGGACGATCGGCGGCCAGATCGCGCCGCCCAGGTAATTGCCGCTGGCGCATACCGCCACCGCGATGCCGCGCCGCTTGAGGAACCACAAGGAGGTATCAGCCACCAGCGGCGAAAAGGTCGCCGACGTGCCGAGCAGGCCGATCAGGATACAGTGCGCCGCCATGAAGGCCCAGATGTTGGGCGCCAGCGCCGCCGCGACAAACCCGCCGCCGAGACAGGCGCCGCCCAGCATCAGCGGTACGGTGATGCCGGCCTTGTCGGCCAGGCGCCCCATCATCACGCCGCCGACGCCCACCCCCAGCATCGTCAGCGTGTAAGGCAACGAGGCCATGCCGCGCTCGACGCCGAAATCGGCCTGCACCTCCGGCAACACCACCGCCACCACATACATGCCGCTGGCGCCGACGATCATCAGGATCAGCGTGATGAAAAGCCGCATGGCGGCGTAAGACGAGTCGACCTGATGCGGGCCTGCGGCCTGGATCGATGGGCTGGAATCCACTGTTTGTCTCCGTATTCTTATAGTGAAGATGAGGCCGGCGCGCTTGTGGTTTTTTATCGCGTCGACATCATGCCGCGCAGGCGGCGGCGTGCGCTGCACAGACTAACACGGCGGCATTTTGGCTGCAGGCGAGGCTGACGAGGCGCAAAAACAAAGGCCGCCCAACGGACGGCCTTGGCCAGAACCTGACGGCAAAGCGTTACAACCAATGCGAGCGCACGTGATAAGGATGCACCTGGTCATAACCGTTGCGCTCTTTCTTCTGCGCGATCTTCTGCAGCATCAGCAGGCCCGCCTCATGGCCGTCGACCACGATGCGCTTGCCGCCGCCGCGCTGCATCTGGGTACCGCCCCAGGTCTGGGTCAAAATCCAGTCGCCCAGCAAGTCCTGGCCGAGGTCTACCGTGAAGGTGCTGCGCGAGGCGTCGGAAAAGTGCAGGCGCGTGGCTCCGGTCACGGGCAGCGGATGGGTGGCGTTGTCGGCGGAATCGATCATGGCGCAGGATGATAGCAGGACGGTATACGAATTCAATAGCGCATTCAGGTTCTTAGAGATTGGGCGCCAGCCAGCGCTCGATCTCTTCCTTGGGCACGCCGCGCCGTTGGGCCATGTCTTCCACCTGGTCTTCGCCGATCTTGCCGACCACGAAGTACTTGGACTGCGGATGCGCGAAGTAGAAGCCCGACACCGCCGCGCCCGGGAACATGGCATATGACTCGGTGAGCTGCATGCCAATTTCCTCGCATTGCATGACGCGGAAAGCATCGGCCTTGACCGTATGCTCCGGGCAGGCCGGATAACCCGGCGCCGGGCGGATGCCGAGGTATTGTTCCTTGATCAGCGCGGCGTTGCTCAGCGATTCGTCCGGCACATAGCCCCACAGATCCTTGCGCACGCGCTCGTGCAGGTATTCGGCAAAGGCTTCGGCCAGGCGGTCGGCCAGGGCCTTGAGCATGATCGAGGAATAGTCGTCATGGGCGTCCTCGAAACGCTTCTCGTGCTTCTCGATGCCCAAACCGGCCGTCACGGCGAACATGCCGATGTAATCGGCAATGCCCGAGTCCTTGGGCGCGATGAAGTCCGACAGGCACTGGTTGGGGCGCGCCACGCCATCCACCACCGGCTTCTCGGTCTGCTGGCGCGTGCCATAGTAGGTGAAGGCGACCTGGCTGCGCGAATCGTCGGTGTAGATTTCGATATCGTCGTCGTTGACGGTATTGGCCGGCAGCAGCGCCACCACGCCGTTGGCGGTCAGCCAGCGGCCATCGACGATCTTCTTGAGCATGGCCTGGGCTTCCTCGAATACCTTGGAAGCCGCTTCGCCCACCACGTCATCCTTGAGGATGGCCGGGTAAGGGCCGGCCAGGTCCCAGGTCTGGAAGAACGGGCCCCAGTCGATATAGTTGGCCAGCATTCCCAGGTCGACGTTCTTGAACACCCGGCGGCCGATGAACTTGGGCTTGACCGGCGCGAAATCCAGCCTGGTCTTGTTGGCGCGCGCGGCCGCCAGCGCCAGCATCGGCGCCGCCTTCTTGTTGGCGTGCTGCTCGCGGATGCGCTCGTAGTCGGCATTGATATCGGCGATGTACTGGTCCTTCTGCTCGGGCGTGAGCAGCGACTGCGCCACCGACACCGCACGCGAGGCGTCCGGCACGTAGACCACCGGGCCTTCGTAGTTCGGTGCGATCTTGACCGCGGTATGCGCGCGCGAAGTGGTGGCGCCGCCGATCAGCAGCGGCATCTTCACGCCGCTGAAATACGGGTCGCGCTGCATTTCCTTGGCGACGTAGGCCATCTCTTCCAGCGACGGCGTGATCAGGCCGGACAGGCCGATGATGTCGGCATTCTCTTCCTTGGCCTTGGCCAGGATCTGCGAGCACGGCACCATCACGCCCATGTTCACCACCTCGAAGTTGTTGCACTGGAGGACCACGGTGACGATGTTCTTGCCGATGTCGTGCACGTCGCCCTTGACGGTGGCGATCACGATCTTGCCCTTGGGCTTGGCCACCACGCCGGTCTCGATCTCCTGCAGGCGCTTCTCTTCCTCGATGAAGGGGACCAGGTGGGCCACCGCCTGCTTCATCACGCGCGCCGACTTCACCACCTGCGGCAGGAACATCTTGCCCTGGCCGAACAGGTCGCCGACCACGTTCATGCCGTCCATCAGCGGGCCTTCGATCACGTGGATCGGACGTCCGCCGGACTTGAGCAGGTTCTGGCGCGCTTCCTCGGTGTCTTCCACGATCCATTGCGTGATGCCGTGCACCAGCGCGTGCGACAGGCGCTTTTCCACCGACTCGGCACGCCACTCCAGCGTGGCCTCTTCCTTCTTGTCGCCGGCCTTGAGGGTGGCGGCGATCTCGATCATGCGTTCGGTGGCGTCCGGACGGCGGTTGAGCACCACATCCTCGACCGCCTCGCGCAATGCGGCCGGCAGGTCGTCGTAGACGCCGATCATGCCGGCATTGACGATGCCCATGGTCATGCCGGCCTTGATGGCGTGGTACAGGAACACCGTGTGGATCGCCTCGCGCGCCGGATCGTTGCCGCGGAAGCTGAAGGACACGTTGGACACGCCGCCGCTGATCTTGGCGTAGGGCAGGTTGTCGTGGATCCATTGGGTGGCTTCGATGAAGTCCACCGCGTAGTTGTTGTGCTCTTCGATGCCGGTGGCCACCGCGAAGATGTTGGGGTCGAAGATGATGTCTTCCGGCGGGAAGCCGACCTGGTCCACCAGCAGGCGATAGGCGCGCTCGCAGATCTCGATCTTGCGGGCGTAGGTGTCAGCCTGGCCGACCTCGTCGAAGGCCATCACGATCACGGCCGCGCCGTAGCGACGGCACAGCTTGGCTTCGTGCAGGAACTTGGCCTCGCCTTCCTTCATCGAGATGGAGTTGACGATGGACTTGCCCTGCACGCATTTCAGGCCGGCTTCGATGACTTCCCACTTGGAGGAGTCGATCATGATGGGCACGCGCGCGATATCCGGCTCGGAAGCGATCAGGTTCAGGAAGCGCGTCATGGCGGCGACCGAATCGAGCATCGCCTCGTCCATGTTGATGTCGATGATCTGCGCGCCGTTCTCGACCTGCTGGCGCGCCACGGCCAGCGCCTCGTCGTACTGTTCGTTCAGGATCAGGCGGGCGAAGGCCTTGGAACCGGTGACGTTGGTGCGCTCGCCGACGTTGACGAACAGCGATTGGTCATTGATGGTGAACGGTTCCAGGCCCGACAGGCGCATCTCGTGCGTGGTCTCGGGGATCTTGCGCGGGGCGATCGAGGCCACCGTCTCGGCGATCGCCTTGATGTGCGGCGGCGTGGTGCCGCAGCAGCCGCCGGCGACGTTGACGAAGCCGCTTTCGGCGAACTCCTTCAACAGCGCCGAGGTGACGTCCGGCGTCTCGTCGAAGCCGGTGTCGCTCATCGGGTTGGGCAGGCCGGCGTTGGGATAGATGCAGACGTAGGTGTCGGCGATGCGCGACAATTCTTCCGCATACGGGCGCATCAGCGCCGCGCCCAGCGCGCAGTTCAGGCCCACCGTCAGCGGGCGCGCATGGCGGATCGAGTTCCAGAACGCGGTCACGGTCTGGCCCGAGAGGATACGGCCGGAGGCGTCCGTCACGGTGCCGGAGATCATGATCGGCAGACGCTTGCCGGATTCTTCGAAGAAGGTGTCGATGGCGAACAGCGCGGCCTTGCAGTTCAACGTGTCGAAAATGGTTTCGACCAGCAGCACGTCGGCGCCGCCCTCGACCAGCGCGCGGGTCTGCTCCAGGTACGAGACCACCAATTGGTCGAAGTTGACGTTGCGCGCGGCCGGGTCATTGACGTCCGGCGAGATCGAGGCGGTCTTGGGCGTGGGGCCGAGGGCGCCGGCCACGAACCGCGGCTTGTCGGGCGTCGAATACTTGTCGCAGGCGGCGCGCGCGAGCTGGGCCGACTTCAGGTTCATCTCGTAGACGAGATGGGCCATGTGGTAATCGTCCTGGGCCACGCCGGTGGCGCCGAAGGTATTGGTCTCGATCAGGTCGGCGCCGGCCGCCAGGTACTGCTCGTGGATTTCCTGGATGATGTGCGGCTGGGTCAGCGACAGCAGCTCGTTGTTGCCCTTGACGAACAGCTCCTTGCCGGGAACGCTGAAATCGGCGAAACGCTGGCCGCGGTAGTCTTCCTCGGTCAGCTTGTATTGCTGGATCATGGTGCCCATGGCGCCATCGAGGATCAGGATGCGCTTGGACATCAGGTCGCGCAACAGCAATTCGGTCTGGCAGAGTTCGTTCGGCTTCATCTGGCTGGTTCTCGGGTTCTCGTCTTGGGGCGGAAATGCGCCGTGCCCCGGCATCCGGGACAAAAAAACCGGCCGTCGCAGGGCCGGTTTTCTGGGCGAAAAATATTGTTAAATTATACGCCAAAGGGGCTATCCTTCCCCGGCAGCGGGCGCTTGCGCCCGGCAAGACCGCAACATTTCAAAATGACAATACCCCATGCTCTCCTCCCACAACCCGCACGCCCGCATCGTCATCCTCACCGCCCTGGAAAGCGAACTCAATGCCGCCGATGCGCCGCCGGGCGTGGAAGTGGTCTATTGCGGCGTCGGCAAGGTCAATGCCGCCCTGCACACGGCCCAGCGCATACTGGCCGGCAAACCCGAACTGGTGATCAACTTCGGCACCGCCGGCAAGATCGATCCGCTGCATGACGGCCTGCTGGAAGTGGCCGCCGTGGTCCAGCGCGACATGCTGGCCATGCCGCTGGCGCCGCGCGGGGTAACGCCGCTGGTGAACGCGGCTGAACAGCCGGCGCGGCTGGAATCGGGCTATCCGGGAGTCGTGTGCGGCACCGGCGACAGCTTCGTCACCGCCGCCGACGACTGGCTGCTGCGGGAAAAGATCGACCTGGTGGACATGGAACTGTTCGCCATCGCCCGCGTATGCCGTCACTTCGGCGTGCCCTGGCGCGCCTTCAAGTTCATCACCGACGGCGCCGACGACGATTCGGCCAGCGACTGGCAAGACAAAGTGCACCTGGGCGCGGCGCTGTTCTGGCGCCACCTGCCGCAAGTGGTCGGCCAATAAGAGCCACTCACAGAACAAGGCCCGCAATCTGGCGACTGCGGGCCTTGCTGTTTTGACGCGCGGCAGCCGCTCAGGCCGACAATCTGGCTGCCCCCTCCTCCAGGAGGCCGGCATTGGCCGCGCGCCGGCGCGGTTCCGTCAGCTTGAGGGTCAGGCACTTGGCGGCGCCGCCGGCCTTCATGAATTCGGACAACGGCGTCTCATGCACCGTGAACCCCTTGTCCTCCAGCTCCGCGCGCAATGGCGGCGAGGCCCGATTCATGAATACATGGCGGCCGGCATTGACGGTATTGCAGGCGAAATCCAGCGCATCCTGCTCGCCGACGACGATGCGCCGTTGCTGCGGCACCCGGCAGGCGATCGCCTTTTGCGAAGCGGCATCGAACGCGGCCGGGTAGTACATCACATAGCCTCCCTCGAGCGGGCAGAAGCAGGTATCCAGATGATAGAAGCGCGGGTCGGCCAGTTGCAGCGACTGCACTTCGAGGTCCAGCCAGCCGGCGATCAGCGGCGCCGCCAGCACGTCGGTGCGATGGCCGTAACCCATCCACAGCAGTTCGGACTGCCGATCCAGCAAGGCGTCGCCGGCGCCTTCGAAGGCGACCGCGTCGGGCATGCGCAGCACGCGCAAGCCCTGTTCCCCGAACCAGCCGGCGAAATGCGCCTCCTCCCCCTGGCGCTCGGCATGGCGAAAACGCGACAGCACCACCTTGTCCTCCAGCACCAGGCCGCCGTTGGCGGTAAACACCATGTCCGGCAGGCCGGCGACGGATGGCATCTCGCGCACCTTGGCCACCTGCCCCAGGCCGTCGCGCAGCACCTGCCACTGCCGCGCGGCCAGCGCCCGGTCGCCATGGGCGACATTGCCTTCCATCCAGGGGTTGATCACATAGGACACTTCGAAGTGTCCTGGCGGGCACATCAGGAAGACCTCGTGGCGTTGCTGCTTCATGTTGATTCTCCTTGTGGTGGGGCCGGGATTTCATGGAAAACCTCGCCGATGGCGCGCAAGGCGGCATCGATCTGCTCATCGTCGATCACCAGCGGCGGCGCGAAGCGCACCACGGTCTCGTGGGTTTCCTTGGACAGGATGCCGTGCGCCATCAGGCGTTCGCAAAACGCCCGCGCGCCGATCAGCCGGGGGTCGAGGTCCATGCCGATCAGCAACCCCTTGCCGCGCACTTCGCGGATGGCCGGGTGGCCGATGGCGCGCAAGCCCTTGCGCAAACGCTCCCCGAGCCGCTCGGCATTGGCCGCCAGGGCGCCATCCTGCAGCAGTTCCAGCGCCTTGAAACCGACTGCCGCCGCCAGCGCATTGCCGCCGAAGGTGCTGCCATGGTCGCCCGGAGCAAACACATCCATCACCTCGCTCGATGCGAGGAACGCCGACACCGCCAACAAGCCGCCGCCGAGCGCCTTGCCCAGCACCAGGCCATCCGGCCGGACGCCTTCGTGGTCGCAGGCCAGCAGCTTGCCGGTGCGCCCCAGCCCGGTCTGCACTTCATCGCAGATCATCAGGACGCGATGGCGCGTGCAAATCTCGCGGCATTGCCGCAGGTAACCCTCGGGCGGCACGATAATGCCGCCCTCGCCCTGGATCGGTTCGACCAGGAAGGCTGCGGTATCGGGCGTGATGGCCGCTTCCAGTGCCGCGGCATCGCCGAACGGCACGCTGTCGAAACCGCCGTCGAAGGGGCCGAAGCCGTCACGGTACTGCGCCTCCGACGAGAAACCGACAATGGTGGTGGTGCGGCCGGCGAAGTTGCCGCGGCACACCACGATGCGCGCCCGGCCATCGGCCACGCCCTTGCGCTGATAGGCCCACTTGCGGGCGGCCTTGATGGCCGTCTCGACCGCCTCGGCGCCGCTGTTCATGGGCAGCGCGCGCTCCATGGCGGTCATCTCGCACAGGCGCTGCAGGAACAGCCCCAGCCGGTCGCTGTAGAAGGCGCGCGAAGTCACCGCCAGACGCTGCGCCTGCTGCGTCAGCACCTCCACCAGCGCGGCGTTGGCATGGCCGAAGCTGACGGCCGAATAGGCCGACATCATGTCCATGTAGCGATGGCCCTGGTCGTCCCATAGCCACACGCCGTGGCCGCGGCTGAGCACGACCGGCAGCGGCGCGTAGTTGTGCGCGCAGTAGCGTTGTTCCAATGCGATGTGCAGGTTACCGATGCGGGCGTTCATGTTGCCTCCCATGTACGTTGGCGCCGTCCTTGCGGCTGGATCCGCTCAGTACCGCCAACTCGCTGCATGGATACATGATAGTTTCAAAATAATGAAATTACTGTTCGTTTTTTCTACTTTAAATAATAAAATATGAACGATTCATTCTAAAAATCCATCAACATGGAAAAATTCGATCGTTTCGACCGCATCATCCTGGAAACCTTGCAGCAAAACGGCCGCGCCAGCAATGTCGAACTGTCGGACAAGGTGAACCTGTCGCCCCCGCAGTGCTACCGCCGCGTGCAGCGGCTGGAGCAGGAAGGCGTGATCCGCGGCTATGCGGCCCAGGTCGAGCCGGCCGCGCTGGGACTGGGCGTGATCGCCTTCGTCAGCCTCTCGCTGGCGCGCGAACAGTTCAAGCAGGTGCGCAGCGTGGAGAAAGCGATCCGGCAATTTCCGGAAATCCTGGAGTGCTACACCATTTCGGGCGACTTCGATTACCTGCTCAAGGTGGCGGCGGCCGACCTCAAGAGCCTGTCGTCCTTCCTGACCGACCGCCTGATGCAGGTGCCGGGCGTGGCCGGCGTGCGTTCAATGGTGTGCATGGAAGAAATCAAACCCGCCAGCCCGCTGCCGGTTCCCGGCTAGCGCCAGGCCCTGCCAGGGCCCCTTTTCCGGATTTTTGCGTTTTCAGCACAAATCTTGTCGCGTGCCGCCACTGTGCGGCGCGCGACCGTCTGGCTATGCTTCGTCCTGTCGTCAATCAACCAGGAGCAGCACATGTCGCACCCCACCATCCGCAGCATCGCCGGCGCGCCCGCTCCGGTTTCGCTTGAGGCCGCCAGCACCGCCCTGCTGGTGATCGATTTCCAGAACGAATACTTCACCGGCATGATGCCGATCCCCGATGGCAAGGCGGCGCTGGCCAACGCCAAGCGGCTGGTCGCCATGGCCGACCGCCATCTCATGCCCGTGTTCCACGTCCAGCATGTGACGCCGGCCGGCACGCCGATCTTCGCCGAAGGCGGCGCCACCGTCGCCCTCCATCCCGAGATCCAGCCGGCGGCGCATCACCACCTGGTCAAGAAATCCAATGTCAGCGTCTTCCAGGACACCGACATCGAGGCGCAGCTCAAGGCCGCCGGCATCAAGACCTTGCTGATCACCGGCCTGATGACCCATGCCTGCGTGGCAGGCGCGGCCCGCGATGCGGCGCCGGCCGGGTTCGACGTGATCGTGGCCGCCGATGCCTGCGCCACGCGCGACATCGAGGCGCCCGACGGCGGCGTCGTCGCACACGACGCACTGCACCGCGCATCGCTGGTCAGCATCGCCGACACCTTCGGCAGCGTGCTCAACACCAATGCCATCCTGGAAATGAACGTAGCCTGAGCGAATCCGGCCCGTCTTTCTTCACGCTTCACCCACCGACCTTAAAGGAGTACACCGACATGAAACGTATCGCCACCGCCGCACTGCTGATCGCCGGTCTCACCGCCGCTTCCGCCGCCCTGGCCACCTCCCCTCCAAAGGTTGAAGTCAAGGCGCAACCGCTGGTCTCGTTCCCCGCATCCGACCTGCAATGGCGCGAACTGCCGGGCACCGGCGGCATCAAGGTCGCCGACGTGCGCGGCAGCATCACTGGCAAGGGTCCGTATGACGCCTTCGTGATCTTCCCGGCCGGCAAGGACAATCCGTATCACATGCACACGCAGAACCTGCCGACGGTAGTCCTGAAGGGCACCTTCTACGCCGTGGTCGACGGCAAGCGCATCCAGTACCCGGCCGGTTCCTTCTATAACCTGCCGGCGCGCATGCCGCATTACAGCGGTTGCGAAAAGGGCGACGACTGCGTGCTGTTCCAATATCAGGCGGACCACTTCGACCTGGTGCCGGTCGAGAAGAAGTAAGCGCATTCCCCCAAACAAAAACCCGCTGCATGCATTTGCAGCGGGTTTTTATTTGTGCCGGGCAAGCAGCATTCAGAATGCCCAGCGGTTCTGGGCATAGTAATCGCCGACGAAGTCGACGAAAGCGCGCACCTTGGGCGACATGTGGCGGTTTTGCGGATAGAGCGCATACAGGTCGCGCGAATGCAAGCGGTAGTCGGGCAGGAGCTGCACCAGGTCGCCGTGCCGCAGGTCTTCGCACACCACGAAGGTGGCCGAGGCGGTAATGCCCATGCCGGCGCGCACCGCATCGCACACCACCATGCCGCTGTTGGACTGCAGATTGCCGCTGACGGCCACATTGGACAGCGCGCCGTCCGCCCCGGCAAAGGTCAGTTCGGTAGTTTGCAGCGCCAGCGAGTACGCCATGTAGTTGTGGGCCGCCAGATCGTCGGGCGTACGCGGCATGCCATGCCGCTTGACGTAGTCGGGCGCGGCGACCAGCACCATGTCGCTGGCGCACAGGCGCTTGGCGACCAGCGTCGAGTCCGGGAGGGTACGCGTGATGCGCAAGCCGACGTCGAATTCTTCGGCGATCAGGTCGACGAAACGGTCGTTGCATACGAAGTCGACCTTGAGGTCGGGATGGCTGCGCATGAATTCCGGCAGCCACTTGCCGGATTCCATGATGCCGAACACCATCGGCGCATTGATGCGCAGCAGCCCGGAAGGATGGCTCTGGTGGTGGTGCACCATCTGCGCCGCATCCTCGATCTGGTCCAGGATCTGCACGCAGCGCAGATAGTAGGCCTGCCCCACTTCGGTCAGCGCGAAGCGGCGCGTGGTGCGGTTGAGCAACTGCGCGCCCAGCGCCTGCTCCAGCTGGCTCATCTGGCGCGACACCACGCTGGGCGACATGTCCAGCACCACCGCCGCCGCCGAGAACCCGCCGGCGTCGACTACGTGACGGAATGTACGCATAGCCGTCAATTGATCCATGATTTCCCCCCGTTTGGAAAAACACCCCCTACCTACCCTGCGGCCCGCCCTTGCTGCAGGTATTGCCGCAACCTGCAGCAGTAACGTTCAGGCGAAACGCCCGCCCTCCAGCGCGAAGCCCTTGAGGAATTCCGACGCCGGCAGGCGTTTGCCGCCCGGCTTTTGCAGTTCGGTCAGCAACAGCGCGCCGTCGCCGCAAGCCACCACGATGCCGGCCTGGGCATCGGCCGACAGCACCTGGCCCGGCGCGCCCCGCAGTGCGATGCTGACCGGCTGCGCTTGCCAGATCTTGATGACCGTTTCGCCGAAGCGCCCGCTGGCGCCGGGGAAGGGATTGAAGGCGCGGATCTTGCGCGCCAGCTCGGCGGCCGGTCGCGAGAAATCGAGCGCGGCCTCTTCCTTGGCGATCTTGGCGGCGTAATTGGCGCCCTGCTCCGGTTGCGGCGTGGCCGGCAGTTGGCCTTGTTCCAGCCTGGCCAATGCGTCGACAATCATCTGGCCGCCCAACGCCGCCAGCTTGTCGTGCAGGCTGCCGGTCGTATCGTCGCCGGCGATCGGCAGGCTTTCGATCAACAGCATGGGGCCGGTGTCGAGCCCTTCTTCCATCTGCATGATGGTGATGCCGGTCTCGGCGTCGCCCGCTTCGATGGCGCGGTGGATCGGCGCGGCGCCGCGCCAGCGCGGCAAGAGCGAACCGTGGATGTTGATGCAGCCCAGGCGCGGGATGTCGAGCACGCTCTTCGGCAGGATCAGGCCGTAGGCTGCCACCACCATGACATCGTGCGGCGTCGCGCGCAGCAGTGCGTGCGCTTCTTGGGCGACGTCGGGATACTTGCCGTCCAGCCGCAGCGAGACCGGCTGCGCCACCGGGGCGCCATGCTGTTGCGCGCACTGCTTGACCGGCGAGGCCTGCAATTGCATGCCGCGCCCGGCCGGACGGTCGGGCTGGGTCAGCACCAGCGTGATGTCGTGGCCGGCGGCGTACAGTGCTTCGAGAGCGACGGCGGCGAATTCCGGCGTGCCGGCGAAAATGATCTTCATGGAGGCTCCGGATGCCGCCGCCGGCGATGACCGGCGGCGGCAGAAATTACAGGTTACGCTTCTTCTGGGGGGCGCGCGCGAATGCCATATCGTACAGCCAATTGGGCGCCATCCTGAGCAGCTTGGCGACTACGCCCATCTGCCACGGGATGACGCGGTAACTGGCGCCGTCGGCAATCGCCCGCAGCGCGCGGGCGGCGAATGTTTCTACCGGCAGCAGGAAGGGCATGCGGTAATGGTTGACCTGGGTCATCGGCGTATCGATATAGCCCGGCGCGATGGTCACCACCTGGATGCCGCTGCTGCGCAACTCCACCCGCAGCGACTCGCAGTAACTGATGACCGCGGCCTTGGATGCGCTGTAGGCCCCGGCGCCCGGCAAGCCGCGAATGCCCGCCACGCTGCCGATGCCGACCAGCCGGCAGCGGCGGCGCTCGGCCTCGGGCAGCGCCTTCATGCGCGCGACGAAAGGCGTGAAGGTCGCGAACGTGGCGGTGACGTTGACCGCCATGATGCGCTCGAAGGCGGCCAGGTCTTCGCGATATTCGGTCAGCGTGCCTTGCGAGATGCCGGCATTGGCGATCACCACGTCGGCGCCGCCGAACTCGGCCATGAAGGCATCGGCCGCCGCCTGCAGCGCCGCGTGGTCGGTGACGTCGAGCGCATAGATGCGGTGGCGTTGCGGCTCGGGCAGGCTGGCGCGCAAGGCCTCCAATTCAGCCGCGCGCCGCGCCGCCAGGCCCAGCGTCGCGCCCTGCTGCGCATAGGCGCGCGCCAGCGCCATGCCGATGCCGCTGGAAGCGCCGGTCAGGAAAACGCGCTGCGCTTTCGTCGTGCCGTGGGAATGCGTCATGTCGGCTCCTGCCTGTTCTGATGAATGCGGATGGACAGCCTGCAATGAAAACGGCCCGCGGCCTTGCGGACGCGGGCCGTTTCCGGATCGGTTCTTACTTTTTCTTTGCGGCGCCGGCAGCCTTTTCGGCTGCGGCCTTGGCCACCAGGTGATCCATCACCTGCAGCGTGGCCGCCTGCTGCATCGACTCCGGCTGGTTGGCCAGCGCCACGCCGACCACCGCCGGCGAGGTGACGTAACGGCCGTCGATGGCGATCATCGGCACGCCGTCGACCTTGTAGGCTTCCTGCAGCTGGGCGGCGCGGCGGGCCTTGGTCTGCACGCCGAAGGAATTGTACAGGTCGAGGAATTTCTGCTTGTCCAGGCCCACCTTCTCGATATAGGCCAGGATGGTCTTGTCGGTGTTGATGCGCTGCCCTTCAACGTGGATCGCATGGAAAATCTTCGGCGTCAGCTCTTCCGCCTTACCCATCGCTTCCAACGCGTAGTACAGCTTTTGCTGCGGCACGAAGCTGTCGCGGAAAGCCACCGGCACCTTCTTGAAGTTGATCTTGTCGCCCTGCTTCTTGACCCAGGCCGTCAGCGACGGGTCCCAGGCGGCGCAATGCGGGCAGTCGAACCAGAAGAACTCGGTGACTTCCACCTTGTTGCCCGAGTCGGTCGGCTGGGCCTGGTCCAGCACGCGATAGTCGGCGCCTACTTGCGGATTGGCCGGCGATGCGCCCGCATTCACGCTGGCCGACAGGGCCAGCACGCCAAAGCTGACTGCCGCCAGCAGCTGTTGATAAAAACGCATGAAATTACCCTTCTCTGATGGATATTGGAAAGGGGCCGATGGCACGGCCCCCCCGAATCCTGCTCCCCCCGCCAGCTATCCCCTGTTGCCGGGACGAATCGGACTCTTGCCTGAGAATCTGTCCGCTATCTCTGCCGGGGCTGGGCAGATGTCATTTCAGGATGGGATGCAAGGCGCAAAACGTAGCCGGGCCGGTTGGCCCCGGCGAGGCTTTGCAACGCTGCAGACCGCCTGAAAGGGCATTTGAACGACCCCGGCAGAGATAGTGAACAGGTTCGAATTACCTGGGAATGCGGACGATCGCCGCATCGACCCCGTTATCGGACAATTTGCTGCGCGTCCGGTTCATCGCTTCAGCCTGCTCGAAGGGGCCGATGCGCACGCGGTACAGCACGCCGCTGTCGGCGGTGCGTTCGGTGACCTTGGCTTCGAAACCGAGCAGGGCCAGCTTGGCGCGGGCGCTTTCCGCATCAGCCTGGTCGCGGAAGGCGCCGGTCTGCAGGAAGTAGCTCCATTTGTCGTCGGCGGCATCGCTCTTGGCCGGCGCCTGGGCGGCCGGCTTGGCGTCGGCAGTCTTGGTTTCAGCCGGCTTGGCCGGCGCGGCCGGCGGCGGGACAACCGGCTGCGCCGCGGCCGTGTTGGGGGGCACCGGCGTCTGCGATGGCGGCGGGTTGCTGTCGCGGTTGCCGTACAACGGACGGTTGGGGTCGGCGGCCTGGGCCGGGGTCGGATCGGCGCGCTCGGGGCGGACCACCTTGTTGACGAAGGGGATCGGCGACTTGGTGATCATCAGCGCCACGCCAACGGCAATGCCCAGTCCGACGATCAAACCCAGGATCAGGCCCAACAGCGTGCCGCCGGCCTGTTTGTGATGTTTCGCGTTCAACTGTTTCACGTTTCTCTTGTCTTGATTAGCTTAGCGGCTTGGTTAGCAATTTACATTCTGGCCGGCGCCGATACGCCCAAGAGCGCCAGGCCATTGCGCAGCACCTGGCGGGTGGCGGCCATCAGCGCCAGGCGCGCGAGCCTGGTTGGGACATCGTCGACCAGCACGCGTTCCGCATTGTAGTAGCTATGCAGTTCGCCTGCCAGATCGCGCAAATAGAAGGCCACCTGGTGCGGCCCCAGCTCGGCCAGCGCGTGCGCCAGCATTTCCGGATACTCGGCCAGCTTGGCCAGCAGCGCGGCTTCTCGCGGCGCGGTCAGCGGCGACAGGTCGGCCACATTCCTGAGCTCTTCCTCGTCGCCGCCCCACTTGCCCAGCACGGTGCAGATGCGCGCGTGGGCGTACTGCACGTAATAGACCGGGTTTTCATCCGACTGCGCCAGCGCCAGGTCGACGTCGAACACGAACTCGGTGTCGGCCTTGCGCGAGATCAGGAAGAAGCGCACCGCATCGCGGCCGCGGGTCAGGTCCGGGGTTTCGCCCTCTGCGCCCTCTGCGCCCTCGGCGCCCGCGCCGGCCGACCATTCGATCAGGTCGCGCAGCGTGACGTAGGAACCGGCGCGCTTGGAGATCTTCACCTCTTCGCCGTTACGCATGACGGTGACCATCTTGTGCAGCACGTAATCGGGATAGCCTTGCGGGATGCCCACGCCTGCAGCCTGCAGGCCGGCGCGCACGCGCGCGATGGTGCCGTGGTGGTCGCTGCCCTGGACGTTGATCACCTTGCCGTAGCCGCGCTGCCATTTGTTGATGTGATAGGCGACGTCGGGCACGAAGTAGGTATAGGTGCCGTCGGTCTTCTTCATGACGCGATCCTTGTCGTCGCCATAGTCGGTGGTGCGCAACCACAGCGCGCCGTCCTGCTCGTAGGTCTTGCCGGCCTTGACCAGCGCCTCGACCGCGGCGGCCACCTTGCCGTCGGCATACAGCGACGACTCCAGGTAATAATTGTCGAACTTCACGCCGAAGGCCTGCAGGTCGAGATCCTGCTCATGGCGCAGGTAGGCCACGGCGAAACGGCGGATCGATTCGATGTCCTCGACATCGCCGCTGGCGGTGACCGGTTCGCCATCGCTGGCCGAGACGGTCTTCTGGTCGAGGAAATCGCGTGCGATATCGGCGATGTAGTCGCCGTTGTAGGCCGACTCCGGCCACTCGGCGTCGCCCGGCTTGAAGCCGCGCGCGCGGGTCTGCACGGAAGTGGCCAGCGTGGCGATCTGCACGCCGGCGTCGTTGTAGTAGAACTCGCGCAGCACGTCGTAACCCTGTACTTCCAGCAGCGACGACAGCGCATCGCCGAGCGCGCCCTGGCGGCCGTGGCCGACGTGCAACGGGCCGGTGGGGTTGGCGGAGACGAACTCGACCAGCACCTTCTTGCCCTCGCCGGCACGGCTCTTGCCGAAATCGGCACCTTGTTCGTGGATGACCTTGACCACCGCCTGCCTGGCGGCAGCGGCTACGCGCAGGTTGATGAAACCGGGGCCGGCGATGTCCGCCGACTCCACCAGGCCGTCGCGCGCCGGATCGGCCAGCACGGCGGCCACGATGGCTTGCGCCAGTTCGCGCGGGTTCTTCTTCAGCGGCTTGGCCAGTTGCATGGCGATGTTGCAGGCGATGTCGCCATGCGACGGGTCGCGCGGGCGCTCCAGCGTGATGCTGGGCTGCAGGTCGGTGCCGGCGACGAGCGGCTTCAACGCGGATGAAAACAGGTCGGCAATGCTTTGTTTCTGTTGTGCGAGCATGGGAATGGCAGGTAAAGCGGAAGCGGCCGCGGCGCATCGGAAACCCGCGCCGGGAGGAATCGCTTGAAATTAGTTGAGCAGCCGAGATTATACCGGCTTGCCGCCCCGCTTTGCGCCCGGGGGACGCTGCCCATTCCAGCTTTTTGCGGCCGCGCTCAGCCCGGCGCCGGGCCCGTCTGGACATGGCCCGCCAGCGCACGGCGATAAAGATGTACGATTCGCAACAATCGGCCGGCGAAAATACCGGCGAAGGCGCCATACAACGCCGCCTGCGGCAGGGAGAACCAGGCGCTGGACGCCAGTTGCGGATGCAAGGCCAGCATGACCGCGGCGCTGTATTTGACGGCAAAAATCCCCAGCGTCAGCAACAAGGGCTGCCAACTGCCGCGCTGGGCGATCCGGCGGCGCGCGGCATCGACGCGGATGGCGGCGGCGGCACGGCTGCGGAAACTGAGAAAGCCAGCGGCCAGCATGGCGACAACGCCTGGCAGGGCATTGGCCGGATGGGCGCTGAAACTGAGCAGCAAGCCCGACAAGGACAAGCCGAGCATCACCACCGGCATCGCCAGCGCCTTGGCCAGCGGGGCGTCGCGGTCGCGGCCGGCTTGCCAGCCGCGATACAGCAAAAAGGCCAGCAAGGGCCAGACCCATAAAGGGGTGTGCGTGACGATGCCGGCGATCATGGGATGCTCCTGTGCAATGGATGAGCGACGGGAGCAAGCTTAGTGACCGGTGCGACGCCGGCCCAGCGCCTTGCGACGAAATGCATGCCGCGGGCAAGCAGAAGCGTCGCCAATGGCGTGAAATGCACCGGCGCGCCGGCGCGGCCTCAGATATCGACCGGATCGACCTCAAGCGACCAGCGCACCCGCGTCTTCACCTGCCTGAGTTCGGCCAGCCATTCCCTCAGGAAAGCCTGCAAGGCGGGACGCGAGGGGCATTCCACCAGCAATTGCGCGCGCTCGACGTTGGCCACGCGCATCATCGTCATCGGGATGGGGGCGTTGATGGTGATGGCGGGCGCGGTCAGCATGGCGGCAGCCTCCTGCAGGAAGCCCACGGCCTGCGCCAGCTCGCGCGCTTCAGCGCGCAGCAGCGCCTGGTACATGAAGGGCGGGAAACAGGCTTGCTGGCGCTCTTCCAGCAGCGTGCCGGCGAAGCCGTCGTAGTCGTGGCACACCACCGCCTGGTACAGCGGATGGTGCGGATAGCGGGTCTGGATCAGCACCTCGCCCGAGCTGCCGTCAGCCGACAGCCCGGCGCGGCCGGCGCGCCCGGCCACCTGCATCAGTTGCGCGAACAGGCGCTCGCTGGCGCGGTAGTCGTGCGAAAACAGCGCGGTGTCGGGGTTCATCACGCCCACCAGGGTCAGCTTTTTGAAGTCGTGCCCCTTGGCCACCATCTGGGTGCCGATCAGGATGTCGACCTCGCCGCGGTGCACGCTGTCGAAGGCGAGCTGGGCGGAACCCTTCAGGCGCGTCGAATCGGCGTCGATGCGCAGCACCCGCGCCTCCGGGAAGATCGCCCGCAAGCCCTCTTCCACGCGCTGGGTGCCGCGCCCCAGCGGCTGCAGGTCGATGTTGCCGCAGGTCGGGCAGGACTTGGGGATGTGCAGTTCCAGGCTGCAATGGTGGCAGCGCAGGCGGCGCTCGGGCCGGTGCACCACCATGAAGGCGTCGCAGCGCATGCAATTGCTGATCCAGCCGCAGGCGTCGCACGCCAGCACCGGCGCATAGCCGCGCCGGTTGAGGAACAGCAGCGACTGCTCGCCGTTTTCCAGGCGCTTGCGGATGGCGCCGATGAGGGTGGAGGTCAGCCCGTCCTGCGGCTTGTCGCGCTCCATGTCGACCACCTTGACGGTGGGCAGCACCGCCTGCTGCGCGGCGCGCTGGCGCAGTTCCAGGCGGCGGTAGCGGCCGGCCTGGGCGTGCTGCCAGGTTTCCAGCGACGGCGTGGCCGAACCCAGCACCACCGGAATGCCGAGCTGGTGCGCCCGCCATACGGCCAGGTCGCGCGCGGAATAACGCAGGCCTTCCTGCTGCTTGTAGGACGGATCGTGCTCTTCGTCGATGACAATGAGTTTGAGGTGCGGCAATGAAGACAGGATGGCCAGGCGCGTGCCCAGCACGATATGCGCCTGCCCCAGATGGGCCGCCAGCCAGCTGCGGGTACGCTCGCCCTCGGCCAGCCCGCTGTGCAGCGCCACCACGTTCAGGTGGGGGAAGCGCGCGCGGATATTGCCTTCCAGTTGGGGAGTGAGGTTGATTTCCGGCACCAGCACCAGGATCTGCGCGGGCGCCTCCTGCGGCGCGGCAGGCTGCTCCGCTGCAGCCTTGGCATCGGCCGCGCGTTTCAGGATGGCGGCGGCGGCCTGCAAATAGACTTCGGTCTTGCCGCTGCCGGTGACCCCGTACAGCAGCAGCGGCGCGAACCCTTCCGCCTGGGCGATGACGTCGACTGCCTGTTGTTGCGCGGCATTGAGCGGCGGCGCGGCGCCGAACTGCATGGGATCGGCGGGCGGCGCCGGCTCGGCAGCCGGTTCGCTCTCGGCGTCCTTGGCCTTTGCCTTGCGCTTCTTGGGCGGCGCGGCCATCCGGCCCAGCGCCTTGAGCGCCTTGTCCAGTGCCACCGTAGTCAGCGCGCGCAGGTTCTTGGGCAGGCCCGGCAGCATCACTTCGCCCAACGGCCGCTGGTAATAGTCGGCAGCAAACCCGCACAGCGCCAACCAGTGCGCCGACAACGGCGGCAACTGGCCGCGTACGGCAAGCACGTCCTTGATCTTGTCTGCGCTCAGCTCGGTCCGGGCCGCATGGCCGACCACCACGCCAACCGCTTCGCGCCGCCCGAATGGCACCACGACCAGTTGGCCGACGACGGGGATCGCCTCATCCTCCCGGCCGCGCCAACAATAATCGAAGACGGTATGCAAGGGGGTATCGAGCGCGACTTGGAGGATGCACTGTTCCACGAACTTAATGTAATTCCTGAAAAACCGAGCTAACTATAGGTTTCAACTGTATTTTTTGAGCTATCCACAAATCCTGTGGATAACTTTGGGGACAAGTCGCTCTTGACAGGCTTTGCGCCAGACTGGAGGCGGCTTTCAATAAATTGCCCAAATCAAAAGCAAAAAAATAATTCAATAAAATCAAACACTTGTATTTATCCTTGGCGAGCGGAAAATTTATTTTCTAAATTTTTTTCAGCCGCGGCCCTAACCTCTTCCATGTGCATAAGTCCTGAAGGCACTAGATCACCGCGATCATTTGTCAAGGGGTGATCATCGACCGCGACCGATGATTTTTCATCTCTGCCCGACAAAAATGACTACGCGCATTTAAAGTAAAACTTCAAAAGCACGCGTAAATGACGGTTTAATAAGCGCTTTTAGGGTTATGCACAAAACCTGTGGATAACTTTGTTGAAAAGTACCTCTTGACAGCCTGCAAGCCCGCCAAGGCTGGGCCTCCCAATAGATTGCCCAAAAGCGGAGCAGAAAATAACATCAATGAAATCAAGCACTTGGAAATGCGGCCCGGCCAAAGAAATTCGCATGTCGATATTATCGATTCTTAATTAGAAGCAAGCCCAAAATGTGCATAAGTCAAAAAAATCACTTATCAAAAGATCCATGGCTTGCACCGTGCCGGTTCACGCGGTCGCGACATACCGCGCAACCGCGGCCAGCCACGGCAGGCGCACAGGCATCCGGCGGCCTCAAGACCTCATGCTGCGGCTGATCTCATGGACTGCATCGGCCAGTGTCGTCACCGCCTCGGGCGGGGTGTGCTGGGAAATACCGTGGCCCAGGTTGAAGACATGGCCGTTGCCCACCGATGGCTTGCCGTAGGATTCCAGCAGCTTGCGCACCTCGGCGCGGATGGCGTCGTCGCCGGCGAACAGCACGTTGGGGTCGAGATTGCCCTGCAGCGCCACCTGGTCGCCGACACGGCGGCGGGCCTCGCCCAGGTTGACCGTCCAGT
Organism: Herbaspirillum sp. GW821-FHT09A12; assembly: GCF_059418325.1. Taxonomy (NCBI): domain Bacteria; kingdom Pseudomonadati; phylum Pseudomonadota; class Betaproteobacteria; order Burkholderiales; family Oxalobacteraceae; genus Herbaspirillum; species Herbaspirillum sp. GW821-FHT09A12. The sequence goes on from NZ_JBWKPR010000004.1 coordinate 149,726, forward strand.
CCAGGCCGACGGCGTCGGCGCCGATGGCGGCGATCTGCTCCAGCCACAGGCCGCCGCCCTTGGTGAACACGATCACGGGAATGCGCGCGCCGTCCTGCTCCCGCTTCAACTGGCGCACCACGTCGGCCATGTAGGCCAGCGAGAATTGCTGGTAGATGCCATCGGCCAGGGCGCCGCCCCAGGTATCGAAGATCATCACCGCTTGCGCGCCGGCGTCGATCTGCGCATTCAGGTAGGCCGCCACCGCAGCGGCGTTGGTCCTGAGGATGTGGTGCATCAGGTCCGGCCGGCTGTAGAGCATGCTCTTGACCAGGCGGAAATCGTCCGAGCCGCCGCCTTCGACCATGTAGCAAGCCAGCGTCCAGGGGCTGCCGGAAAATCCGATCAGCGGCACCCGGCCATCGAGCTCGCGGCGGATTTGCGTCACGGCGTCGAACACATAATTCAGCTTGGCCAGATCGGGCGCCTGCAGCGCCTTGACCGCCGCTTCGTCGCGCAATGGGCGCTCGAACTTGGGGCCCTCGCCTTCGGCGAAATACAGCCCCAGGCCCATCGCATCCGGCACGGTGAGGATGTCCGAGAACAGGATGGCGGCGTCCAGCGGATAACGCGCCAACGGCTGCAGCGTGACTTCGGTGGCGTAATCAGGGTTGGTCGCCAGGCCCATGAAGGAGCCGGCGCGCGCACGCGTGGCGCGGTATTCCGGCAGATAGCGGCCGGCCTGGCGCATCAGCCACAGCGGCGTGTAATCGGTCGGCTGGCGCAGCAAGGCGCGCAGGAAAGTATCGTTTTTCAGCGGTGCGAATCGGGACATGGTCGACCTGGACAGTAGCGGACGGCAAACCTCCATTATCTCATCCAAACCAGGAAAGCCCGGCTAATTATCGGTATCGTCCGGCACCGATATCGACCTGGATGGCAGCGGCGCGCCATTTCCTGCGCGGGGTTGCGCTGCGGCCGACAAGTCCCGAAAAGGCGCATCGCCTGCGAAAGCGCAAGCATTTTTGTTATGATCGGCGGGCAACAAAAAGACCGACAGGCGCACGCTATCGCTCAACAATCGGGCGCCGTATTGCCAACATCCATCTGGAGACAATATGAAAAAATTTCTCGGCGCCGCCTTGCTGGCCGCCCTCGCCCTCGTTTCGCTGTCGCTCCGTCCGGCGCTTGCCGCCGACGGCGACGCCAACGCATCGCGCCTGGACCAGGTGATCAAATCCGGCAAGCTGCGCGTCTGCATGACCGGCGACTACAAGCCGTTCACCTTCTACCGCCCGGACCAGACGTTCGAAGGCATGGATGTGGAACTGGCCACATCGCTGGCCAAGTCGCTGGGGGTGGAAGCGCAATTCGTGAAGACCACCTGGAGCAACCTGATGAATGACTTCATCGCCCAGTGCGACATCGCCATGGGCGGCGTCTCGATCACGCTGGAACGCCAGAAGAAGGCGGCGTTCTCGGCGCCGACCATGGTCGATGGAAAGGCGCCGGTGGTGCGTTGCGCCGACAAGGAAAAATTCCGCAATTTCGACCTGATCGACCAGCCGGGCACACGCGCCATCGTCAACCCCGGCGGCACCAACGAGCGTTTCGCGCGTGCGCACTACAAGCGCGCCACGCTGGCGCTGCACCCCGACAACGTGACCATCTTCCAGCAGATCATCGACGGCAAAGCCGACGTGATGGTGACCGATGCCAGCGAGACCATGTGGCAGTCCAAGCTCCATCCGGAACTGTGCCCGGTCAATCCCCAACAGCCGCTGCAGTTCGCCGAAAAGGCCTACATGCTGCCGCGCGGCGATATCGCCTTCAAGGAATATGTGGATGCCTGGCTGCACCTGGCCAAGGCTACCGGCGAGTACCAGCAGGTATTCGACAAGTGGCTCAAGTAAGTGATGGCGGACCGCCAGTCCGGCCGGCTTCAGGCCCAGGACTGGCGACTCAGTCGACCTTGAGTTTTTTCAGTTCCGGCTTGGGATCCGGAAACTTCAGCTTCAACGCTTCCAGCGTCTCCAGCACGATGCTGGCGACCACCAGGTTGCGGTGCGTCTTGGCGTCGGCCGGCACCACGTACCAAGGCGCATGTTCCGTGCTGGTGGCGCGCAGGGCATTCTGGTAGGCCTGCTGGTAGGCATCCCAGCGCTGGCGTTCTTCAAGGTCCTGGATCTCGAATTTCCAATGCTTGTTGGGATCGTCGATGCGCGACTGCAAACGCTCTTGCTGCTCGTCCTTGGAAATATGCAGGAAGAACTTGAGGATGACCGTGCCGGTCTCGCTCAGCAAGCGTTCGAAGTCGTTGATCTGGGCGTAGCGGCGCTTGCACTCCTTGTCGTCGATCCAGTCGTGCACGCGCGTGATCAGCACGTCTTCGTAATGGCTGCGGTTGAACACCACGATCTCCCCCGCCGCCGGCACCTGCTGGTGCACGCGCCAAAGATAGTCATGCGCCAGCTCAATGGCCGTCGGCGCCTTGAAGTTGGCGATGCGGATACCTTGCGGATTAACGCCGGCGAACACGTCGTTGACCGTGCCGTCCTTGCCGCTGGTATCGATCCCCTGCAAAATCACCAGCAACTTGTGCCGGCGGCCGGCATAGAACATCTGCTGCTGCTCGCCGATGGCGGCGGCCAGGCGGCCGATCTCGGCCTTGTCCTGCTCCTTGTTGCCGGATGACAGCGGTTTGGACGAAGCGCTGCCGTCATTGATCTCCACCTTGCTGTCGGCGACGAATTGCTCTGCGATTTTTTTCGGCATGCTGAGTCCCTGTGGTTGTTGTGGTGATGTCCCGATTGCGTCTTGCTGCTTGCGCCTTGCTGCTTGCGCCTTACCGGCCGTGGCCCGCCGATTGCAACCGTGCCGCTACAGCACGCCGAGGTAATTTCCCTGGCGATGCTCGATCTTGATGCACTTGTCCATGATCACCTTCAATCCCGCGGCACGCGCTTTGCCAGCGGCTTCCTCGTGGAAGATGTCGAGTTGCATCCACACGCATTCGGCGCCGATGGCGATGGCGTCATCCACCACCGGCGGGATGTCGGAGGATTTGCGGAAGCAGTCGACAATGGAAATGCGCAACCCTTCTTTCGCCAGCGCCGCCGCCGCATCCTGCAGCGTGGCATGGCAATGCTCGCCCAGGATGGTCTGGCCGGCATACATGGGATTGACCGCGACGATCCGATACCCCGCCGACTGCATGTAAGCCGCGACGTCATAACTGGCCCGCGCGGGGCGATTGGACAAGCCGACCACGGCAATCACCGGCTTGCCGCCGGCATGGGATGAAAGCGGCTGGGCCTGGCCAGTTTGCGGCATGGAATTCTCCTGTCTCGTTCGGTTCCGGCGATATGCGTCTGCAGCGCAGCGCCGTTTATATTTGTCCAGACTAGCGCAATATGCGCCAACGCGCATCCATCCACCGCGCGCCCATGAAAAAAGGCAGCCGAGGCTGCCTTTAGACTTCTTGCTTGCGCCATCCCGTTGAAGCGATGGCGACGCCGACGCATCAGCGCTTCTGACGCAACTTCTGGATCGCGGCCAATTGCGCGACTGCGGCAGCCAGTTCGGCTTGCGCAGCGGCGTAATCGATCTTCGAATCGCGGTTGGCCAATACTTCTTCGGCCAGCTTCTTCGCTTCGGCTGCCTTGGCTTCGTCCAGGTCGGCGCCGCGGATCGCGGTGTCGGCCAGCACGGTCACGGCATCCGGCTGAACTTCCAGCAGGCCGCCCGCCACGAACACGAATTCCTCGGCCGCCTGGCCCGGCACCTTGATACGGACGGCACCCGGCTTGATGCGCGTGATCAGCGGCGTGTGGCGGGGATAGATACCCAGCTCGCCCGCTTCACCCGGCAACACGACGAATTCAGCCTCGCCGGAGAAGATTGCCTCTTCCGCCGAAACCACGTCCACTTGAATAGTATGTGCCATGTCGTTTCCTATCCGATTGACCGCTCCCGTGCATCAGCAATGCATGGAAGCGGCGCCAAAGATCAATAAATACAAACTGTCGCAAAACTACTGCGCCGTCCGGTCTTGAGCCCTGCGGTGCTCAGCGTACTCTCGTACGCTTGTGCTCCTCGAGCCCAGGCTCGAACCGCGCGCTACGTTTTTCAACAGCTTGTCAGTTGATCTTCTTGGCTTTTTCGATTGCTTCTTCGATCGTGCCGACCATGTAGAACGCTTGTTCCGGCAGGTGATCGAGTTCGCCGCTGGCGATCATCTTGAAGCCCTTGATCGTGTCCTTGAGCGAAACGTACTTGCCGGGCGAACCGGTGAACACTTCGGCAACGTGGAACGGCTGCGACAGGAAACGCTGCATCTTGCGAGCGCGCGCCACCAGCAGCTTGTCTTCCGGAGCCAGTTCGTCCATGCCCAGAATCGCGATGATGTCGCGCAGTTCCTTGTAGCGCTGCAGGGTGCCTTGGACGGCGCGGGCTGTTTCGTAGTGCTCCTGGCCGACCACTTGCGGGTCCAGCTGGCGCGAGGTCGAGTCCAGCGGATCGACCGCAGGGTAGATACCCAGCGAAGCGATGTCACGCGACAGAACGACGGTCGAGTCCAAGTGGGCGAAGGTGGTTGCCGGCGACGGGTCGGTCAAGTCATCCGCAGGGACGTACACGGCCTGGATCGAGGTGATCGAACCGGTCTTGGTCGAGGTGATGCGCTCTTGCAGGCGCCCCATTTCTTCGGCCAGCGTCGGCTGGTAGCCCACGGCGGAAGGCATACGGCCCAGCAGCGCGGACACTTCGGTACCGGCCAGGGTGTAACGGTAGATGTTGTCGACGAAGAACAGGACGTCCTTGCCTTCATCACGGAAGCCTTCGGCGATGGTCAGGCCGGTCAGCGCGACGCGCAGACGGTTGCCCGGCGGTTCGTTCATCTGGCCGTACACCATGGCCACCTTGGAGTTGGCCGGGTTTTCCAGATCCACGACCTTGGCTTCTGCCATTTCGTGATAGAAGTCGTTACCTTCACGGGTACGCTCACCAACACCGGCGAACACGGACAGACCGCTGTGCGCCTTGGCGATGTTGTTGATCAGTTCCATCATGTTCACGGTCTTGCCCACACCGGCGCCGCCGAACAGGCCGACCTTGCCGCCCTTGGCGAACGGGCACACCAGGTCGATCACCTTGATGCCGGTTTCCAGCAGCTCTTGCGAGGGCGACAGTTCGTCGTATGCAGGGGCCTTGCGGTGGATCTCGGCGGTTTGCGCGTGGCTCACCGGACCGCATTCGTCGATCGGGTTGCCCAGCACGTCCATGATGCGGCCCAGGGTCGCAGTGCCGACCGGCACCGTGATTCCATGGCCGGTGTTCGTGATGGTCAGGCCGCGGCGCAGACCGTCCGACGAACCGAGCGCAATGGTACGAACCACGCCGTCGCCCAGCTGTTGCTGGACTTCCAGGGTCAGTTCAGAACCTTCCAATTTCAAGGCATCGTAAATCTTGGGCATCGCATTGCGCGGGAACTCTACGTCCACCACGGCGCCGATACACTGAACGATTTTGCCATCAGCCATTTTCGTTCCTTCAATAGATAAAATTTAAAATCTGATTCGCATCGCTGCGTTACGTCTGCCGCTATCAGCCGACCGCGGCCGCACCAGCAACGATTTCCGACAGTTCCTTGGTGATCGCTGCCTGGCGGGTCTTGTTGTAGACCAGCTTCAGCTCTCCGATCACACTGCCGGCGTTGTCGCTTGCAGCTTTCATCGCCACCATCCGCGCCGATTGCTCGGACGCCATGTTTTCGGCGACAGCCTGATAAATCAGTGCTTCAACGTAACGCACCAGCAGCTCGTCCACCACGCTTTGCACATCGGGCTCATAGATGTAGTCCCAGGAGTGCGAACCCTCATCAGCCTTGAGCTTGTCGCTGGTCAGCGGCAGCAATTGCTGCAGGGTTGCTTCCTGCTTCATCGTATTGATGAACTTGGTGTACACCAGGTACACCGCGTCCAGCTTGCCTTCCTGGTATGCATCGAGCAGCACCTTGACGGGGCCGATCAGCTTTTCCAGGTGAGGCGTATCGCCCAATTGCGTTACGTTGGCGGCCACGCGGGCGCCAATACGATTCAGAAAACCGAGACCCTTGTTGCCAATGGCAACGGTCTCGATGGCAAGGCTCTGGCCTTCCAGTTCACGAATCTTCGAAGTCAGCAGACGCAGCGAATTGGTGTTCATGCCGCCGCACAGACCCTTGTCGGTCGTGACGACGATGAAACCAACGCGCTTGGCGGTATCCTGCTTGACCATGAACGGATGCGTGTATTCCGGATTGGCCTGCGACAGGTTGGCCGCGATATTGCGGATCTTGTCGCTGTATGGGCGGGCAGCGTGCATCCGGTCCTGCGCCTTGCGCATTTTGGATGCCGCGACCATTTCCATCGCCTTGGTGATCTTCTTCGTATTCTCTACGCTCTTGATCTTGCCACGTATCTCTTTACCTGTAGCCACGAGTAAGACTCCTTATAGCTTCAGTAAAATTAGTACGCGCCGGATTTTTTGAAGTCGACGATGGCCGCTGCCAGGGCCGCTTCAGCATCCTTATCCAGTTGCTTGGTGTCTTCGATCTTCTTCAGCAGGTCAGCATGGCTGGTCTTCACGAAGTTGTGCAGACCGGCTTCGAATGCCAGGATCTTCTTGACTTCGACGTCGTCCATGTAGCCCTTGTTGACCGCGAACAGCGTGACGGCCATGATCGAGATCGATTGCGGCGCGTACTGAGCCTGCTTGAGCAGTTCGGTTACGCGCGCGCCGCGATCCAGCTGCTTGCGGGTGGCTTCGTCCAGATCGGAAGCGAACTGCGCGAACGCGGCCAGTTCACGGTACTGCGCCAGGTCGGTACGGATACCGCCGGACAGGCCCTTGATGACCTTGGTCTGGGCAGCGCCACCGACGCGCGACACCGAGATACCGGCGTTGATCGCAGGACGGATACCGGCGTTGAACAGCGAGGTTTCCAGGAAGATCTGGCCGTCGGTGATCGAGATCACGTTGGTCGGAACGAAGGCGGACACGTCGCCGGCCTGGGTTTCGATGATCGGCAGCGCGGTCAGCGAACCGGTCTGGCCCTTGACTTCGCCGTTGGTGAACTTCTCGACGTAGTCGGCGTTCACGCGGGCTGCGCGTTCCAGCAGGCGGCTGTGCAGGTAGAACACGTCGCCCGGGTAAGCTTCACGGCCCGGCGGACGGCGCAGCAGCAGCGATACCTGACGGTACGCAACAGCTTGCTTGGACAGGTCGTCATACACGATCAGGGCATCTTGACCGCGATCGCGGAAGTATTCGCCCATGGCGCAACCCGAGTAGGCCGACACGTATTGCATCGCTGCCGATTCGGAGGCGGTCGCTGCCACGACGATGGTGTATTCCATCGCGCCGTGCGCTTCCAGTGCGCGCACCACGTTCTTGACCGACGAAGCCTTCTGGCCGATCGCGACGTAGATGCAGGTCATGTTCTGACCCTTCTGGTTGATGATGGCGTCGATCGCGACGGCGGTCTTGCCGGTCTGGCGGTCGCCGATGATCAGCTCGCGCTGGCCGCGGCCGACAGGCACCATCGAGTCGATCGACTTCAGGCCGGTCTGCATCGGTTGCGACACGGACTGGCGTGCGATCACGCCCGGAGCGATCTTTTCGATCGGGGCGGTCAGCTTGGCGTTGATCGGACCCTTGCCGTCGATCGGCTGGCCCAGTGCGTTGACCACGCGGCCCTTCAGTTCCGGACCGATAGGCACTTCCAGGATACGGCCGGTGCACTTGACGGTGTCGCCTTCGGAAATGTGCTCGTATTCGCCCAGGATAACGGCGCCGACCGAGTCACGCTCCAGGTTCAGCGCCAGGCCGAAGGTATTGCCCGGGAATTCCAGCATCTCACCTTGCATCACGTCGGACAGACCATGGATACGGCAGATACCGTCGGACACGGAAATAACCGTGCCCTGATTGCGAATCTCAGCGGTATCGCCAAGGCCTTGGATCCGGCTCTTGATCAGCTCGCTGATTTCAGATGCGTTGAGTTGCATACTAACTCCTAAAAATTGTTCTTTCGCTTACGCCAGGGTCCGGCTATTCACGCGGCCAGAGCAGCATGCAGCTGCTGCAGCTTCGCGCGCACGGAGGTATCGAACACTTCGTCGCCAACCACGACACGCACGCCGCCGATCAGGCTGTTGTCCACTTCCACAGAAGGGTTCAGCTTGCGGCCGAACTTCTTCTCCAGGGTGGCGATCACATCCTTGACCTGCGCATCGCTCATCTCGAATGCGCTGACGATATGTGCATCGGCCGAACCTTCCTGGGCGTTTTTCAGCGCATGGAATTGTTCGGCGATCTGCGGCAGCAGGGTCAGACGGCCGTTGTCGGCCAGGGTCTTGACGAAGTTCTGCGCTTCGATGGAAAGCGGAGTCTTCACTGCTGCGGCAAACACTTCGGCCAGCTTGGCATGCGAAACGGAAGGATTTTGCGCGAGGGCCTTGAGCTCGGGATGCGCTGCCACCTGGGCCATCTCGGTAACGAGATCGGACCAGGCTGCCAGGCTGCCGGCCTTGGCCACACGGAACAGGGCTTCGGCGTAAGGGCGAGCGATCGTTACGAGTTCGGCCATATTACAGCTCTGCCTTCAGTTGGTTCAGCAATTCGGCATGCGCCGCTGCGTTGACTTCGCGCTTCAAGATCTGCTCGGCGCCCTTGACCGCGAGCGTGGCGACTTCGCCGCGCAATTCTTCGCGCGCCTTGTTCACTTGCTGTTCGGCATCGGCACGGGCATTGGCGATGATGCGGGCTGCTTCGTCAGCGGCCGTCTTCTTCGCCTCTTCGACGATCAGTTGCGCGCGCTTTTCGGCGTCGCCGATGCGCTTTTGGCCTTCATCGCGGGCCGACGACAATTCGGCCTGCACGCGCTTTTCAGCGGCAGCCAGATCTGCCTTGCCGCGGTCGGCGGCTGCCAGGCCGTCCGCAATCTTCTTGGCGCGCTCGTCGAGCGCCTTGATCAACGGCGGCCACACGAATTTCATCGTGAAGCCGGCGAGGATGAAGAAGACCACGAACTGAGCAATCAATGTTGCATTTAAGTTCACGGTAATTTCCTTCTCAGAATAACGAGTGCCGGAACCAATCGTCCGGCAGGGTGAGAGTGGCTATGAAGCCCGAATTACTTGGCGATGAACGGATTTGCGAATGCGAACAGCATGGCGATACCAACACCGATCAGGAACGCGGCGTCGATCAGACCGGCCAGCAGGAACATCTTGGTTTGCAGGGTATTCATCAGTTCAGGCTGACGTGCGGATGCTTCGAGGTACTTACCGCCCATGATCGCGATACCGATACAAGCGCCGATAGCGCCCAGGCCAATGATCAAACCGCAAGCCAAAGCAACGAAAGAGACATCAGTCATGACAATTCCTTAAGAAAAGTTAGTAAATACAAAAATCAAAAAACAAACCAAAAAACAGGTACTGCAAGCCTTGTTGTTAGTGCGCTTCGTGCGCCTGGCCCAGGTAAACCAGTGTCAACATCATGAAGATGAATGCTTGGAGCAGCACGATCAGGATGTGGAAAATTGCCCAGATGGAACCAGCGATGACGTGGCCGACAAAGCCGAAGGCGGTCGCGGTCGATCCCAGCAATGCGATCAGCAGGAACAACAGTTCGCCTGCATACATGTTGCCGAACAGTCGCATGCCCAGGGACACGGTCTTGGCGGCGAATTCGATGATGTTCAACATCAGGTTGAACGGCGCCAGCCAGATGCCGAACGGCGCGGCGAACAGTTCATGGATGAAGCCGCCGGCGCCCTTGATCTTGACGCTGTAGTACAGCATCAGCGCCAGCACGCCCAGGGCGATGCCCAGGGTGCCGTTCAGGTCGGCGGTCGGCACGATGCGGTGGTGCATCTCGCCCATGCCGAAGAGGCGGAAGATGGCCGAAGCCAGGTCGACCGGCAGGAAGTCCAGCGAGTTCATCAGGGCGACCCAGACGAACACGGTCAGGGCGACCGGCGCGATGAAGGTACGGTTGCCGTGCACGATGGCCTTGGACTGGTCTTCGACCATCTCGACCACCATTTCGACAAACGCCTGGAAACGGCCCGGCACGCCCGAGGTGGCCTTGCGGGCCGCCAGGAACATGAACAGGCAGGCGATTACGCCGCAGAACACGGACCAGAAAATGGTATCCACGTTCAGGATGGAGAAATCGACGATCTTGGTTTGGTGGTGCGTGGAGAAGTGTCCGAGGTGGTGGACAATATATTCGGAGGCTGTTGGCGCGTGCTCAGCGGCTTCTACGGTCATGGTCGATGTCTAAACAGTAAAATGAAATAACTCTTAAGCACCACGATGAAGCTCAGCATGAATGCGAGCCAGTTGACACCGTGGTACAACCAAACGATCGCGCCCATGAGCGCAAAGGTCGTAGCAATCTTGAAAAATTCCCCGAAGAAAAACGTCATCGGGTTGGTACCACCAGGCTTACGTGCGCTGACGTAGAGTCGCAAGGCAAACAGGGCGTTGGGAACCACGCAGCAGATTCCGCCCAGCAAGGCGGACCACAGCGCCGGAAGTCCACCCAGCATGCCTGCCACCAAAGCAGCGACGACCGTGGTTACGAGCTGCAAAAGGATGATGCGCAGCATATATATCCAATATCGTGCATGCGCCGCACTCATTACGAGCAAACGGCAGCTTAAAAGCCCGGCGATTATAAAGGTTCGTTTTCAGGTTAGTCAAACCTTTTACAGCCAGATCACGGCGTTATCTCAGCCATTTATCGGCGAGATGTGGAAAATAGTGGACGGATTGGATTTTGCGCATTGCAACAAACAATGCGCTGGAAAATACCCGGAGGGCCGCGATTTGTTGCGACAGGAAAATCGACGACGCCCGATCGCGGCGCATTGCCCTCTGCCATCCGACGCAGTCGCGCCTGCGGCAGCCTGACAATCCTGTCAGTAAAAGGGTTTTGGCCGGGACAGCGCCCAATGTAATCAAATTCGCCCCGGCGCACCAGCAAAAATGCATGCAAATTCAAGGATTTACCTGCATCCACCGGGCGCTCGCAATCTTCTTGCGCCCGGCCATTGCATCCACAGACAAAACACAAGTTGTCCGACAACCTGGCTCGCCTTGGCAATGTTATGTTGCAGCACAGCGTAGTCTCGCGGCGAAGATCCGCATTACCGTAAAACCACGGTAGCCATAGCCGCAAACATTGCCGTCAATGCAATAAAAGGCGCTGCAAGGAACGTGCCGCGACGACGCCCGCAACGATGGCGGCACAGGCTGCGCGCCTGAGCGCGCGCAGCCCTGCCCCATCAGAAGTCGACCTTGGCCGACAACACGAAGGTGCGGCCGGAGGAGGTTCCTACGTAGCCGTTCTGCATCACCCAATAGTTCTTGTCGAACAGGTTCTCGATATTGGCGCGATAGGTCACGACCTGGCCGGCGGCCCTGGCGATGTAGCGCGCGCCGATATCCACGCGGGTCCAGCCCGGCACCTTCAGGCTGTTGGCGTTGCTGTACCACATGGAACCGGTATTGGCGACACGGGTGTTGAGCGCCAGGCCGGCCAGCCATGGCGTATCCCAGTCCAGGCCCAGGTTGAAGTTGTGGTTCGGCACCGCGCCGACTTCCTTGCCATCGGTCGCGCCATCGCCGGTGTGCGATTGCCTGGTGTCGAAGAAGGTGCCGCTGGCATTGAAGCGCAAGCCGCGCTGCAGCTCGCCGTAGGCTGACAGCTCCAGGCCGCGGATGCGTGCGCGGCCGTCTTGCGACGTATAAGTTGTGCCGTCAATGGTGGTGGAGGTGCTGTTGGCCTGTTCAATCTGGAAGACCGCGGCGGTCGTTGTCACACGCCCCCAGTCGGCTTTCACGCCCATCTCGTATTGCTTTGACTTATACGGGGAAAACTGTTGATTCGGGTTGCCGTCGGCCGCGCCGGTGAACCCGCCTGCGCTGAGCGCGGCCGTGTAATTTGCATACACCGACAAGTTGTCCAGGGGCTTGACCACCACCGCCAGCACCGGGGAAATGGCAGTCCGGTTGGAAGTCTGCGCGTCATCGCTCAAGCTGTGCTGGTAGACCTGCTGGCGACGCAGGCCGGCAATCAGGCGCAATCTGTCGTCGATCAGGGACAGGGTATCGGTCAGCGCCAGGCTGGTCAGGCGGATCTGGTTCTGCGGCGCCGGTTGGCCGCGCACGCCCGTGGCGGCGGGGAGCGCGACCGGATGATACAAATTCGAAGTCACCCCGGTGCTGCGGGAGTCGAAGAAGTAGTCGGTCTGCTGGTCGAGCATGTTCGCCCCCAGCATCAGGGTGTGCTTGATGCCGCCCGTGCCGAAGCGCGCCCGCAGGCCGACGTCGGCCGACGTGGAGGTCACGCGCTGGTCATAGTAGCCGTTGTACAAGGTGCTGGTGTCGCCGCGCACGTTCATGATGGTGGCGCCGGGCCAGCTCTGCGCCGACTCCGCCACGTGGTAACCGACCGCGCCATAGGCGGTCAGCGTGTCATCGATGTCATATTCCAGGCGCGTGGCGACGGCCTTGTCGTCGGATTGCAGCGTCGTGCCCGGATATAGATTGGTCTTGCCCGAGGGCGCGGCCGGCATGGCGGTCAGGCTGCGGTCGATGCTGAACTGCGGACGGAAGTTGCGCGCATCCTCGTGCTGGGTATACGCATCCAGGCTCCAGCGCACGCGGCCGCCGTTGTAATCCAACGCGACCGAGCCCATGGTTTGCTGCTGGTTGCTGCCGGACAGGCCGGTATTGCCGTCGGCATACAGCGCATTGACGCGGATGCCCCATTCCTGGTTCTCGCCGAAACGGCGCCCCAGGTCAGCCTTCAGGCCGAACTGTGCATTGGACAGGTAGGTCGCGCTCACGCTGGAAACCGGATCCTCGGTGGCGCGCTTGGGCACCAGGTTGACCGCACCGCCAATCCCGCCGGCAGGCCCCATGCCATACATCAGCGTGCCCGGCCCCTTCAGCACTTCGATCCGCTCCACCATCGCGATCGGCATACGGGTCAACGGCACCAAGCCGTACAGGCCATTGAAGGCCACATCGTTGGCCGACATCGTGAAACCGCGGATCTGATAGCTGTCGCCGAAGCCGCCATTGCCGTTGGTATTGCGCACCGAGGCATCATTGGTGATCACATCGCCGATCGCGCGCGCCTGCACGTCTTCGATCCCCTGGGACGTGTAGTTGGTGGTGCTGAACGGCGTATCCATCACGCTGGCCGTCCCGAGCACCCCCAGGCTGCCGCCGCGGGCAACCAGGCCACCGGCATAGGGCGCGGTGGGATCGGCGCTTTCGGTGACAGTGACGGTGGGCAGTACGGCGTTGCTGTTGCTGCCTGCGGTGGTTGTGGCCGCCGTCGTTATGCCGCCACTCGCGGTCGAAGTCGACGTAGTCTGCGCATAGGCCGCCGGAACAGCCAGCATCGGCGCCATCAGCACCAGATGGCGCGCAGCGCAAGCCACGGCCTTCATTTGGAAAACGGAATTGCATTGGCGCCTCGACGCCCGGACCTGCCCCATGATCTGACCTTTCGTTTGAACATAAGAAAATGAAAAACGCCTTTTCAGGAAAAAGAAGCGTTCTCACCTTCAATGACTAACGAAAAACCAAAACGGATCACTTCATCGCCAGACCCTGGTCCAGCCAGGGGCACTCCAGATCGGTTGGCGGAATTGCGCCAATGCCGCGCTTAGGCGACTTGGCCGGTTTTATAACCAAAGTGCTCTTGCAAGAACTCGATGAAGCGCTGCGTCTTCGCCGGGAGCAAACGCGTTTCGGTGATCGCGTAGACGGGGATCGAATTGCCTTGCCATCCCGGCAGTATCTGGCGCAGCCGACCGGCCATCACATCTTCGGCGGCGATCTCCGCCGGCAGCAGCACCACGCCCAGTCCCAGAGCCGCGAAACGCCGGAACATCCCAACGCTGTTGACATGAAACCGCCCGCCGACGTCGATGTCGACGGTCTCTTTTTCACGATGCAGCGTCCAAGTGCCTACTTTGGGAAAGCCCAAGCACTCGTGCTGCACCAAGTCGGAAGGATGCATCGGTTCCCCGGCTATCTCAAGATAATGCGGTGAAGCATAGACCTGGGACGACAGCCTGGCTAACTGGCGAGCGATCAAATTCGAACTTGGCAGTTCGCCCATGCGGATTGCGACATCAAACGGTTCGGTAATCAAATCCACCCGCCGCGGCGTGAGGTCGAAATCGAAAGTAATACCGGGATAGCGACGCGCAAATTCCGCGATCAACGGCGCCAGATAGATGACGGCAAAATCTACGGGCAGCGACGCACGCAACATGCCGCTGGGCTGGGCCAACATTTCTCCCAACTGTTCGTGCGCGATACGTGCTTCGTCGACGATACGTTTGCAGCGCTCATAGTAGAGCTGTCCCGCCTCGGTCAATTCCACCCGTCGCGTCGTGCGGTGCAAAAGACGCAGGCCGATGGCCTTCTCCAAGGTACTAATTCTTCTGGACAGGGTGGAGTTCGGCACGCCGGTGGCGTCGGACGCACGGCGAAAACTCATGACGTTGGCGACCTCGATGAACAAGGCCATGTCGTTCAATAGCTCCATCCCAATTATCCCATTTATGGATCATTAATTTCCATCATACCCCATTTATCCCGAATATGAATTGGCCCAAGATAGCTCCATCACTCGCATTCAGACATCCAATGCATTTTCAAAGTGTCGGCCTCGATGACTTGAGCGTCCTCATCCTTCCGGTCGCACCCGAAGCAATGACACACACAAGCTGGTCGCCCAACCGGGAAAACTTAATTGCGGCAACAACCGCATATCACCGTGGCGGAATGGGGAGACTGTAACCGCGCCGCCACACAAGCCTGGGGCTCTTGCTCTTGCCCTTGATCTACTTCTCAGGAGAAACCTAATGAAATCCGAATACTTCAATGCCAATGACTCTGCCTTGCTGTTGATCGACCATCAAGTCGGCACGATGCAACTGATCAAGAATATCGACCACGAATTCGCAGCAAAGCAGTCGATTGCGCTGGCCAAGATGGCCAAGATCCTCAACATGCCGGTGGTGATCACCTCCAGCCAGGAAGATCGCGCCCAAGGCCCGATCCTTCCGAAAATCGCAGAGATCCTGCCTGAAGCACATGCCGCGCGCATCAAGCGCCCTGGCGTAGTCAATGCATGGGCCTATCCCGAGTTCCGCGATGCCGTGCTCGCCACCGGCCGCAAGAACCTGATCATGGCGGGCGTGACCACCGATGTTTGCCTGATCTTCCCGGCCATTGACGCTGCGCGCGAAGGCTTTGCCGTGCAAGCCGTGATGGATGCTTCCGGCTCGCCTAGCGATCTGTCCGAAGAATTCTCCCGCCAACGCATGCGCGATGCGGGCGTGGTGCTCACTGCCACCAATACGCTGATGGCGGAAATCGCCAAGGATTGGTCCACCCCCGATGGCCAGCAATTGATCGGCCTGTTGTTCAGCGATGTGTTCCCCGCCCTGGGCGCCGGGATCGCCTGAACTATGCCCAAGACGACTGCGGCATGCAGGAAATATCGATGAATGCACGGCAGTCGTGAGAACAACAATACCGCCGGCTCTGTGGTGAGCCGGCGGTATTCCATGAGGTTTCGCGTGGTGTTCCGTCGAAGCGGTTCACGCATGCATAAGGTGAGACATGGACGATTTGCATAATCTGGCAGAACGACTCAAGAAAATCGAAGATGAACTGGCCATCCGCAATCTCGCGGCCCGCTTCACCGATGCCGTCAATGAGCGGGATGTCGATGCCTTTCGCGCGTTGTGGACCGATGACGCGGTCTGGGAAATAGGCCCGCCGCTCCAAGTCGCCGCCCAAGGGATTGACGCCATCTCCAGCATGATGGCGCGCCTGCTTGAGCCCAAAACCCTGTTCATCCAGTTGACACATTCTGGCGTGGTCACCTTTACCGGCGAAGACACGGCCATCGCGCGCTTCACCGAACGCGAACGCGGCAAGGGCGAGCAGGATTACTACGAAAATCTGGCGATCTACCGTGACGAACTGGTCAGGCAAGCGGACGGATGGCGATTCAAACGCCGCTTCTATGAATATCGCTACCTTGACACCTCCACTTTCACCGGCGCCGCCATCCCTCCTGAACCTCACGCGCATGAAGGAGCCGACAATTGACCGACACGCATGATTTACTTCTGCTGGCCGCACGCACGTTGATCGCGCTGCTGTTTTTCGCAAGCGCCATCGACAAGTTCAGGCTTGTTCCCGCAGAGCTGGAACAGATCGCCTCCCTCGGATTGCCGGCTCCGGCGGTCATTTCGCGGATCACCGGCGTATTCGAAGTAGTGGCTGCGGCCTCGCTGGCGCTGGGCATCTGCGCGCAGATCGCCGCGGTCGCGCTGGCCTTGTTCCTGGCATTCGTCACGTTCTTCTTCGTGAAGTTCTGGGCCTTCGACGGGCCAGCCGAAATGCGCGCCATGTTAAGGAATATCTTCTTCGGCAACGTGGCGTTGATCGGAGGACTTGCCTACGTTGCCGTGTTCGGCCCCGGCGGGCTCTCGCTTGCGGCTGTTTACGGTTGAGGAGAAATCATATGAAACCTACCGCGCCCATTCTCGCGCTGGCCGCAGGCGCCTTCGGCATCGGCGTTACCGAATTCGCCCCCATGGGGATGCTGCCCCTGATCGCCAATGACTTGCATGTTTCCATTCCCAGCGCAGGCATCTTGATCAGCGCCTATGCCCTGGGCGTCATGCTGGGTGCGCCTTTCATGACGCTGACCACGAGCCGCATGCCAAGACGCGCGCTGCTGATCGGGCTAGCGGCCATCTTCACGCTCGGCAACCTGCTGTCGGCGATCTCCGGCAGCTACACCATGCTGCTTGTCGCCCGGGTGATCACGTCCCTCAACCACGGCGCCTTCTTTGGCATTGGCTCCGTGGTGGCGGCCGGCCTCGTTCCGCCTCAGCGACGCGCGGCGGCGATATCGGCCATGTTCATGGGATTGACGATCGCCAACGTGGTCGGCGTGCCGCTCGCGGCGTGGGCCGGCGAGGTGCTGGGCTGGCGCGCCGCGTTCTGGGGCATCAGCGGAATTGGCGTCCTCACGATGTTGGCGCTGTGGAAGACGCTGCCAGCCATCCCGGCCCCGGCCGCCAGCAATGCCTATGCCGAACTGCGCGTACTGGCGCGCCGTCCCGTATGGATCGCACTTGGGCTAACGGTGCTGAGTTCCAGCGCGATGTTCACGGTGTTCACCTATATCGTGCCCATCCTGCGGATCGAGACCGGCGCCTCGACATCCTTCGTGACGGCCATGCTCGTTACCTACGGTGTCGGCCTCACGGTCGGGAACTGGATCGGCGGGCGCTTCACAGACCGCTATCCGAACCGGACCCTGGTCATATCGCTTGCCGCGCTCTCAATTTCGCTCATCCTCCTGGCCATCTTCATGCCTTACACGATACCGACCGCGGTGCTCGTGTTCCTGTGGGGCGTCGCCAGTTTTTCCCTGATGCCGCCGCTACAGATGCGCGTCATGGCCGCGGCGGAAGGCGCTCCGAATCTTGCCTCGTCGGTGAACATCGGCGCCTTTAATCTTGGC
Organism: Herbaspirillum sp. GW821-FHT09A12; assembly: GCF_059418325.1. NCBI lineage: Bacteria > Pseudomonadati > Pseudomonadota > Betaproteobacteria > Burkholderiales > Oxalobacteraceae > Herbaspirillum > Herbaspirillum sp. GW821-FHT09A12. Next base: position 167,336 of record NZ_JBWKPR010000004.1, read on the forward strand.
AATGCAACCGGTGCGGCGCTTGGCGGTGCGGTCATCGCCGCAGGCTTGAACTATCCCCTCGTGGCCGTGGCAGGCGCCGTGACATCGGGATTGGGCTTGCTGCTCGTGCTGCTGCTCAATCGCAAGGCCGCTCCCACGGCTTCCCTCGCCTCGCTTGCCGACCAGGCGGAACCGACTCCATGAGCGGCACGCCGCCACGGATCGTGGTCGTCGGCGGGTCTCTTGTCGGCCTGACGCTGGCGCTCGCTTGTGCCAACCGGGGCGTGTCCGTCCGTGTGCTTGAGCGCTCTGCCCGGCGCGTACATGGCGGCGACAGCCTGAGCATTCATCTTGCGGCGCTGGCCGCCACCGTCGGCCGCGATCCGCGTGCGCATCCGGGGTTGGCCGTCGTGCCGGCATATCACGATCGTGATTTGACCACCTGGCCGGCGCTGTACTCCTGGTTGCATGACAGGGCCGCCGGGACGCCCGGCATCAGCCTCGAAGAAGGCAAGAACGTCACATCGGTCACCGACGCGGGCGATCATGTGCGGCTTTGCTTCACCGACGGCACCGAGAGCGTGGCCGATGCAGTGATCGGCGCTGACGGCTATCACAGCATCATCCGCAGGGCGATCGCGCCCGACACGCCATTCGCGCGCTATGCCGGCTATGTCGTATGGCGCGGGCTGGTCGAAGAGCAAACGCTGCAGCGCCCGGTGCCCTGGCCATCGAACGGCGGTCTGTGGATAGCGTTTGTTGGAGGCTACCGCCTGGTCGCCGCGGTGCTGCCAGGTCGCGACGGGTCGGTCGAGGCGGGACGGCGGCAGGTCACATTCGCATGGTTCGATGCGCACCGGGAGGCACTGCTCCGCCGCAAAAATTGCCTGACGGCGGATGGCCATATTGTGGGGACCCTTGGGCGCGACACGATTGACGCAGATGTCCGCGCAGAGTTGGCAGCACTCGTCCCGCGACTTTGGCCTCAGGCATGGCAAGAGGCGGTTTCCGTCGGCCTGCGCTCGACAGATGCGCTGAGCGGCGCGCCCATTGCGGAGTACCAACCAGAGCGGCTGGCCGTTGGCGCCTTGGCGATCGCGGGAGACGCCGCCCACGTCGTCTCTCCGATGACGGGCAGCGGCTTCGCAACCGGAGTAGGCGATGCGGCAGTGCTGGCCAAACTATTGAGCGAACGGCGCGAAAACGAGCCCATCCCCGCCGTTTTGGCCCGCTACGAGGCGGCGCGCTTGCCATTCGTGCGCGCGTTGGTGGCGCACTCCAGGCGGATCAGCGCCGACTTTGTCCACTATGCGCAACAGACTGGGGAACGTCTTGAGTAAGCCTTCTTCCTTCCCGGGCGCAATCGCTTTGTTGGCGCGTTGATTCGATAACCGATTGATGAAAATGAACAGACAATATATTGAGCATCGATTGGCCATCCTGTTTTGTGCAGCATTGCCCTGGCTGATGCTGGGATGCGCCAATCCCGACGGCGCAATATCGTCGCGCGCGTCATTGCTTTCGGCCAATACGCTGGAAAGCGACAAGACGATAAGCAATATCCCGCTCTCAACAGCCGACTGGCCGCAGGGACGATGGTGGAGCCGATATGCGGATGCGCAACTTGATGCGCTGCTTGCCGAGGCATTGGCCGGCACGCCGTCCTTACGCATTGCCGCCGCCAGAGTAAGGCAAGCGCAAGCGATGGCCGGCATTGCCGAGTCGGCCGCATCGCTCAACGCCAATGCGACGCTCAAAGACACCCGCCAGAGATACAGCAAGCACAGCACCATTCCCAGTCCGCTTGCCGGCACCTGGAATACCTTCAATGATCTTTCCTTGAATCTGGGTTATGAATTCGACTTCTGGGGGAAGAACGAAGCCAACATCGCGGCGGCCCTGGACCGCGTGCACGGCGCCGAGGTTGACCAGCGCGCGGCGCAGCTCATGCTCACTACCGGCGTGATACAGGCGTATCTCCGTTTGGCGCAACTCCATGACCAGCTCGATCTGTTCCAGGCCATCCTGCAGCAACGCGTGGCCTTGCTGGCGTTGACCCGGCAGCGTGTCGTCGCCGGCATCGATTCGCAGGTGGAATTGAAGCAGGCGGAAAGCGCCGTTCCTTCGGCCAGGCAACAAATGGCTTCGACGCGGGAAGAAATCGAACTGACCAAGATCCAGCTTGCCGCCTTGCTTGGCAAAGGCCCCGATCGCGGCCTGTCGCTGGCCCGTCCGACGATAAAGCCGCAAGCATCTTTCGGACTGCCGGCGATACTGCCGGCCGATCTTATCGGCCGGCGGCCCGACGTTGTCGCCATGCGTTGGCGAGTGGAAGCGGCAAGCCAGGATGTGCACATGGCGCGCGCGCAATTCATGCCGAACGTGAGCCTGCTGTCTTTCATCGGATTCCAGAGCCTGGGATTCGACCAATTCATCAATGCCGGCAGTCGTACGGTAGGCATTGGCCCAGCCATTTCGCTCCCCATTTTCGATGGCGGACGTTTGCGCGGCAACCTCGGCGCGCGCAATGCCGAATATGACATCGCCATCGAACAATACAACCAGACCGTGATCGGCGCGGTCCAGGATGTCGTCAATCAACTGACCTCGATGCACTGGCATGAAGAGCAGCACCGTCAGCAACTGCAAGCGGTCAGTACCGCGCAAACAGCTTACGCATTATCGGTGCAACGTTATCGCGCAGGCATCGGCACCTATCTTCAAGTCTTGACTGCCGAACTTCTGCTCAATGCGCAGAAAAAAACACTTCTGGATATCGAAGCGCGCTCATTGCAGCTTGACCTCAACCTGATCCGTTCTCTGGGCGGCGGCGTTCTCGACGCTTGACTATTGGGCTAACAGAACATTTTTCATATCGGGAAGCGAAGATGAACCAACCAGAAAAAACTGTCGCCGACACCACGGCACAACATCCCAAACGTCCATCCAGGAGCGTACTGCTCGCGTCCGGCATTGTCCTGATCGCCGCCTTGATTTATGCCTGCGTCTATTTGTTATCCGGCATGCATCAGGAAACAACGGAGGATGCTTACGTCGACGGCAATGTGGTCCAGGTCACCGCCCAGACCACAGGCACGGTTACCAATATCAATGCCGACAACACCGATATGATTGCAGCGGGACAGGTTGTCGTCGCCTTGAATCCGGTGGATGCCGAGCTGGCGCTGACAAGGTCGATGGTCTTGCTCGCCAAGACCGTCAGGCAGGTGCGCGGCCAGTTTTCCGCTTCGTCGCAAATGCTGGCCAACATCGAACTGCGCAAAGCCGATTTGTCTCGCGCCAGGGCCGATATGGAACGCCGCCGCTCGTTGGTCGCTACCGGGGCGGTCTCCACCGAAGACTTCAAGCATACGGAAGAAAATATACGCTCGGCGCAAGCGGCGCTGGCTGTGGCGCAGGAACAATTTTCCACCAATCATGCATTGGTGGACCAGCTCAGCATTGATCAGCATCCGGACGTGGTGTCGGCAGCGACGCAGCTGCGCGACGCCTACGTGGCGAAGATGAGAACGCAATTGCGTGCGCCGGTCAGCGGCATGGTGACCAAACGCAGCGCCCAGGTCGGCCAACGCGTCAGTCCCGGCGCGACATTGATGTCTGTCGTTTCACTCGATCATCTATGGGTCAGCGCCAACTTCAAGGAATCTCAACTCAATCATCTGCGCATCGGGCAAAAGGCAAGAATCATCTCCGACGTATACGGCCGGTCGGTCACTTATACCGGAACCGTAATCGGCCTGGATGCCGGTACCGGCAGCGCCTTCTCCCTGATGCCTGCGCAAAATGCGACCGGCAACTGGATCAAGGTGGTGCAGCGCATCCCCGTCAGAATCGCGCTCGATCCGCAGGAAATTGCAAAAAATCCCTTGCGCATTGGTATGTCGATGAAAGTATCCGTGGAAACGTCCGCACGCTCGGGGTCAGCCTTGCCGACGGTGAAAGATGCCGCCAAACAAAGTTATGCGACCGACGTATTTGCTGACGAAGAGATCGGCGCGGAAGCGATCATCTCCAACATCATCCAGCAAAACCTCGGCGCACAGGGCAAGGCGCAAGCCAGTCGGGGCACATCTTGAACCAGGCCCCGGCCCAAACCCAAACCAGGCCCCGGCCCAGCTTGCTGGCGACGATCTTTCTGTTGACGCTGATCGAGTTTTTGCAATCGGGCATGATTGCATTCGGCGCCGGCCCCATCATGGGAGAGATCGGCGCGGCCCCTGAAGAATTCAGCCTGGCCACGGCGGCTTATGCATGTACCGCAATCACGATGATCGCCAAACAACGCTGGATGGTGGAGCGTATGGGCTGGCGCGCATTCGTGCTCGGGTCGTTGGCCGTCTTCAGCATGGGCTGCCTCATCTGCGCGACGAGCGAATCGTTTCCGGCTTTTCTGCTCGGCCGGATCGTCATGGGTTTAGGCGGCGGCAGCTTCATGACATCGGGGCGTGTGATCATCAACTTGCTGCCGCCAAGTCCTGCCCGTTTCCAAGGGATTCGATACTTCGCTTCGGGTCTCGCCGCCGGCATCGCTCTGGCTCCCGGACTTGCCTCGTTTTCGGTCGCGCACGACAAATGGAACCTGATCTTCGGCATTCTCCTCGGCCTGGCTGTCATCACCGCTTTATGTGCGGCCCTGTCGTTGCCGGACGCACTGGTCCCGCAAGAATTACAAACGCAGTCGCATCCGGTCGGCTTCATGGCCCTCGTGGTCGGCAGTTTTTTCTGCATGTATATGCTGCAACGTTCCCAATACGACTTCTTCAGCGATACGGCCATATTGCTGGTCGGCTTCGCATTGGCAGGATTGGCGCTGTATTACTTCTTCCGCTCCATCCGCCATCGCGACCGGCCATTGCTGGCATTACACTCCTTGCGCCATCCCAGCTATGTCGCTGGCGTCATCCTGTTTTCGTTTTGCTATTTGCTGTTGGGCGCCAATAATTACATGCTTCCGGTGTTCATGCAGCGGACCTTGGGCTTCGCATGGGAAACCGTTGGCAAATTCCAGACCATGGGATTGTTTGCCGCCTTGCTTGCCTGGTTTTGCATGGCATGGATTCTTCCGCGGTGGCCGGGAGCAAAGAAATTCTTTGTCATCGGGTTTCTTGCATTGGCAATGTTTGGATGGCATTTGTCGCGCTTGACCCTGGGCGCCGACCTGTGGTCGGATGTGCTGCCGGCATTGATCGGAAACGGCATCTTCTTGATGTTTGTCATGGCAACGACGGCGATTCAGACATTCCGTGACGTCCAGAATCAGGATACGGTCTTTTCGAATGCCCAGCAGTTCAAGAACATGGTCGCTCAGTTTGCGATGGCGCTTGGCGTTTCTTTGGCGACCATTACGCTGCAATGGCGGACAACCGAACATTATGGCGTCTTGAATACGAAATTTTTTGCAAACGATCCGATCTACCTGAACCACGCGCAAAGAATTGCCGAGGCCATCGCGTCTGCCGTTGGCCCGCAAGCAGCACAATCCATTTCAGTCGCCACGCTTGCGCAAGCGCTTACCCAGCAGTCGACCCTGCTGGCCTGTATGGATTATTTTTCTGTCATTGCAGCGCTTGGCATGACCGGGGCAGTCTTGATGTCCTTGCAGAGGCTAATGAAGTAAAGGTTGGATGTCGCGCGTCATTTGCAATCCGGCGCACATCATGAGGCCCGCCAGGCCGAGAGCTTGGGGGCATATCGGTTCAGCGGGAACGCGATTGCCCGCTCGACATCATCAGATCTGCGCCTTCCCGGTCCTGATGCATTCGGCAACGCGAGCGCAGCAGATATTGCACAACATCTGATCGGGAGGATAAGGGGGAGACCAGGCGACCAGATTTTCATCGCAAGCAAGGCACAGGACCCAATCTCCCGGCTTGATATGCGGCGGCGGCGCTTTAAAGTCTCTGGCGGTATAGCCCATGATCTCTCCACTGTGGGATTCCAATCCTGATTTCAAGTGCATCGGCCTGACCGGCGGCATCGCGCAGGGATTGAAATGAACCCGTACATTCGATTCAATAATGCATTGCCCCAAGGGGTCGGCAACTTGAAATTTTTTTCCTTACCGCGGCGCAAACAGCGCGCGGCTGCAAGTTTCCATTGGACATGCCTATCGCTTCAGCGGCAGCTTCGGCTTGCTCCAATGCAGTCCAGATGTTGCTTGCGATTTCTCGCGTATCTTTTTCTTCGATAGCGTCGCTCAATTCCTGGGCCACGGCGACATGCCCGCCATACTGCGCAGCCAGGTGCGCAAGATGCTTGTCGTATCCGGCCAATATCGCACCGGCCCTTCCGGCAGCCTTCCCGAATGGCTCGGCGCGAAGCGCCATGGAAGGCAGATACTGCCGACCTTCAACCTGACCGACATTCATTAGGGCCTGTTAACATTTAATTTGCGAGATGCGTTGCCTCCAGAAGGCGGGGTGGCAAGGCGCCCGGTGAGGCTGGTGGTTGGCCACCAGCCTCACCGGGCAACGCGGCCAGCGCGTCTTCTGGAGGCAACCCTTCGGGAGCAGCCAGCAAGCGTCGCCTGCCGTTGTTGCGGCTCCTTGCCGTAGCACCGCTACGACGCGTCGCCACGCCTAGGCAGACAACGCTTGCTGGACACTCGCACTCGTAAATTAAATGTTAACAGGCCCTAGTTCCGCTTCACAGGCGCGCTGGGCGGCATCGGCGATCACCTTCATCACATCGGTTGCGGTGCATTTCACCAGCAATCTAAAAGCGCCGGTACTCAGATAATCACCCACAAGAACATCGCCGGCGACGCCAAGCCCTTCGGCGCCACGCCATTCATCATCGAGGTTGCGGTGCAAGCGATGTATTGCCAGGTTCATCAATTCCAAGGCTGCCGCGAGTTCCAATGCTTCTTTTCCCAACGCAAGGGAGAGCACTACCGCTGCCCGTACGGGCGTGATCCTGCTTGTGATTAACGAAATGCCAAACTCTATGGGCGCGGCATTACTCGGGAGGCATTGCTTTATCGGAGTTTTAATGCTGTCGCGCACATCATCGAAAGAAGTGAACATGATTTTCAAGGTTGGGTATCGATATAACTGTGCGCGTCTCTACCGCCAATCCCGTGGCCGGCCAATGCAATCCAAGCACATTGGCTGCTTTCGGCGCACCACACATCATCAACTTTCATGGCATTGCATCCAAAGTAGGCATGGGGCGCCCAGGCACTTGCCCCGGCCTGGGCGACGGCCTGTTACAACGATCCCATGTCGCCACGATGGTAAGCGGCGCTTGCCGCGGCCAGTTTCTCCTGGCTGGCAAAGGCCATCGGGCCATTGGAAAGCACGGGTTGATCCAGTGGCTGCCCGATGAACACGGCAATCTTGGCGCTGCCGTCCCTGGCGATGAGCTTGTGCTGGGTAGCCAAGGGCGATGTCGGCAAGATGGGCGCACCGAGATCATCAAGGCCGAACGTTTGACCGTCGAGTTCGGCGCTGCCGAAAATCGGCATAAAGAAAGCGCGCTGCCCGGCGGCGACTTGGAGATCCAGTTCGGCGCCGGCTTCCAGCGTGACATCCAGCAAGGTCACGTCAGTCGGCGGAGTCAGCGGCGATTGCACGCCCTCAAAACTGCCCAGTGGAATCCGGATCCGCACCCCGGGCCGCTGCACCACCGGAACGTCACGCGGCGTCAGGGTAAGCGCGAAGGGGGCGAAATCCTGCCGTTCCCGAGGCAGGTTGACAAAGATCTGCAGCAGATGCGTTGTGCTGCCCAATACGGCAGGATTCTCTTCATGAATCACCCCGCTGCCAGCCGCCGTCCAATGCAGGCCTCCCGGCTCGATCAGAGTCCGGTTGCCGCGAGAGTCTCGATTGGCAATGCCGGTCTCCGAATCAAGGAACAGGTAAGTCACGGCAGAAAAACCGGCATGGGGGTGCGGTGGGAACGTCGGCACACTCATCCATGCATGGTCGATGCCCATGAAGGGATCAAGTTGCGCCGGATTGGAGGGATGCAGGCGGTAAGCGCGAAAGCCGCTCCCGCGATTAGCGCGTTGCATGCGTGCAATGGTGGTGTTCATGGCAATTTGCCTTTCGTATTCTCTGGCTTTTTAAGCGGCGCCACTCCCGGCCAATGTCGGATAATCAATGTAGCCGTTGGCCGTCGGCGGCGCGAAGAAGGTGTTGCGATCGGGGACATTGAGCGCCGCGCCGACGCGGAAGCGTTCGGGCAAATCTGGATTGGCCAGGAATGCGCTGCCGAAAACGACGGCATCCGCTTTAGCATCATTTACCGCGGCTTCGGCGGTTTCCTGAGTCAGCCCGCTCCCCATGAAATAGGTGCCGCCGAAGAGAGGCCGCAGCAGGGCGTGGTAATCGGTTTTTGCGCCAAACAACGCCACATGCAAGTAGGCCAGGTTGAACTTGACCAGATTCCGGACCAGATAGGTGTATGTCGCTTGCGGATCTGCATCGGTGATGCTGTTGTAATTCATTTCAGGAGAAATCTTGATGCCGACGCGGTCGCCCCCTGCCTCTTCGACCATCGCTTCCAGCACCTCCAGCACGAAGCGCGCACGCTTTTCCAGCGAGCCGCCGTACTGGTCTTGACGATGGTTGCTGCCCGACGACAGGAATTGTTCCGGCAGATAACCGGAAGCGGCATGCAGTTCGACGCCATCGAAGCCGGCTTCAAGGGCGCGGCGGGTTGCCAGGCGGAATTCGTCGATCACACCGGGGATTTCATCCAGCGCGAGCGCACGGGGCGTCACATAGTCGACCTGGCCGGCACTCGTCCAGGCCTGGCCCTCGGGCTTGATGGCCGAGGGCGCCACCGGCGTGGCGCCGTCCAGCAGCGTCGGGTGCGAAATGCGGCCGCTGTGCATCAACTGCATGAAGATGCGGCCGCCGCGGGCATGCACGGCTTCGGTGATCTTCTTCCATGCGGCGACTTGCGCATCGGTGGCGATGCCGGGCGTATGGACATAGCCCTTGCCAACGGCCGAAGGGAAAACACCTTCGGAAATGATGAGGCCTGCGCTGGCGCGTTGTGCGTAGTAAGTCAGCGTGATATCGCTTGGCACACCGTCGTCGGCGGCGCGCGAGCGGGTCATGGGCGCCATGACAAGGCGGTTAGGCGCAATGTAGCGGCCGATGCGTACTGGGGAAAGAAGTTTGCTCATCATGTATTCCTTGGTTGTTTCCGTATTTGACGCGGAGTTGCGGGTTGTTGGTTGCTGCTGCTTAGTTGCTGCTTAGTTGCGAATCTGGCCGCCGTCGGCGGCGAGGGTCTGGCCGGTGACGAAGGCGCAATCAGGCGAGCACAAGAAAGAGACCACGCCGACCAGGTCTTGCGGTTCGATCATGCGGGGGATGGCCTGCAGTTTCGGCAGGTATTCGAAAATCTCTTCGTTGGTGCCGCGCATCGACTTCGTGTTGGTCAGGCCGGGGGCCATCACATTGACGGTTACGCCGTAGGCGCCAACTTCGCTGGCCAGCGCACGGGTGAATCCGATGACACCGCCCTTGCTGGCGATATAGGCGGTCATGTCGGGGGCATTAAGCCAGAAGGTGGTGCTGGCGATGTTGACGATGCGCCCCAGTTTGCGCGCCTTCATGCCCGGGATGAAGGCTTTGCACATCAGGAAAGCGCCATCGAGATTGACACCGATGACCTTGCGCCAGGTGGCGTAATCGGTATCCTCGAACGACTTCCATGGATAGATGCCGGCATTGTTGACCAGCGCGACGACGGGCTGCATGTTGGCGGCGACATCCTGGGCAAATTGCAAGGTGGACTCAGGCGAGGTCACATCGACCACGGCGGAAAAGAACTTGCGCCCCTTGGCCTCGACCAGGGCGCGGGTGGCAGATGCATCGCCGACATCGGCGACGGCGATATCGAAGCCATCCGCTGCCAGTCTTTCTGCATAGGCCTGGCCGATTCCGTTAGCGGCGCCGGTAACGACTGCGGTTCCTTTGGACATGATTCCTTCTCCTTATATCGCGCTGAACGATCAGATTCGTGTGGGACAAATGCACATCCGCCATCGCGCCATGCGTTCTCGTTGAGCGCCGTGTGAATGTGTTACACGTATCTTCGATTAATTCCGATAAGGGATAAAGGCGGTCAAGTGGAAATTATTAATCCAAAAATGGAATTATTGAATGAAATTGCCGAACGACAGGCCTCCGCCATCAACATCGCCAACGTCGTCAACGTCATGCGTTTTCGCAAGGGGCCGTGGGCAAGCGCCTGGCCGCGCTACTGCGCCGGACCACACGCAAAGCCGAGCTTGCCGAGGCCGGCCAGTTATATGACGGGCGATGCCGCCGACAGCTTGTGCGTCAATCCGAGGGGGCACTGCAATGGCGACTCAAATCGATGCGCAATTACAGAGTTGGCGGCGCCATTGAACAGAAAAATATAGCGCCTGATACCTGATTGATATCGCGCAAAGTATGTCGACCATCACGGGCACATCCTGCTTCCCGGCAGAACACGTTGGCTTTTAAATAATTCTTTGTATTTCGCTTGGTACGCTTATTCGATAGAGCATGCGCTGATCGGCGCATCTCTCCGAGATTGGACGCATAAGCTGCCAAACGGCAAAGTTATGGTTCCAGCTTCACATCTGAGGTGGGGAAAGAATTCTGTGGCGCGGCTGGCGGGGATCGAACCCACGACCCTTGGCTTCGGAGGCCAATACTCTATCCACTGAGCTACAGCCGCGTTGTGGGGCAAAACCCGAAGAGGCCTGAAGAATACCGTTTTTCATGCGGGCCGTCCATTGCCGCAGGCGTTTTTGCGTGTCAAACGGAAAGCATTGTGACTATAATCAAGGGTTCGGCGAGAGAGCGCAATGAAAGCCCTGCCTGATAATGAGTCCATATAATGCCAGGCGATACAAAGGGAACCGACGTTTTCCGCCCCAATTTCGAGGAAACATTACGGAGGGACGCTAATGAGCACAGCTCATCATGATGAACACGAGTCGGCAATCAAGACTCCCAAGCAATTGATCGCAGCTGTCGCAGCAGGTTTTCTGGTTCCAATCGTCTGCATTGTGCTCCTGGTCGAGTATGTTACCAACGACCAGAAGACCGGCGCCGGCTCCGATGGGCAAACGCCCGAGATGGTTGCCGCGCGCATCAAGCCGGTGGCCGACGATGGCTTCACCTTCCGTGACGCCAATACTCCCAAGCAACTGCAATCTGGCGAAGAAGTCTTCAAGTCGACTTGCGCCGCCTGCCATGCCGCCGGCATCGCAGGCGCACCCAAGGTTGGCGATGAGGCCGCCTGGAAAGCCCGTCTCGCCGAAGGCTATGACCAACTGGTTTCACACGCCATCAATGGCTTGCGCGCCATGCCGCCCAAGGGCGGCAATCCCGACCTGGATGATGTGGAAATCCAGCGCACCGTGGTCTACATGGCCAACCAGTCCGGCGCCAAGTTCAAGGAACCCGAAGTGAAAGCCCCGGCCGCGGCTCCCGCCGCAGGTGACGGCGCAGCGGCGCCAGCCGCCGATGCGCCTGCCGCTGCCACATCGGCCGCCCCGGCGAAATAAGGCGCTGCCAGCAAAAAGCCCCGAATACTATTCGGGGCTTTTTATTTCCCGGCCGCTCACCGGAGTCGGATCGCCATCAATAACGTGGCGGAGGCGGCGGCGTATATCCGGCAGGCGCTTGTTGTTGCTGCGCTTGCTGCTGCGGTTCGGCCACATAGATTTCCACGCGGCGGTTCTTGGCGCGGTTGGCGTCCGATGTATTGGGTACGAGCGGCTCATGCGAACCGCGGCCATCGATCATGAAACGGCCGACACCGACGCCGCGCGTGGTCAGATAGTCGCGCGTGCGTGCTGCGCGCTCGGTGGACAACGGGTCGTTGATCGCATCGCTGCCGGTGTTGTCGGTATGGCCGACGATGGTGACGGTGGTGGCCGGATTTTCGGCCAGGGTCGCGGCGAAGCGATCCAGCACGGGACGCAGCTCGGGCTTGATGTCGGCACGGCCCGTATCGAAGGAAATATCGCTGGGGATTTCAAGTTTCAGGCGGTTGTCCTGGGTCTGGGTGACTTGCACGCCGGTGCCCTGGGTTGCCTGTTCCATGGCGCGCTTTTGCTCCTCCATCCGGTTGGACCAGATATTGCCGGCCACGGCGCCGATGGCGCCGCCGATCGCCGCGCCGCCCAAAGCACGTCCGCCGCCACCGCCGCCGGTGACTGCGCCAAGGATACCGCCGATGCCGGCGCCAATACCCGCGCCGGTGGCCGTGCCGCGCTGCGTCTGGCTCATGTCCGCACAGCCGGAAATCGCCAGGACGCCGGCGATGGCGGCAATCGATAATGTCTTCATCTTGTTTCCTTTCTTGCCTTCTCAGCGTTGTTGTTCAGGCCTCGCGGCCGGTCAGATTCAGAGCAGGATGAACGCATTAATGTTCCGCCGCCAGCGATATTTCGCTTCCCGAAAAAACAAAGGCATCCGGCGCAGCGGATGCCTTTGTCTCGCGTGGAAAACAGCGCCTCTGCGGAAGCATCAGCGCCGCGGCTTGCCGCTCATGGCGCTTCCGGCGGCCGGTCCTGCCCGGCCGGTACGTTGTCGGCCTCTTCGCCGCCGGAACGTTGGCTCAGGTAATACGCCAGGCCGCCGACCGCGCTGATGATGCCGCCATACAAAAGCGGCTTGCGCAGCCAGCGCCTGGACAGCAAAGATGCGCCGGTGATCAGCAACGGCATGACCGACTGCAGGTTGACGCCGCCCAGGCCGCCGGCAGCCAGCGACTTGATCGACTGCAAGGTCTTGCCGCCGCCGATGAAGGAAGTGGCAAAATGCGCAGCCCGGTTCAAGGCCCCCTTGGCCAGCGATTCGGCGCTCAGACTGTGCCGCACCACCTCACGCGCCTCCATCACGCCCACACGGTACAACGCTCCTTGCGCCAGCACTTTGCGCTTGCGCTCTTCGTGCGTCATGGCGTCATCCTGGTTTGCTTGCATACGGCTCCTTTTCGCTCTGTCGGTAACGACTGCCAGCGTTACAGCAAGGCATCGCGGTCCTTGCGCAATTCGGACATGGTGACGGGCAGCGAGAGCTTGCCTTGCAGCAGCACCGAACGCGCATAAAACACCAGGCCGACCGTGACCGCACTGAAGATGGCGCCGAGCAACGCCAGGATCTTCCAGCCCCAGGTATCCCACGCCAGCATGACGAGCAACACCGACCAGAATGCGATCGCAAACCATAATGCGATGGCCGCCAACACGAAGATGACAGCGAAGCGAACCAGGTTGGCGCCGATCTCGGACATTTCCAGCGATGCCAGCTCGATACGGCTGATGATGAGGCCGAGCAGGTTCTTGGCCAGGCCCAGCAAGCCTGCGGTCAGCCCGGGATTGGCGGGCTGGCCTTCCTTGTGCGGGGTCGCCATCGGGACCCGGCTTACTTGCTGCGGCCGATGACCAGCCCCACCAGCAAACCGACGCCGGCCGAGATGGCCACGGCGCGCCACGGGTTTTCATGCACGTAATCGTCGGTCTTGGCGGCGACTACCTTGCCCTTTTCGATGGCGGCGGTCTGCGCGCCCTGTGCAGCTTCCGCCGCGGCTTCCAGCAGGGTCAGCCCCTTGGCGCGCAATACATCTGCCTTTTCGCCGGTGGCGGCTGCGGCTTCGGCGAACAGGGCCTGGGCATCTTTGACAAGGGTTTTCATATCGTTCCTCACGGTCTTGAGAGCGGTGGATTGGGTCATGTGATTCTCCTTTTTATCTCAGTTGGTGAAATGACAAAACTAACAAAACTGAGTGCCGGCGGCAACGCCATCAAGCTCAACGTATCGGCCCAGCTTCAGCCGATTCTACAGAGACGATTCGCCGACGTGTAGTCGACACGGCGCAATATTGCGCCAGCACAAAGAAAGTTCGATGACACGCCTCGACATTAGTTTCCCGAGGGAAAATATATGCCGTGCGCGAACAGACAGCACGCCGGCCCATATTCAGAAACGCGTCTCGCGCGCGGTGCGCAGGAAACTGTCGAGAATCGGCGTGCAGTCGAGCAGCTCGGCGCCGCCGGAGCGATGGAATTCCGGGTGCCACTGCAAACCCATGACGAACGGCGCCTTGCGGTAGCGGATGGCTTCGACGATCTGGTCGGGGCCGGATACCGCCTCCACCGAAAGGTCGCGTCCGAGGTCGCGCACCGCCTGGTGGTGGATCGAATTGACGATGGCGTTCTCGGTCTTCACCAGCGTCGCCAGCGAAGAGCCCGGCGGGAACTGCAGCGTATGGAAATTGCTGTCGTACATGTCGTTGACGTGCGGGATGGCGCTCGGCACATCGGTGGCGATATCCTGGTACAAGGTGCCGCCGAAGGCCACGTTGATCAACTGGCAGCCGCGACAGATGCCCAGCACCGGCTTGCCGGCCTCGATGAATTCATGCAGCAGTTCCAGCTCGTACATGTCGCGCGCGCGGTCGCCGCTCCATTCAGGGCGCGTCGCCGCCTGGGCGTAGCTTTGCGGCGAAACGTCCGCGCCGCCTTGCAGCACCAGGCCGTCGAGATTCTTGGCGTAGTCGCGCAAACGGATGTTGCTGGGATGGACCAGGCCGTTGGTATTGACCGTCGGGATCATGAACACCAGCACGTCGCGCGACATCACCCACTGCGCAATCGACTCTTCCAGGTATTGCAGCGTCTTGCTGCGCAAGCCCTTGGAGCCGGACTCGGGGTGGAAGATACGGGCCGACACGCCGATCTTGAGCGTACGCTGCATGACACGGCGCCCGGCCTTGTCGGACATCGCGCGCAAGCGCGCCGCCAGGAAATGCCAGGTCTGCGCCCATGGCGCATCGGTGGCATGGTGCGGCGGCGGCGGCAAGGGAGCGTGCTGGGCAGTTGGCGGCGGCGCCGCCTGGGCGGGCTGCTCCGCCGACTTCGGCTGGGCTGCCGCATCGGCGGCTTGCGGGGTGGCTGGAGGGGTAGCTGGAGGTGCGGCAGGAGCGGGCTTGGCCGGATTGGGTTCTCGTGGCTGGCTGGCTTCGGAATCTTGGATATCGGACATGGCTGCAATAACGAGTGAATATGAATAAACTGCGGCGAGTGTCATCTGCTGCGCCATCCGCATGCGCTCATGGCGCAAGGGGAAGCCGCTGGGGGATGGCTGAGTATAAGCGCATTGCCCGGCTTTTGATACCCGCAGGAAAACCAGGGGAAGGGCGTCGCCTTTGCATGTGCGTAGCGCTTTGTACAAGCGGCCGCCGGTGCTTTCGTGGCAAACTCCCCTTCCCTCGATCAAACAGACAACGGACAGTGCGCGCATGTTCCGGCCAATTTCGGCGAACTGCGCACCCTGCCCGAGAACAACACCAGGCTCGCCACTGCCATGCCCAACATACTCATCCTGTATGCCCACCCCACCGCCGAACTCTCGCGCACCAATGGCCTGATGGTCGAGGCCGCCGCCAAACTGCCCAACGTGGTGGTCAACGACTTGTATGAGCGCTATCCGGATTTCCACATCGACATCGAGCGCGAACAGCAACTGCTCACGCAAGCCGACCTGGTCGTCATGCAGCACCCCATCCACTGGTACAGCATGCCGGCGCTGCAGAAGGAGTGGCTGGACCTGGTGCTGGCGCGCGGCTGGGCCTTCGGCCATGATGGCAACGCACTGCGCGGCAAAGGATTCTGGCTGGTGGCAAGCACCGGCGGCGAATCCGAGGCGTACGCGCCCGGCGGACGCCACGGCCATCCCTTCAGCGACTTCCTCCCGCCTTACCGGCAAACCGCGCAACTGTGCGGCATGCACTGGATGGAACCGCTGATCCTGCACGGCGCCCACCACATCGCGCCGCTCGATTTCCAGCGGCACGTAACGCACTATCTCGACCGGCTGGAACGCTATCCGAACTGGGATTGAATCCATCCGCCATACCGAGCCCCTTCCCCGTAACCGCCCCCACCCCAATCCAATAAAGATAACGCCGCCATGGATGAACACTTACTCAAAGCCCTGGTTTACCTGCTCGCCGCAGTGGCCGCCGTACCGATCGCCAAACGCCTCGGCCTGGGCGCGGTGCTGGGCTACCTGCTGGCCGGGATCGTCATCGGCCCCTGGGGCCTGGGCCTGATCACCGAAGTCAATCACATCCTCGAATTCTCCGAATTCGGCGTGGTGCTGCTGCTGTTCCTGATCGGGCTGGAACTCGACCCCAAACGCCTGTGGGCGTTGCGGCGCTCCATCTTCGGCTGGGGCAGCGCGCAAGTGCTGGCGGTCACCGCCGCCCTGCTGGCCGCGACGCTGGCCGCCGGCGTGCCCTGGCGCATCGGCCTGATCGCGGCACTGGGCATGTCGCTCTCTTCCACCGCGATTGCCCTGGCCACGCTGGGCGAACGCAAGCTCACCGCCTCGCCGGCCGGGGCGGCGGGATTTTCCATCCTGCTGTTCCAGGACATCGCCGCGATCCCGATGATGGCGGCGGTGCCGCTGCTGGGCGTGGCGGCCAGCCAGGGCAGCGGCCAGGGCTGGCTGCATGCGGGCCAGGTGGCGCTGGTGATCGCCCTGCTGATCTTCGGCGGGCGCGTGCTGATGCGCCCCATCCTGCGCATCATCGCCAAGACCGATATGCGCGAGATCTTCACCGCCTTCGCCCTGCTGCTGGTGATCGCCACCGGCCTGTTGATGCAGTCGGTCGGCATGTCGATGGCGCTGGGCACCTTCCTGGCCGGCGTGCTGCTGGCCGATTCCGAATACCGCCATGCGCTCGAAAGCGACCTCGAACCGTTCAAGGGCCTGCTGCTGGGGCTGTTCTTCATCGCCGTGGGCATGTCGGTGGACTTTGGCGTGTTCCTCGCGCAGCCCTGGCGCATCCTCGGCCTGGTGGCGGCCTTCCTGATGATCAAGACGGCCGTGATGTGGTTCCTCGGGCGCTGTTTCGGCATCCCCCGCGGCCAGCAATTGTTCTTCGCATTCCTGCTCTCGCAGGGCGGCGAATTCGCCTTCATCGTATTCGGCGCGGCAGTCGGCGCACGGGTGCTGACGCCTGAGGTCTCGTCCATCCTGATCGTGGTGGTGGCGCTGTCGATGCTGGTCACGCCGCTGCTGTTGCTGATCCACGACCGCGTGCTGATGCGCTGGCTGGACGCCGGCAGCCGCCGTCCGGAAGATGACATGGCGCCACAGGAGCATCCGGTCATCATCGCCGGCTTCGGCCGCTTCGGCCAGATCGTCGGGCGCCTGCTGCATGCCAACGGCATCCACGCCACGGTGCTGGACCACGACCCGGACCAGATCGATTTCCTGCGCAAGTTCGGCTTCAAGGTGTTTTACGGCGACGCCACCCGCATCGACCTGCTGCGCACCGCCGGCGCCGCCCAGGCGCGCCTGCTGGTGATCGCCATCGATGACGCCCAGGCGGCGCTGACGCTGGTCGACAAAGTGAAGGAAGAATTCCCGCACCTGGCCATTGCCGCCCGCGCGCGCAACGTCACGCATTACTACGACCTGCTCGACCGCGGCGTCACGGTGCTGGAGCGCGAAACCTTCGAGAGCGCGCTGCAGATGGGCCGGCGCGCGCTGGAGCAGCTCGGCTTCGGCGCCTACCGCGCGCGCCAGGCGGCGATGAAATTCCGCGCGCACAACATCAAGACGCTGTACGAGCTCTATCCCCACTACAAGGACCAGCAGCAGATGGTATCGATGGCGGTGCAGGCGCGCGAAGAGTTGCAAGCCATGTTCGCCAGCGACCGCGAAGAGATGGAACGCGAACACACGCATGACCATTGGCGCGGCGCGCCGGCGGCGCAGGAAAAACCGCCGGCCGATCCGGCCTGAGCGGCAGGCGCCGCCGGACGAAAAAAGGCCGGACATGCTTGCGCATGTCCGGCCACTCCCTCACTGCTTACTGCTTTCCACGGACTACCCTCAGGACTACTTAGAGCCGCTAACAAAACGCTACGGAAAATCAGTTGAGCGCCAACGGAACAAAGATCTTCTCATCGCCCCGCTCCACCAGCAACGCCACGCTCTTGCCGGCCTGGCTGGCCAGCGCGCGCAACTGCTCGACGCTGGAGACCGGCGTGCCGTTCAAGGCCAGGATCACGTCGCCGCTCTGGATGCCGGCAATTGCCGCCGGGCCGTTGGCGTCTTCCACCAGCAGGCCGTTCTGGCCGCCCAGTTGCTTGCGTTCATCCGGGTCCAGCGGGCGCACCGCCAAACCCAGCCGGCCCTGGTTCTCGGCCTTGCTGGCAGGCGCGTCGTTCTTGGCGGACTTCATCTCGCCCACCGTCACGTTGATGGTGCGCACCTTGCCGCCGCGCATCACTTCCAGCGACTTCGAGGTGCCGGGCGCAGTATCGGCCACCAGCGTGGGCAGATCCACCGAATGGTCGATCGCATGGCCGCTGAAGCTGAGGATCACGTCGCCCGCCTGCAGGCCGGCCTTGTCGGCCGGGCTGCCCTTTTCCACCGAACTGACCAGCGCGCCTTGCGCATTCTTCAGGCCGAACGATTCGGACAGCGCCTGGTTCAGATCCTGCACCGACACGCCCAGGCGGCCGCGCGTGACCTTGCCGTGCTGCGCCAGCTGCTGCTCGACCTTCATCGCCACGTCGATCGGGATGGCGAACGACAAGCCCTGGAAACCGCCGGTCTGGCTGTAGATCTGTGAGTTGATGCCGATCACCTCGCCCTTCAGGTTGAACAGCGGACCGCCCGAATTGCCGGGGTTGACCGCCACATCGGTCTGCAGGAAAGGCACGTAATTGTCGTCCGGCAAGCTGCGCGACTTGGCGCTGATGATGCCGGCGGTGGCCGTGTTGTCGAAGCCGTAGGGCGAGCCGATGGCCAGCACGGGCTCGCCGACCTTCACGTTGGTCGGGTCGCCGACCTGCACCGTGGGCAGGTTCCTGGCGTCGATGCGGATCACCGCGATGTCGCTCTGCTTGTCCACGCCCAATACCTTGGCCTTGAATTCGCGGCGGTCGGTCAGCTTGACCACCACTTCCTGCGCCCCTTCGACCACGTGGGCATTGGTCAGGATCACGCCGTCAGGGGAAATGATGAAGCCCGAACCCAAACCGTGCATGACCTGCGGCTGGCGCGGTATCTGCAGTTGCGGGCCGAAACGCTTGAGGAACTGGGAAAACGGATCGTCCGGATCGCCATCGTCGCTGTCGTCGGCCACTTTCTTGACCTTGCCGGTGACGCTGATGTTGACCACTGCCGGCCCCGCGCGCTGCACGATGCTGGAGAAATCGGTGGCCGTCGCGATCACCGGAGCGGCCGGTGCGGTCGGCCCGGCATTGGATGCGACCAGCGGCGTATTGATCGCCGCCGCATGGGCCGCAGGCAAATCGGCGCCGCGGAAATAGACATAACTGCCGCCGACGACGGCAGCCAGCGCCACAGCCAATGTATTGCGGACGAAAACGATTCGACGGCTCATCATGCACTCCTTTGCTTTCCAGAGAAATATCGGTGGCCCGGCAGCTGATGGGCTTGGGATGCCGCGGCTGCTCGACCGTTGGAGTGAAGATTAAGGCGGGAAAATTAAGACAAACTTAAGGCAGGAAAAAGTGGCAGGCGACAAACCATCGGAGCTTCCGACTCACCGTGATCCTGACGAAAGTCGGGACGCAGCGGCGCTCAACGCCCCGAAACCGAGCGCCGAACGGACTATGGCAGCAGCGCAAATGTGACGCGCGCCTGCAGTCCCTTGCCGGTATTGTTGAGTTCCACCGGCACACGATGCAGGTCGGCGATCTGGCGCACGATGGCCAGCCCCAGCCCGCTGCCGAACGCGGCGCGGCCGGCGTTCTGCTCTTGCGGACGGCGCGCGCGATAGAAGCGGTCGAACACGCGCGGCATCTCGCTCTCGGCGATGCCCGGGCCGCTGTCCTGGATCAGCACCGTGCACTTGCCCTGCTCCGACATGGCCAACGATACGTCCACCACGCCGCCGGCCGGCGTGTAACGCAAGGCATTGTCGACCAGGTTGTTGAACAGGATGCGCAGGGCGTCGGCATTGCCGCTCACCATCAACGGGCCGCCGTCGCCATCCTCGCCGGACAGCCCCAGGTCGATATCCCCATCGCTGGCCACCGAAGACAGGTCGGCCACCACGCCGCGCAGGAGTTCACGCAGGTCGACCGGCGTGAAGCGCATCGCATCGGGCTCCTGGCGCGCCAGGGTCAACAACTGATGCACCAGGTGCGTCGTGCGCTCCAGGCCATTCTTCAAATCGGCAAAAGCCGCCTTGCGCTCGCCTTCATCGGCTGCGCGTTCGGCCAGTTGCGCCTGCAGGCGCAAGGCCGTCAGCGGCGTGCGCAGTTCATGCGCGGCATCGGCCACGAAGGCGCGCTGCGCCTCGGTCGATTGTTTCAGGCGCGCCAGCAGGTCGTTGAGCGCATGGGTCAAGGGCTGGATTTCCTGCGGCAGGCCGACGTCGGCGATCGGCATCAGGGAATTCATGTCGCGTGCCTGCACCTCGGCCGCCGCGCGCCGCACCGGCGCCAGCCCACGGCTGACCGCCAGCCACGCCAGGATGCCGATCAGCGGGAACAGCAGGAACAGCGGCGCCACCGTCTTGACCGCCATCTGCGCGGCGATCTCGTCGCGCGCGCTTTGCGGCTGCGCCACCTGCACCACCGTGCTGCCGACCTGGGCGCTGTAGACGCGCCACATGCCGTTGGGCCCATGCACGTTGACGAAGCCCAGCTCGGCCTGGCGCGGCATGGCGCCGCGCGCGTGCGAGTGGTAAATGACGGTGCCGCTGCTGTCCCAGATCTGCATCATGATCTCGTCTTCCAGCTCCGGCAGTTGCTGCCCCGGCGAAATCGGCGAGAAGGCCTGCCGCGGCAGCGAGGCGGCGATCTGGCGCATCTGGTAATCGAAGATCTGGTTGGCCTCGCCGCGCGCCTGGAAATACAGCCCGACGCCGGCCGCCACGATGATGGAGAACAACCCCAGCCCGAGCCACAGCAGCAGCTTGTTGCGCATCGAGCTCATGCCGGCACCAGGTAACCGACGCCGCGCACGTTCTTGATGAAGTCGCTGCCGACCTTCTTGCGCAGCGCGTGGATGTGCACTTCGACGGCATTGCTTTCGATGCTGTCGTCCCAGCCGTAGAGCTTTTCTTCCAGCTGGGCGCGCGACAGCACCACGCCGGGACGGTCCATGAAGGCATGCAGCAGGGTGAACTCGCGGGCCGACAGGTTGACCGGCTGGCCGGCCACGGTGACTTCATGGGTAGCGGGGTTCAAGACCACCTCGCGCACCTGCACCAGGCTGTCGGCGCGGCCGGACTGGCGGCGCAGCAGCGCGCGCATGCGGGCGCAAAGTTCTTCCAGGTCGAACGGCTTGATCAGGTAATCGTCGGCGCCGGCATCCAGGCCGGCCACGCGGTCGGCCACGGCATCGCGCGCGGTGGTGATCAGGACCGGAATGCGGTTGCCGCGCTCGCGCATGGTCTTCAAGACCGCCAACCCGTCCTTGTGCGGCAGGCCGAGGTCGAGCAGCAGCATGGCGTAGTCTTCGTTGCGCAAGGCGGCGTCGGCCGACTTGCCGTCCTGCACCCAGTCGATGGCGAAACCGTCCTGGCGCAAACCCTTGCGCACCGCTTCGCCCACCATGGGGTCATCTTCCACCAGCAATACCCGCATATCCGCTCCGCGCTCTTCTACAAGATCTTCGCCAGGATGAACACCACCGTCGACAACAAGATAGTCGAAGCGAACGGCAACGAGAAGGTGCGGCCGAACAGGCGGAAACGCAAGTCGCCCGGCAAACGGCCGATGCCCAGCTTTTCCAGCCAGGGCAGCAGCGACGAAAACACGATCACAGCAAGAAAAATCACGACAACCCAGCGTATCACGCGCGCTCCTTCACAGACGGTAGGTGCGGTCATGGCGCAGCATGCGCTGCGGCCATTGCACGTTCTTGCCGATGGCCAGCACCTTGAACAGCTCGCCCATCTCGGCGGGTGAAATCAGTTTCTGCATGGCGTTGGCTTGCGGCAGATATTGCAGGCTGGCTTCCGGCGAGGTGCGCAGCAGCAGTTCGCCGATGCCGGCGTTGAGCAGGAAAGCGCCCTGGCTGGCATAAGCCAGCACTTCCGCGCCCGCTTCCACGGCGGCCACCGCCATGGCGGTGAAATCGACGTGGGCGGTGATGTCCTGCAGCCCCGGCAGGTAAAACGGGTCGGGATGCGCATGGTGGCGGTAATGGCACATCAGCGTGCCCTGCGAGCGGTCGTCCAGATAGTATTCGGCCGCCGGGAAACCGTAGTCCGGCAAGATCGCCACGGCGCCCGCGCCGCGCGCGATCATGCCCGCCAGCGTGCGCATGAAACCGGTGGCCAGCGGCGCCAGCTCGGTCAGGTAGCCCTCAGGCAATTCCTCGGCGTCGGGGATCTGCGTCACCGGCAACCCATCCACGGCGCGGTCGGAGAATATGAAAGCGCCTTCGGCATTGACGGCCACGCCGCGCTCCAGCCAGATGCCGTCCGCCTTGACCGCCAGGCGCACCGGCATGGCGTCCAGCACTTCGTTGCCCAGCACGATGCCTGAAAAACTTTCCGGCAAGGCATCCAGCCATTCGACCAGCGCGGCGAATTCCCCCAAGGTTTCGCTCTGGCGCGCGCGCAGCTGGGCCGATATTTCCACAATGAAATATTGTTGCGGCAGTTGGTTGCGGGATTTCAGTTCCGACAGGATGTCGAACGCCAATTTGCCGGTGCCGGCCCCGAATTCGAGGAAAACATTGGCAATCGATTCATTGGTCGCGATCAGTTCTGTCGCCAAATGCGCCAAAGTCGCGCCAAACAGCGGCGAAATTTCCGGGGCGGTTGTAAAATCACCGTCTTTGCCCAATTTGGCCGCGCCGCCGCTGTAATAGCCGAATTGCGGCGCATACAGCGCCAGCTCCATGTAGCGCTCGAATGATATCCAGCCGCCCGCCGCGGCGATCTCGCCGGCGATCAGTTGCTGGAGGGCTTGTGAGGCGGCCTGTGCATCGGCGCCTGGTTCAGGTAATTGCAATTGCATGGGCCTTATTGTATTTGAACTTATGACATCCCAACCCCATTCCCACACTGCTCCACGCGTAGCCCTGGTGACCGGCGCCGCGCGCCGCATCGGCCGCCACATCGCACTGGCGCTGGCGCATGCCGGCTGGGATGTAGCCGTGCATTACAACCGCTCGCGCGACGAAGCCGATGACGTGGTGCGCGAGATCGAGGCGCTGGGCCGCCGCGCGCTGGCGGTGCGCGCCGAACTGGGCGACGAAGGGCAAGTCCGCGCCCTGCTGGCGCAAGCCGCGCCGCTGGGGCGCGTGTCGTGCGTGGTCAACAACGCCTCCCTGTTCGATTTCGACGACGCCGCCAGTTTCGGCAATGAGCGCCTGATGCGCCACATGTGCGCCAACGTCGGCGCCCCGGTATTGCTGGCGCAGGCGCTGTTCGAGGCCACGCCCGCAGGCGCCCAGTCGGTGGTGGTCAACCTGCTGGACCAGAAACTGTACAATCCCAACCCCGATTACCTGTCTTACACGCTGTCCAAGGCCGCGCTGCACAACGCCACCACGCTGCTGGCGCAAGCGCTGGCGCCGCGCGTGCGGGTGGTCGGCGTGGCGCCGGGCATCACAATGGCGTCGGGCGACCAAACTGCCGAAGAATTCGACCGCGCCCACCAGGTCACGCCATTGGGCAAGAGCAGCACGCCCGACGACATCGCCGCCGCGGTCTGCTACCTCGCCTTGGCGCCGGCGGTTACCGGCACCACCTTGCTGGTCGATGGCGGCCAGCATTTGCTCCCCCTTTCGCGCGACGTCATGTTCGTGGCGAAATAATCTTTTTCCCTTCTTATCATGCTCGCATTGTTCCATCCGTCCCTGCAAGATTGCCGCCGCCTGTTCCTGCGCAACTATGAAGTACTCATCAACATCGGCGTGCACGAATTCGAGAAGAAGGGCGAGCAGCGCATCCTGGTCAACGTCGACCTGTTCATCCCGCTGGCCGACTCGACCCCCAAGGCCGACTTGCTGGATGAAGTGGTGGACTACGATTTCATCCGCTCCACCATCGCCCGCCGCATGGCGCAGGGCCACATCCACCTGCAGGAAACCCTGTGCGACGACGTGGTTGCCGCCATGCTGGCGCATCCGAAAGTGCGCGCGGCGCGCGTATCGACTGAAAAACCGGATGTCTACCCCGACTGCGACGCGGTCGGCGTGGAAGTCTTCCGCATCAAGCGCGACAATTGAACCAACCAACGGGCAGCACCATGAACGACCGACTCCATCCCTCCGCCGACAGCTCCGCCATCCCCCCTGCCGGCGACGCATCCGACCAGGCCGCCATCGGCGCCAAGAAGGCGGAAAAGATCGCCTACGAGAACAACAAGCTGCACAAGCGGCTGTGCCGCCAGGTCGGCCAGGCCATCGGCGACTTCAACATGATCGAGGATGGCGACAAGGTCATGGTCTGCCTCTCGGGCGGCAAGGACAGCTATGCGCTGCTGGACATCCTGCTGACGCTGCGCGAGCGCGCGCCTATCCATTTCGACATCGTCGCCGTCAACCTCGACCAGAAACAGCCCAACTTCCCGGCCGAGGTGCTGCCGGCCTACCTGGAAAAGCTCGGCGTGCCTTACCACATCGAAAACCAGGACACCTACAGCATCGTCAAGCGCGTAGTGCCGGAAGGCAAGACCACCTGCGCGCTGTGCTCGCGCCTGCGCCGCGGCATCCTGTACCGGGTCGCCACCGAACTGGGCGCCACCAAGGTGGCGCTGGGCCACCACCGCGACGACATCCTGGAAACCTTCTTCCTCAACATGTTCTTCGGCGCCAAGCTGAAGGGCATGCCGCCCAAGCTGCAGTCCGACGATGGCAAGCAAATCGTGATCCGTCCGCTGGCCTATGTGAAGGAAGCCGACCTGATCCGCTACGCCGAGCTCAAGCAGTTCCCCATCATCCCCTGCGACCTGTGCGGCAGTCAGGAGAACCTGCAACGCAAGCAGATCAAGGGCCTGATGCGCGAATGGGAAAAGAAATTCCCGGGCCGGGTCGACAATATCTTCTCGGCGCTGTCGACCGTGGTGCCCTCGCACCTGATGGACCGCGACCTGTTCGGTTTCGCCGCCCTGCAAGCCACCGGCGAAGCCGACGCCAACGGCGACATCGCCTTCGACGAAGAACCCTGCGGCACCGGCGCCGGCCAAGCGGCCGACAATGCATTCGGTTCGCAAATCATTTCGCTGCTTCCCGCCGACTGACCGGAACGCAGGCCGCCACATCCATTCAGGTGCTGGCGGCCCTGGCTGCAGCTGCGGCATACCGCCGCAGCTGACGATACACCTCGTTCCACCATTAACCTGTCAAAGCCGCTCCACAGCTGGCTTTCCCGGATTTTTCGCGCTCCCCGGCGGCGCCGGAAGTAAATTTTTGTTGGCGCAAAACATATACGCCGGGATTAGATGACAAATACCCTCCTGATCCTCGCTTGAAGCGCAAAAACCACATGTTCTAATCTGACCGTCGCAGTTGATGCCGCAAAGCACCACTGCGAGGGAAGAGCAACCATAACCATGCAGTCGTGGTTTTGCAGGGAAACGTGGCCCCGGCACGGAAAAAACAGGGAGGCCTGCAGCGCTGCTGTTGCCGGTCATCCGCGTGAAACACCGCATTCTCGCCTCTGCACTCAAACGACTCTCCGCAATACGTGTATGAGGCTGCCTGATGGCTAACTTTTGGCGCGACAAGCGCGTTTTCGTAACCGGACATACGGGCTTCAAGGGCAGTTGGCTGACCTTGTGGCTGCACCTCATGGGGGCGAAAGTCAGCGGCTATTCCCTGCCTGCGCCGACCAATCCCAGCCTGTTCCATCTCGCGCGCCTGCAAAACTGCGTGCAAACCACCACCGGCGACGTACGCGACGCCAGGCATGTGGCCGAAACCATGGCCGCCGTCCAGCCCGACATCGTGTTCCATCTGGCGGCGCAACCGCTGGTCCGCGAGGCCTATGTCACGCCGGTCGACACCTATGCCACCAATGTAATGGGCACCGCGCACGTGCTCGAGGCCGTGCGCAACACGCCCAGCGTGCGTTCGGTGGTGGTCGTCACCAGCGACAAATGCTATGAGAACCGCGAATGGCTGTGGGGCTACCGCGAGGATGACCCGATGGGCGGGCACGATCCCTACAGCAGCAGCAAGGGCGCGGCCGAGCTGGTCACGTCCGCCTATCGCCGCTCCTTTTTCGCCAAGGATCCCGACAACCAGACCGGCATCGCCAGCGTGCGCGCAGGCAACGTCATCGGCGGCGGCGACTTCGCAGCCGACCGCCTGATCCCCGACTTCATCCGCGCGCTGGAAAAAGATGAGCCGGTCAATATCCGCAACCCGCACGCGGTGCGCCCCTGGCAGTTCGTGCTGGAACCGCTGTCGGGCTACCTGCAAATCGGCCGCCTGCTCTACGAACAGGGCAACAAGTATGCCGAAGGCTGGAACTTCGGCCCGGCCGATACCGATCTGCAGACGGTCAGCCAGTTGTGCGCCACCTTCAATCATTCCTTGCAGAAGAACGACGTGGCGCCGGTCGAGGTGCGCCTGGAACCGCAACCGCATGCGCCGCATGAGGCGGCCTTCCTGCGCCTGGACATCTCCAAGGTGCGCCAGCGCCTGGACTGGATCCCGAAGATGGAGCTCTACACCGCGCTGGAGCTGACGGCACAGTGGTATGCGGGCTACCTCAACAATGAGGACCTGCGCACGCTCTCCGAGAACCAGATCGCTTTCTACCAGAGTCTGACATAATCGCTCTGTCGCGATTTTCAGAATCGGAAGCACCCATGAACATCCTCGTCACCGGCGGCGCCGGTTATATCGGCTCGCATACCTGCGTGGAACTGCTCAAGGCAGGCCACGAAGTCATCGTCTTCGACAATTTCTGCAACAGCAGCCCGGAAGCGGTCGCCCGCGTCCAGAAAATTGCCGGCAAGGCCGTGTCGCTGGTCAAAGGCGACGTCCGCAACCGCGAACAGCTCGAAAGCGTGCTGCGCGAATTCAAATGCGAGGCGGTGATCCACTTCGCCGGCCTGAAAGCGGTCGGCGAATCGGTCGAGCAACCGCTCATGTATTACGACAACAACGTCGTGGGCACCGTGCGCCTGCTGGAAGCGATGCAGGCCACGGGCGTCAAGACCATCGTATTCAGCTCCTCGGCCACGGTCTACGGCGATCCGCAATACCTGCCGCTGGACGAAAGCCATTCGCTGTCAGCCAGCAACCCCTACGGCCGCAGCAAGATCGTCGTCGAAGACATGCTGCGCGACTACCACCGCGCCCATCCCGACTGGAAAATCGCCCTGTTGCGCTACTTCAACCCGGTCGGCGCGCATGCAAGCGGCCTGATCGGTGAAGACCCCGACGGCATCCCCAACAACCTGATGCCTTACGTGGCCCAGGTCGCGGTTGGCCGCCGCGAGAAGCTCAACGTCTGGGGCGGCGACTATCCGACCCCGGACGGCACCGGCGTACGCGACTTCATTCACGTGGTCGACCTGGCCATGGGCCATCTGGCCGCGCTGGAAAACCTGGGCACACCGCAATGCTTCGCGGTCAACCTCGGCACCGGCATCGGCTATAGCGTACTGGACGTGGTCAAGGCGTATGAGAAGGCATCCGGAAAGCCGATCCCCTACACCATCGCCGGCCGCCGCCCGGGAGACATCGCCTCGTGCTACGCCGATCCGGCCGAAGCCCGCCGCAAGTTAGGCTGGGAAGCGAAACTGGGACTGGATGCCATGTGCGCGG
Source organism: Herbaspirillum sp. GW821-FHT09A12 (assembly GCF_059418325.1). NCBI lineage: Bacteria > Pseudomonadati > Pseudomonadota > Betaproteobacteria > Burkholderiales > Oxalobacteraceae > Herbaspirillum > Herbaspirillum sp. GW821-FHT09A12. Next base: position 195,094 of record NZ_JBWKPR010000004.1, read on the forward strand.
ATTCATGGCGCTGGCAACAGATGAATCCCAACGGCTTTAAATCCTGATCTCCCGAGGCATATGATCTTTGTCACCGGCGGTGCCGGCTTCATCGGCAGCAACTTCATCCTCGATTACCTCGCGCTCAGCCGAGGCGGGCGGCTGCTCAACATCGACAAGCTGACCTACGCCGGCAACCCCTACAACCTGGCCAGCATCGCTGGCGATACCCGCTACCTTTTCTCGCAGACGGATATCTGCGACGAAACGGCCATCGCCAAGCTGTTCGAGCAGCACAGGCCCCGCGCCATCCTGCACTTCGCCGCAGAAAGCCACGTCGACCGCTCGATCGCCAGCCCGGACGAGTTCATCCGCACCAACGTCAACGGCACCTTCAACCTGCTGGAAGCGGCGCGCCGTTACTGGAACACGCTGCAGGGCGAGGAACGCGACGCCTTCCGCTTCCTGCACGTTTCCACCGATGAGGTCTACGGCACGCTGGGGCCGCAAGACGCGCCCTTCTCGGAAACCACGCCGTATGCCCCCAACAGCCCCTACTCGGCCTCCAAGGCGGCCTCCGACCATCTGGTGCGGGCTTATCACCATACCTACGGCCTGCCCACGCTGACCACCAACTGTTCCAACAATTACGGCCCCTACCATTTCCCGGAAAAGCTGATCCCGCTGGTGATCTCCAACGCCATCGAGGGCAAGCCGCTGCCGATCTACGGCGACGGCATGCAGATCCGCGACTGGCTGTACGTGGGCGACCATTGCGCGGCGATCCGGGAAGTGCTGGCGCGCGGCAAACCGGGCGAAACCTACAACGTCGGCGGCTGGAACGAGAAACCGAACCTGGAAGTCGTGCATACCCTGTGTGACATCCTCGACCAGCTCAAGCCCAAGGCCGCCGGCAGTTATCGCGACCAGATCACCTTCGTCAAGGACCGCCCGGGGCACGACCGCCGCTACGCCATCGACGCCCGCAAGATCGAGCGCGAACTGGGCTGGAAGCCGGCCGAAACCTTCGAGAGCGGTATCCGCAAGACGGTTCAATGGTACCTGGCCAATCCGCAATGGGTGGCCAATGTGCGTTCGGGCGGCTACCTGACATGGATGGAACAGCAATACGGTGCGCAAGCTGTCGCCACCCCGGCGTGAGGAGATGAAAATGGAACATACAGCGAACCGCCGCAAAGGCATCATTCTCGCCGGCGGCTCCGGCACCCGCCTGTATCCGGCCACCACGGTGGTCTCCAAGCAGCTCATGCCGATCTACGACAAGCCGATGGTGTACTACCCGCTGACCAGCCTGATGCTGGCCGGCATCCGCGACATCCTGGTGATCTCCACGCCGCAGGATACGCCGCGTTTCGCCGAACTGCTCAAGGACGGCAGCCAATGGGGCCTCAATATCCAGTACGCGGTGCAACCGTCGCCGGATGGGCTGGCGCAAGCCTTCATCATCGGCAGCGATTTCATCGGCAACGATCCTTCGGCGCTGATCCTGGGCGACAACATCTTTTACGGCCGCGACCTTGAACCGCCGATGCGCGCCGCCAGCGAACGCGCCGATGGCGCAACCGTCTTCGCCTACCATGTGCAGGATCCGGAGCGCTATGGCGTGGTCGAGTTCGACAAGCAGCGCAGGGCCATCGGGATCGAAGAAAAGCCGGCGCAGCCGAAATCCAATTTCGCAGTCACCGGCCTGTATTTCTACGACAGCCAGGTGAGCTGCATCGCCCGCTCGCTCAAGCCCTCGGCGCGCGGCGAACTCGAAATCACCGACGTCAACAAGGCCTATCTGGAACTGGGCCAACTGCAGGTGGAACTGATGGGACGCGGCATCGCATGGCTGGACACCGGCACCCACGAGTCGCTGCTCGATGCGGGCCAGTTCATCGCGACGATCGAAAAACGCCAGGGCCTGAAAGTAGCCTGCCCGGAAGAGATCGCCTATCGCCGCGGCTACATCGATGCAGCGCAACTGGAGCAATTGGCGGCGCCTTTGAAAAAGAATGCCTACGGCCAGTACCTGATGCACTTGCTGACCGATATGAGCTACTGAAACCCAGCATCCGGAATCATCAATATGCAGGTCAAACCCACTCCGCTCTCCGGCGTGCTCCAGATCGAACCGCGCGTGTTCGGCGACAGCCGCGGGTTTTTCTACGAAAGCTTCAATGCCCAACGCTTCCTGGAAGAAACCGGCATCGATGCGCAATTCGTCCAGGACAACCATTCCAGGTCTGCCCGCAACGTGCTGCGCGGCCTGCACTACCAGATCCGCCACGCGCAAGGAAAACTGGTGCGCGTCATCCGCGGCGCCGTGCTGGACGTGGTGCTCGACATCCGCCACAGCTCGCCGACATTCGGCCAATGGTTCAGCACGGTGTTGACCGAAGAAAACAAATTGCAGTTATGGATTCCGCCCGGATTCGCGCATGGCTTCTCGGTGCTGGAAGACGATACCGAATTCCTCTACAAGACCACCGATTACTGGATGCCCGAACATGAGCGCTGCATCCTCTGGAACGACCCCGCCATCGGCATCGACTGGCAACTGCAAGATGCGCCCGTGACGTCCGCCAAAGACAAGCTGGGCGTCTTGTTGAACGCGGCCGAAGTGTTCGAATGAAAGCTCATCCATGAAAGCCATGCGCATCCTGTTGACCGGCGCCAGCGGCCAGGTGGGCGGTGAATTTCTGCGCCGCCTGCGCGCCATGCCGAACCATATCGAGGTGATCGCCCCGAACCGCGCGCAACTGGACATCGCCGATCCGCAGTCCATACGCCAGGCCGTCCAGGCCGCCCAGCCCGACCTGATCATCAATCCGGCCGCCTACACCGCGGTGGTCAAGGCCGAATCGGACAGCGCCCTGGCGCGCGCCATCAATGCCGATGCGCCTGGCGTACTGGCCGAAGAAGCGAAGAAGATAGGCGCCGCGCTGCTGCACTTTTCCACCGACTACGTCTTCGACGGCAGCCATGCCGGCGCTTACACCGAAGACATGCCGACCTGCCCGGTCAACGTCTACGGCGCCACCAAACGCGACGGCGAACTGGCCATCGCCGCTACCGGCGCGGCGCACTGGATCCTGCGCACCAGTTGGGTCTACAACCTGCATGGCGGCAATTTCATGAAGACGGCGATCCGGCTGGCCCAGCAGAAAGAGGCTTACACCATCGTCGGCGACCAGTTCGGCGCGCCGACCTGGGCCTCGACCATCGCCGCGGTATGCTGCCGCATGCTGGCCGGCGAACATGGCGGCCGTGAACGGGTGCACGCCACCAGCGGCACCTACCACCTGACCGCGGCCGGCGCCACTTCCTGGCACGGCTACGCCTCGCTGGTGGCCCGGGAACTGATGGCGCGCGGCATCCCGGTCAAGCTCAAGGGTCTGGAACAGATCACGCCGGTGCCGACCTCCACCTATCCCACGCCGCCGCAACGCCCGCTCAACTCGCGCCTGGCCTGCGGCAAGCTGGAACGCAGCTTCGGCATCACGCTGCCGCCCTGGGATGAAGATGCGCTGGCCTGCCTGCAGCAGATCATCGCGCACTATGGGCTGGACCAGGGCAAGCTGCTGCCCGACTGAACTGCGTACTACACGCACCACTCTCGCCACGCGTACCCAAAACAACAGCGCCGCGGCACTCTCAACAAGTGCCGCGGCACTGTCGCTCCCGGAAAAAACCATCAGTGGCTGGGCACGTATTGCTTCTGGTCGCCCTTGGTAATCAGGTTGAGCTGGCCGAAAAAGCGCTGGTAAGCCGGTTCTCCATAACGCGCGCGCAACTCCCGCAGCAGCAGGAAACTGCCCAGGCGCTCGGCGCAGAAAGCCCAGGCGCGGGTCTGGTAGCCCTCGCGGCGGGTATCGTAACGCTGCACGCAATACCAGGTCACCGCCTCGATCTGGCCGATGGCCTGCAGCCAGAACCGGGCCGGGAACACGCCCAGTTCGACGCCGCCCATGAAGAACACTTTCTCACTGAAGAATGCCTCGGCTTCGGCCTTGCCAAACACCCCCAGTTCAATCGCCGCCGCCGCGTAGCGCAACAGGTCCTCGGCATGATGCGCATGCGCATAGTGGGTCAGATAGCCGGCGCCCTGCCCGCCATAGTTGAAACCGCAGGTCTGGCCGATCACGAAATCCTGGGCCCCCGGTTCCAGCATCTGCTCCAGGCTCTGACGCTCGAACTCGCGGTCGGACACCACGTCCATCATCCAGTTATCGTCGGCCGGCACGCCGCTGATGCGCTCGCGCGAGACGAACTTGCGGTACATGCACACGCCCACGCGCTGCGCCTTGGGGTAGTCGCGCAAGATCAGGTTGCGCAGCGCGAAATTGCCCAACATGCCGCCCACGATGGGGTGGTAAGGCACCCATTCCGGCGCCAGGTCGCGCAGATTGAGCGCGCCGTCATGCTGCGATTCGCCCAGATAGATCGGCAAGACGTAATCGGGAAACTTCACCGGCAACGGCACATGGGTCATGCAGCCGAACACCAGTTCGCCGCGCGCGGCCTGCGCGGCGGCATCGACAGCCGCGGCAGGCGAAACACCGCCCAGCCTGAGCCCGGCTGACGAAATCGCCGCAGCGGCGGAAGAAATACTGAGCGGGCGCTGCTCCGCCGCCACCGCCGAAGGCGGACGGGCCGGCGCTGCGCCCAGTTCGCGCAGCAGGCGCGCGCCCAGTGCATCGAAACGGGAACGCACGAGCGCATCGTTCTGTTGCGCATAAGTGGCGCGCAGCGCGTCGAGCGCCATCAGGTCCTGCGGCGCCAACTGCTGCGCCGCAGGCATCAACGCAGGCGGGCAATGCCAGAGTTGCAATTGCTGATCCAACGCCAGCACCAGCGAGGCCAGCCGTTCACCCAGCAGGCACTTGATGCTAGTCATTTCGCTGGCCGGCGCTGTGCCATTAAGCTGCTCAGTGAGTGGCCCGCTCTCTGCGTCGGCAAGCTGATACAGCCGCTCCGCCAAATCGAACCAGGTGCGCCAAAACACCGGTTTGGCCAGCACGAAGCCATTGAGCACGTTGCTTTGCCAGGCCGGCACAAAAGTCTCCGGATCGAGCGCCAATCCCACGCTGTCCAGGAAAGCACGCGCGGCAGCGACCAGGCCCGGCAACTGGCGCTCGCCCTGCAGGAAAAGATTGAAATGCACGGCCGCATCGAGCGTGCGCGGGAAGAAGGTATAAGCGTCGCACCCCGGCGCGGCCTGCGCCAACTCCATCAGGCGCGCAGCAGGCAGGCCGGTCTGGGCGACAAAGTCGCGCGGCACGAAGGCGTACCAGTGTTCATCATCCACCGCCTGCGTATGGAAGAAGCCGCGGATCGCGGCAAAGTCGCCCCAGGCGCCGGACTCAGGGTTGGCCAGCGGCGTGAAGCCGGTATCGCCGGCGTCGCCGCTATCGGGGCAGATCTGGAAAAGATGGATGTTCATGAATGCCTTATCGTGTCGCCGCGCGCCTCACCAAACCTGCAACTGCGGCACGGCAATGGCGAAGCTGCCGCCCCAGCCGCGGATCTCGGCCAGTTGCCGGGCCACCTCGTCCTTGATGTTCCATGGCAGGATCAGCACCACGTCGGGCTTCTCCTGCAGCAGGCGCGCCGGCGAAACGATGGGGATATGGCTGCCCGGCATATACTTGCCCTGCTTGGAAGGCGCGGCATCGGCCACCAGCGGCAGCAGGTCGGGATGGACACCGGAATAATTGAGCAGCGTGTTGCCCTTGGCCGCGGCGCCATAGGCCAGCACCTTCTTGCCGGCGCGCTTTTGCGCCAGCAGGAATTCCAGCAGGCCGGCCTTGATCTCTTCGGCCTTGCGCTGGAAGCCGGCGTAGGCATCGATGCTTTCCAGGCCGAAGGCGCGTTCGCGCGCCAGCATGGCGGCTACCGCCGGCGCCGTGGCCAGCGCGGCATCCAGATGGCAGGCATAGATGCGCAGGCTGCCGCCGTGCGTAGGCAACTCCTCGACGTCGTACACGCGCAACCCTTGCGCGCGCATCACACGCTCCACCGCCACCAGCGACAGGTAAGAAAAATGCTCGTGGTAAATGGTGTCGAACTGCGATTGCCCGATCAGGTTCAGCAGATGCGGGCACTCTACCGTCACGGTGCCTTGCGGCGCCAGCAGCGCCGCCATGCCGCCGACGAAATCATTGATGTCGGGCACATGGGCCAGCACGTTGTTGGCGGCGATCAGGTCGGCCGCGCCATGGCTCTGGCGCAAGCGCTGCCCGAGCGCCACGCCGAAGAATTCCTCGACGATGGGGATGCCCTTCTCGCGCGCGGCGTCGGCGGTGCTCCTGGTCGGCTCCACGCCCAGGCAGGGAATCCCTTTTTGCTGCACGTATTGCAACAGGTAACCATCATTGGCGGCCAGCTCCACCACCAGCGACTTCGCGCCGAGCCCCAGCCGCGCGGCGATCATGTCGACGTAGTCGGAGGCATGCTTGAGCCAAGTGCTGGAGGTTGACGAGAAGTACGCGTAGTCGGTAGCGAACAACTGGTCGTAATGGGTGTAATCCTCGGTCTGCACCAGCCAGCACTGGCGGCACACCATCACCTTCAGCGGGTAATGGGTCTCGGGCCGCTGCAAGTCCTCCGCCTTCAGGTAGGCATTGGATGGCGGCGAGAAGCCCAGGTCGATGAAGGTGTCATGCAATTCAGTCTGGCAGTGGCGGCATTTCATAGAGAGATTCCATCGAAATCGGAAGCCAGCGGCGGATGCTGGAGGTCGCGCGGCGACAAATTCTGCGGCGGCAGTGGCCAGGCGATCGCGGCGCGCGGATCATCGTGGCGCACGCCGCCTTCGGCGGCCGGCGCATAGGCCGCAGTATGCAGGTAAAGCAGGGAAGCGTCAGCCGAGAGCGCCTGGAAACCGTGCGCGCAACCCTCGGGAATCAGGATGGCGCGGTCATCGCCGGCAGCCAGCTCGACCGCGCGCCATTGCAGGAAGGTCGGCGAGCCGCGCCGCAAATCCAGCACCACGTCGAACACGCGACCGGCGATGCAGCGGATGAGTTTTTTTTCGGCATGCGGCGCGTATTGGAAGTGCATGCCGCGCACACTGCCGGGCTCGGCCGTGACCGAATTGTTGATTTGCACGATGCGGCTGCCGCCCAGCACGGACGCCAGTTCATCCTCGCAGAACCAGCGCGCGAAGCCGCCGCGCGCATCGCCGCGACGCAGGCTGGAGACGACCACGGCACCGGCGATGCCGGTCTCCTCGATCCGCAGGTTCACGGCGTCAATTCCAGGTCTTCCAGCGCGCCTGATCCTGGTCCCACATCTGGTTCAACTGGATCTTGTCGCGCAGCGTATCCATGCACTTCCAGAAACCGTGGTGCGGCCAGTTCAGCAGTTTTCCGTCAGCGGCGATCTGCTCCAGCGGCGCACGCTCGAAAATCGTGCCCTCGCCGTCCTTCAAATAATCGAACACGCCCTGGCGGCACACCATGAAGCCGCCATTGATCCAGCCCAGGTCGCCCGGCGGCTTCTCGCGGAAGTCGCGGATCAGGCCGGCCTCGTCGGTCTGCACCATGCCGAAACGCGCCTCGGGCTGCACCGTGGTCATGGTCACCAGCGCCTGCTGGCTGCGGTGATGCCGCACCAGCGCGCCCACGTCCACATCGGAAACGCCATCGCCATAAGTGAGCATGAAATCATCATCCTTGAGGTAGTCGCGCGCAGCCAGCAAGCGTCCGCCGGTCTGGGTATGCAGGCCGGTTTCCACCAGCGTGACCTTCCACGGCTCGGACTTGTTGCGGTGCACCTCGACGCGGTTGTCGGCCAGGTCGATGGTAACGTCCCCCTGATGCAGGAAATAATTGGCGAAGAACTCCTTGATCATGTAGCCCTTGTAGCCGAGCAGGATCACGAATTCGTTGAAGCCGTGCTGCGAATAGCCCTTCATGATGTGCCACAGGATCGGCTTGCCGCCGATTTCGACCATCGGTTTCGGCCGCACATCGGTTTCTTCCCCGAGCCGCGTGCCCAGGCCGCCTGCGAGAATGACGACTTTCAATTTCTGCCCCTAAGCTGGATGGTGAATGGCCCGGCCATGACTGGCGCGGCCTTCCGCAAAGCGTTTCCATCATGACAACTGGAACGCTTCGCCATAGGTGGATATGTTACCGGCTTTGCCACGGCAATATCTATCGGTCTGGACGGTTTATCGGCTCCAATTTGGCTTTTTGCGGCGTCGGCACGGCCTACCCGATACGACGATTTGTCGGCATCTTCACCGCCATTTCGTCCAATCTGCCCCGAAAGGCCGCTGCTATACTGCCTCGCACCCCAGCCTGCGCACGCTGGCCAATCCGATACGCACCGCCCTTACCACAGACGCCTGAGTAGCACATGAGACAAGATCTGTTCGCCCGCCTTAACCTCCCGTACTACATTCACGGTCCAGCCTATGCCGAGAATACGGATGAGGCTCGCGCGTTGCACCACCTATGCCACGCACTCAATCTGGCCGGCGAGGAAGCCTATGTCACCGAAGAAGGTGACGGTGCACTGCACACCCCGCGCCTGACTCAGGAACGTATCGAAGCCCACCTGCGCGCCTCCCGTCCGCCTATCGTGGTCTATCCCGACAGCATCACCGGCAATCCGTTGGGTGCGGATCACATCGTGCGCTACCTGCTGGCGCCGTCCGGCATGCAAAACGTGCTTGGCGCCCCAACGTCGGAAATGCGGCTGGCGTGGCGTGCCGGGCTCGGCAGCGCCGACATGCCGCTACTGGAAACACCGTTGGCCGATGACCCCGCCTATGCACAAGGCAAGAATGTTTTTGCCAACCAGTTGCGCGTCTTCATCGACACCAGCCAGCGTCGCTTCAATCCGCTTGCCCCCGTGGCAGCACCGGCCGCCATTGCATCGCCCCCCACAGGACACCGTACAGCTTCGCAGCAAATCATTTCCGGCCGACTGGCGCGGCCGCTGGGCCGGCCGGCGCCGGCCGTCTCCCGCTCTCCGTCTCCGGCGCCAACTGCGCCGCCTCCACCTCCGCTGATACAAGGACTCAAGACCACTCCAGCAGCGCAATCGCCATCCGGCACCGGCACAACATCCTCGGTCAGGCGCAAGAAACGCATCGTCATTTATTCAGTAGAGTCGACTTGGAGCCCTTGCCCGCAGATCCGCCTGATCCGCCCCTTTGCCCACCTGCAGGATGAGTGGGAGCTGATCTGGGGCATCAGCAATGGCCAGCTGCAAACGGACTATCTGAGCAACGCCGATCTGATCGTGCTGCACCGCTTCACCCCCGGGCTGATGTCCATCGCCACCCTGCAGACGATCTTCGCGTCGCAGGTCCCCATCGTCTACGAATCGGACGACCTGCTCAACGACATCCCGCATGACCACCCGGAAGCACAGCAAGGCGCCAGTTGGAAAGCAGGCATCGAATACGCGGTGAAACACGCCAAGGCGGTCGTCGTCTCCACCGAGTTCCTTGCGGCTAAATACCGCGAGCTCAATCCGGCAGTCTACGTCCTGCCCAACTATATCGATTTCGACCTGTTCTACCGCCCGGTTCCCGCCGTCCAGCCAAGTGGCGGCAAGATCAACATCGGCCTGCTCGGTTCGTCCATCCAACCATCCAATTTCGCGTTGGTCGACTACGCGCTGCGCGCACTGGTCGAACGCTATGGCGAGCGCCTGCACATCGATTTCGTCGGCTGGGAATGCCCCAGGGGCTGGAACGGCCATCCGTTGACGACTTTCCATTCTTTCGTCCACCAGTACGTGGATTACGCGGCGCAACTGCGCCAATGGAATTGGGATATCGCGCTGATCCCACTAGCTTCGGATGAGTACAACCAGTGCAAGAGCTATATCAAGTGGCTGGACTATTCTGCAGCCGGCATCGCTTCGGTGTTCAGCGACGTGTCAGTCTATAACGAGGCCGTCACGCACGATGTGACCGGCTTGCTGATGCCTAATTCCTGCCAGGCCTGGCAGGAGGCGATCACCTCGCTGATCGAATCGCCGCAAAAACGCCATGCGCTCGCGCAAGCGGCGCAGCAAGCCATCCGTGACGGCTTCAACCTCGGCTCGAAAGCAAGCCTGTACAACCAGACTTACGGCGCGCTGGCGCGCTGAAGCAGGCGGATACAAGGCCAACACCTGGTTCAGCTATCCTGGAAGATCTTGCGTACTTGGCCTTCGGCGGGGAAATTCTCGGTGATAAAGCCGCGATGCAGCGACTTGAGTTGGGTAAAGGGATATTCCCGTTCGACAAATGTGGGTTCACTGGCATTTTCGTAGCGCCCGCTGACGGAAATCCGCATGCGTTCGTCGCCGCAGCGTGAACTGCGATGGACGGTGAAGTTCGACATCAGGCAGACCCCTGACTTGCGCACCTGCACCGGGACAAACTGCTCCTCGGCATAATGCTTTTCGTCGACACGGAAGATATTCAGCTCCTGCACACCACTGAGCAGCCCCTTGAGGTGGCTGCCCGGCACCACTTCCATCGTATATAGATTCGCATCGACGTCCATGAAGGGAATCCAGGTGGTAATAGTGTCCAGGCTCCCCTGTACCGAAGTCCAGTCCTGATGCACATCAAACCCCTGGTAACCGCCAGGAATGACAAGGCGGCGCGCCATCAAATGCAATACCGGCGTCGTCTGAAACAACGGCGTCCGTACGCCCAGATCCTCCACCGCGCCGCGCAGCCGGGGGGCGGTCATCAGTTGGTAGACGCCATACAGCTTGGAGCACATGCGCAAGGTGGCAAGGTAAAGCTGGACGTCGGCCTGCAGCAACTGCACCATATTGTCATGCAGCGCGGACAACCGCTCGCCGCCGGCTACCGGTAACTTCCTTCGTTCGAGCTGCTGCACAAAGGAAAGATTAAAGGCATCCAGGGTATCCTCCAGCCAGGCCGGATCGAAGATGTCTTCGGCGATCAGGTAGCCGTTTTCCCGGTAGAACCCGACCTGTTGCTTGCTTAACACTTTGCCCATAATTCACATTCCCTATGCCAATACAAGGAGGAAAGCCCCTTTTCCCCGCAATATGTCGCTTATAGATGCAAGTCTATTCTGCTTTAATCCAGAATAGGGACTTCAGGAGACTACGATGCAAAAAGTTATCCTTTTCGGCATTTTGGACACTGCACAACTGGCGCATTACTACTTGAAAAAGGATCCGTCGGTGGAGGTGGTGGGCTTCGCCGTGCATGAGCAATACATCCCCGAAAGCAAGACCTTCGAGGGCCTTCCCGTCGTCCCCTTCGAGACGGTAGGCAACTACTATTCTCCTTCCGAATACAAGATGTTCGCGCCGATGACCGGCCGAAAAATGAACCGCCTGCGCGAGTCCATCTATCTTGAAGGCAAGGAAAAAGGCTACGATTTCATCTCTTATGTCAGCCCGAATGCCACCGTCAACGACAACCGCATCGGCGAGAACTGCTTCATCCTCGAAGACAACACACTGCAACCCTTCACCACGATCGGCAACAACGTCGTCATGTGGAGCGGCAACCATATCGGCCATCACGGCGAGATAAGGGACCACGTCTTCTTCACCTCGCACGTGGTGCTGTCCGGCCATTGCGTAGTGCACCCTTATTCGTGGTTCGGCGTCAACTCGACCATTACCAACGACTGCACCATCGCGGAAGGCACATGCGTTGCCATGGGCGCCCTGATCTCCAAGGACACCCAACCGTGGCAGCTGTATATCGGCTCGCCCGCCCGTGCCGCGAAAAGTAGCCAAGAACTGGATTTCTGAACATGCCATGGAACAAACTGGGGCGCGTCTTCGACCCCGACGTCGACTGGTTGGGCTCGCATGCCCAAGTCCCGACGACACTGGTGCTGGACGACGTAGTGCGCGTCTTCATCTCAACCCGCAATGCCTCAGGCAAAAGCCTGTGCTACGCCATCGACCTTGACCGCAAGGATCCCCGCCGGGTGGTGCAGCGTCACCGCGAGCCATGCCTGGGCTTCGGCCGCCCGGGCACCTTCGATGACGACGGCGTCATGCCCAGTTATGCGCTACAGCGCGACGGCAAGACTTACCTTTACTACAGCGGCTGGAACCAGCGCGTTACCGTCCCGTACCACAACTCGATGGGCATCGCTGTATCCAGCGACAATGGCCTGCATTTCGAGAAGCTCTACGAAGGCCCGATCATGGATCGCACCGCTACCGAGCCCTATGTGGCCGTGACGCCGACGCTCCTGTTCGACCAAGGCCTATGGAAGATGTGGTACGTCTCGGGCATCAGCTGGCTCAATGTGCAAGGCCATTACGAGCCGCTGTACGTCATCAAGTACGCCGACTCGACGGACGGCGTCAACTTCACCCGCTATCCGGAACATTGCCTGGAATCGCGCTTTGCCACCGAGGCATTCTCGCGCCCCAATGTCATCAAGGAAAACGGCCTCTACAAGATGTGGTTCTGCTCGCGCGCCTCCGAAGACTACCGCAATGGCGCCGGCTCCTACCGCATCCGCTACGCGGAATCTGAGGATGGCCGCAACTGGGTGCGCTTCGACGATGACGGAATTCCCCCTTCTCAGGAGGGTTGGGACTCACTGATGACGTGCTACCCTTTCTCGTTCCAGGTGGACGAAAAAAAATACATGTTATACAACGGCAACCGATTCGGAACCACCGGATTTGGCCTGGCAATTTGGAGCGATGATGAGTAACGACAAGATTCAAGACGATGTCTACAAACTGGAGTCCACTGCCTCGGACGCGCAATTCGCCTTCCGCGAACAGTTACTGGACATGTTCCGCAAGAGCCCGCTGTCGCAAGAAGATCTGCTGTTCAATGTGGGCCTCTATACGCGCAGTTCAGTGCTGGTCAAGTTCATCGTCCTGAATGACCTGTACAAGCGCTTCAAGCACATTCCCGGAATGCTGGTCGAGTTCGGCACCTGGTATGGCCACAACCTGGTGCTGCTGGAAAACCTGCGCGCCATCTACGAACCTTTCAACAAGCAACGCCAGATCGTCGGCTTCGACACATTCGAAGGGTATTCCAAACCCAGCGACAAGGACCGCCAAGAGAGCGGCGTCTGGGTCGAGCACTCCTACTCCACCCAATCCAGCTACAAGGATTACCTGGAAGAGCTGCTGCAAGTGCACGAGGGCAACAACGTCATCGGCCACAAGCGCAAGATCCACTCCTTGGTCGCTGGCGACGTCACCAAAACGGCGCCCGACTATTTCGAAAAAAACCCGGCCAGCATCGTCGCCTTCGCCTACTTCGACATGGGCCTGTACGAACCGACCCTGGCCGCGCTCAAGGCCGTCAAGCCACACCTGGTGTCGGGCAGCATTCTGCTGATGGATGAGCTGACATGGCCTGAATCGCCGGGTGAAGCGATTGCATTCAAGGAAGTGTTCGCCAAGGATGAGTACACGCTGGAGAAGTGCGAACTCTATCCGTCCAAGTGCATCGTCACCATCAAGTAAGCGGAGCGGCCATGATTTCCATACAGGAATTCGACGAGCTGATGGAGGAAAAGGGCTGGGTGGTTTTCGACAACGCCATCCCCCAAGACATCGTGACGCGCATGCGCGACGACATCCGTCCGGCCTACGAGATCTGCCGCGACTACCAGATCAAGAACGGCATCGACCAGGACACCAGCTTCACCGTACACCACCTGATCGGCCAGTTCGACAGCTACCTGGATTGCCTCAAGGCCTACCCTATCTATGAGTACATAGAGCGCTATTTCGGCGGCAACTTCATCCTCAATTCATTCGGTGGCGCGATCAACACGCGCAACTCGACCTCGTATGCGCAGCGCGTGCACCGCGACATCCGCTCCTACTCGGGCGAGCTGACGCTGCTGCTGAACACGCTGGTGATGCTGGACGACTTCACGCCGGACAATGGTTCGACGTGGATGCTGTCCGGATCGCACAAATACGCCGAAAAGCCCAGCGACGAATACTTCAAGCAGCACGCCCGGCAGGCTCTCGGCCCGGCCGGCAGCATCCTCCTGTTCAACTCCAACGTCTGGCATGCCGGCGGCAACAACGAAACCGACCTGCCACGGCGTTCGGTCACGCCGATGTTCTCCAAACCGTTCATGAAGCAGCAGTTCGACTATCCGCGCGCCATGGGCTACGATCGCGCCGACAGCTTCGACGAACGCACACGCCAGGTACTCGGCTACAACGCACGCGTGCCGGCCACGCTGGACGAGTGGTACCAGCCGCCGACCAAGCGCATGTACCGCCCCAATCAAGGATAACCATGTCGCGCGACCTGAACACCGAATACCAGGATACGGAAAAGCGGCTGTATGCCTACGACTTCGACTATATCCACCGCGACTACATGCTCAAAGCGCTGACCCCTTACCTGCGTCCTGGCAATGCGCTGGAGATGGGCTGCTACCACGGCGAGTTCACGAAGAAGCTGAAAGCCTTCTTCGACGACATTACCGTCATCGAAGGCTCGTCGGACCTGATCGAAATCGCGCGCAAGAATGCCGGCGACAGCGTCAAATTTATCCTCAGCTATTTTGAGGAGGCCGAGCCCGGCCGCCGCTTCGACAACATCTTCCTGGTGCATACGCTGGAGCATCTGACCGACCCGCAGGCGGTGCTGAAGAAAGTGCGCCAATGGCTCACGCCCGAAGGGCGGCTGTTCATCATTGTGCCCAATGCCAATGCCGCCTCGCGCCAGATCGCAGTAGGCATGGGCCTGATCGATTTCAATGCCGCGGTCACCGCCGGCGAACACGCGCATGGCCACCGCGCCACCTACAGCCTGGATACGCTCGAGCATGAAGCGCAACGCGCCGGATTCCAGGTCGAACATCGGGGCGGCATCCTGTTCAAGCCGCTGGCCAATTTCCAGTTCGATGCCGCCATGCGCCATGGCATCATCGACCAGGCCTTCTTCGACGGCTGCTATACGTTGGGAATGAAATATCCTGACCTCACTGCCAGTGTGTTCGTAGTCTGTGAAGCCTGAGCGGACTCGCCCTCAGACGAATTCGTAGGCATCCAAATGGGCCCCGATATTCGCGGGCCCGATTTCCATCAGCGCATCGATGACAGACAAGTAAGGAACGAAGCCGGGGCTACGCTGTGCATAGACTTGCGGCCGCATGGCGATAAAGCACAAGTCCACGCCGGCGGCCGAGAATGCGGTCGGGTCATACAGTTCCTTGCCGCCCTGGGCGTTGACGTAGACTTGGGCCTGCTCGCACCGGCAAATATCAAGAATACGCTCCTGTGCTGCCAGCCCGTTGTTGCCATAGGTGCGGCTGGTCGGCACGATCTGCGTCATCAATCCCATCAGGGATGCCAACTGCTGCAGCTGGTGGGCAAGAAAAGCTGCCAGGTTGCGCTCTTCAAAAGACAGGATCTTTTCCAGCGCAGGAAATACCTCGCCGAAATACGGCGCCTTCTTGTAGGTCACCTCGGCCATTCTCAACATCTTCTTGTGCCACTCGGCGGCCGGCGCAATCTCGATCTCGCAGATTTTTTTGTTCTGCGACGCCTGCAGCAGCGGAAGCGTGATGAAGGCCGGCTCACCGTTGATCAGCAGCCGATTGCGATTGATCCAGCCGCGGTTGATGTAGTTCACATCATCGTAGATGACGAAACGATCCACCGCCCGCATCAGCTGCCAATAGCCGATGTACGGAAACAAGTAGGGCTGCATGATCGCCAGACGCGTCATGTCTATGCAGCCTCACTGACGACCGCCAAGATCCGGCCAACTTGTTCCTCGGCCAATTCAGGATAGATCGGCAGGCAAATGACCTGGCTCGCCACCCGGGTGGCCATCGGCAGATTGGCGGCAGCGGCAGAAGGCAGCGGGCGATACATCGGAAAGTCCGTGATCAGCGGACAAAAATAACGCCGCGTGTGAATCCCATTTTCTTGCAACCGCTTGAACAACCCATCGCGGGACAAGGGATAATCCGGACCAACCAAGATGGGGAAATACGCACAATTCGCCACCCGCTCATTGACGCCATCGACGCATGAAATCCCCCTTATTGCCGCCAGCTCCCGGCGATAACGCAGGTCGATCGCCTGACGCCGGGCCAATGCCGCATCGATGCTCTTGAGTTGCAATATGCCGAAGGCGGCATGGATCTCGCTCAATTTTCCATTGGTGCCATGCAGGGAAACTGTGCTGCCGTCAGCATCAAGGCCAAAATTCTTCAGGCGATCGATCTTTTGCTTCGTCTCCCTGTCGCGACAGATGATGGCGCCACCTTCGAAAGTGCTGAACACCTTGGTCGCATGGAAGCTCAATACCGACATGTCGCCATGACGCAAGACACTGCCGCCGTCATCCTGCACGCCAAATGCATGGGCGGCATCGTAGATCACCTTCAGACCATGCTTGTCGGCAATGGCGCGGATCGCTTCGACATCGCAAGGATGGCCGTAGCAATGCACCGGCATGATGGCGGTGGTGGCTGATGTGATGGCTTCTTCGATACGGGTGGGATCCAGATTCAGCGTATCCGGGTCGATGTCGACAAAGACCGGCTGCAGCGCGTTCCATAACAGCGAATGCGCCGTCGCCACGAAAGAGTACGGCGTAGTAATGACCTCGCCACGGACATCAGCCGCCTGCAACGCGGTTACCAGCGCCTGGGTGCCGTTATTGAACAGCGAGATATGCGGCACGCCCAGATGTTCGCACAGCGCTGCTTCCAACCGCTGATGCATCGGCCCGCCGTTGGTCAGGATACGCGCATCCCATATCTCCTGGAGGTATGGAACGAACTCTTCAAGCGCCGGCAACGCCGGCCGGGTCACATATATCGGTTCCCTGTCACTCATACGCTTCACCTGTTGCACTTCACAATGCGGATACCCCGGCAAGGGCGGCAAGGGCACTTGCCGGCGCACCCGGCTTATTTTTTCTGGCAGACGAAAAGGAAATATTCCAAGGGTAGACCGAAACAGTCGTCCGACAGCCTGGCCCAGGAGAAATTGGTGAAATGCGCACCGAACACCTGCTCGATATGTTCAAAGGAATCGAAGCGATACATCAACGTACCCTTGAGCAATCCACCGCCCCATTTGTTTTCCGGCGGATTGATCTGGATGCGGTTATCTCCCAGGTCGTCGCAATTAAGCAGCGAATAGCAATTCCTGGTCGGCACCGAACACACCATGTAGCCGCCGGACTTCAGAATGCGCGCATATTCGGAAACATGGTCGCCGATGTCGGACTGCTTGTTGTCAAGGTAATAGATGGCATTCCAAGACAACAGGTAATCGAACAGCCCGTCTTCAAAAGGGATATCGACATTGGTGCCCGACTTGATCTGACTCTGGATCTTGAACGGATGCTCCAGCAACTTCTGTTGTGTGATCTGCGCTGTCTTCTCCGTCACTTCGGTACCGTACAGTTCAAAACCAAGTTTGTGCAGCAGCACCATGTTGCGGCCATCGCCGCAAGAGACATCGCAGATCTTCTTGCCGCGATAGTTCTTGTCGATCTTCAGCTTGGGATAGCCGCCAACGAACGAACGCAATACATATTCATTGGGAAAAAGCAGCGAATTGAGGCCACTGTAGTAGTTTTCCCATGCATCATATTTTTCTTGCATTTCCGACTCCACTCTTCAAATCCACCAGACTCAAAAGACAAACTTGATTCGCGAGATACGTCATATCCCGCGATTGAATTCGTTACGCGACCAAAAGTCGCGCAAGATATTCCAGCATCGCGTCGACTCTTCCTGCGCCGCGACGGCCGACACTACCTGCCCCTGCTGCTCGTGGATTCGGAAGAAACTCAATGGCTCAGTGAGATAGACAGTACTCCCTTTCAGCGCAAGGTTGATATAGATCGCGACGTCGGATGCCCAGGAGATCTCCTGGTTGTCGACGGACATGAAATCCGGCTTGACCTCGGCAAGCTCGGATTTCCGGAACATAACCGTACTCGGCTCGCCGACGAAGTTGATCTGCGTCGAAAGCAACGCCGTGCCGAGCGACAAGCCATCGATGACAGAATCCGCCTGCACCGGCAACTGCGTAGCTGCGATATCGGGAAGAAAATTACCATGTCGATCGATGCGTTGGCGCTTGGAGGTCGCCAGGGTGATATCGGGATTGCTGGCGAAGGCCTTGACCATCCTTGCGACGCAATGCGGCGCCAACAAGTCGTCATCGTTGAGGAATTTGACGAATTCGCCCTTGGCCTGCTCCAGGCACAGGCAATGATTGGAACGACCGATGTCGGTTCCTGCCTTGGGGTTGCGCATATAACGGATACGCCCATCCTTCTCCCGATACTCACGCACAATGGCTTCGATGGCATCGGTGGGGCAATCATCCGTAACAAGGATCTCGATATTGCGATATGTCTGCGCAATCGCGCTTTCTAATGCCTGCCTGAAATAGATGGCCTTGTACGACGGCATGACGATGCTGACCAAAGGCTCGGCGCCTTCCTGAATCTGTCGTTGCGGCTTGCGAAACTCAACGATCAGTTGGGACGACTCACTATATTCACGATTGCTCATCATCGGGTCGGAACTGACGCCATATTCACAGCGTCCGACCACCTCCAGGCCAACCAGTTTTCCGATGCGGGCCAGCTCTTCTTCGTCGTAGATCCACTCGTTCCCCCACCAACGCATGGCGATGTTAAGCCTCTGGCAACGACTTGCCGTCCATGGCATGCCGAAACGAGCCCAGTCTGGGTGAACGCGATTATTCACGTAGTCGCCGATCATGTACTCCAGATCCGGCATCGCAAAACGCACGATGCCGCCGGGCTTGAGCACGCGATGGCACTCATGCAGCAAGCGTACCCCCTGATTCGCCCCGACGTGTTCGAAAAAGTGCTCGCTGTAGATGCCCGATACACTCCCCCTCTCCCAAGGCAGCTGCCGGGTCAGATCCAAATGCATGTCCGCGCCCGGCGCGTCGCGGTCAATATTGACGAAGCCATCGAAACGTTTGTCGCCACAGCCGAGATGAAGATAGATGGGATGCATTCCTGTCACTTTTCCATGGTGATCATATTAAAAAATTCATTACAAAATCTCGCCCGGGAAACGCCGGCGCGGCGAACCGCACAGGTATCTCACTCAATACCCCAGCTTCTTGATCTCCGCCTGCGTCTGCGCCCGATAGATAATGCGCTCAAACTCATCAGCCCAGTCGCTGGCAAGGTGATTGAGCAACAGGCTCTTGCCGGCGCGGGAGACGCTGCGGCGCACATCGTCGCTGGTCAGCAGGATGCGCAAGTTGGAAGACAGCATTTCAATATTGCCCACCGGGTGCATCAGCGCATTGACGCCGTTGCGCAGGCCGATGTGCCGATAGGTTTCCAGGTCAGACAGGCAGACCGGCACCTCCAGCTCGAAAGCCTCCCAGATCGTCAGCGGCTGCGACTCGGAATTGCTGGCCAGCACGTAAGCATCGGCCGACGCCAGGTAGCGCAGGGTTTCCTCATTGGGCAGCTCGCCCATCAGTCGATAGCGCTCAGGCAGCGCGTCGACCAGGCGTTTGGCGCCGTCGCTCATTTGCAGATACTTGCCGATGAAGAGCACTTCGACACTGTTGCGCAAGTCCTCATCCATGGCGTTGACCGCCATGATGGTGTCTTCCATGCGCTTACGCGGTTCGATGGTGCCGATGCAGACGATGCGCTTCTTGTCTTTAGGCTTGGGCGCGAGATCTTCCTGCTTGTAGATGGCGTCGTTCCAGAACGGCAATACATGCACGGCAGCCGGGCTGTCAAACAAGAAGCTGCCATAAACGATGCGCTGGAATTCGGTCTGGAAGACGATATGCGATGCCTTCTTGAAACCGGGCGCCATTTGCGGGTAATGTATAAGCAGATCGCGCCCGATTTCGGCCTCATGGATCCACCAGACCACCGGGCATTTCGATGCCAGATCGGCCACCGCCGCCCCCGACAAGATGCAGTTGGAGACGATCACATCGGCGCTATCGAGGTTCTTGACGATGGGAATGCCTAACGCTTCGAACTTCTTGCGCACATCGCCCGGGCCGTCGATACGCGGCAAGACGTACACCTCATGGTTTTGCACAAGCCGTTCTGCCAGGCGCAACATTGCGATGCTCGCGCCGGTGGTATAAAACTCGTCGTTCAACAATAAGATCTTCATTCACTGCTTCCATGGATATCCCGGCCGTGCCGGGATCCGTTATCGTTATCTTGGCGCCATTGCAGCCCGTCCGCCGGAATGATGCCGCGCTGCAACCCGCAGCATGCTTCCTGCTTGCTTCCCGATGTGTCAGGCGCACTCCGTGCAGATTGTCATCATAATTGCCGCCCAGCCACGCAAAGGGCCGAGTACATGCGGAAATGACCTTCAACTTTGCATTTGGACAAGGCCGGGGCCAATACCCGTCTGCATGCTAGACTTTCGGCTTTCGTTTCGCTCGCTACACGCTCTTACATGAACATCGTCATCCTCGCCGCCGGCATGGGCAAACGCATGCAATCAGCGCTGCCCAAGGTCTTGCACCCGCTCGCCGGAAAGCCGCTCCTGGGCCACGTCATCGACACCGCCCGCGCGCTCTCGCCCCAGCGGCTGTGCGTGGTTTACGGCCACGGCGGCGATGCGGTGCCCAAGGCGTTCGCGGATGCCGGCCTGTCGTTCGCCAAACAAGAACCGCAATTGGGCACCGGCCACGCGGTGATGCAAGCTCTGCCGCACATCGAAGACGATGCGCCGACCCTGATCCTCTACGGCGACGTGCCGCTGACCACGTCCGCTTCGCTGCAGCGCCTGCTGGACGCGGCCGGCAACGACAAGCTGGGCGTACTGACCATTACCCTGGACGACCCGACCGGTTACGGCCGCATCGTGCGCGAGAACGGCAAGATCACCAGCATCGTCGAGCAAAAGGATGCCAGCGAAGCCCAGCGCGCCATCCGCGAGATCAATACCGGCATCATCGCCGCGCCCACCGGCAGGCTGCGCAAGTGGCTGGCCGCGCTGTCCAACAAGAACGCACAGGGTGAATATTATTTGACTGACATCATCGCCCTGGCGGTGGCCGATGGCGTCGACGTGGTCTCGGCCCAACCCGACCATGTGGCCGAAACGCTGGGCGTCAACAGCAAGGCGCAACTGGCCGAGCTGGAACGCGTGCACCAGCGCAATATCGCCCACCAGTTGCTGGAGCAAGGGGCGACGCTGGCCGACCCGGCGCGCATCGATGTCCGCGGCGAGCTCATCTGCGGCCGGGATGTCGCCATCGACGTCAACTGCGTGTTCGAAGGCCGTGTCAGCATCGCCGAAGGCGCGGCCATCGGCGCCAATTGCGTCATCAAGAACGCCAGCATCGGCGCCGGCGCCAACATCAAACCCTTCTCCCATATCGAAGGCGCGACAGTCGGCGCCGGCGCCCAGGTCGGCCCGTATGCGCGCCTGCGCCCCGGCACCGAACTGGCGCAGGATGTCCACGTGGGCAACTTCGTCGAGGTCAAGAACAGCATCGTCGGCATCGGCAGCAAGGCCAACCACCTGGCCTACGTGGGCGATGCGGATGTCGGCAGCGGCGTCAACATCGGCGCCGGCGTGATCACCTGCAATTACGACGGCGCCAACAAATTCCGCACCGTCATCGAAGACGACGCCTTCATCGGCAGCGATTCGCAACTGGTGGCGCCGGTGCGCGTCGGCAAGGGCGCCACACTGGGTGCCGGCACCACGCTGACCAAGGATGCCCCGGCCGGCCAGCTCACGCTGTCACGCGCCAAGCAGCTCTCGCTGCCGGGCTGGCAGCGTCCGGTGAAAATCAAGAAATAATCATCCCGGCAAACAGCGCCGCAAAATAAAAAGGACCGGCTCCGTGAACTGCACAGCACACGGGCCGGTCCTTTTTATATCGATCCCACTCCTGCCTATTCCTTCTGCACATCGATCGGCACCGCCGTCTCGAATTTGCTGCGCAACACAGAGAAATAGCTGCGCACGTTGCGCACGTTCTTTTGCGAAGCGAACAAGCGATGCGCCAGCGCATGATAGGCCGGCATGTCGGCCACCAGCACCACCAGCACGAAATCCGGGCCGGGCGACACCCGATAGCACTGCTGCACCGCCGGCTCATCGGCCACCAGCGACTCGAACGATTGCTGCTCCTCATCCCCCTGCCGATCCAGCGTGATTTCAACGATGGCAGTCAAGGTCGATGCCAGTTTGTCCGTATCCAGCAAGGCCACCTGGCGCGCGATCACCCCCGCCTCGGTCAGTCGCCTGACCCGGCGCAGGCAAGTCGGCGGCGACGCGTGCACCGACGCCGCCAACTGATGGTTGGTCTGGCTGGCATCGGTTTGCAGCGCCTTCAAGATACGGCGGTCCAGATCGTCGAGTTCAAGTTTCATCCGTGACTCAGCTTGCAATCATGTTGTTCAATCAATTTAATGAGAAATTAAATTTCATATAATTAATATATATTTCATTTAATTTCACGATGAATTTCAAAAGCAATAATAATTCATATTTAAATATTTTTAGAAATCTTATTTCACACCCACTCGCCTAATATGGCCTCACATTTCTACCAGCGAGGTTCACCATGTGCGGTATCGTCGGCGCGGTTGCGCAACAAAACGTCACTCCCATCCTGCTTGAGGGCTTAAAGCGCCTTGAATACCGCGGCTACGACTCCTGCGGCGTCGCGCTGTACGTGAACGGCAAGCTGCAGCGCTCGCGCAGCACTTCACGCGTAGCCGAACTGCAAAAGCAGATCGACCAGAGCGGCCTGGCCGGTTTCACCGGCATCGCCCACACGCGCTGGGCCACCCACGGCGCCCCCGCCACGCACAACGCCCATCCGCACTTCTCGCGCGATCGCATCGCGCTAGTCCACAACGGCATCATCGAAAACCACGACGAACTGCGCGCCGAGCTGCAAGCCGCCGGCTACGTGTTCGAAAGCCAGACCGACACCGAAGTCATCGCCCACCTGATCGACCACATGTACGACGGCGACCTGTTCGCCACCGTGCAACAGGCCGTGCGCCGCCTGACCGGCGCCTATGCCATCGCCGTCTTCTCATCCGACGAACCGCACCGCGTGGTTGCCGCCCGCCAGGGATCGCCGCTGATCGTCGGCCTGGGCGAAGGCCAGAACTTCGTCGCCTCCGACGCCATGGCGCTGGCCGGCACCACCGACCAGATCATCTACCTGGAAGAAGGCGACGTGGTCGACCTGCAATTGCAGAAAGTCTGGATCGTCGACGCCGCCGGCCGCCCGGCCGAACGCGAAGTGCGCACGGTGCAAGCCTTCAGCAGCGCCGTCGAACTCGGCCCCTACCAGCACTACATGCAAAAGGAAATCTTCGAGCAACCGCGCGCCATCGCCGACACGCTCGAAGGCGTGGCCGGCATCATGCCCGAACTGTTCGGCGACAAGGCCTACAAGATCTTCAAGGAAGTCGACTCGGTCCTGATCCTGGCCTGCGGCACCAGCTACTACGCCGGCCTCACCGCCAAATACTGGCTGGAATCGATCGCCAGGATCCCGGTCAACGTCGAGATCGCCAGCGAATACCGCTACCGCGACAGCGTGCCCAATCCGAAATCGCTGGTCGTCACCATTTCGCAAAGCGGCGAAACCGCCGACACCCTGGCCGCGCTCAAGCATGCGCGCAGCCTCGGCATGCCGCACACGCTGACCATTTGCAACGTCGCCACCAGCGCCATGGTGCGCGAATGCGAACTGGCCTATATCACGCGCGCCGGCGTCGAAGTCGGCGTCGCCTCGACCAAGGCCTTCACCACGCAACTGGTGGCCCTGCTGCTGCTCACGCTTGCACTGGCGCAAACCCGCGGCCTGCTGACGCAAGAGCAGGAAGAAGCCCACCTCAAGGCCATGCGCCACCTTCCCGCCGCGCTGCAAAGCGTACTGGCGCTGGAACCCAGCATCGTCGCCTGGGCCGAAACCTTCGCCCGCCGCGAAAACGCCCTGTTCCTCGGCCGCGGCCTGCACTACCCGATCGCGCTGGAAGGCGCCTTGAAGCTCAAGGAAATCACCTACATCCACGCCGAAGCCTACGCCGCCGGCGAGCTCAAGCACGGCCCGCTGGCGCTGGTGACCGACCAGATGCCGGTAGTCACCATCGCCCCCAACGACGCGCTGGTGGAAAAGCTGAAATCGAACATGCAGGAAGTGCGCGCCCGCGGCGGCCAGCTCTACGTGTTCGCCGACAGCGATTCGCACATCAACTCAAGCGAAGGTCTGCATGTGATCCGCATGCCGGAGCACTATGGGGTGTTGTCGCCGATCCTGCACGTGGTGCCGTTGCAGTTGCTGGCTTATCACACGGCGCTGGCGCGCGGCACCGATGTGGACAAGCCGCGTAATCTGGCTAAATCGGTGACGGTGGAATAGTGGGTTCCACGTGGCCTTGACTTATTGTATTGGGTAAATAAATAACCTACTTTCACCTTTTGCAAATGAGCGGATCATCAAAAGCCTTCCGAGACCTCCATGTCATCCAGGATTGAGGGACTCCGTTATTTGGCATCTCTTCTTTAGCCAGGACAGGTTTATCTGATATTCAGATATCTTTGCTTTATCTGAAATCCGGATAAACTGGATTTATCTCGATATCGGATATTCCCAAGATGGCTGTCAATAACACTCATCCTCTCGTCACCGCGCCACAGCTCGGTCAAATTCTCGTAGTCTGAGCCAGAAAAACGGCCTTTGAACGAATAGTCCGGTCAATCTAAAACAGCCCGGCGAAAATGCGGGCTGTTTAGTGTGTGTCGTATTTCAGGGTCGCAAATGGCTGCTTCCGGGAGGCCAGCAGGACTGACGGTTATGCCCATCGTCCGACCAGAAATCAAGCCGCCTGCCGGACTACCTCTGCTTTCGATAAGGACGCCTCGTCTAGACAGTGCTCTGGGCTCCAGGAATACAGCCAGTCCAACGCGTCATAAAAGCGTTCAGAGGAGTATTTTTTCCAGAGTTCATTTCGCACCAGCCGTTCGATTCCGGCAGCGTGATAAATTCGCCCCATTTCGCGCACCGATAGAACAACACGAGCGGCTCTGGCCACGCGTGCACGCTCATATACCTTCAATGCTTCAACGATGTTCATTTTGCAGGCTTGAAATGCTTTACCCAGCGTCACTGCATCTTCCAAGGCCATACAAGCGCCTTGCGCAAGATACTGCATCATCGGATGAGCCGCGTCTCCCAGTAGAGTGGCACATCCATCACTCCAGTTCTCTACTGGATTTCGATCTGCAGTACTCCACCGGCGCCACGAAGTTGGCAAACTCAATAATTGGCGAGGGCGCTCATGAATGCCCGTGAAGTAAGACAGAACTTCTTCCTCGCTACCGTCGGTGACTCCCCATTCCTCTTGATTACGGCTATGGAACGTAACCACGAGATTGTATTCCCGGCCGCTGCGCAATGGATAGTGAACCAGATGGCAGTTTGGCCCCGCCCATACAACTGGAGCATTGATTTGAAGATCGGCGGGCATGCGCTCCACAGGTACGACAGCCCGGTAAACCACATGGCCTGAGACTCGCACATTGTCGCCAACAATCGCTTGGCGTACGACGGATTTCACGCCATCGCAACCAATTAGCGCTCGCCCTACGTACGAGTCGCCCTTCACGGTTTGCACCGTAGCAGAACGCTCGTCGTAGACAATGCTCTCGACTCGGGAATCAATGTGAACTCGCACACCAGGATGGGCACAGGCCGCATCGTACAAGGCCGTATGCAGATCTGCACGGTGAATCACCGCGTAGGGATTGTTAAATCGGCCGCGAAAGTCAGCTTGAACCGGCAAATTCGCCACTTCATGGCAATCTACTGCATCCATCAGCAACAGGCGCTCCGTGAAGACGGCGCTATCGCGAACGGCTTGCCCCACACCTAAGGCATCCAGTGCCGCGAAGGCATTGGGTCCCAATTGTAGCCCCGCACCAATTTCGCCAATCGAAGGGCTTTGTTCCAGAACCTCAACGCTCAACCCGAGTTTGGCAAGTGCCAGGGTGGCAGCTAAGCCGCCGATACCGGCTCCGATGATAATGACATCGGCTGAATTAGTAGTCGCACTCATTTTTTGTCTCCTTCATGCATTGATTCATGGCCCAATCATTCGCTATCGATCTGTCGCTCAGGTGCAGCTCGACCAAACGCATCGATCGCAGCCGCGGCATCGGCAATACGAACGATTGTCGGATAACTGTCGAGGGGCACCTTCATTCGCCTGGCGTTGAAGACCTGTGGGACGAGGCAAACGTCAGCAAGCGTCGGGGTTTCGCCGAAACAGAATTTGCCGGCACGGCCGCCAGCTTCCGCTTCAAGTTTCAGCTTCGCTTCCAAGGCGGTAAACCCAACGTCAATCCAGTGGCGATACCAGGCACTTTTCTGCTCTTCAGTAACCCCCAGAGGGCCTTTAAGATACGAAAGGACACGCAAGTTGTTGATAGGGTGAATATCGCAGGCAATGAAATAGGCCAAGGACCTCACATAGGCGCGATCTGCAGCAGATTCAGGAAGCAATGGAGGTTCTGGATGGACTTCATCAAGGTATTCGAGAATGGCCAACGACTGCGAAATTGGATGATGTCCAGAATCAACCAGAATGGGGACTAGCTTCTCTGGATTGAGTGCTGAGTAACTGTCCGCAAATTGCTGGCCACCATCACGCGTCAGGTGAATGGGCACATATTCGTAGGAAAGGCCCTTCACCTCCAGCGCAATGCGGACGCGATACGACGCTGAACTGCGGAAATAGTTATAGAGCGTCAGTATCGGGCTCGTCGAACTAGATTCGTTACTCATGAGGCCACCTTTACCTCAAGATCAGGGAATCCAGAGATCTTTCCAACCATCGTCTGCCCCTTCGTGACAGCACCGACGCCTTCGGGTGTCCCCGTGAAGATCAGATCGCCTGGTTCCAAGGTGAAAAGCGTCGACAAATTGGCAATCGTTTCTTCAACCGACCAGATAAGGTGCGAAACGTTGCTGGATTGACGAACTTCACCATCGACCAGCAGTTCGATCGCGGCGTCTTTGAGTTGCCCCGTCTCAGCAATAGTTCGAATGGGCCCAATGGGTCCCGAAAAATCGAATGCCTTGCCGATTTCCCATGGCCTGCCCTGTTCACGCATTTTCATCTGCAGATCGCGGCGAGTCATGTCCAATCCCACCGCGTATCCATAGATATACGACGCTGCGTCCTCAACAGCGATCGACAAACCACGTTTTCCAATGGCCACCACCAATTCGATTTCGTAGTGGTAATTCTCAGTACGCGGTGGGTAAGGAATGCTTCCCACCTGGCCGGATGGCACCGGGATGATGGACTGCGGATCGTTTGGCTTGCAGAAGAAGAATGGCGGCTCTCTATCCGGGTCAAAGCCCATTTCACGGGCATGTGCGGCATAGTTCCGTCCAACGCAATAGACTCGACGGACAGGGAACTGGGCTTCACTACCCTCCACAGGAATAGTGACGATTGGCATTGGCGGAAAAATGAGACTCATAAATTCAACTTTCTGGTGATGTAAATATATATACGGTTAAGCTGCCAGGAATTCTTCGCGGAAAATCGACGCCGCCTGCTGTACGGGGCGATCAGAAAAGCTAAAGAGAACGACCTCTGCTCCGGTGTCGGCATGCAGACGAATGGCATTCCACGAAGGCACCACGAACGTGTCTTTTGGTTCGAACCGGAATTCCTCATCACCGATGTAAGCGACCCCAGTACCTTCCACTACTGAATACACGGTTCCATCAGTGGAGCGATGAGGTTTCCCGCGGAAACCTGGCGGCAACAGTTGTAGACAAGGAGCCATGGTGGGCATCGGTGCGCCACCTGTTAGAGGATTGATGTAGCGGAGCTTGTATCCCTGCCACTCATCCAAGGGCTGAGTCTTGGACAGCACGCTGAGCGCCTCTCTACTACGATCGTACGGATAATTGAAGATGGGGGACGATGCGTGCGCACCGACGTTCTTCACCGGCGCCATGTTGTAGCCGAATTCCGCGTAGCTGGTGCCTTCTGGGCGGCTGACCAATTGAGAAGCTTGATCGTCGTTCTCAGCAAAGCCGGCGTCAAAGAAGCGCAAAATCGGAATATCCAAACCGTCGAGCCAAATCACAGGTTCAGATACCCCCTCAATACCCTCATTGCCATGATCATGCCAAGTCCAGGAGGGGGTAATGATGAAATCTCCCGGATACATGGTTGTACGCTCGCCATTCACAGTCGTATAGGCGCCTTTGCCATCGACGATAAACCGCAGGGCAGACTGGACGTGCCTATGCGAAGGTGCAACTTCGCCGGGCAGAATAAGCTGCAAGCCGGCATACAGACTATGTGTGATCGAAGACTGATTCGGAAGCCCAGGATTTTCGAAGACAAGAACGCGGCGAACTGCTTCTTCAGCTGTAATCAGTTCGCCAGCCTGCATCAAGTGTGGCTTGACGTCTCGATAGCGCCACTGTGCTGGAACGCAAGGGGATTTCGGGTGCTTTGGCACGAGATTGTGGAGTGATTCCCACAAAGGTGAAAGATTGAGCTTGGCAATCGCATCATTAAACTCACGACGGATTTCGGACTTGTTTTCGTTCACACTCATTGCAGTCTCCGGTTATGCACGATTCTGGTGGATCAGATCGAGTAGGGTGCCCTGAGTGTATTGAGACGAATTGCCGTAGGTCTATAAAGCCATTCCAATGATTATTATCTAGCTGACCAATATCACTCAGACCCTGCCTGGGAGGGCGCATTTATCAAGGCGACTAGCACTATTTACTTTTTAAAATATATCTATTGAATGGCCCGTATGGACTACTTTTCTAGGCTTCGTATCATTCAAACAATGACAAGAAAGGCGGCCTCACCGTCTTAACAACCTAGGAGACATTCATGCGTTCATCAGCCGCCCTGAGCGTGGGCGAATTCATCGACACTCAACCTGTTTCCGGATTTCAGAAGCGGGTTTTGCTCTTGTGTTTTTTCATCGTCGCGATCGACGGCTTGGACACTTCCTGCGTCGGCTTTATCGGCCCCTCCATTAGAGCGCACTGGGATCTAACCGCAGCAGCTTTGGCGCCACTCTTCGGAGCAGGCCTGGCAGGCCTCATGATCGGAGCACTTTGCTTCGGGCCAATGGCGGATAAGATTGGCCGCAAGAAGGTGCTGATTTTGTCCGTACTTGTCTTTGGCGGGGCCAGTCTGGCTTCTGCATTCTCACCTACGTTTCAGATCCTTGTAGTGATGCGTTTCGTCACAGGTTTGGGTCTCGGCGGCGCCATGCCAAACGCAATCACGCTCACGTCCGAATACTGCCCGAGCGCAAAGCGATCCGGGCTAGTGACGCTGATGTTCTGTGGCTTCACCATTGGTGCGGCTTTAGGGGGGCTAATGAGTGCGCAGCTGGTCAATGTCATCGGCTGGCATGGCGTGCTCATCGTCGGCGGTGTATTGCCGCTCGCGCTGGTGCCACTTCTGATCTTGTTTCTTCCTGAGTCAATTCGATTTCTCCTGGTCAAAGGAGGATCGGATACCTATGACCGCGCAGTAAAGATTGCATCAAAGATCAGCCGACAAGTTCCAGCGCTACGAGCGGAGGAAAAGGCGACTCATTCATCGGTGCGTGAAATCTTCTCGCCGGGTGTTTTCGCAGGAACAATGCTGCTGTGGGCTACGTTCTTCATGAGCCTCGTCATCGTGTATCTGCTGACCAACTGGATGCCGGTTCTATTGGCAAATGCAGGGGTTTCATTGAAGGAAGCATCCCTTATCACAATGATGTTCCAAATCGGGGCAACCATCGGCGCCATCTGGCTGGGGCGCCAAATGGACAAATTTGATCCGCAAAGAGTTCTCGGATGGTCCTATCTTGCTGCTACGGCTCTGATCGTACTGTGCGCCTTCGCGGGTGATTCCAAATGGCTCATCGCATTTGGTGTGTTCGGCATCGGATTTTTCGTCAGTGGCGGCCAGATCGGCGGATATGCGCTTGCCGCAGCATACTATTCGACCAATAGTCGAGCGACCGGCGTAGCCTGGTCTAATGCTGCTGGACGTGTCGGATCTGTTTTGGGCTCTATGCTGGGTGGAGCGATGCTGGGCATCGGCATGGAGCTACGCGGAATTATTTTGACGCTCACCATCCCCGCAGTAATAGCGGCACTCTGCTTATTCGGGCTCCAGCGGGTTCGAGCGACGAAACATGAGACACGCCCGGTTCGATCTACTTCGGTTGTCACCGAATGACGCCTAGTATGCGCCGACACAACCGTCGGCGCATTTTTATCCGTCAAGGAATAGATCCGTCAGGAGCGATCGCAACCACCGATGTCCAGGATCATTGTGATTACGACTATGCCAGTGCTGCTTAACATCATAGGCCGGTATAGAAAATGGAAGGGCAAACTGCAACGCGCCGCTCGACGCCCCTGCTGCATCAGCCAGCTTCTGCGGCACCGTCGCCAAAAGATCGGTATTGGCAACGATGTCCATCACGCCCAGATAATTCGGAATCTCTAGAACAACATTGCGTGTCAGCTGCAGCTCTCGGAGAGTTTTATCTATTATTGAGTGGCCAGTACCGGCGGGCGTTACGCGAATATGTCCCATAGAAATATACTCATCCAGGGACAAAGATTTTCCTTCGTCCGGAGGCGACCTGGAAGACAAAACCACATATTTCTGCTGGAACAGTTTTTGTTGATAAAAACCTGCATCCAACTGCGGCATGAAGCCGACAGCCAGCTCCGTTTCCCCGTTCTCCAGCATTTTCGGTGTTTCAGCAACGATATGGCTCACGCGTAACTGCACCTTCGGCGCCACTACACGTAGCCTATTCAGTATTTTTGGCAGCAAGACTATCTGACTGATATCAGTCATTGCGAGGTGGAACGTTCGGGACTGCGCCGGATCGAAATTAGTCTGCAAATGAACGATCTTTCCAAATTCGCTCTGCAATTCCACAACGCGTTCATACAGCGTATCTGCAAAGGGCGTTGCCTGCATTCCTCGCGATGTTCTGACCAACAGCTGATCCTTATAGTGCTCGCGCAGCTTTGACAAGTTAAAAGAAATAGTCGGTTGCGAAAGCCCTAGATTCTCCGCCGCTTGCGAGACGCTATTTGTGCGATACGTCTCTGCGAACACTCCAAGCAATTTAATATCGATATCGTTCATATTTCAGCTCCGCTGAGATCGATGCGATGGACGGTACGGTGTTACTGATGCCGCTGCCTACTTTCCATTCTTGTCGGTTCCGACTACCGCCCTTCGTAGTGCGGACATCGCCGTCTTCACCGCGCTACGCTGCGCAGCATCTTCGCGCCAATACATTGTTACGGACCCGACAACCGACAACGGATACTTCACGATTCCCAGAATTTTCATCCGATGGAGACGCAGGGCCGGACGGTGTGAAGCAACCCCGATCAGGTTGCTGGAAGTGAGCAATGATGTGTTTAGCGTCGCTGAGTTGGATTCAACGAAATTCGCAGGTAAGCTGTTTCCAGCTTCAGTGATAGCCATGTCAAATGCTGTTCGAACAGGCGTCCCCTTGGCCCATAAGGCCCATCCGTAATTGGAGATTTGATCCCAACTCGGATTTCTTACTTTGAAAATGGGGTGATCAATTCTTGCCACGATGTGGATCGGCTCGACGTACAGCACCTCTGAAAAAATTCCTTCATCTTGGAAGTCAATTCCCGAACGGCCGACAATGATGTCGAGCTGCCCTGAAATTAACTTGTCCCTTAACGTCTCGACGGCGTTCTCTTCGATTTGCACGTGCACTGTCGGCATGCTGTCGAGAACTTTTAGTACAGCCAATGGGACCACGGTATCGACAGAGGATGCTCCTGCTATTCCCATCATGACGATACCGGCTCCTCCCGCCCTCATCACTGCCATATCGTCTCTTGCCTTATCCAAATGCGCGACGATCCTCCGGGCATGAGCGATCAACGCCTCGCCATACATTGTCGGCCGAACGCCACGCGCTTTGCGTTCAAATAGTGGCAAGCCGACGTCATCCTCAAGCTCTTTGAGCCATTTTGAGAGCCCAGGTTGGGTCGAGTGCAGTTCGTCTGCCGAATGACTCATATTCCCCGTCCTCGCCAAACTCAATAACATCTGCAGATTGCGGAGTCGAAGTCGATCAGTCCAATCCATCATCAAGTCTCCCTCTTTATTGGCATAGCTTATTTGGTATAGATCATGCCATTTATTCAGTGTTATTGGCATTGGTAGTTCTACATAATTGGGGCAGAACAAAATTTTTATTTGGACTAATTTGACGAGGACTACGACATGCAGCGGTTTGCAAAAAAAATAGCATTGGTAACCGGCGGGGCAGCCGGAATAGGAAGATCTGTCGTTGACCGTCTGGTCGACGAGGGAGCTCAAGTTATCGTATGGGATATCAACGAAGAGCAACTGGAGCAATGTCGTACGCGCCATGGCGCCAACGTTCTGACGCAACGGGTCGATGTCACTGATAACGCTACTATCGAATCAGAATTGGCCGCGGCAATCAAGAGATTCGATCGTCTTGACATCCTCATCAATGGTGCAGGCATGATTGGCCCCAATGGCCCCTTCTGGACGGCGACGCCTGAGCAATGGGAGAAAACAATTCGCACCGACCTGACCTCTGTATTTTTAGTTTCACGTGCAGCGTGCCCACACCTGGCGGCCAATGGTTGGGGACGTATAGTGAATATCGCTTCGGTCGTAGCCAACGAAGGACCCAAAAATCTTTCCGTGTATGCGACATCGAAAGCCGGTGTGGTGGGACTGACGAAATCCATGGCAAAAGACCTCGCCGGCTCAGGCGTTCTCGTCAACGCAGTCGCGCCGGCGCTGATAGCTACAGAACTTCTTGGACAGCTTACAAAGGAGTACTACGAGGCTGCATTATCAAAGATTCCCTTGGGACGCCCTGGCACTTTGGCTGAAGCGGCTGCACTCATAACCTGGCTTTGCTCGGATGAGTGCTCGTTTTCTACCGGAGCGGTCTACGATCTTTCCGGTGGGCGAGGCGTATAAGTGCGGAGATGGTCACGCCATAAGATGGTGACCATCTTTGCCTCGGCTGAGGCGATCAGCCCTTAGAAGAAAGACTTCGTGCGCTTGATGCACGCTTTGCTGCGAAGCCTCCCGCGCGACGACCAGAAACCATCGCCCAGCCGATATGATGACCATGGCCGGCTAAAATAACGCCTCCCTGACCAGCAGAGCCAACCGCATAAAGACCTGGCACCACCTTGTTATCTCTGTTCAACACTTCGTGCTCGCAGCTTACTGCAAGGCCTCCTTCCGTGAAAACGATCCAGCTTTGCACAGGCCCCAGCGCATAAAACGGCCCATCGATCAATGGCTTGCGCGGCCCGGTTGGAGAACCCAACGCATTGTTATAGGCCTTGACGGTCGCCACAAGGTTTTTCTCTGACGTTCCGATGCTTTTGGCCAGTTGTTCGATGCTGTTTTCCTTGTGATAAAGGTCTTTACGGGTTCTCCGGTAGTCATCAAGGTATGCGTACGAGATCCCCGGCGCTGTTGAGACAAAGTTTGGCCATTGTTCAAACATTTTCGCCACTCGATCATCGAAAATAATGTACGCCTCTTTGTTGCTTTGACTCGCCACTTTTAACTCTGGCTTGTCTAGTTCGTCCGAGAAACGATTCCCTTCGTGATTCACCAGGATTGCTCCAGCACGTAATAGCGTTGGCTCCGGTGCAAGCGATGCCGTCATGAACTTCGTGATGAAAGGCCTGAACAATGACAACGGTAGATGAGAAAGCGCGAACTGCATTGGGGCAGTGATGACTCGATACGGCGGGAGACGCCGCAGTAGAGTGTCCTTTTCCGGCGCCTTGAATCGCATGCTCGGGCCCCACATTACTTCAGGATTTCGTATCCAAGCCCCTACCTGTGCGGCAATAACGTGTCCGTCACCCGTGCTTGCTGGGTTGATTGCATCAACATGCGCGACATGCGGCAAGTTCTCTTGTTTCAGGATTGCGCTGGCACTGAAGTCACCACTTGCCAAAATAACGCCACCCTTTGCGATATATTCGACCGGACCTGAGGCGTCTGTCGCCAAGATTCCAGTCACAGAGCCGTTTTCAATCAACAGTGATTGAGCACGAGTCTCAAGCCGGATTTCTACTCCGAGCCTGGAACACTCCTTGGAAAGGTAGTAAGGATAGGCTCGGGAATTGGGCAATACGTTGTGCATCCGAGGCATTTTGTGCGGCGGCTCAGGCATGGGGCCGTAGAAGCTAAGTCCAATGCTGGTCAGCCATTTGAAGGTCTCGGGAATATGATCGACCAAGACTCGCCGAAGATCATAATTCTCTTTTGGTTCAAGCTCTGGCGGCAAAAAGAGCGACATATCGGCATAGTGTGCATCTGGCGTATCGTTTATACCTTTACGCTTCTGGAATACGGTGCCCGATGACGTGATCGACCCGATCGAAAGCCTGGTCGTACCCCCTAAATGGGGATTTTTCTCCAGGACAATCGTTTTTGCTCCGGTTACAGCGGCAACGCACGCTGCGGCAAGACCGGATCCGCCACCGCCCATAATGACTACGTCCGCGAAGACCCTGCGAACATTCGAACCAACATCCTTATGCACTATTCAGCTCCGTATTAAGGTTTAGAGCCGCATCAAAGCGTACCGCTCCGCCAAATCTGCATAAAGATCTGTGGACCAGCGCCGATTGATTTAGCTCGAGAGATGACGCGGGCGCGGGCGGCATACCCACGCCCGACAATCAGGATATGACCGTTTGATACCGCGTTGCTTGCGGAGCTTTTGATGGAGAACGGATCTTGTCCAGATCCGATTTCCCGGCAGCATGCATCGCGACCCGATAGCCGAACGATAGTGCCGGCCCTAAGGTTGTGCCAGGACCTGGATAGGTGCCGAACATCACTGACGCCATATCATTGCCACAGGCATATAGACCATGCACGATGTCATCGCTTTCATCGAGAACTTGGCCATCACCGTTTGTACGTAAGCCAGTGCTGGTAGCTATCTCTGCTGGATACACTTTCATAGCGACAAAGGGGCCAGCCTTAATTTCTGCCAGGCACGCATTGGGCTTCACGCTTGCGTCGCCGTTAAAGCGGTTCAACTCTGTGTCGCCCTTGCCGAAGTCGGTATCTTTTCCACTCCGGGCAAGCTGGTTGTAACGATCGACGGTCTTCCGAACAATACGTGGGTCCAGCTTGAGTTTCTCAGCCAGCTGGTCGATAGTTGGAGCCAGGATTACGTAGCCATCACGGATAAAGCCCGAAAGGTTGGTGGTGCTCGGATGAATCGCACCCAATCCGTATTTTCTGATGAAATCCGCTTCGCAAATCAGGTAGGCCTCAGTCGTCTTGGCCGCATACATTCCCTGTACGAAATCATGATATGACGCCGCTTCATTCACGAAACGATGGCCATGCCGATCAAGTGCGATCAGTCCTGGCTTTGCGCGATCAAGCGACAGGTGTGGATAAACTCCAGTCTTGTTGCCGCTGCGACGAGTGACCGACACTGGAGTCCAGAAGGCTCCATCGCCATGCTCCGCGGGATTTACGGTTCCGCCATACTTCAAGCCTAGTGAGATGCCATCGCCGGTATTGAATTCGCTGGCCACGGATCGAGCAGGCGCCGGTTCAGGCATGAATCGGCTTCTCAACTCCTTATTGTGTCCATAACCGCCCGTAGCAATGACCACACCTTTTCTTGCATTCACACGCTCGATTCCTGAAGGTGTTTTGACAACAGCGCCAACAACCGCGCCGCCTTCAACAATCAGTTCAATGACCTGCGATTCGAATAGGATGGGTACGCGATTCTTCTTGAGACTATAGAACAACCTTCCTACGAGGGCGTTTCCCATCACAATCCGCGCACCACGGGTATATCGGAGGCGGTCTGTTAGATAGCGAAGGAATAACTTTCCCGCATAGACAAAGTTGCTGATACTTTTGAATCTGCCGAGCAACCGGGGGATATCATCTTTGCCGGCCATCATCCCCCCCAAAACCATGAATTCGGGAATCGGCGGACGAACGCGTTCGAAGTCGGCTCCTAGTAAGCGCCCGTCAAATATCTCTGGGACGAGCGCTCGACCGGAGATCGCAGCCCCTTCTAAATCTCGGTAGTCTGGATGTTTCCCACATGGAATGAACCGCACATCAGACTTCTCCCGCAAATAGTCAACGACTGTTGGCCCGGTTTTGAGAAAAACATCCTGCAGGCCAGAACTATCCACACGTCCGCTCAACTTCTCCATGTAGACAGCCGCCTTGGCTGCAGAATCATTGTATCCAGCGGCAAGACTCTGGCGATTCCCAGGAATCCAGATGGATCCAGCGGAAGTAGAAGCGGTACCGCCGACCTGGGCAGATTTTTCAACCACCAGTGTGTTGACCCCTTCTAGTGCGGCGACCAGAGCCGTGGTCATCCCTGCGGCACCCGCGCCGAGTACGAGCAGGTCGACTTCCCTGTCCCACTTGATATCTCTGTTCATTTTTGGTCTCCTAAGCTGTCGCGAGCCGGCGCTCTTTGGGCGCCGTGCCATTTAATGCGCGGACAATCTCTTCCCCAGTCAACAAGCCAAATACACTTGATTTCGAGAGTCCGCCGGAGTACCCGGCGGCGCCCCCTTGCCCCTCCAGACCTCCCGTGCACGCACCTGCGGCATAAAGCCCTGGAATCGGCATGTCCTGCTCATTCAGAACTCGTCCTCGGGCATCGGTCGCTATGCCACCCATCGTGTATGTGATACCCGCACACAGTCTCAACGCATGAAAAGGCCCTTGCTGAATCGGCCAGGCCTTATATACCGACATGGTGCGAGGTGGCTGAACATCAACAGCTCCGTTGATACAGGTTTTGTTGTAGGCGTCTACGGAACGTTGGAGAGCCACTTCATTCACGCCGATTTTCCTGGCGAGATCCGCCAGGGTTGTCGCCGTGATGAGATTCCCACCTGCATTCACTAAGTTTGGATTCGCGGGCAAGATCCAATCGCGTCCTGGACCATTCCACGTCGCGTCATCAAACACAACCGCGGCGCTTAACGGGTCATCCAGCCCTGCAATTGCGTTTGCAATGTAGACCCCGCCAAGGCCTTCGTCGCAAAACCTTTGAGCGTTCCCATCGACCACCATGCCAGCAGTAGTCAGAGAGTCAACGACGGGATATGGCCACAGACCGGGATTGGTCATAGCCTCGCGGTCATGGACGTGTCCGTAGAAGCGATCCGCTCCGACGATCTTGGCGCCAACCACCTCAGCCATCAATAACCCGGCACCTTGACCCGATTGGGCATTTCGTTGAAGCAGCTTCTCTGGTTGCTTGGTAATAAATCGTCGCAGCAGCTCGTGGTTGCCTTGGAAGCCTCCATCTGCAATGACCACTGCTTTTGCCCGAACTTCACTGAGGCCTTGATCTGCGGATCTAACTTCAACACCCACACACCTGCCGTGCTCCGTCACAAGACGCTGGGCAGTTTGGCCGCGTTGCAGTTGACCACCACGCTCTTCCAGTCGCTGCCCCAGCGTACGGAGCATGACGTCACCGGATCTGCCGTGCCAGTTCAACCCCGTTTTGCGCATTCCTGGTGGAGCTAGTGCATTGCGGCGCAATCCGTCTGGCCCTGCCTTGATTAGCCTTACACCTTGCCTGACGAGCCATGAAAGTGTCCGGCGCGCATTTTGAGTAAGCGCATCCGCCAGTTCCGGGTTAGCGGTATTGCGTGTGACCCGCATCAGATTGGACCGTACCCAGGAGGTATCGCCTGTCATATCATCCATTGCGATATGGAAGAGCCCCCCGGTGTAGCGACTATTGCAGAGATAAGCAATATCCGTACTTTTCTCGAGAACACGCACAGTAAGGCCTTCTTCCGCCACCTTGTTGGCCACGGTAAGACCGGCAAGGCCGGCACCAATCACCAGAACATCAATTTCAGAAATTTTGTGCATCACACCTCCTGCGACAACTAGACGTCATTAATACTTAGGAAGTAACGTGTCGGCGATGATTTTGAGAACTTCCACGTAGCTCAAAAGCAGAACCAGCAGAATCACAGCGCTGATCAATGCGACGCCATAAAGCCAGTTGGTGGATGTTGCAAAGGCAAAGTAGCCCAAGCCGCCCAGTAACGCCAACGCCAGAAGCACTGCGAGAGCATTGCCATTGGCGACCAGAAATTGGACGACCGGATAGGAAGGGGTTTTGAAATTAGGTTGATTCACGCGAAGCTCCGCTCATTGATATGAATTTAAGAGCGGCTGTGACATTAGCCATTCGCTGCGTTGTGACAATCGATGGTCGTTATCCTTTGGGGATCAATTGCATCAATTGGAATGTGGAGGTCTCTTCTGCCAGGCTTGTCTCCAAGACTGTTATTTTGCAGTCATAGCGCCGCTCTTTGAAAAAAGTATAGAAGTCGTGACATTCCATTACCAATGAATAAATCGTCTAATCCATACCTATTTATACATACCTTATCGTGGTGTTTTTGGTCTCTTCGACAGAGCGCCCATTCTTTCAAGATGAAAAAAACGGAGGCTAGCTCCGTCAAAATATTTCAATCGGGAATATGCGCTACGCGATCCCTTTGGACTCCTCAATTACGCGATGTACAGCGGCGCCCGCAGATAGCCCTCCGTCAAGAGCAATCTCTTCGCCAGTGATATAGCTTGAATCATCGGATGCCAAAAATAGTACAAGCTTGGCTGCCTCGGATTGCTTGCCCAAACGCTTCATCGGAGTCATCTTTCGGAATGGCTCCAAGTGCGAGGAATTTTCATTGAGTGGGGTCACGATTACCCCGGGGCATACCGCATTTACCCTGATGCCATCTTCTGCAAATTCGAGAGCTGACGTCTTGGTCAGACCGCGAATTCCCCACTTACTAGCAGTGTAGGCGGCATCGTAATAGCCGGAAAGGCCTGCGATGGAAGATATGTTGACGATAGCGCCGCCGCCAGAGGCTTTCATAAAAGGCACAACCGCCTTCGTTCCCAAAAAGGCACCCGTCAAATTGATGTCGATAAGCCGCTTCCATGCGTCCGCGCTCGTTTCGATAACACCAGTACGTAGAATGATGCCGGCATTGTTGACGAGTACATCGATGCGTCCTGCCCACTCGACAATCTGCTGAACCGCTTGCGTCCAAGATGCTTCGCTAGCCACATTCAGATCAAATACCCGTGCGTTGCCTCCGCCCGCAACGATACTTTCCGCCACCAGCTTAGCTTTATCGAAGGCAATATCGCAAACAGCGACCGTGGCTCCTTCGCTAGAGAATAGACGCGCTTCTTCTTCACCCTGGCCGCCGCCGGCACCGGTAATGATTACAACCTTTCCCTCAAAGCGACCCATTGAACAACCTCGACTTTCAGAATAGCGAAAAATAATGAACCGTCCAGACGTCGACTGCAATTTGCAGCAGTACGTCATGGAATACTTTTTCGCTCAAGTATCAAGGATTCAGAACTGATCGCGAAATGAAAAAATCACATGAGGTATATGTTCTGGAGTATCCCTGCAACTCGCGACAGATATCACCAAGTTGGTATTGGGCTGCATAAATTCGGCCAGCACTTCCCCAGTTTCCCAGACATTTTTCATCCTGGGGCGTCCCATTTTTGGCCATGCTGTATGACGGCTGATGAGTTAGCGGATCGACGACTTTTCGATTAATCGTCTCGCAGCGATGCCGATGTTATTCGCCGAAGCAAGCGCTGCCCCGCCTGCCGATGCCGCCCAATAGCCGCATTGGGGAATTGCTGCTGCCTCACTGGATACCGATCGACTATTTTTTGCCATCATGGAAAGCTCAAGTCCAAACCAAGCATCTTGCTAAAGACAAAGGTGGCGAGCCCCAGGACCAGGAGCGACAGCACGAAGACTGCGGCCACCTTGCCGCCCGCGCGCAGCACCGCGCGCCCTTCCCTTTCCGTTCCCTTCTTGCCTTGATCGTAATGCCACTTGATGGCGAAGAACATGCCCGTGCCGAGCACGAGAGCCTTGAACGTCACGAAGACTATAGGGGTCCAATCCACCATGTTGAGCATTCCCAGGTTGTTACTTGATACTGTCACAAACATCCGTTTGTGAATTCTAACCAAGCAATTGGTGACAGGGCTAGCAGACAAGATCCATACAACTTCATCTGCGACGCGGACTGACAAGTGTGTGTCGCATCAAGCTGATCGGACTCCCGAAAAGGCCGGGCGTCATTGGCTCAGACTGGGCGCCAGGATCTCCTCCAGCCACCGGCTAAACGTCTTCACCCGCGCCGACAAGTTACGCCGATGCGGATACACCATCTGCACCGACATTGATGGCGCCGCCCAACCCTCCAACACCTCGACCAGCTCTCCCTCCTGCAAATGCTCGCGCACGTCATACGCCGGGATCTGGATGAGCCCCATTCCCGCCAACCCGCACGCGATGTATGTCTCGACATTATTGACAGACACTTGCGCGGCCATCGCTACCGTTCGCAGCTGATCTCCCTCCAGCCATTCCCAAAGGGGGACCCGTCCGCCACCGTAGCGCACCATGCGATGGTGCGGCAGGTCGCCTGGACTTTGCGGCATGCCATAGCGAGCCAGATAGGCAGGGCTGGCGCAGTTTGCCATCCGAAATCGGCCCAAGGGATGCACCACCAGACTATCGGAACCCACATGACCGACACGCAATGCGCAATCGATACCCTCACGGACCAGATCAATGGAGCGATCGCTTGACCCCAGTTCAATGGCGATGTCGGGATAGCGATCCAGGAATGTCGGCAATGCGCGAGCCACAATGCGGCGCGCGATGCGGCTGGGCATTTCTACCTTGATGCGCCCGGATAACGCACTGGCTTGCGGCTTGAACTGCTGCTCCAAGGCCTCGCTGTCGGCCACCAGGACGAGGGCGCGCTCCAGCAACGCCTCACCGTCCCGCGTCAAGCTCACACGACGGGTCGTCCGATTGAACAGGCGTGTTCCCAGCCGCGCCTCCAATTGCTGGATCGCCAGAGAAACAGTCGGTCGTGGCAGGCCGAGCTGCTCGGCGGCTGCGGTGAAACCACCGCCATGCGCCACACGGATGAAAATACCGAGCTGGTCGATCCGGTCCATAAAGCCTCATTGGTAATGATTTCTGGCTAGTCTATACAGAAATGCGCTCTTTATTGGCGCGGGTTCCGCTTTTATAGTGGGGCACTCCTACCATCACAAGAGAGCTCCTCATGTCCACGCACAGCATTCAAGAGAAAATCGTCCTCATTGCCGGCGGCGCCAAGAACCTTGGCGGCCTGATCGCCCGTGATCTGGCGGCCCAAGGCGCCAAAGCTGTCGCCATCCACTACAACAGCGCCAGCAGCGCCGCCGATGCCAAAGCGACTGCCGCCGCTATCGAGAAAGCCGGCGCCAAAGCACTGATGCTACAAGGCGATCTGACTTCCGCCGCCGCCGTCGAAAAACTGTTCGCTGATGTGATCGCCGCCGTAGGCCGGCCGGACATTGCCATCAACACGGTCGGCAAGGTGCTCAAGAAACCATTGGTCGACATCAGCGAAGCTGAATACGACGAAATGACAGCGGTCAATAGCAAGTCAGCCTTCTTCTTCCTGAAGGAAGCCGGCAAGCACGTCAACGACAACGGCAAGATCTGCACGCTGGTGACGTCGTTGCTCGGCGCCTTTACGCCCTTCTATGCGGCTTACGCCGGCACCAAGGCGCCGGTGGAACATTTCACGCGGGCAGCGGCCAAGGAATTCGGGGCGCGCGGAATTTCAGTGACGGCGGTCGGACCGGGCCCCATGGATACGCCGTTTTTTTATCCGGCGGAAGGCACCGACGCGGTGGCGTACCACAAGACGGCCGCAGCCCTCTCGCCGTTCAGCAAGACCGGCCTGACCGATATCGAAGACGTCGTGCCGTTCATCCGCCATTTGGTCAGTGACGGCTGGTGGATCACCGGACAAACCATCCTGATCAACGGTGGATACACCACCAAGTAAATCATTTTCGCTTTCATGGCATTTCCATCCGGAATGGGTGTTGCAGACCGGCCACGCGTCACTCTTCCGGGTCATGCAACGCCCGTCCGTGCATTACACTTGTTCACAGGGTTGTCGGGAACATCAAACAGATTGGGAGCCTGCAATGCGAACGGATGAAGAGACTGCACTCCAGATGCAGGGGGACTAGCGCATGTACCTGCTGGATCCACGTACTACTGTTCTGATCGGGGGAATCACCTGCGGATTAATGGCCTTCGTCTTGACAATGCACGCGCGCGCCACGCCGCTGCCTGTTCCTGGCTTGTGGACCTGGGTAGCTGGCGCATGGCTGGTCTGCGTTGCGTTGCTGCTGATCGGATTGCGCGACTGGATCACCCCCTTGATTTCTGTCACCGTAGGCAACAGCGCACTGTTGCTGGCATTCATTGTTTGGTTTGCCGGAACGCAACGACATTTTGGCAACAAAATACGCTGGCGATACTGGCTCGCCATGTGGGGGCTGGCCACCATAGCGGTCACCTGGTTCGTCTATGGCGAAGAGAGTTTCCGTGCCAGAGTGGTCATCGTTGCCGGACTCGCCGCCTTCATCAATCTTTATCACGCGCAGGCCCTGTTGCGCCGTCCCCAAGCCGACATCACTGACAAAGGACTCGGCCCCACGCTGACGGGAGCCTGGCTCGCAACCTTGTCATTGGTGTTCTTTTTAAGGATGCTGCATGCCGCCCTCTTTCCACAGGGGGCTCGCGGCCTGCTCACACAAGACCTTGTCCAGGTTCTTTACACCGGCAGCTTTACCATCTGCGACCTCATGCTGGTGATCGGATTTGCTACGCTAGCCTCGGATTATGTCCGCGAGGTGATTGAAAAGCAGGCGCTGCGGGATCCGTTGACTGGCATCTTCAATCGCCAGGCGCTGGTGAAATGCCTCGAGCGTGAATGGGCGCAAGGCATGCGGGGGAACTATACCTTCAGCGTCGTCATGCTGGACGTGGATCATTTCAAGCAGATCAATGACCGATATGGACATCCGGTCGGAGATCAGGTTCTGGTTCAGCTATGCCGGCGCATGGAGTCACTGATCCGTCCCCATGACATGCTGGCGCGCTATGGCGGCGAGGAATTCTTCATTGTGATGCCCGCCACTGCTTTCGCGAATGCACTCTCGGCCGCACAGCGCATGTTAGTTGAGGCTGTCCAGACCGATGATCCTGCTCTGCCCGACTTTACGATCAGTATCGGCATCGCAGAATGGCAGCCCGTGGATACATCGATTTCCGAGCTGATCGCCCGTACGGATGCCGCCCTCTATCGAGCCAAAGCGAATGGACGCAACCGGATTGAAGCCGCCGTGATCCCGACGGAAAATTCCCTGCCACAAATCATGGTCGTTGCCGCGTAATGCGACCAATGCACTCCGGACGACCATGCCGGGCGAAGGCAGCCGCATCTGCTTCTGCGCTTTCACGCTCGCTGCGCTGGTAGTCCAACGCCAGGCCAACCCGCGCCGGTATACTTACTCCCTTGCCTCCCTTGTCGTTCCTTGTTCAATCGCTTGTGCAAAACCTTGCAAGAACCCGGTCACTTGGGCCGTGAATCCGGGTTGTGTGGCCAATGCGGCGACTTCTTCCGGCGACTTTCCCACGAGGGCGAGGCGAAGAAAATGCTGCTCAAGGAAATGCGTACTGACGGTCGACAATACCAGCCTCAGCGACGACAGCATGTCATCGCCGCGATGAGAGGCATGTACCAGGGCGATGGGCTTGCCGATGATCTCGTCACGCGACACCATCCAATCGATCACATTCTTCATCCCGCCGGGAATAGCCCGCACATACTCCGGACTGGAGATGATCACGCCATCCGCCTGGGCCACTTGCGCAAGCAATGTGCGTACTACCGCGGGCGTCCGCTCCTCCTCATTGTCCGGCGAGAACACGGGCAACGAACCTGCCTGGTCGAAAACCGTCAGTGACATGCCTGCCGGCGCCACGGCCTGTATCGCCTTCAACAAAGCCGTGTTGGTGGAAGCGCGACGTGCGCTCCCGGATATGGCGAGGATGTTCATGTGGCATGATTGTTCATTGGAATCATGGGCATTATTCCCGATATCGTCCCCGACGTCCGTTATCGCCATGAGTGGACGGTGGCAGAGTGTTGAGTTGGGCTTACGTTTGAGCAGTTGAAACAGTTTTTTGCTCGCCGTACGGAGATTTCCAGTGTTGCGGCAGCCCTCTCATCTCCGACTCTCCCCGTTGAGGCAATTGAGAGAATACTTAACGCACCTCAGAATGGCATCAGCCTGCCTTCGTCCCCATTTTCGCCACCTCGCCAACGTTCGATTGTTGCTCCAAATTCCAGCAAGCATCAAGCAACGCGCGCACTCGGTTTGCCGGCAGGATGTCC
This sequence comes from Herbaspirillum sp. GW821-FHT09A12, assembly GCF_059418325.1. Taxonomy (NCBI): domain Bacteria; kingdom Pseudomonadati; phylum Pseudomonadota; class Betaproteobacteria; order Burkholderiales; family Oxalobacteraceae; genus Herbaspirillum; species Herbaspirillum sp. GW821-FHT09A12. The sequence goes on from NZ_JBWKPR010000004.1 coordinate 239,497, forward strand.
TTCGTCAGGTCGGTAAATTTGACCTCCAATTGCTGGTCGCTCATCGGAACTTCCAGACTTCCGATAGCGTGTTCGATGTATTTATGCAGCTTGCGGCCGTCCTTGAGGGTGATGGTCATATCCACTTGCTCAGTCTTGATGGCAGGGTCGATAGTGGCGTTCACGCGTTCACGCAAAGCTACAACAGTTGGGTCTTGAACCGCTCTGTCGCTGTACTGGCGTTCGCCGGCGGCACCTTCGATAATCGCCACGGCTACGGAATGGTAGATGCTGAACTTCCCTTCCAGTCCAATACGCGGCGTCTTTTTTCCAGTCAGCTCAATGACCAGCGGATGCACCTTAAGGTCAACAGATGCGATCTGGTCGGCCTTCAATTGATATTGGTTTCGCAGTTGAATGGCCGCATCCAGCGCCGGATGAATAACGATGCCACAGGCGAACGGCTTGTAAGTGTTGAGTGCTGCCTCGTATCGCTGGCCCAGACCATCGGTGATTTCACGGTAGTCCTGCTTTGTGCTGATAGTGTTGGCCCAACCGCGCTTTGCCTCAATCATGCCGTCCGAGCTGGTGAATCCACGTGCAGCCAACAATGCGGCGAATAAACCGTTGCTCGCGGCACGGCCGGGATTGAAGCTCTTGTTCATGGAACCGAAGGACTCGCGCAAGCCTACCGGCTGAGAGGCGGCCAAGCCCAGGGCCCAGACCATCTTCTGTTCGTCCAGCCCCAACACCTTGCCAGCTGCCGCCGCGGCACCAAATACGCCCGCAGTGCCGGTAATGTGCCAGCCGACGTCGTAGTGATTGGGGTACACAGAGTTGCCGATGCGACATTCCGTTTCCACGCCGAGCACCAGCGCATTGAGAAACTCACGCCCCGTGATTGGGTGGTACTCGGATAGCGCGAGCAACGCAGACGCCACCGGACCTGCGGGATGAATGATGGTCTTCAGGTGCGTGTCATCGAAGTCGAAGATGTGACTGGAGACGCCGTTCACGAACGCGGTGTTCATGATGTCAAAATGCTCCGAGCGTCCAAGCAGACTCGCTTGCGCCGGCCCGGAGAACGGCGCCAGTGCCGCGACGGCACATTCCACGGTCTCATGCCGGGAGCCTCCCACAGCCACGCCCATCCAGTTCAAGAACGTGCGAACGCCTTCTTTACGCACTTTCGCTGGCAAATCCTCGTATCGGGCGTTGACCAGGTAACGCGCCAGGATCCGGGTCACATCCTGGCCTGCCTTCGCCTCGCCGGCGGTAGCAGCCGGCATCGCCGTCCCCTGCGACTCAGGCGCAGCTGCGGCAAGTTTGGCAAAGCCAGCCGCAGCGGTTAGGGATGCCATGGCACTCGCTTTCAGCATGGAACGACGGTTGATCGTATTCATTGCATTGGTCTCCTCAGGTCTATTGGTCTTGGCTCGCATCTTGTTGCGAGAGCAATCATCATCCACGAAGGCAATTGCAATTAGAATTGCAAATATCACACCTATTTATGCATACAGCACATGAATATCGAATTGAGCGACTTGAGAGCGTTCGTCGCAGTGGCAGAGCGCGGCAATTTCAGCGCCGCGGCGGAAGATATCCACTTGTCGCAATCCGCCCTGTCCAGACGCATTTCAAAATTGGAGGAAGAACTTGGAGTCCGGCTCCTGGAGCGCACCACCCGTCGGGTCGACCTTACGGCACACGGACGCGATTTTGCCCGTAAGGCACGCGAGCTCCTGAATGGATTCGATGAATCACTACTGGGCATTACAGAGGTGGCCACACGCATGAATGGCGAGGTCACCCTCACCTGTGTTCCATCTGCCGTCCGGCATTTCTTGCCGGCCGTGCTGAGCGAGTACCATCGGAAATACCCGCGCATCCTGGTGCGCGTGGTGGATGAAGGCGCCAGCGAGACGTTGTCGTGTGTGGCGCGCGGCGAAGCAGACTTCGGCCTCAACTACGTCGGCGCCCAAGAAGGGAACATCGAGTTCACCCCTATTCTGAAAGAACCATTCGTTGCCGCGTGCCATCCTGACCATCCCCTGGCTTCGCGCCGTTCAGTGAGCTGGCAAGAGCTGGGCAAATACGACTACATCTCCGTAGCCAAGGCTAGCGGCAATCGCTTTTTGCTAGACCTCGCGCTCGCCGAAGTCCCGGAATTGCCTCGCGCGTTCTGTGAGGTTCGCCATGTCATGAGCGTCATCAGCTTGGTAGAGGCAGGAGTCGGCATCGCTGTCGTTCCGCGGCTGGCAATGCCACCGGATACTCATCCCAAGCTCAAATCGATCAAACTGACGAAACCAGAAGTACACCGGACAATGGGGCTTATTCGTCGGCGCGGCGTTGCCTTGTCACCTGCGGCGCAACAGCTGTACGACGCGATTTATGCGCACGCTCGGCGAATCGTTGGGCTCAAATAAGGCCCGATACGGCACCCAACATATCTACAGCGATGTTGATAGAAAGAGCGGGAGCCGCAGGCGCCCTGGCGCTAGCGTCCCCGGAACCCGGAAACAGTTTCCCGTTGCGGAAAATGCTCCACAAGCCATCCGCTTGCGCCATTGGAGCCAGCGACATGCGCAACTGGGCTCTTGTCCATGAGATTTTGTGGATAAAATAGCTCGACCATTCTCCAACCACCCCGGCATTGAAACTATGACCTTGAAGCAGCTGGAAGCCTTTTATTGGGCGGCCACCCTTGGGAGCTTTGCCGTGGCATCTCACCGGCTCAATATCACCCAGTCCACGTTGTCGAAAAGACTGGCTGAACTGGAGACGTCGCTCGGGGCCTCCCTCTTCGACCGCTCTGCCCAGCGCTCCGTACTCACCGAACATGGCCAGCGAATTCTCGACCATGCTCATCGCATGCTGGTCATGGAAGGAGAACTCAAAGCCTTGTTGAGTACCCCCCAGCCCCTTACCGGAAATTGCCGATTCGGCGTTAGCGAGCTCACCGCTCTTACCTGGTTCCCAAAGTTTGTCTCGCAAGTCAACGTGAACCACCCGCACCTGGTATTGGAACCCTATATTGACCTGGCCTCGGCCCTGGAAAAGAAACTTCTTAGGGGCGAATTGGATTTTGCGATTCTTCCCCGTACCGCGTCGGATACGAATCTTCTTTCGTCGATACCTCTCGCCACCCTGGACTTCGCTTGGATGTCCTCGCCGAAACGGATTCGCGCAGGAAAGATCCTTACCAAGAAGGATATCCAGAAGCATCCCATCATCACGATGACGAGCGAGTCTAGGCTGACCGAATCCTTCCAGCTTTGGGCCGCGCAGCACGGCGTACCGGCGCGCCGCGTCTTGGCCTGCAATAGCCTCAGTGCCATTGTTGGCCTGACTATCGCCGATGTCGGCATCAGCTTTCTGCCCCGGCACTTTCTTCAGCCCATGGTCGACCAGCGCAAGCTGAACGCCTTCCAGTGCGACCCACCGCTACCATCCATCGAATACTGCTTCCGCTGGCGCAGCGACGACACCCGCTCCCTCGTGCCAACCTTGGCCCGCTTGGCACAACAGGAAGTCGACTATTCGCTGACTTACGGATTCTGATGGGAGAACATCGACTTGCCTGGCGTATCCCAACGCGCGCGCATAATGCAGCCGCTTGCGGATTCAGTGATATAGATGTCTTGGTTCTCCGGCCCGCCAAAGGCCAGGTTCGTCGACAACATGCCGTTCGGCGTCTTAATGCGAGCCCGCGGCTCCCCGTGCACATCGAAGGCCCAGACCGATCCTAGCCCGGCATGGGCGACCAAGAGCCCGCCACGGTCGTCCAGAGCAAGGCCATCCGGGCCGGCGCCGCCGGAGAGCTGGATGAAGGTGCCGACCTTCGAGACCCCGCCATTGGCCGTCAGCGGCACTTTCCAGACCGCGTTGGCGCGCGTTACCGCCAGAAGAAGCGTGTTCTCCGCCTGGTTCATCACCAGGCCATTCGGGCTGGGCACGTTGTCCAGCAAGCAGTCAATGCGCCCCTTGGCGGTGACCCGGAACACCCGACCGGTTGGGTCGTGCAGGCCGGTCAAGCCCTGGTCGGTGAAGTACAGGTCGCCGTTGGCGGCAAAGAACAAGTCGTTCACCGCCTTGAACCGTTCGATGCCGGCGCGTTCCAGATAGGGCTTCACAAGCTTCGAACCAGGCTCGTGAATCATGATGCCGTTCTTGTAGTCGGCGATGAACACCAGGCCATCATCGCGAATCTTCAGGCCATTCGGCCAGCCGTCGTATTGGACGGCAACCGAGAAGTTACCCGCCGGGTCCACATTCAGGATGCGGCCGTTGACAATATCGACGCACCAAAGCACGCCGCTTTTATCGAAGGATGGCCCTTCCAGGAAACTGGAGGCGCCCAACCCTGCCGGCTGGTTCTTGTTCCATTCGCTCTCGGCGCCGGTCCTGAGCTCCTCGGGATAGAGGGCGAACAATTCGGCGTTGATGGTCTCAGGCGGTGCGAAGAACATGCTGGTCCCCTTGCTTCGGTTTGTTCAGCTGCTTCACGAACAGCAACGTAATAAGCGCACCCGCGACCAACAAGGTCCCGGCGATGACGAATCCCGCTTGATAGCCATGGGAAATCGAGATGACGTAACCAGTCACGATAGGCGCCGCAATACCGAAGATATTACCGCCGGTGCTGATAAATGCGATCGCCGAGCCCGAATCCTCCTTGGAAGGCAACAGGTCGTTGACCAGCGAGATATTGGAAGCGACCGCCGCGGTGCAGCCCGTGAGCGACAGCGTCAGCAACGTCATGATGAGCCAGAGTTCGTTCACGTACGGCACCAACATCACCAAGGCCGACAGCAACAAGCAACCGACCACCACGAGCCGGCGCTTGCCTTGACTCAAGTCGGCGCCTGCCAGGAACCGGTCGCTGCAGCGGCCAATCAGGACACCCAGAACGGCCGCGCCGACATAGGGAATTGCGGTATACACGCCGCTCTTGATGATGGTCAGGCCCTTTTCGGCTTGCAGGTAATTCGGCAACCAGGTCAGGAACAGGTAGGTCGCGTAAACGGCGCAACCGTGTGCTACTGCAATTGCCCACAAGGTCGGGGAGCGCATCAGAGCGCGCAAGCCCAGTTTGGTTTGAGGCGCGGTGGAAAGCTGCCCCACATTGGAATCGCGGTCACGCAGCAATTGCTCGCGCTCTGCCGGCGACAGCCAACTGGCCTGCTCCGGTTGACGGAACCAAATCAGCCAGGCGGCCAGCCAGACGAAGCCGATTGCCGATGCCAGCACGAATGCAATACGCCAGCCGTAGGCATTGACCACCCACCCCAAGCCAACTGCGCCGATAGCGGGGCCCAACAAACTACCCGCATGGAAAATCGATGTTGCGATGCCGCGCTCACGAGCAGGGCTCCACTCGCGAACCACGCGACCGCCGGCGGGATAGGTCGTCGACTCGCCCAAGCCCATGATGACGCGAGTCATCAGCAACGAGAAAAATCCTCCTGTCATTGCCGTCAAGGCTGTGGCAACAGACCACAAACCGATGCCCCAGGCATTGACAACGCGGGTGCCGAAGCGGTCAACAATCATCCCCACCGGGATGAGCGCGGCGGCATACAGCCACAGGAACGAAGAAAAAAGATAACCCATCATCACCGGATCGAGCCCGAATTCCTTGCTAATCTGGCTCGATGCAATCGACAGCGCGATACGGTCGATATAGTTGACGGTGGTGAGGGTGATGAGGAATAAATAAATCCAGTAGTGCTTGCGCATGATTGTCTCCGTTGAATATTCTTCTCATTCTTATGCATTACCGGCGCCGGGTGGAAACCCCGGCGCCGATATAGGGCAACGCTTTTTAGCGCTTATGCCAGCGTTTCGTCCGCGCCGATGACGCCTGCCGCACGCAGGGCATCGTCCAGCCACGGAGAGACGAGAATGCCGTCTTCGATTTCCTGGATGCGTTGCGCTTCTGCCCTCACCTTCTTTTCGGCGGCGGCCAGGACGGCCGGCACGTCACGGCGGGGGATGACGACCACGCCATCGGCATCGCCGACGACCAGGTCACCCGGCTCCACGGCGACATCGCCGATCGAGATTGCAGTGCCGATACGGCCGTCCAGTCCCTTGGTCGGTCCTGCGGGGTTACGGCCTGCGGCAAACACCGGGAATGGCCCTTGGTTCAGGGTATCGACGTCGCGGGCGGCGCCATCGACCACGAAGCCGCCGAGCTTTGCAGCGTGTGCCTGGGTCACCATCAGTTCACCGAACAGCGCGCTGGATTCATAGCCTTTGCCATCCACGATGATGATGTCGCCGGGCTTGGCCAGAGCCAGCGCCACGTGGAACAACAGGTTGTCGCCGCCTCGCACTTCGACCGGGAAAGCCGGGCCCGCCAGCTTCATCGATGGCACCAACGGCTGCACGCGGGCATTCAGGGCGCCGCGGCGGCCGGCCACGTCACACAGGATGGCGGCCTGGAACTCACTCGCCTTCGCGACCTGGTCAGCTGGTACGCGTTCGAATTGGGCAACGTTGTCAAATTTCTTGGTCTTCATCAATAGGTCCTATTGTGGCTGGGAATAGAGAAATCGGCGCCCGAACGTCACTTGGCGCTCAGGACGTGAGCCGGCTGTCGGCCGGCCAATGCGTCGATACATGCTTGTGCGGCGCCGCTACCCATGCGCAGCAGCGAATCACGGCTGCTGCCTGCCACATGAGGGGAACCGACAAAATTGGGGAGTGAGAACAGCGGATGGTCCGCCGGCGGCGGCTCGACCTCAAATACGTCGCTGCCTGCGCCGGCGATGACGCCGTTCTTGAGCGCCTGGTACAGCGCAGCCTCATCCACGACGCCACCGCGCGCCGCATTCACCAAGATAGCCGTCGGCTTCATGGCAGCCAGCTGCCTGGTGCTGATAAGGTTGCGTGTGCTTTCCAACAGCGGCACATGCAGGCTCACCACATCCGCCGCATTCAGAATGGCGTCGATATCGGCCACCTTGACGGCGCCGGCCGCCGCAAACACTTCATCAGAGGCGTATGGGTCGTATGCCAGAACCCTGGCGTCGAAAGCCCCCTTGAAAAGCCGGCTGGTGCGGCTGCCGATGTCGCCCAGACCGATCAGGCCCAGCGTCTTGCCCCCCAGTTCAAGGCCATCTTGCACCAGCCCACTCACGCTGTTGCGCAAGTTGCGGTCGGAGAGCGCGACACGGCGAGCGGCAGACAGTGCCAGCGCCAGCACATATTCCGCCACCGCATCAGCGTTCGCGCCAGGCGTGTTGGTGACCAGAATGCCCTTGGCGGCGGCGGCGGCGATATCGATGTTATCCACACCGCTGCCATGCTTCGCAACAATCTTCAGGCGCTTGACCTGCGCCAAGTCGGGCGCACGGACCTGGAAAGTGCGGACAATCATTGCATCGGCCTCGTTGCGCCAGTCACGCTCGCGTGATTCAGGAAAGTCGACTACATCGTGTTGCTGCTTGAGTTGCGCCACCGCTTCAGGCGCGATGCGGTCCATGATGAAGATTGCCATTTGCTGCCCTACAAGTGATAAACAATACGGATTAGGCTTGAGCCACCTTGCCAATGCTTCCAGCTGGTTCATTTGCGACGGATGGCGCATTCGCGCTGCGCGGCTTGGGCTCAATCATGCTGAGCACGAGGAAGAAGGCAATCAGGGAACTCAGCGCCAGCAGACCGAACACCCAGTCCCAATTGAAGTTGTCCAGGATGACGCCAACGATGAATGGAGTGAATGCGCCCCCCAGGGAGCCCGCGAAGTTGACGATGGATGCGGCGAACGGGACCTTTTCCTTGGTCGCAATACCCATCGGGTAGACCAGGAAGGTCGAGTAGCCCAGGTTCAGGAGCACGCCAGCGAGGAAGAACAAGGCCGCCAGAGCAATCGGCTCGCTAGGCGCGGCGATGAGGGTGTACATCATCACCACCGTCGCCGCGGACGTGATAATCATCACGGGCTTGCGGCGTTTTTCAAAGAAGTTGTCGGACAGCCAGCCGCCCAGCAAATTACCCACGATAGCGCCGACCCACGGAGCGGAGGCGACGATCCCCATCTTCATGATGGAGAAGTGCTTGACCGAGACCAGGTAGGTGGGCACCCAAGTCATGATGGCGTAGGTGATGCCAACCATGAAGAAGTAGCCCAGTGCGCAGGCCCAAACGTTCCAGGAGCGCAGGATCTCCCCGTTCGTCTTCAGCAGGTCGATTTCACGAACGCGAATCACCTTATCCAGCCATCCGCCTTGTGTTCGCGGCGCGACCTTGCCGGCATCTGCAGGGGCGCCCAGGGGAGCCGAGTCCTTGATGTACGCCTGTTCTTCCGGCGAGCACTTCTTCACTTCAGCGGGGTCGTCGCGCACCAGCCAATACCAAAGGAAGGCGCTCAGGAAACCCGGGATTGCGAAGAAATAGAAGACCTCTCGCCAGCCGTAATGCAGCATCAGCCAGGCGCACAGCGGCGGCACAAATGCCGGCGCAAACTTGATGGAGGACATAAACACGCCGGTAGCCAAGCCCTTTTCATGCGGAGGGAACCAGCGGTTGATGGTAGAGACGATGCCGATATTGATGGGGCCCTCTGCGGCGCCCAAGATGGCGCGAGAGGCCTTGATTTGGAAGGCACTGCCGGCGCTGCCGGTGAAGAATGTCGCCACCGACGTAAGCACCATGGAGCCGACCAGAATCTTGCGGATCCCGAATTTCTCGAACAGATAGCCGGCCGGAATCTGAATCAGCGCGTATGTGATGTAAAACAGGCTGGCAAGTGCGCCAACATCCGTATTGCTGAGATGAAAGTCCTTGCGTATTTCAGGGATGGTCACCCCGATGTTTGCACGGTCTGCGCCCGCAATCATGTAGGTGATGTAAATCATGACAAGCACGAGCCAGCGATAGCCGGTGCGCTTATTGGAAGCAGCGGTAGACATGTCTCTCCTCTTTTTATCGGCCCATCCATTGCGGACCATATTGGGGAGAGATGCTAGAGCAAGCGGTGCGCCTGCGGGGAGTGAAATATATCGATGCCCGGATAGTCGGAAATCTCATGAGCCGTATTTCTGGCCGCACAAAGCAAAAAGGCCAGTCATAGTGACTGGCCTTTTTGCTTTTCTTTCTCGCTATTCTGTCGCATTGAACGAGTCATGATAAGAAACCTCTCCGCTTGGAATATCTCCATCAAACGCAAGCGCCTGGAAATATTCCGGTGGGACGCCCGGATAAAAAAGCCCTTCATGAACGCTGAACCCGAATCGGCCATAGTAGTTGGGATCGCCAAGGACGACACATCCTTGCGCATTGCTTGCCTTGAGTTCGGACAGCACCGCCCTCATCAGCTCGGAACCAATGCCTTTTCCCTGGTGCTCAGGCAATATGGAAATCGGGCCGAGGCCATACCACCCAGCCACTCCGATCGAAATGCTGACGGGGGAAATGGCGACATGGCCGACTATATTTCCATCGAGCTCAGCCACAAGGGAAATGGATAGCTGATTGCTTCTCCGCAAGGCATCGACAATCCAGTGCTCCGTGTGACTGGAATACGCCGCATGCCTGAATGCCGCTTCTGTGACATCCCTGATTGCGCCGATGTCGGCATGGTCTTCCGGGCGGATCTTGATTTCGTCTCTCATTTATTTTTACCCTGGTTCAGATGTTCCATCCCGGATTTTCGCATCCCGCATGCCGCAGGAAAAGGACATTGGCCGCATTCAGGCGACGGCCATGCCATTCCCGCCGGTGACTTTTTCTCACATTACCGGGATTTCATATCGTTTGCCCGCCGCATACCCATCTCCTAAGATGCGGCGTAGACGTGACGGCTTCAGGCTGCGCGCGTCGTTCATCAACCCAATACCTACCCAGAAAAAACATGGAGAACAATACCAAAGTCGCCATCGTTACCGGCAGCGCCAGCGGTATCGGCGAAGCATCCGCACTCACGCTGGCCCAACGCGGCTACCGCGTGGTTATTGCCGACCTGCGCGAAGATGCCGCCCGGGCAACTGCGCAACATTTCCAGGCGCAAGGCTTGCAAGCGATGGCCGTGGCAGTCGATGTGTCGGATGAAAACAGCGTGGCCAGGATGGCCGAGACGGTCATCGGCAAGTGGGAACGGATCGATGCGCTGGTCAACAGCGCCGGACTGGAAAGCGCCAAACCCTTCCTCGACATCACGCCTGCCGAATTCCGCAAGGTGATGGAAGTCAATACCACCGGAACCTGGTTGTGCTGCCAGGCGGTATTGCCGCACATGGTCAGGCAGACCGGCGGCGCCATCGTCAACATCAGCTCGATCGCCGGCATCCGCGGCGGCGGCATGCTGGGCACGGCGGCCTATGCCACCTCAAAGGGCGCCGTCATCGCCATGACCAAATCGATCGCCCGCGAGTTTGCCAAGACCGGCGTACGCGCCAACGTGGTCGCGCCCGCTTTCACCCTGACCGATTTCGTGGCCCGCCAGCTGGAAACCAAGCCGGCCGGTTTCATCGATAGCATCATGGCGTCCACGCCCCTGGCGCGCGGCGCACAGCCACGCGAGATTGCCGCTGTGGTGGCCTTCCTGGCGTCGGATGAATCGTCGTTCGTGACCGGCTCGGTCTACAACGCCGACGGCGGTTCGGCGATGTAAGAAAGCACGGCTCAGGCGGCGCCTTCAGCGGCATCCAGTTCCTGCTTCAGCCACGCCACCAGCGCATCGCTCTGGTGGCGTCCGGCCATATGCGGCGCCACCCACAGCACCAGATGGTGCGGCCCCGGCACAAAGCCGAACGGCGCCACCAGGGCGCCCGAACGCAGTTCGTCGCGCACCAGCATGCGCGGGACATTGGCCACGCCCAATCCGCATTTCGCCGCCTGGATCAGCAGATAGAAATGCTCGAAGGCTTCCGCGATGGCGGGCTGTATTTCTGTCTGGCCGGAAACATCGCACCACTCTTGCCAGGCTTGCGGGCGCGTCTTGGTGGCCAGCAAGCGCACCCGGGCCAAATCAGCCGGGCTGCGCAGGCTGGATGAGCGCATGTATTCCGGCGTGCACACCGGCCCGATCCACTCCGGCACCAGCTCGATGGGAACAATGTCGCGCGGCGGCTCGATGGTATTGATGCGGATCGCCACGCTCACGTTGTCGCGCGCGAAATCGACATGGCCATGGTTCATGTTGAAGCTGACCTTGATGTCCGGATATTGGTCGTGGAACTGCGCCAGCCGCGGCAGCAGCCAATACATCATGATGGACTCGGAACAGGAGAGGATCAGCGGCCCCGGCTTGACCTGTTCCACGCTGGCCTGGATCAGGTTAAAGGCGCGCGACAGCCCTTCCGCGAGCCGCGCGCCTTCCGGGGTAGGTTCGGTCGAATGAGCGTTGCGCATGAGCAGCATGACACCCAGCGTGTCTTCCAGCGAGCGGATATGCCGGCTCACCGCGCCATGCGTGACCGACAGCTCTTCGGCCGCGGCGCCGAAGCTGCGCAAGCGCGCGGTCGCTTCAAACGCGCGCAGCGCATTCAGGGACGGGCGGGGTATCCGCGTTGGCGCAACATATGCCATCTGGCATGTCTCCTCTGTTCTGCATGCCCGGCTGTGTCGTGCAGAGACGGTGGTACGGGCAATCCTGGTGTGGCCTGTCTTCGCTATTGTGAGTTTTTTGCAGGGCGTCCAGAAATCATATCGTTTGATGCTTTTGACGGTCAATCTTATATTCGACACTGGCCGCCCGGTGTGCGCCATCCCAACTCAAACGACAAGAGACGACCTTGCTGCGCCATACGACAACACCATACGGCGCTGCCAATAACCCGTAGCCGACATGCCAAACCAATCTCCTCCACGCAAAGAATTCATCGCCCGCTATTTCGTCGAAAGCACCGTCCCCATTCCGAAGGCGGCGGAAATCATCGCTGGCGAACAATCCAGCGGGACTTTTCTTTCCCTGCCCGGTGAAACCGAAGAGCTCAAGCAGCGTTCGCGCGCCCGCGTCACCCATGTCGCCATGCTACCGCCGGCCATGGAGCCGTCGCTGCGCAGCGCCCACGCCGAACGCAACGGCCATCAAGGCGTATTCCATCGCGGTGAAATAGAAATCGCCTTCCCGTGCGCCAATGTCGGCGCCAACCTGCCTTCGCTGCTGGCCACCGTCGCCGGCAACCTGTTCGAACTGGGCGAGATCACCGGCCTGCGCATCCTCGACATCGACATGCCGGACGATTACGCCGCGCGCTTTCCCGGCCCCAGATTCGGCATCGAAGGCACACGCACATTCGCCGGGGTACATGGCCGCCCCATCGTCGGCACCATCATCAAGCCGAGCATCGGCCTGTCGCCAGAACAAACGGCGGAAATGGTCGATGCGCTATGCGCGGCCGGCATCGATTTCATCAAGGACGACGAACTGCTGGCCGATCCCGACTACGCCAGCTTCGACGCCCGCCTGCAAGCCGTCATGCCAGTGCTCAAGCGCCATGCCGACCGCCTGGGACGCATGCCCATGTATGCCATCAATATCTCAGGCAGCATCGAAGAGCTGCGCCAGCGCCATGACGCCGTGCTGGCCGCCGGCGGCACCTGCGTGATGGTCAGCGCCAACTGGGTCGGCTTTGCCGGGGTAGAGCATCTGCGCCGCCACACGCAGTTGCCGATCCACGGCCACCGCAATGGCTGGGGCGCGTTCACGCGCTTTCCCCATCTCGGTTTCTCGTTCACCGCCTATCAAAAGCTGTGGCGCCTGGCAGGGGTGGATCATCTGCACGTCAACGGCCTGCGCGGCAAATTCTGGGAACCGGACGATTCCGTGATCGCTTCGGCCAGGCATTGCCTGGCCGGTTTCGCCGGCACCCGGCCGCTGATGCCGGTGTTTTCCTCCGGACAATGGGCCGGACAAGCGCCCGACCTGTACCGCCTGCTGCAGTCCACCGACCTGATGCACCTGGCCGGCGGCGGCATCATCGGGCACCCGCAAGGCATCGCGGCGGGTGTGGCCAGCATGAAGGAAGGATGGGAAGCGGCAGTGTCAGGCGTCTCGCTGGAACAATATGCCCAGACCCGTCCGGCGTTGAAGGCGGCACTGGCTTATTTCAAGAAGGACTGAGCATGCGCGACAACGGACAACCCCCGGCCTTGCGCCTGGCATTCTATGGCGACGATTTCACCGGCTCGACCGATGCGCTCGAAGTGCTTGCCTTCTCCGGACTGCGTTGCGCGCTTTTTCTGAAAACGCCCACGCCGGCCATGCTGGAGCGGCTGGGCGGCTTCGACGCCATCGGCGTGGCCGGCGACAGCCGCGGCATGTCGCCGGCGGAAATGGATGTCGCCCTGCCGCCGGTATTCCAGGCGCTGCACGCCCTGGATGCGCCCATCGTGCATTACAAGGTGTGCTCGACCTTCGACAGTTCGCCGGCCATCGGCAGCATCGGCCGGGTCATGGAGATCGCGCGCGCCCAGATCGGCGCAGATGCGATTCCCATCGTTGCCGGCACGCCGGCGCTGCAGCGCTATTGCCTGTTCGGGAACCTGTTCGCGCGTTCCGGCACCGACGGCCGGGTCTACCGTATCGACCGCCATCCCATCATGCGTCGCCACCCCGTCACGCCGATGGATGAAGGCGACCTGGCCGCGCACCTGGGCCGGCAAACCTCACTGCCGATCGGCAATTTCCACCTGCCCTTATTCGAACTTGCGCCGCAGGCGCGCGAACGGGAACTGGATGCGCTGTTTGCCGGCGGCGGCGGCGCCGTGCTGCTCGATACCGCCAGCAGCGGCCACCTGACCGAACTCGGACGCCTGCTGGAGCGTGAAGCGAAGTTGCGCCAGGCATCGCGCAAAACGCTCTTCGCCGTCGGCTCTTCAGGCCTGGAATATGCCCTGACCCAATGGTGGCAATCGCAAGGCCGCTTGCCGCAAGCCAGCCGCAGTTACCGGCATGTCGATGCCGCCGCCTGCATCCTGGCCGTCTCAGGCAGCGCCTCGCCGCTCAGCGCGCAGCAAGTCGATGCCGCCATCGATGCCGGCTTTGAAGAGATCGCCGTCGACGCGACCGCGCTGGTGGGCGACGACACCTGGCAAGACGCGCAGGCGATGATGGCGCGACGGGCCGTCGCCGCGTTGCACGCCGGGCGCAGCGTCATCATCCATACCGCGCGCGGCCCCGGGGATGCGCGCATTGATGCCATGATCGCCAGCCTGGCGCAGCGCGGCATGGAGCGCGAACAGGCGCGCCACCAGGGTGGACGCCTGCTGGGCCAGCGCCTGGGGCTGCTCACGCAAGCCATCCTCAAGGCGGCGCCGCTGCGGCGCCTGATCCTCTCCGGCGGCGACACCTCCAGCCAGATCACGCAGGTGCTGGGGCCGGACGCGCTGGAAATCTCGGCCAAGCTGGCGCCGGGCGCCCCATTGTGCAAGGTCATCTCCGACAAGGAAGAACTGCGCGGATTGGAAATTTCCCTGAAAGGCGGCCAGATGGGCAATGCCGATTTCTTCGTCACGGCATTGCGCGGCAACCTTTGAAGCATCGTCGCCACCGCCTCTTCCCTCTCCATTTTCCCGCCTCCGCTGATACCCGTCCGGCCCAGTCCGGCGGGTATCGCTTGGTCGTGCCGATTCTCCCGTCGATTCCCGCGCCGCTTCCCGTACCATTTCCCGCACTGTTTCCTCCGCCGGTCCGGCGCACATAAAAAAAGGCGGCAACCGGAGTTGCCGCCAAATCCACATACCAAGCTGCGGGATGTGTTTCCGGTATCAGAGGAATCCGATCGAGATCCACGGTATGGCCGCGACCACGATGATGCCGATCAGCAGCGCGACCATGTAGCCGATGATCGGTTTGATGCCGGCATCGGGATGGGTCTTGCTGACCGCGCAGGCGCCGTAGTAGCCGACGCCGAACGGCGGCGAGAACAAGCCCAGGCCCATCGACAGGATCACTACCATCGCGTATTGCACCTCATGAATGCCCACCTCGCGGGCGATCGGGAACATCAGCGGCCCGAACAGCACGATGGCGGGAATCCCCTCCAGCACGCTGCCCAGCACCACGAACAGCACGATCGACATGGCCATGAAACCGATCGCGCCGCCCGGCAGGTTCTCCATGAACAGCGCCAGGTTGTGCGAAAAGCCGGACTGGGTCAGCGACCATGCCATCGCCGTGGCGGTGCCGATAATGATGAGGATGGCGCCGGACAGGGCCGCCGTTTCCACCAGCATCGGCCCGATGCGTTTCCAGTTGAAGGTGCGGTACAGCAACAGGCCGGCAACGACGGCATACACGATGCCCACCGTCGACACTTCAGTGGCGGTGGCCACGCCTTCGACCACCGCCACCCGGATCACGACCGGCAGCGCCAGCGCCGGGATGGCCACCAGCAAGGTGCTGCCGACTTCGCGGCCCGAGGCCCGCGCCGCCGACGGCACCGTCTTGCGGGCGCGCCACCAGACCAGGATGCACAAGGCCAGCCCCAGCACCAGGCCCGGCAGCAGGCCGCCCGTAAACAACGCCGAGATCGACACGCCGGTGACCGAACCGATGGTAATCAACACAATGCTCGGCGGCACCGTCTCGGTCTGGGCGCCGGTAGCCGACAGCAATGCCACCAGCTCGCCCGGCTTCTCCCCGCGCTTGGTCATCTCGGGAAACAGGATCGGCGCCACCGCCGCCATGTCCGCCGCCTTCGACCCCGAAATGCCGGAGATCAGGTACATCGCGCCCACCAGCACATACGACAAACCGCCTCGTACGTGCCCCAGCAAGGAGGCCAGGAAATTGATCATCGCCTTGGCCATGCCGGTCATCTCGATCAGCAAGCCGAGGAAAACGAACATCGGCACCGCCAGCAACAGCAGCTGCGACATGCCCTCGTCCATCCGGCTGACCACGATTTCCAGCGGCATCGTGGTCGACAGCGACAAATAGGAGAACGTCGCCAGGCCGAACGAAAAGGCGATCGGCATGCCGCTGAGCACCGTGAAGCCGACCACGCCGACGAAGAAGATCAGCAAGTTGAGGTTGCCCAGGTCCTTGAGCAGCGGGCCGCTGAACTCCAGCGCGAACACCGCCAGCGCCACCATGCAGATGCCGCCGAGCATCTGCTTCCAGCCGATCGCCAGCAGGCGGACGATGCACATGGCCAGCATGCAAAGCACCGCATACATGATCCCGGCCACGCGCCAGCCATCGTTGAACTCCAGCGCCGGCGTCACCAATCCCCATTGCTGGCTGATGAAGGCCCATGCCGGCGCCAGGATCAGGCCGAGGAACAGCATGCTGGACATCAGGGCGACGTTGTCCCAGATCTTGCCCCACTCTTTTCCCGCGCGGTTGACGATGGCCGTCATCCGCATGTGCGCACCGCGATGCAAGGCGGTGGCGGCGCCGGTCATCGCCAGCCAGAGGAACAATATCGCCGCCAGTTCATCGCCCCAGGACAACGGGTTGTGGAAGGCATACCGCATCACCACGCCGGAAAACAGCAGCACGATCTCCGCCAGCACCAGCAGCGCGGCCGGCACGGCCACCATCAGCCCCAGCGCATGGTCGATGCGCTTGAGCCAGCCAGGCATGGAATGCGGCGGCCCGGCAACCGCTGCTTCGCCGCCGCGCGCAGCGGCGAACTCTTCAGCGATGGCCGGAGTCATGCCAGTTTCCCGGTGACTTTTTCGAGCAACGACCACTCTTCATCGCCGAAGGTCTTTTGCATCTCGGTATAGAAACCGCCCTTCTTGAGCACATCGCGGAAGGCATCGATGTTGGGCTTGTTGAAGACCAAGCCTTTCGCCTCCAGGTCTTTTTGCAGCGAAGCGTTCAGCCTGGCGACATCTTCGCGCTGCTTCATCGCATGGGCATTGAGATGCCTGGACACCACGTCGCGCACGCTGGAGGGCAACTTCTGCCAGGCATTACGATTGCCCAGGAACCAGAAGCCATCCCACATGTGGCTGGTCATCGAGCAATACTTCTGGACTTCGAACAGCTTGGCCGAATCGATCACCGCCAGTGCGTTCTCCTGGCCTTCCACCACCCTGGTCTGCAGCGAGGAATACACTTCATTGAAGCTGATCGAAGTGGGTGCCGCCGACAGGGCCCGGAACAAGGAGATCCATACGCGTCCCGGCGGAACGCGGATCTTCATGCCTTTCAGGTCGCCCGGCGTGGCGATCGGCTTGACGCTGCTGGTGATCTGGCGGAAGCCGTTATCCCAGATCTTGTCCTGCACTTCCAGTCCCGCCTTGTTGATCAGGCCGCGCAGGTGGGCGCCCAGTTCGCCGTCCAGCGCCGAGAACACCTGGTTGTAATCCTTGAAGGCAAAGCCGACGCCCGAAATCGCCGTCTTCGGCACCAGCGCCGACAGTGCATTGACCCCGGACAAGGTGAAGAACTCCAGTGCGCCTGCGCGCAACTGGGCGAACATGTCGGGATCGCCGCCCAACTGGTTGTTGGGGAACAGGCGAATTTCCATGCGGCCATCGGTTTCCTTCCTGATGGCATCGGCCGCTTCCTGGATACGCGTATTGAGCGGGTGCGAAGCCGGCAAGTCAGTACCGACCTTGTAGGTGAACTCGGCCGCATGTGCACGGCGAATCCAGGGTGCGCCCATCACGCCGGATGTGGCCAACGCGACGGAACCTGCCCCGGTGATGAGGAATTTGCGGCGATCGAAAGTCATTGCTATCTCCTTGATGTAATTGCCGACCGTTGTCAGCGTTTATGTGCCTGGCGACGGCAAAGCGGTACCCTGCCGCAGCATCGGCTGTCTCCCTACCTTGGTATGCGTTTTTCCTCTATCGCGGTGCTGTCGGCATCGCTCAGTCGACGGTGATCACGGGCTTGATCTCCTCAAAATTCTTCATGCGCTCCAGCGCCAGGTTGACCTCATCGAGCTGGTAGCGGCCGGTGATCATTTTCTGGAACGGGAAATCGTCCTGGTGCTTCTCCAGGAACTGCAAGGCCAGCGAATAGCTGCGCGCATCGCCCGAGAACGAGCCGATCACCTGCAGGTTCTTCTTGACGATCATCGACGGCTGCATCGTGGTGGCGCCTTCGCCCAACTGCCCGACCACCAGGTAACGGCCACCCTTGCGGGCCAGCGCCAGGCCTTCATTGAAGGCCGATGGCGCGCCGGTGAACTCCATGACGATGTCGGCGCCCCGCCCTTCGGTGTGCTGCAGCACCAGGTCCAGGCGTTCCTGCGGCGTCGTGCCTTCCACCGGGATACAGACATCCGCGCCGAACTGGCGCGCCATCTCCAGGCGCGGCGCCGGCGAACCGACCACGATGATCTTGCGGGCGCCGCGGACACGGGCATTGGCCGTCGCCAGCAGGCCCAGCGGGCCGGCGCCCTGGATCAGGACGGTCTCGGTCGGCTCGATCTCGCCCAGTTGCGAAAAAGCGTTCATCACCGAACGCAGCGCGCAGCTCGACAGGCTGGCCAACTCATTGGGCACCGAGTCCGGCACGCGCAAGCGGCCGGACTGCGGCAGCACGTAACCGTATTGGGAAAACCCGCCCAGCAAGTAAGGCGACTGCTCGATGTTTTCATACATGTAGGCGCGGCGGTTGGTGCATAGCGTCGGCTTGCGCGCGGTGGTGCAGAAGTAACAGCCGCCGCAGGAAGTATGGGTATAGACCACCCGGTCGCCGACCTTCAGCGGCGTGCCGACCGAGTCGGTCTCCACGCCCTTGCCGGCGCGGATCACCCGGCCCACCATTTCATGGCCGATGATCACGGGCAGGTTAACCTTCAGCGACAGGGAGCCCTGCCACAAATGGATATCGGTGCCGCAGATCGAACACATCTCGATCTTGACCATGGCGGCATTGGGTTCGAGCTCGCGCGGCACAGGCACTTCTTCGATCTTCAGCGGCGCCTTGAATTCGCGCAGCACGGCCGCGCGGGAAAACTCCGGAATGGGTGTCATGCAGTCTGTCTCCTGATGGGATGGCGTTGTTCTGTTCAACCGTGGCGCAGCACGATGGTCTTGGCGACGGTGTATTCCTTGAGCGCTTCCAGGCCCTTTTCGCGGCCGTGCCCGCTGCGCTTGACGCCGCCGAACGGCAGTTCGATGCCGCCGCCGGCGCCGTAGTTGTTGATGAATACCTGGCCGACGCGCAGCTTCTTGGCCACGCGCATCTGGCGCGCGCCATTCTCGGTCCACAGGCCTGCCACCAGGCCGTATTCGGTGCCGTTGGCGATGGCAATTGCCTCGGCCTCGTCCTCGAACGCAATGGCGGCCAGCACCGGCCCGAACACTTCATCCTGGGCCAGTTCATGCGTGATCGGCACCGGGCCGAACAAGGTCGGCGGCACGAAGTAACCCGTCTTCACCGCGCTGGCATCCATGCTCCCTTGCGCCAGCACCTTGATGCCGTCCTTGCGCGCGCGTTCGATGAATCCCTTGACCTTGTCGGCCTGGGTGGCGTTGATGACCGGGCCGCATTGCAGGTCGGCCGCCGGCGCGCCGACGCGGATGGCGGCCATCTTTTCAGCCAGCAGCGCCGAGAAACGGTCGTAGATGGAACGCTGGATCAGCACGCGGCTGCCGGCCGAGCAGGTCTGCCCGGCATTCTGGGTGATGACGCCGACAATCGTCCTGGCGGCCAGTTCGGCATCGGCATCGTCGAAGACGATCTGCGGCGATTTCCCGCCCAGCTCCAGCACGCATGGAACATGGTTCTTCGCCGCCGAAGTCTGGATCAGCGTGCCCACCTCCGGCGAGCCGGTGAAGGACAGGAAATCCACATCCGGATGGCTCGACAAGGCCGCGCCGGCCTCTTCGCCCAAGCCGGTGACGAGGTTGAGCACGCCCGCCGGCAAGCCGGCCTGCGCGGCCAGTTGCGTCAGGCGGATGCAGCTCATGCTGGCGTCTTCGGCCGGCTTGAGAATGGCGGTATTGCCGGTCGCCAGCGCCGGGCCCAGCGTGCGGCCGAACATCGATGCCGGGTAGTTCCACGGGATGATCAAGCCCACCACGCCGCGCGCCTCGCGCTGGACGGTCACCTGGAAACCGTCGAGGAACGGCAGCACGTCGCCCAGTATCTTGTCGCAGGCGCCGGCATAAAACTCGAAGTAGCGGGCAGTGGCCTTGATGTCGGTGCGGGCCTGGCTGATCGGCTTGCCGGTGTCGCGCGCCTCAAGCTGCGCCAGGTCTTCTTCGCTGTCCAGGATCAGTTGCGACAGCCGGGCCAGGATACGGCCGCGCTCGAAGCCGGCCATGCTGCCCCAGGCGCCTGCCAGCGCGCGGCGCGCGGCCTGCACTGCGCGCTCGACTTCGCCCTTGGCGCCGCGCGCAATCGCAGTGAACACTTCACCGTCGGAAGGGTTGCGCACGTCGATGGACGCGCCCGATTCTGCGGCGCTCCAGGCGCCGTTGATGAAGATGGTCTGGGCTGGTACAGCCATGGTGATGCCTCCTGATGTCTCGATCGTTGTAGTGGTGTTGCGGCGGTATTGGCCATCGTTGCAAGGCGAGGCCTTGCAACGATGCTGGAAAAAAGTATAGGGAGTTAAAAGCCCGCGCTACAAATACGAATTGCCAATAGAGGATATAATCCACACCTATACCAACCATAAAAACACCGCTTTTCCATCGTTTCTCCATGTGTGGCGCCCGCCATGGAACCTGTAGGAGACAAGTTCGTGGACGTACGACAATTGCGTTACTTCGTGGCCGTCGTCGAAGCCGGCAGCCTTTCCAAAGCCGCGCTGAAACTGGCCATTTCGCAACCCTCGCTGAGCCAGCAGATCGTCGAAATGGAAGGCGACATGGGCCTTCCCCTGCTGTTGCGCAGCTGGTCCGGCGTGCGGCCGACCGAGGCCGGACTGTCGATGTACCGGCATGCAAAAACCATCCTCGGCCAGGTCGAACAGATGCGCGCCGAAGTACGCCGCGGCGAGTACGAACTCTCCGGCCCGGTCGCCATCGGCCTGCCCACCAGCGTCGCCACTGTCATCGCCGTGCCGCTGTTCGACCGCATGCGCAGCAGGTATCCCGGCATCCAGCTGCAGATCATCGAGAGCATGAGCGGCAGCCTCTCCGAACTGCTGGCCAACGGCAGGCTGGACATGGCCATCCTGTTCCGCGAGACCGAGACGCGCGGCATCAGCGTCATCCCGCTGTTCAACGAACTGCTCTCCGTGCACGGCGCGGCCTGGATCGGCGATCCGATGGCGCGGTCGCTGCCGCTGTCGATGCTGTCCGGCGTGCCGCTGGTCCTGCCAGGCAAATCCAACGGCTTGCGCCTGCTGGTGGAACGCACGTTTGCCGCCGAACGGCTGGAGCTCAACGTCGTCGCCGATATCGACTCCCTGCCCACCATGCTCTCGCTGGCCCGCCGCGGCAGCGTCGCCACGATCCTGTCCGGCTTCATCACCATCGGCAGCCACGGCGAACTGCCGGCGCGCTATCTGGTGGAGCCGACGCTGGAGCGCTCGGTCGCCCTGTGCCGCCTCAATTCCGTCCCGCAGACCGCCGCATCGCGCGCGGTGCAGGACTGCATCCAGGCGATCGTGGCCGACCTGGCGCCGTCGCTGAAGGTAACGCCCTAACCTCCCTGGCCAGCGGCAGGCATCTACCACATTGGTTTTGGCTATACCCCCTAGTCAAAAAGAGTATTTCCCGGGGTCTCCTTTTGCGGGCTAAGATTTTTCATCGATACGACATTCGCTTCGTGACAACGAAAAATCCAACCATCCTG
This sequence comes from Herbaspirillum sp. GW821-FHT09A12, assembly GCF_059418325.1. NCBI lineage: Bacteria > Pseudomonadati > Pseudomonadota > Betaproteobacteria > Burkholderiales > Oxalobacteraceae > Herbaspirillum > Herbaspirillum sp. GW821-FHT09A12. Next base: position 261,149 of record NZ_JBWKPR010000004.1, read on the forward strand.
GAGACCTGCCATGCCACTTCCTCTTTCCGGCGTCACCGTGGTGACGCTTGAACAAGCCATTGCCGCACCGATCGCCTCGCGCCACCTGGCCGACTGGGGCGCGCGGGTGATCAAGATCGAACGCCCGGGCCAGGGCGACTTCTGCCGCGACTACGACACCGCCATGAACGGCATGTCCAGCCAGTTCGCCTGGACCAACCGCTCCAAGGAAAGCCTGGCGCTCGACATCAAGAGCCCCGAGGGCAAGCAGGTCCTCGACGCGCTGCTGCCCAAGGCCGATGTGTTCCTGCAAAACCTGGCGCCGGGCGCCGCCGCCAGACTCGGGCTCGACGCGCGCACGCTGGTCAAGCGCTTTCCGGCACTGATCGCCTGCGACGTTTCCGGCTACGGCAGCGGCGGCCCGTACAGCAAGAAAAAAGCCTATGACCTGCTGGTGCAATGCGAATCGGGCTTCCTCGCCATCAACGGCACCGAAGAGCAACCGGCCAAATGCGGACTGGCCATTGCCGATACCGCCACCGGCATGTATGCCCTCAACGGCATCCTCATGGCGCTCTATCACCGCGAACGCACCGGCCAGGGAACCGCCTTCGAAGTCTCGCTGTTCGATTCCATGGCCGAATGGATGAGCTATCCGGCCTTCTACACCAGCGGCACCGGCACACCGCTCAAGCGAACCGGCATGCGCCACGCCACGATTTCTCCTTACGGCCCGTTCCGCGCCGGCGACGGCCGCAGCATCTTCTTCGGCATCCAGAACGCCCGCGAATGGGAGTCGTTCTGCCAGACGGTGCTGGAAGATCCGTCCGTCTGCACCGATGCCCGCTTTGCCAGCAATCCGCATCGGCTGCTCAACCGCGATGCGCTCGAACAGCTCATCGAAGAACGCTTCACCCGCTGGAGCAGTGACGAACTGCTCGCCAAACTGGACCAGGCGGCCATTGCCAACGCGCGCATGAATACGGTGGAAGAATTCACACAGCATCCGCAATTGCATGCCCGCAAGCGCACTCGCGAAGTGGACTCGCCCTACGGCCCGCAAACCATGTTCCTGCCCGCCATCACGATCGACGGTCTGGAACCGGCCATGCATCCGATTCCTGCCGTGGGCCAGCACAACGACGCCATCCTGGGCGAGCTCGGCCTGCGGCATTTGCGCCAGCGGGGCGCCGCATGAACCCGGCCCGCGTCTTGCAAACCGTGCGCACCTTCCTTGCCGTACCGGCCCACCGGCGGCGGCTGGTGGAGTCGGCGGCCCGCTCGCAGGCCGATGCCGTCTTCCTCGACCTTGAAGATGCCGTTCCCGAATCCGAAAAACAGCAGGCGCTGGGCGATGCCTTGCTGGCGCTGCAGGAACTCGACTGGGGCGGCAAGCATGTGGCCGTACGCGTCAATGCCTTTGGCAGCCGTTTCCTGCAAGCCGAAATCGAGACGCTGGCCAAGGCCGCCCGGCTCGATGCCATCATCATCCCCAAGGCCGAACGCTGCGGCGACATCGCCGTCATTGCCGGCTGGCTGGATGCATCCGAAGCGGCGCGCGCCCAACCGCTCGAACTGGAACTGCTCATCGAAACCGCGCTCGGCCTGGTGCAAGTCGATGCGCTGGCGCAAAGCCATGCGCGGGTTTCGGCGCTGCACCTTGGCGTCGGCGATTTCGCCGCCTCCATCGGCGCCCGCAGCACGGAAATCGGCAGTTCGCCGGACGGCTACCGGCAAACCGTTGCTGCCGCGGGCAACTACCTGAGCGCGCCGCTCGACCTGTTCGCCTATCCGATGATGCGGCTCCTGGTCGCGGCCCGCGCGTTCAACCTGCGCGCCATTGACGGCCCATGCGGCGCGTACCGGGATGCCACGCTCACCCAGGCCTGGGCCGAGAAAGCGGCGGCGATGGGCTTCGATGGAAAACAGGTCATCCACCCATCGCAAATCGCAGCCACGCGCGACGCCTTCATTCCGGACGCCGCGCAACAGGCATTCGCGCAGCGCGTCGTCGCCGCCATGCAGGATGCCGAACGCAACGGCAAGGGCGCGGTGTCGGTCGACGGCAAGATGGTCGACTACGCCAATGTCCGCATGGCGCAACGCATCTTGCGCCTCGCCGGCCACTCCTGATTCATACCGGCGCCATCGAAAACGGCGCCGGTGCGCCAACCTTTGCAAGCAGGCCTCAGATGGAACCGGCGCCATGCGCCAGGAACCCGCCATCCACCGGCAGCACGATGCCGTTCACATACGAAGCGCCATCCGAGGCGAGATAGGTCACGGCCGAAGCGATCTCGGCCGTCGTTCCGTAACGTTGCATCGGGATGGCGCGCGTATATTCTTCGCGGAATTTGTCGGTATGCAGGACCCGCGTCATCGGCGTATCGACCGGCCCCGGCGCCACCGCATTGACGGTAATGCCGTGCTGGCAAAGCTCGACTGCCATCTGGCGCGTCAAGGCGATCACCGCGCCCTTGGACGTGCCATAGGCCGTGCGGCCGCTGCCCACGGCGCGCATGCCGGCCACCGAGGCGATGTTGATGATGCGGCCCCAATGCTTGGGGATCATCAGGCGCGCCGCGTGCTGGCCGCACAGCATGCTGCCGGTGACGTTGACGTTCATGGTCGACTGGAAGATGTCGAGCGGGTATTCGACGAAAGGCAAGACCTTGGCGATGCCGGCGCTGTTGACCAGCACGTCGCAGCGCCCGAACTCCTGGCCGATCTGGCTGAAGCCGGTGGCGATCGATTGCGCGTCGGCCACGTTCATCTGCAGCGCCGATGCCGCATGGCCCTGATTCTGGAAGCGTGTGGCGGTGGCTTGCGCCGCCGCCGGATCCAGGTCCGCGATGACGATGTGATAGCCGGCCGTCGCCAGCTGCTCGCCCACTTCGGCGCCGATGCCGGCCGCGCCTCCGGTGATCACTGCGACCCTGCCGTTGCTCTTGCGTTGCGTCTCGTCCACGTTGTCTCCTGTCCCAATTTTTTCGCTGCGGCGCCGGATCGACCGCGCCGAAGCATGCATGATTGGAGCAGATTATGAGAGACGGAAAACGCCGGCTCAATGGATATTAAAGCCGCGCCCTGTGAGAAAAAGTCACTGCGGTCAACGTCACTGCTGATGAACCGCTGATGAGGCGACTGCCAATAGCGCCAAGTAGGCAAACGCCCGCACAGCACTGCGGTGAATCGGGAAGGCACGATGGCCGGCTCCACAAAAAAACATCCATCCAAGCGCCTACGCCTGCCCCAAACGCACTCCCAACACTTCGATGCAGGCCGGCGCTTGGATTTCCATTGCCAACGCAGGCGATGAATCGGCATGGCCGGCCAATGCGGCGCTGCGTTGCCGCGATTTTCCTTTACAATAAAAATATTAATTCTCATTTACAATTTGGCCATGCCAACCCTGTTCCCAGCCGGAAACAGGGTGGTGCGCATCGCTTGCTCCTGTTTTCCGACCATCGTGCATCCATCTTCGGCGTCTTCCCTGATCGGCCTGCTGGCGCGTCATTACGACGAGCTGATCGATCATTTGCGGCGCCGCTTCCGTGACAAGGAGTTCGCCGCCGAAGTGCTGCACGATGTGTGCGTGCAATTGCTGGAGCGGCCGCCCCAGAGCGAAATCCGCGCCCCGCACGCCTTCTTGCGGCATGTGTCGACGCAGGCGGCGATCGATCGCTACCGGATCGAGAAGGCACGGGCCGATGTCATTGCCCATGTCGGCGAGTTGCCGGAGTGCGCGCCGGCGCCGTCAGCCGCGCCGCTGCAGGGAGCCGAACTGGCGGTGGCGTTCCAGCAGAAGCAGCGGGCCGTGCTGGCGGCTGTGCGGGAATTGCCCGAGCGCTGCCAGGAGGTCTTCATCCTCCACAAGCTCTACCATCTGCCGCAGGCCGAAGTAGCGGCCAAGCTGGGCATTTCGCGCGGCATGGTGGCGCGCCACATGGCGCGTGCAGTGGCCGGGCTGGCGCCGGTCATCAACCAACCCTGACAGGACAAGGGACAACGATGGCCAATCCCGCAACCGGGCGCGCCGATGTCGGCGCCGTGGAACATAACGGCAACCGTCCTGGCGGCCAGGCGCCGACGCTGGACGACGATACCTTGATGTTGTTCGAGGACGGCCTGCGCGCGCAGTTGCCCGATGCCGAGGAGATCATCGCCCGCGCCGCCTCGCGCAAGCGCGAACATCGCCTGGCCGGCGCCGCCGCGCTGCTGTTGGCGGTGACGGCCGGCCTGTTCTGGATCAATCCGGCCTACCGCACCGAAACCATTGCCACCGCGCCCGGCGAACGCGGCACCTGGACGCTGGACGACGGCAGCGAGGTCTCGCTCAATACCGCCTCGCGCCTGACCGTCGAATACCGCCTGCGCTCGCGCGAACTGCATCTGCCGCAAGGCGAAGCCATGTTCCGCGTTTCCCATCCGCGGGTGCGCAGCTTCATCGTCTACGCCAACCGGATGCAGGTCGAGGACATCGGCACCGTCTTCAATGTGCGCAATACCGAAGAAGGCGCCCGCGTCACCGTGCTGGAAGGCCATGTGCGGGTGCATTCCGGCGTGCGCGACGGCCCGAGCCAGTTGCTCGGCGCCGGCCAGGGCATGGAGGCGCAAGGGGAACAACTGCGCCCGTTCGCCGTCACCGGCCTGCCGGCCCTCCCGGCCTGGCGCGAAGGCAAGCTGGTGTTCGACAACACGCCGCTGGCGCAAGTCATTGCCGAGCTCCAGCGCTACCGCGCCGCGCCCTTGCTGCTGTCACCCGCATTGGCCGGCGGCCCTTTGCGCATCACCGGGCAATTCGACATCGACCATCTGGACCAGTTGGTGGCCATGCTGCCCAAGCTCGCGCCGATCGCCGTCGAGCATCGCGCCGATGGCAGCGTGGCCATCTTCCCAAAGGGCGGGACAGACATCCCCGCCCCACGGGCTGCGCGCTGAGCCAACCGGTTTCTTAAAAATATTTTTCGCCCAAAGGTGTACATCGACCTGTGCCGGCCCGGCTATCTCTCTATAGACAGATTCTGACAAGGAGATTTTCATGGGGAAGCTACAGGCCAGGTTGGCCTTGCTGGCCGCGGGTGTGGTCATTTCGGTTTCGGTGCTGGCCCAGCCGGCGCCGCTTGAGCTGGATCTCGGCGCGCAGCCGCTGGGCCAGGCGCTTAACGCACTGGCGCGCCAGTCCGGTGCGCAGATCGTGTTCATATCGGATGTCACAGCCGGCAAGAACGCGCCGGCCCTGAAAGGCAGGTTCAGCGTGCGCGAAGCGCTGGAGCGCTTGCTCGAAGGCTCGGACCTGCGCGTGGACGCCATGGATGAACGCACTTTCGCCGTGGTGCGCGCCGCCGCAGGCGGCGCCGCCAACGGGGTATTGCCGCAGGTGACGGTGGCCGCCGCCGCCGATGCCGGGGACTTGCCGCCCGCCTATGCCGGCGGCCAGGTGGCGCGTGGCGCACGGCTGGGCCTGCTGGGCAACCGCGACGTCATGAGCACGCCCTTCAACGTCGCCAGCTATACCTCGGCACTGATGGAAAACCAGCAGGCCCGCAGCCTGGCCGATGTGCTGGCCAGCGATCCCTCGACCCGCTTCATCAGCCCGGCCGCCGGCCTGAGCGACGACTTCCTGATGCGCGGCTTCACGCTCAGCAGCACCGATATCGCCTTCAATGGCTTGTATGGACTGCTGCCGTACTACCGCGTCCCCACCGAGGTGGCCGAGCGCGTCGAAGTGCTCAAGGGCCCAAGCGCGCTGCTCTCCGGCATCTCCCCCGGCGGCGCGGTGGGCGGCAACATCAACGTGGTGCCCAAGCGCGCCGGCGACCAGCCGCTGACGCGCGTAACGGCCAGCTATCTCTCCGACGCCCAGTTCGGCACGCATGTCGATATCGGCCGCCGCTTCGGCGACGACAACGAGGTCGGCCTGCGCTTCAACGGCGTGTACCGCAACGGCGGCACCAACATCGACCACAGCACTGAAAAGCTGGCGCTGGGATCGCTGGGGCTGGACTACCGCGGCCAGCGCCTGCGCGCCTCGCTGGACGTGATCTCGCAGCAGGAAGACATCGATGGCACGCGCCGCCAGCCGCAGTTCGCGGCCAACATCGCGATTCCGTCGCCGCCCTCTTCCTCCGCCAACTGGTTTCCCAATGCCTACTCGCGCCAGAAGGACGATACCGTCCTGCTGCACGGCGAATACGACTTCAGCGACGACATCACCGGCTTTGCCAGCGTCGGCTCGCGCCGCAGCCGCTCGGAGCTGCTGCTGGGCAATCCCTCCAATGTCAGCGCGCAAGGCGTATTCCAGTCTTCGCTGGCGTACTGGAATGCCTACACCGACACCACCACGGCCGAAGCCGGCATGAAGTTCCGTTTCCGCACCGGCCCGGTGGGCCACGAACTGGTCGCCAGCAGCAATATCCTGCAGCAGGAAGACGGCCGCATCCTGTCGGCCTTCAGCACGCCGGTAACCTCCAGCATCTATGCCCCGGTGCCGGCCAACCTGCCGACGACGTATCCGGGCGCCACCCCCAAGATCTCGGAAAGCTCTTCGACCAGTTTCGCGCTGGCCGACACCATGTCGTTTGCCGACGACCGCGTGCTGGTGACGGCAGGCGCGCGCAAGCAATACGTTTCAACCAGGAATTTCGCCACCGGCGGCGCGGTGACCTCGCGCTACGATGCCGACGCCATCACCCCGATGCTCGGCATCGTGGTCAAGCCGTCGGAGCAGGTCTCGCTGTATGCCAACTACATCGAAGGCTTGAGTCCCGGCCAGGCGGTCAACGACATCGCCGCCCCCAACAACGGCGAGGTGTTTGCGCCCTACAAGACCAAGCAGTATGAAACCGGCGTGAAGTTCGACTTCGGCAGGATCACTACCGGCCTGGCCCTGTTCCAGATCACCAAGCCCTCGCTGATCCAGGATCCGGCCAGCCTGCGCTACAGCGCCGACGGCGAGCAGCGCAACCGCGGGCTGGAATGGAACGTCGCCGGCGAAGTCGCCGAGCATGTGCGGGTGCTGGGCGGCGCGGCCTATACCAATGCCGTCCTGACCCGCACCGCGGGCGGCGTCAACCAGGGCAACCGGCCACTGGGCGTGCCGAAGTGGCAAGCCAACCTGGGCGGCGAGTGGGATGTGCCGGCGCTGCCGCAACTGACGCTGCTGGCGCGCGCCATCTATACCAGCCAGCAATACGTCAACGTGGCCAATACCCAGAGCATACCGAGCTGGATCCGCTACGATGCCGGCGCCCGCCTGCAGACCCGTATCGCCGGCAAAAGCGTGACCTTGCGCGCCAACGTCGAGAACCTGCTCAACAAGGACTATTGGGTGGCGCCCAGCTCCGGCGGTTACCTGACGCTGAGCGCGCCGCGCACCTTCCTGCTGTCGGCAACGGTGGATTTCTGAACGCGAGGAACCTGACATGAGCACGCATGCCGCCATCCGCCGCTGGAGCTGGATCCACAAATGGAGCAGCCTGGTCTGCACCGCGTTCCTGCTCATGCTGTGCATCACCGGCTTGCCGCTGGTGTTCCACGAAGAGATCGAGGAGCTGATGGGGGAAGTGGCGGCGCCGGCCATGCCGGCCGATACCCCGCGCCTGCCGTTGGCGCGCATCGCCGCAGCCGCGCGTGAGCATTACCCTGACCAGGTGATCCAGTTCCTGTCATGGAATGCGCAAGAGCATCCGCACCTGGTGTTCGCCGGCATGAACAGTTCGCCGCAAGCGTCCCCGGAAACGCGCAAGTCGCTGGTGCTGGACGACCGCACGGCGCAGATCCTGGACACGCCGGATCGTCGCCAGGGCTTCCTCTTCGTGATGCGCCAGCTCCACACCGACATGTTCGCCGGCTTGCCCGGCAAGCTGTTCCTGGGCGCCATGGGCCTGCTGTTCGTGGCGGCCATCGTCTCGGGGATAGCGCTCTACGGGCCGTTCATGCGCAAGCTGGAGTTCGGCGCCGTGCGCCACCGCCGCTCGCGCAAGCTGCAGTGGCTGGACCTGCACAACCTGCTGGGCATCGTGGTGCTGGCCTGGACCTTCATCGTCGGCGCCACCGGCGTCATCAATACGCTTTCCGACGTGATGCTGGTGGCCTGGCAGAACGGCCAACTGGCGGAAATGACGGCGCCTTACCGCGACGAACCGACATTGCCGGCCGATGCCGTCCTGAGCCCGCCCGAACGCGCCGTGGCTACCGCCGAAGGCGCCGCGCCGCACATGAGCTCGCTGTTCATCGCCTGGCCCGGCACCCGCTTCACCAGTGCGCACCATTACGCCGTGTTCATGCACGGCAATACGCCGGTAACCTCGCGCCTGCTGATGCCGGCGCTGATCGACGCCAAGACCGGGCAGCTCACCGACATGCGCGAGATGCCCTGGTATGTGCGTACCCTGTTCCTGTCGCAGCCGCTGCACTTCGGCGACTACGGCGGCTTGCCGCTCAAGATCCTGTGGGCAGCGCTCGACCTGATCACCATCGTGGTGCTGGGAAGCGGCCTTTATCTCTGGTTCGCGCGCCGCCGCCAGGCGGCGTTGCGGTCGGCGCATTTTTCCTCTGCGGCGTCGGCAGCGTCGGCGGCCGGCCACGACGGGAGCTCATCATGAAAGACCATGCTACGCGCGGCGGCTTTCTCCGGGTCTGGCGCATGCCCCTGCTGCTGGCGGCGTTGACCGTGTTCGGCTTGTTGGCCGCCTTGCTGGGGAGCGGCTTCTGGCGCGTCTTGTCGTGGCTGGCGCTGGCGCTACCGGTGGCAGTCGGTGTGCGCCACGCGCTGTGGCCGCGCGATGGTTCCGGATAGCATGAGCGTCGGCGTGCCTCCGGCCTGCGGCACGCCCCCCCGATGGGCGGGGCGTGCCGCCAGCACCGTTCAGAGAAAGCAGGTCGAAATCGCCGGGATGAACGTAATGGCCACCAGCCCCGCCAGCAACACGCCCAGATACAGCCAGATGCGCTTGAGCGCGGTCTCCGGCGGCACCTGTCCGATGATGCAGGCGGCGTAGTAGCACAGGCCGAAGGGCGGCGCGAACACGCCCAAACCCATGGCCAGGATCACCACCATCGCGTAGTGGATTTCATGGATGCCGAGCTGGTGCGCCACCGGGAACAGCAAGGGCGCAAACAGCACGATGGCGGGAATCCCCTCCAGCACGCTACCCAGCACGATGAACGCCACGATCGACACCAGCAGGAAGCCGGTGGCGCCGCCCGGCACATGGGTCATCATGGCGGCCAGGTCATGCGAGAAGCCCGATTGCGTCAGCGCCCATCCCATCGCGCTGGCGGCGCCGACGATGAACAGGATCGCGCCCGACAAGGCGGCGGTCTGCACCAGGATCGGCATGGCCATGCTCCACTTCAGGCTGCCCCGATAAATCAGCAGGCCGACGATGAGCGAATAGGCGATGCCGATGGTCGAGACCTCGGTCGCCGTCGCCACGCCTTCGACCACGGCGGTGCGGATCACAAACGGCAGCAGCAATGCCGGCAGCGCGATGGCGAAGGTGCGCAGCACGTACTTGGCGGGAGCGCGCGCGGTTTCCACATGGTCGCTGCCGGCGCGCCACCAGGCCACCACCGCCAGCACCACGGCCAGCACGATCGCCGGCAGGATGCCGGCGGTAAACAGCGCCGCGATCGAGATGCCGGTCACCGAGGCGATTGCGATCAGCACCAGCGAGGGCGGGATGGTTTCGCTCATCGCGCCGGAGGCGGCCAGCAGCGAAATCAATTCGCTGTCCTGCATGCCGCGCTTGCGCATTTCGGGAAACAGCACCGGCGCCACGGCGGCCATGTCGGCGGTCTTCGATCCGGAGATGCCCGACACCAGCAGCATCGCCCCCAGCAGCACATACGACATGCCGCCGCGCACGTGGCCCACCAGCGAGGCCAGGAATTCGACCATCACGCGCGCCAGGCCGGTGGCATGCACCAGTTGGCCCAGCAGCACGAACATCGGCACCGCCAGCAGGATCAGGCTGCTCATGCCCTCGTCCATGCGCCCGACCACGATCACCAGCGGGGTCGAGGTGGTGCATAGCAAGTAGGCGCTGGTGGCGATGGCAAAGGCGAAGGCGATCGGCGCGCCGGCCATCACCGCCACGCCCAGCATGCCGAGGAAGAACACCGGCAGCGCCTGCTGCCCCATCGCCGCCAGCATCGGCGCGGCCAGGTAGCAGCCGCCGGCGACCAGCGCCAGCAGCGCCGCCACGCTGGCCACGTCGCGCTTGCCATGCTGCAGCAGGCGCAGCACGCAACTGGCGAGCGCGACCACGAAGCCGGCCGGCAAGGCCAGCGCGCGCACCATGCCGCTCCATCCCAGCGCCGGCGTTTCGACAAAGCCCTGGTCTTCCACGTAATCGAAGCTGGGGTGCAGCACCATCGCCAGCAGTACCAGCGTGACGCCGATGGCCAGCGTTTCGGCCCATACCTGGGCCCGCGGCGGCAGCTTGGAAACGAAGAAGGTCAGCCGCATGTGGCAATTCTTCTGCACCGCCAGCGCCGCGCCCAGCATGGCCAGCCACAGGAACAGGATCGACGCCAGCTCGTCACTCCAGATCAGCGAGCTGTGCAGCACCGAGCGCGCGACGATGCCGGCCATCAGGATCGCCACCTCGGCCACCAGCACGGTCGCCGCCAGCGCCTCCACCGACTTCTGCAACCAGTGCTGGCAGGCGTCGATCAGGCTGCGCGGGGCGTCATGCGTGCCCATCGCGGCGCCTTGCCGCATGCTGTGGACCGCACTCATGTCATCTTCCCGACGACCGATTCCAGCGCGGCCCACGGCGCGGCGCCGAACTTGTCTTTCCATTCCTTGTAGAACCCGACGTCGGCCAGCGCCTTGCGGAAGGCGTCGCGGTTGGCGCTGTCGAAGACGATGCCCTTCCTGGTGAGCTGCTCCTTGAGCGAGACGTTGAGCTGTTCGACGTCGCCGCGCTGCTCGACGCTGGCGCGGTCGAATTCGCGGCGCACGATCGCCTTGAGGTCGTCCGGCAGATTGTTGAACGCGCGGCGGTTGCCCAGCAGCCAGAACGGATCCCAGATGTGGTTGGTCTGGCTGATGTATTTCTGCACTTCGTACAGCTTGCCGGCATCGATGGCGACCAGGCCGTTTTCCTGGCCGTCCACCAACTTGGTTTGCAGCGCCGTGTACAGCTCGTTGAAGTTGATCGAGGTCGGGTTGGCGCCGAGCGCCTTGAACAGCGAAGTGAACATCGGCGACACCGGCACGCGGATGCGGTAGCCCTGCAGGTCGGCCGGGGCCTTGATCGGCTTGGAAGTCGATGAGATCTGGCGGAAGCTGTTGTCGGCGGCCTTGGAGACCGACACGATGCCGCTCTTGTCGATCTGCGCGCGGATGATCTTGCCCAGCTCGCCATCCACGCTGGACCACACTTGCTGGTAATCGGAATAGGTGAAGCCGACATTGGTGATGGCCGCCAGCGGCACCACGGTCGACAGCACCGAGCCTGCGATGTTGAGGAACTCGACGCCGCCGGTGCGCACCTGGGTCAGCAGGTCGGTATCGGAGCCCAACTGGCTGGCCGGGAAGAAACGGATGTCGAGCCGGCCCGAGCTGGCTTCGCGGATGCGCTCGGTGGCCTGCTTCAAGCGGGCGTTGATCGGCTGGTCGAGCGACTGGCCGGTAGCCAGCTTGTAGTTGAATTCGGCGGCGCGCGCCGGTTTGCTCCAGATCGTCACCAGCGGCAGGGCCGCGGCGGCGGCCAGGACGGAACGGCGCGACACGCCGCGCAGCGGGTTGGTTTTGCTCATGCTGTGTCTCCAGTTTTTATGTGTCGGAGGAGTGCCGCCTGCCGACTGAAGCGGGCTGGCGGCCATGTCCTGATAGTGCAGCTCTGTGGCTGCTACGGTGTGTTCGAGCTTGAATTTAAAAGGTTTATTGGTGAAGTACAATTAATTTATTTTTCATTAATCTTTAGAAAATTTAAAGGATTAGCGTATGTATCTGCCGCTCCGCGCCATCAGCGTATTCCACGCCGCCGCCCGCTCCGGCAGCATTTCGGCGGCCGCCGACGAGCTCAATGTGACGCCCTCGGCCGTCAGCCAGCAGATCCAGGCGCTGGAGACGCACCTGGGCACGTCCCTGATGGTGAAAGTGGGGCGCGGCGTGGCGCTGACCGAGGCGGGGGAGCGCTACTTCTCCTTGATCGCCGAAGAGATCGACCGCATCTCCGAGGCCACCCAAAGCATCCGCGGCCTGCGGCCGGTCACCCTGCTGACGGTGCGCGCCACGCCCACGCTGTCGAGCAAGTGGCTGCTGCCGCGCCTGAAGGGTTTTCTGGACGCCAATCCCGACCTCGAAGTGCGCCTCAACGGCACCAACGAGGTCACCGATTTCACGCGTGAAACGGTGGATGTGGAAATCCGCCACGGCCGCGGCCAATGGCCGGGGCTCTATACCGAAGGACTGACCGAAGAACTGTTCTTCCCGGTATGCCACCCCGGCTACGCCGCGCCCGGCAGCCTGAACGCGGAAGACCTGGCGCAGCACCGCCTGATCCAGTCGGTGAAGTCGCAGGTGCAATGGCCCTACTGGTTTTCGCTCAACAAGCTCAGTGCGCCGAACCAGATGCGGCGCGTGCTGTTCGACCGCAGCCACATGGCCATCGACGCGGCGGCCGACGGCATCGGCCTGGCGCTGGAAAGTTCGCTCATGATGTGGCGCGAACTGCGCGAAGGTACGCTGGTTTGCCCATTGCGCCACCCGCCGCGGGTGGCGCAGACCACGCAATGGGTGGTGTGCCCGGTGGACAGCCTGCGCAAGAAGAAGGTCAGCCTGTTCCTGGACTGGCTCAAGGAAGAAGTGAAGCAGTGGCAGGCGCAGCAATTCATCCCGCCCGGCATGCCCGGCGCCAAATAATTAGAAAAACTAATCATTCCCATCGTAAATGTTAATTGTTTTAACAAGATGCGCTGATTAAACTTTTTTGCACGGGTTGGCTGCGTCGTCGCTTCACACCGCAGCCGCCCCGCAAAAAGGAGACACGGCAAGGAACCCATCCCTGCCGCTTTGACGAGTCAGTCGCATCCGGCGCCCGCATGACGCTTCACGCATCGGGCCGCCGCACATTACGAGAAGGAATTGACATGAATTTGTACAGCTTGCTGCGCGAGCGCGCGGCCGCCGGCCGCCCGGTGCGCGTCGGCCTGATCGGCGCCGGTAAGTTCGGCTCCATGGTGTTGGCCCAGGCGCAGCACATCGAAGGCATGCATGTGGTCGGCGTGGCCGACCTCAACGTCGAAAAGGCGCATGCCGCGCTCAACCGCGTGGGCTGGCCCAAGGAACGCTACGCCGCCAAAAGCCTGGGCGAAGCCGTCAAGAACGGCACCACCTGCGTGCTGGAAAACGCCGCCGCGCTGGCCGATTGCGAAGAGATCGAATGCATCATCGAAGCCACCGGCCATCCGATCGCCGGCGTGCGCCATGCGCTCTCGGCCATCGACGGCGGCAAGCATGTGGTGATGGTCAACGTCGAAGCCGACGCCATGTGCGGCCCGCTGCTGGCGGCGCGCGCCAAGGCTAAGGGCCTGGTCTACAGCATGGCCTACGGCGACCAGCCGGCCATCATCTGCGAACTGGTGGACTGGGTGCGCTCGTGCGGCTTCGAGCTGGTCTCGGCCGGCAAGGGCATGAACTTCGAGCCGCGCTATCGCTACTCGACGCCGGATACCGTCTGGAGCTATTTCGGCTGGACCGATGAAGAAGTGGCCAAGGGCGACTTCAACCCCAAGATGTACAACTCCTTCACCGACGGCACCAAGGCCGCGATCGAAATGGCGGCGGTGGCCAACGGCACCGGCCTCGATTGCCCGGATGACGGCCTGGCGTTTCCGCCGACCGGCCTGCACGACCTGGCCGGCGTGTTCAAGCCGGCATCCGAAGGCGGCCGCCTGCCGCGCGCCGGCCTGGTCGACATCGCCGCCAGCCAGGAGCCCGATGGCCGCGAGGTGTTCAACAATATCCGCTACGGCGTGTTCGTCACCTTCAAGGCGCCGACCGAATATGCGCGCGCCTGCTTCAAGCAATACGGCCTGCTGGTCGACAAGTCGGGCTGGTACGGCTCGATGTGGCGCCCGTTCCACATGATCGGCCTGGAAACCAGCATCAGCGTGCTGTCGGCCGTGCTGCGCGGTGAATCGACCGGCTGCTCCAAGGAGTTCCGCGGCGATGCCGTGGCCACCGCCAAGCGCGACCTGAAGCCGGGCGAATTCCTCGACGGCGAAGGCGGCTACGCGGTCTGGGCCAACGCCATTCCCGCGACCAGGAGCCTGGCCCACGGCGCCTTGCCGATCGGCCTGGCGCATAACGTCAAGCTCAAGCGCGCCGTCGCCAAGGACACCGTGGTGCGCTTCGAGGACGTGGAACTGCTCAACGACCTGGATGTGGTGGCGCTGCGCCGCGAGATGGAAAACCAGGCGCGCGGCAACGTCCGCTAGGGGTACACATGGCAAACGCAGACGCATTTGCCGTCATCGCGGAGTTCGAGGTAAAGCCGGCCTGCATGGCGGCTTTTCTCGCGCTGGCGCATGACGATGCCCATCATTCCGTCAACAGCGAGCCGGGTTGCCAACGCTTCGATGTGGTGCGGCTCGACGGCACCAACCACGTGCTGTTCTACGAACTGTACGACCACCGGCGCGCCTTCGACCTGCATCTCGACACGCCCCACCTCAAACGCTTCCAGGCCGGTTTCCCGGCACTGGTGGTACGCGAGTTGCCGGTGCGCTTCGGCCAGATGCACCGGCACTGGGAAGGAAGCCCCGCATGAAGACTATCGGCTTCATCGGCACCGGCATCATGGGCTTGCCCATGGCCGGCCACCTGCTGCGCGCCGGGCTGACGGTCAAGGCCTGGAACCGCACGCCGGCCAAGGCCGCGCCGCTGGCAACACTGGGCGCGCAGCTGATGCCCGCCGCAGCGGACACGGTACGCGATGCCGACGCCCTGGTCTGCATGCTCAGTTCCGGCCCGGCCTGCGACGAATTGCTGCTGGGCGAACACGGGCTGATCGCCGCCATGAAGCCGGGCGCGCTACTGGTGGTGATGAGTTCCATCCCGGTGGAGACGGCGCGGCGGCAGGCGGCCACGGCCGGCGAACAGGGCGTGCTCTATGTGGATGCGCCGGTCTCGGGCGGGGAAAAGGGCGCCAGGGAAGCCACGCTGGCCATCATGGCCGGCGGCGCGGCGCCGGCCTGGGACGCCGCGCAGCCGTTGCTGGCGCTGATGGGCCGGCCCACGCATGTCGGCCCGGCAGGCTGCGGGCAGCTCGCCAAGCTGGTGAACCAGATGATGGTGGCGGCCAACATCGCCAGCGTCTCTGAAGCCATGCTGCTGGCCGAACATGGCGGCGCCGACGTCGCCAAGGTGCGCGAGGCGCTACTGGGCGGCTTCGCCGACTCGACCATCCTGCGCCAGCATGCGCTGCGCATGATCGCCTCGGACTTCACGCCCGGCGGCCCGGCCAAGTACCAGCTCAAGGACACCCGCACCGCCACCGCCTTCGCACACAGCGTGGGCTTGTCGCTGCCGATGCTCAACCAGGCCGACCGCTTGTTTGGCGACATGGTCGAGCATGGCGATGGGGAACTGGACCATAGCGGCATCATCCGGGAACTGCGGAGAAGGCAAGGCTTGCCGGCCTAGCCGTCTATCCGCATCGAGCGCCTTACCAGCGGTAACGCGCCGTCGCCAGCACCTGCCGGCCGTTGCCGTAGATGCAGCGCGCATCGTAATAGCAGCCGGTGACATAGTCGCGGTTAAACAGGTTGCTGCCGGTCAGCGACAAGCGCCAGCTCGGCAAGTCGTAGTGGAGCGCCGCATCGAACAAGGCGTAGCCCGGAATGCTCAGCGAGTTGTCCGGCGAACCGGCATTGCTGCTGACGTAACGCACCCCGCCGCCGAACCCCAACCCCGACAGCGCGCCGCCGCGCAGCGTGTAGTCCAGCCACAGCGCAGCCATCTGGCGCGGGCGCGGAATATCGATCGGCCATTTGTTCAGGGTGGTCGGGTCGTTGGTCCTGGTGTTCTTGACATCCTGGTAGGTATAGCTGGCGATCACGTTCAGGTTGCGGTTGATCTCCGCCAGCGCTTCCAGCTCGAAGCCGCGCGAGCGCACCTCGCCGGTCTGCACATAGCTGTTGCCGCTGGGATCGTTGAGGTCGGTGGTGGTCACGTTCTGCTGCTTGATTTCGAACACGGATGCGGTGATCGAAGTCTTGCCGCTGCCGGGCTGGTATTTGACGCCGGCTTCCAGCTGCTTGCCGGTCGTCGGCTTGAACATGTTGTTGGACGAATCGCGGCCCAGCTCCGGCATGAACGAAGTCGAATAGCTGATGTAAGGCGCCAGCCCCGATTCGTCCAGGTAAACCAGGCCGATGCGGCCGGTGTAGGCGCTGTCCTTTTGCGATTGCGAGGTGCCCGCCACCAGGTCGTCGACCACGCTCCGGGCCCAGTCCTTGCGCCCGCCCACGGTCAGGATCCAGTGCCGGTCGAACTTGACCTGGTCTTGCAGGTACACGCCGACCTGTTCTTGCGTGGCCACCGCGCTGTCCGGCGTGGCGCCGTCAAAGATGGACGTATCGAAGCGGGGATAGACCGGATGATAGAGATTGAAGGAACCCGGGATCAACACGTCATATTCCAGGCTGTTCTTGCGCTGGCGCTGGACGTCCACGCCCACCAGCGCGGTATGCGCGATGGCGCCGGTGGAGAATTTGGCTTGCGCCTGGTTGTCGAGCGCCAGCCGGTAGTAATCGAACTTGGCCAGGTAGGCATCGCGCAGCATGGTGCTTTGCGTGGCGTCGGCCGGGTCGAGGCCGACGCCGTAGGTCATCTGGTCGTCCAGCTTGACCTTGCTCCAGCGCAGGTTCTGGCGCACGGTCCAGGTATCGTTGAAGCGATGCTCGAACAGGTAACCGAACGAGTACTGCTCTTTGACATAGCGGTCCCAATCCGGCGAGCCGGTAAACAGGGTGCTGGAGATCTTGCCGTTGGGATTGGGCAGGATGGTTCCCGCCGCCGGCAGGAAACTGTCCGACGAGTTGGTGCGGTCGCGCAGGTAGGTGGCCTGCAAGGTCAGCGTGGTGTCGCTATCGGGCATCCAGGTCAGCGACGGCGCCAGCATCAGGCGCTGGTCCTTGAAGGGGCCGAGCGGCAGGTTGCCGTCGCGCACCAGGCCGGTGAAACGGTACAGCAGCTTGCCGTCCTCATCCAGCTTGCCGCTGAAGTCGCCCGCCAGTTGGCGGCGCGCGTCGGTGCCGATCTGCATTTCGATTTCATGCAGCGGCGTCGCCGTCGGCAGCTTCGACACCATGTTCACGGTGCCGCCCGGGTCGCCCTGGCCATACAGCACCGACGCCGGCCCCCGCAGCAATTCGATGCGCTCCAGCTGGTACGGGTCGACGCGCCAGCTGGCGAGGTTGATCGTGGTCGGCAATTGCAGGCCGTCCAGGTACACGCTGGGCACGAAACCGCGCACCACGGTGTACCAGTCCGAACGCGTCCCGGCGCCGTAGGACGAGACGGCGGCGCTATAGCGCAGGGCCTCGTTCACGCTTTGCGCGCCCTGGGCTTCGAAGCGCTCGCGGGTGATGACGCTGATCGATTGCGGGGTTTCCAGGATCGCGCTGTCGGTCTTGGTCGCCGTGGCGCTGCGCGTGGCGACATACCCCTGGACCGGGCCGTAGGCGCTTTCTTCCCGTTCGCCGCTGACGGTCACGGCCGGCAGCTGGGCCTCGTTGCTGGAGAGGTCGGCGGCTTGCAGCGTGAAGGTCTTGTCGGCTTGTTCGCGCACCTCCAGGCCGCTGCCGGACAACAACCGGTCGAGCGCTTCGCGCGCGGTGTAGCTGCCTTTGAGCGCCGGCGCGGTGCGCTCCTTGGCCAATCCGCTGGCAAAGAAGATCTGGATACCGGTTTGCCGCGCCAGGGCATTGAGCGCCCGGTCCAGCGGCTCGGCCGGGATATCGACATTGACCCTGGCGGTCTGGGCATACGATGACGCGGCCAGCAGGATGGCGGCAGCCAGGACGTTCAGGCGCAGCAAGGCGCAACGGCGCGGCGCTGCCGAAGGTGTAAAGCGGTGCACGGGTAGTCTCCTTGAAAATGGCTCTTAGAACCTGTTCACAGGTTCTTATGGAGATAGCCGAACCAGCCCGGGGATTACCCAACCCATATTGAGAAATATTTTTATTTATTTTTACACTTGGAGCGCAGCGCCGGTGATCTAGCGCGCCTTGATGCGGATAACACCGTTGCCGCTATCGCTGCCATTATTGTTGCCATCACGCGCCACGGCCACCGGCAGGATCGACGGCAGAAGATCGAGCATGGCGTCGGCCCGTGCGGTATCGAACACGCCCGACACCCGCAGGCTTCCCAAGGCATCGTCCACCGGCGCGATGCGGGTGCCGATGTAGCGCTGCATTTCCTGCAAGGCGTCGCGCAGCGGCGTGCGGTCGAACATCAGCTTGCCGTCTTTCCAGACGGTCTGCGCGACGGCATCCACCGCCGCCACCGCCGGAACCTGCTGCCCGACGGCCTGCGCCTGCTGGTTTTCGGTGAGGTAGACCGGCGCGCCGCCGCCCTGCACCTTGACCTGCCCCCGCAGCACCGTGACCTGTACCGACGCCGGCTTGCGCCAGACATCGAACATGGTGCCCACCACCGTGACGCGGGTATCGCCCGCCGCCACCGTGAAAGGACGATAGGCCTTGTGCTCGACGTCGAACAAGGCCTGCCCGGCATGCAGCTGCACGCGGCGCGACCGCAGGTGCCAGGCGATATCGAGGCGGGTATCGGTATTGAGGACGATGCGGCTGCCGTCGGCCAGTTCGGCCGTCAGTTGCTGCCCCACCGCCGTCGACAGATGGTCGGTACGATAGGCGGGATCGGCCCACAGCACGGCGGCGCCGGCCGCGACCACCACCGCCAGCGCGAGCTGGCCGCGCCGGCGCGGCTTGGCGACGGAAGCCGGCGGCAAGGGAAAACGCGCCATCAGCACATCGCGATGCCGGGCGATGGCCTGCTCGGCGTGCTGGGATTCTTGCGGTTGATCCTGCCCGATGCGCATCAGTTTCTTTCGTCCGCTTGCAGTCTGGCGCGGCATGCGGCCATGCCCACGCGCAGATGCTTCTCCACCATTTGCCGGGAGATGTTCAGGTGCGCGGCAACCTGCGCCTGCGGTATCTGGTGGATCTTGTGCATGATAAAAACCTCCCGGCATCGTGGCGGAAGATTCTCGATAACATTAATCAGCACGTCAAGGTTCTGGTGCGTTTCCAGGCGATCTTCGTGGCTGGGGGCCTCGGCGGCATAATCGGGCAGCTCGGCCACCGGCTCGACCAATGCGCGGCGGCCTTCTTCGACCCGATAGCGATCGATCGCAAGGTGGGTGGAAACGCGGCGCAAGAAAGCGAACGGCGTATGCACCGCGGTTTGCGGCGGCTGCTCCAGCAGTTGCACGCAGACATCCTGCATCACGTCGCGCGCAAACCCCTTGTCGCCGAAGCGGCGGCGCAAATGATCGACCAGTTCATCGTAGTGATGAACCAGTGCGGAAATCAGTCCTGGAGAAGGGTCGCGCTGCAAGAGGGAGGTACCGGCGGATTGTGTGGAAAACGCCAAAATTATAAATGATAATCATTATTATACGAATCTTTAGACTTTTCCCTGGGTCCGCGATACGCCGCAACCGCGAAAAAAAACCCGCCTTGAACTTCAGGCGGGTTTCTTCCAGCGCTCACGCTTGCATCAGCGTTTGCATCAACGCTTGAGCTGCGACAAGTCGCGCACTGCGCCGCGGTCGGCCGAGGTGGTCAGTGCGGCATAGGCTTGCAATGCCTGCGACACCACGCGTTCGCGATTGCCCGGTTGCCATGCCTTGTCGCCTCGCGCTTCCATGGCGGCGCGGCGCTTGGCCAGGTCGTCGCCGGAGATGCGCAGGTTGATGGTGCGGTTGGGGATGTCGATGTCGATCATGTCGCCCTCTTCCACCAGGCCGATGGCGCCGCCTTCGGCCGCTTCCGGCGAAGCGTGGCCGATCACCAGGCCCGAGGAGCCGCCGGAGAAACGGCCATCGGTGAACAGCGCGCAAGCCTTGCCCAAGCCCTTGGACTTGATGTACGAGGTCGGGTACAGCATTTCCTGCATGCCCGGGCCGCCCTTGGGGCCTTCGTAGCGCACGATGACGACGTCGCCGGCATGCACCTGGTCGCCCAGGATGCCTTCCACCGCGGCGTCCTGGCTTTCGAACACGCGCGCGGTGCCGGAGAACTTGAGGATGCTTTCATCCACGCCGGCGGTCTTCACGATGCAGCCCTTCTCGGCAATGTTGCCGTACAGGACCGCCAGGCCGCCGTCCTTCGAGTAAGCGTGCTCGAGGTCGCGGATGCAGCCGTTGGCGCGGTCCAGGTCGCTGGTCTCGAAACGCTCTTCCTGCGAGAACGCGGTTTGCGTGGGCACGCCGCCGGGCGCCGCGCGAAACAGCTTGTGCACGGCCGGGTCGCTGGTGACGCGGATGTCGTATTTCTCGATCGCCTCGCCCAGGGTCTTGCTGTGCACGGTGGGACGCGAGGTGTCCAGCAGGCCGGCGCGCGCCAGCTCGCCCAGGATGGCGATGATGCCGCCGGCGCGGTGCACGTCTTCGATGTGGTACTTGTTGGTCATCGGCGCCACCTTGCACAGGCAGGGCACATTGCGCGAGATGCGGTCGATGTCGGCCATGGTGAATTCGACCTTGGCTTCATGCGCGGCGGCCAGGAGGTGCAGCACGGTGTTGGTGGAGCCGCCCATGGACACGTCCAGGGTCATGGCGTTTTCCCAGGTTGCCTTGGTGGCGATGTTGCGCGGCAGGATGGAGTAGTCGTCCTGCTCGTAGTGGCGCTTGGCCAGTTCCACGATCTGGCGGCCGGCGCGCAGGAACAGTTCCTTGCGGTCGGCGTGGGTGGCCAGGATGGTGCCGTTGCCCGGCAGCGACAGGCCCAGCACTTCGGTCAGGCAGTTCATCGAGTTGGCGGTGAACATGCCGGAGCAGGAGCCGCAGGTGGGGCAGGCCGAGCGTTCGACTTCGGCCACGTCGGCGTCGGAGATGTTCTGGTCGCCGGCCTGGATCATGGCGTCGACCAGGTCCAGCTTGATGATCTTCTTGTCGGCATTGACGGTCTTGATGACCTTGCCGGCTTCCATCGGGCCGCCGGAGACGAAGATCACGGGGATGTTCAGGCGCATGGCGGCCATCAGCATGCCCGGGGTGATCTTGTCGCAGTTGGAGATGCACACCATGGCGTCGGCGCAGTGGGCGTTGACCATGTACTCCACCGAGTCGGCGATCAGGTCGCGCGAGGGCAGCGAGTACAGCATGCCGTCATGGCCCATGGCGATGCCGTCATCGACGGCGATGGTGTTGAATTCTTTCGCTACGCCGCCGGCCGCCTCGATCTCGCGCGCCACCAGCTGGCCCAGGTCCTTCAGGTGCACGTGGCCCGGCACGAACTGGGTGAACGAGTTGACCACGGCGATGATGGGCTTGGAGAAATCGCCATCCTTCATGCCGGTGGCGCGCCACAATGCGCGGGCGCCCGCCATGTTGCGGCCTTGGGTGGTGGTATAGGAACGGTAGGTAGGCATGTTGGGTGTCTCCTCAGAGCGGCGAACGAAAAGGAGCACTAGGGTGCCGTGGGCGGCTCCAGTTGTCCAATATATTATTCAATGCCCTGTGATTCGCCCGGGATATTACTAAGGCCGGATAACAACAGGCCTCAAGAAAGCCGCCAGGAAGGGCATTGCCCTTCCTGGCGCGGTCGCAAACAGGTGATTGTCAGGGTTGCATTTCAGGGTACTGCCATCGCCGGCAATGGCCGATGGCGTTCATTTGCGTACCGCGGCGTCGATAGCGCTCACGATGGCGATGGCCTTTTCGATCACTTCTGCCTGGCTGGCAACCTGCATGCTGACTTTCAGCGCATGCAGCTGTTCCCGGGTTTCCTTGCTGACCGGCACGTTGATGAAACCGTCCGGATCACGGATGAAGCCTGGATCCTGCCTGCTTCCCTGGGGGATGGATTTTCTGGCCACGTCGGACTCCTCGCTGTTAGAAGTTAGAAACTTGTGGCGCCTATTATGGGGGCTCGCTTGCGTATCCACCAGCGACAAAGTCTCATTCAATGGGAGAAGCCGATGAATGTTTAGGGCTTGTCAATATTAAGACTCATTTCATCAATGGAAGTAAGTACCTTCTAAATCTATCAGCGATATAGGCACACGGCAAAAGGACGCAGGGCCGGCGGCGTTCGCCACGTTGCATGGCGAACGTGACATCAACGGATTTATTTTTCCCTGGCCGCCGCTTCAGCCAGCATCGGATCGCCGACGGCGTAGCTGCCATTGGCGTTGAGCGCCTCGCCGGCGCCGAGGATATCGCGCAACTCCTTGTTCTGGCTAAGCTTGCGCTTGCCGACCAGGCGGGTGATTTCGATTTCGATGCCGACGATGGCCTTGAGCATCGTGTCGATGAAATCGGCCGGCGCGTCCGACATCTTCCACGGCGCCGGCTGCGCCGCCTCGTGGGTGCGCGTGAGCCGTGCCACCACGCCGCGCACGTAGCGCTCGTCGTCGCGGATGACGATACGGCCGTGGGCATGCGCCACCATATAGTTCCAGGTCGGCACCTGCCGATGGGCCTCATGCTTGCTGGGATACCAGTTGGGCGAGACATAGGCGTCGCCGGCTGAAAAGATCACCATCACCTCGTCGCCATCGGCCAACTCACGCCACAGCGGATTGGCGCGCGCCACGTGGGCGTGCAAGGTACCCAGCGCACCCTGCGCCGGGTCGAGGTGGAACGGCAGATGGTTGGCATCCAGCCCGCCTGCGCCATGCGAGACCAGCACCCCGAACGGGTGGCTGGCGATCATCTGGTGCAGGACTTCGGTGCGCGGTTCATCGAAGTGGGCGGGTACGTACATGGCGGCTCCTGGCAAATAGGCTGGGTGGTGACGGATGGCAACGATGACGGCGTCAAACGGGATTCATTCAATATCAAAGCCCGTTTTCTCCAATCTCATTGGACTCATTGGATCGGAATCATGTTAACCGATAGCCGCCGCATAGCGGCGCGCCACTTCCGGCCAGTTGACGACGTTGTAGAACGCGCCGATATATTCCGGCCGGCGGTTCTGGTAGCGCAGGTAGTAGGCATGCTCCCACACGTCCAGGCCGAGGATGGGGGTGTTGCCGCCCATCAGCGGGCTATCCTGGTTGCCGCTGCTTTCGACCGCCAGTTTCTTTTGCGGCGTCACCGACAGCCAGGCCCAGCCGCTGCCGAAGCGCGATACCGCGGCCTTGGTGAAGGCTTCCTTGAAGGCATCGAAACCGCCCAGCTCGGCATCGATGGCGACGGCCAGCTTGCCGTCCGGCTTGCCGCCGCCGCCCGGCGCCATCACCGTCCAGAACAGCGCATGGTTGGCATGGCCGCCGCCCTGGTTGACCACGGCGGCGCGGAGGTTGTCCGGCACGTCCTTGACGCGCGCGACCAGTTCCTCCACCGTCAGCCTTTCCCATTCGGTGCCGGCCACGGCGGCGTTAAGGTTGTTGACGTAGGTCTGGTGATGCTTGGTGTAGTGGATTTCCATGGTCTGCGCATCGATGTGCGGCTCAAGCGCGTCGTAGGCATAGGGAAGGGCTGGCAGGGAATAAGGCATGGCATTGCTCCGTGATGTGAAATGTCCCGGCCATGGAGATGGCCGGGTTCGGAGGCTGCCGAGTGGGTGGCGATGGACGTGGTGGCGTCCGCTCTTCAGGTGAAGCCCAAAGGATGGAAAGATTCCATTCTAGAGGCAAATGCGGAAGACTTGCCCCTGTCGCCAGCAGGGGCTCCCCCGGATCAGGTCTGGGGGGCCGGCATGGCCGAGCTGGGCAGGCCGAACACCTTGTCGAACACGAGGTTGAACAGGTAGGTGTAGACCATGAAGAACACGATCAGGCCGATATCCAGCACGAAGGCATCCCACAGGCCGATATCCAGCCACCAGGCGAACAGCGGCACCAGCATCAGCACCAGCCCGCTCTCGAACCCGAGGGCATGCGCGATGCGGCGGCCAAAGCTGCGGCCGCGCTTGGCCTGGCGCGCTTCCCAGCGCTCGAAGATGCCGTTGAAGATGAAGTTCCAGATGAAGGCGATGGTCGACGAGGCCACCGCCGCCGCCGTCGAATGGGCGCTGTCATGGCCGGCGATCACCGCCAGGCCGAAGGTGGTGAAACCGATCGCCAGCAGCTCGAACATACAGGCGTAGACGAATTTGCGTTTGAAACCTTGCATGGAAACTCTCCTGATTGGATTGCGGGCCGCCTGCCATGAGATGGGACGGCCTTGGGTACGGGAAGAATTTTATGGTTTAATTACTGATAGAAGAAGTCAGCTTCTTTCAATTTTATTGATAACCAAAAAGACAACATGGCCTTCTCCAGCGACAATGTGAAAGTCTTCCTGGCGGTGCTCGACGGCGGTTCCTTCTCGGCCGCGGCACGCATGCTGGGACGCGTTCCCTCCGCGGTCAGCATGGCCATCAGCCAGCTGGAGGCCGAACTGGACCTGGTGCTGTTCGACCGCACCGCGCGCGACGCCCGCCCCACCGACATGGCGCGCGCGCTGGAGCCGGACGCGCGCCTGCTGGCCAGCACCCTGCGCCAGCTCGACGCCCATGCGCTGGCCATGCACCAGGGCCTGGAACGCAAGCTGACGCTGGCCGTCGCCCCCGAACTGTTGTCGGTGCCCTGGGCCAAACCGCTGGCGGTGCTGGCCGAGGAATTTCCGTCGCTGGAAGTGGAGGTGCTGTCTTCGCCGCAAGCCGATGCCATGCGCATGCTGTACGAAGACTGCGCGCAGCTGGCGCTGGTGTTCGAGCGCCACGCCGGCAACGACCGCGAGGCGTTCCAGGAATTCAGCAGCGAGATGCTGGTGGCGGTGATCTCGCCGCAGCATCCGGCATTGAAGACGAAGAAACGCAAGCTGCGCTACGAAGACCTGTACGACATCCGCCAGATCGCCGTGGCCAGCCGCGATGCCAGCGTCTCCGACCCGCGCTTTTTCCTGGCGCGCCAGATCTGGCGCACCGACAACCACCTGGCCACGCTGTCGCTGGTGCGCGAAGGACTCGGCTGGGCCTACCTGCCGCACAGCCTGGTGCAGCCGCAAATCGACTCGGGCGCGCTGGCCGCCATCGACTTCGACAACATCAGCAACCAGTTGCGGCTGTGGGTGGACGTGGTGTGGAACAAGGACAAGCCGCTGGGGCTGGGGGCGCAACGCTTCATCGCCTTGATGCGCGAGATGGCGCCGAGCAGGCGCAAGGGGAAATGACCCGCAGGATCCCGGCCTGCGCCGGGATCGGGATTCATGGAACCACAATCATCAAGGCAATATCGTCGACTCCGCCTTGGACGCCAGCAACTTCACCAGCAACCGGTCGCGCTCGGACGCCACCTCGGCCGACGTCATGCCTTGCATCTGCTGTTCGACGCCCGCTTGCAAAGTCTGCTTCAGCGCATCGGTGATCGCCGGCGTTCCCAGGTCGGCCCACCAGCTCTCGATCGGCGGCCCCAGGTGGTCCAGCATATGCTTGATGCCGCCCTCGCCGCCGGACATGTGCAGGTTCAGGTACGGCCCCATCAGCGCCCAGCGCAATCCCGGCCCGTAGGCAATCGCGGTATCGATATCCTCGGTGCTGGCCACGCCCTGCTCCACCAGGTGGAAGGCTTCGCGCCACAATGCCGCCTGCAGCCGGTTGGCGATATGGCCCTTGACCTCCTTGCGCACATGGATCGGCTTCTTGCCGATGGCGGCGTAGAAGTCGATGGCGCCTTGCACCGCTGCCGGCGAGGTCAGTTGGCCGCCGATGACTTCCACCAGCGGGATCAAATGCGGCGGGTTGAAGGGATGGCCCAGCACCACGCGCTCGGGATGGCGGCAGGCGGCCTGCACCTTGCTCATCAGCAGGCCCGATGAACTCGACGCCAGGATCACCTGCGCCGGCAAAGCGGCATCCATGCGCCGGAACAGGTCGGTCTTCAGGTCTTCGCGCTCGGGGCCGTTTTCCTGGACGAAATCGGCGCCTTGCAGCGCATCTTCCAGCTTCTCGAAAAAGCGCAGGCGGGAAAGCGATGCGCCCGGCGCCAAACCCAGTGTTTCCAGGCTGGGCCAATGGCGCGCGACGGCTTCGCGCAATTTCTGCCCGGCCTCGGGCATGGGGTCGGTGGCCGCCACGTCCAGGCCCCGGGCCAGGAAATACGCGACCCAGCTGGCGCCGATCACACCGGTGCCGACCACGGCAATACGCTTGATTTCGCCTGTGCCTGGCGTGTCGCCTGTTTGCTGCATTTGCCTCTCCTCTGTTGGCGGCCATCGGACGGGCCGGCCGGCTTGATTATCGGTATGACAAGAAGACGCCTGCTGCCCGCGCAAAAATTGCGCCCGTCCTCCGAAAAGACTGCAGCTTATCACCTGCCAACAGCCATCTTTACGCTATCATCGCGCACAAACGAACCGCCCCATAGACAACAATCAAAACAAAGGCATTCCCATGTTCATGTACCTTCCCTTCCTGCTGGCGCTGCTGGCCGCGATCGGCATCGTGATCGGCTGGAGGACGTTCAGTTTCGCGCTGTGGCTATGCACCCTGTGCGTGACGCTGTATTGGTTCAGCTTCCACGCCAACAGCGCGCTCAACCTTTCCTTCTGAGGCAGGCCGCCATGAACCGACCCATCCTGTCCTCTTCCCGCGACCGCGCCACTTCCGGCGGCAACATATTGAACGTGCTGGGGCTGCTGGCCATTTGCGCCGCGCTGGGCATCGCCTTTTATTATCAGCTGGCCCACAACGAACTCCCTTGCCCCTTGTGCCTGCTGCAACGCGCCGGCCTGATCCTGACCGGCATCGGCCTGATGATGAACGTGCGCTTCGGCGTCAGGAGCGCGCACTACGGCGTCGCGCTGGCCGGCGCGCTAGTCACCGGCGGCATCGCGCTGCGCCAGGTATTGCTGCACATCGCGCCGGGCGACGCCGGCTACGGTTCGACTTTCATGGGGCTGCATTTCTATACGCTGGCCGCGCTGGCTTCATTGGCGGCGATCGCCGGCATCGCCGCACTGCTGATGCTCAAGAGCTGGGAAATGCCAACCCGCTTCCCGGCATGGAAATCGGCCGGCGGCAAACTGGCTTGCCTGCTGTTCCTGCTGCTGGTGGCGGGCAACCTGGCCTCGACGGTGCTTGAATGCGGCGCCGGCGCCTGCGCAGACAATCCCACTTACTACCTGCTGCTCGGCAAATAAAAAAACCGGCGCAAAAAGAACCGGTGGGTTCCTTTTGCGCCGGCATCAAGTCCAACGGCTCAAGACTACTCATAATACTGCTCACGCATGGCGCGCTGGCGCCATGCGTTTCCTTCATCAGAAGCGGTGCTGCATGCCCAGCGTCAGGCCGAACTGGCTGTTGCCAAAACCGGACTCGTCGCGCGACAGGCCGACCAGCTGGTTGTTCTTGGCCTTGGCATACGCGGTGCTGGCGTACAGGTCGGTGCGCTTGGACATCGCGTACTTCAGGCGCAACGAGTACATGATTGGATCGGCATCGTTGGTCACGTTCTTGATGTTCTGATAGTAGACCGTGCCGATCAGGGTCATCGCCGGGGTGATCTTGTAGCTGCCGCCGCCCCAGAACATATCGCTGCGCAGGTCGGTCGCGCCCGAGGCCAGCGTCTTCTTGTAGTAGCGGTAGCCCAGGTTCAGCTTCCACGCATCGGACGCCTGGTAGCCGCCGGCTAGGTGGGCGGAGGTGGCCTTGTCATAGGCGCCGCCGGTGGCCGCGGCCGTGCTGTTGTTGCGATCGTAGGTCGCCGCCAACGAGAAGGGGCCGTTGCCATATCCCAGGCCGAGGGCGTATTTGGCGCCCTCGCTCTGGCTGCCGGCCACTTCGCCGAAGGCGTAGGTCGCGCCGATCTTCACGCCGCTGAATTCGCCCTGATACTTGATCAGGTTGGAGGCGCTGGAGAGCATGCCATCCTTGCGGCCGCCGGTGGCGCCGGCCGAGGTGACCCACGAATAATTGGCCGAATAGCCCATCGGGTCGAACGGCAGGATGAAGTCATAGGTGGTGGTGTACGAACGGCCCGCCACCACGCGGCCGAAGCCGCCCTCCAGGCCGACGGTGGACTGGCGGTTGAACAGTTGGTTGGCGTCGCCGTCGAAGTTGCCGGTGTCCAGCTTGAAACCGTTTTCCAGCTGGAAGATGGCTTTCAGGCCGCCGCCCAGGTCTTCGCTGCCGCGAAAGCCGATGCGCGAGGTATTCATGTTGCCCGACGACAGGCGGGTGACGCTGCCGCCCTTGGCGCCGGCGTTGTTGACGAACTCCAGGCCGGTGTCGAGCAAGCCATAGACGGTGACGCTGCTCTGGGCCTGGACGGCGCCGCCGGCGGCGGCAAATGCGGTAGCCGCTGCCGCGGCCGCCAAATGTTTCTTCTGCACTGTAATCTCCTTGGTTGAAAGCTGTTGTAATGGTCTTCGCCGCATATCGCATGCAGTGGGGACTGCTGCGGCTTGTTGTTGTTTGCCTATTTGCAATTTGCTTGTTATTGCTTGTTATTGCGTGTTGCCGTTTGCACTGCTGGTGTCGCCGGCCTTGCATGTTGCCGTGGCGGACGCGGCGACTTGTGGCCGCGCGCCCCCACTTCATCCTCTTGACAGCGGATGGATCAGAAAGCCCAAAGCGCCTGCTCCGGCAGGCAAAGCCAGTACTCGCCCGGCTCCAGCCGCTGCGGGGCGTAGGCGCGCAACACCACCGCGCCGTTGCCGGAACCGGAAAGGTCGCCGGCCTTGAACAGGCACTCCCAGCGGTCGCCCAGGTACATGCAGGTAGAAAGCGGCAGGCGGATGGCGTTGTCGGCCTGCTGGTCGGAGACCCGCACCTGCTCGACGCGGATGATGCCGGTAACGTCCTTGCCGGGCGCGGCATCGGGGTTGCCGCGCAGGGTCGCCGTCGCGGTGCCGCCATCGAGCTTGAGCGTGACCCGGTCGCCCTCGCGGCTGACCACTTGTGCGGCCAGCTTGTTGTTGCTGCCCATGAATTCGGCGGTGAACAGGGTGTCGGGGGTCTGGTACATGCTTTGCGGCGTGCCCTGTTGCTCGATGCGGCCGTTGTTCAACAGCAGGATGCGGTCCGAGATCGCCATCGCCTCGCCCTGGTCGTGGGTGACCATCAGCGCGGAGAGGCCCAGGCGCACGATCAGCTCGCGCAGGAAGGCGCGCGCTTCTTCGCGCAGCTTGGCGTCGAGGTTGGAGAGCGGCTCGTCGAGCAGGATCACCTGCGGGTTGTAGACCAGCGCGCGGGCGATCGCCACGCGCTGCTGCTGGCCGCCGGAAAGCTGGTGCGGGTAACGCTCACCCAGGTGGCCCAGCCCCAGTTGCGCCAGCACCGCCTTCACGCGCTCCGCGATGTCGGAGGACGATACCTTGCGCAGCTTCAGGCCGTAGGCGACGTTTTCCGACACCGTCTTGTGCGGCCACAGCGCGTAGGACTGGAACACCAGGCCCAGGTTGCGCTCCTCGGCCGGCATTTCGAAGTTGCGCGAACCATCGTACACGCGGCGCGTGGCGATATCGATGGTGCCGGCCTTGGGCGACTCCAGCCCGGCCACCGCGCGCAGCAGCGTGGTCTTGCCGCTGCCGGAGGGGCCCAGCAGCGCCACCACTTCACCGCGCTGCAGTTGCATCGAGACGCCCTTGAGGATGGGGTTGGCGTGGGCGCCGGTGCCGTAGTCCAGGTGCAGGTCGTTGACGGAAAGTTCAGACATGATGTTTCCTTTATAAGGAGTCGCTAACAAAGCGTCGGTGGCAAGGCGCGCCGACGCAGGCAGTACGAAAGTACAGAAGTACGACAGGGAGAAGCAACGCCGCCAGCGGCGTTTTGTTAGCGACTCCTAGTCGTGCAGCTTGACGCCGAAGCGCAGCGCGATGCCGAGGCCCACGGCCACCAGCGTGATGTTGATGAAGGACAGCGCGGCCACCAGGTCGACGGCGCCGGCGGCCCACATCGAGACGATCAGGGAGCCGATCACCTCGGTGCCAGGCGAGAGCAGGTAGACGCCGGTGGAGTATTCGCGTTCGAAGATCAGGAACACCATCAGCCAGGCGCCGATCAGGCCATAGCGCACCAGCGGGATGGTAACGTCGCGCGTGACCCTCGCACGCGGCGCGCCGACCGCGCGCGCCGCCTCTTCCAGCTCGGGCCCGACCTGCAGCAGCGCGGCATTGATCAGGCGCAGGCCGTAGGCCATCCACACCACCGTGTACGCCAGCCAGACCGAGAAGATGGTCGAGCGCAGCGAACGCATGGTCGGGATGAAGCTGTCCACCATCCACAGCGCGAAGAAGTTATCGCTGCCCTTGAACACCGATTCCAGCAGCGACGGCACGAACAGGAACACCCACAGGAAGGACAGGCCGGCCAGCAGGCCCGGCACCGCACGGGGCACCAGCACGCTGTAGTCGAGGAAGCGGGTAATGCCATCCTGCTTGCGGTGCATCGCCAGGGCGATGGCGGTGTAGAAGACCACCGCAAACGCGCCGCCGATGACGCCGATGGCGACCGTATTGACGATGCCGCGCACCAGCGAAGGCTGGTCCCAGACATCGCGCAGGTTCTGCAATGTCAGCACATCCAGCAAATGCACGCCGAGGCCCCAATGCGAGACGAACGTGCGCAGCGCGATGCCGGACAGCGGAATCACCACCGTAAACAGCAGCCATGCCGCGATCAGCGCGAACGCCACCCAGCGCCACTTGCCCAGCGGCAGCGGTTTCTGGCGCGAGCCCTTGCCCTTGATCGCCACGTACTTGTTGGCCGAACGCAGCAGCCAGCGCTGCAGCATGACCAGCGGCATGGTCACCGCCACCAGGCACACCGCCACCGCCGCCATCAGGTGGTAGGAAGGCGTGCCCAGCTTGTTGGTCAGCTTGTACAGGTAGGTGGGCAATACCAGGTGGCCTTCCGGATCGCCCAGCACCAGCACCAGGCCGAACACTTCAAAACCGAGGAAGAACACCAGCACGCCGGCAAAGGCCAGCGCCGGCATGATCATCGGCAGCGACACGTTCAGCGCGACCTGCAGCGGCGAGGCGCCGGCCACGCGGGCGGCTTCCTCGACATCCGATCCCAGGCTCTTGAGCGCCGAGGAGGCGTACAGGTAAACGTGCGGCACGTGGGTCAGGCCGGCAATGATGACGATGCTGGTGAAGGAATAGATGTTCCACGGTTCGCCCTCGAAACCGAAGAACGACAGCAGCTCCTTGACCCACACCGTATAGAAACCCACCGGCCCCATCGACACCACATAGCCGAAGCCGATCACCATGGGCGAAACGAAGATGGGCACCAGCAATGCCGGGGCGATCCAGTTGCGGCCGGGCAGATCGGTGCGCACCATCAGGAAGGCCAGCATGCCGCCCGTCGGCACCGCGATCAGGGCCAGGCCGGTGGCCAATGTGAAGCCGTTGACGAAGGCCTGGCGGAAGTCCGGGTCATCGAAAATGAAACGATAGGAATCGAAGGTCAGTTGCCTGACCGGCGCGAAGAACGGCGCCGACAGGAAACTCTGGTACACAATGAGGAAAAGCGGCACGAAGATGACCAGTGCGGCCAGCGTGACGACCAGGCCGCGCGGCCAGTTCAGGCGCAGGAGCCGCTTGATCGGCACGCTTTCGCTACGAGACAGCGATGTAGTTGTTTGCATGATTCAGCTCGAAAAACCGGAATCCGCTTGCGCCGCTTTGCCATGTGACAGGCGCGGCGGCGGCGACGGAGCCACGGTCAGCCGCGCTCCATGCAGATCCCTCGGTTGAAAATCGCCGCAACGGCGACACCCGTTGCGGCTGGCGGGCCGCCTTATCGTTTGGTGGCTTCTTTCCACTGCTTCAGGAATGCCAGGCGCTTGGTCTGGTCCAGATATTCCAGCAATTCGGTCGACACCGGCATCGGCTTCAAGGCCGCGCCAAGTTGCTTGCTCAACTCCGCCGAGGTGGTCGCGCCGGTGACGTCGCCGCGGATGGCGAACAGTTGCGCGTCATTGGCGATGATGGTCTGGCCGCGCTTGGACAGGATGTAATCCAGCCACAGCTTGGCCGCATTGGTGTTCTTGGCCGACTTGTTGATGAAGATCACGCGCGAGAGCACCAGGTTGTAATCCGTGGTGAAAGCGACGCCGATCGACGGATCCCGCTTGGCGCGCATCAGCGCATAGGGGCCGAGCACGTTGTAGCCGATCAGGTTTTCGCCCGAAGAGATGCGTTCCAGCATGGTGCCGGTGGACGACTGCACACGCGCCCCGACGCCGCCCATGGCGCGGGCGAAATCCCAGAATTGCGGATTCAGCTTCAGGTCGTAAGTCATCAGGCTGAAACCCACGCCGGATTTTTCAATGTCGTAGGTGGTGACCTTGTTCCTGAACTTGTCCTGCCGGGTGGTCAGCAGCTTGGTGAAATCGGCGTGGGTGGTCGGGACTTCGGCTTCCGTCACCAGGCGCTTGTTGTAGACAATGGCAGTCGGTTCGAATGTGGTGCCGTAGGCGGTGTCTTTCCAGTTGGCCCAATGCGGGACGGCGGCGGCTTCGGGCGACTTGTAGGTGAGACCGTAGCCCTCGGACGCCAGCTTGACCTGCAGGTCCATCGAAGACGACCACATCACGTCGGCAGTG
Organism: Herbaspirillum sp. GW821-FHT09A12; assembly: GCF_059418325.1. NCBI lineage: Bacteria > Pseudomonadati > Pseudomonadota > Betaproteobacteria > Burkholderiales > Oxalobacteraceae > Herbaspirillum > Herbaspirillum sp. GW821-FHT09A12. The sequence goes on from NZ_JBWKPR010000004.1 coordinate 293,883, forward strand.
GCGCCGCCGGCGGCCGCTTCCGAGATGAAGCGGTTGTACGCCTCGGTCGAGTTCATGTCGTTGTATTCGACCTTCACGCCTGGATAGAGCGCACCGAAATCCTTGATCAGCGATTCGGCGGCCTTGGAATCGGTGGTGCTGTAGATCACCACCTTGCCTTCCTTCTTCGCGCCCTCGATGGTCTTGGCATAGTCGGCCGGATAGCCGGCCGGCACTTGCGCAAAAGCGGCGTTTGTAAAAGCGACAGGCAAAGCGAGGGCGAGACTGAGCGCGACGCTCAGGCGACGTTTATGCAACATGTGTTCTCCTTGATATTGAAATGGGGGCTGGTTGCGAAGCGCCGGAAAGCGCCTGGTCAACGAACCAGCCCAAGCTCCTGGGACTGCTTGCGGTACTGCGCAACGGTCTGCGCGATGTAATCCGTCAGCGGCTTGCCGGTCATGGCAAAGGGATACAGGCCGCTGGCACTGCGTTGTCGGTCGAAGGCCGGGTCGGCCATCGCCTTGTCGAATATATCCACCCAGCGCCGGTAATCCGCCTCCGGCACATGCGGGCTCATGTAGAAGCCGCGGATGATGGGCCACACCACGTCGTACCCCTGTTCGCGCGCGGTGGGCACCCCCTGCAACGGCCCCGGCAGGCGCTGCTCCGACAGCACCGCCAGGATCCTCACCTGGCCTTCGGCGATGAAGTGCGCCACTTCCGACGCGTCGCCCGAAATCACCTGCACGTGCCCTGCCTGCAAGGCGGCGAAAGAATCGCCGCCGCCCTCCAGCGCCACAAAGCGGAACTGCCGGGGCTCGATGCCGGCGCGGCCGGCGATCAGGGCCATCTTCAGCCAGTCCTGGCTGCCCACCGTGCCGGACAGTCCCACCGTCGTCTTGGCCGGATCCTTACGGATCGCCTGCATCAGTTCGCGCAGGCTGCGCCAGGGAGCGTCGCTGCGTACCGCGATCATGCCGTAATCGATGCCCACGCCAGCCACCCAGCGCACGTCATCCACCGAAGCCTTGCCGTATTTTCCTTGCGCCAGGTTGAGCAGCGAACCGCCGGAAAACGTCACCAGCACATCGGGCCCGCCGCGCCGCTTCGACACGACCGAGCTCCACGCCACCGCACCGATGCCGCCGGGCAAGTAACTCAGTTTCACCGGTTCTTTCCCGGCCTCCGCCTGGAAAACCTTGCGCAACATCTTGCAGGTGACATCCATGCCGCCGCCGGGCTTGGCCGGCACGATGCATTCCAGCGCAAACGCACGCGGCGCCGCGCATGCCAACAGGCATGCCATCAACAGGATGCGCAGGCTGCTTGCTTTCATGCCATGTCTGCGGCTGTACCGCTCAGGCACTCGTGCAATATCGGGAATCGAGGAAATATTTCATGGTCTTGTCTCCGGCTTGATTTTTTTTGGATTTGACTGATCCTACAAGAAAAGTCTTTCAGTCGGCTTTCAATGAAACGCCCGATGTAAAAAATTCCGATACGTGATTTCCGCAGTTGCCATCCATGCATTTCAAACCTCCACATGCATCTGTTAACATCCGCGCTGGGGGCAGGCCGGATGCGTATCGACAACATTCCGGCACCGCATCAACAATATTCTAACAAGGCAATATCATGCGCATCTTGCTGGTAGAAGATCATGTCGAACTATCTCGCTGGATTTCCAAAGCCTTGCGGGATGCCCACCTCAGCGTGGAATGCGCATGCAATGGCGCCGACGCCGACAGCCTGCTGCTGACGCAGCAATACGCGCTGGTGATCCTCGACCTCACGCTGCCCAAGATGGATGGCCTGGAGGTGTTGAAGCGCATGCGCGCGCGCGGCAGCCGCTCGCCGGTATTGATCCTGACCGCGCGCGGCGGGCTGGCCGACCGCGTCAACGGCCTGAACCTGGGCGCCGACGATTATCTCGCCAAACCATTCGAACTGGAAGAACTGGAAGCGCGCGTGAAGGCGCTGCTGCGCCGCACGCAAAACAATGAGGGGGTCACCGTCAGCTGCGGCGCACTGTGCTTCGATACCGTCTCGCGCACCTTCAGCTACGGCGGCGAATTGCTGGCGCTGACCCCGCGCGAGCATGCGGTGCTGGAAGCGCTGCTGGCGCGCCACGGGCATACGGTGCCCAAGGAGAAATTGTTCCAGCAGGTGTTTTCGCTGGACGACAGCGCCAGCGTCGACGCCATCGAAATCTACATCCATCGCCTGCGCAAGAAACTCGAACATGCCGGCCCCGGACGCGTCTCCATCACCACCTTGCGCGGCCTGGGCTACCTGTTGCAGGCAGTGTGATGGCCGCGCACGCGAAACTGGGCAGCCTGCGCGGGCAATTGCTGCGCTGGCTGCTGATTCCGCTGACGCTGCTGGTGGCGCTGGACGCCGTCTCGGTCTACTACAACGCCCTGGAAGTGGCCGACCTGGCCTACGACCGCTCGCTGCTGGCGTCCACCCGGGCGCTGGCTGAACGCGTTTCCATCGTCGACGGCCAGGTCATCGCCGACGTCCCCTATGTGGCGCTCGACAGTTTCGAAACCGACACCCTGGGCCGCATCTATTACAAAGTCACCGGCCTGAACGGCGAATTGGTGTCGGGCTACGACGACCTGCCGCCGGTGCCGCCGGAGGTCAAACGCTCGGAAGCCTATCCGGCGCTGGTGCGTTTTTACCAGGCCGACTACCACAACCAGCCGATCCGCATCGCCGCGCTGCTGCAACCGGTGTATGACGACAGCATGCGCGGCATCGTGCTGATCCAGGTCGGGGAAACCATGGATGCGCGCCATGGCATGACGCGCAAGATCCTGTTCGACACGCTGTGGCGCCAGGGCACGCTGGTCACCGTGGCGGCGCTCCTGGCGTGGATCGCGGTGCGCTTCGTGCTGCGCCCGATGATGCAGTTGCGCGGCGAAGTCGAATCGCGCGCGCCGACCGACCTCTCCGGTTTCGATCCGGCCTTGGTGCACAAGGAAATGCAGCCGCTGGTGCTGGCCATGAACGGCTACATGGAAAGGTTGCAAACGCTGATCGCCGGCCAGCGCCGTTTCATCGCCGACGCCTCGCACCAGTTGCGCACGCCGCTGACGGTCTTGAAGACCCAGGCCGAGCTGAGCTTGCGCGAACTCAGGCGCGGGCAGCACGATCCGGCCGAATTGCGGGAACTGGTCGAAGGCATGGCGCGCACCACCGACGCCACCGTGCACCTGGCCAACCGCTTGCTGACGCTGGCGCGCGCCGAACACGGCGCCGCCGAAGGCGGCACGGCGCCGGTCTCGCTGACCGATGCGATACGCCAGGTGGCGCTGGAGCTGTCGCAACAGGCGGTGATGCGCCGCATCGAACTGTCCTTCGAAAGCGAAGGCGACATCCGCATCGACGGCAATGCCTCGCTGCTGCATGAACTGATGGTCAACCTGCTCGACAACGCCATCCGCTACACGCCCGCGGGCGGACGCATCACGCTGCGCGTGTATGCCGCCAGCGAGCCCGGCCGGGCCACGCGCGCACTGCTGGAAGTGGAAGACAACGGCCCCGGCATCGCCGACATCGAGCGCGGGCGCGTTTTCGAACCGTTCTACCGCGCCAGCGCCACGCAGCACATCAACCCCTCCGGCACCGGCCTTGGACTGTCCATCGTGCGCGAGATCGCCACCCTGCACCGCGCGGACATCGTGCTCGAACGTGCGCCGCAAGGCGGCGGGCTGATGGTGCGCGTCGCCTTTCCCGGGGTGATCGAGGTGCGGCTGTAAGACTCCCGCGGGCGCAGCAGTCCGGGCTGGCCTCAATAACTGTAGGTAACGAAGACGCTGCCCACCGGCGCCGTCTTGCGCTTGACGATGGGGCTGTCGCCGGCGTCGCCGGCAAGCTGCATGGCGCCGGCCGATGCCCTCAGGCTCCAGTTGGCGTCGAACGTGTGCTGCCAGCCCAGTTCCAGCGTATAGGCGTAGATTCCCGACTTGGCGCCGTGCTGGCGGAAACCGGACGCGGCCGATTGGGCGGCCGTCACGCCGTAGTAGGTCTGCACGTATTTGCGGTTGCCCCAGCTACCGGTCAGGCCCAGCGTCAGCTGGTCGGAGCCGCTGGCATAGAACGGGCTGCTAGCGCCGAAATGCAGCGCGCTGCCGTTGTCGCGCTGGGACAGTGGCAACTCTGCCCGCAGCCCGAGGCGCAGCCAGTCGGTCACGCTATAGCCCAGGCCCAGCAGCGTCGTCACCGAACCCTTGATCTCGCCCATGCCGCGCAGGTAATCGCTGCCGGCGCGCCCCATGAAACCGTTCTGGTTGCTGTCCTTGCGGCCTGCGCGATAACCCAGGGCAATGCTGTAGTCGAGCTTGCCGGTCTGGCTGCCGTAGCCGATGCCGCGCGTGGTGCCAATGAAGAAACCGTTGGACGCCGCGTAATCCAGCGCCAGCCCGAGGCCGGCGCGGTTCTGGTCGGAACCGGAATAGCGCGGGCCGATGGCCACGCCCGCCCCCAGCGTGAACACGTCGCCCTTGGGCGTTTCGGCGGCCTGGGTAGGCGCGGCCAATACCGCCAGCGCAGCAACTGCCAGCAACGCCATCGACGGGCAAGCCTGTTGCAGGATTCGGGACACTGCGAAGGGGCTGCGTCGCGAGCGCAACTGCCGGCGCGATTCGATACTTTGCATGGAACTCCTTTTATTGATGAAGAAGGGCTAAGACGAGGCCAAGCCCCGTTGCAATGCAGTATGAAATCCGAGCATGAAGTCCGGATGAACCGGACATGAAGAAAAAATGAAGCGCCCTGCGCAGCAGCGCCGGTTGTCGCGCGCGCAACAGGGATGCAGGCCGGCCTCGTCTTAAGCCATTCTTCACGCACCGCGTATACACTCGCGACATGAAAATCCTTCTGATAGAAGACGACCTCGACCTCGGCAACGGCGTGCGCATCGCGCTGGCCGACCATGGCTTCGACGTGGTGTGGGTACGCCAGCAGGAAGACGCGCTGCGTCAGCTCGACGTCGGCGCCTGCGAACTGGTGCTGCTCGACCTCGGCCTGCCCGACGGCGACGGCATGCGCATCCTGGCGCGCCTGCGGCGCGAACGGCAGAACATGCCGGTCATCATCCTGAGCGCGCGCGACACGCTGGAAGACCGGCTGCGCGGCCTGGACGGCGGCGCCGACGATTACCTGGTCAAGCCCTTCGTGCTGGCCGAACTGCTGTCGCGCGTGAAGGCGCTGGCGCGGCGCAGCTACGGCTTCGATGGCGAAACGCTGGAGGTGCGCGGCCTGACGCTGCACGTACCGACGCGGCGCGTGATAGCAGGCGAACGGACGGTGGAACTGACGGCCAGCGAATACACCTTGCTCAAGCTGCTGATGATGCGTGCCGACCGCGTGGTCACGCGACGCCTGCTGGAGGATGAGGCGCTGCCCGGCGCCCATGAGAATGCCAGCAATGCGCTGGACGTGCATATGGGCAACCTGCGCCGCAAGATCGGCGAAGGCTTCGTGCGCACGGTGCGCGGCGTCGGCTATGTGGTCGACACCGTGGCGCGGCACAAGGGCGGCGAATAATGCGCGGCTGGTGGCGCCGCGTGAGCGCTCCCTCCCTGGTGCGACGGATCATGCTGGCCCAACTGCTGTTGCTCACGCTGCTGTGGTGCGCCTTCCTCACCTACGTGCTGTGGGAAAGCCTGCGCAGTCCGGGTCTGTTGGGCGGCGCCAAGGTGTTCGATACCGTCCTGGCGGTGACCGACCAGCTGGCAGACCGTCCGCAGGCGCGCTACGGCGTCCTGCGTGAAATCGACCTGGCGCTGCGCGAGGACTACGGCGCCGGCGACGATTCCGATATCTCGACCAGCCTGATCGTGCGCAGCCACGGCAAGGTGATCTATGCGTCCGCAGAAGCCCCTTTGGGGGTGCGCAACACGCGTTACGACGAAAATGAACGGATCGCCGTCGACGGACGCTTCTGGCGCAGCCGCACCGCCAAGTCGCCGCGCTCGGATGCCGAAGCCACGCTGGTGATACCGGGCGACCCATGGGTCTTCTTCATCCGCATCAACACGCGTGGCTACTACCTGCTGCCGCTGCTGATCAGCCTGCCCTTCCTGCTGTTGCCGGCCTGGCTCTCGGTGCGCGTGGCGCTGCGGCCGTGGAGCAAGGTGGCACGCGAGGTCGCCGAGCGCGGCCCCCGCGACCTGACGCCGCTGCAATCGGTGCCCAAGCATGAGGAGCTGCGCAACATGGTCGATTGCATCAATGACCTGCTGGCGCGCGTGCGCGAGAGCGCCGGGCGCGAACGCGCCTTCATCGCCGACGCCGCGCACGAGCTGCGTACCCCGCTGGCGGCCATGCGCATCAACGTCGAGGCGCTGCAGTCGCACGTGGCCGACGCGCACCAGCGCGAACTGCTGGTCGGCATCCTCAACAGCGGCAACCGCGCCACGCGGCTGGTGCGCCAGTTGCTGCTGCTCATGCGCAGCGAGACGTACACCGAGGCGCCGCTGCGCCCGGTGGCGTTGACCGCGCTGGTACAGGAACGGCTGGCGGCGCTGTCGCCGCTGGCGACCGAACGCGAGGTGGAACTGGAGCTGGATGCGCGCGGCGAGGTATGGGTGGACGGCGCGCGCGAAGGACTGGTGTCGCTGGTCGACAACCTGGTGGAAAACGCCATCAAGTACAGCCCGGCGCGCGCGCGGGTCGAAGTGGATGTGCGCATGGCAGCGCAGGGCGTGCAACTGAGCGTGTCGGACGCCGGGCCGGGCATCGCCCCGGCCATGCGCGAACGCGTGTTCGACCGCTTCTTCCGCGATCCGGACCAGATCCAGAATGGCAGCGGGTTGGGACTGGCGATCGTCAAGACGGTGGTGCGGGAACACGGCGGCAGCGTCGCGCTGGATACCTCCGCCGAAGGCGGATTGACGGTGACGGTCATCCTGCCGGCAGGCAAATCCGCCGGCTGATCTTTTTGCTCGCGCATCCTGCATGGAAGACACCATGTTTCATGGGGCCTTCGTCTTTCCAAACGAGATGTACGCTGCTTCGCATGCGTGCGGCGCATGCGATGCGCTTCAGGCATAAAAAACGGTGTCATCCTTGCGGACAACACCGTATCAAATACTGCTCCTCTCAAGACTATTCCTGCATACCGCTTAGAACTTGTGGCGCAGGCCCACGCGCACGACGTTCTGGGTCGACGCGTCAAACGGCGCGGCGACATCGTAGGCGTTGTTGATGACGCCCGGGTTGCGTGCGTCGCTCGCGCGCAGGTTGCTCCACATCGCGTACACGTCGGTGCGCTTGGACAGGTAGTAATCCACGCCCAGGTTGTACTGGGTGGTGCGGGCACGGGTGGCGCCGGTGCTGGTGCGGGCGATGTCGATGCGGTCATGGATCACGCTGCCCAGCAGGTGCAGGTTGTCCTTGAGCGCGTAGTCGACGCCGATGTCGATCACATTACCCTTGGTGGCCTGGGTGGTGATGCTGCTGACCAGGCCGGGAGCGATGCCGCCTTGCAGCGGACGCTTGGTCTGCGACCAGGCGCCGTACAGCTTGGCCGGGCCGAACTGGTAGCTCGCGCCCAGGGTGAAGGTCTTCAGGTTGGTGTCGCCCGGCTGCGCGGCGCCGGATACGGCGGACAGCTTGGTCTGGTAGTACGCGCCGCCGATGCCCAACGGGCCGCTGGCATAGTTGGCGCCGATGCCGAAGCCCTGGCCGGCCGAGGTCTTGCCCGCCACTTCGCCGAACGCATAGTACAGGTTGCCGGTGAAGCCGCCGTAGTTGGCCGAGTCGAAGCGCACCGAGTTGTCGGCGCGCGAACCGGCGACGCGGTCCAGGTTGCCGAAGTGGGCGCCCTTGACGCCGTTGCCGCCGAAGGTCTGCACCGAGGTGTACTTGGCGCCGATGTCATCCAGGAAATCCACCTGGCGACCGAGGGTGACCGTACCGAAAGAACCCGACAGGCCGACCACCGACTTGCGGTCGAACAGGGTATTGGCGCTGGCCATGCCGCCGGTGTCGGCGTTGAAGCCGTTTTCCAACTGGAACAGGGCCTTGAGGCCGCCGCCCAGATCTTCGACGCCGCGGAAACCGATGCGGGAAGTCGCCAGGTCGCCCGAGTCGATGCTGAAACGGGAGCCGTTGGAACCCGGCGTGGTGCCGCGGGTGGCGTTGGTGGTGTAGGTCAGGCCCACATCAATGACGCCGTAGACGGTAACGCTGCTTTGCGCTTGTGCGGACGAGGCGAGCAGCCCCAGAGCGGCCAATGCAAATGCTGTTTTTTTCATGAATACCCCTGAAAGATTTGAAAATTAAGGCCGAGTCGGCCCCGGATCCATTCTTTGGACCCTGCTGCATCCGGCCTGATGTCGGGACGAAAACATCCCTGCGGAAGAATCCGCCTTGATCAGAGCCAAATTAGGATGGCGATTTTTCAGCGGCGCCGGTTCCCGGTTGCGCCGCGTTGCGTACAGGACTCTCTGGCCCATTGAATCGGCTGCGCATGCTGGTGCGCGCGAGCCGGAAGAGGAGCCCGGCTCCTCAACATAGGCGGCACTATACGTGTTGATTTTTACTTACGTGTTACATGCGTGAAATCTTGTTCGGGCGACGGCAATCACGTGAAACAACGGTTCAACATGCGCTTGTAGCGGCCGGCCTGCAATGTGATATGCGGCGTTGCATAACATCCCGATTTTTAATTGCAAATAGAAATCATTATTATTTGTGTGATAAAATCCCTGCCACGTCAGCTTAGACATCAACAAGAAAAATAGCCTCTGCTCTATCAAGAGTGCCGTGTTATTCCGTTGTGTTGCGCCAGCCTCATCCCTCTCCACCTATTGATAGATAAGGCTTGCCCTCATGGCTCAGCAACCATCGGGCGTCGGCGTCATGCGCCGGCGTCGACGTTCGTCCCTGCAACCGCTCACCCTCGCGCTGGCCATCAACGGCGCCCTGCTCTGCCTGGCCGCACCCACCGCCGGCGCCCAGGAAAACATTTCTGCCAGCCCCGCTTCCGACGCCGCAGCAGCAGCGGACGAACGCGCCGGCAAGAAACTGCCCGAGATCGAAGTCAAGGGCGCGCGCGAAGAACAGCACAAACCCGGCGCCTCGGTCAAAGTCACCAAGGAAGAGCTTGAAAAGCAAGGCGCCGGCAGCTTTGCCGATGTATTGAAATACCAGCCGCTGGTCTCGGTGCCCGGCGTCACCGCGGGCACCACCAACACCACCAGCGCCTACGACCATCCGGGCAGCACCAACTACAACATCCGCGGCGTCGAAGGCAACCGCGTCGGCGTGGATGTGGACGATGTCGAAATGCCGGAAGCGGTGGACCGCTCGGCCACCTCCGGCAGCGGCCGCGCTTCCATCGGCACCTTCGGCCAGGGGCGCGACTTCATCGATCCGGAAATCTATTCCGAGGTGCAGGTCGATTCCGGCACCACCACCTCGGCGCGCCCGGCCGGCGGCATCGGCGGCGCGGTCAGCTTCCGCACCAAGTCGGCCGAGGAATATGTCAACCCATCCAAGCCGACCTACTTCGGCGCCAAGGCCGGCTACAACTCGGCCGACCGTTCGTGGAGCAAGGGCATCACCGCCGCCGGCGCCTCGGGCATGTTCGACGGCCTGATCGTCTACTCGCGCCGCGATGGCCACCAGGCCGACAACAACAGCGACATCCTCAACGCCTACCCGTCCGACTGGCATTCCGACGCGCTGCTGCTCAAGGGCGGCATGCGGGTCGACGCCGAAAACAAGTTCACGGTCTCGGCGGACATCTATCGCCGCACCAACGACCTCTCCTATGACGGCTGGAACAACACCGGCACGGCCATTACCGGCAAGTCGGTCCAGCACAGCACCACCGCGCGCAATACCTTCCAGCTGGGCCACCTGTGGACGCCGGCCAACGCGCTGCTGGACAAGCTGGAAACCAAACTGTCCTTCCAAAGCACCGACATGCAGGATGCGACCACCACCACCACGCTCAACTCGGGGGCGCGCGAGAACGACTTCTCGCGCAACAGCAACAGGCAGTTCAGCCTGTCGAGCACCGGCAGCAAGAAGATCGGCGACAACAACCTGCGCTTCGGCCTCAGCGCCAGCCAGAACAAGAACCAGCACCAGCTGACCGGCACCGCGCTGGCCAAGCAGCCCTACCCCAACACCAAGACCACGCGCTATGGCCTGTTCGCCGAAGACGAGATCGTCTTCAATCTCGACGGCCACCGCCTGGCGCTGATCCCCGGCCTGCGCGTGGATCGCGTCTCCAGCAGCATCTACGACACCGACAGCTTCGCCAACAGCGCGATCAGCGCGGCCCAGCTCAATGCCTTGTACGGCTCCGGCTCGACCAACACCATCGTCAGCCCCAGCCTGAGCCTGGTCTACGACATCGTGCCCAAGATCAGCGCCTACGCGCAATGGAAGCGCGGCGGCCGGGCGCCGTCGGCCAGCGAAATGTACGGCTACTGGAATTCCGGTTTCGGCAACTACGCGCTGGTGGGCAACGCCAACCTGAAAAAGGAAACCAGCGATGCCTTCGACATCGGCTTGAAGGGCGAGCTGACCGAGGGCATCACCTTCAACAGTTCGCTGTTCTATACCAAGTACAAGAACTTCATCGCCTACACGCGCTATACGCGCGCCGCCAATCCGGAGATGTTTACCAACGTCCAGAGCAACGTGGCCACCATCTACCAGGCCGAGAACCGCGACAACGCCTACATCTACGGCCTGGAACTGAGCACCCGCATCGACCACGGCAAGTTCGCGCCGGCCATGCGGGGCATGTACTCGACCTGGGCGCTGGGCTACAGCCAGGGCAAGTCCAAGAGCTACTACAGCGGCGACAGCTACCAGGACCTGGACACCGTGCAACCGGCCAAGCTGATCATCGGCCTGGGCTACGACGCCCCCGAAAAGGCCTGGGGCAGCAACCTCACCGGCACCTTCGTCAAGGGCAAGCAAGCCAAGGCCACCAACCGCAACAGCTACGCGAACAGCGGCGCGGCGCTGACCGACTCGACGGTGACCTACTTCAACGTGCCCGGCTATGCGGTATTCGACCTGACGGCTTACTGGCGCGTGGCGAAGAACGTGCGCATCAACGCCGGCATCAACAACCTGCTGGACAAACGCTATTGGGATTACGCCAGCGTCTACAGCCTGGAACCGAGCAACGCCAAGGACGCGCAGGACATCCAGTTGCAAACCCGCACCGGCCGCAGCCTCTTCGCGTCGGTCAACGTGGACTTCTGACATGGCCGCCGCGTCGTCCATGCCGGTTCCATTGTTGTGAAGCAGAACCGGTTTTCCCTCAGCCCTTCTCCGTTCTTTCAGTTCTCTCAGTTCTTATATAAGGAATCGACATGACTCATCGCCCCTTGCTCCTGTGCGGCCTGCTCGCCAGCCTGCTGCTGGCCGCTTGCGCCGCCCATCCTCCCGCACCTGAAGCCAAGGCCGGACCGGCGCGCCCGGCCGGCGGCCACGGCCGCGAAGCCTTCATGGGCAGCTACGACGTCAACCGCGATGGCGTGGTCACGCGCGCCGAGTACGACAGCGTGCGCCGCCAGCGTTTCGAGGCCGCCGACACCAACCATGACGGCGTGCTCAGCGAAGAAGAATACGTGGCCGAGTTCGAAGGGCGCCTCAAGCAGCAATACTTCGACGCCGGCCGCGAACCCGACCAGGCCTACAGCGACTCGATCCGCCAGGCCCATGTGCGCTTCAGGCTGCTGGACCTGAACCGCGATGGCGTGCTGTCCAGGGAGGAGGAACAGGCCATCATGGACAAGACCTTCGCCGCGCAAGACACCAACCATGACGGCCAGGTGGATGCCAACGACCCCTTGCCCAAGCCGCGCAACGCGGGTAGCTGACGGAACCGGCCATGAGCGCACGCCCATGCCGCAGGATGTCGAAAAATTCACGTAATGCGGCCGGCTTCATTCATGGCCTTGAACCAAGCCTGTCCTTCCGCAATCTCACCTGGCCTTGCGATTTATCAATAATGTGTCCGACGCTGCCCCCGGATGCCTGACATCTCATCGACCGTCCTCACTATGAACACCGTCACCGAACGCCCCGCCCTGCTCTCTTCCCGCCTCAAGAACGAGACCGCTGACCTGCACGAACTGATGCACGCCCTGATGGAACAAGGCCAGCCGTTCGCCAACCGGGACAACTACGCGCGCTTTGTCGCCGCCCAATACCACTTCCAGCGTGACATCGAACACCTGTTCGCCGATCCCGCCATCCAGACTGCCGTGCCCGACCTCGACGTGCGCGGCCGCGCGGCGGCATCGCTGACCGACCTGGGCGACCTGGGCTTCCACGCCGTGCCCGAACCGGCCGCCAGCGCCGGCGTCGCCATGCCGGGCGCGCTGGGCTGGCTCTATGTGTCGGAAGGCTCGACCCTGGGCGCGGCCTTCCTGCTCAAGGAAGCCAAGACCAGGCTGGGATTGAGCGAAACCTTCGGCGCCCGCAACCTGGCGGCGTATCCGGAAGGGCGCGCCATCGTATGGCGCCGCTTCGTCGGTTTCCTCGACCAGCCCGCGCTGCAAGAAGAAGAGCACGATGCCGTCATCGCCGGCGCCGCCGCGGCCTACGCCCGCTTCGGCAGCCTGCTCAAGCGCCACTTCGGGCTGGCGTAAGCAAAAACGCCATACCGACAGCAATGGACGAACCGGCACCAGGGCGCGGCATGCCCCCCGACAACGACAACAGCCAACTGGCCCCGGCCGGCACCCGCTGGCTGTGGCTGGCGCTGGCCTATGCCAGCCTGGGCATCGGCATCCTGGCGATCTTCATCCCCGGCATCCCGACCACCGAATTCATCCTGCTGTCCGCCTGGGCCGCCGGCAAGGGTTCGCCGCGGCTGCGGCGCTGGCTGGAAAACCATCCGGTGTTCGGCCCGATGATCCATAACTGGCGTCACGGCCGGGTGGTCGCACGGCGCGCCAAACTGAGCGCGTCCATCATGATGAGCCTGTGCCTGGTGATCATGCTGCTGACGATAAAGCACCGCTGGATCATCGTCATCGCGGCCATCGGCATGACTGCGGGTGCGCTGTGGATGTGGTCGCGGCCGGAACAGGTCGCCGACCGCGGCGCCGATGAAGATGCGCCGAAGTAAGTCGATTCCCTTCCCGCGTTTCAATGACAAAGGGCCTGCACCGTTACCGGCGCAGGCCCTTTCCACATCACACTTCAGCCGGGAGGCGCCGGCGAGTTTCAGGTGATCGACGAAGACACGCGCCACAGGTCGACGCCGCCGTCGATGGCATGCTGGTCGATCTGGGCCAGCTCGGCGGCGCTGAAGCCCAGGTTCTTCAACGCATCCAGCGCGCCGTCCAGTTGTTCGACATTGCGCGCGCCGATCAGCGCCGAGGTCACGCGGGCATCGCGCAGCACCCAGGCGATCGCCATTTGCGCCAGGGTCTGGCCGCGACGCTGGGCGATCTCGTCCAATGCGCGGATGCGCGCCAGGTTTTCCGGCGACAGCATCCTCGGCGGCAGCGACGGCGCACGCGTGGCGCGCGCGCCTTCCGGCACGCCATTGAGGTACTTGGAGGTCAGCATGCCTTGCGCCAGCGGCGAGAAGCCGATGCAGCCCACGCCCAGTTCTTCCAGCGCCTGCAGCAAGCCGTTTTCGATGCTGCGGTTGAGCATCGAGTAATTCGGCTGGTGGATCAGCAGCGGCACGCCCTCGCTCTTGAGGATCGCCGCCGCCTTGCGCGTGAGCTCGGGCGAATAGGACGAGATGCCGACATACAGCGCCTTGCCCTGGCGGTGCAGGTGCGCCAGCGCGCCCATGGTTTCTTCCAGCGGCGTATCGGGGTCGACCCGGTGCGAATAGAAGATATCGACATAGTCGAGCCCCATGCGCCGCAGGCTCTGCTCGCAACTGGCGATCAGGTGCTTGCGCGCGCCGCTGGGGCCGCCATAGGGGCCGGGCCACATCTGCCAGCCGGCCTTGCTGGAAATCACCAGTTCATCGCGGTAGGGCGCGAAGTCCTTGGCCAGCCAGCGGCCGAAATTCTCTTCCGCCGAACCGGCCGGCGGGCCGTAGTTGTTGGCCAGGTCGAAATGGGTGACGCCGCGGTCAAAGGCGCGCCGCAGCACTGCGCGGCCGGTCTCGAAATTATCGGCGCCGCCGAAGTTCTGCCACAGGCCGAGCGAGATGGCCGGCAGCGGCAAGCCGCTCTTGCCCACGCGCCGGTAAGGCATCTGGCCGTCGTAGCGGGAAGGGTTGGCGATATAGGTCATGGCTATCCTTATCAAGGTTTGAATGAAATGCCGCCGCGCAATTTACTGCACCGGTGACTGCACCGCTCACCGCGCCGGCAAAATAATGGTGGCGATCAGGCCGCCTTCGGGATGGTTGCGCAACAGCAGCTCGCCGCCGTGGGCCTGCACGATGTTGCGCGAAATGCCCAGCCCCAGTCCCATGCCGCCGCTGTTCTGGGCGCGCCCATGCTCCAGCCGCACATAGGGCTGGAACAGCGTGCCCATGGCGTCTTCCGGCACGCCGGGACCGTGGTCGCGGATCTCGATTTCGACCAGGTCGCCGCCCGCGCCCTGCGAGGGGCGGATGGCGACTTCGACCTTCTGGCCGTAATACAGCGCATTGTCGAACAAGTTGCCGATGGCGCGCTTCAAGGCCAGCGGCTTGGCCATGACGTTGATGCCGGAAGGCGTGAAGGCGATCTCGTGGCCGGCCATCTTGGCGTCGCGGATCATGCGCGTCACCAGCGCGTCCAGCCGCACCTCGGTGCGGTTCTCGTGGATGTCGCTGTCCTTCACCGACTGCAGCGCGCCCTTGACCATCATGTCGAGCTCATCGAGGTCATCGTGGAATTCGGTGCGCATGTCGTCGTCGTCCATCAGTTCGGTGCGCAGTTTCAGCCGCGTGATGGGCGTGCGCAAGTCATGCGAGATGGAGACGAACAGCCGCTCGCGGTCTTCCAGGTAGCGCTTGATGCGCTCGCGCATGCCGGAGAAGGCATAGGCGGTCTTGACGTATTCGCGGCTGCCGGTGCCGGGCAACTCCGGCACCGTCTCGCCCTTGCCGAACGCTTCGGCGGCGTCGGCCAGCGCCGCCAGCGGACGGGTGGTCCAGCGCACCACGAGGATGGTCAGCAACAGGATCGCCGCCAGCGACAAGCCCTGCAACACCAGCCGGTCCAGCCACAGCGGGTTGCCGCTGTCGAGGAAATACGGATTGGGCATCAGCGCGGCCAGGTACAGCCACTTGCCGCTTTCGACCTGCATCTGTATCACCAGCACCGGCGCCGAGTTGGGCTTGGTCAGCAGGATATGCTGCACCCAGCTGTCGGGCAGGTCGCCCACCTTGAGGCCATCGCTGGAGACCTGCAGGCCGTCCGGCCAGGCGAAGTCGAGCCGGGCTTCCGGCATGAACGGCAGGTCTTCGCGCAGGGTCTGGGCCGCAACGTCGATGGCGACCGCGGCCAGCGGGTTGGGAGCGATCGGCGTGACCGGCACGGCCGAGCTGTTGGCGTTGATGAAGAAGCGCGTACCGCCCATCTCGCGCAATTGCTGGATCATCAGCGGCCGGTAATTGGAGGGCAGGCTCATGAAATAACGGATCGCCACCGAAGCGCTGTGCGCCAGGTGCTGCGCCGCGATGCGGGTCTCGGCTTCGGACTTGGTGCGCAATTGCGCGGCCCAGATCAGGCCGCCGGCCACCTGCGTGACCAGCACCCCGAAAATCATCACCACCGACAGGCGGCCCAGCAGGGAGTTGGGCAGGATCCAATCGAGGAAAGCCGCCAGCCGGGCGCGCAGCGAGCGCGGCCGGGCCGTTTGCGCAGTCGCCTCCGCCGTCGCCGCAGGTGCGCTCTCGTTCACGGGATGGCGCTCACGCGGCGGCCGTGCTGACGTCGGCCGAGAACACATAGCCGGCGCCGCGCACGGTCTTGATCAGGTGCGGCTGGCGGCCGCCGTCGTTGAGGCGCAGGCGCAGCTTGCTGATCTGCACGTCCAGCGAACGGTCCAGCGGGCCGGCGTCGCGCCCGCGCGTCTCTTCGCACAGGACATTGCGGTCGAGCACGTCGCCCGGATGTTCGACGAAATATTTCAGCAGCTGGTAATCCATGCCGGTCAGCGCCACCACCTGGCCGACGCTGTCGGTCAGCGTGCGTTCCACGGTGTCGAGCGTGAAGCCGACGAAGCGGTAATAGCGCGGCGCGGCCGTGCTGTCGATGCCGGTGCGGCGGTGGATGGCCTTGATGCGCGCCAGCAGTTCGCGCGGACTGTAGGGCTTGGCGATATAGTCGTCGGCGCCCAGCTCCAGCCCGACCACGCGGTCGGTCTCGTCCGAGCTGGCGGTGAGCATGATGATGGGTACGTTGGACTTGCGCCGCACCGTCTTGCACAACGCGAAGCCGTCGGTGTCGGGCAGCATCACGTCCAGGATCACCAGCGCCAGCTCATCGGCGTAGCGCTGGAATTCGCCGAGAAAGGTGGCGCCGTCGTGCGCCAGCCTTACCTCGTACTGGTTCTTTTCCAGATAGGCCTTCAACAGGGTGCGGGTCTTCTGGTCGTCATCGACGATCAATATCTTGCGTGTCATCGTTGGCCTTCGCTAAACGGGTTGTCTGGTCTCAATGTATCGCTCCGTGCCCATCACTGGCCGCGCCCGCGCGAGAGTGCCCGCGCGATCGACACCAGCCGGCGCTGCGCCTGTTCCTCGCCGCCCTGGCGGTCGAGGAAGAAGCGCTGCACCTCGGCGATGAGGGCATCCTTGGTGGTCTCATCGGTGGCCATGCGGTGCACCAGGCTGGGCGCCTGGTAAGCCGCGCCCTTGCTGAACGCGCGCCAGGAGTCGCGCGCGCAGCGATCCATGTGCGGATCGGCGGTGCGCCAGACCGGGATGGAACCCTTGAATTTATTGTATTCCGACTGCACCGCCGGCGAGGTGACGATCTGCGCCAGCGTCTCCTGGGAGACCTGGTGCGAATAGTCGCCGGCGAACATGGCCAGGGTGTCGGTGCTGTAGAGATGGTACTCGCCCGTTCCCGGCACCGGGACGCAACCGAATTGCTGATCCACCGCCAGGCCCCAGGCATTGAATTCGCCCTTGGCCCAGTCGCCCATGATGAACATGGCGGCTTCGCCGTCGGCCATGCTGCGCGCGACTTCCGTCCACGGCCGCTCGCGCACCGGCTGGTCCATCGCCTGGCCGAGCCGGCGCAGGCGCTTGAGGATGTGCAGCATGCGCCCATCGGCATAGGCCGCCGGGTCCATCTCGACGAACAGGCGGCGATAGTAGGCCGGGCCGCTTTCGGCCAGAGCCAGGTTCTCGAACAGGGTGGCGATCTGCCAGGCTTCGCCGCTTTGCGCCAGCGGCGTGATGCCGGCGTCGCGCAAGGCCTGCGCCACGCGCTCGAAGTCATCCCAGGTCTTGGGCGGCGTCAGCCCCAGACGGTTGAAGATGGCGATGTTGTAGAACAGCGTGTTGATGCGGTGGATGCCCAGCGGCGCGGCCACCACATGCCCGCGGTTGTTCAGCAGCGCCCAGACGGAGGGAAACATCTGCTTCTCCCAGTTGCCTTGCACGGCGACATTGTCCAGCTCCAGCAGCAAGCCGAGATCGGCCCATTCGCCGAAGATCACGCCGTTCAATTGCGTGACCTCGGGCGCGCGCCCGGCCAGCACCATGCTCTTCAAGACCTTGCCCGCGCCCATGCCGGCGCCGCCCGGGATTGGCACGTCGCGCCATTGGATGTTCTGCCTGGCCAACTGGTTCACCACCACGTTGAGGGCGCGGCGTTCGCCGGCCGATGTCCACCAGTGCAGCACCTGCAGCGAGGCCGGTGCCGCGGATGCCCCAGGCGCGGCCGCCGACGCTGCGGCCGCGTGCGCCTGCGGCGGCAGCGCGGCACATACCGCCAGCGCCGCCAGCATCAACAGGGGAAGGGTCACCAGCATCGCCGCCGTCGCGCAACGGTGCATGACCGATGCGCGCAACGCGCGGACTGGGCGTTTCATTTTTATCATTATGTCCGTGTGTCTCCAAACCGGGAAAGACTATAGCCCGGCCACTGCCGCGCTGCAATTTGCAGCGGCTAGATGAAAACATTAATTCAATTCAGCTCTTGTAAAGAAATGTAATGTTTTCTTTCCTTAGCTTGGGCAGCACGCGCCACGCTCACATTCGCCGATGGGCTCGCATCGCGGGCAGGGGCCGCCGCCGCCCTGGCGCGACCTGTAAGGATATGTAATCGGCGCGCTCCTGCCGTTTGCTGCTTTTCCCATGTAAATCAGCATCTTACGCCATTGCCGGCGGCTGCCGCGCCAAGCTCGCATCACATGCGGCGCGGTGCTACTGTCGCGCCGCTGCCCACTGTCATCGCGCACCTCGTTGCCGGTTGCCGGGCCGCACTATCCCGACAGGCAAGAGCGACCAACAGCCAATAAAGCCAGGAGACAAACGATGCAAACCAAGCAACAGACCGACGCCGCCATTCCCTTCATTCCAGCGTTCAAACGCGCCGCGGCCACACTGGCCACGGCCGCCGCCCTGGCGCTGTCCATCGGCGGCCATGCGCAGGCCGGCACGCTCACCATCGAAAGCTGGCGTGTGGACGACCTGCAGTTGTGGGAAACCGTACTGATCCCCGCCTTCCAGAAACAGAACCCCGGCATCGCCGTGAAGTTCGCCCCGACCGCGCCCACCGAATACGACTCCAGCCTGGCCGCGCGCCTGGCCGGCGGCACCGCCGGCGACCTGGTGGCCTGCCGCCCGTTCGACGTGTCGCTCTCGCTGTACAACAAGGGCCATCTGGAAAAGCTGGACGGCAAGCCCGGCATGGAATTCTTCGCGCCGGCGGCCAAGACCGCCTGGCAGACCGATGACGGCAAAGACACCTTCTGCATGCCGATGGCGTCGGTGATCCACGGTTTCTTCTACAACACCAAGATCTTCAAGGAACTGAACCTGGAGCCGCCCAAGACCGAGGCCGAGTTCTTCAAGCTGCTCGACGCCGTCAAGGCCAATGGCAAGTACACGCCGCTGGTGATGGGCACCTCCGAGCAGTGGGAATCGCACCAGGTGCTGTTTACCGGCGTCGGCCCCAATTACTGGAAGGGCGAGGAAGGCCGCAAGGCGCTCATCGCCGGCCGCGCCAAGTTCACCGACCCGCAGTTCGTGGCGGCCTGGGAGTATGAAGCCAAGCTGGGCAAGTACCTGCCCAAGGGCGCCTCGGCGCAGACCTACAGCGACAGCCAGAACATGTTCGCCCTGGGCCGCGGCGCGGTATACCCGGCCGGCTCCTGGGACATCGCCTACTTCAACGGCAAGCTGGACATGGGCGCCTTCCCGCCGCCGGTGCCCAAGGCCGGCGATGCCTGCTACATCTCCGACCACAACGACATCGGCATGGGCATCAACAAGAAATCGAAGAACAAGGAAGACGCCTACAAGTTCCTGGCTTGGCTGGGTTCGCAAGAGTTCGCCGACCTCTACACCAACAAGGTCACCGGCTTCTTCTCGCTGTCGAACCACCTGATCTCGGTGAAGGACCCGATCGCCAAGCAGATGATCGGCTGGCGCAAGGGTTGCGCCTCGACCATCCGCGTCAACTCGCAGATCCTCAACCGCGGCACGCCGAGCATGGAAAACGAGATGTGGAACGTCAACGCCCAGGTGCTCAACGGCAAGCTGGCGCCCAAGGATGCCGCCGCCAAGATCCAGGCCGGCTTCGCCAAGTGGTACAAGCCGCAACAGTAGCGCGTGTGATGCGCCATGCCGCATCCGATGGCGGCGGCATGGACTGAAATAAAAAAGGGAGACCGGATATGGGCGCGCCAAGACGCCCGTCCGGTTCCATCCCTGGCCATCCCTCTCAGGAGACGCAGTGAAACAAGTCCGCGCCTGGCAGCTCGTGGTATTTCTCGCGCCTGCCGTCCTCATCTATTCCATGTTCAGCGCGCTGCCCCTGGCCGATACGCTGCGCCTGGGCTTCTACACCAGCAACGATGCCGGCGCGACCAGCTTCGTCGGCCTCGACAACTACCGCACCATCCTGTTCGACCCCGACTGGTCGGCCGCATTCTGGAATGCGATGTGGAACAACATCAAGTTCTTCGGCATGCACATGGCGCTGCAAAACCCGATCGGCCTGCTGCTGGCGACGCTGTTCAGCCTGAAGGGCCTGCGCGGCGCGCGCACCTACCGCACGCTGATCTTCCTGCCCACGCTGCTGTCGGTGGTGATCATCGGCTTCATCTGGCAACTGATCCTCTCGCCGCTGTGGGGCGTGGGCGAAAAACTGATGGGTTTCGTCGGCCTGGCCGACTGGTTCGGCCCCTGGCTGGGCCAGGAATCGACCGCATTGGTGACGCTGTCGCTGATCTCGGTGTGGCAATACATCGGCATCCCCATGATGCTGATCTATGCGGCCTTGCTGGCGGTGCCGGAAGAGATACTGGAAGCCGCGCACGCCGAGGGCGCCTCCGCCATGCGCATCTTCTGGCAGATCAAGCTGCCGCTGATCTACCCGACGCTGGGCCTGGTGACCATCCTCACCTTCGTCGCCAACTTCAATGCCTTCGACCTGATCTATTCGGTCAAGGGCGCGCTGGCCGGGCCCAATTATTCGGCCGACCTGCTGGGCACCTATTTCTACCGCACCTTCTTCGGCTACCAGGCGCAGATCGGCAGCCCGACCATGGGCGCCGCAGTGGCCACGCTGATGTTCCTGGTGATCCTGGCCGGCGTGGGCACGTACTTCTACCTGGTGCAGCGCAGGCTGACCCGCTATGCGCTGTGAGCGCGAGGAGACCCCGATGCCCTCTTCCCTTTCTTCCCCTGCGTCTTCTTCCTGCGCCGGCGCCGTCTTACCCTCCACGCCGGTCGGGCCGACTCTGATGCGGCGCGGCTTCGGCCCCATCGGCCACCTGTGGGTACACCTGGTGCTGTGCATCTACGCGGTGATCGCGCTGTTTCCGATCGCGCTGATCCTGATCAATTCGGTCAAGACCCGCAGCGCCATCTTCGACGGCCCGATGGCGCTGCCCACCGCCGACACGCTGACCCTGGTCGGTTTCCAGAAGGTGCTCTCCGGCACCCACTTCCTGCTCTACTTCGGCAACAGTCTGGTGGTCACCCTGGGCTCGCTGGTGCTGATCGTGCTGTTGGGCGCCATGGCCGGCTGGGCGCTGTCGGAATACAAGTTTCCCGGCAACCGCTTCCTCAACTTCTTCCTGGCCATCGGCATCATGATCCCGATCCGGCTGGGCACGGTCTCCATCCTGCAACTGGTGGTGGCGCTGGACCTGATCAATACGCGCACCGCGCTGATCCTGGTGTACACCGCGCAAGGCCTGCCGCTGGCGGTGATGATCCTGTCCGAGTTCATCCGCCAGATCCCGTCCGAGCTCAAAGATGCCGCGCGCTGCGACGGCGTGGGCGAGATCGCCATCTTCTTCCAGGTGATCCTGCCGCTGCTGCGTCCGGCCATCGCCACCGTGGCGGTGTTCACCATGATCCCGGCCTGGAACGACCTGTGGTTCCCGCTGATCCTGGCGCCCGGCGAGGAGACCCGCACCGTCACGCTGGGCGTGCAACAGTTCATCGGCCAGTACGCCACCGACTGGAATTCAGTGCTGGCGGCGCTGTCGATGGCAGTGATCCCGATCCTGCTGCTGTACGTCGCGTTCTCCCGCCAGCTGATCCGCGGCCTGACCGCGGGCGCCGTCAAATAAACTCATACTGGGATTGAACATGGCAAACGTAAGCATAGAAAACCTGAGGAAATCCTACGACGGCCGCGCCGACGTGCTGGCCGACCTCAACCTCGACATCCGCGACGGCGAATTCTGCGTACTGGTCGGCCCTTCCGGCTGCGGCAAGTCGACCCTGCTGCGCATGCTGTGCGGGCTGGAAGACATCAGCGGCGGCCAGTTGGCCATCGGCGGCAAGGTGGTCAACCACCTGCCGCCGGCCGAGCGCGGCATCGCCATGGTGTTCCAGAGCTACGCGCTGTATCCGCACATGACGGTGTACAAGAACATGGCCTTCGGCCTGAAGGTGGCCGGCAGCAGCCGTGCCGACATCGACGAGCGCATCCGCCACGCCGCCGGCATCCTCAAGATCGATCACCTGCTCGAGCGCCTGCCGCGCGAACTGTCCGGCGGCCAGCGCCAGCGCGTGGCGATCGGGCGCGCCATCGTGCGCAAGCCGCGCCTGTTCCTGTTCGACGAACCGCTGTCCAACCTCGACGCCGCGCTGCGCGTGCAAACCCGGCTGGAGATCGCCAAGCTGCACAAGGAGCTGGCCGCCACCATCGTCTACGTCACCCACGACCAGGTCGAGGCCATGACGCTGGGCGACAAGATCGTGGTCATGCACGACGGCCGCATCCAGCAGGCCGGCTCGCCGCTGGAGCTGTACCAGCATCCGCAGAACCTGTTCGTGGCCGGCTTCATCGGCTCGCCCAGGATGAACCTGCTGCCCGGCACCGTGACCCATGTCGCCGCGCACGGCCTGGGGGTGGAAATCGCCGGCGGCGCGCAACTGCATGCCGACGTCGAGCCCGGCGCCGCCCGCCCGGGCGACAAGGTGACGCTGGGCCTGCGCGCCGA
This sequence comes from Herbaspirillum sp. GW821-FHT09A12, assembly GCF_059418325.1. Lineage (NCBI taxonomy): Bacteria > Pseudomonadati > Pseudomonadota > Betaproteobacteria > Burkholderiales > Oxalobacteraceae > Herbaspirillum > Herbaspirillum sp. GW821-FHT09A12. The sequence continues at coordinate 316,458 of NZ_JBWKPR010000004.1, forward strand.
ACAGATCCGCGAACACGCGCAGGGATCGGAACGCTTCAACGGCACGGTCAACCTGGTGGAACACCTGGGCGAAGCCAACTTCATCTACCTGACGCTGGATGGCGGGCAAGACATCGTGGTGCGCGGCGACGGCAACCGCGACGTCAATATCGGCGAGCATCTGGAGCTGTCGGCCGACAGCCATGCGTTCCATGCGTTCGACGCGCAAGGCCAGGCGCTGCGCCGTCTCAAACCCGGCAACCTGCAATCGTCGCGGCGCCATTGAGACGCCTGCCGCCGCCATGAACACTTCCCTTTCCCCCGCTTCCTCCATCGCCTGGCTGGTCGGCGTCGACGGCGGCGGCACCAAGACCCTGGTGCGCATCGCCACGGCCGATGGCCGCGTGCTGGCCGAAGCGGCCGGCCCCGGCTCGGCCTTGCGCAACGGCGCCGGGACGGCATGGCGCGTCATCGTGCCGACCATCGAACAGGCCTTCAGCCATGCCGGCCAGGCGATGCCGCCGCTGTCGCAACTGGCGGTCGGCGTCGGCATCGCCGGCTATAACGTGGCGCAATGGGCGGCCGACTTCCACGCCGCGGCGCCGGCCTTCGGCATGCTGCAAGCCGCCACCGACGGCATCACCACCCTGCTCGGCGCGCACCAGGGCAAGCCCGGCGCGGTGATCGCCGTGGGCACCGGCACCATCGGCATCGCCGTCGACATCGATGGCCGCCAGCGCATGGTCGACGGCTGGGGCTTCCCGTCCGGCGACGACGCCAGCGGCGCCTGGATGGGCATGCGCGCCATCCACCACACGCAGCACGCCATCGATGGCCGTGCCGTGCGCGGCCCGCTGGCCGAGGCGGTGCTGGCCTTCTGCGCCGGCGAATTGCCCGCCACGGGTGGCGGCGGCGAACGCGGCGAGCGCGAGACGGTGCTGGCCTGGCTGTCGCAAGCCGACCAGGCCGCCTTCGCCCGCCTGGCGCGGCTGGTGGTGGCGCATGCCGGCGACGACGATGCGGCCCGCGCCATCATGCAGGCGGCAGCCGATGAAATCGAACTGATGGCCGGCGCGCTCGATCCGCAGCAGCGCCTGCCGCTGGCGCTATGCGGCGGACTGGCCGGGGCCCTCAACGGCTATCTCTCTTCCGGGCTGCGCCAGCGCGTCGTCACCGCTGCCGCCGATGCCGCCGACGGCGCCTTGCTGCTGGCCCGGCAAGCCTTGCATGGCACTAGGGCCTGTTAACAATTAATTTGCGAGATGCGTTGCCTCCAGAAGGCGGGGTGGCAAGGCGCCCGGTGAGGCTGGTGGTGGGCCACCAGCCTCACCGGGCAACGCGGCCAGCGCG
>NZ_JBWKPR010000005.1:0-233973 GCF_059418325.1 Herbaspirillum sp. GW821-FHT09A12
TTGGCGGCAGTTGCGGTGGCGGCGGGCGCTGCAGCCGTCGGCTCCATCGCCGGCCAGGGCTTTGCGATTGCCACCGGTCAGCAGGACAGTTTCAGTTGGAAACAAGTGGGTCTGTCGGCACTGGGCGGCGCCGTATCGGCGGGCGTGGGCAGTGCCTTGAACAGCAGTACGGCCACCAACATATTGAACAAGCTGGGCGACATTGGCCAGGCTGGGCGTGCCATGGTGCAAGCGGGTATCGGCAACATCGCCAGCCAGGGCATCATGACGGCTGCGGGCCTGCAACACAGCTTCGATTGGCGCGGGGTGGCGGCGAGTGCTGCTGCCGCGGGTGTGGGGTATGCAGCGGGCAAGGCCGCCAACTCCATGATGGGTTATGACCTCCAAAATGGATTTAATTGGGGCAAGCAGTTTGCGCACAATACCGTCTCAGGGATCGCATCGGGAGCGGCCTATGGCGCCCTGATGGGACGCGCCCCGCATGCGGGGCAACTGATAGCCGGCGCCGCCATGAGCGGAGCGATGGGGGCGACTGAGATGGAGCGGCGGCTGATGGCTGCGCAGCAGCAGAATCGGGAATTGGATTTCCAGCGCGATGTGGAAAACCGGCGCATGAGCAATCCGTTGTTGCAGGCGATGGCGGAACGCCAAGCAAGGGACGCTGTTGGTTTAGCTGAGGCACAGCGGGAATTCTTGTGGTCTTCTGTTGCTGGAGTAGGTACTGGCGTGAATCTGCGGCAGATGAAAAGTTCGCCAGAATTGGAATTGGCGGCACGTAACTTTGCACGTGCGACGGGGATGGCACAATACCAGTCGGTCGGTACCGATCGTCATGGAGAGCAATCGTCTGTCATGGATCGAATGCCGAAGACAGATACCGTGTGGAGTTTCCGCGAAGCTAGCATGGTTCAGCGCAGGTTAGATGATGCAAAGACTCCAATGGCGGTGAATTACTCTCCGTCAGAAACAGTAAACCCAACATACAAAGCTGTTTCTTCACTGATAGGAATGTTCGCCGATGGCTTGAGCATCATTAGCGGTGGGGCGATGACAATAACTGGAGTGGGATTGACTGCCGCGCCTGAACCGACGACGCTGACGAAGTGGGCTGGCGTTCCATTGACCGCCTTTGGCGCGACTTATACAGCTAAGAGTGCTGTGGGTTTCGGTCTGAACTTTACGAATTTTGTCACGGCGCTAAAAGGCTCCTCATCAGAATCCGCTTATATGCCTGGCAGTGCGTTGGAGTGGACCGTGCGTGCAAGCGGCGGATCACCTGAGCAAGAGCGTCTTGCAGTAGCTGCTGACATGGCTTGGGGATTGGCTGGTGGTAGGGTGTTAAATGCGAGACTGGCAACGGGTGTCGTAACTAATCCACGTGTTGCAGCGCTTTTACAGCCTGCTCTTGTTACATCGGTTGCAAGGCAGATGACAATTCTGGCGCCGAATCAATGGAATGCAATAACTCGAATCGAGCCTAGAATTGGACTTATCGATCTTAACTTTAAAGTGAACGACAACATTGCCCAGCCTTGGATTCAATGGCACACAACAAGTGATAAGTAAGACGGAGGTTGAAATGCGTATTGGCGATAATCTGTCACCTTTCTGGCAGAACGTTGTAACTATTTTGTGGTGCCTAAGTTATGGATTGAACTTCATAACAGCAATATCTTCTTTGTGGGGATGGTACGTTGTTGGATTTGTTTCATGTGCAGTTCTGATCGTTTTTGTGATCGACGAGCGCAAGGGAATCCAAGCTGCTTTCGCTGCTAGCGGGAAAAAATATGATCGTTTGTATGCCCTTTACATGTTGGTATTGGCGGTAGTTGCAACAGGAATTAATGTCGCCTTGGTTGGTATTTGGTTTGTCGGGAGAACTTGAATAAATTTCGGTAGTAACGGAACCTAGACTATTGTGGTAACGGCTACGTCAAGATACCTCAAGAATTGGCTGCCTTGTACAACCGGGATACTGCTCGATTAGTGTGTTCGAGAGAAAGATTTCTTCGGCACACGGGCATGCGAATAGTTGTCGGTTGCGTGCTACGTCACATTGCTTTAGTTGGCAACTTTGGCTCGGAGTCTGGAAATGCTGCAATAAATGGAATTCAGAAAAATTTAGAAAGAAAAAATAATGATCCGCTTAATTTTTCTTCTAATAAAAATATACCTAATGACCATATTATGTTTCGGAGTAATGAAAGTCGCCATCATAGTGGCAGCCGAATTTTTCTATAACGGAAATTATTCATGGTCGATTGCAGATGCCAGACCTGTATTTATATATGGATCTCTTTTAGCGTTCTATTTCTGGGTATTCGCAATAGTGCAATATATTCGCTCTAGAAAAATATAGGGTTATCTCAGCTGTGTGGGAAATGCCCCTCGGGAAATCAATGTCATGGGGGTAACGTCGCCTTTCTGTAGTGTCATAATTTTCGTGTTCAAGGCGGCTTAGTAATAAAACACCCGGCCGCACGAAGCGATCAGCGCAGAGGATAGAAAACTGGTTATCGCCGTCTTCCAGTCATGGCAGATCTACTCCAAGAGACGCTAAAAACACTAACATTAATTTCTGTTCAGATTTTTTGGGGAAGATCATGATGGCCGATGGCAGGGTAGCGGCCTAGCCAACCTATAGAGCCGATGGTAATTTTCTTGGAAAGATTCTTAAAGGATTTACTGATAACCAGAATAAGTGAGCGTTATAATTAATTTTCATGCAGGGGGATTGCTACTCTTCTTCCGTCAGTTATGCCTGATCGAACATTGTGATTTGATCGCGGAGACATGACGCATTCATTTACTAATACGGATGGTTAGGAGAGAGTATGTTGCAACGCTATTTGGGTATTGCGCTAATTGCATTGGCACTCGTCGGCTGTGCTTCAGTTCCGATGGGAGAGCCGCATCAGGATGCGGCTGCGAAAACGTTTGTTGCCAAGCCGGATGTTGCGGGCGTTTATATTTATCGTAATGAAAATCTTGGTTCCGCAAAGAAGATTAATGTCAACATGGATGGGAAGTATCTGGGCCAAACGGCGGCGAAAACTTACTTCTATACAGAGGTTGAGCCTGGCAAGCATACCGTTACATCGACAGCGGAAAATACTGATAGTTTGAGCTTCGACGTTGTTGCGGGAAAACTCTATTTCATCTGGCAGGAAATCAAGATGGGCATGCTCGATGCGCGCACCAAATTGCATCTCGTCAGTGAAGAGGTGGGTAAGAAGGGGGTGCTGGAGAGTAAGTTGGCTGCACCTCAGGCCGCAAAGTAACCGGTTCAAGGTTGGCGGCCACTGTGCTGAGCCGTATTGCTCCTATGGCAATGTTGCCGGTAACCTGATTGCTTAGTACACATTCTTCAGTTTGGCGTTGCGCATATTGGGAGGGGGATGTTCTTATCCTGCTTAATAAGCCGGGGTGACGTTCCTGCAGCCTGAAGAGAACAAGCGATAGAGCCCTGCCTGTGGGCTTCGAAGGAGCGCCCACAGGTATAATGTCGGCCTCATGTCCGTTACCAAGCCTTCCACTCCAGCCCCTTCCGGCAAGCCGCCACGGGCGACTCGCTCCGATGTCCCGCCTGCCGTGCGCAATCCTTTGCCGCCGGTTACTTTCCCGGAAGAATTGCCGGTTTCCGGCCGCCGCCATGAAATCGCCGAGGCGCTGCGGCGGCACCAGGTCATCATCGTCAGCGGCGAAACCGGTTCCGGCAAGACTACCCAGCTTCCCAAGATCTGCCTGGAGCTCGGGCGCGGTGAAAAAGGGCTGATCGGCCACACGCAGCCGCGCCGTATCGCGGCTTCGTCGACTGCCAAGCGCATTGCGCAGGAGTTGAATTCGCCGCCGGGCGAACTGGTCGGCTACAAGGTGCGTTTCAATGACACCTTGTCCAAGGGGGCCTGGATCAAGCTGATGACCGACGGCATCCTGCTGGCCGAGACCCAGACCGATCCGCTCTTGCGCCAGTACGACACCATCATCATCGACGAGGCGCATGAACGCAGCCTCAACATCGATTTCCTGCTGGGTTACCTGAAGCAGCTGTTGCCCAAGCGTCCCGACCTGAAGGTGATCATCACCTCGGCCACCATCGACGCCGACCGCTTCGCCCGCCACTTCGGCCGCGAAGTCAAAGGCGCGCAGGGTCCCGAGATTGTGCCGGCGCCGGTGATCGAAGTCTCCGGGCGCCTGTATCCGGTGGAGATCCGTTACCGTCCGATCGACAATGCCGACCGCAGCGGCGCCAGCCAGGTCAGCGCCGAGGTGGCGCAGGCGCGTGCCCGCGCCGAAGGCCGGGCATCGCAGGCGCAGAAAGACCGCGAGCAGCGCGACCTGATGGATGCGGTGGTGGATGCGGTCGATGAACTTTCCCGCATCGGCTCCGGCGATGTGCTGGTATTCCTGCCCGGCGAGCGCGAGATCCGCGACGCCGCCGAGGCGCTGCGCAAGCACCATCCGCCGCATGTGGAGATCTTGCCGCTGTTCGCGCGCCTGTCGGCGCAGGAGCAGGAGCGCGTCTTCAAGATCAGCAACGCGCGCCGCATCGTGCTGGCGACCAACGTCGCCGAGACTTCGCTGACGGTGCCGGGCATCCGTTATGTGGTCGATGCCGGGCTGGCGCGCGTAAAGCGCTACAGCTACCGCAACAAGGTCGAGCAATTGCAGATCGAGCCGGTGGCGCAGTCGGCCGCCAACCAGCGCGCCGGCCGTTGCGGCCGGGTGGCGGCCGGCGTGTGCATCCGCCTGTACGACGAACAGGATTTTTTGCAGCGCCCCAGGTTCACCGAGCCGGAAATCCTGCGTTCTTCGCTGGCTTCGGTCATCTTGCGGATGAAGTCGCTGCACCTGACCGATGTCGAAACTTTTCCCTTCATCGAGCCACCGCTGGGCCGCGCGATTGCTGACGGCTACCAGTTGCTGCAGGAGCTGGGCGCGGTGGAAGAGCAGGATGGCGTCAACCGCCTGACGCCGCTGGGCAAGCAGCTCGCCAAGTTGCCGCTGGACCCGCGCGTGGGCCGCATGATCCTGGCCGCGCGCGACAACGCCTGCCTAACCGAACTGCTGGTCATTGCCGCCGCGTTGTCGGTGCAGGATCCGCGCGACCGGCCCATGGAGGCGCAGAACGCGGCCGACAACGCGCACAAGAAATTTGCCGATGAGAAGTCCGAATTCGCCAGTTACCTCAAGATCTGGAAGTGGTTCGAAGACGCCATCGCGCACAAGAAATCCAACCGCCAGCTGCAGGAACATTGCCGCGAGAACTTCCTCTCGCAGTTGCGCTTGCGTGAGTGGCGCGATGTCCATTCGCAGTTGCTGACCATCGTCAAGGAGCAGGGCTGGCGTCTCAACGAAGCGCCGGCGACGTATGACCAATTGCACCTGGCGCTGTTGACGGGCTTGCTCGGTAACATCGGTTTCAAGTCGGAAGACGATGCCCAATACCTGGGTGCGCGTGGCATCAAATTCAATATCTGGCCGGGTTCGCACCTGACCAAGAAGCCGGGCCGCTGGGTGATGGCGGCCGAGCTGGTCGATACCGCGCGCCTGTATGCGCGCTGCGTGGCCAATATCCAGCCGGAATGGCTGGAAAAGATCGGCGGCCACCTGCTGAAGAAATCCTGGGGCGAACCGCGCTGGGAAAAGCGCGCCGCGCAGGTCACCGCTTCCGAGCGCGCCACCTTGTACGGCCTGGTGGTGTACAGCCAGCGCCGCATCAATTACGGCAACATCAATCCGGACGAGGCGCGCGAGATCTTCATTCGCGACGGGTTGGTGGGCGGCGATTTCGATACCCGCGCGCCGTTTTTCGCGCACAACCAGAAACTGGTACGCGAGATCGAGAACCTGGAACACAAATCGCGCCGGCTCGACGTGCTGGTGGACGATGAACTGATTGCCGCTTTTTACGACAAGCTGGTGCCGGCCGAGGTCTGCAATGGCGTCGATTTCGAGAAGTGGCACAAGCAGGCCACCGCCGCCGATCCCAAGCTGCTGTATCTCAATCGTGACGACCTGATGCGCCACGAGGCGGCCGGCGTCACCACCGAGCTGTTCCCCAAGACCATGAACGTGGCCGGCATCGCCATGGCGCTGTCTTACCACTTTGAGCCGGGCGCCACGCGCGATGGCGTCACGCTGACCGTGCCGCTGTACGCGCTCAACCAGGTGTCGGCCGACCGCTGCGAATGGCTGGTGCCGGGCATGCTCAAGGAAAAGGTGCACCTGCTGCTGAAGTCGCTGCCGCAAAAACTGCGCCGCCACTGCGTGCCGTTGCCGGACTATGCGGCGAAGTTTTGCGAGCGCATGGAAGAGCGAAAGATCTTCGGCCGCGGCAACCTGACCGACGCCATCATCGCTGACATCCGCGAGCAGATCACCATCCTGGTCAAGGCCAGCGACTTCAAGCAGGAGACCTTGCCGGCGCACCATGCGATGAATTTCAAGATCGTCGATGAGCATGGCCGCCAGTTGGAGATGGGCCGCAACCTCGCCGCCCTGCAAGCCGAATTCGGCGGCCAGGCGCGCCAGCAGTTCCAGAAGCTGGCCGAGCAGGTGGCGATTGCGCCGCGCGACGAGGACGAGGGCAACGACGTACCGCAACCGCAATCTGGAAAGCCGGCCCAGCGGGCGGCAGCCCAACCGGCCGCCGCGGCGCCGGTTGCGGTTGGCGAGTACGGCAACCTGACCGGCTGGAGCTTCGGCGAATTGCCGGAACTGCTGGAAATCACGCGCGGCGCCGGCAAGCAGGCACAGACGCTGATCGGCTTCCCGGCCCTGGTGGACCGCAAGACGCATTGCGACCTGGAAGTGTTCGACGATCCGGCCGAAGCGGCGCGTTTCCATTACGCCGGCCTGCGCCGCCTGTTCGCGCTGCAGATGAAGGAGCAGTTGAAGTACCTGGAAAAGAACATTCCCGGCCTGCAGCAGATGGGCATGCAGTTCATGGCGTTGGGAGCGCAGGAAGAATTGCGCGACCAGATCCTCAATGCCGGCCTGGAGCGCGCCTTCCTGCAAGATCCGTTGCCGAAGAATGCCGACGAGTTCAACAAGCGCAAGGAGGAAGGCAAGGCGCGCCTGGGCCTGCTGGTCAATGAAATCGCGCGCCTGGCCGGCCAGATCCTGGCCGAGTACCACTCGCTGCCCAAGAAACTGCAGGGCATCAAGGCGCATGCCCAGGCGGCAGCCGATATCCAGTCCCAGCTTGCGCAACTGGTTGGCAAGCGTTTCGTGGCCGAGACCGACTACGCCAACCTGACGCACTATCCGCGTTACCTGAAAGCCATCAACGTACGGCTGGACAAGCTGCGCGCCGACCCCGCGCGCGATACGCGCCTGCTGGCCGAATGGAACCAGGTGGCCTTGCCCTATCAGCGCGGCCTGAAAGAGCGCGCCGGACGCGCCGACCCCAAGATGACCGAGTTCCGCTGGATGCTGGAAGAGCTGCGCGTGTCGCTCTATGCGCAGGAGCTGAAGACGCCGATGCCGGTGTCGGTCAAGCGGCTGCAGAAGGTGTGGGAGAGCATGCAGCGCTGAACCGGGGTTGGTTGTTGTGGAAAAACAGGCGGGCAAAGGGGGCGAAGCAGGCTTTTAGCGGTTCGCCGTCCTTTTTCGCGTAAAATTGCGCATCTTCAGAGATTGTCAAAACACCATGTCTATCAAGTCAGATAAGTGGATCCGCCGCATGGCCGAGCAGCAGGGCATGATCGAGCCCTTTGAGCCGGGCCAGGTCCGTACCTCCGCCGATGGCGCCAAGATCGTGTCTTATGGCACGTCGTCGTATGGCTACGATATCCGTTGCGCCAACGAATTCAAGATCTTCACCAACATCAATTCCACCATCGTCGATCCCAAGAACTTCGACGAGAAGTCCTTCGTGGACTTCAAGGGCGATGTCTGCATCATCCCGCCGAATTCCTTCGCGCTGGCGCGCACCGTCGAGTACTTCCGCATTCCGCGCAGCGTGCTGACGATCTGCCTGGGCAAGTCGACGTACGCGCGTTGTGGCATCATCGTCAACGTCACGCCTTTCGAGCCGGAATGGGAAGGTTACGTCACGCTGGAGTTCTCCAATACGACCCCGCTGCCGGCCAAGATCTACGCCGGCGAAGGCTGCGCACAGGTGCTGTTCTTCGAGAGCGATGAAATCTGCGAGACCTCGTACAAGGACCGCGGCGGCAAGTACCAGGGCCAGCATGGCGTGACGCTGCCCAAGACCTGAACGCCCGACTGGGCAATCAGGATCAGGCAAAGGCCTCCGCTTGGAGGCCTTTGTCGTTTCAGCGGCGTCCCCAGGCTAGCGTTTTTTCTGCGCCGCGCTCAGCTTCAGGGCTTCGCTGCGCATCAGCGCCACCGCGCCGCCGATTTCTCCTTCGCGGTAGGCCAGGTGCAGGGGCGCCTTCAGGGCCGGCGCATCGTTGAGCTTGAGATAGGTCACGCCTTCGGCGCTGACGTGCATCATCGATGCCGGAATCACCGCGACCCCCAGGCCGGCGGCGACCAGGCTCAGCGTCGACAGGTTCTTGCGCGCCTCTTGCGTTACGCGCGGGCTGAAGCCGGCGCTGCGGCAGGCGGCGATGATGGTGTCGTACAGGCCGGGGCCGCTGGGGCGGCGCGTCATGATGAAGGATTCATCGGCCAGCGCCGACAGCGCGATGCTCTTTTTGTGGCCCTTGCCTGCCAGCCGATGGTCGGCGGGGAGGGCGGCCACCATTTCTTCGACCAGTACGGTTTCTATCGCGATGCCGGTGGCGTCGCCCGCCGGGGAGCGCACGAAGGCCAGGTCCAGCTGCTTCTTGCGGATCGCCTCGACCAGCTCGGCGGTGTTGGTTTCTTCGACCGTCAGCGCCACGTCCGGCGCCGCGGCGCGGAAGGCGCGGATCACGGCCGGCACGAACGGGTGCAGCGACGCCGATTCGGTAAAGCCGACTGCGATGCGCCCCATCTTGCCCTGGGCGATGCGGCGCACGCCGGCCACCGTGGCATCCACCTGCGCCAGGATGGCGCGTGCATCGTCCAGCAGGGCGGCGCCGCTTTCGGTCAGTTCCATGCCGCGCGGCATGCGGTTGAACAAGGTCACGCCGAGTTCCTTCTCCAGCACGCGAATCTGCTGCGACAACGGCGGTTGCTGGATGCCGATGCGCTGGGCGGCCTTGGTCAGGTGGCCCTCTTCGGCCACGGCGATGAAGTAGCGCAGCAGGCGCAAATCGATGTGGGGTGACATATCGGTTTAATATGGATTGAGTATCTGACATATATTAGACAAAAACCCTCCCCGAGAGTAGCCTTTCATTCGTGCGGCAATGGCGCCGCAGCAGTATTGCGAGATGAACATGAGCACTTCCGAACATACCCCGGCCAACGCCGCCGTACCCGATGCATCCAATGCACCCGATGCGCCAGATGGACAAACGGCAGGCTTCACCCCACCCACTTCCAAAGAACTGTTCCTGGGCTTCCTCGGCCTGGGCATGACCGCTTTCGGCGGCGCGTTGCCGCTGGCGCACCGGATGGTGGTCGAGCGCCGGCGCTGGCTGTCCGAAGCCGAATTCGTGCAATTGCTTGGCCTGTGCCAGTTCCTGCCGGGCGGCAACATCATTAACCTGTCGGTGGCGCTGGGCATGAAATTCCGCGGCGTCAAGGGCGCGCTGGCGGCGATCTTCGGGCTGATCGCGGTGCCCTCGGCGGTGGTGGTGGTGCTGGGCATCATCTACCAGCATTACCAGCACGACCCCAACGTCAAGCACCTGTTCGCCGGCCTGGCCGCGGCGGCGGCCGGCCTGCTGATCCAGATGGCGGTGAAGATCGCGCTGCCGCTGCGCAAGAACATGGTGTTGGCGGCGGTGGCCATCGTCTGCTTCGTGGCGATCGCTTTTTTGCGGATTCCGCTGCTGTGGGTGATGCTGGCGATGACGCCGATCAGCGTGCTGCTGACGGCACGCTACGGCGACAGGTTCTCCGCCAAACCGCAAGCTGCGGCGGAGAAGGAGGCAGCGGGCAAGGAAACGGCGAAGGAGGGCGCAAAATGAGCCAGACCCTGATTGCGTTGGCCGTCATCATGACCCAGCTCTCGGTGCTGGCTTTCGGCGGCGGCAACACCATCCTGCCGGAGATGCAGCGCCAGGTGGTGGAAGTCCATCACTGGATGACGGCCGAAGACTTCAGCGCACTGTTCGCGCTGGGCCAGGCCGCTCCCGGCCCCAACCTGATGGTGGTGACCCTGGTCGGCTGGCACGTGGCCGGCTTCTGGGGCATGCTGGTGACCACCTTCGCCAAGTTCGGCCCGTCCTCGCTGATCACCATCATCATGCTGCACGTATGGGAGCGCTTCAAGGACAAGCCGTGGCGTCGCCATGTGCAGGCCGGCCTGTTGCCGGTGACCGGCGGGCTGGTGGCGGCCAGCGCCTTGCTGATCGCCCAGGCCTCGATCACCCATGGTTTCCTGGCCGCGATCACCGCCGCCACCGCCGTCATCGCGTTGAAGACCAAGATCCATCCCTTGTGGCTGCTGTTCGGCGGCGCGTTGGCCGGGTATTTTTATCTTGGTTCATTCTAAGAATTAGAACCATCAAAAACAAAGCCGATACCGGCGTACGGTATCGGCTTTGTCTTTTCCGCAGCGCAGGCCGGGAGGCCGGCGCATCGGGCCTTACTGTTTCACGCAGTCGACGAAGTAGTCGCGCTTGCCATTGACTTCGCGCTTGACCAGGCCGTGCACGTCGGTTTCGAAGCCGGGAAATTTCTCGTTGAAATCGCGTGCGAATTTCAGGTAGTCGACGATGGTCTTGTTGAAGCGCTCGCCCGGGATCAGCAGGGGAATGCCCGGCGGGTAAGGCGTCAGCAGGATCGAAGTGACCCGGCCTTCCAGCTCGTCCAGCGGCACGCGGTCGATCTCGCGATGCGCCATCTTGGCGAAGGCGTCGGAGGGCTTCATGGCCGGTTGCATGTCCGACAGGTACATTTCGGTGGTCAGGCGCGCGACGTCGTAGGCCTTGTAGGTCTCATGGATCTGCTGGCACAGGTCGCGCAGGCCGAGGCGCTCGTAGCGCGCGTTGCGGCCCTGGTTGGCGGCGGCGAACTCGGGCAGGATGCGCCAGATCGGCTGGTTCTTGTCGTAGTCGTCCTTGAACTGCTGCAGAGCGGTGACCAGCGTGTTCCAGCGGCCCTTGGTGATGCCGATGGTGAACATGATGAAGAACGAATACAGGCCGCACTTTTCGACGATGACGCCGTGCTCGGCCAGGTACTTGGTCACGATCGAGGCCGGGATGCCGGTCTCGCCGAACTGGCCGTCGAGCGACAGGCCGGGGTTGACGATGGTGGCCTTGATCGGGTCGAGCATGTTGAAGCCTGGCGCCAGGTTGCCGAAGCCGTGCCAGTCGTCTTCAGCCTTGATGACCCAGTCTTCGCGCTCGCCGATGCCGTCGGTGGAGAAGCTGTTGGGGCCCCACACCTGGAACCACCAGTCGAGGCCGAACTCCTGGTCGATCTTCTTCATGGCGCGGCGGAAGTCCAGCGCTTCGAGGATGCTTTCTTCCACCAGCGCGGTGCCGCCCGGCGCTTCCATCATGGCCGCGGCGACGTCGCAGGAGGCGATGATGGAGTACTGCGGCGAGGTCGAGGTGTGCATCAGGAAAGCCTCGTTGAAGGCGTCCTGGTCCAGTTGCACGGTTTCCGATTCGCGCACCAGGATCTGCGACGCCTGCGACAGGCCGGCCAGCAGCTTGTGGGTCGACTGGGTAGAGAAGATCATCGACTTCTTGGCGCGCGGGCGATCCTTGCCGATGGCGTGCATGTCCTTGTAGAAGTCGTGGAAGGTGGCGTGCGGCAGCCAGGCTTCGTCGAAGTGCAGGGTGTCGATCTCGCCGTCGAGCATCTGCTTGAGGGTCTCGACGTTGTACACCACGCCGTCGTAGGTCGACTGCGTGATGGTCAGGATGCGCGGCTTCTTGTTCTTGGCTTCGCGGGCGAAGGGGTTGGCCTCGATCTTCTTGGCGATGCTTTCCAGCGTGAACTCTTCCAGCGGGATCGGGCCGATGATGCCGAGGTGGTTGCGGGTCGGCATCAGGAACACGGGAATGGCGCCGGTCATGATGATCGAGTGCAGGATCGACTTGTGGCAGTTGCGGTCGACTACCACGATGTCGCCCGGCGCCACGGTGGAGTGCCAGACCATCTTGTTGGAGGTCGAGGTGCCGTTGGTGACGAAGTAGCAGTGGTCGGCGTTGAAGATGCGCGCGGCGTTGCGTTCGGAGTTGGCCACCGGGCCGGTGTGGTCCAGCAGCTGGCCGAGTTCTTCGACGGCGTTGCAGACGTCGGCGCGCAGCATGTTCTCGCCGAAGAACTGGTGGAACATCTGGCCCACCGGCGACTTCAGGAAGGCCACGCCGCCCGAGTGGCCGGGACAGTGCCAGGAGTAGGAGCCGTCCTGCGCGTAGTCGACCAGCGCGCGGAAGAACGGCGGCGCCAGGCCGTCCAGGTAGGACTTGGCTTCGCGGATGATGTGGCGAGCCACGAATTCGGGCGTGTCTTCGAACATGTGGATGAAGCCGTGCAGCTCGCGCAGCACATCGTTGGGGATGTGGCGCGAGGTGCGGGTTTCACCGTACAGGTAGATGGGGATGTCGGCGTTCTTGTGGCGGATTTCGCCGACGAAGGCGCGCAGGGCCTTGAGCGCGAAATCGGTTTCCTCATCGGAGCCGGCGCCCAGTTCCTCGTCGTCGATCGACAGGATGAAGGCCGAGGCGCGCGACTGCTGCTGCGCGAACTGGGCCAGGTCGCCATAGCTGGTCACGCCCAGCACTTCCATGCCTTCGGCCTGGATGGCGTCGGCCAGCGCGCGGATGCCGAGGCCGGACGTGTTTTCGGAGCGGAAGTCTTCGTCGATGATGACGATGGGGAAACGGAATTTCATGGTGTTCTCCAGGGCTTGAACGCAGGAGACGCCATAGCGGGCGGCATGCGTTCAGAAGGGCAAAAAGAAACTGCGCCTGGGCGGAAAGCTTGCGCGCCAAAAAAGAAAGCGGATTGTCGCAGATATGCGCAAAAGAGGTGCGCATATTAAGCAAAAAACGGAAAAAAGCAACAGCGGCCGGCGCGCCCGCTTAGCGTCTTTCGTATGTCACAAACGCGTAGTCAAATCCGGAAGTTTCGGCGTGGTGTCGCTCGCGTGCGGTTTCTTGCCAGATTTGCGGATCGAGCGCGGGGAAAAAGGCGTCGCAGTCGAAGGTTTGCTCGATACGGGTGACGATCAGGCGGTTCACCAGCGGCAGCGCTTCGGCATAGATTTGCGCGCCGCCGATGATGAAGGCGGGGCCGTCGCCGGCCAGCTCGGCCGCCGCCGGCAGCGAGGCGGCGGTTTCCACCCCCGCGTGTTGCCAGTCCGCATTGCGCGTGATGACGATATTGCGGCGGTTGGGCAGCGGCCGCCCGATCGACTCGAAGGTCTTGCGGCCCATCAGGATGGCGTGGCCCGAGGTGGTGCGCTTGAAGTGCGCCAGGTCTTCCGGCAGGTGCCAGGGCAGGGTGTTGTTGATGCCGATGCCGTTGTTGCGGTCGGTGGCGACGACGATGGCCAGGTCGCCCGCTGGAGAGGAGGAAGACATACGTGTATACCGTTCAGGTTTTAAGCGCGGCAGGACGCGCGCCTGCCAAACGCATCATGTTACAGGAGCCATGCTGCACTACGGAACTTTCTGCGGCGCCGTCGCCCTTATACCTGACAGTGCCTGGATCGAAAATGTTCGACAGACTGCCCGGCACACGCCCAAGATGCGCTTGGGCAATCACCAGGCGGCACTGGGAGCGATGGAATGGGGTGGCCGCCGCCGCGCGGCGGCGAGCCCGGTTCGGCAACATCGCCATCGGGTTGCGTTGGCCGTTCGGCGCAGGCGTCGCCCCCATCCGGTTCGGTATGGTCATCGTCGGGTTGCCGGAGGTTAATATCTCTGGCAAATGCCGTGTTCAAGCCATCGGCCCGAACAATTCACGCAACATTTGGGTAAACTAGCGCCTTGCTTTCCGGGCCGGTCGCGGCGTACGGCTGCCGCGGGCCGGAAGCATTTCAACCAGAAAATTGCATGTCAGACAAAACAATAATGTCGTTCAAGCTCATCAAATGGCCTGTGCCGGGCTCGTTCCCGCGCCGTGCCGCAAGGCCGGCATGGTGGCGCCGGCTTGTCATTCCGGCAACCATTGCCGGCTTGCTGGCGGTTCATTCGGCAGCCTTCGCCTTCGATTTCAATACGGTGGCCGCACGCGCCAAGACCCTGGCGGCCAAATCGTACAAAAAACCATCCGACGACCTGCCCAAGTCGATCAAGGACCTGAGCTACGAGCAGGCGAACCAGATCCACTTCCGCGCCGAGAAGTCGTACTGGCGCGCGCAGAAGTTGCCGTTCGAGCTTTCCTTCATCCACCTGGGCGGCACCTTCAATGAGCCGGTCAAGGTCAACGAGGTGGTCGGCGGCGCGGTGCGCGAGATCAATTTCAGCCCGGCACTGTTCGATTACAGTGCCAGCCGCAATATCGATCCGCGCGCGCTGCGCAATATCGGTTTCGCCGGCTTTCGTATCCGCTTTCCCGTCAACTCGGCCAAGGCCAAGGACGATGTGCTGACTTTCCACGGCGCGAGCTATTTCCGCGCCATGGGCAAGGGGCAAGGCTACGGCCTGTCCGCGCGCGGGCTGGCGATCGACACCGCCTTGTATTCCGGCGAGGAATTCCCGCGTTTCACCGAATTCTGGCTGGAACGCCCCTCGGCTGACAGCCGCGAACTGACGGTGTATGCGCTGCTGGACTCGCCGCGCGCCACCGGCGCCTATCGCTTTGTGCTCAAGCCCGGCGCCGATACCGTGATGGACGTGAAGGCGCAGATCTACCTGCGCGCCAACGTGACCAAACTGGGCATCGCGCCGCTGACCAGCATGTTCCTGTTCGGCGAGAACCAGCCGGGCCCGGGCGACGATTTCCGTCCCAAGGTGCATGACTCGGACGGCCTGTCGATGCAGTCGGGCACCGGCGAATGGCTGTGGCGCCCGCTGGTCAATCCCAAGCGCCTGCTGGTGACGTCATTCTCGTTCGACAACCCGCTGGGCTTCGGCCTGATGCAGCGCGACCGCGAATTCTCCAGCTACCAGGACCTGGACTACAACTACCAGGCGCGCCCCAGCGCCTGGGTCGAACCCAAGGGCAAGTGGGGTTCGGGCCGGGTGGAGCTGGTGCAGATCCCCACCCCGGACGAAACCAACGACAACATCGTGGCCTACTGGGTGCCGAACAACATGCCCAAGGTCGGCCAGCCGATGAATGTGGAATACCGGCTGTTGTGGCAGAAGGAAAATGAAAAGCGTCCGCCGCTGGCCTGGGTCACGCAGACCCGCTTCGGCCATGGCTACCGTCCCCGGCAGGATGGCAAGCAGGACGATTCCCAGGCCCTGGCCATCGACTTCGACGGCGCCGCGCTGAAGAAACTGGCTGCCACCGCCAGCGTCGAGGGCGTGGTGGAGGCCGATGCCAACGGCAAGATCGTGAGCGTGAACACGCGTAAGAACGACATGACCGGCGGCTGGCGCATCGAAGTCAAGCTGCGCCGGGTGGAAGATAACAAGCCAGTCGAGCTGCGCGGTTTCCTGCGCAATGCCAACGGCGGCGCAACCTTGTCAGAAACGTGGAGCTACATATTACCCCCCAACTAAGGCAGGCATCGGCGGCATCCCAGGCGCTTGAAGACTATCTCGCGCGCCTGCCGTTGTCGCCCGAGCAGCGCCGCGAACTTGCGCAGCGGGCGGGCGAGCTGGGCTCCGGCGATCCGGTGGCCGACCTGCACCGCGTGCTGGCCGATGCGTCCGGGCAGGATGCCCAGGCCTCTCCCGTGATGGCGCAAGCCTCGGTCGATGCACGCTTGCATTTGATGTATCCGGCGGCCGCGGATGCCGCGGCCAGTGCGCCGCTGATCGACAGCGACCGCGGGCGGCCGCATATCGCGCTGGCGCCGCCGCTGAACCGCAAATCGATGGTGCCGCGCCCCTGGGGCGAACTCAACCCCTTCTCCCGCTGGGTGGAAGAGGAAAACCGCCGGCTGGAGCGCCGTCCCAGCCGCTGGCGCCGGGGCAAGAAGGCCAAGGCCGCGGCCGAAGCCGTGCCCGATGACGAGCCGCATTACGTCGAGGACCACCTCGACAGCTCCGACGCCCCGGACCCGAAGGGTCACTGGCAGCATACCGGCAACGTGCGCCGCATCACGCTGCTGGTGCTGATGGTGCTGCAGACCTCGATGGCCACCTACTTCATGAGCGACGTGCTGCCCTACCACGGCACCAAGCCGCTGGAGATGCTGGTGCTGGGCCTGTTCGCGCTGCTGTTCCTGTGGGTGTCGGCCGGTTTCTGGACCGCCATGACGGGCTTTCTGGTCCTGATGCGCGGCGATGACAAATACCTGATCTCGCATGAGAAGGCCGGCAGCAAGGAGATCGCCCCCGAGGCCCGCACCGCGATCGTCATGCCCATCTGCAATGAAGACGTGGCGCGCGTGTTCGCCGGCCTGCGGGCGACCTATGAGTCGCTGGAGCGCACCGGGCAGATCCGGCATTTCGATTTCTTCGTGCTGTCCGACAGCGGCGAGGCCGACATCTGCGCCGCCGAGACCGCCGCCTGGGCTGCCTTGTGCCGCGAGACCGGCGGCTTCGGCCGCATCTTCTATCGCCACCGCCGCCGCCGCGTCAAACGCAAGAGCGGCAACCTGGACGACTTCTGCCGGCGCTGGGGCGCCGACTACCGTTACATGGTGGTGCTCGATGCCGACAGCGTGATGACCGGCGACTGCCTCACCAAGCTCACCCGCCTGATGGAAGAGCATCCCGGCGCCGGCATCATCCAGACCGCGCCGCGCGCGGCCGGGCGCGACACGCTGTACGCGCGCATCCAGCAGTTCTCCACGCGCGTGTACGGCCCGCTGTTCACGGCCGGCCTGCACTACTGGCAATTGGGCGAGTCGCACTTCTGGGGGCACAACGCCATCATCCGCCTGCAGCCCTTCATGAAGCATTGCGCGCTGGCGCCGCTGCCGGGCCGTGGCCACCTGTCCGGCCCGATCATGTCGCACGATTTCGTCGAAGCCTCGCTGATGCGCCGCGCCGGCTGGTCGGTATGGATCGCCTACGACCTCGACGGCAGCTATGAGGAAATGCCGCCCAACCTGCTCGACGAGCTCAGCCGCGACCGCCGCTGGTGCCAGGGCAACCTGATGAACTTCCGCCTGTTCCTGGCGCGCGGCATGCATGTCGTGCACCGCGCGGTGTTCGT
The DNA here is from genome assembly GCF_059418325.1 of Herbaspirillum sp. GW821-FHT09A12. Taxonomy (NCBI): domain Bacteria; kingdom Pseudomonadati; phylum Pseudomonadota; class Betaproteobacteria; order Burkholderiales; family Oxalobacteraceae; genus Herbaspirillum; species Herbaspirillum sp. GW821-FHT09A12. Next base: position 17,305 of record NZ_JBWKPR010000005.1, read on the forward strand.
CACCGGCGTCATGGCCTATGTGTCGGCGCCGTTGTGGGGGCTGTTCCTGCTGTTGTCCACCTTGCTGCTGGCCGCGCATACGCTGATCGACCCGACCTATTTCGTCGAGCCGCGCCAGCTGTATCCGATCTGGCCCGAATGGCATCCCGAGAAGGCGCTGGCCTTGGTGTCGGCCACCGCGACCATCCTGTTCCTGCCCAAGATCCTGGCGGTGCTGCTGTTTGCGGTGAAGGGCGCGCGCGGCTTCGGCGGCGTGCTGGCGTTGTTGGTCAGCATGGTGATCGAACTGCTGTTCTCGATGGTGCTGGCGCCGGTGCGCATGCTGTTTCACACGCGCTTTGTGCTGGGCGCCTTCCTCGGCTGGGCGGTCGGCTGGAAATCGCCGCCGCGCGCCGACAATGAAACCGGTTGGGGCGAAGCGCTGCGCCGCCACGGCTGGCACTCGCTGCTGGGCCTGGCCTGGGGCGCGCTGGTCTATTGGCTCAACCCATCCTTCATCTGGTGGCTGTTGCCGATCGCCGGTTCGCTGGCGATCTCGATACCGACCTCGGTGCTGTCTTCACGGGTGTCCTTCGGCCGCGGTTTCCGCCGCGCCGGCTTGTTCAAGATCCCGGAAGAAACCGATCCGCCGTTCGAACTGCGCGAAACCGTGCGCCATCTGAACGAGACCCCTGAGCTGCCGGGCTTCGTCGATGCGGTTGTCGATCCATCGTTCAACGCCCTGGTCTGCGCTACCGCGCATGCGCATCCCGGCGTGCCGCAGTTGACGCAGCACCTGCGCGAGAAGCTGGTGCGCACGGCGCTCAGAGACGGCCCGGATGCGCTCAGCGACAAGCAAAAGAACAGCCTGCTGGAAGAGCCGCAATTGCTGTCGCAGTTGCACCAGGCGGTATGGGGCAGGGGGCCGGAAGTGCATGCCGACTGGCTGGCGGCGATCCGGCCGTGATCTTTTTCTGAAACGAGTTCTGGCACACGCAATCGACATGAGCGAACAGCACGACGATTCCCGGCAAGCAACCCAGGCCCCAGTGCCCGCTGGGGATGGCCGCGTACGCCGCAAGCGGGGCGCGCTGTGGGGCGGCGCCATCCTGGCGGTGCTGGTGGCGGGCGCGATCGCCTTGTGGCAGCATCGCCCGGCGCCGCAAGCGGCCAGGGCGGTGCCGGTGAAGCTGGAGACGGTCAAGGTCGAGAAGGCCGACATCGAGCAAGTGGTCAATGCCACCGGCAATGTGGTGGTGCAAACCTATGTGGATGTCGGCTCCAAGGTGGCCGGCCAGATCTCCGATGTGGATGTCGCCATCGGCGAGACGGTCAAGGCCGGCAAGCTGCTGGTGACGGTGTCGCCGGCGGTGCAGAATGGCCGCATCGAAAGCAACCGCGCCCAGCTGGCGCGCCTGAAGGCGGAGCTGGCGGGGCAGAATGCCCAGCTCGACTTCGCCCAGTTGCAGTTCCAGCGCCAGACCCAGCTGAAGGCCGAGAACGCCACGCGCGAAGAGTCGTACGAATCCAGCCGCATGAACATGTACTCGGCCGCGGCCCGGGTGGACGCCACCAATGCCCAGATCCAGCAGACCGAAGCCGCGATCAAGGACGACGAGGCGATCCAGAAGCAGACCCGCATCGAGGCGCCGGTGAGCGGCACCATCGTCACCATGAACGCGCGCGTGGGCCAGATGCTGGGCGCCAACCAGGAAGTGCTGATGCGCATTGCCGACCTCTCGCGCATGACGGTGCAGGTGCCGGTGGCCGAAGAAGACGTCACGCGCCTGCAGCGGGGGATGACCGCGTATTTCACCACGCCCGGTTATCCCGGCAAGCGCTGGAGCGGCAAGCTGCGCCAGATCATGCTGCTGCCCACCGACGACTCCGGCCGCCAGGGCAAGAAGGCGTTCTATACCGTGCTGTTCGATGTCGCCAACCCCAGCCGCGAGCTGATGAGCGGCATGAGCGCCGATGTCTATTTCGTGCTGGCGCGCGTGGAACAGGCGCTGAGCATCCCGCTGTCGCTGGTGACCAAGCCCGGCATGGACGGCACCCAGACCGTGAAGGTGGTGCTGGATGGCAACAAGCTGGAAGCGCGCAAGATCAAGATCGGCATCCGCGATGGCGAGCGCGCACAAGTGACATCGGGCTTGAAGGAAGGGGAGCAGGTACTGATGCCTGCGGCGCCGACGCTGTAAAAATGGTGCAAAGACGGTAATGCCGTTCAGTTAAGGCTAATTCTGAACCCCTCATCACCGAGTCCGTTCGGGCTGAGTAGGCCCGTCAGGGCCGTATCGAAGCCAGCGTGTCAGCGTATCAGCGTCAACGGTCTTGCCTGCCCTTCGATACGCTGCTGCGCAGCTACTCAGGGCGAACGGAGTCTGGACTCCACAAACAAAAATGCCGTTCAGCGCTTAACTGAACGGCATTAGTGCAAAGCCGGCGCATTATCTTCTACGTATCTGACATATGAACTCCAGCCGTCCACCCAAGTTTGCATCGTTGTCCCCGTTGCCGTTGGCGCTGGCATGCGCCCTGGCGCTGGGCGGCTGCGCCTCGCGCATGGTCGGCACCGATCCGCTTCCCGAGATGCAGGTGCCCGATCAATGGAGCACCGGCGCGTTGGCCGACGTCGCGCATGCCGAGCAGCTATGGCCGGATTCGGATTGGTGGCGGCAATTCGGCAGCAGCGAGCTGAGCGCGCTGGTCGATGAAGGGCAGCACAATAATTTCGAGATCGCGGCCGCTTTCTCGCGCGTCAAGCAGGCCGAGGCGCAGGCGCGCATTGCCGGCGCGCCGCTGTTGCCCAATGTCGAGATCAATGCCAGCGCCGCGCGCGACTTGCCGATCTCGGGCGGCTCGCCGGTCAATTCCGCCGGCGCCGCCTTGCAGGTCAGCTATGAGGTGGACTTCTGGGGCAAGAACCGCGCAAGCCGCGACGCCGCCGAAGCCTCGCTGCGCGCCAACCGCTATGACCGCGAGACGGTCGCGCTGACGGTCACCAGCGGCATCGTCTCGACCTACCTGCAGGTGCTGTCGCTGCGCGACCGGCTGGAGATCGCGCGCCAGAACGTCAGCACCGCCGAGCGCGTGCTGCGGCTGGTTGAAGCGCAAAGCCGCGCCGGTTCCGCCTCGCCGCTGGACCTGGCGCGCCAGCGCTCGGCGCTGGCCAACCAGAAGGCGCTGATCCCCGATCTGCAGCAACAGGCGCAGGACGCGCAGACCGCGCTGGCGATCCTGCTTGGCCGCCCGCCGCAGAACTTTACCGTGCAGGAGAAGGGCCTGGCGCGTATCCAGATGCCGCGCATTTCGGCTGGCCTGCCCTCGGAACTGTTGACGCGCCGTCCCGACATCCGCCGCGCCGAAGCCAATCTGGCCGCGGCCAACGCCAACGTCGCGGTGGCGCGCGCGGCGCTGTTCCCCAGCATCACGCTGACCGGCTCCACCGGCGCGCAAAGCAATGCGCTGCTGTCGCTGTTCGACGGCCCCAACCTGTTCGCCAGCATCGGCGCCGGCCTGATCGCGCCGATCTTCGACGGCGGCCGCCTGAAGAACCAGCGCGATCTGGCCATCGCGCAGAAGGAGGAACTGGTGCAGGTATACCGCCAGGGCGTCATCAATTCCCTCTCGGAAGTGGAAAAGGCCTTGGGGGCGATCCGTAGCCTGGAAGAGCGCTATCGGCTCAAGAACGGGGAAGTCGACCAGGCGCGCTTCGCCTTCGACCTGTCTGAAATCCGTTTCCGCGCCGGCGCCGAGGATTTGATGGTGGTGCTGGATACCCAGCGCATCCTGTCGGAAGCGCAGAACCAGTTGGGCCAGATCAAGCTGCAACGGCTGCAGGCCACGGTGTCGTTGTACAAGGCGCTGGGCGGCGGGTGGCACGACGATGCCGCCGGCAATGGAGCGGTGGCGCCCTGAGCCGGCGCCGATACCACGCCAGCCAAGGCGCACCCTGAAACAAAGTAACGCGAAGCCCTCATGGCCAGCCGGGAAATGGCCATGAGGGCTTTGTCGTTTCGCCATCCTGCAGGATGCCGCTCGCCTCTTGCCTCTGCCTCTTGCCTCTGCCTCTTGCCTCTGCCTCTGCCTCTTGCCTCTTGCCTCTCACTTGTGACGCAGGCCGGATATCGATTGTTCTTAATGCGAATGATTGTTATTATATTGTGCAATTCGCCGCGCCCGATTGCCGATTAGAAACAAGAACATAGGCAATATAGCGGGCCGGCTCAATCGCCACCGAGAGCCACGACGTTTCGCATGCCACTGTCCTACGCCAAGCAAGATACCGATGAAGTGAAGCGGGAAGCCGGTCGCCCGGACCGCCGGCATGACGGCCGGCCGGCGTGTGATTGCCTGTAGCGTGCCATGTCGGCGTCCACTTCTGCTTCCAGGCAAAATGTCCAGTCGCTCTATCGGGAGCATCATGGCTGGCTGCATCGCTGGATCATCCGCAAGGTAGGCGACGGTTTTGAAGCAGCCGATCTGGCGCACGATGTCTTCGTCCGGATCCTGGCGCGGCCCAATGGCGCGGACTATCGCGAACCGCGGGCCTATCTCAGCACCGTTGCGCGCAATCTCATCGTTGAGCAATGGCGCCGGCGCGAATTGGAACGTGCCTGGCTGGAAAACCTGGCCGCCATGCCGGAAGCCACGGCGCCTTCGCCGGAGAGCCGGTGCTTGCTTTTGGAAGCGCTGGTTCAAATCGACCAAATGCTCGACGCCTTGAAACCCAAGGTGCGAACGGCGTTTCTGCTGGCGCAGCTTGAAGGGATGACTTGCCCGCAGATTGCCGAACGGATGGGCGTTTCAAGAGCTACCGTTGAACGCTATATCGCTTCGGCCCTGCTGCATTGCTGCTTCCTGGATGTGGCGCCATGAGTACGCGAGGCATCAGTACGCGAGGCATATCGGCCGCCGTCGACCAGGCGCTTGCCGAGGCTGTCGAATGGGCCGTCAAGATCGAATTCAATCAGCCCGAGGCGTCGACCCGGCTTGAGTTTGAGCGCTGGCTGGCGGCGGATGCGGCCAATGCCGCCGCGTGGGCGCGCGTGTCGAACATTCAGGCGAACTTCCGGAAGTTGCCGGGAGCGCTGGCCGCCAGCGTCCTCAACGCAGCGGACAAGTCTCGCGCAGAGGCCAAGGCGCGCAAGCGCACCGCCTTGAAGTTGATGCTCCTTGCGGCTGCCGGAGTTCCAGCGGCGTGGCTGGCGCGTGAGCGGGCCACGTGGCAGCGTCTGCTTGCCGACGAATCTACGGCGTTCGGCCAGATCCGGACTGTCCAGTTGGCGGATGGAACTGTCATCAGGCTCAATTCGGACAGCGCGATCAGTGTGGACTTGAACGACCGGAGCCGGACCATCACCGCCCGCCGTGGCGAGATGTTGTTCAACACCGGCGCCGACGCGCGATTCGTGGCGCAGGGGCATGCCAAGCGTCCCTTTTGGGTCGATACGCCATTCGGGACCGTGCAAGCGCTCGGCACGCGCTTTGCCGTGCGGCTTGACGCAGACCGCGCGCGCGTCAGCCTCCAAGAGGGGAGCATCCAATTGACGCCGCGCGCCGGAGGCGCCGGGGTCCTTATCCAGCCTGGCCAGACCTGGTGGCTCTATGGCGACCGGAGCGAATTGGCGGCGCCAACGGGCATTGGGCCGGCAGACTGGGCGGATGGCTTGATCATTGCCGACAAGGCCCGGCTGGATGCGCTGGTTTCCGAGCTGGCCCGATATCGCCGGGGCGTCATGACATGCGACGACTCGGTAGCGGGGATGATCGTGTCGGGCTTCTATCAGATTGCCGATACCGATGCCACATTGCGCTTCCTGTCCACCGCCCAGCCCCTCGAGATTGCTTATTTGACACGCTATTGGGTGCGAATCGGGCCGAAACGCCAGCAATAGAATCCAAAAAAATAGAATCCAAAAAAATAGTGTGCGGATTTTGAGGGGTTTCCGAATCTGGTTCGTCCTACAGAGGAAGCATCTTTCAACCTCTTTAGGAAAATCAGTGTTCACTTCCCGCGTCTCCTCCCAATCGGCCGCCAGGCGGCCGGCAGATAGCATGCCCCGCCGTTACTTGAGATGCAGTGCGCTCAGCGTTGCCCTGGGAATGGCGCTGGTGCACATGCAGGTCAATGCGCAGGCGAATTCTGCGCAGGCCGCCGGCGCCAGGACATTCAATATCCAGGCTGGCCCGCTGCGAGCGGCCCTGGAGCAATTCGCCCGCGTGTCGGGTGTCAACGTCGCCTTTGATGGCGATGCGGTTCAGGGCTTGCGCACCCAGGGCGTCACAGGAAACTACGTGCCCGCCGATGCGTTGCATGCCCTGCTGCGCGGAAGCGGCCTGGACGCGGTCGAACAGCCGGACGGCGGCTACTCCCTTCGCAATGCGCCCAATGCGCCCAACGCGGCCACCGGTTCAACCCTGCCGCAGGTGACGGTCACCTCAAGCGCCGACCAGGGAATGCTCCCCGGAACCGTCGCCGGCGGCCAGATGGCGCGCGGCGGACGCCTTGGACTGCTGGGCAATGCCGATGTCATGGATACCCCCTTCAATACATCGAACTACACCGCGCAGGCGATACAGGACCGGCAGGCGCGCACCGTCGGCGACATGGTCGTCAACGATGCATCGATACGCTTCTCCAGCCAGCCCGGGGGGATCCTCGATTCGTTTACGATTCGCGGTTTTGCGGTAGGCGCCGGCAACTTCGGCGAGACGGCCTTCGATGGGACCTATGGCGTTGCGTCAAACTACCGCGTGGCGACGGACTATATCGAGCGCATCGAAGTCATCAAGGGGCCGACCGCGCTCTTGTACGGCATGGCGCCAAGCGGCGGCGTGGGCGGCGGCATCAACATCGTCCCGAAGCGCGCCACGGGACAGGACCTGGCGCAGGTGACGCTGGACTACGCAAGCAATTCGCAAGCCGGCGCCCATGTGGATGTGAGCAAGCGCTTCGGGGACGAGAAGGAGTTCGGGCTGCGCTTCAATGGCGGCTATAGGAGCGGCGACACGGGGTTGGACAACCAGTCCCGCACGGCTGGCGTTGGTGCCCTGTCCCTGGATTATCAAGGCGCCCGGTTCCGGGCATCGCTGGACCTGATTGCGCAAGACGAGAAAATCAATGCGCCGTCGCGCCTGCCGCATATCGTGGCCGGCATACCTGTTCCATCGGCGCCCAACGGTCGGCGCAATATTACCCAGGACTGGGAGTATTCGAAGATTGCCGACCAGTCGGCGCTGCTGAAAACGGAGTTGGATCTGACGGATTCGCTCACCTGGTTTGTCGACGCCGGCGGCGGCCGCACGCGTGTGTCGCGCCTGTTTTCGATTACGCCCAACATCCTCAACAGCGCCGGCGACCTGTCCATGCAGGTTTCCAACTATCGCTTCGATGTGGACCGGACTACCATCGACACCGGCCTCAAGGCGCGCTTCAACACCGGGCCTGTCGAGCACCGCCTGACGCTGATGGTCAATCGGTACAGGGACACGCTCGGTCGCGGCGTCAACAATGCGGCAACTTCGCTGACCAGCAACCTGTATCAACCCGCCAGCAATGCGGCGCAGTATGTCCCCGAGCCGGCTTCCGTGCCCAAGATTTCGGAAGACAAGCTATCCGGCATTGCGATCGGCGATACCCTGTCGATGCTGGACAAGCGCGTCGAACTCACGCTGGGCTTGCGCCACCAGAACGTGCAGTCCTATAACTTCGGCAGCAATGGGGCCATCACCACCAGCTATGACAAAAGCGCCGTGACTCCCCTGATTGGCGTCGTTGTGAAACCTTGGAATAATGTTTCACTGTACGCAAACCGTATCGAGGGGCTGAGCAAAGGGGATACCGCGCCGACGAGCGCATCGAATGGCGGCGAAGTTTTCGCGCCCTACAAGGCCAAGCAGACCGAAGTCGGCGTCAAATGGGAAAAGGGCGATCTGATATCTTCATTGAGCGCCTTCGAGATTAGCAAACCGAGCGGCCAGCAAACCGGACTGATTTACTCGGCCGATGCGCAGCAGCGCAATCGCGGCCTGGAACTGAATGTCTATGGAGAAGTGACGCCAGGCATACGCCTGCTGGCTAGCGCCGCATGGATCAAGGCGGAGCTGACCAGGACGAATAATGCCGCCACCGTCGGCAAGACCGCCATCGGCGTTCCGGAATGGCAAGCCAACCTGGGCGCCGAATTCGATGTGCGTTCGTTGCCGGGGCTGACGCTGACCGGCAACATGTTCTACACCGGCAAGCAATACGTCGATCAGGCGAACACGCAAAGCATCCCGGATTGGACCAAATTCGATGTGGGCGCGCGGTACAAGACCATGGCTTTCGGCAAGCGCGCCACCTATCGCCTGAGCGTACTCAATCTGTTCAACAAGTCGTACTGGGCGGGAGTTGACAGCTATGGCGGCCTTGCCGTCGGGGAACCAAGGACGCTGTTGCTGTCGGCCACGGTCGATTTCTGAAAACGAAGCGCGCAAACAACGAAGCGCTCAAGCAAAAAGCCCGCGAAATGAAAAGCCCCCAAGGCCAGGACGACACTCCGGGCCTTGGGGGCTTTGCATGGCGGGTTTGCGTTTTACGCGCTATGTCGGATCACTTCTGCGCGGGTTCGCGGAAGTAGATGCGGCGCGGCAGCGCCCACAGCAGCAGGGCGGCGCCGACCAGGCATTCGGCGGCGACCACGTACAGGCCGATGGCGGCGCTGCCGGTCAGGTCACGGATCTTGCCGACCATGTAGGGGGTGATGATGCCGCCCAACTGGCCGACCGAATTGATCAGCGCGATGCCGGCTGCGGCCGCTGCGCCCGACAGCACGCGCGGAGGCAGGATCCAGAACAGGCCGATGCCGGCGATGATGCCGGTGGCGGCCGCCGACAGCGCGATCACCAGGATTAGCGTGTTGTCGCCGAAGTAGGCGGCGGCCGCGTAGCCGATGCCGCCGATCAGCGCGCAACTGGCCAGGTGCCAGCGGCGTTCGCCGGTGCGGTCGGAGCTGCGGCCGATGAAGATCATGCCCAGGCCGGCGCAGATGTACGGCACCATCGAAATCAGGCCGATGATGAAAGTGTCGTCGGTGCCGGCGGTCTTGATCAGTTGCGGCATCCAGAACACCAGGCCATAGATGCCGGAAGCCAGCACCAGGTAGATCAGCGACATGACGATGGTCGACGGCTGCTTCAATGCCGCGCCGAAGGAGTGCACCGCTTCGCTCTTGGGCTCGGCGGCGATGCGCTCGATCAGCAGCTTCTTTTCTTCAGGCTTCAGCCAGCGGGCGTCTTCGATCTTGTCGTCGATCACCAGGTAGCACACCACGCCCAGCAGGATCGACGGAATGCCTTCCAGCAGGAACAGCCATTGCCAGCCGTGCATGCCGGCCATGCCATGGCTCCACTTCATGATGCCGCCCGACAGCGGGCCGCCGATGATGCCGCACACGGCGATGGCCGCCATGAACAGCGAGTTGATGCGGCCGCGGCGCACCGACGGGAACCAGTTGGTGAAGAAGTACAGCGCGCCCGGCACGAAGCCGGCTTCCAGCAAGCCGATCAGGAAGCGCAGGATGTAGAAGCTGGTCTCGTTGCTGACGAACATCATCGCCGCCGAGGCGATGCCCCAGGTGACCATGATGCGGGCGATCCAGCGCTTGGGACCGACCTTGTGCAGGATCATGTTGCTGGGCACTTCGAACAGGAAGTAGCCGACGAAGAAGATGCTCGCGCCCAGGCCGTAGACGGCGTCCGAGAAACCCAGGTCGCTTTGCATCTGCAGCTTGGCGAAACTGATGTTGACGCGGTCCAGGTAGGCGAACACGAAGCAGACCATCAGCAAGGGCACGAAGCGCCAGGTGATTCTGCGGTACAGGTCGGATTCTTGAATGTCCGCCGCGCTGGCCGGATAGGGTACTGCTGCCATGATGTCTCTCCTCGAAAGGCTTTTGATTAAAACCGAAGGCGCAAAAAAGTCCGATGCCGCCGCGCGGTACGCGGAGGTCGCTTATTGTTGTTGTGCGGTTGGATTGGCGGACGGAAGGACTCCGTCCGCCGTGCTGCTTTTTATATTGACGATATCGGCGACCGGCCGCCGCCGGCGGGCCTGCATCATGCCCCTATGCAGGCCGCGGGCGAGCGCGCCGGTCGATGGCGTCGCTCAATAGGTCGCGCGGCCGCCCGACAGGTCGAACACCGACGCGGTGGTGAAGGAGTTCTCTTCCGACACCAGCCAGGCCACCATGGCCGCCAGTTCTTCCACCTTCACGAAACGCGCGCGCGGGATCTTCGACAGCATGTAGTCGATGTGCGCCTGGGTGCATTGCTCCAGGATGCGGGTTTGCGCGGCGGCCGGGGTGATGGCGTTGACGGCGATGTTCTTGGTCGCGGTTTCCTTGCCCAGGCTCTTGGTCAGGGCGATCATGCCGGCCTTGGCGGCGCTGTAGGCCGAGGCGGTCGGGTTGCCTTCCTTGCCGGCGATGGAGGCGATGTTGACGATGCGGCCGTAGTTCTGGGCGATCATGCGCTGCACGACCACCTGGTTGACGTAGAACGCGCCATTGAGGTCGATGTCGATCACGCGGCGCCACTCTTCCGGCGAGTAGTCGGCTACCGGGTTGTTCTGGCCGGCGATGCCGGCGCTGTGCACCAGGATATCGATCGACTGGGTGACCTTCTCGGTGGCTTCGATGGCTTTCTTGACGTCGGCTTCATTGGAAATGTCGACCTTGATGGTGTCGACATTGCCCAGCGGTTCCAGCTTGGCGCGCGCTTCAGCCAGCGCCTTCTCGTCCATGTCCCACAGCACGACCTTGGCCTTGCCCTGCAGCAGGCGTTCGGCCACCGCGTAACCGAAACCCTGGGCGCCGCCGGTGATGATGGCGCTGCGGCCCTGGAAGTCGTAATGATTCATTGTCTTCTCCTTCTTTGCGATCTGATCTTGAGGTCGGCGCGCAATCCGGTCGGCCTGCGCGCATTGTTATTCTTATTGATGTTTGCCGGCGACACTGCCGGGATGGCTTAAGCGTCGATGGTCTTTTGCTGCTGCTCGCCCAGGCCGTCGATGCCCAGGCGCATGGTCTGGCCGGCGCGCAGGAACACCGATTCCGGCTTGACGCCCATGCCCACGCCCGGCGGCGTGCCGGTGGAGATGACGTCGCCCGGCTGCAGGCTCATGAACTTGGACAGGTAGGCGATGATGTGCGCCACGCCGAAGATCATGGTGCTGGTGTTGCCGTTCTGGTAGCGCTTGCCGTCCACTTCCAGCCACATGCCCAGCTTCTGCGGGTCGGCGACGTCGTCGCGGGTGACCAGCCATGGGCCGATCGGGCCGAAGGTGTCGCAGCCCTTGCCCTTGTCCCAGGTGCCGCCGCGCTCGATCTGGTACTCGCGCTCGGACACATCGTTGACCACGCAATAGCCGGCCACGTGCGACAGCGCATCCTTCTCGTCGATATAGGCGCCGCCCTTGCCGATGACCACGCCCAGCTCGACTTCCCAGTCGGTCTTCTTGGAACCGCGGGGGATCTTGACGTTGTCGTTGGGGCCGACCACGGCCGAAGTCCACTTGTTGAACACCACCGGCTCGGCCGGGATCGGCAGGTTGGATTCGGCGGCATGGTCGGCGTAGTTCAGGCCGATGCAGATGAATTTGCCGATATTGCCGACACAGGCGCCGATGCGCGGATTGCCGTCCACCACGGGCAGGCTGTTGATGTCGAGCGCGCGGATCTTGGCCAGCGACGCATCGCCCAGGGCGGCGCCGTTGAGGTCGGCGATGTGCGCCGACAGGTCGCGGATCTTGCCAGCCTGGTCCAGGATGCCGGGCTTTTCCTGCCCAACCGGGCCGTAGCGGAGTAATTTCATCTTGTTTCCTTTAGAAAATAAGTTGTCTCAAATCGGCGCCGGCGGATCGCCGCTGCAAGCCTTTGGGGGCGCAAGCGGCATGGCGGGCCTTGTCGTTTTGCGGATTGGATAATACCAGTTTATTGGTAAGACCAATAGGGCGGAGGGGATAAGTTTTGGTTATCGGGTGATCCATTGCAGGCAATGTCGTTACGAATTCATTTAGGAAATGTCGAATTCATTTGGGAAATACGAGGTGCTTAAATCAATGGGTTACAGAATGTAGTAGTTTTCAATTTGGAATTTAGTTGTTTAAATGCAATAAAATAGGTTGGTATCTAAATATGGCTTTGCGCATGGCTAGGAGAAAGAGAGGCAATACGCGAGGCACTACCTGGGATTATTTGCCAACGGGAAATTCACGGCCACAGCCTTATTCGGCCAATTGGTGCCTTTTTTACGAAGGACTGTTGCAGCATTTAATTTGAAACGCTCGATTGTTTATTCGATTTTGGAATGGAGCTTCGCCGGTTGAATCACATTTCTTTACTTTCGAAGATGATCACATGATCATCCGATTTTTCGTGATTCGCTGGTCCGTGCTCTAACCGTGGTGCAACTTAGGAGACGAATCTCCTGCAAAAAGCCAGGAGCTCCTGATGCGAATGCATATGCCAAGGTGTACGTACCGTTCAGGGTCATCTCCAGTAGATTTTCGACGTGTCTCTGTTCTTCCATCGTATCCAGAAAACTTGCAGGTGGTACGCCACCCAGCGCGGGAAGTGGCGCCATCAACCAATTTGCAAGCCACTTCGTGGCATCAAAGTCTGACCTACGATCTACGTCGGTCATGAGCTGCACTTTTCCGATCAGAGCCTGCATACTTATCACGCGTTCCGACTCTCCGGGTGACAGTACTCGCGCGTGCATCACTTTACGGTCGACGGTGGTTCGGGAAAGACCTAACGACTTCATCAATACTTCTTTCGGTATATCCAAGATCGATGCCAGCTCACTCACACGCCGTGCCGGGATACCTGATCGACGAAGTTGAATTCTGTCGACAAAGTCCATTTGGGACCAGACGCCGGCCTGCCTTAGCTCGGCACTCTCAAGGACGCCGATCGCCGCTTTCTTTTCGGTACCAACTTTTCCTATCGGCGTTCCTGTAGGAGGCGCCGGACTCCCGGCTGAGTGTTCGTCAATTTTGGGGCGACTCACCACAGAGCACTCCTTATGGGATCTCAAGTGTATCTCACCGAATTAATTAGAAAATCGGGTGGGGGAACAAGTCAATAATTGACGACGGGCCGAGATTGGGCATCGCAAACTCTTATCGATAATTCGTCACTTGATCGAGCTCTTCAGCCCCCGTATCTAAATCTCTGCAGAGGTTCTTCAAGCCAATTTGATAGCGCGCGAATCTGCTCAGCCGCATGGCGGAATCGGTGGGCTGATACATGTAAGGCTGGACCGCCAAATCCGAAGGGATCGTTTCTGTTGCCCGGACGCTGCCAATACATGTCGTTGGGGTCAGCAAACAAAGGGACAGGAAATTTTTTTAATGTAGATTCGTTGTGACGAATTGCTTCGGAGGTGAGTGATCCTGCGTGCCCATCTAAATTGCGCGCTAAGATAACTTGCTCAATAACATCGATATCAGCAGGGCAGTTTGCCAAATCTAGGCCAGTGATTTCGGAAAAACATGTCAAGTAGCCGCGCACAAAACTTCGTCTAAATAGTTCGGGGGCCGCTTCCCGGCACGACTGTGACTTTTCCCAAAGCAAATTGCTCCATGTCTCGAAATAGATTTTCAACGTATTTGAGAGATTGGAAATAGCACTGCGGCCGATTAACTCTAGCGAATAGCTTTGCTGGAGCCATTCTTCTAGAAACTGAGGCTCACCATCCTCTGCATAAATAGGCTCAAATGGTGGCTCCTCTCTTTCAATCTTTCCCATTGTTTCTACGAAACGGCTACTAGCTTCTTCGTAAAATTGGGCGATTGCATCAACGCGTCTCTTGAGGAAATAGTCAACATCCATAGTGTTGCGTCCTTCACGAGTACCTGCCTTTGGACAGAAAATTGGACTGGCAGGAATTTTAGGTCTGATCCCATCAGCTTCCACTTGCTTTTATCTGATCACTTTTTCGCTTTGCCTTTGGAATGTTCCGGTTTGGGCGCGATTTCCCGTACGGCGTGAGATGTGGTTCGTAAAGAGGGATTTTTCCCTTGTTCTCAAAATCCCGAAGATATGCCTGGAATGTATCTCCGTAAGCAGTTTGCATCAAAGCGATCTTCGTCTGCCCTCTGCATGCTGGACAAGTAATCTTGTTGTCTTGTATCGGGCGTGCCTGGGAGTGGACTTGGAGAACAGTCATGCCACAGCTTGGGCAAAGGAGATCTAAAGGCTTGGCTTTCATCGTGATCTGGCAAGAAGTAACCAGGCGCGATTATCGCATCACTGTCTTGTCCAGATCGACTGAACAAAAGTCGACCACGTTTCCAGTGTGAGCAGTTTGGGATAACGGTGGAGAATTTTGACTTTGGGGCCCGCTAGTGATGCTCGATGCAGCATGTCATTTCAATTGAAATACTAGCGTTAAGTTTCGAAATACTCTTGAAATTACGAAAAGTGAAGATGTATGCGCACAAATCAATTTCATAAAGGAAAAGACGTCCGCTTCTATCTAATCATCTTCATTGCAGTTGCTTCCCTTGTTGCTGTTTCTGGTGCTCAAGCCACTGAAGTAGTTGCTTCACATGGTCAATGGGACTCGCAGTTCTACAAGATCTTCACCGACATGATTCATCACTTCTTCTGACTGAGAAATACGATATGCATAGCCCACTTACATTAATGAACTAGAAAATATTCTGACATCTATCATTTATTTGAGCTGGCTCAAACGTATTTTCTTTGAAGCAGCATGTGAAAGCATCGCATCTCGCGCATTCATTGAAGACGTAAGACCGCTTCAATCCGTTCTAACTTATCTTCAGCTACTGCGGCTCGTTCACGGTAAGCCTCGGCTCCTTTTAAAAGGAGAGAAATTTTGTACCAGTAGATGCCTCCAAGATCGCCGCCTTCTTGCTGAAGGCGTTCCATCGTCTCAAGAGCGATCGAAAGATCCATCCTGTCGCGCAATTCGGGGTTGATCACCATGATCTCCTTTGGGAACGCATGACTTCAGTATAGGCAGAAGAACGCTCCAATCAAGCGATCGTCTCTCTAGGTAGAGCGCGGCCCTAAACCGCAATACCACGCCCAGTAAGATCGTTTAAATGATCTTGAAGTACTTAAGATCCTATCAATTCCGGGATCAAGTGCTCTTCTCTTTTTATCTTTTTTGCGACGCATAAAGAGATAGGCGATACCTCCCCAAAAAGCCAGAGAGGCAACTATCCCCGCGACTTTTATTACGTCGGTCGTCTTGGCCAACTCGGCAATTAAGCCGATTCCAAAGATGACAATGAGAGCCACAAGAACTATCCAGCCGAGAAGATTTGCTTTCCCACCGCTTTCATACATTACGGAGCCGCAGAACGGGAAAATGTGCTGTGTTGCCATGTGACGAAACACGCCTGGCATAGGTTGGTAGTGCCACAGTTTGGGAATGCATTGTCGCGAGCAATGTGGGCAGGTAATTTTTCCATGAAAGATCTGATTGGAGCTGGTATAGATCAAATGCTAATCATAGTATGTAGAACTATAGTATGCAACGGGCTGACACTCCAGCCATGCCCGTACCTCCACAAGAAAGCCGCCTTGTCCGCATTTTCGCTGCAAATGTGCGCGAACGTCGGCTCGCTTTGGGCATTTCCCAAGAAACGCTAGCGGAGGCCGCTGGTGTACATAGAACCTATATTGGGATGATTGAACGCGGAGAAAAGAACGTCACTATCTACAACATCGAGCGCATCGCTGATGCGCTCGATGTATCTGCAGCAGTTCTTATTTCCTGACCACGAGCCGCTTTGTTCCTGTTGACTGTGCCTAGCTTGGATCCTAGTGGATCAAGTTCTATGGGCCCATCCAAGCTGTCGCGCTATAAAAGATATTCCTCTTTTAATTCACGAGTGGCTATACGCGTTATGGCTATGCGTCCTAATTCATCTGGACGTTCATACACAATTCCCGCTTGTAAATTCGCCATTTCAAGCGTGGCAATGAGAAATCGCAGCTTGTACTGGGGCATTCCGAAGACACCCCATTGCTCTTTATCCGGCAGGTGTGCTGCGAATTTTTTTGCATGAAATCTGGAGAGAAAGAGCGGTATCCGTATGGGACTCTTCTCCGGGAGCGCGTAGTAGCTCCCAGTGCTATGGTGTTCATTTTTCTCGTCTAGAGCAGCGACGACCCAAAACGGTTCACCAGTGAGATTTGGTTCATGTATAGCGGTACTTACAATTTGGCGACCCAATATTTGCCCGAGGGTGGGAAGTGTTCGTTGCGTTTCCAGCAGAATGCCATGCCTTTTGGCGACTTCCTGGGCGCCAGATTGAAATCCAGCTCGAGATACGACGATGCCAACAAGCTCATTCCCGATGTTCTTTATTTTTTGATGAAACTCTAGTATCTGTCCTTGGCTGACGGGGCGGCTCCAGTCTTTGCATTCAATTGCGACTCTGTGTCGAATACCTGCTTTCTCGAACTCATAGTAAATATCTAGTTCATATTTTTCGCCGGCGAGGCCAGAAAAGATCGCCCGTCTCGACACTTGGATCATTTCTCCACGAGTATTCAACAGCGTTTGGTAGACGTATTGAACGTAGCTTTCAAATGTTGCTCCGCTATTTTTCAATGTAATTTCCCATAGTTAAAAATTTGGCCCCTCTGTGAGTGGCTAATCGGTGATCTAGGAAAAATTCCTCGATCGTTATAAGCAAGTCATTCCACTTGTTTTGGATCACCAACGATTTTTAGCAAAGCGTTGAGTCGCACTTTGAATTAATCTAGAAAAGAGAAGCGAAGAAGTCTCGTTGATTTGTATAGCCTCTAAACCAGAGGATTAGTGCCTGAATAGACTGAGTGAAACTATGTCTTCGCAGATAAATTTTTCGACCAAATATAGCTACCGTGTGCAAGTTACTCATGCTGAGCTAGGAAGTCTCGGTGCTGCCGATCTCTCGTTTGGTCTGGGTTCATGGCCTCATCTGGTATTTAGCGGACTTGCCGGTTATTCCACGCTAAAGAACGAGACGAAGTTTAGAAAGCTCCTGGCGACAACAGAGGACGGTGGAGAGCTTTCACTTTTTGACTGTTCATTGTCTGGCCTTGTCGTATCAATCGGCTTTGTCGTGGCTGGAGATATGGACGCCGAGTTTAAAGGAATCAATATTCGCTTCTTCGATATTAACGAATGGTTTATGCCATTTCGGAAAATAGAGGAAAAGCTTGATAACGAGGGAAGCCTAGGGAGGGCGAAGCAGATTGATGTGAGGATTTCGAATGACCAGCAGAATTTCACCTTGTCTAGCAAATCTGTTTTGCAGATATGGGAGGAAGGTGAAGATCACATCGTTCACGAACATATCATTTTTACTTTCAACGCAGAAAATTGCCTATTCAGTCTTGATGATCTAAGACGAAAGCCACTGGAGTTGGCGACTCTTTTATCTATTTTGGTCGCGACACCGATGTATCTGTCTTGCGTCGGTGTGGTGTCAACTAATGGACAATGTGGGGATGCATTTTTTCCGACCTTCGAACGGCCGAACGTAAATGGAAGAAAAAAAACATGGGCCAATTTCTTTGTGAGAAAGTCATTACTTGACAACCTTTGGCAGGACATATTTAACAACTACTATCAGTCCGAATATAGAGCGGTATCGTGGGTTCGCCTAGCTGGAATGCAGCACTACAATGGTTTCTGGGAATTCAGAACCTTAGGCTACGTGAGCTTACTTGATAGGTATGTAAGCCAACGCTGTAAAGGAATGAAGCAGCCGAAGTCCAAACGAGAAACTCGAATGGGGGCGGAAATTCCAGATTCGTTGAAAAATATATCTCCGGCGCTGACGCCGATCCAGATAGCCGCCGTACAAAAGGTGATTCAAGAACGGTTCATGAACGGCAAAGAATTGAATTTCAGTGAGAAGCTGAACCACGTTTTGGATCAAATGAACGATAAGATCCGAGCCATCATTAATCTGACTAGCGCCAACTTT
This sequence comes from Herbaspirillum sp. GW821-FHT09A12, assembly GCF_059418325.1. NCBI lineage: Bacteria > Pseudomonadati > Pseudomonadota > Betaproteobacteria > Burkholderiales > Oxalobacteraceae > Herbaspirillum > Herbaspirillum sp. GW821-FHT09A12. The sequence continues at coordinate 35,294 of NZ_JBWKPR010000005.1, forward strand.
ACGAAAATAAAGGAAATTCGAGACGCGATTGCTCACGGAAATACCCCAAAACTTCCAGAGGGTGAGCATACCCCAATTGGTATTGTTGTAAGCAAGATCGAATTACTCCTGACTTACTTTGCATTTCATGATTTCGGTATCAGTGACGAGAACTTTCTAGCGTGCCTATCAAGCCTTAGCCCAATGGCGATGGGCGCCAATATAGACAGAGTGGAATTGGCAAGAGTAACTAAAAGCGCGGGATTTTTCGAGATGCCTAAGGAGCAGTTTGAGATCATATCGAACATCAAGGGTATTAAGGTCCAGGCATGTTTTATCAGATCCGATGATGGTCAAATTCAGTACTCTGAGGAGCTTACAGCGGATTTAAAAGCGTGGTACGACAGACGCGTTGGCGGAGTAATACCTGTAGAGGAAATATTCAAAAGGGATAAAGAGAAAATTACATGCTACGGCACCGTCTATATCGAATCCGGCTCAGAGCGCCTTGAGATATTTCAGAGCTATTTTGTAGATATGCCGTAGCCGGGGAAGAAAGAATTTTCGGCGAGAATAAAATCGATGGCAAATGAAATTGTAAGTAAAGTTTCTTCTGCCATTCGGCCACTTAGAGATCTTGTACTTGGTCAAGGACCTTCAATTTTTCTTCAGCAGCGCCCGCATCGGCACTGTCATTGTTTTGTGCAGTGCGTTCATTTTTCCATCGGATTAACAGCGTAAGCAGTGTCTCGTGTTTTTTTAGTTTGTTCGATTCGTCCGGACTTTCTGTTTTCTTACTCTGCTAAGCTTTGCTTTTATTGCCTTGGGTTTTATCACAAGTCGGTCTTTCAAATAGACCACATTGAAGCGACAAACGGGAAAGTTCTTACGAAGGAAACAAACAACATTTCGGGGAATTTATTTCCATTTTTCTCTGATTGCAATAACCACAAATCAGCTAATCAATTGACCTTTACTATGTTAAAGGGGCTCGTTGACAGGCGTCGTTGGAGAAATATTCCCGGGATTGAGTTGGTGGATTTTATTCCGAATATAGAAGGTGCGGATGAAGAGGAAAAACTCCGTCTGGCCTTTGCAACCGTCGTTAATATTTTCCGCCGAAAGGTGACGGACGATCAATACCAAGTGTTTCTGAACACAATCAGTGGCGAGACGTTACTGCAACATGGATTGATCCCTAATTCCTAGTCACTATATAGAACTAGCTATTTGGCCGTAGAGCCATGCTCAGATTGCTGCCATACATCCTGTGATGATGGCCTGGCCTTTTTAGAGAAGACCTCACTGAATAAGTGCGGGCCGAAAAAAGAGTATTTATGGCAAAGAAAACTGCGTTTCGTTTTTTTGTTGCAGACGAGCAGAGATGTTCGTTGACTTGGAGCCTCACAATTCAGAAGGATGATATCTATATTTCAAATAGCGGGTCACACCAAGACAAGATTAGCTTGCATGAAAGTGGGACATATCAATGGTCTGTGAGGTCAGAGCACGTGAATGACGTTCCCTTTGCCAAAAGCAATCGGCACATAGCACGCTGGAATAATCCTTTGGCTCCTCATGGCAGCGTTACTCGGCAGTTTTATATATTTATTTCTGCCTCCGAACTAGAGTACGGCCGGGCGCGGCCGGTTAAGAAGGCTCAGCATGTTCCTGCACCACCCATAGGCTGGGGCGTGCGTTTTGACTTTGTATTTTTCACGCCCTTCTCAGGTAATCCGCATGTGACGATATCATGGGACCAGCCGCCAGTTTTCGAGGCGAAGCTTGATTCGGGTCGTATTCTTTACGTCATTCACTCATTTAATCCGATTGACGGCATAACTATGCAACGATTCAACGTCGCAAAAGATATTGCAATACGCGAAGCGGCCAAGTACGAAAAGAAAGCGGCGAGAGCATTAGCACGGATTCGAGATGAACACGGTGTTTGGGGGATGGCCGAAGTGCTGATTGAGAATGAAGTCGATTTGAAGGTTATTCCTGAGAATGCAGAAAAAATATATGGGGCGAGCGGCGCATAAACTTGTTTCCGGCGAAGTGCAAGAAAATTCGGGCAATATGTTTGCCGTTGGCATTATGAAGTTCCTCGCGCCTCGCCGCCACCATCAAAAGATGCTTAGCGTAGCCACATTGTGACTTCTCTTAACGCGCTATTGGATTGACTCAAAATGAAATTCACGCCAAGCATCTTTTAGTGCTCGTAAAGCTTCTGGAGCCGCATTGCGGTGGCGTAAATACCGGAGAAGTTTTATCAAATCCATCTCCTGCGTAGGGAATCGCTTGTCATTGAGAGCATCTTGTGCCAAATCTCCGATCGCACCATCTCTGTCCCTCTGATGTTCTAGCCATCGATGGAAAGCACTACGAGTCATTTGAAAATGGTCACGGCGCCTGATGGCTTCCTCTAGAAGAATATTAGGTGCTGTCGCTGGACGTCGGTATCGGCTTTCAGATTCCGACCGCATCCAACTCTCAAGCGTCTGTAACGCTCGCTCATACGTTTCTTCACCATGCTGCGCAGCGAAATGTGAAGCATCGACAAAGAGATCGCACTGCCGACAGAAGTACTCATCGGTATTGTTCTCGACCTGATCTCCATGAAGATAAAAGCGCATTTTGGCTTCAGGCTGATGAAACTGGACTTGAGGTGGAGAAGAGCTACGCGCTGAGTGTTTTATCAGCAAAGACCAGGTACGAAATCCTTTGCTCAGGGCAATTTCTGTTTGAGCATGGCCAAGCTTGATGGACTTACTGCGCGCGAGGCGTCTTACGTCTCGGCGAAGTTGGTCGATTTGGGAGGGCGTAAATGTAGTGTGGGGCATGGATGGACTCCGGGCCACTTAGACTCTGATGCGCCCACACATCGAGTCGAAGTAGCCATAGAAGGCCATTCCAAGACTCGGTTTAATCACGCTGTCGAATCCGACTTCGCCTTGTGGGCGGGCGAGCCTGCGTTTCGACTCGAGAGCTATTTTAGAACAAAAGAGCTGAATGTGTTAACGAAAAGAGCAGTGGCGGCTATATCAAGCCACGCTCGTGGTATTTCGGAGCGCATTGGGCAAGCCCCTCAGTCCGGCAGACCGTTCTCTTGCGATGGAGAATTGGTCTGCCGTACTGAGAGAATTGGAGGCTCCAATCTCCGCGCGAGACGCTATCCTGGAGCGATTAGATACATTGCCGTTGGTTTCTAGCGTGTGATGATTCACGGCTAAAGAGCAGCGGCGTCGCATATCTAGGCAATATTTTCGAACCCACCTTCATGAAACCATACGGACGCGCTCAAGGTCTCATAGAGCGCAGTCTGCCAGGAGTTTCTTTGGCTATGCCGGCGACTCGCGGCTGCTTCTTCGAGATGGAGGCGAACGCCGGCGGCGCCAGCACTTCTCGATCTAAGTTGAAGGGAATATTTAATGTTTCCTAGTTCTGTCGCGGCATGAGTGGCATAAAGAGTAGCCAATCTAAGAAATCTAAAATGCCTTTGGACGCGCTCAGAGAGCGGCGCAACCCAAGCTGGAGAGGGAACTACCGAAAACCTGATGGTGATGGGGATGGTTTGAACTACTTCCGCTTGAAGCCACCTCGTGTCGTCAATCGTATCAAAGTAGGGATGTAATGTTTGATCCGCAGCAGTGGCAGGATGGACATCGCTCTTCTTTTTATTGCACGGCATGCATGCCGGAATAAGGTTGATCGGAGTGACGGCAAGCGCTGGATGCAATGATTTCGGTAGATAGTGATCTAGCGTGCCCACATCACGTTGTCCACACAGAGGGCAAATTCCGCTTGCTGCTCTCAATGTGTCGTAAATGGTTCGAGCCGGAGAGTTTTGGCGGCTAAATGTTCGCGTGTAGATTCGCGTTTTCATTTCATCAAGCGTGACTACTCCGCCGACATCTGTCGCTGATTGAATAGAGAACCAACTACGAAGATTGCTCTGTTGAAGGTAGTGTGCATCTGCAGATTCGATCAGACCAGCGACAGAGCGCAACCTGCCTACGAACTCTTGATCTGTAATACTCAAGAGGCAGGTTTCGAAGGCCGTGCGCGCCGAAATTACCGGGCGAGGCAATGCCCTCATAACGGATCTCCTTGATCTCGTGCTGCGATAAGGGCCGCCGCGATGCTTCGTCCTTCAGCGCCCAGTGCGTTATTAAAATGGGTTAAAAGCGCTGAATAGTCGTCGCCACCCTCAACGCGATCTTTGATCAATTTATGAAACCCAGAGTTGGTGACTTCCAAGCCAAAGACTTCTCGAGTGAGGATCCCAACATTTTCACCAAACGTCTCAATAGTCGGCCTTTCCGGTACCGAGATATACCCAGATCTGCGAAGTTTCCACACGCATTGTTTGGGAACCTCTTGTAGCACTACTGGTGAATGGGTAGCGATAATTGCCACGCCATTTCTTTGACGAAGGAGTTCCGTCAGGCTTCTGATAAATGCGGATAAGAGCGGAGGATGGAGGTGGCCCTCGGGTTCGTCGAGGAGAACCAAAGTCCGCTCGTCCACAAGCTCCACCAGTTTGGTGACCGTGAGTAGAACTATTGCGTGCCCAGAGCTAAGTTTCTTGAAGAATGTACGAACCCGTTCGTTTTCTTCGTTATTAATGAGCTCAATGAGCTGACTTACATCTGCTTCAGCAAAAAGTGGATCGTTCTCCAACGTGCGTATGGCAGCCGTCCAGCGATTTAATCGCAGGCCGGATACGCATGCGGTCATCGCCTTTAAAAATTCAGTCGCCAGCTCGATGGACGTCATTACGTTGGTCGATGGGGGCGAAGGAATTAGGCCAGGCGCAGGCGCGGCCGGAAATTCTTGTCTGTTCTGACGTATTCCAACGGTTGTGTAACGTAAGCCATTTAAATCTACTTGTGGCTCGATCGGTTCGTCGAAAGCACTAAAAGAAACCGAAACGAGCCCTGCAAATGATGATGTTGAATTAGATCCGTCGACGTTCAGCATCGACAGAGTCCCAAATGTACCGGCATTTGGCGAAATCAGAGATCTGACAAGATTTCGCATGAAATGACTTTTTCCGACGCCGTTTCTACCGATAAGAACGTGAACATTTGTGGGCGGTGAAGACTCAGGTAAGGTCGTAAAGTCTAAGGGCGGAGGTGGTAGGACTCCTTCAAGTGCCACTGGGAATTCGTACTGGAATCGGAAATTGGTGAGCACGCTATCACCTTGCGTCAACCGGTGAAATCTGGTCGTTACACTGGTGTAAGAGATGTGTCGCAGAAGCGATTCGGTCATGACGAGTTCATTTTGCACCTCTGCGAACAGATCCAGATCAAATGCACAATCGAACAGCCCAGTGAGAATTTGAAGCCTTGTTTCTTCTTGCAAGAGGTTAATGGACTCGTAGTAGTTTTCGCTTTGTCCGAGCGAGAAAAATCCTTGTGGAAGGGATGCAAATTGGCTACGAGGGACCGCCGGAGCTCTTACATTCGGTCCTACAGTGGCTCCAGCTTGGAGTCCTCGCTGGCCGATCTTTACTTCACCGATGTCGACTCTCGTTCCATTTTGATCAATGTAGAACAAATAGAATTGTGTACGAAATTTGCTCCAGTCGTCCCAATAATCCTCGCGAAGAAAAACGACATCTCGTGCCGAAGATGGAATGGATTCACCTCTTCCTACAACAATGAAGTTCATGGCTAGATACGGTAGTTATTTGTTAGCAGTGAGTGGTCAGGGCCATGTAAAGTGAGTGCAGCCCTTGACAAGATGTGGGCGGCCGCTAGCGATTGACTTTGTCGTTGGCGGCCGCCAATTGTGCAGGTCTAGATTTGAACGAAATTGATTGGCAATGCTTTCAGATCTAAAACTTGATAGAGCAGGCGCTTATGGAATCGTTGATCCACTAACTGGAGGCGGAGGAGTAGCAGCTCCGGCGCCAGGTGTTCCTTGAGGAAAGGCGTTCCCGACGAAATCACCAGGGCGCATGGAAAAAACCAGCTCAAGGCGATTTGCCAGTGACCACATGAACATTGTTGGCACCAGCCAAATTCCAAGTAGAACCAATACGAAGATCCAAAAAATGGGAATTCCGGTAGCGGTAGTGATATGTGATGCCCATTTGACTTGGATCGAATGCAAGAAAAGCAGGCCAGCCAGAATGTTCAGTTCAATCAACACGACGAATACGGAGTTTGAATGCTCGCGTAAGTGTGTATAGCTATCGCGAATATCGCGTGAATTTTCAGTCAGCCGAGCAGCCGTTATCTGTCTGTAGAAATCGTAATAAAAGCGATTCGGATCATTTTTTTGCGGGTAGGTCGGCTTCTTAGTTTGCTTATTCCAATCAATATGAGTGTGCTTGAACAGACTAAGCAAGGTGAGATATTGAGTCAAAACTATCCAGACGACAGGAAGAGAAAAGGCTAGCAGAATTGCCTGAGGAGGAGTGTTGCCGCAATACTGCGTGATCGTAGTCAAGGAGGCGGTAAAAAGCACGATTCCAAAAGATAGCGTGACGACACGCTTTATTTCGTCGGACATCGAGAACAGTCTAAGAGTGTTGATGCCTATGACCATCAGCACAGCAACGACAGAAACAACGCGAATCATCTGCGGAGAGAGCATCGCATCTCCTTCGAAAAGGAGGCGATACATCGTGATCATTAGGTTGATAAGCCAGCCAAACCAGAAGGCCCTCGAAAACCTACCAAGCCAATTTGGAAGCATTCTCGCGCTATGGAGAACAGTGATGGGACTACTCGCAGTGTAGCAATATGCCAATCCGAACAGGATTAAGCCGATAGCCATCGGAAGTAAGCTGGCTCCCTTTTCATTTGCAGATGATGAAAGTGTATCCTTGAGCAGCGTAGTGATTTCCGAATCAACATGTGTGACTAAAACAATCACGCAAATCATTCCAACGATTGAGCCTAGGAAATATCGAACAAGATAACTCTCCCACCATCGTTGCGGATTTCCTGCTTCCCCTTTTTTTTCGCTGCTCATATTCGCCCCAGGTTTAAGTGATTTTCGTCTTTTACGGTTAATCAAAAATTACCAAAATGTGAGAATATCTCTGCTCAAGGGGATTTGTGAAGTATGTTGATCACAAAAAATATTCACATGACCGCAAATGGGCGCGCATGTATGTAGTGCCATTATTTTTTCTTATCTGGTGATGCATTCTGCAATAAAGTCGGTGACGCTTGGACCTAAATGTAAATGCTCCATATCAGAGGTGCAGGATGCTTTGCGTGCGCGTGGATTGGGTAATGTGGTCTTCCCCCAGCATGACGGACACTTTCGATAGGTATGATGTCCCCATCGGAGGTATTACATGACACGTGAACGACGGTTATTTTCTGAAGAGTTTAAGCGGGAGGCAGTCAAGCTGGTAGGCCAGTCTGGCGCAAGTAAAGCAGGCATTGCCCGCGACCTCGGCATTGGCGCTAATTTGTTAGGGCGCTGGTGCCGAGAAGCCAAAGTAGACGGGCATGCAGGCGGCACAGAGAAGGTCACCAATCAGGATTATGAGCGCATGCGGCATGAACTGGCGAAGGTTAAGATGGAGCGCGACATATTAAAAAAGCACTCGACTACTTCGCAGCCGACCTCAAGTGAAGTACGGTTTTGTCGCCAAGCACCGAACCATATGGCCCACGCGAACCATGTGCCGCGTGCTTGGCGTGTCCACCAGCGGCTTCTACGACTGGCTCGACCGACCAATGAGCCAGCACGAGCGTGAGAACGCGCAGCTACTGCAGGCCATCAAGCACAGTCACGAAGCCAGCGATGGCACATACGGCTCCCCACGCGTAGTGCGAGACCTTATAGATGCTGGCTTTGCTTGCAGTGAGAACCGCGTGGCCCGGTTGATGAAGGCCGCTGGTATCAAGGCACGGCACAAACGCCGTCGTACACCGGGGCAACGTGCGGTGACGGTACACTCGATTGCGCCGAATCTGTTGGACCGGCAATTTGCAGCAACTGAGCCGAATCAGAAGTGGGCGGCCGACTTCACTTATGTCTGGACTGGTGAAGGCTGGTTGTTCGTCGCGGTCGTCCTGGACCTGTACTCACGGCGAGTTGTCGGATGGTCGATGCAACCGACGATGACGGCGCAACTGGTGATGAATGCCTTGCTGATGGCAGTGTTTCGTCGAGGGCGACCTCGGGCCGTGCTGCATCATTCCGACCAAGGCTCCCAGTACACCAGCGAGGACTTCCAGCGTTTGCTTGAGTCTCACGGCATCGTATGCAGCATGAGCCGGCGTGGAAATTGCTGGGACAACGCCGCCATGGAGAGTTTCTTCTCCACGCTAAAGACTGAGCGCCTGAGCAAAAAGCATTACCGGACAAGAGATGATTTACGTGCTGACGTGTTCGACTACATCGAAAGGTTTTACAATCCACGTCGGCGCCATTCCACTCTCGGCTATCTCAGCCCGGTACAGTTTGAAAATCTAAAATGCGCCTAGTGGAAGTGTCCGTGACGCTGGGGGAAGACCACTCAAGTGCAAATCGCTGATGGGTACGGCGTTACAGAGTGGCATGCACTAATATTCCACTCCTTTGCGGGGAAATAATTTCTTATTTGAAACTATATTTCTTTTGAAAAAGAAATTCCGAATTCATTTGGGAAGTGATTTCCCGAGATATCGCTGCACTTCTTCGGTTATTCGCATTTCTAAGTCATTGATTTATAAGAGGCGAATTTCCCAAATGAATTCGACGCGACAGGCAAATAAGCCAAGGGGTTTTTTGCCGTTTATGGGTGCTTACCCCGCTCATTGCGGAGTGCAAGGCAAGGCGCCGGTTTCCCGCATATAAGCTGTTGATGCAAAACCCTATACAGCCTCCCGGCTTGGCGGCGAGCGGTTTGCACAGTCGGGTAGGGACGCCGCAGGGAAGGGGGGGCAAGCGTCAGCTGCGGCGTTTTCCTGCAAGCGTCATTTATTTGTAAGCCCGGCAAACCGCCTTGTAGCGATTTCCGTTCCATGAATTGATGTGGGGGAAATACGGATCCTTGCAAGCGGTGAATACGACGGTGCCGCCGGTATAGGCCCAACTGACTGCGGCGTCGTAAAAGTCCCCCAGGCCCTTCATCGAATAGTTCGGAGGCACATTGTGCTGGATGGCGCTGACGTCGGTCATGCCGGGGGCGCATTCGGTGCCCTTGAGACCGCCCAGCGTGCACACCAATACCTGCAGGCGGTATCCGCAAGTGTTGGTCACCATCGCCCTTTCTTTGTGGTGGTGCACTTTGACGCACTGGTCGACGGCATTGTCGTATTTGAAGTGGCTGTCGCCCGATCCATCGGTTGACGCGGAGCCGCTCACGGCGTTGAGGTTGCCGGGTGCGGGTGCTGCACCGCTGCTGGCGGGCACGGAGCCGGTCGCGGCACCGGAGCCTGATTGCAGGGCGGTGGCGGCAGCCTGCCACTGGCCGGCGTTTTTCCCGCCGGCCGCGGCTACGCCTTGGGCCAGCGCGCCCAGCACCGAAAAGAAGCCCGATGCGCCGGATGGGCCGTTATCGCTTGCGACTGACTGGCGGGTGGCGAGGCCGTCGACATAGATGTTGAGCAAATTGCCGTTCTGGTCGTAACCATTGCCGGTGGCTCTTGCGTCATTGTTGTAGCTGCCCTCGTAGCGCTCGCCATTGGCCCAGCGATAGATGCCTGGCCCGCTCTTCTTGCCATCGAGGAAACCGCCTTCATAACGGTCGCCGCTGGCCCAGGTGAAAACACCTTGTCCCGTACGTTTCGAGTCTTGCCAGTCGCCCTCGTAGCGGTCGCCGTTGGACCAGACGTAGCTGCCTTTGCCATTGCGCTTGCCGTCGACATATTCGCCTTCGTAGCGCGTGCCGTCGACCCATTGGTAACTGCCGCGGCCATGGGCCACGCCGCCGACCATGGCGCCCCGGTAAGTGCCGGTCGGCGCGCCGTCCTTGAACCATTGGAGTTCGCCGGGGCCCTCGGTGTAGCCATTCTTGCAGGCGCCGGACCAGATGATGCTCTCGCCGGGGGATGGATTGCCGTTGCGGGTTTGGCAGCCGTTGGCGTCGGCGATCCAGTGGGTCTCCGCTTCGTTTGCGGCCGCGGAACCCGCTGGCGCCGCGGCGATGGCAAGGAGGAAAACGGATGTCGACAAGATGCGGAAACGTTGGGATTGCATGGTCCGGCCCCTGAGTTTTTTCCAATGGTAGCGAAGGGTTTTTTTCATGTCCTCATGCATTTGCATGAGACGCGGCCTCAATTTCAACAAGCCAGGTTCCTGCCGCATCCGCCAGTTCGCCAGCTCGCGGATGCCCGCTCCCGCCCCGTCCTGAACTTGTCAGGTCATCGATCCGCGCCACGCGGCGTCGCACCAAAATAAGCATTTTCATCGAAACATGCACTCGCGATGGGAGTGCCGACGCGCTTTCTTGCAGATGCTGCACTGCCTTGATCCATTCTCTAACTGACTGAAAAATAAAGAAGAAATCCGCTTGTTTAAAAATCATAATGTAATTATGATTTATTGAAATTGATCCGCTTGTCCGATTTGCAAAGGGATGGAAAATGAATGTGACGTTCATCGATACGAGGTGCTTGGGGCTGGCTGCGGCTGTCGTTGCCCTGGCCATATCCGCCGCCGCGCATGCCGGTCGTGCGGCCGATAGCGCGGTCGACAGCAAGCCGCGGCGCAAGGATGCGCCGGCATGATCAATCTCGACTTCAGTGCGGTATTGCACGGGCAATATCTCGACTGGCTGATCGGCGGCGCCTTGACGACGCTGGGGCTGTTCGCCGCGGCGTGGGTGTGCGCCTTTGCGCTGGCGGTGCTCCTGGTGGCGCTGCGGGCCCTGGCGCTGCCGCCGCTGGAATGGCTGATCGCCGCCTACGTCAACTACCACCGCAACGTGCCGGGACTGGTGCAGATCTTCGTGTGGTATTTCGGCATTCCCGAGCTGCTGCCGTCGTCGATCACCGGATTCATCAACGACCACAACGGCGAGTTCATCTTCGCGCTGATCGCGCTGGCGCTGAACTCGGCGGCCTATATGTCGGAAGACTTGCGCAGCGGCCTGCGTTCCGTGGCGGCCACGCAAATGGAAGCGGCCCGCGCGCTGGGCCTGTCGTATGTGCAGTCGATGCGCGACGTGCTGCTGCCGCAGGCGATTAGGGTCTCGGTGCCGCCGCTGGTCAACCAGTCGCTGTCGCTGTTCAAGTCGACCAGCCTGGCCATGGCGATCGGCGTGGCGGAGATGACCTATGCCAGCCGCCAGATCGAGAACGAGACCTATCGCACCTTCGAAACGTTCGCGCTGGCGTCGGCGTTCTACCTGCTGATGTCGTGGGCCATCATGGCGCTGGGCGCGTACTTCAACAATCGCCATTTGCAAGTGAAGGAGCGCTGACATGGGCGATCTCTACAACATCGTCACCACGTATGGGTTGCAGCTGCTGGTGGGCGAGTTTCCGCACGGCCCGCTGGGCGGCCTGGCGCTCACGCTCATCCTGGCGGTGACCGGCCTGGTCTGCGCCTTCCCGCTGGCGGTGGCATGCGGCATTGCGCGCACCAGCACGATCCGCTGGGTCTACCTGCCCGCCACCGCGGTGGTGCAGACCGTGCGCGGCTTGCCGGTGCTGATGCTGATCTTCTGGGCCTATTTCATCGTGCCCCTGATGATCGGCGCCACCATTTCGGCCACCACCACCGTGATCTGCGCCCTGGTTGCCTATGAGACGGCGTTCCTGGGCGAGGTCGTCAAGGCCGGCATCCAGGCGATACCGAAAGGGCAGGTCGAAGCCTCGCGCTCGCTGGGCATGAGCTATTTCAAGACGCTGTGGGACGTGGTGCTGCCGCAGGCGCTGTTCAACATGATCCCGAGCATCCTCAACCAGCTGATCTCGCTGATCAAGAACACTTCGCTGGCGTACATCATCAGCGTCAACGAACTCACCTATTCGGCTTACCAGGTCAACGCGCAATTGCTGACCAAGCCCTTCCAGGTTTACTTCCTGCTGGCCATGACCTACTTCGCCATCTGCTACAGCCTGAGTTCGCTGGTCGGCCTGGTCGAGCGCCGCATCAAGCACAAACGTCAATTCAGGAGCGTGTGATGATCCGATTCAACAACGTCAATAAATGGTATGGCGACTATCACGCCTTGCGTAACATCAACGAGGAAATCAAGCGCGGCGAGGTGGTGATCGTGTGCGGGCCGTCGGGCTCGGGCAAGTCCACGCTGATTCGCACCATCAATCGCCTGGAGCCGATCAACGACGGCCAGATTTACGTCGACGGCCAGGATATCCACGGCAACGGCGTCGACATCAACAAACTGCGCAGCGGCATCGGTTTTGTCTTCCAGTCGTTCAACCTGTTCCCGCACATGAGCGTGATGCGCAACGTCATGCTGGCCACCATGCGCGTGCTCAAGCTGTCCGACAAGGAGGCGCGCGAAACCGCCATGGGCCTGCTTGAGAAAGTGGGCCTGGCAGGCAAGGCCGAGGCTTATCCGGGGCAGCTTTCGGGCGGCCAGCAGCAGCGCGTGGCGATCGCCCGCGCGCTGGCCATGAAGCCGCCGGTGATGCTGTTCGATGAACCCACTTCCGCGCTCGACCCCGAGATGGTGGGCGAAGTGCTGCAAGTCATGAAGCAGCTGGCCTCCGAGGGCATGACCATGGTCTGCGTCACGCACGAAATGGGCTTTGCGCGCGAAGTGGCCGACCGCCTGATCTTCATGGCCGACGGCGAAGTGCTGGAGCGCGCCACGCCGCAAGACTTCTTTGAACACGCGCAGCATCCGCGCGCGCAGAAATTCGTGGCCGACATCCGCCACGCCTGAGGCTGGCTCCCCATATCGGCTCCCTATATCGGCTCCATTTATCGGCCCCTATCCACTCATCCAACATCGACCAAGAGACCTACATGGCATTCATTTCCGATTCGCTTGCGCGTATCAAAGCTTCGGCCACCATTGCGATCAGCCAGAAGGCCCGCGAAATGCAGGCGCAAGGACGCAACATCATCGCCCTGAGTTCCGGCCAGCCCGATTTCGATACCCCCGAAAATATCAAGCAAGCGGCCTATGCCGCCATCGCCCGCGGCGAGACAAAATACACTGCCGTGGCCGGCATTACCGAACTGCGCGAAGCCATCGTGGCCAAGTTCAAGCGGGAAAACCAGCTCGACTACACCGTGGCGCAGACCATCGTCTGCAACGGCGGCAAGCAAGTCATCGCCAATGCCTTGATGGCCACCATCAATCCGGGCGACGAGGTGATCGTCCCGGCCCCGTACTGGGTCTCGTATCCGGAGCTGGTGGCCCTGTTCGGCGGGGTGCCGGTCTTTGTGCCGACTACCCGCGCAAACGGCTACAAGCTGCGCCCGGAAGATCTGGAAGCGGCCATTACGCCGCGTACCAAATGGCTGATGTTCAACTCCCCCTGCAACCCCAGCGGCGCCGCCTACACCCGCGCGGAGCTGGAAGCGCTGGCCGAGGTCGTGAAGCGCCATCCGCATGTGTGGATCCTGTCGGACGACATCTACGAACACCTGGTCTACGACGGCTTCACGTTCACCACGCCGGCGCAGGTCGCGCCCGAGCTGTACGAGCGCACGCTGACCATGAATGGCGTCTCCAAGGCTTACGCGATGACCGGCTGGCGCATCGGCTATGCGGCCGGGCCGCAGCAACTGGTCAAGGCCATGGAAAAAATCCAGGGGCAAGTCACATCGGGCCCTAGCTCGGTGTCGCAGTGGGCGGCATTGGAAGCGCTGAGCGGCCCCCAGGATTACATCCACACCAGCCGCACCGTGTTCGAGGAGCGCCGCAACCTGGTGGTGTCGATGCTCAATGGCGCCGAAGGCATCGATTGCCCGGTCCCGGAGGGCGCGTTCTATGTGTTCCCCTCTTGCCAACGCCTGATCGGCAAGCGTACCGAGGCCGGCAAGATCATCGAGACCGACGAGGATTTCGTTTCCGCGCTGCTGGAAGCCGAAGGCGTGGCGCTGGTGCACGGCAGCGCATTTGGCCAGGGCCCCAATTTCCGCCTTTCGTACGCGGATGCGACCGAGCGCCTGCGCGAGGCCTGCACACGCGTCCAGCGCTTTTGCGCGACGCTGCGTTAAGCAGGCAAGCAGGCAAGCCGGCAAGCCGGCCAGGTTTTCCAAGGAGCATAGACAATGACAGCAGGATTCCGGATTCTCGAACGCCAGCGCAAGGTGGCCGATGAGATCGTGCAAAAGTTCTCGGCCATCCCGGTGGCCAACATCAGCGACTCCATGTCGCGCATGAGCGCCGGCGGCCCTCGGCTGCGCCCGCTGCATCGCGGCGGCAAGCTGGCCGGCGCCGCGCTCACCGTGAAGTCGCGCCCCGGCGACAACCTGATGGTGCACAAGGCCCTCGATATGGCGGAGCCGGGCGACATCGTGGTGGTGGATGCCGACGGCGACCTCTCGAATGCGATCATCGGCGAGCTGATGGTGGCCCACGCCATCCGGCGCAAGCTGGGCGGCATCGTCATCAATGGCGCCGTGCGCGACCTCGATGCCATTCAGTCCGGGAGCTTCCCGGTATTCGCCGCCGGCGTGACGCATCGCGGCCCGTATAAGGACGGCCCGGGCGAGATCAACGTGCCCATCGCCATCGACGGCATGGTGATCGAGCCGGGCGACCTGGTGGTGGGCGACAGCGACGGCTTGCTGTGCGTGGCCTACGGCGACATCGGCGCCGTCTATGCGGCAGCCAAGGCCAAGAATGATGCCGAAGCCGAGCAGATGGCGGCGATCGTCGCCGGCAGCAATGACCGCGGCTGGGTCGATGCCTCGCTGGTCAAGCTGGGCTGCGAGTTCGTCCCGGCCAAAGCGTATGGCTGAGACGCCTTCCATGCAATCTTCCCCGCACTTGCATGTGCGGGAGGATTGGCTCGCGCTGACGCGCGAAGAAGTGCTGGAACCGGACCTGCCCATCGTCGATGCCCACCACCACATCTGGGATCGGGCGAGCGGGCGCTATCTGTTTGACGAATTTCTGGCCGATATCGGCGCCGGCCACAATGTCATCGCCAGCATCTTCGTGCAATGCCGTTCGATGTATCGCGCCGACGGGCCGGAGCGGATGAAGCCGGTCGGCGAGGTGGAATTCATCAACGGCCTGGCGGCGCAATCGGCTTCCGGCCTGTATGGTCCGGCGCGCGCCTGCGCCGCGATCGTGGGTTTTGCGGATTTGATGCTGGGGGATGACGTTGTCCCGGTGCTGGAAGCCCTGAAACAGGCAGGGAACGGCCGCCTGCGCGGCATCCGCAATACCACCGCATGGCATGCCGATCCGGCCATTCGGACCAACCCCATCCCGCCGCCGCCGGGCATGCTTGCCGATCCCCGTTTCCAGGCGGGCGCGCGCCAATTGGCCCGGCACGATCTGTCGCTCGATATCTGGGCCTACCACACCCAGCTGGATGAAGTGCTGGCGCTGGCCCAGGCTTGTCCCGATACCCGTTTCGTTCTCGACCATGCCGGCGGACCGCTGGGCGCCGGCCCCTATGCCGGCAAGCGCGACGAGGTGATGCGCGAGTGGGAAGCGGCAATGCGCAGGATCGCGGCGCTGCCCAATGTCTGGCTGAAACTGGGTGGCCTGGGCATGCCGGTGGGCGGCTGGGACTTCCATCTGCGCGCCGCGCCGCCGACCTCGGCCGAACTGGCGCAGGCATGGCGGCCGTATGTGATGTGCTGTATCGACCTGTTCGGGCCGCAGCGGTGCATGTTCGAAAGCAATTTCCCGGTGGACAAGGGGATGTTCGGCTACGTCAGCTTATGGAATGCATTCAAGCGCCTGACGATGGCGCTGTCCGCGCCGGAGCGCACCGCGCTTTTCAGCGCGTGCGCGCAAGAGGTGTATCGCATAGGGGCCTGAGCCCGATCGGTCTGCGCCGTTTCAATGGTCAATCCGGCATTGCTCCCGCAAATGCTCGATGAACGCCTGCTGCACCGGCGTGGCCAGCCAGTCGGCACGGGTGGTGAAGCCGACGGTGCGTTCGGCCCTGGGCGGGACGATGTTGAGCGCCACCACGTCGTTGCGGTAGTTGCCGTAGAGGATGTGGGAGCGCGAGAGCAGCGAGATGCAGTCGTTTTCTTCCAGCATGGCCATCATCATCGCCAATGAACTGGTCTCGACCACCACGCGCGGCCGCTGCGGCAGGGTGGCCAGCATCTGTTCGACCACCGTGCGGCGCGGCATGTCTTGCTGCGGCACTACCCAGCCATAGGCGGTGAGGTCTTTTTTGGAGATCGATTTGCGGCTGGCCAGGGCATGGCCGCGGCGCACCACCACGGCGTAGGGATCGGTGAACAACCCGGTTTCCGTCACGCCGCCTTCCAGGCGCGGCTCGCGCAGCGCGCCGACGATAATGTCCAGCTTGCCGAAACGCAGATCCTCCAACAGCCGTGAATGCGCGCCTTCGCGGATGGTGACGGCGACATTCGGATAGTCTTCCTGCAGCCGGCCGATGGTGCGCGCCAGCAGGCGCTGCGGCAGCAAGGGCAGCACTCCCACCGATACCTGGCCGCTGGCCAGCCCGCGCGCGGCGACCAGTTCGACCGCGGCCTGGCTGATTTCATTGAAGGCGATGCCCAGGCGCCGCGCGAATTCGATGCCCACGGGATTGGCGGCGACGCTGTGCACGCGGCGCCGGTACAGCGTCGCGCCCACGGTGGCTTCCAGTTCGCGGGCGGCGCGGTGCACGGCCGGCTGCGAGATGCCGAGATGGCGCGCGGCCTCCGCCGCCGAGCCCAGTTGCGCGATGGCGATATGGCAGCGCACCTGGGCATCGGTCAGGTGGCGGCAGACTGCGGCGGCGTCGTGCGTGCGCGACCTGGCGCCGGCCAGCAATTGGGCGACCGCAGCCTCGATCTGTTCCAGCATGCGCCGTACGCGCCGGTGCAGCAGGGCGCCTTCCGGCGTCAGGTCGCTGCCGCCATAGCCGCGGTCGAACAGCACCGCGCCGAAACCTTCCTCCAGTTTCTTGATCGCCAGGCTGACCGCCGGTTGCGTCAGGCCGACCGCCGCCGCCGCGTGGCTGATGCCGCCTTCGCGGCAGACCGCATCGAACAGCGCCAGGCGGCGCAAGCGCAAATTCTCGTCAGGCATATGTTTCTCGCTCGTTCCAGGTTATTAAGCTTAATATAAATTTATGGAATGAGGCGTAGATGAAATTAGTTAAATTCGAGCAGCTTCAATACACTTGGCCTACTTTTCAAGGCAAGGAAATATTGGAGCTTAACAATGTACGACATCGTCGATACGCATACCCACGCCATTTCGCCGGACCACGAGCGCTATCCGCTGGCGCCGGTCGGCGGCAAGCAGTCGGACTGGTCGGCGCACCGTCCGGCGGATTTCGAGAGCCTGCTGGCGTCGATGGATGCGGCCGGCATCGCGCATGCGATGGTGGTGCAGGCATCCACCGCTTATGGCAACGACAACCGCTACGTGGTCGACGCGGTGGCCGCCCATCCGCAGCGTTTCTGCGGCGTGTTTTCCATCGACGTGCTGGCGCCGGACGCGCTCGACAAGTTCCGTTACTGGCTGGCCGCGGGCTTGTCCGGCCTGCGCCTGTTCCTGACCGGCACCACCATGCCCGGCCAGGCCAACTGGCTGGACGATCCGCGCTCCTATCCGGTGTGGGAATACGCGCAGGCCAACCATATCTCGATCTGCCTGCAGATGACGGCGGCCGGGATCCCGGCGCTGCAGCGCATGCTGGGCCTGTTCCCCAGGGTGCGGGTGCTGCTCGACCATCTGGCGCGCCCCGACCTGGCCGGCGGTGCGCCGTATGCCTCGGCGCAGTCGCTGTTCGACCTGGCGGCCCATCCCGGCGTCTACCTCAAGCTGACCAACCGCACCATTACCGAAGCCGGGCGCGGCCTGTCGACGCCGCAGGCGTTCTTCCCCAAGGTGCTGGAGGCGTTCGGCGCCAGCCGTATCGCCTGGGGGTCGAACTTCCCGTCGGCGGAGGGCTCGCTGCAATCGCTGCTGGAGCAAGCCAGGGCCGGCTTGTCGATGCTGTCCGAGGCCGACCTGAAGTGGATCTTCGGCGACACCGCGCGCGCCATCTATCCCGAGCTCACGCGCATGGGAGCAGGCAAATGAAGCTGGACAACGGCGTGCTGCACCTGAGCGCAGCGTTCAAGCAATACCCGCACACCGAAAAACTGATGCGCGGCGATATCACGGTTCCGGGCTTGCACCTGGACTGCCTGGAGATCGAACCCATCCATCGCGCCTTTGCGCCCATGGCGCGCATCCAGGCGTATGACGTGAGCGAAATGGCCATCGTCACCTACCTGCAGGCCAGGGCCTACGGCAAGCCGCTGCTCATGCTGCCCACGGTGCTGGCGGCGCGCCTGCAGCAAGGATGCATCGTCTACAACAAGCGCCGTGGCCCGCTGGGCGTGATCGACATGCCGGGCGCCCGGGTCGGCGTGCGCGCCTATACCCAGACCACCGGCATGTGGGTGCGCGCCATCCTGGACCAGACCTATGGCGTGCCGGCGGAGAAGATCGAGTGGATCACCTTCGAAGGCGGCCACCTGCAGGAATACCTGGACCCGGCCTTCGTCACGCGCGCGCCGGACGGCAAGGAAATGCTGCAGATGCTGCTGGACGGCGAGCTCGACGCCGCCGTCTTCGGCAACGACCTGCCCAGCCATGAAGACATCGCGCCGCTGATCCCCGACCATGTCGCAGCTGACAAGCTGTGGCACGAGCAGCACGGCTTCGTGCCCTACAACCACATCGCGGTGATGCACCGGGCCGTGGCCGAGGCCCGGCCGGACAGCGTGCGCGCGGTCTACAGCCTGTTGCGCCAGGGCAAGGATGCGGTGGCCGATCCGGTCGCGCTGCGCCGGCGCCTGCCGGATGGGCTGGAAGCGATGCGCGGCCCGCTGGAACAGATCATCGGTTTTTGCGAACGGCAGCAATTGATGCCGCGTAAGATCGGCGTGGATGAAATCTTCGCCGATTGCCTGCACTACCTGGGCGACGACTGCGGTACCGCATAGCGGCGCCGCCTGTCGTTCCGAAGTCGCCAACAAGAGCGATATGGAAACCATCAGACCATCTTAGAGAGGAGAGCACAACGTGGACATGAAAGATCTACCCGTCCCGCGACACAAAAACCGGAAACCGTTCTACCGCGACATTTCCTTCCAGGTGCTGGCCGGCATCGTCATCGGCGTGGTTGTCGGCCATTACTGGCCCGACATCGGCAAGGCTTCGCAACCGCTGGGCGATGCCTTCATCAAGCTGATCCAGATGGTGGTCGGCCCGGTCATCTTCTGCTCGGTCGTCAGCGGCATCGCCAATGCCGGCGACATGAAGAAGGTCGGGCGGGTGGCCGTCAAGGCGCTGATCTATTTCGAGGTGGTCACCTCGATCGCGCTGGTGATCGGCCTGGTCACCATCAACCTGCTGCAGCCCGGCGTGGGCATGAACATCGACGTCAAGGCGCTCGACACCGGCGCGGCCGACAGCTACATCACGCAGGCGCACCACTTCGTCTCGACCAGCACCTTCCTGCTCAACCTGATCCCCAAGACCATGGTCTCGGGCTTCGCCAACGGCGACATCCTGCAGATCCTGTTCGTGTCGGTGCTGTTCGGCTTCGGCCTGGCCGCCGCCGGGGAGCGCGCCAAGCCCATGCTCAATGTGCTGGACAGCTTCGCCCAGGGCGTGTACTGGATCATCGGGCTGGCGATGAAGGTCTCGCCGATCGCCGCCTACGGCGCCATCGCCTTCACCGTCAGCAAGTTCGGCGTCGGCTCGCTGGTGTCGCTGGGCAAGCTGGTGGGCGAGTTCTACCTGACCTGCCTGCTGTTTTTCGTGCTGGTGCTGTGGCCGGTGGCGCATTTCAGCGGTTTTTCGCTGCTCAAGCTGATGCGCTATATCCGTTCCGAACTGCTGCTGGTGCTGGGCACCAGCTCATCCGAAAGCGTGTTCCCGCAACTGCTGCGCAAGCTGGAGCAACTGGGCTGCGAAAAGTCGGTGGTGGGCCTGGTGCTGCCCGGCGGCTATTCGTTCAACCATGACGGCACCTGCCTCTACTTCGCCGCAGTGTCGGTGTTCCTGGCGCAGGCCACCAATACCGCACTGGGCTGGGAGCAGCAGGTCGGGCTGCTGATGGTGCTGCTGATCACGTCCAAGGGCGGCGCAGGCGTGGCGGGTTCGGCCATTGCCGTGCTGGCCGCGACGCTGGCGGCGACCAATGCGATCCCGGTGTCGTCGATCGCGATCATCCTCGGCGTGCACCGCCTGCTGTCTTCTGCCTTCGTGTTCGTCAACATCACCGGCAACGCGGTGGCTACCGTGGTCGTCGCAAGGTGGGAACAGGCGCTCGATCGCGTCAGGCTGCAAGCTGAACTGGATGCGGGTTATGTCGAACCCGAAGTCGCCATCAGGGCGGCGGCCAGGCACTGACCCGTTCCAGCCATTGAATGCCGGGCCGGCGGCAACAAGCTGGACAAAAAACGGGACAACAAGCGGCCCGGCTGTCGCAAACAATATAAACCAATAACCAACCAGACCGAATGCCCTGGGGCATGCGGGGGAGATCACTCATGAAAAAATTCGCCTTTACTTGCGC
This sequence comes from Herbaspirillum sp. GW821-FHT09A12, assembly GCF_059418325.1. Classification (NCBI taxonomy): domain Bacteria; kingdom Pseudomonadati; phylum Pseudomonadota; class Betaproteobacteria; order Burkholderiales; family Oxalobacteraceae; genus Herbaspirillum; species Herbaspirillum sp. GW821-FHT09A12. The sequence continues at coordinate 55,885 of NZ_JBWKPR010000005.1, forward strand.
TGCCTGCGCCGCTGTCGCCATTTCCGCGCCGTTGATGCCTGCGGCGCATGCGCAAACCAGCATTACCATCTTCGGTACCGTCGACGGCGGCGTGCGCTACCAGACCAATGCCAACCATGCCGGCGGCAGCAAGGTATTCATGGGCACCAACGGCTGGAACAGTTCCAACAAGCTTGATATCGCCGGCACGGAAGACCTGGGCGGCGGCATGCAGGCGCATTTCCTGCTGGAAAACGGATTCAACCTGGCCACCGGCGCGCTCGACAATACCACCAACACGCTGTTCAACCGGCAATCCTTCGTCGGCATCAAGGGCGGTTTCGGGGCCATCGACATGGGGCGCCAGTACACCATCGCCCACGACTTCATTGCGGACTACGATCCGTTCCACTTCAACTACACCTCGCTGATTCCGCTGACCCAGGCATCCAGCGGCACGCGTTTTTCCAACGACCTCAAATACACCGGCGAATTCGGCGGCTTCAAGCTGGAACTGGAAAACTCCTTCGGCGAGAATGCCGGCAGCTTCAATAACGGCTCGGCGCGCGGCGTGGGCCTGCAATACTACGCCGGCGACCTGACCGTGGGCGCGTCCTACAACCGGCGCTTCGTCCAGGTCGGCACCGCCTTTCGCAACGAGAACTACTACCTGACCGGCATCGCGTACAAGATCGGCAGCTTCGGCATCTCCGGCGGTTACATGATCGATACCATCGACATGCCGGCCAATATCGCCAACACCGTCACGCGCAACATCTTCGGCGGCGCCAGCTATTCCTTCAATGACCGCGTCAAGCTGACCGGCGGTTTCTACAAGACCGCCGTGTCGACCGACCAGGCGCAGAGCAAGAACATGACCATCGTCGGTCTGGACTACTTCCTGTCCAAGCGCACCAAGCTGTATGTCGAGGCCGACTACAACAAGTACCGCTCGGCGGTCGTCTCCACCCTGAACACCGCCGGGGTCGGGCACCAGATGGCCTATACCGTCGGCATCAACCACCGCTTCTAGTTTTCGGCGTGGTCGTCCCCTGTGGGCGGCCTGCCGTTTTTTTTCATCAGGAGAACCCGCATGATCATCGATTGCCACGGCCACTACACGACGGCGCCCAAGGCGCTGGAAGACTGGCGCAACCGGCAGATCGCCAACCTGAAGACGCCGGCGCTGGGGCCCAGGCCGTCCGAACTCAAGATCAGCGACGACGAACTGCGCGAATCGATCGAAGGCAACCAGTTGCGCCTGATGAAGCAACGCGGCGCCGACCTGACCATCTTCTCGCCGCGCGCCAGCTTCATGGCGCACCACATCGGCGACCTGGAAACCAGCCAGACCTGGGCGGCGATTTGCAATGAACTCTGCCACCGGGTGGCGCAACTGTTCCCGCAGCACTTCATCGGCGCGGCCATGCTGCCGCAGTCGCCGGGTGCGGATATCCGCACCTCGATTGCCGAGCTGGAGAAGTGCGTCAAGGAGTACGGCTTCGTCGGCATCAACCTGAACCCGGACCCGTCCGGCGGCCACTGGAGTTCGCCGCCGCTGTCCGACAAGTCCTGGTATCCGCTGTACGAGAAGATGGTGGAGCTGGAAGTGCCGGCGATGATCCACGTCAGCACCAGTTGCAACGCCTGCTTCCACACCACCGGCGCGCATTACCTGAACGCCGACACCACCGCCTTCATGCAATGCCTGACCAGCGACCTGTTCAAGGACTTCCCGACGCTGAAGTTCCTGATCCCGCACGGCGGCGGCGCGGTGCCTTACCACTGGGGGCGTTTCCGCGGACTGGCGCAGGAGATGAAGAAGCCGTTGTTGCAGGACCACCTGTTGAACAACATCTTCTTCGATACCTGCGTGTACCACCAGCCGGGCATCGACCTGCTGACCAAGGTGATTCCGGTGGACAACGTGCTGTTCGCTTCCGAGATGATCGGCGCGGTGCGCGGCATCGATCCGGAGACCGGGCATTACTACGACGACACCAAACGCTACATCCAGGCGGCGGCGTTGAGCGACGAGGAACGCGGCAAGATCTTCGAAGGTAATGCACGCCGGGTGTATCCGCGACTGGATGCCGCACTCAAGAGCCAAGGACTGTAAAAACATGAGCACACCCCTGATCAATCAACTGGGCATCGTCAAGCGCAATGTTGAACGCGCCGACGCGGCAGCCGTCGAGAAGCTCTCGCGCTTCGGCGTGGCCACCATCCATGAGGCGATGGGACGCGTGGGCCTGATGAAGACCCATATCCGTCCCGCCTATGCCGGCGCCGCCATGTGCGGCACCGCCGTGACCGTGCTGCTGCAGCCGGGCGACAACTGGATGCTGCATGTGGCGGCCGAGCAGGTCCGGCCGGGCGATGTGGTGGTGGCGGCTTGCACCGCCGATAACGAAGACGGTTTCTTTGGCGACCTGCTGGCCACGTCCTATCGCGCGCAAGGCGCCAGGGGTCTGGTGATCGACGGCGGCGTGCGCGATGTGAAGGACTTGCAGCAAATGGGGTTTGCGGTGTTTTCGCGCGCCATCAGCGCCAAGGGCACGGTCAAGGCCACGCTGGGCTCGGTCAACATCCCGGTGGTTTGCGCCGGCGCCCTGGTCAATCCGGGCGATGTGGTGGTGGCCGACGCCGACGGCGTGGTGGTGGTGCCGGCGGCCATCGCGCAGCGGGTGGCCGATGCCGCCGAGGCGCGGGAAAACAACGAAGCCGACAAGCGCGCCAAACTGGCTGCCGGCGTGCTGGGGCTGGACATGTACAAGATGCGAGAGCCGCTGGCCGCGGCCGGGCTCAAATACATCGACTGAAGCGGCGGGCGCCGATGGTTATTGGTAGCGCTCCAGCCCCAGCACTGCTTCGTAATCGGCGATCGCCACCGAGCCCGACGGTACACCGAAGGCGCTGCCGGTGGCGCGGATATGTTCGGCCAGGCGCTGCATCATGTGGGTGTAGGCCAGCGTCGCCGAGATCGGGAAACTCAGCAAGCGGAAACCCAGGCGCTCGAACTGCGCGGCGTTCAGCGGCGGCGTCTTGCCGTCGACCGCGTTGAACATCAGCGGCGCGTCGATGGCCGACAATGCGCGCCGCATTTCCTCTTCCGATTGCAGCATCTCCAGCAACACCAGGTCGGCGCCGGCCGCGGCGTAGGCCTGGCCGCGCGCGATCGCCTCGTCCAGCCCGAGCGGGATGCGGGCGTCGCTGCGACCGATGATCAGGAAGTCGGCGCTCTTGCGGGTGGCCACCGCGATGCGGATCTTCTCCGCATGTTCTTCCTTCGACACCAGCGCCAGGCCCTTCATGGCGCCGCATTTCTTGGGCGTGACCTGGTCTTCCAGGTGGATCGCCTGTACGCCGGCGGCTTCATAGCTTTGCACCGTGCGCGCCACGTTGTTGAGGTTGCCGTAGCCGGTGTCGGCATCGGCGATCACCGGCACATCGACGGCGGCGGCGAAGGCGCGTCCGCGTTCCACCATTTCGCTCATGCCGAGCAGGCCGATGTCGGGCGCGCCCAGCAGGCTGGCCGAGAGGCCGTTGCCGGTCATGTACACGGCTTCGAAGCCGGCCTGCTGGTAGATGCGCGCGCCCAGCGCGTCGTGGCAGCCGGGCGCCACCACGATGCCGGGCTGGCGCAGGCGTTGGGCCAATGAGGTGCTTGTCATGTCGTTCCCGCAAAAATAATGGCGCCGGCCGCCATGCGTCCGGCGCCAGGGTGGTTTAACGCCCGGTCCTGTCGTTGCGCATTTTCAGCGTCAGGCACAGGAAGAAGCCGATGATCGGGCTCATCGCCAGCACCAGCAGGGCGGTCGAGAAGCTTTGCGTGCTTTCGCGGATCCAGCCCACCAGGTAGGGGCCGACGAAGCCGCCGATCTGGGCGAAGCCGTTGATCATGGCGATGCCGCCGGCCGCGGCGGCGCCGGCCAGGAATTGCGTGGGCAGCGTCCAGAACACGCCCAGCGTGGCCCATAAGCCCATGGCGGCGATGCATAGCAGCACCAGGCCCAGCAGCGGCGAAGGCGACAGCGCGCTGGCGGCCAGGAACACGCCGCCGCACAGGCCGGCGCAGGCGGTGTGCAGCTTGCGCTCGCCGGTGCGGTCCGAGCTGCGCGCCACCAGGACCAGGCCGACGGCGGCGCAGATGAAGGGGATGGCGGCGACCAGGCCGGTCTGGAAGTTGTTCAGGCCGCCCAGGCTCTTGACGATCTGCGGCAGCCACAGCACCACGCCGTAGATCGCCACGGCGTTGAACATGTAGATCAGCGTCAGGATCCACATGCGCGGGTCGCGGAAGATGGTGGCGAAATCATGCTGGGCATGCGAGGCGTTGCTTTGCTGCTCGGCCGCCAGGGTGGCGGTGAGCCATTGGCGTTCCTCGGCGTCGAGCCACTTGCCTTGCTCGGGGCGGTCCACCAGGTAAAACAGCGTGACCACGCCCATGATGACCGCCGGCAGGCCTTCCAGGATGAACATCCATTGCCAGCCGGAGAGCCCGGCCCAGCCGTGGGTGGAACTGAGCAGCCAGCCCGACAGCGGCGCGCCGACCACCGAGGACAGCACGGTGGCGAGCATGAAGCCGGCCACGGCCTTGCCGCGTTCCTTCTTCGGGAACCAGTAGGTCATGTACAGCAGCACGCCCGGCGCGAAGCCGGCTTCGGCCAGCCCCAGCAAAAAGCGCAGCGCATAGAAGCTGAGCGGCCCTTCGATGGCGGCCATGGCGCAGCCGACCAGGCCCCAGGTGATCATGATGCGGGCGATCCAGATGCGCGGGCCGACCCGGTGCAGGATCATGTTGCTGGGAATCTCGAAGGCGATGTAGCCGAGGAAGAAGATCCCCGCGCCCAGCCCGTAGACCTTGGCCGACAGCCCCAGGTCGGCGTTCATCGTCAGCGCGGCGAAGCCGACGTTGACCCGGTCCAGGTAATTGATCATGAAGAGGAAGAAGCAGTACCAGACGATCTTGCGGTGCAGCTTGCTGATGACGCGGCGGCCGACGGCGGATTCGCCGTCCATCGGCTGCGCGGCGGCAGCCGGATTGGCGTAGGACATGTTGTCTCCTTGTTTTTTGATGGTGGTCAGGCAGACATGCCGTTTGCCGCATTTCTGCCCGCGCCCGGACGTGTGTTTGTTGTAGGGTTCCGGGCTTGGGAATTATACGAGATCACATCAAAGGTAAAAAGGTATTACCACATGACGGCATCATTCCCGATGACTGTCGCGCAAGGACGGCGAGCTTACTTGCCTGCTGGGAGCGCGGCCTGTTTCTGATTGCCGGCGACGACGAACTTGCCGGCGCCCAGGTGGTGCAGCGTGTGCAAGCCGGCGTTTTCTTCGGTGAAATTCCAGTGGCCGTTATCGAAGATGCGGGCGTCGGCGGCGGCCGCGACCACTTCGCCGAAGAAGGTGTCGTAGGCGTTCTCGGTATGCGCCTCTTCGATCCAGCGGCATTCCAGCCAGGCGGCGCAGCCTTGTTCCAGCGTCGGCATGCCTAACACCGGGCCGGCGCCGGCGGCGATGCCGTGGTGCGCGAACTTGTCCATGTCGCGCCCGCTTGCGCTGCCCACCGCATAGGTCAGGTCCATCAGCGCCGCGCCCGGCACGATGATGCCGAAGCCGCCGGAGGCGGTGATCAGCTCGCGCGTATAGGTGCTCTTGTCGATCACCACCGCGATGCGCGGCGGCGTGAATTCCACCGGCATCGACCAGGCCGCGGCCATGATGTTGCGCCGTCCGCCACGGGCGGCGGTGACCAGCACGGTCGGGCCGTGGTTGACCAGGCGGCTGGCGTGGTGCAGTTCGACGGGGCGGAAGTGGTTCAAGGCAATCTCCTGTGTCTGGCAAGCGCAAAGCGGCAGGATGACATAGTTCACCGTAACGCGCCGTGCTGTCATCGGCGGCGCCGGGCGGATAAAAAAACGGGAGCCTCGCTCCCGTTTTCTCGTTACTCGTTACCTTACTTCTTACTTGCCCCAGGTCAGCACCAGCGGATTCAAGCGGCGCGCCACGCGCAGCAGGCCTTCGCGCACCTTCGGGTGCATCGGCGGCTGCGGATGGCGCAGCATGTCGGACTTGATCACGCCGCCTTCGAGCATCAGCGCCTTGCAGGCGGCCAGGCCGCATTGGCGGTTTTCGTAGTTGATCAGCGGCAGCCAGTGCATGTACAGCTCGGCGGCCTTCTCGGTGTCGCCGGCGAAGTAGGCGTCGGTGATCTTGCGGATGCCGTCCGGATAACCGCCGCCGGTCATGGCGCCGGTGGCGCCGGCGTCGAGGTCGGGGATCAGGGTGATGGCTTCCTCGCCGTCCCACGGGCCGACGATGGCGTCGCCGCCCAGTTCGATCAGGTCGCGCAGCTTGGAGGCGGCGCCGGCGGTCTCGATCTTGAAGTAGGAGACGTTTTCGATTTCCTTGGCCATCTTCGCCAGGAACGGCGCCGACAGTGGCGTGCCGGCCACCGGCGCATCCTGGATCATGATCGGGATGTCGATGGCGGCGGAGACGCGTTCATAGAATTCGTAGGTCTGCTTTTCCGAGACGCGGAAAGTGGCGCCGTGGTACGGCGGCATCACCATCACCATGGCGGCGCCGGCATCCTGCGCGGCGCGGCTGCGCTCGGCGCAGATCTGGCTGCCGTAGTGGGTGGTGGTGACGATCACCGGCACGCGGCCGGCCACATGTTCCAGCACGGTGTTTTGCACCTGGGTGCGTTCCTCGTCGGACAGCACGAACTGCTCCGAGAAGTTGGCCAGGATGCACAGGCCATTGGAACCGGCGTCGATCATGAAATCGATGGCGCGCTTCTGGCCTTCCAGGTCGAGCTTGCCGTTCTGGTCGAAAATGGTCGGGGCGACGGGGAATACGCCGCGGTAGATAGGGGTGCTCATCAGTGTCTCCGCTTGTGTTTGGAATGGGGCTGGCCGGATGCCTGTGCTCCGGATGGCGATGAATATACGTCCGGCGGCTGGGGCTGTATAGTGAAGACTTTCCATCATGTGATCGCTTTTGCGACTCACCTGCTTTTGCTCCATCTATTGCGCCGCCCATCTCATGAAACCCGCCTCCAGCCAGCAGAGCCTCAACAGCCTCCTGTCGCGCCTGCGCATGAAGCAGCTTCAGTTGCTGATCGCGCTGGACGACCATAAATCCCTGCACAAGGCCTCCAATGCGCTGGCCATGACGCAGTCGGCCGCCAGCAAGTCGCTGGCCGAGCTGGAGGCGGTGCTGGAGGCGCAATTGTTCGAGCGCACCCGAAGCGGGCTGATCCCCAACCAGTTCGGCCATTGCGTGATCCGCTACGCGCGCCTGATGGCGACCGACCTGGGCGCCCTGTGCGAGGAGATGGCGCAGATCCGCTCCGGGCGCGGCGGCCGGCTGGCCATCGGCGCCGTGATGGGGGCGGTGCCGGAGCTGGTGGTGCCGGCCGTCAATGCGTTGCACAAGAGCCATCCGGAGCTGTCCATCGACATCATCGAAGACACCAGCGTGCACATGCTGGGCTTGCTCGACGATGGCCACATCGACCTGCTGCTGGGGCGTTCCAGCGTGTCGGACAACCCCGGCAAGTACCACTACCAGCCGTTGTCGGACGAGCCATTGTCGGTGGTGGTGTCGAGCGAGCATCCGCGCCTGCGCAGCAAGTCGGTCAACCTGGCCGACCTGCGGGGCTACCGCTGGGTCACCTATCCCAGCCACATGCCGTTGCGGGCGGTGCTGGAACGCGAGTTCGACCTGGCCGGGCTGGATTTGCCGGCCGGCGCCATTGCCACGGCGTCCACCTTCGTGACGGTGGCGGTGCTGCGCCAGGCCAGCGACACGGTCGCCATCCTGCCCACCAGCGTGGCCGGCATGTTCGTCGACAGCGGCGTGCTGCGCATCCTGCCGGTGGCGCTGAAGTCGATGTCGCAGACCATCGGCATCGTCACGCGCAAGGGCGGCGAGCTGTCGCCGGCGGCGCGCTCCTTCGTGCAGTTGCTGCTGGAGCAGGGGAGCGGACGCAAGCCGGCCGCAGCCTGATCTTCCGCCTCATCCCTTCCACATTTCTTCCTTCACCTGAACGCGGGCCCGAAGCCGGTTGCCATCCGGCATCGTCGCCCGCGTTCATCTTTCGCTTGCAAAAAATTAATCGATCGCTGAAAAAGTAAACTGGTATAGTGATGATACCAGTTGTGAAAACACGCCTTTTGTAAGGGAAAGGCGCGCTAACTGGCCATAACAGCGCACAGCGCGGCGATACCAGGCATCAAGCAGCAGCAACCAGCAAAACCGCAGAACCAGCAAAAGACGGCAGCCAGGCGAGCACAGGCGTTCGCAGCCCCCGCAGATCCTGGCGCACACACAACAAGAGAGGTTGTTGTTGAAGGGCAATAGCCTCGCAACCAGCCAGGAGACAATATGCAAACCACCGCCAGCGCGGTCGAGAAATCGGCCATCCGCAAGGTCGCGATGAGGCTCGTGCCTTTCGTCGGCCTGATGTTCTTCATCAATTTCCTCGACCGCACCGCGATCTCGTTCGCCGGTCCCAACGGCATGACCCGCGACCTGGCGCTGACCGCGGCCCAGTTCGGTTTCGCCGCCGGCGTGTTCTTCATCGGCTACGTGCTGCTGGAAATCCCCAGCAACCTGGCCCTGCACAAGTACGGCGCGCGCCGCTGGCTGGCGCGCATCATGGTCACCTGGGGCATCGTGGCCCTGCTGTTTACCTGGGTCAGCAGTGTGGAGGGGCTGTACGCGCTGCGTTTCCTGCTGGGGGTGGCCGAGGCCGGTTTCTTCCCCGGCGCCATCCTGTACCTGAGCCTGTGGGTGCCGGCGCGGCACCGCAGCCACATCCTGGCACTGTTCTACCTGGCGCAGCCGCTGACCATCGTCATCGGCGCGCCGGTGGCGGCGCTGCTGATCGAGGCGCATGGCCTGTTCGGCCTGGAAGGCTGGCGCGTGATGTTCGCCGGCGTCGCCTTGCCGGCCATCGTGGTGGGTGTGATCGCCTGGTTCTACCTGGCCGACAAGCCGGCCGACGCCAAGTGGCTCAACGAAGCCGAGCGCAAATGGCTCACCGCCGCGCTGCAGGCCGAGCAGGGCAGCAAGCAATCGCGGCATGTGCCGCACGCCACGGCGGCGCTGAAGAACGGCCGCGTATGGATGTTGTCGCTGGTCTACTTCGGATTGATCTACGGCCTGTATGCCTTGGCCTTCTTCCTGCCCACCATCATCGGCGGTTTCGAAACCCAGTTCGGCGCCAAATTCAATGTGTTCCAGAAGGGCCTGATCACGGCGATCCCGTATCTGCCGGCCGCCATCGCGCTGTTCCTGTGGAGCCGTGACGCCACCCGCCGCGGCGTGCGCAGCTGGCACGTCGGCCTGCCGGCGCTGCTGGGCGCGGTCAGCATCCCGGCCGCGCTGTACATGCAGACCCCGGCCGCTACCGTGCTGGCCATCACCGTGACGGCCTGCGCCATCTTCTCGGCGCTGCCGACCTTCTGGTCGATCCCGGCGCGCTTCCTGTCGGGCGCGGCGGCCGCTGCCGGCATCGCGCTGATCAATACCGTGGGCAACGCCGCCGGTTTCATGGCGCCTTTCATCACCGGCGCCATCAAGGATGCGACCGGCTCCTACCAGGCGCCGATGTTCGTGGTGGGGGCGCTGATGCTGCTGTCGGCGGTGGTGATCTTCGCCATCGGCGCCGGCGCGCGGGAAGACATCCCCGAGCTGCAAGGCCGGGCCATTGCGGAATAAAACGATTGTTGTCGAATCATTTGTGCAGAGATGCAGTTTTGAACGGAGAGTCATCATGAAAGAAAAAATCGCCTTGTTCGGCGCCGGCGGCAAGATGGGCGTGCGCCTGGCCAAGAACCTCAAGAAGTCGGACTACCAGGTCGCCCACGTGGAAGTGAGCGAGGTCGGGCAGAAGCGCCTCAAGGATGAGGCCGGCATCGACTGCGTGGGCATCGATGCCGCGCTGGACAATGTCGACGTGGTCATCCTGGCGGTGCCCGATACCCTGATCGGCAAGGTCGCCGCCGAGATCTCGCCCAAGCTGCGCGCCGGCGTGATGGTGATGACGCTGGATGCGGCCGCGCCCTTCGCCGGCCACCTGCCGGAGCGTCCGGACCTGGTCTATTTTGTCGCGCACCCTTGCCATCCGCCGATCTTCAACGACGAGACCACGCCCGAAGGCCGGCGCGATTTCTTCGGCGGCGGTGCGGCCAGGCAGTCGATCACCAGCGCGCTGATGCAAGGCCCGGAGTCGGCCTTCGACCTCGGCGAGGACGTGGCCAAGGTGATCTACCAGCCGATCCTGCGCAGCTATCGCCTGACCGTGGAGCAGATGGCGATCCTGGAGCCGGGCCTGTCGGAAACCGTGTGCGCCACGCTGCTCTACGCGATGAAGCAGGCCATGGACGAGACCGTGCGCCGCGGCGTGCCGGAAGAAGCCGCGCGCGACTTCCTGCTGGGCCACATGAACATTCTGGGCGCGGTAATCTTCAAGGAAATCCCGGGCGCCTTCTCGGATGCCTGCAACAAGGCCATCCAGAACGGCTTGCCGCGCCTGCTGCGCGACGACTGGCTCAAGGTGTTCGAGCATGAGGAAATCGCGGAGAGCATCCGCCGCATCACCTGAGCGCGCCCGGGCCGCCCGCACCAACCGCACCGACCGCACCACATGATGGCGGCCCGTCGCAGCGCATGAAGAACGAATACGAGAGACAACGCATGGAACGCATCTACGCCAGCTACTGGCTGGAAACCGGCGACGACCCCGCGCGCGCCGCCGAGGTCATCGCCGGCGAGCAATCGAGCGGCACCTTCGTCGCCCTGGCCACCGAAACGCCGGAACTGAAGGAGCGCTCCGGCGCCCGTGTCGAACGGCTGGACATCCTCGGCCACAGCAAGGAGCCCAGCCTGCCGGGCGGCATGCGCGCCGAGCGCTACACGCAATGCGAACTGGAACTGTCGTGGCCGCTGGAAAACACCGGCGCCTCCTTGCCCAACCTGATGGCCACCATCGCCGGCAACCTGTTCGAGCTGCGCCAGGTGTCGGGCCTGCGCCTGACCGGGCTGAAACTGCCCAAGGCCTTCGCCGACGCTTACCCGGGGCCGGCCTTCGGCATCGAGGGCACGCGCAAGCTGTCCGGCATCGCGCATGGCCCGCTGATCGGCACCATCATCAAGCCCAGCATCGGCCTGTCCGTGGACGAGACGGTGCAGCAGGTGCGCGAGCTGGTGGCCGGCGGCATCGATTTCATCAAGGACGACGAGCTGCAAGCCGATGGCGGTCGCTGCCCGTTCGACGAACGCGTGCGCGCCGTCATGCGCGTCATCAACGAACACGCCGAACGCACCGGCAAGAAGGTCATGGTGGCCTTCAACCTCACTGGCGACCTCGACCAGATGCGCCGCCGCCACGACCTGGTGCTGGCCGCCGGCGGCACTTGCGTGATGGCCAGCCTGAACGCCATCGGCCTGGTCGGTCTGCAGGAGCTGCGCCGCCATGCGCAACTGCCGATCCATGCGCACCGCGCCGGTTGGGGTTACCTCACGCGTTGCCCGCAACTGGGCTGGGACTACGCGCCCTGGCAGCAGCTATGGCGGCTGGCCGGCGCCGACCACATGCACGTCAATGGCCTGCGCAACAAGTTCAGCGAACCGGACGACAGCGTCATCGCCGCCGCGCGCTCGGTGCTGGCGCCGGTGATCGAGGGCGCCGGCATGGTTTCCACCATGCCGGTATTCAGCTCCGGCCAGACCGGCCTGCAAGCGGCCGACACCTATGCTGCGATCGGCTGCGCCGACCTGATCCATACCGCCGGCGGCGGTATCTTCGGCCACCCGCAAGGCGTGTCGGCCGGCGTCGAAGCGCTGCGCGAGGCCTGGGTGGCGGCGATGGAAGGCGTGCCGCTGGCGCAGCACGCCAAGGGCAACCCGGCCTTGCAGGCCGCGCTGGGATTCTGGAAATGACAACGCAAGGCAACGCATTGCCGCCGGGTTTGCTGCTGGCCTACTACGGCGACGATTTCACCGGCTCCACCGATGCGATGGAAGTGATGACGGCCGCCGGCCTGTCCACCGTGCTGTTTTTGCGCACGCCGGACCGGGCCATGCTGGCGCGCTTTCCCGATGCGCGCTGCATCGGCATCGCCGGTTCCTCGCGCGGGCGCTCGCCGCAATGGATGGAAGAACACTTGCCGCCGGCATTCGATGTACTGGCGGCGTTGCAGCCGCCGCTGCTGCAATACAAGGTGTGCTCCACGTTCGACTCTGCGCCTGCGACCGGCTCCATCGGCCGCGCCATCGACCTCGGCGTGCGCGCCATGCCGGGCGACTGGTCGCCGATGGTGGTGGGCGCGCCGCGCCTGAAGCGCTACCAGATGTTCGGCAACCTGTTCGCCGCGGTCGATGGCGTCGGCCACCGGCTGGATCGCCATCCCACCATGTCGCGCCACCCCGTCACGCCGATGGATGAGGCCGACCTGCGCCGCCATCTGGGCAAGCAGACCGGGCGCCGCATCGAACTGGTGGACATGGTGCAGTTGCGCGACGGCGCCTCGGTTGCGCACGCATGCCTGCCTGCCTTGCGCGGCAAGGACAAGCCGGTGGTGCTGGTGGATGTGCTGGATGAGGAAACCCTGCGCGAAGCCGGCCGACTGGTGTGGGAAGGCAAGGGCGCGGGCGTGTTCAGCGCTTCCTCTTCGGGCTTGCAATATGCGCTGGCGGCCTACTGGCGCGCGCGCGGCTGGATTGCGGACCAGCCTTCGTTGCCGCAGGCCGGCCCGGTGCCGGTGATCGCCGCCGTCAGCGGCAGCTGTTCGCCGGTAACGGCCGGCCAGATCGCTTGGGCGCGCGCGCATGGTTTTGCCGTCGAGCGCATGGACTTGCCGGCGGTGCTGGCCGAAGGCACGCGCGAGACGGAGTTGGCGCGCCTGGTCGCGCGCGCCGGTGCGGCAATTGCTTCCGGCCACAGCCCCTTGGTGTTTTCCGCCGAAGGGCCGGACGATCCGTCGGTCACCGATTTCGACGCCATTGCCCGCGCGGCCGGCATGGCCCGCGCCGATGCCGCCCGCGCTGTCGGCGTGGCGCTGGCCGAGACGATGCGGCGCATCCTGGATGCCAATGACGTGCAGCGCATCGCCATCGCTGGCGGCGACAGCTCGGGCGAGGTGGCCGGCGCGCTCGACATCGCCGCGCTGTCGGTGCGCGCCGGCTTGGCGCCGGGCGCACCGTTGTGCCGCGCATGGTCGGACAATGCGCGCCGCGACGGGCTGGAACTGGTATTGAAGGGCGGGCAGATCGGCGCCAAAAGCTTCTTTGGCGATGTGCTGGAAGGGCGTGCCGCGGCTTGATGCCGGGCGCAGCAAAACCGGCGCAAAGTCAGGCGGGGACTGGGATTGTGGTAGAGTTCGCGTCCAACGATGCCTAAAAGTCAGAGACAGCTTCTCCCATGCCGGAACCGATACAGCGACGCAAGTTATACCAGGAAGTGCTGGAACGCCTGATGGGCCGTATCCATGCCGGCGAGTTTCCGCCGGATTCGCAATTGCCGTCCGAACGCGAACTGATGGAACAGTACGGCGTGGGCCGCCCCGCCGTGCGCGAGGCATTGCAGGCGATGGAACGCTCCGGCTTCGTCGAGATCGCCCATGGCGAGCGCGCGCGCGTGGTCGACCCGACCGCCGAGCGCCTGATCGCCCAGATCGCCGCCGGCGCCCAGCACCTGCTGCGCACCAAGCCCGACATGTTGCGGCACATGAAGGAAGCGCGCGTGTTCCTGGAAACCAGCACCGCCCGCATGGCCGCCGAGCGCGCCACTGAGGAGCAGGTGGCGCGCCTGCGCCAGGCGATCGCGGAGCACCGCGCCTCGATGGTCAACCTGGAAGAGTTCATCGAGCGCGACATGGCCTTCCACCGCGAGATCGCCGACATCAGCGGCAACCCCATCTTCCCTTCCATCGTCGAATCGATGTTCCGCTGGGCCAGCGAGTTCTACACCACGCTGGTGCGCGCGCCGGGCGCCGAGGAACTGACGCTGGCCGAACACCAGCGCATCGTCGACGCCATTGCCGCGCATGACGGCGATGCCGCCGCCGAGGCGATGCGCGCCCACCTGACGCGCGCCAACGAACTGTACCGGGCGCTGGGCCAGCAATAGCCGCCGGCGCCGGATTCTCCTGTGCAGGCCCGGGGGCGCCGCGTTAACATGACGGGTTGCCGGCGCCGATGCGCTGGTGCGCCGATTTCCGGGTTTCCTGTTTTGTTTTCGAGAGGTTGTCATGTTTTCCCATCTTCCCGCCTATGCCGGCGACCCCATCCTGAGCCTGATGGAGCAGTACCTGCGCGATGAGCGCCCCGGCAAGGTCAACCTCGGCATCGGCATCTACGCCGACGGCCACGGCGCCGTGCCGGTGCTGCCTTCGGTGCGCGGCGTCGACCAGGCCCTGGCCGGGGTCGCCACACCTTATACCTACCTGCCGATGGAAGGGCATGCCGGCTACCGCCAGGCGGTGGCGCAACTGCTGTTCGGCGCCGAACAGCCGGCGCCGGAACACCTGGCCGTGGTGCAGACCCTGGGCGGCTCCGGCGCGCTCAAGGTGGGCGCCGACCTGATCACGCGCTTCTTCCCGCAGCCGACCATCTGGATTCCCGATCCGACCTGGGACAACCATATCGGCATTTTCGAAGGCGCCGGCTTCAAGACCGAGCGTTATCCCTATTACGATGGCAAGACCCATGGCCTGGCCTTCGACGCCATGCTGGCCACGCTGGATGCGTTGCCCAGGGGCGCGGTGGTGCTGCTGCACCCGTGCTGCCACAACCCCACCGGGGTCGACCCGCTGCGCGAGCAATGGGTGCGGATCATCGACACGGTCGAGCAGCGCGGCCTGCTGCCGTTCTTCGACCTGGCTTACCAGGGTTTCGCCGCGAGCCTGGAGGAAGACGTGTGGGCGGTGCGCGAATGCGTGCGCCGTGGTATCGCCTTCTTCCTCAGCAATTCGTTCTCCAAGATCTTCTCGTTGTATGGCGAACGCGTGGGGGCGCTGTCGGTGTTCTGTCCGCATCCGGACCAGGCCGCCAATGTGCTGGGCCAGTTGAAGCTGACCGTGCGCCGCAACTACTCCAGCCCGCCGATGCATGGCGCGCTGATCGTGGCGCGCGTGCTGTCGGACGCCTCACTGCGCACGCAATGGCAAGCCGAGGTGGAACAGATGCGTGTGCGCGTGCGCGACATGCGCGTCAAGCTGAGTGACCAACTGAAGGCTGCCGTGCCCGACCGCGATTTCGGTTTCCTGCTGCGCCAGAACGGCATGTTCGGCTACACCGGGCTGAGCGCCGCCCAGGTCGAGCGCCTGCGCGACGAGTTCGGCGTGTACGCCGTGGCCAGCGGCCGCATCTGCGTGGCCGGCCTGAACGACGGCAACGTGGCGCGCGTGGCCGAAGCGATGGCCGAGGTGCTGCGTGGCTGAGGCGCTCGCCAAGCCGGCGGCGCCGGCCGATGTGCGCCACAAGGGTTATGAGGATGCGCTGGCGCTGGTGATCGGCACCCTGTTCGTCTCGCTGGGGGTGAACATGTACAGCCATGTGGGCCTGCTCACCGGCAGCACCGCCGGGTTGGCCTTCCTGGTGCATTACCTGACGGGGTGGCCGTTCGGGGTGGTGTTCTTCACCATCAACATTCCGTTCTACTACTTCGCCTTCCGCCGCATGGGCCTGCGTTTCATGGGCAAGACGTTTTGCGCGGTGGCGCTGGTGTCGGGCTTTTCGCTGTTGCATCCGCAGTTCATCGCATATGAGAAGCTCAACCTGTTCTATTGCGCCATCCTCGGCGGCTTGCTGATGGGCACCGGTTTCGTGATGCTGTTTCGCCATGGCGCCAGCCTGGGCGGCATCAATGTGGTGACGCTGTTCCTGCAGGACCGCTACGGCCTGCGCGCGGGCAAGCTGCAGATGGGCGTGGATGTGGTGATCGTGCTGGCGTCGCTGTTCGTGGTCACGCCGACGGTGCTGCTGGCGTCGATCGCGGGCGCGGTGGCGGCCAACCTGGTGATCGCGCTGAACCATCGTCCCGGTCGCTACATGGGCATGTAAGGCGGCGGTACCGGCTCCGCCGTCGTCCAGGCGGAAACCGGGACGACGGCGACCGGCAGAGGCCGATGTATCGAAGAGCACCCGTGTGGTGCTCTTTTTTCATTTCATTCCATCACCAGCGAGCGATGCGCGCTGACTCCCGCCATGACGCCCGAGGCCGACGCCATGGTGGCGTTGTGGAAGGCTGCGGCGGCATCGCCGGCGGCGAAGACGTGCTTCACCGAGGTCTGGCGCAATTCGTCGGTGCGGATATAAGGCCCCATCGGCCCTTGTTCGAAGGCGCAGCCCAGTTGCATCGCTAGCGGGCTGGCCATGTGCACGCGCGGGCCGACGAATACCGCGCCGATCTCCACCGTGCGGCCATCGGCCAGGCGCAGGGCTGCGATGTCGGGAGCAGTGCCGAGCACCGCGATGACCGGTGTGCGTTCTATCGTCACGCCGCGCTTGGCCATCTGCTTCAACTCCTGCTCTTCCGGTTCGAACTGGCCTTGCGTGAAATAGGTGGTCGGCCCCCAGTCCGGCAGCATCAGTCCCTGATGGGCCGACAGCGGGGTGGTGGCGATCACGCCCAGTTTGCGGTCGCGCACTTCGTAGCCGTGGCAGTACGGACAGTGGATGGCGGTCTGCCCCCAGCGTTCCTGCAGGCCGGGGATGGCGGGCAGCTCGTCGCGCACGCCGGTGGCGAGGAGCAGGCGGCGTGCGCTGAAACGCCTGCCGTCGTCCAGTGTCACGGCAACGCCATGGTCGTCGGCAGTGGCGTGCTCTGCCTGCGCCATTGCCAGCGCGAAAGTCGGATAGGCGAGCAACTGCTCTATGGCGATCGCCATGATCTCATGCGGGGCGACGCCGTCCTGGCCAAGGAAGCCGTGCGAGGCTTCTGCGAAGCGGTTGCGCGGCTGGCCGGCGTCGACCATGAGGACGTTGCGGCGTGCGCGCGCCAGCTGCATGGCGGCCGAGGCGCCAGCGAAACTGGCGCCGACGATGATGACATCGTATTGCATGGAATTTCCTTTCATGGAGGATGCATGGAACGCCGGCGGCTTTGCGCGGATGCGGGCATGAGCTGCCCCGCACGCCTTGCGATGCAAGGCGCGTAAAGATGTCGGCAGGGAAGGGCGGTTCCTGGCGAACGTTAATGCGGCGGCGGCTGGCCCAGCTTGAAGTGCGGGCCGATGTCGCGCGCCAGGTCGGCCAGCGTGATGCCGGCCAGGCGTTGGTCGAGCAGGCGGTTGGCTTCGTCCAGGGCATCGTCGAGTGCGCGATTGACGGCGATCTCGACCAGGCAGCCGGGGGATTCTTCGCGTGCGCCCAGCGTGATCAGGCGTTCACCGAGTGCTTGCTGGACCTGCTGCAGGCTGATCTGCGCCATCGGCCGCGCGAGCGACCAGCCGCCGCCATGGCCTTTGGTGGACGTGACAATGCCGGCCTCGCGCAGCCCGGCGAAGGTGCGGCGGATGACAACGGGATTGGTGTCGACCCAACCGGCGATCTGTTCCGAGGTCATCGCGGTGCCGGGACGTTGGCCCATGTGCAACAGGATGTGCAAGGCAATGGAGAGGCGGTCGCTGCGTTTCATGTAACTAATATTATTACGTGAAATGCGCGATGTCAACGATAAGAAAAATTCAGGCGCGTGCGATGCGGTAGACACAGCGTCGCCCGCCCGCCGGCAGGTGCTCTTCGCGCGTGACGCTGGCTTCGTCTCCCACCACTTCACGGAACAGCTGCAGTTCCGAGCGGCAAAACCCCTGGCAGCTTTGCGCGGCGGCGCAGATGGGGCAGTGGTCTTCCACCAGCAGCCAATCTTTCCCCTGCTTCTCGATGCGCGCCATGTAGCCCTCGGCGCTGCGGATCTCGGCCAGCTTTTCCAGCCGCTTCGGCAGCGCCGCGATGCCGGCGCAGTGGCGCTGGTAATCGGCGCGCATTTCCTGTTCGCGCTGGCCGATCAGCTGGTCCAGGCCTTGTTCGCCGAACAGCTGGCGGATCGAGCCGATCAGTTGCACCGTGAGTTGCGCGTGCGAATCGGGAAAGCGCGCATGGCCGGCGGCGGTCAGGTCCCAGTTCTGGCGCGGGCGGCCGGCGCGCGGCGCGGCATGTTCCTGGTGGCCGGCGATCAAGCCTTCGGCCACCAGTTTCTGGACTTGCTGGCGCGCGGCCTCGGCCGTCATGCCAAGCTCGCGTCCCAGCTCGGCGGTGGAGGCGGGGCCGCGCGTCTTGAGGCGGAACAGGATGCGCTCGGGGGTGGACGGCCCGGCCTGGTCCGTCGCGGCGGACAATTTATTTTCCAAGTGTTTACTTGTTAAATCCATGGGAACATTCTAAGATTCGGTCTAAATATCCAAATAACTGCTTGCATATTATGCCTGCTTCGGGGAATTGTCGAACCGGCCATGCAGGCGCCCCGGCCACCGGCCGCAGCCAGAGATGAAAGACATGATATGACGACCAACAGCTCTTCCACCGAAGCGGCATTGCAGCCCTCCGAACTCGCCGGACGCATCGCGTCCTGGGGCGAACTGCTCAACGCCCGCAACGCGCCGCGCGCGGTAGCGCTGACCGGCGGCGTGGCGCTGCATGCGATCAATGTGCACATCGTCACCACCATCCTGCCGTCGGTGGTGCGCGACATCGGCGGCCTCGATTACTACGCCTGGAACGTGACCCTGTTCGTGGCGGCTTCCATCATCGGTTCCACCCTGACCGGCAAACTGCTCTCGACCCTGGGCGCGCGCCGCACCTACCTGCTGGGGCTGGCGGTGTTCGGCGCCGGCGCGCTGGTGTGCGCCGCCGCCGGCAGCATGACGTGGATGCTGGCCGGGCGCGCGGTGCAAGGCATCGGCGGCGGCCTGCTGGCGGCGCTGGGGTATGCGCTGATTCCCCTGGTGTTCGAGCAGCGCCTGTGGTCGCGCGCGATCGCACTGGTGTCGGGCATGTGGGGCATTTCCACCTTGCTGGGGCCGGCGGTGGGCGGGCTGTTCGCCGCCAGCGGCCATTGGCGCCTGGCGTTCTGGGCGCTGATGCCGTTGCTGCTGTTGCAGGCCATCCTGGTGACGGCGCAACTGGGGCCGCGTTCAGTCAAGATGGATAACACGCAGGACAACGCCATGCCCTTGGGCCGTATCCTGCTGCTGGCGGCTTCGGTGCTGTTGGTGGCGCTGGCCGCGCAGGCCGATGCCGGATGGAAAGCCGCGGCCTGCGTTGCCGGCGGCGCCTTGCTGGGCTTGCTGGTGATGCGCATCGATTTGCGCCATCGCATCAGCTTGTTGCCGCGCAGCGGCTATGCGCTTTCCTCAGAAATGGGAAAAGTGTTTGCCTGCGTGTCGCTGCTGGTGATCGGCAGTTGCACCGAAATCTTCGTGCCGTATTTCTTGCAGATGCTGCATGGCTACCAGCCGCTGGCGGCCGGTTACATGACGGCCGCCATGGCGGGAGGCTGGAGCATCGGTTCGCTCGCCAGTTCGGGACGCAGCGGCGCGGCGGCCGACCGCATGGTGCGTATCGGCCCGCTGCTGATGGCGCTGGGCCTGATGGCGCTGGCGCTGTTGTTGCCGGGCCGGCTGCTGGCGGCGAGCCTGGCTGCCGATGCCAGTATCGTGCTGGCGTTGGCCGCGGCCGGCATGGGGATCGGACTGGGCTGGCCGCACCTGATCGCGCGCGCATTGCATGCGGCCAAGCCGGGCGAAGAGAACCTGACGTCGTCGGCCGTGACCACCGTGCAGTTGTACGCCATGGCGATGGGGGCGGCGCTGGTCGGCCTGACGGCCAACGAAGCCGGTCTTACCGTGCCGGGCGGCGTGGCCGGCGCGCAGGATGCGGCGGCGGTGCTGTTTGCGGTATTCGCGCTGGCGCCGGCGCTGGCGGTGCAACTGGCCCGGCGCCTGACGCGCGCGCATTGAAGCTACTGGCGCAATAAGGAGGAGGGCGATGATGGCGACGCCTGCCGAACTGGATGAGATCGGGTATTACCTGTTGCTGGCCGAGTTCGACTTGTTGTGGTCGCGCCGGCCGCTGCCGGGCGACCGCCAACGCATGGATCAGATGATGCGTTTGATCGAGGCGTTCGAAGCGATGCGGCGAATCGCCTCTTCGGCCTGATCGAGCTCGGCCGCCGGCAGGCGCAGCCGCAAGTGGGCCAGCGTGTCGTGGCGGCTGTCCAGCAATGCGTAGTTGTGTTGCGCCAGCCAGTGGCGCAGCTGCGGTTCGGCGGCATAGCTGACGCCGATGTCGAGCTCGGCTTGCAGCACTCGTTCGATGCGTTCGGCGTGCTTGAGCGCGGTGGCGATCGCTTCGGTGTAGGCCCGCACCAGGCCGCCCGCGCCCAGTTTGATGCCGCCGTAGTAGCGCACCACCATCGCCAGCACGCCATCGAGTTCATGATGGCGCAGCACTTCCAGCATCGGCCGCCCGGCGGTGCCCGAGGGTTCGCCATCGTCCGACATGCCGGAATGGCCGCCGGCCATCAGCGCCCAGCACACATGCGTGGCGCCGCGGTGGGCGTCGCGCATGCGTTCGACTTCCTGTATCGCGGCCTCACGGCCGGCCACCGGCATGACGATGCCGATGAAGCGGCTCTTGCGGATATCCAGTTCGATCTCGGCGCGCGCGGCGATGGTGAAGGTGGGCATGGCGGGCGGATGCGCGACTCAGGCGCCGCTGCCCTTGAGCAGCGCCAGTTCGGCCTGCAGGCCCTGGTTCTCTTGCGTCAATCGGGTCACGCGCGCCTGCAGCGCGCCGATTTCGCGGCGCAGCGCGGCGGTGACTTCGTTTTCCATGCCTTCCACGACGGCCACCGCGCTGCCTGCGCCTTCACCTTCGCCATCGTTTGCCTTGGGCGCGCGCGGCGTGCGGGTGGCGGCCTTTTGTTCGCGCACTTTCTTGGCGGCTTCGCGCAGTTCCTTCTTGCCGCCGGCTACCGCGTTGACCTGGACATCGCTGGGCAGCGAAGCCACCGCGGCGGCGGCGTTGATGGAGATGGCGCCGCTGCGCACCGCCTGCACCAGTTCCGGCGCGGCAGTCTTGCGGATGCGGTCGATCTGGCCGATGGTGGCGCTGCTAATGCCGGCGGCGCGGGCGATGTCTTCGCGTGTCTTGATCGGCGCGGCGCCATCGGACGAGGTGTCCCATGGCGGATCGCCGCCATCGGCCGGCGCGGCGTTGGCGCCGCCGGATGTGTTGGGTTCGGCAGCGGCATTATCGGCGTCGGCGGCGTCAGCGGCGGCCTTGGACGGCTTGGCGTCGGCCTTGATGCGGGTGGCGAGGATGTCGCGCTTGCGCAGCGCCAGCATGCCGCGCTGGAAATCGGAGACGCTGCGGCGGCCCAGCTGGTTGTCGATCATCCACAGCAGCACGTCTTCCAGCGACTTGAAGCTGTCGTTCTGCACGGTCTTGAATTCGAGTTCGTACTTGCGGCAGATCTCGTAGCGGTTGTGGCCGTCGATCAGCACCTCGCCCCACAGCACCAGCGCGTCGCGGCAGCCTTCGGCCAGGATGCTGCGCTCAAGCGCGGCGTATTCGTTGGGGGTGAGGGGATCGATGTACTTTTGCAGTTCTTCGTTGATGACGATATTCATGGACTTCGTTCTATCGTTTGCATGGCGGAGCCGGATTCGGAACCGGGCGGCGCATTCTACACCAGCGGGCGGGCGCGGCCGTTGCAAGTGGCTTCAAGTAAAATGACGCGGCGTCGTCAGCGGGCGCGGCCGCCATCGTGGCGACTTGTGTATGGCTGCTGGTTTCTCCTGGTTACTATTTCTCTCCATGCGTATCGCTTCACACCTGGCGACCCTCGCCGTCCTGACATCTTCCCTGTTGCTGGCCGCCTGCGGCACGACCACCTGGCTGCCCGGCTCTTCCGACGCCAAGCCGGCCGAATCGGCCGCCGCCACGCCGGCGCCGCCGGCCGCGACGGCGCCGAAGAAAATCCGCATCGGCCTGGCCCTGGGCGGCGGCGCCGCGCGCGGCTTCGCCCATATCGGCGTGATCAAGGCGCTGGAGTCGCAGGGCATCGACGCCGATATCGTCGCCGGCACCAGCGCCGGCAGCCTGGTGGGCGCGCTGTATGCGGCCGGTAATGACGGTTTCGCGCTGCAGAAGCTGGCGCTGCAGATGGACGAGGCCACCATTTCCGACTGGTCGGTGCCGTTCTTCGCCAAGGTCGCCGGCGTGCTCAAGGGCGAGGGCGTGCAGAACTACGTCAACAAGGCCCTGAACAACTTGCCCATCGAGCAATTCAAGATCCCATTCGGCGCGGTGGCGACCGACCTGAAGAGCGGCCAGCCGATCCTGTTCCAGCGCGGCAATGCCGGTATCGCGGTGCGGGCGTCGTCGGCGGTGCCGGGGGTGTTCCAGTCGGTCAAGATCGGCGACCGCTATTATGTGGACGGCGGCCTGGTGGCGCCGGTGCCGGTGCGCTTCGCGCGGCAGATGGGGGCCGACTTCGTGATCGCGGTCAACATCTCGGCGCAGCCCGAGGGGCAGGCGTCGGCCAGTTCGCTGGACGTGCTGCTGCAGACGTTCGCCATCATGGGGCAAACCATCAACCAGTATGAATTGAAGAACGCCGACATCGTGCTGCAGCCCAGCCTGGGCGCCATGAAGGGCAGCGACTTCGCCAGCCGCAACGTGGCCATCCTGGCCGGCGAGCAGGCGGCGATGGCGGCCATGCCGGAGATCAAGCGCAAGCTGAAGTTGCTGGCGGGGAATTGAGCGGGGTCAAGGCAACGTCAGCATCAGCAGCATCAGCGCCGGAAAAGACAAAGCCGCCAGAAGGCGGCTTTGTCGCATGCAATGCATCAGAATGGTGCCGGATGACGCTGGATGGTGCTTATTGGGTATCGCTGTCGTCCGTGGCGATCCGGCGCGCGCCGCTGAAACGTTTCTTCCAGTAGGACTCGTCCATGCTCTCGATGCGAACCTGGCCGCCGCTGGAGGGCGAGTGGATGAACTTGCCATCGCCCAGGTAGATGCCGACGTGGGAGAAGCTGCGGCGCAAGGTGTTGTAGAACACCAGGTCGCCGGGCTGCAGGTTGTCCTTGCCGATCTTTTCGCCGACGCGGCTGATTTCAGCCGAGGTGCGCGGCAGGTCGGTGCCCCATGCTTCCTTGAAGACGTAGCGCACCAGTCCGCTGCAATCCAGGCCGGTATCGGGCGAATTGCCGCCGTAACGGTAGTTGATGCCCAGCATGGCCAGGGCCTGGGTTGCCAGTTCGGATGCGCGGTCGGTGATGGCTTGCAGGCGGGCGATGGCAAGATTGGTCTTGCTGATCTGCTGCAGGGCTTGCGGGGTTTGTGCCTGGGGAGGGGGAAGATCCTGGGCCGCCAGGGAGAGGTCGGCGGCGCCAGCCGATGCGCTGATCCAGAGTCCGGCCGCGAGCACGCACGCTCGCACGGTTTGGCGTCGGAATCGGACAGATCGGCGTAAAGTCATCAGGATCCTCTGGAAGTAGGATTGCGGGACTGTAAGTGAATTCTTATAGCGTGTCAAAAGCTAATTTCATGCCAGCTTGCAATAATTGCATTATTTCTAGGGCCTGGCCGGGATTTTTCTGCTTCCCATCGGCAAGCATTTTTCATGCAAGGGGCGGATATTGTTAGTAATTTCTTTTTTGCGCTAAACGATTTACGGCCGGTATCAGGTTGCTGGTCCCCGGCGGCTTGCATGAAAAACGCTTACTGAAGAGTTTGTTCAGGCCTGATGTCAAAACATCTTTCTCGCCGTACAATCACCGTTCAATTTTTTTCAGCACACCGGAGCCAACATGCAAACCAAACCATTCCTGACGCTGGACGATGTCAAGAAGATCGCCGCCGGCGCGGAAGCCGAAGCGAAGGCCAACAACTGGGCCGTGACGATTTCCATCGTCGACGATGGCGGCCATCTGCTGTGGCTGCAACGCCTGGACGGCGCCGCCCCGATCTCCGCGCACATCGCCCCGGGCAAGGCGCGCACCGCCGCGCTGGGTCGCCGCGAAACCAAGATCTATGAAGACATGATCAACAACGGCCGCTTCTCCTTCCTGTCGGCGCCCGAGCTGGATGCGCTGCTGGAAGGCGGCTTGCCGGTCGTGGTCGATGGCCATTACGTCGGCGCCGTGGGCGTGTCGGGCGTGAAGTCGTCGGAAGACGTGCAGATCGCCAAGGCCGGCATCGCCGCCCTGGCGCTGTAATTCCGTTCCTCGCCGGCAGGCCGCGCCTGGCCGGCGAACCCCGCTATTTGCGTTCATTTGGACGCATCTTGCGGTAACTTTCGGCGATCCTGGATTTGCCGGAGGGAGTCTCTTGCGCTATAATTATGCGGTTTAGCTAATTTAAATTCCGTCGTAGCGCATACCCATCCTCCACCTCGTTCCAGCAGGCCAACAAGCACCCGAACCGAATGAGTCGGGGTCTTTGCGCCGGTCGGTTTGGTGCGCAAGGTCTTCCGGTCATCCAGCAGCGACGGTAACAATCTCAGGAGTTACCCTTGCTGCCTCTTCTTTCCGGTTCCGCGATTCCGGCAATCCTCGCGCTCGCAGACGGGTCTGTCTTTCAAGGATTTTCCATCGGCGCCGCGGGCAATACCACTGGCGAAGTGGTGTTCAACACGGCCATGACCGGTTACCAGGAAATCCTGACCGACCCCAGCTATAGCCGCCAGATCGTCACCCTGACTTACCCCCACATCGGCAATACCGGCGTCAACCGCGAAGACGTCGAAGCGTCGCAAATCCACGCCGCCGGCCTGATCATCAAGGATCTGCCGCGCCTGGTGTCCAACTTCCGCACCCAGCAATCGCTGTCCGACTATCTGCAGGAAGGCAACATCGTTGCCATCGCCGGCATCGACACCCGCAAGCTGACCCGCATCCTGCGCGAGAAGGGCGCCCAGAACGGCGCCATCGTCGCCGGCGAGGCCAATATCGAAGCCGCCACCGCGAAAGCGCTGGAACTGGCGCGCGCCTTCCCGGGCCTGGCCGGCATGGACCTGGCCAAGGTGGTGTCGACCCAGAAGGCCTACAACTGGACCGAGACCGAGTGGCAACTGGGCCGCGGCTACGGCCAGCAGATCACCCCGAAATTCCATGTGGTTGCGTTCGACTACGGCGTCAAGTTCAATATCCTGCGCATGCTGGCCCAGCGCGGCTGCAAGGTCACCGTGCTGCCGGCGCAGGCGACTGCCGCCGAGGCGCTGGCCCTGAATCCGGACGGCATCTTCCTGTCCAACGGCCCCGGCGACCCGGAACCTTGCGATTACGCGATCGCCGCGTCCAGGGAACTGATCGAGCGCGGCATCCCGACCTTCGGCATTTGCCTGGGCCACCAGATCATGGCGCTGGCTTCCGGCGCCAAGACGCTGAAGATGAAGTTCGGCCACCACGGCGCCAACCACCCGGTGCAAGACCTCGACAGCAAGCAGGTGATGATCACTTCGCAGAACCACGGTTTCGCCGTGGACCAGGCGACCCTGCCGGCCAATTGCCGCGTCACCCACGTCTCGCTGTTCGACGGCTCGCTGCAAGGTTTCGAGCGCACCGACAAGCCTGCTTTCTGCTTCCAGGGCCACCCCGAAGCATCCCCTGGACCGCATGACATCGCCCCGCTGTTCGACAAATTCGTGGCGATGATGGAGAAGAAACAAAATGCCTAAGCGTAACGACATTAAAAGCATCCTGATCATTGGCGCCGGCCCGATCATCATCGGCCAGGCCTGCGAATTCGACTATTCCGGCGCACAGGCCTGCAAGGCCCTGCGTGAAGAAGGTTTCAAGGTCATCCTGGTCAACAGCAACCCGGCCACCATCATGACCGACCCGGAAATGGCCGACGCCACCTACATCGAGCCGATCACCTGGCAAGCGGTGGAACGCATCATCGCCAAGGAAAAGCCGGATGCGATCCTGCCGACCATGGGCGGCCAGACCGCGCTGAACTGCGCGCTCGACCTGCACCGCCACGGCGTACTCGACAAGTATCAGGTCGAGTTGATCGGCGCCACGCCGGAAGCCATCGACAAGGCTGAAGACCGTTCCAAGTTCAAGGACGCCATGACCAAGATCGGTCTGGGTTCGGCGCGCTCGGGCGTATCGCACACGATGGAAGAATCGTGGGCGGTGCAGCGGGAGTTGGGCTTCCCGGTCATCATCCGTCCGTCCTTCACCATGGGCGGCACCGGCGGCGGCATAGCCTACAACGCCGAAGAATTCGAGACCATCTGCAGGCGCGGCCTGGAAGCCTCGCCGACCTCCGAACTGCTGATTGAAGAATCGCTGATCGGCTGGAAGGAATACGAGATGGAAGTCGTGCGCGACAAGGCCGACAACTGCATCATCGTGTGCTCGATCGAAAACCTCGACCCGATGGGCGTGCACACCGGCGACTCGATCACCGTGGCGCCGGCGCAGACGCTGACCGACAAGGAATACCAGATCATGCGTAACGCCTCGCTGGCGGTGCTGCGCGAGATCGGCGTGGACACCGGCGGCTCCAACGTGCAGTTCTCGGTGAACCCGGCTGACGGCCGCATGATCGTCATCGAAATGAACCCGCGCGTGTCGCGTTCGTCGGCGCTGGCTTCCAAGGCGACCGGCTTCCCGATCGCCAAGATCGCCGCCAAGCTGGCGGTCGGCTTCACGCTGGACGAACTGCGCAACGAAATCACCGGCGGCGCGACCCCGGCTTCGTTCGAGCCGTCGATCGACTACGTCGTGACCAAGATCCCGCGCTTCACGTTTGAAAAATTCCCGCAGGCCGACAAGCACCTGACCACCCAGATGAAGTCGGTGGGCGAAGTGATGGCCATCGGCCGCACCTTCCAGGAGTCGTTCCAGAAAGCCTTGCGCGGCCTGGAAGTCGGCGTCGACGGCATGAACGAAAAGACCACCGACCGCGAGACCATCGAGGAAGAGCTGGGCGAGCCCGGCCCGGACCGCATCTGGTACGTGGGCGACGCCTTCGCGCAAGGCTTCTCGCTGGAAGAAGTGCATGGCCTGACCCACATCGACCCGTGGTTCCTGTCGCAGATCAAGGAGATCGTCGACATCGAACTGTGGCTGGAAAAGGACGTGGCGCTGGAATCGCTGGACAAGGCCACCCTGTTCCAGCTGAAGCAGAAGGGCTTCTCCGACAGGCGCCTGGCCAAGCTGTTGAAGACGACCGACACCGTGGTGCGCGAGCTGCGCAAGAAGCTGGGCGTGCGTCCGGTGTTCAAGCGCGTCGATACCTGCGCCGGCGAGTTCTCGACCGACACCGCCTACATGTATTCGACCTACGACGAAGAGTGCGAGTCCAATCCCACCGACAAGAAGAAGATCATGGTGCTGGGCGGCGGTCCGAACCGCATCGGCCAGGGCATCGAGTTCGATTACTGCTGCGTGCACGCGGCGCTGGCGATGCGCGATGACGGCTACGAAACCATCATGGTCAACTGCAACCCGGAAACCGTCTCCACCGACTACGACACTTCCGACCGCCTGTACTTCGAGCCGGTGACGCTGGAAGACGTGCTGGAAATCGTCGACAAGGAAAAGCCGGTCGGCGTGATCGTGCAGTACGGCGGCCAGACCCCGTTGAAGCTGGCGCTGGACCTGGAAGCCAACGGCGTGCCCATCGTCGGCACCTCGCCCGACATGATCGATGCGGCCGAAGACCGCGAGCGCTTCCAGAAGCTGTTGCAAGACCTGGGCCTGCGCCAGCCGCCCAACCGCACCGCCCGCACCGAAGCCGACGCACTGCGCCTGGCGCAGGAAATCGGCTATCCGCTGGTGGTGCGCCCGTCCTACGTCCTGGGCGGCCGCGCGATGGAAATCGTGCACGAGCAGCGCGACCTGGAGCGCTACATGCGTGAGGCCGTCAAGGTCTCGCACGACTCGCCGGTGCTGCTGGACCGCTTCCTGAACGACGCCATCGAAGTCGACGTGGACTGCCTGTCCGACGGCGAGCGCACCTTCATCGGCGGCGTGATGGAACACATCGAACAGGCCGGCGTGCACTCGGGCGACTCGGCCTGCTCGCTGCCGCCGTACTCGCTGTCGAAAGACACCATCGACGAATTGAAGCGCCAGACCGCGCTGATGGCCAAGGGCCTGAACGTGGTCGGCCTGATGAACGTGCAGTTCGCGATCCAGCAGGCCGAAGTCGACGGCAAGACGGTCGACACCGTGTTCGTGCTGGAAGTGAACCCGCGCGCCTCGCGTACCGTGCCGTTCGTGTCCAAGGCTACCGGCCTGCAACTGGCCAAGATCGCGGCGCGCTGCATGGTCGGCCAGTCGCTGGACAGCCAGGGCATCAAGAACGAAGTGGTGCCGCCTTATTTCAGCGTCAAGGAGGCCGTGTTCCCGTTCGTCAAGTTCCCGGGCGTGGACACCATCCTCGGCCCTGAAATGAAGTCGACCGGCGAAGTCATGGGCGTGGGCAAGACCTTCGGCGAAGCCTTCGTGAAGTCGCAGATGGGGGCGGGCGTGAAGCTGCCGACCTCGGGCAAGGTGTTCCTGTCGGTGAAGGGCAGCGACAAGCCGCGCGCCGTGCAAGTGGCGCGCGACCTGGTCGCACTGGGCTTCTCGGTGGTGGCGACCAAGGGCACTGCGGCCGCCATCAGCGCCGCCGGCATTCCGGTGACGACCGTCAACAAGGTGGTCGAAGGCCGTCCGCACATCGTCGACATGGTGAAGAACAACGAGATCGCCCTGGTGGTGAACACCGTTGAGGAAAAGCGCAATGCGATTGCCGACTCCGGAGCGATCCGTACCTCGGCCCTGGCCGCGCGCGTGACCACCTTCACCACCATCGCCGGCGCCGAAGCCGCGGTGGAGGGCATGCGCCATCTGGACGCGCTGGATGTCTACGATTTACAAGGCCTGCATAAAGCTATACACTAAACCCACAACACGTTACTTTGCCGGCTGAATCAGGGTCGGCAAGCGCAGAGGGCATCTGAGCAATCGATGCCCTCTCTGACTTTTAGGACGACTCCCTGCGGCCACAACATGTTCAATGTTGCAGGGCAGCGCCGTCCAGGGGCCGCTAACAAAATCCTGCCACCGCAGCGCGGCCAGTGGGATTTTGTTAGCGGCTCTGAGTCGGACGCACGTGTTGGAGACGAGCTGACGGAACATCTGCAGCGGCGTTTCGTTCACCGGTAAAGATTGTTCCCATGAAAAGACCTCGACCAGTTGCCCTGTCGGCGACGGTGTTTTCTTTTTGCGTTTTCAGTCTGTTACGGTGGGCGCCGTCGGCGTTTTCCTCAATTCCATAACCTTGAGTAAGAGACTTATGAGCACAGTTCCCATGACCAAGCGTGGTGCAGAACTCCTGAAAGAAGAGCTGCAACGTTTGAAATCCAAAGATCGTCCGGAGGTCATCAATGCGATCGCCGAAGCGCGCGCGCAGGGCGACCTGTCGGAAAATGCCGAATATGAATCGGCCAAGGAACGCCAGGCGTTCATCGAAGGCCGCATTGCCGACCTGGAAGGCAAGCTGGGTTCGGCCCAGGTCGTCGATCCCACCGAGCTGAGCGCGGAAGGCCGCGTGGTGTTCGCGTCCACCGTGGACCTGGAAAACCTGGACAGCGGCGAGAAGGTGACCTACCAGATCGTGGGCCTGGACGAAGCCGATATCAAGGAAGCCAAGGTTTCCGTGACCTCGCCCATCGCGCGCGCATTGATTGGCAAGAGCGCCGGCGACGTGGTGGCGGTGGAAGCGCCGTCCGGCGTGAAGGAGTATGAAATCCTGGAAGTGCGCTACGTCTGATGAAGGCGGGTGCCGCCGCTGGCTCATGCCGCGGCGGTATCCCCGACTCCAGGCAGTAGTTGCAGCAATGAAAATGCCCGCAATCTGCGGGCATTCTGTTTTTCGGCGGTTTCCGTTTTCCCGGTTATCCCGGAAAGCGGGCATGTTCAGCCCAGCGGCTTCTTGGTGCTGCGCTGGCGCGGTTTGGCCTTGCGTACGTTGCCGCCGGCGGTGACGCGTTCATTGCCCTTGAGCATGATCTTGTTGACGGTGGGGCGCTTGGTCGTATGCGTCTTGACGATGGTGACCTCGCGCAGGCCGCCCTTGCTGCCGGCCGGCTTCTTTTTCTCGTCTTCCTTCTTGGGGCGATAGAGCACCAGCAGCTTGCCGATATGCTGGACCGGCGCCGCCTTGAGCTGTTCGCAGACGGTTTCGTAGATGGCAATGCGGGCCTCGCGGTCGTCGCCGAACACGCGGACCTTGATCAGGCCGTGGGAGTCGAGGCTCTTGTCGATTTCCTTCAGCACGGAGTCGGACAGGCCGCTTTCGCCGACGATCACGACCGGATTCAAGGCATGGGCCTGGGCGCGCAGTTCGCTGCGCTCGGCGGGGGTAAGTTTCAACATGGGAATGCGATGGCGGAACCGCGCCGGGCGGCGCGAAGCTGTCCCTGAAAGAGATAAAAACAGTATTCTACGCGAATGGCAAAGAACAAATTAAACAAAAACTGGTTACACGACCATATCAACGATCCTTATGTGAAGCTCGCGCAGAAGGAAGGCTATCGTGCGCGTGCGGCCTACAAGCTCAAAGAGATCGATGAAGAAGAGCGCCTGGTCAAGCCGGGACAGATCATCGTCGACCTGGGCTGCACGCCCGGCAGCTGGTGCCAGTATGTGCGCAACAAGCTGGCGGGGGCCGAGGGCGGCGGTATCCACGGCATCATCATCGGCCTGGATATCCTGCCGATGGACCCGATCGCCGACGTGCATTTCATCCAGGGGGACTTCCGCGAGGAAGAGCCGCTGCGCCAGCTGGAGGCCTTGCTGGATGGGCGCAAGGTCGATCTGGTGCTGTCCGACATGGCGCCCAACCTGTCGGGGGTGGCGATCGCCGATGCGGCGCGGGTCGAGTATCTTATCGATCTGGCAATCGAGTTCGCCCAGGCGCACATGAAGCCCGGCGGCGCGCTGCTGGTGAAATGCTTCAACGGCACCGGCTACAACGAACTGGTGCACAAGTTCCGCGCCGAGTTCAAGACGGTGGCCTCCAAGAAACCCAAGGCCAGCCGGGACAAATCTTCCGAAATCTTCCTGTTGGGGAAAATCCTGAAGAATCCTCGCTGAAAATCGGATAAAGTGGATCGAAGGTCGGCCTTATCTCCAATTCTCCGGTTCCAGCCTGTTTTGCGTCTTGTTTTGCGCCGCTTCAGCCCTATATCGCATTATAGGAAGCAACTTATGCTTGAGGTGGCTGTCATTTCGGCAAGATCGATGTAGTTTGCTTTCATCGCATATTTCCCCGAGTCGTGATTCCGATATTGGTTTGGCAATGCCCGCGTTGGCGATCAGGCCGGCGCGGCGTTGCAGGCAAGCACGACGGGATGGGCGGTTTCCTAGTAAGGGTGTTTGAATCCGGGTAAAATCGGGGCATATAAAGGCAACGTGGCGCATCGGCGTCGGAGGAGTTCCAGTGAACAACATGTTTTCCAAAGCCGCCATCTGGGTGGTCATCGCGCTCGTTCTGTTTATGGTGTTCAAACAGTTCGACAGCCGCACCATGGCGTCGAACGCAAAGGCGATCGCGTATTCCGACTTCATCAGCGAGGTGAAGGCCGGCCACATCAAGGATGCGACCATCGAAGACCGCACCATCGTTGCCACCACGCAGGACGGCACCAAGGTCAAGACCGCCGCTACCTACCTGGATCGCGGCCTGGTCGGCGACCTGCTCAATAACGGCGTCAAGTTCGACGTCAAGCAGCCGGAAGAGCAATCCTTCCTGTCGCAAGTCTTCATTTCCTGGTTCCCGATGCTGCTGCTGATCGGCGTGTGGGTCTTCTTCATGCGGCAGATGCAGGGCGGCGGCAAGGGCGGCGCGTTCTCCTTCGGCAAGTCGAAGGCGCGCATGCTCGATGAGAACAGCAACTCGGTCACCTTCGCCGACGTCGCCGGCTGCGACGAAGCCAAGGAAGAAGTGCAGGAGCTGGTCGAGTTCCTGCGCGACCCCACCAAATTCCAGAAACTGGGCGGCCGCATTCCGCACGGCGTGCTGATGGTCGGCCCCCCGGGTACCGGCAAGACGCTGCTGGCGCGCGCCATCGCCGGCGAAGC
This sequence comes from Herbaspirillum sp. GW821-FHT09A12, assembly GCF_059418325.1. Classification (NCBI taxonomy): domain Bacteria; kingdom Pseudomonadati; phylum Pseudomonadota; class Betaproteobacteria; order Burkholderiales; family Oxalobacteraceae; genus Herbaspirillum; species Herbaspirillum sp. GW821-FHT09A12. Next base: position 87,978 of record NZ_JBWKPR010000005.1, read on the forward strand.
CAAGGTGCCGTTCTTCACCATCTCCGGTTCGGATTTCGTTGAAATGTTCGTCGGCGTGGGCGCATCCCGCGTGCGCGACATGTTCGAGAACGCCAAGAAGCACGCCCCCTGCATCATCTTCATCGACGAAATCGACGCTGTCGGCCGCCATCGCGGCGCCGGCATGGGCGGCGGCAACGACGAGCGCGAGCAGACCCTGAACCAGATGCTGGTCGAGATGGACGGCTTCGAAGCCAATTCCGGCGTCATCGTGATCGCAGCGACCAACCGCGCCGACGTGCTGGACAAGGCGCTGCTGCGTCCGGGCCGTTTCGACCGCCAGGTGATGGTCGGCCTGCCCGACATCCGCGGCCGCGAACAGATCCTGTACGTGCACATGCGCAAGGTGCCTATCGCCCCGGACGTCAAGGCCGACATCCTGGCCCGCGGCACTCCCGGCTTCTCCGGCGCCGACCTGGCCAACCTGGTCAACGAGGCGGCCCTGTTCGCCGCGCGCCGCAACAAGCGCCTGGTCGAGATGCAGGACTTCGAAGACGCCAAGGACAAGATCGTCATGGGCCCGGAACGCAAGTCGGCCGTGATGCGCGAAGAAGAACGCCGCAACACCGCCTACCACGAGTCCGGCCACGCAGTGGTCGCCAAGCTGCTGCCCAAGGCCGATCCGGTGCACAAGGTCACCATCATGCCGCGCGGTTACGCATTGGGCCTGACCTGGCAACTGCCTGAGCATGACCGTGTGAACATGTACAAGGACAAGATGCTGGAGGAAATCTCCATCCTGTTCGGCGGCCGTATCGCCGAAGAGATCTTCATGCACCAGATGTCCACCGGCGCTTCCAACGACTTCGAGCGCGCCACCAAGCTGGCCCGCGCGATGGTGACCCGCTACGGCATGTCCGAGACCCTGGGCACCATGGTCTACGAGGATTCCGAGCAAGATGCCTACTTCGGCCGCATGGCGTCCAAGACCGTGTCGGAAGCCACCCAGCAAAAGGTCGATGCCGAAATCCGCAGCATCCTCGACGAGCAATACGCGCTGTCGCGCAAGCTGCTGGAAGAAAACCGCGACAAGGTCGAAGTGATGGCGCAGTCGCTGCTGGAGTGGGAAACCCTCGATGCCGACCAGATCAGCGACATCATGAACGGCGACGAGCCGCGCCCGCCGCGCAACGGCGTGCCGGCCAAGAAGTCCTCGTCGGACAACAATCGCCCGGGCGACATCTCGCCCAACGCCACTGCGCCGGCCTGATCATCCCGGCCGCCGGGTTTGGCAAGCGAACCGATCAAAGGGTGAGGAGCGATCCTCACCCTTTTTTCTGCCCGGCGCGGCCATTGCATCGGTCGCCGCATGTCCGGTTGCGAGGCTGGGCCGTCCGGGCAATACAAGAAAAATACAAGACAGCAACAAAGAAACAGGCAACAACGCACGATGACACCAGCATTCCTGAAATGCGGCAGGTTCCGCCTGCCGATGCAACAAGGCCGTCGCCCCCTGGTGATGGGCATTCTCAATGTCACGCCGGATTCCTTTTCCGACGGCGGGCGCCACAATTCGCTCGAATTCGCGCTTTCCCATGCGGAGCAGATGATCGCCGACGGCGTCGACATCATCGACATCGGCGGCGAGTCGACCCGCCCCGGCATCGCGCCGCTGTCGCTGGAGCAGGAACTGGCGCGCGTGATGCCGGTGATCTATGCGCTGCGCGACTGCGGCAAGCCGCTCTCGATCGATACCTACAAGCCGGCTGTCATGCGCGAGGCGCTGCTGGCTGAAGTCGACATGATCAATGACATCAACGGCTTTCGCGCCGAGGGGGCGATCGACGCCGTCAAGGACAGCGAAGCCGGCCTGTGCGTGATGCACATGCAGGGCGAGCCGCAGACCATGCAGCAGGAGCCGCATTACGATGATGTGGTGGCGGAGGTGGAAGATTTCCTGCGCCGCCAGGTGGACAGGATGACGGCGGCCGGCGTGGCGCGCGAGCGCATCTGTATCGATCCGGGTTTTGGCTTTGGCAAGACACTGGCGCATAATCTGGCTTTGCTCAAGAACACCCGACGCATGATCGGCGCGCTCGGCCTGCCTTTGCTGGCGGGGATGTCGCGCAAATCCATGGTCGGCGCGGTCACGGGAAAACCGCTGGAAAAGCGCATGGCAGGCAGTATCGGGGCGGCGCTGGCGGCGGCCCAGCAGGGGGCGATGATCATCCGGGTGCACGATGTGGCCGAAACCGTCGATGCGCTCAACATGTGGCAAGCCGGACGGGAAGAGCATTGATCCCGGTAAATAAAAAATAGAATGGAATGACAGGGCGTGCCATGCCGGCATCCCGCGATGCCGCCACAGAGCGGCAATCAATTTAGAAGGAAACGATTTATGGCAGCAAAATATTTCGGCACCGATGGCATTCGCGGCCGCGTGGGCGTCGCGCCCATCACTCCCGATTTCGTCATGCGCCTGGGTTATGCCGCGGGCAAGGTACTGGCCAAGGCGCGCGACGGGGCTGCGCGTCCCACGGTGCTGATCGGGAAGGACACGCGGATCTCCGGCTACATGCTGGAAGCCGCCCTGGAAGCGGGTTTTGCCGCCGCCGGCGTGGACGTGATGCTGGCCGGCCCGGTGCCCACGCCGGCCGTCGCCTACCTCACGCGGGCGTTGCGGCTGTCGGCCGGCGTGGTGATTTCGGCCTCGCATAATCCCTTCCACGACAATGGCATCAAGTTCTTTTCGGCGTCGGGCAACAAGCTGCCCGACGCGCTCGAGGCCGACATCGAAGCGGCGCTGGAACAGCCCATGGATTGCGTGCCCTCGGAAAAACTCGGCAAGGCGCGCCGCCTGGACGATGCCCAGGGCCGCTACATCGAATTCTGCAAGAGCACCTTCCCCAATGCGCTGGACCTGCGCGGCATGACCATCGTGCTCGACTGCGCGCATGGCGCCGCCTACAACATCGCGCCCCACGTGTTCCACGAACTGGGGGCCGAGGTCATCACCATCGGCAACAAGCCCAACGGCCTGAACATCAACGAAGAATGCGGCGCCACGGCGCCCCAGGCCCTGTCGAATGCGGTGCGCGCCAACCGCGCCGACCTCGGCATCGCGCTGGATGGCGACGCCGACCGTTTGCTGATGGTTGACGCATCGGGCCGCATCTACAATGGCGACGAGCTGCTGTACCTGATGGTCAAGGACCGCCTCGCTACCGGCCCGGTCGACGGCGCGGTGGGCACCCTGATGACCAATATGGCGCTGCAGGTGGCCTTCAAGAAGATGGGCATCCCGTTCGAGCGCGCCAAGGTGGGCGACCGCTATGTGCTCGAAGTGCTGCAGGAAAAGGGCTGGCTGCTGGGCGGCGAAGGTTCGGGCCACTTGCTGTGCCTGGACAAGCACACCACCGGCGACGGCATCGTTTCTGCCTTGCAGGTGCTGTCGGCGTTGAAGCGCGGCGGCCAGTCGCTGGCGCAGATGACGGCCGACATCAAGCTGTTTCCGCAGTCGCTGGTCAATGTCAGGATCCCGGCCGGCTACGATTGGAAGTCGAATGCGGCGCTGCAGGCCGAGCGGGCGGCCGTGGAAGAGTCGCTGGGCGAGCGCGGCCGGGTATTGCTGCGTCCTTCCGGCACCGAGCCGCTGATTCGCGTGATGGTCGAAGCCGAGGATGCCGAGCTGGCGCGCAGCATGGCCCAGCGCATCGCCGACAAGGTGCTGTAACTCCATGGCGCTTGCGGGTTTGTCCGTGGGCGCCCAAGCCGTGACGTAGTTTCCAGGCAGAAGGACCATGTCAAAAGAGTCGCCCCATATCCTGCTGGTCGAAGATGAGCCCAGCATCGCTGAATTGTTGCGTTTCACGATGCAAGGGGCGGGTTTTGTCACGACCATTGCCACCGATGTTGCGCAAGCCCGCAAATCGATCGCCGAGTCGCTGCCGCATGCGGTGCTGCTGGACTGGATGCTGCCCGACAGTTCCGGCCTGGTATTGCTCAACGAGCTGCGCCGGGAGCCGCGCACCGCCGCGCTGCCGGTGATCATGCTGACCGCCAAGGGGATGGAGGAGGACAAGGTCAAAGGCTTGAATGAAGGCGCCGACGATTACGTGACCAAGCCGTTCTCGCCCAAGGAACTGGTGGCGCGGGTACAGGCGCTGTTGCGCCGCAAGACGCCGGAGATTGGCAGCCAGTTGCTCAAGTACGGCGAGATCAGCATCGACGTCGAGCGCCGCCAGGTGTCGGTGGCCGGGCAGCCGGTGGCGCTGGACCAGGCCGAATTCAAGCTGTTGCGCTATCTGGTGGCGCATCCGGACCGCATCTTCTCGCGCTCGCAACTGCTGGACAAGGTGTGGGGCGACCATACCTTTATCGAAGAGCGCACCGTGGATGTCCACATCATGCGCCTGCGCAAGTCGTTAGGCGATCTGTCGCACTATGTGCAGACGGTGCGCGGCGTGGGATACCGGATGTGTGTGGAAGCGCAGGATTGACCTGCCGCATGCAGGCTGGACAAGAAAGCGAGCCATCTGTCCGGTTCGCTTTTTTTACGTCTGTAACGTTCAATCCAGCGGCACGCCGCGATAGCGGTTCACCTCCGACGGCGAGACGAAACCGGCCCGGTTGTCCCAACTGTTGCGGATGTAGGAAACCACGGCCGCCACTTCCTGGTCGCTCAGCCTCGGCCCGAAGGGCGGCATGCCGAACGGATAAGGGTTGCCCGCCGTCGAGGGCGGGTAGCCGCCGTTGAGCACGATGCGGATGGCATTGACCGGGGATGAAGCGGTGAGCGCCTGGTTGCCATTGAGCGGCGGATAGCCGGGCGGCATGCCTTGGCCCTGGTCGCGGTGGCAGTCGAGGCATAAATCCCCGTAAAGCTGTTTGCCGAGCTTGATGATGCGCGCGGCTTCGGCCGGTTCCGGCGATTGCGCTGGCGGGCGTGCCGATGACGCGTCCGGCGGCAGCGACTTCAGGTAGATGGCCATGGCGTCGATATCGGCGTCGTCCAGGTATTGCAGGCTGCGTCCCACCACCTCGGCCATTGGCCCGAAGGCCGCGCCGCGCGGCGAGACGCCGGTCTTGAGCAGGGCGGCGAGATGGGCGGTTTCCCAGTTGCCCAGGCCGTTTTCGCGGTCGCCGTTGAGCGGCGGCGCATACCAGTCCAGCATCGCGATCATGCCGCCTGCCAATTCCGCCTGGGCGACGGTGGCGCCAAAGGCGTTGCGCGCGGTGTGGCAGGCGCTGCAATGCCCCAGCCCCTGGACCAGATAGGCGCCGCGGTTCCATTGGACCGATTGTCCGGCATCGGCGCGGTATTCGCCCGGTTCGAAGTACAGGGCGCGCCAGCCGGCCAGCAGGATGCGCTGGTTGTAGGGAAAGCGCAGCGCGTGTTCCCGGTTGGGGCGGTCTGTGGCCGGGATCGTCTGCAGGAAGGCGAACAGCGCATCGGAATCGTCGCGGCTGACCTTGGTATAGCTGGGGAAGGGGAAGGCCGGATAGAGGAAGCGGCCATCCTTGGCGCGCCCATGGTGCAGCGCGCGCCAGAAGTCGTCGGCATCCCAGCTGCCGATGCCGGTCTTCTTGTCCGGCGTGATATTGGAGGAGTAGAGCGTGCCGAACTTGGTGGCGATCGCACGGCCGCCGGCATAGGCGTCGCCGCCGCGCGGGGTGTGGCAGCCGATGCAATTGCCGGCGCGCGCCAGGTATTGGCCGCGTTCGATCTGCTGCGCGCGGTCGGCAACGGGCGTGGCGATGCCGGGATCTTCGTTGCGCAGCAACTGCCATGCCACGACTGCGGCAGGTACTGCGATGGCAGCGGCCATCACGGTAGCGGCGATAATGCAGAGCGCTTTTTTCATGATCCCGGCCCTCCTGCCGGCGCCATGCTGCCGCAGGTCAGCGGCAACGGCGCCGGCAGTGACGTTGCCGGCGCGGCATTGTGCGGCACCGGTTGCGCCGACAGCCAGCTGCTGGCGGCGTTGATGTCTTCCGGGGTGAGTTTATGGGCAATCGCCGCCATGCAATCGGGGGATCTGGCCTGGCGCACGCCATTGGTCCATGCGCCCAGTTGCGCATTGATGTAGTCGCGCGGCAGGCCGAGCAGGCCGGGAATGGCGGGCTGCACGCCGGTCAGCGCCGCCCCGTGGCAGGCGGCGCAGGCGGGGATCTGGCGCTCCTTGATGCCTTGCGTCACGAGCTGCTGGCCGTGCCGCAAGACGGCGGCCGAGGCATCGGCCGGCGCTGGCGCCGGATAAGGCGGATGCTGGTTGGCGAAGAAGGCGGCGATCTGATGCAGGTAGTCGTCCGAAAGGTTGCCGAGCAGGTAGTTCATCATCGGATACTGGCGCCGGCCGTCGCGGAAGTGTTGCAACTGGTTGTACAGATAGGTTTCGGGTTTGCCCGCGATACGCGGATAGTAGCCGTCCGGAGTGGCGCGGCCTTCCTTGCCATGGCAGGCGATGCAGGCCGCAACCCGCTCCGGCATGCCGGGAATGGCAGCGGTCGCAACCGCAGGAGGCGCCGGCGGGGTTTGTGTCCACGGGGTTTGCGCCTGCGCCGCGCCGATGGCAAGGCTGCATGCCAGCAACATCAGGCATCGCGCGAACCGGCTGTACGGTATGAACGCCAACGTCGGTCTCCCTTTACCGGCATCGGCCGGGATGGCCGGGGCCGATGCGATTTTTATGGTTTTTTCTGGCGCTGCCTGGGCAGCGATCCGGCCATTGTAGTGGAAGGGCGCAGGCCGGCATTCCATACATATCCCTGCATGGCGCATGCGCACAACACTGCGCGCGGCGCGGCCTTTGCTTTCCAAGCCGGGGCGCAGCGGCTACAATAGCGACCTGCTGCCCCCGTAGCTCAGTGGATAGAGCGATCCCCTCCTAAAGACAATTGGGCACCGGATGCCGAAAGGCGCCGCGTGAATGGAGTCAAATTCGGTGAACCCTGACAGCGCATCGGCCAACATGGCGTGCGGCTGCTGGCGATACCGAGCCAAGCCGGTTCCAGGCAAGCATGGGAACCGGAAGGTGTAGAGACTAGACGGCTCCGGCCTGTCGGCGACGTTGCCTCAATGGCGATAGCCGCCCAAGGCCAAGGTATAGTCCAGACCACAAACATTCATCTGGTGGCGAAAGCCATAGTGGTACGAAGGGATAGGTCACACGTTCGATCCGTGTCGGGGGCGCCAGCATAAAAAAAGCGCAGAAGATGTCTTCTGCGCTTTTTCCTTTTTGGGTTCCGGTCCGCTTCGCTTCAATGCCCCTGGTACAGTTTGCTGTCGAAATTGTTGGCAGGCGCGTTGCGCGATGACGGCGGCGCTTGTTGCGTGCCCGGTGCGTTAGGTGCGTTAGGCGCGGGCTGCGTGCCCGTGGCCGGCGCCTGGCTTGGCGTCCAGCCGAAGAAGTTGGAAATCGCGTCGACCACCGTCACGCCGACGTTGGTCACCAGGCCATTCTCGGGCGTGAAGTTGTCGTAATACGGTTCGCCATCGATGAAGCGGATGCCGTCCGGCACCGGCTGGTCGAATTGCGGGACGCCCTTCAAGGCCTTGCCCATGTAATCGACCCAGATCGGCAAGGCAAGCTGCGCGCCGAACTCCATGCCGCCCAGGCTCTTGGGCTGGTCGTAACCCATCCATACCACGGTAGCCAGCGAGCGCTGGTAGCCGGCGAACCAGCCGTCGAAGGCTTCGTTGGTGGTGCCGGTCTTGCCCGCCAGGTCGGCGCGGCCGAGGCTGTTGCTGCGTGCGCCGGTGCCGCGCTGGGCCACCGACTTGAGCAGGTTGGTCATCATGTAGCTGTTGCGTTCGGCCACCACCCGCGGCGCGCCGTTGCCCACCACCAGCGGATCGGCCTTGGACAAGACCTTGCCGCGGGAGTCGGTGATCTGCGCGATCAGGTAGGGCTGGATCTTGTAGCCGCCGTTGGCGAACACCGAGTAGGCTGCGGAAAGCTGCAGCGGATTGGTCTGGCCGGCGCCCAGTGCCATCGGCAGGTAGGGCGGAACCTTGTCGGGGTCGAAGCCGTAGGTGCCGGTGATGAAGTCCTTGGCATAGGGCACGCCGATGTAGTCGAGCGTGCGGATGGCCACCAGGTTGACCGACTTTTGCAGCGCGGTGCGCACGCTCATCGGCCCGGCCGGGGTTTCGTCATCCCGCGGTTCCCAGTTCGGCTGGCCGGGGCCGGCCGGGTAGGAAACCGGCGCATCGTTGACGATGCTGGCCGGGGCGAAACCCTTTTCCAGCGCCGCCGAATAGATGAAAGGCTTGAAGGTGGAACCCGGCTGGCGCCAGGCCTGGGTGACGTGGTTGAAGTTGTTCTGGGTGAAGTCGAAGCCGCCGATCAGGGCGCGGATGGAGCCATCCTGCGGCACCACCGACACCAGTGCCGCCTCCACTTGCGGCAACTGCACGACCTGCCAGTTCTGCTTGGCATCCTGCATCACGCGGATCAGCGAACCCGGCTGGATGCGGATTTCCTTCTTGGCCTTGTCGGACAGCGCGTTGGCGACGAAGCGCAGGGCGTCGCCCTTGATGCTCACCTTGTCGCCCGAGCGCAGCACCGCGTCGACCTGCTTGGGGCCGGCGGCCACCACCACGGCGGCCAGGATGTCGTCGTTGTCGGGATGGTCGTCCATCACATCGTCGATGGCGCTGGCGCGGTCGTCGGCGTTGGCCGGCAGTTCCACCGTCTCTTCCGGGCCGCGGTAGCCGTGGCGGCGGTCGTAGTCCATCACGCCCTTGCGCACGGCAAGATAGGCGGCCTGCTGGTCGGCGGCGTTGATGGTGGTGTAGACGTTGAAGCCTTGGGTGTAGGTGTCTTCCTTGTATTGCGCATACACCATCTGGCGCACCATTTCGTTGACGTATTCGGCGTGGGTGTTGTACTGGCTGCCCGGTGCGCGCACCTTCAGTTCTTCCTTGGCGGCCACGTCGTATTGGGCCTGGGTGATGAAGCCCACGTCCAGCATGCGCTGCAGGATGTATTGCTGGCGGATGTGCGCGCGCTTGGGGTTGACGATGGGGTTGTAGGCCGACGGCGCCTTGGGCAGGCCGGCCAGCATCGCGGCTTCGGCCAGCGAGACGTCCTTGAGGTCCTTGCCGAAATAGGTGCGGGCGGCGGCGGCGAAGCCGAAGGCGCGCTGGCCCAGGTAGATCTGGTTCATGTAGACCTCAAGGATCTGGTCCTTGGTCAGCGCGTTCTCGATCTTGTTGGCCAGTAGGACTTCATAGAGCTTGCGCGAGAAGGTCTTTTCCTTGGTCAGGAACACGTTGCGCGCCACCTGCATGGTGATGGTGCTGGCGCCCTGGGAGGCGCTGCCGCGCAGCACGTCGGTCACCAGCGCGCGGGCGATGCCGATGTAGTCGATGCCGCCATGCTGGTAGAAGCGATAGTCTTCGATGGCCAGCACGGCATTCTTCATGTCGGCCGGAATGTCGTCCAGCTTGACCAGGCTGCGCTTTTCCTCGCCGAATTCGCCCAGCAAGACCTTGTCTTCGGAATAGATGCGCAGCGGAACCTTGGGCCGGTAGTCGGTGATCAGGTCCAGCGAGGGCAGGCGCGGATTGATGAAGATCAGCGCATAGACCACCAGCAGGGCGCCGGCGATGCCGAGGCCGAGGATGGACAGTCCGATGAATTTGGCGATATTGGGATTGAGGAAGCCGCGTTGACGGCGCAAGCGGCCCGGAGACGTTGGAAGATGCATGGAGTAGGCGGAAATCTGGATGCGCTATCTTACAGCATCAAGCCTGCCGGCCCGGAAAGACGGGCGCCGGCAATGCTTAACAGGATGTAAAAAGTGTTTCGGGGAATGTTTTTATGTACTTCCTGGCAAGCATTTCGACAAACCTGCCATGCGGCGCCGCATTTCCTCGCCGCAGTCGGTACAATGCCGCTCTTTACGCACATTCCAGACGCGGTGCAGCAGGCCGCGGCACATCTCCCTATGGCAGTCATTTCCCTTAGCGACGCGCAACTGGCCTTTGGCCACGTCGCACTCCTCGATCATGCAGAATTCTCGCTGGAGACCGGCGAACGCGTCGGCCTGATCGGCCGCAACGGCACCGGCAAGTCGTCGTTGCTGAAGGTCATCGCCGGTCGCTCCAGGCTGGACGATGGCTTGCTGGTGATGCAACAGGGCCTGAAGATCGCCTATGTCGACCAGGAGCCGCATTTCCCGGTCGAGATGACGGTGTTCGACGCCGTGGCCTCCGGCCTGGGCGAATTGCCCGCGTTGTTGGCCGAATATGAGGCGATCACCGGCCAGTTCGGCGGCGACAACGATGACGCCTTGCTGGAACGCATGCACCAGATCCAGACCGTGCTGGATGCGGCCGATGCCTGGTCCATCGGCAACAAGGTCGAGACCACGCTGGACAAGCTCAACCTGAACCGCGACGCCAGGATCGGCGAACTCTCGGGCGGCATGCAAAAGCGCGTGGCGCTGGCCTGCGGCCTGGTCGGCAATCCCGACGTGCTGCTGCTGGACGAACCGACCAACCACCTCGACTTCGGCTCCATCCTGTGGCTGGAAGGGTTGCTGCGCGACTTCAAGGGCAGCATCCTGTTCGTTACCCACGACCGCAGTTTCCTCGACAACGTCTCGACCCGCATCATCGAACTGGACCGCGGCAAATTGTTGTCCTTCCCCGGCAATTTCAGTACTTACCAGGCGCGCAAGGCCGAGCTGCTGGCCAATGAAGAAGTGGAGAACGCCAAGTTCGACAAATTCCTGGCGCAGGAAGAAGTGTGGATCCGCAAGGGCGTGCAGGCGCGCCGTACCCGCGACGAAGGGCGCGTGCGCCGGCTGGAGGCATTGCGCGTGCAGCGCAGCGACCGTCGCGACCGCCAGGGCCAGGTCAAGCTGGAGGTGTCGGCCGGCGAGCGTTCGGGCAAGATCGTGGCGGAGCTGGAAAACGTCAACAAGGCCTACGGCCCCAAGACCGTGGTGCGCGACTTCAGCTCCATCCTCATGCGCGGCGACAAGGTCGGCCTGATCGGCCAGAACGGCGCCGGCAAGACCACCCTGCTCAAGCTGATCCTGGGCGAAGAAACGCCCGACAGCGGCACGGTCAAGCAAGGCACCAAGATGCAGGTGGCGTATTTCGACCAGATGCGCGCCCAGCTCAATGAAGAAGCCAGCCTGGCCGACACCATTGCGCCGGGCAGCGACTGGGTCGAGGTCAACGGCCAGCGCAAGCACGTCATGACCTACCTCAGCGACTTCCTGTTCTCGCCCGAGCGCGCGCGTTCGCCGGTGCGCACGCTGTCCGGCGGCGAACGCAACCGCCTGCTGCTGGCGCGCCTGTTCGCCAAGCCGGCCAACGTGCTGGTGCTGGACGAACCGACCAACGACCTTGATATCGACACGCTGGAACTGCTGGAGGAATTGCTGGAAGAGTACGACGGCACCGTGTTCCTGGTCAGCCACGACCGCATGTTCCTGGACAACGTGGTGACCCAGGTGATCGCCGCCGAAGGCGATGGCGTCTGGCGCGAATATGTCGGCGGTTATTCCGATTGGGAGCGCGTGCGCGCGGCCTCTCCCGCCGCGTCGGCCAGGCCGGCGGCCAAGGCCGACAAGAACGAAGTCAAGGCAGAGTCGAGCATGGCGGCCGCACAGCCCGTGGCGCCCGCACAGCCGAAAAAGAAGCTCAGTTACAAGGAGCAGCGTGAGCTGGAGGAGCTGCCCAAGCGTATCGCCGCCCTGGAGGCGGAGCAGAAGTCGATCTCGGAAAAGCTGGCTGATCCCGATCTGTACAAGAGCAATGCCGACGACGCGGTGAAGCTGAACCAGCGCTTTGCCGAGATCGACGAGGAATTGCTGGTCAGCCTGGAGCGCTGGGAAGAGATCGAGACGCGCAAGTAAGCGGCGCCCGGACGGAGTCCGGAGCCGCCGTTCCTGTTTGACAGGGTCTCAGTTGGGCTTGCGCAGGGCGTCGCGCAAGTCGGGCAGCATCTCGCGCAGGTTTTGCGCATCGTCCGCATGCGGGCGCAGCGCCAGGTAGGCTTCCAGGTCTTCCAGCGCAGCCTGGGGCAGGCCGAGGTTGGCGCGCGCCAGCCCGCGGTCGCGCTTTTCGGTGATCTCTTCGGGAAGCAGGATCACCAGGCGTTCCTGCACGTCCAGCACCTGTTGCCAGCGCTGGCTTTCCATGAAAATGGCCTTGAGGTTGCGCAGCATGCGCGCCAGGATCTCGCGCGGATGGGCGGCGCGCAGGTAAGCCCCCAGCGGCAGTTCATCGCCGAAGTCCTGTTCGTGCTGGCGTTCCAGGTACGGTTCCAGGCGTTCTTCCAATTCTTCCCGCGACAGGCTGGAGCCGTTCATCGGGTCCAGCACGATCTCGCCCGACTGCACCGACAGCTTCATCAGGAAATGGCCGGGGAAAGAGACGCCCTTCATGTCCAGGCCGACCTGTTGCGCCAGTTCGATATAGACCACCGCCAGCGAGATCGGGATGCCGCGCCGCGTCGCGATGACGCGGTGGATATAGCTGTTGTCGGGGTCGTAATAATTGTTGATGTTGCCGGCGAAGGCCATTTCCTGGAAGAAGAAATGGTTGAGCATGCGCAGCTTCTGGATCTGCGAAGCATCCGACGGCAAGCGCAGCCGCAGCTTTTGCGCCAGCAGGTCGAGTTCGACCTCCTGTTCGGCGAAGTCCATTTCGGGATAAAAGTCCTGACCCAGCGTCAAGGCGGATTCGAATAGCGGGATCGAATCGTCCTGGCGCACCAGCGAAGCAAAATAGTCGAGGGAGGTGAGCGTCATGGCGTCCATCCTATCAAAATATTTTGGCGTGCGTCACGCTCGGCAACGCGCCGGAAAAAATACTTGTTGTTTCTGGCCAGCTACTCTGGCACACAAGGTCGCCCCGGTTTATTCTCTTCCACTTGCTTGTCTTCCTGGAACCTGTTCAGGTTCTTAACGCCGGGCGATGCGCTTGAATTCGCGCAACCTGAATCCCATCGCCAGCAGCGGCCCGAAATAGGCGAGCCCGCATACCGCGATCACCAGCAGCAGCGCGCCGATGCGCGCCAGCGGATGGGCCCGCAAGGCGATCCAGTCGAACTGGCCGGCCATCCACAATGACACGCCTGCCAGCACCAGCAGCGCACCGGTAAGCCGCGCCAGGAAGATCCCCCAGCCCGGACGCGGCATGTAGATTTTGCGGCGGCGCAATCCCACGAACAGGAGCGCTGCGTTCAGGCAAGCGCCCAGGCCGATCGACAAGGCCAGGCCGGCATGCGCGAACATCGGCACGAAAATGCCGTTCATCAACTGGGTGGCGATCAGTACGCCGATGGCGATCATGACCGGGGTGCGGATGTCTTGCTTGGCATAAAACCCCGGCGCCAGGATCTTGACCGTGACCAGGCCGATCAGGCCGACGCCGTAGGCCACCAGCGCATGGCCGGTCATGGTGACCGACAGGTTGTCGAATTTGCCATAGTGGAACAGGGTGGCCGTCAGCGGCTCCGACAAGGTGGCCAGCGCCACCGCCGCCGGCATGGCCAGCATGAACGTCAGGCGCAGGCCCCAGTCGAGCAGGGCCGAGTATTCGTCCATGTCATCGGCGGAATGGGCATTGGACAGGCTGGGCAGGAGGATGGTCCCCAGCGCCACGCCCAGGAGCGCGGTCGGGAATTCCATCAGGCGGTCGGCGTAGGAGAGCCAGGACACGCTGCCGTGCTCCAGGCGCGAAGCGATGTTGGTGTTGATCATCAGGCTGATCTGGGCGGCCGAAACGGCAAAGACGGCGGGGCCCATTTTCTGCAGCACGCGCTTCACGCCGGCGTCGGAGAGGCCGATCATCGGGTTCCAGTACAGGCGCGGCAGCATGCCGATCTTCACCAGCGCCGGCAATTGCAGCGCCACTTGCAGGATGCCGCCGACCAGCACGGCGAAGGCCATGGCGTAGATCGGCTGTTTCATGAACGGCGCGACGAATAGCGATGCGACGATGAAAGCCAGGTTCAGCAGCACCGAGGTAAAGGCCGGAATCTTGAATTCCTTCCAGGTGTTGAGGATGCCGCCGGCCAGCGCCACAAAGGCCATGAAGCCGATATAGGGAAACATGATGCGGGTCATCGTCACCGAGGCGTCGAACGCTTCCGGATTGTATTTCAGGCCGGTGGCGATGAAATAGACCACGAAGGGGGTGGCGACGATGCCGGCCACGCAGGTGACCAGCATCACCCACATCAGCACGGTGGCGACATGGTCGACCAGGTGCTTGGTCTGTTCCTCGCCGCGCTGGTTCTTGTATTCGGCGAGGATGGGGACGAAGGCCTGCGAAAAGGCGCCCTCGGCGAACAGCCGGCGCAGCAGGTTGGGAATGCGGAAGGCGATGTTGAACGCATCGGTATAGGCGGAGGCGCCAAAAGCGCGGGCAAACAGGATTTCCCTGGCCAGTCCGGTGATGCGGGAGAGCATCGTCATGCCGGAGATGGTCGCGAGCGTTTTATGCAAGTTCATGGTGCGGCATTATAGCGGCGCGGCGCAGTCCGGCGGCCGGGAATCGGCGGCGCGGGCAAGCGTTGTGGCCTGATGAGCGGTGGCGGTAGAGTGTCCTGATTTGAAATCGGTTCTGTACATCAATGAAATTTCTTTATTGCAACATTGATGTCCGTCATTGAATCCGCATGCTCATTTGCTATGCTGGTCGGGTAGGGCAGCTGGCGGCAAGCCAGGATGGCGTGTGCCGTTTTGACCTGAATGCAACGGATCGGCGCGGAGGCCTCCTTGTTGGGATAAGGTATTTGCCCAAGCAGGGAAAAATGGTTATAATCCGAGGCTTTACAGAATTTGGCTTCGCGAGTCCTAAGGGTTTGCGGCGCATACGACTCTCGATTTAGGATAATTTCATGGCAAATACCGCACAGGCACGCAAGCGTGCACGTCAAGCAGTTAAGCAAAACGCGCACAACTCGAGCCAGCGTTCGACCCTGCGCACCGCTATCAAGGCCGTTCGCAAGGCAATCGCCGGTGGCGACAAGGCTGCGGCAACCAGCGTGTTCCAGGCATCGGTGTCGACCATCGACAGCATCGCCGACAAGAAGATCATCCACAAGAACAAGGCCGCTCGCCACAAGAGCCGCCTGGCTGCTGCCCTGAAGGCCTTGGCTGCCTAATTCGCCGGCCTTTGGCTGAGCCGGCCAGTCCGGCGCAGTGCGGTTGCAGTAAAACAGAAACCCGTCTTTTCAGGCGGGTTTTTGCGTTTGTATCGTTTCCGGTTCGGCGCGCGCTGTTCGCTGCAGGCGCCGGGGCATTCCGCCCCGAGGCGCCGTTGGGGACTTACTTGGGCAGTCCTTCGATTTTGGCGCCGGGCTTGATGTTCTTTTGCTTGAACCAGCCCTGGTTCATTTCCAGCGCATAGACCGCGCCGCGTTTGGCGCAATGCGAATCCAGGGTCTGTTGCTTCATTTCCTCGATGTTGATGATCTCGCCTTTGTCATCCATGAAGGCGACCGACAACGGGATCAGCGTGTTCTTCATCCACATGCAAACGCCTGCCGGTGCGCCGAACAGGAACAGCATGCCTTCGTTATCGCCCATTTTTTCCCGGAACATCAGGCCCTGCTCGCGCTCGGCTTCGGTCTGGGCGACTTCGGCCTTGATCAGGTGGATGCCGATGTTGAGCTGGGTGGTCGGGAAGCGGCGGACTTGTTGCGGCGTCTGGGCGGCAGCGTCGGCAAGGCACAATGCCGTGAGCAGGGTGGCGGCGATGCCGGCGAACAGGCGGGTGCGATTGAGTTGGCGCATGGTCAATATTGGTGTTCGATCAATCGGGGAGTTGAATCTGCAGGATTATAGCGATTCGCCGCAGTTGTGCTTTGGCGCGACCGGGGAACATGTCAATCCGGCAATGCTTGGCGGCGGGAAATGAAGCGTCCGGACGTGAAAAAAGGCAGGACTGGCCTGCCTTTTTGAATTGCGCGACGCTAATTACTTAGCTTCAGCAGCCTTCTTTGCCTTCTTAGCCTTCTTGGCTTTCTTGGCCTTCTTTGCCTTCGGAGCGGCAGCTTCAGCCTTCGAAGCTTCCGGAGCGGCCGGCGCTTGTGCGAAAGCGGCAGTTGCGAACAGACCAGCGACCAGAGCGGCGATCAATTTTTTCATTTTGCGTCCTTCAATTCAACATGTTAGGGATGTGAGGCAAACGATGATTCGTGCGAATCACTGACAATAACGGTAGCAGACAACAGAGGTTGACAACCTTTTTGATCTTTTTTGGGCGTCGCCGGGCGTGCGATGGACGATTGATGTTGTTTTGATAATTCCAGCGCGTGCCTTGTCGCCTAAGGTTTCAGCTCATCCGGATCCACCTCGCGCCATTCCCCTGGCAGCAGCGGATGCGTGGCCAGCGAAAACGGGCCGATGGCGATGCGCACCAGGCGCAGCGTCGGCAGGCCGACCGCCGCCGTCATGCGCCGCACCTGGCGATTCTTGCCTTCGCTGATGGTGAGCGCGATCCAGCTGGTCGGCCGGCTCTTGCGTTCGCGGATAGGGGGATTGCGCGGCCATAGCCAGCCAGGTTCCTGGATCAGCCGGGCTTGGCTTTCCTGCGTGACGAAGTCGCCCAGGTCGAGCGGATCGCGCAGGCGCTGCAGCACTTCCGGGGAGGCGTCGCCTTCCACTTGTGCGAGATAGGTCTTGGGCTGCTTGTGGCGCGGGTTGCTGATTTCATGCTGGAGCTTGCCGTCGTCGGTGAGCAGCAGCAGGCCTTCGCTGTCGGCATCGAGGCGGCCGGCCGGATAAACGTTGGGGATCTGGATGTAGCCGGCGAGGGTTTCGCGCTCCGGATGAGCGGAGAACTGGCTCATCACCTGGAACGGCTTGTTGAATAATATGAGAGGCATGCGTTAGGGCCTGTTAACATTTAATTTGCGAGATGCGACCCTTCGGGAGCAGCTCGCAAGCGTAAATTGAATGTTAACAGTCCCTGGCGTCGCAAAATCATGGGATTCCGTAAAATCCTCATGCATAATCGAGGGCATATCTTATGTCTTATAGAGGACATGGCGTCTGGCCGACGATAGTTTTGCCTTCCCTGAGCATTCTTCCGACCTGCTTTCGCGAAATCTCTTAAAATTCCCCGCTTGTTCTGCTTAAACGCCGGAGACCACGATGTCGTACCAACATATCCAAGTGCCTGCCGAAGGCCGGAAGATTACCGCCAATGGCGACTTCACCCTGAATGTCCCGAATAATCCGATCATTCCCTACATCGAAGGCGATGGCATCGGCGTGGACGTTACGCCGGTGATGCTCAAGGTGGTCAACGCGGCGGTGGAAAAGGCTTATGGCGGCGCGCGCAAGATCCACTGGATGGAAATCTATGCCGGCGAAAAGGCGACCAGGATCTATGGCAAGGATGTCTGGATGCCGGATGAAACGCTGGCGGCGGTGAAGGACTATCTGGTCTCGATCAAGGGGCCGCTGACGACGCCGGTCAGCGGCGGCATCCGTTCGCTCAATGTCACGCTGCGCCAGCATCTGGACCTGTATGTCTGCCTGCGTCCGGTGCGCTACTTCAAGGGCGTGCCGTCGCCGCTGCGCGAACCGGAAAAGACCGACATGGTCGTGTTCCGCGAGAATTCGGAAGATATTTACGCCGGCATCGAATGGCAGAGCGGTTCGGCTGAGGTCAGGAAAGTGATCGATTTCCTGGTCAATGAAATGGGCGTCAAGAAGTTGCGCTTCCCCGAGACCTCGGCGCTGGGCATCAAGCCGGTGTCGCGCGAAGGCACCGAGCGCCTGGTGCGCAAGGCGATCCAGTACGCCATCGACAATGACAAGCCTTCGGTGACCCTGGTCCACAAGGGCAACATCATGAAATTCACCGAAGGCGCCTTCCGCGATTGGGGCTATGCGCTGGCGGCCAGGGAGTTCGGCGCCGAACTGATCGACGGCGGCCCGTGGATGCGGCTGAAGAATCCCAAGACCGGGCGCTACATCATGATCAAGGATGCGATCACCGATGCGTTCTTCCTGCAGATCCTGATGCGTCCGGCCGAATACAGCGTGATCGCCACGCTCAACCTGAACGGCGACTACATTTCCGACGCCGTTGCGGCCCAGGTCGGCGGGATCGGCATCGCGCCGGGCGCCAACATGTCCGACTCGGTGGCGATGTTCGAAGCCACCCACGGCACCGCGCCCAAGTATGCCGGCAAGGATTACGTCAACCCGGGATCGGTGATCCTGTCGGCCGAAATGATGCTGCGCCATATGGGCTGGACCGAGGCCGCCGACCTGATCATCAATGCAATGCAGAAATCGGTGTCGTCCAAGCGCGTGACTTACGACTTCGCACGCTTGCTTGAAGGTGCGACCCAGGTTTCCTGCTCGGGATTTGGTGAGGTAATGATCGAAAACATGTGAGTACGTTGACACATGTGGGAACGGCGAAGGCCGGGCAATGCCCGGCTTTTTTGCATGGCGGCCCAAACTTGCCCGTACAGGCTGCACAGGCCTGGCAAAAGTGCGGGGAGAGGGCGCGCGTGCGGCAATGAAAAAGCCTCGCGATGCGAGGCTTTTTCAGGTGCTAACCGGGATTAAGCGGCTTGCTGGATGTTCGAAGCTTGCTTGCCTTTGGGGCCTTGCGTGACATCAAACTGGACTTTCTGACCTTCTTTCAGGGTCTTGAAGCCATTCATATTGATGGCCGAGAAGTGAGCGAACAAATCTTCGCCGCCGTCATCCGGAGTGATGAAACCAAAACCTTTGGAATCGTTGAACCACTTGACTGTACCTGTTGCCATAAAAGCATCTTTCAAATTTTAAACTATCACACGAGCCGTTAAAGCAAGAAGCATCGCGCGTCACGCAGCCCCCCTTAAACCGTGCCCCCTTACATACATACCTTCAGCATTGACAAGTAGTAACTACTAATCAATGAATCCATTGTTCTCGCTGGAAATCTAAAAGTCAAGCGGTTTTCAGCTTAAAGTTTGGCCGCTTGTTTCTTGGATGACTACGACGGCCCTTGATTTAGGATAAATCACCGTCATCTGCGCAGCATCTGGAAAACGCGTAATATCTCCCCATCTGGATCTTACGTAATCATTGTGCGTTGCACAGCTTTTGATGGTCAAATAAACGCATGGCAACCAAGCACGAAAATGATGGCGGTACAGTGCTGGAGCGGCAAGAGGCGAAACTTAAGCCGCCCCCTATGTACCAAGTTCTTTTGTTGAACGATGACTATACGCCGATGGAATTCGTCGTCGCCGTCATCCAGGAGTACTTCAACAAAGACCGTGAAACTGCGACGCAGATCATGCTCAAGGTTCACCGCGATGGGAAGGGTATGTGTGGTGTATATCCCAAAGATATTGCATCCACAAAAGTGGAACTCGTTTTAACCCACGCTCGAAAGGCAGGGCATCCCCTGCAATGCGTGATGGAGGAAGCATGATTGCGCAGGAACTTGAAGTCAGTTTGCATATGGCCTTTGTCGAAGCCAGACAATCGCGTCATGAATTCATTACCGTGGAGCACCTGCTGCTCGCGCTGCTGGACAATCCGTCCGCGGCCGAGGTGCTGCGCGCCTGCTCGGTGAATATCGACGATTTGCGCAAAACGCTGACCAATTTTATTACCGACAACACCCCGACCGTGCCCGGCACCAACGAGGTGGACACCCAGCCCACGCTGGGATTCCAGCGCGTCATCCAGCGCGCCATCATGCATGTGCAATCGGCTTCCAACGGCAAGAAGGAAGTGACCGGCGCCAACGTGCTGGTGGCCATCTTCGGCGAGAAGGATTCGCACGCCGTCTACTACCTGCACCAGCAGGGCGTGACCCGCCTGGATGTGGTCAACTTCATTTCGCATGGCGTGCGCAAGGACCAGCAGGCCGATCCGCAGAAGGCGCCGGAAGGCGCCGAGGATGTGCAGGTCGAGGGCCAGCAGAAAGAAAGCCCGCTGGACCAGTTCACGCAGAACCTGAACAAGGCCGCCGCGGAAGGCCGGATCGATCCGCTGATCGGCCGCGAGTCCGAGGTCGAGCGCGTGATCCAGACCCTGTGCCGCCGCCGCAAGAACAATCCGCTGCTGGTCGGCGAAGCCGGCGTGGGCAAGACCGCCATCGCCGAAGGCCTGGCATGGCGCGTGACCCAGGGCGAGGTTCCGGAAATCCTCAAGAACGCCGTCGTGTATTCGCTCGACATGGGCGCATTGCTGGCCGGCACCAAGTATCGCGGCGACTTCGAGCAGCGCCTGAAGGCGGTGTTGAAGCAATTGAAGGACAGCCCCAACGGCATCCTCTTCATCGACGAGATCCATACCATCATCGGCGCCGGTTCGGCCTCGGGCGGTACGCTGGACGCGTCCAACCTGCTCAAGCCGGCGCTCTCCAGCGGCCAGTTGAAGTGCATTGGCGCGACCACCTACACCGAATTCCGCGGCGTGTTCGAAAAGGACCACGCGCTGTCCCGGCGTTTCCAGAAGATCGACGTCAACGAACCGACCGTCGAACAGACTATCCAGATCCTGCGCGGCCTGAAGTCCAAGTTCGAAGAGCACCACGGCGTGAAGTATTCCGCTTCGGCGCTGACCTCGGCGGCTGAACTGGCGGCCCGCTTCATCAATGACCGCCATCTGCCCGACAAGGCGATCGACGTCATCGACGAAGCCGGCGCGGCCCAGCGCATCCTGCCGAAGTCGAAGCAGAAGAAGACCATCGGCAAGTCCGAGATCGAGGAAATCATTTCCAAGATCGCGCGTATCCCGCCGCAATCGGTCAACCAGGACGACCGCGTCAAGCTGCAGACCATCGACCGCGACCTGAAGAACGTGGTGTTCGGCCAGGATCCGGCGATCGAGGCATTGGCGTCGGCCATCAAGATGGCGCGCGCCGGCCTGGGCAAGACCGACAAGCCGATCGGCTCCTTCCTGTTCTCCGGCCCGACCGGAGTGGGCAAGACCGAAGTGGCGAAGCAATTGGCCTTCATCCTGGGCATCGAGTTGGTGCGCTTCGACATGTCCGAATACATGGAGCGCCATGCGGTGAGCCGCCTGATCGGCGCGCCGCCGGGTTATGTCGGTTTCGACCAGGGCGGCCTGCTGACCGAGGCGATCAACAAGAAGCCGCATGCCGTGCTGCTGCTGGATGAAATCGAAAAGGCGCATCCGGATATCTTCAATATCCTGCTGCAGGTGATGGACCATGGCACGCTGACCGATAACAACGGCCGCAAGACCGACTTCCGCAACGTGATCATCATCATGACCACCAACGCGGGCGCCGAGAGCTTGCAGAAGCGCACCATCGGCTTCACCGAGAAGAAGGAAGCCGGCGACGAGATGGTGGATATCAAGCGCATGTTCACGCCTGAATTCCGCAACCGCCTGGACGCCATCATCAGCTTCCGTCCGCTGGATGAAGACATCATCCTGCGCGTGGTCGACAAGTTCCTGATGCAACTGGAAGAGCAGTTGCATGAGAAGAAGGTGGAAGCCGTCTTCTCCGACAGCCTGCGCAAGTTCCTGGGCAAGAAGGGCTTCGATCCGCTGATGGGCGCACGTCCGATGTCGCGCCTGATCCAGGATCTGATCCGCAAGGCGCTGGCCGACGAACTGTTGTTCGGCAAGCTGGTCAGCGGCGGTCGCGTCACTGTCGAGATGGATGATAAGGACCAGGTCAAGCTGGAGTTCCCGGAAGGCGACGACTCGGCGCCTCCCGAAGAGCCGCAGGAAAAGCTGGAAGTGGAATAAGCTTCAGGCCGCAGTCACGAAAAAGCCGGAACATCGTTCCGGCTTTTTCATGCGCGCTTGCCGTGGCAACGATGACGCCTGGGTTGGCGCAGGCTGGAAACAAGAACGGCGCGCAAGGGTCATCCTTGCGCGCCGTTTCTTGCTTGATTAGTTCGCCGTTCAGGGCACCAGCGGCTTGTCCGACTGCTGTTTGGCCTTCACGATCTGCGTCACCTTGTCGATCATCGAGAGGCGATACGCCGTCGATGGGTGCAGGGCCGTATAGCCATTGGTCACGCTGGCCGGATATTGGTCCGACAGGCGCTTCCAGAAGGCCGGCACGTTGTCGATGCTGTAGCCGGCGCGCGCCAG
Organism: Herbaspirillum sp. GW821-FHT09A12; assembly: GCF_059418325.1. NCBI lineage: Bacteria > Pseudomonadati > Pseudomonadota > Betaproteobacteria > Burkholderiales > Oxalobacteraceae > Herbaspirillum > Herbaspirillum sp. GW821-FHT09A12. Next base: position 110,031 of record NZ_JBWKPR010000005.1, read on the forward strand.
CAGGTAGAGCGAGAGCGTATCGGCGGCCGCGTCGAGATCCTGGGGATAGACGCGGATGCCTGCGGTGCCGGCGGTGGTGGTCGGATCCGGATGCGGCAGCAGCAGGTTGTCGATGACTTCGGCAATGGTCGACACCATGCGCTGGCGGATCGCGTGGCCGAGGATATTGTGGGCCATGTCCTTGGCGATCAGGTAGGCCAGTTCCTCGTCGGTCTGGGTGAATTTGAGCATGCCGCGGGTGATCAGCACGCGGCGGCCGTCGGCATAGGTATTGACGTTGTCGGCGTTGCCCAGCTCGATGCTGAAGGCGCAGGCGAACGTCAGCGGGACATTGATGTTGCGTTGCTGGCCGTTGCGCAGCACGCCCAGGCTGATCGGCGCTTTCTTCACCACCAGCGGGGAGAGCAGCACGGCGGCCTGGCGCTCGGCGTCGGTGCCTTGCGGCATCGGCTTGCCGGCCAACATGACCAGCAGGTCGCCACGCTGGATGCCGGCTTGCTCGGCGCCGCTGCCGGGCAGCACGCCGGTCACCTGCAGGCGATCGTCATAGCCCAGGCTGCGCGCGGTATCGGCATATTCGATGGGGAACGAGTACTTGTTCTTGGCGGTGAAGCCAAGCAGGTTGCGCGCATTGCCGCGGCACAGTTGCGCATTGCTGGTCAACAGCGGCGCCGCCACACGGTACAGGCGATCCTGTTGCGCGATCAGATCGCGCAGTTCCTTTTGCTGAGGGGTTTCCGCCGGCTTGGGCGCTGGCGTCACGACCGCGGCAGGGCTGCCGCTGCTGGCGGCGGGCGCAACGGAGACGCCGGTTTCCTGCGTGGCGCAGGCCGCCAATACGGCCAGCGGCGCCAGTACGGCGAGACTTCTGATCTTCCGCCACGCGGGCAGGTAGGGTACGGACATTCGGTTCTCCATCAGTGTTTGCCTGTGCTGCCGAAACCGCCGGCGCCGCGCGCGCTGCTGTCGAATTCTTCCACCACATTGAAGCCGACCTGCAGTACCGGGACGATCACCAGCTGGGCCAGGCGTTCCATGGGGTTTAGGACAAATTCGGTCGCCCCCCGGTTCCATGTCGAGACCATCAACTGGCCCTGATAGTCGGAATCGATCAGCCCCACCAGGTTGCCGAGCACGATGCCGTGCTTGTGGCCCATCCCGCTGCGCGGCAGGATCACGGCCGCATAGTTGGGATCGGCCAGGTGGATCGCCAGGCCGGTGGGGATCAGGTGGGTGCTGCCGGGGGCGAGCGTCAGCGGCGCGTCGATGCAGGCGCGCAGATCCAGGCCGGCGCTGCCGGGCGTAGCGTAGGCGGGCAACTGGTCTTGCATGCGCGGGTCGAGGATCTTGATGTCGATGGTCTTCATGGAGGCGGAGATCTGCTTCAATAGGGTAAAAAAACATGGCCCGCGAAGGACGCGGGCCGCGGGATTTCAGGTGGCCATGCGGCGCGCGATTTCGCGCACCAGCTGGCGCGCCAGCGTCAGCTTGTCGGCCGGCGGCAGGCTGGCGTGGCCCTGTTCGTCGAACAGCATCAGGGCATTGTCGTCACGGCCGAAGGTCTGGGGGCCGAGGTTGCCCACCAGCAGCGGGATGTTCTTCTTCGCCCGCTTGGCGGCGCCGTATTGTTCGAGGTTCTCCGACTCGGCGGCAAAGCCCACGCAATAGGGGCGCTTGGGCAGGGCCGCGACCTCGGCCAGGATGTCGGGATTTTGTGCGAACTGCAATTGCGGCGCGCCGCCGTCGGCATTCTTCTTCAGCTTTTGCGCGCTGGCGTTGGCCACGCGCCAGTCGGCCACCGCCGCCACCGCGACGAACAGGTCTTGCCCGGCGACGTTGGCCATCACCGCATCATGCATCTGCTGCGCGGTCTGCACGTCGATGCGCTGTACCCCGTGAGGTGGCTGCAGCGCGGTCGGGCCGGACACCAGCGTGACCTCGGCGCCGGCTTCGCGCGCCGCGCGCGCCAGCGCGTAGCCCATCTTGCCGGACGAGAGGTTGGTGATGCCGCGCACCGGGTCGATCGGCTCGAAGGTCGGCCCGGCGGTGAGCAGCACCCGGCGCCCCGCCAGCAACTTGGGCTGGAATGCGGCAATGATGTCTTCCAGCAATTGGGCCGGCTCCAGCATGCGGCCTTCGCCCATTTCGCCGCAGGCTTGCGCGCCGGCGTCGGGGCCCAGCAGCAGGATGCCGTCTTCGCGCAACTGGCGCACGTTGCGCTGGGTGGCCGGGTTCTGCCACATCTCCACATTCATGGCCGGCGCCACCATCAGCGGCACGCGCGCCGGACGCGCGATGCACAGCGTGGAGAGCAGGTCGTCGCAGGCGCCATGCGCCAGCTTGGACATGAAATCGGTGGAGCAGGGCACGATCACGATGGCGTCGGCATCGCGCGTGAGGTCGATGTGCGGCATGTTGTTGGCGATGCGCGCATCCCACTGGTCGGTATAGACCGTGTTGCCGGTCAGCGCCTGCATGGTGACCGTGGTGATGAACTGCGTGGCCGCGGCCGTCATCACCACCTGCACGGCGGCGCCGGCGCGGCCCAGTTCGCGCGCCAGCATGGCGGCCTTGTAGCAGGCCACGCCGCCGGTCAGGCCGAGTACGATTTTCTTGCCAGCGAGATCCATGTCTTGTCCCTTGTCCCTGATGAGGCGAACGGCGGGTTCTTTACTTTTTGGAAACCCGGCGCAGTTCGTCCACGACGAACAATACCGCACCTACGCAAATCGCACTATCGGCCAGGTTGAAGGCCGGCCAGTGCCAGTTGCCGACATAGACGTCGAGGAAGTCGATCACATGGCCGTAGGCGACGCGGTCGATCACGTTGCCGATGGCGCCGCCCAGGATCAGCGCCAGCGCCCAGCAGAACATGCGCTGCCCGGGGTGCTTGCGCAGCAGGTGGACGATGAAGATCGCGGCGACGATGCCGATGGCGGTAAACAGGTAACGCTGCCAGCCGCCGCTGGCAGCCAGGAAGCTGAAGGCCGCGCCCTTGTTGTAGACCAGCACGAGATTGAAGAAACCGGTCACCGGCAGCGATTCGCCATAGTGGAACAGCTTGAGGACGGTGATCTTGGTGAGCTGGTCCAGCAGCAGGACGATGGCGGCGATGCCGATCCACGGCAAGAGGCCCGACAGCGAGGCGGAGGGGCCGGAGGAAGAGGAGGAGCGCTTTTTGGTTGCCATGAGAGTTCTGGTTGAAGGCTGGGACGCCGTCCTGCGCCGGGGAGCCAGGCGCAGGACGGCTTGCATCGGTCAGGTCAGGCGAAGCGGCGTTGCTCGCCCTGGCCGAACAGGTTGGCGAAGCAGCGGCCGCACAGGCCGGGATGCTCGGCATGAGACCCGACATCGGCGCGATAGTGCCAGCAGCGTTCGCATTTCTGGTGGGTCGAAGGCGTGACGACCACGGCTTCTTCTTCCACGGATGCGACCTGGGTCACGCGGGCCGCGGAAGTGATCAGCACGAATTTCAGGTCGTCGCCCAGGCTTTCCAGCACCGCCGCCTTGTCGCCGGCGGCCTTGACTTCGACTTCGGCCTGCAGCGAGGAACCGATGTTGCCGGCGATGCGCACTTCTTCCAGTTGCTTGGTCACCGTCGCGCGCACTTCATGCAGCACCGCGAACTTGGCCAGCAGCGCGTCGGCATCCGCCATCTCGGGCAGGGCATAGTAAGTCTGCGAGAAGATGGTTTCGCCGCTTTGCTCGAAGGCTTCCCTGTCGGCGAAGAAGCTCCATGCCTCTTCCGCGGTGAACGACAGGATCGGCGCCATCAGGCGCAGCAGCGCCTGGGTGATGTGCCAGATCGCGGTCTGCGCGGAGCGGCGCGCGGCCGATTCGACGCCGCTGGTGTACAGGCGGTCCTTGAGGATGTCGAGGTAGAAGCCGCCCAGGTCTTCCGAGCAATACATCTGCAGCTTGGCCACCACCGGGTGGAATTCGTAGGCGTCGAAGTGCGTCAGCACCTCGGCCTGCAGGCGCGCCATGTTGGCGATCGCGTAGCGGTCGATTTCCAGCAGTTCGGCCATCGGCACGGCGTGCCGGACCGGATCGAAGTCCGAGGTGTTGGCCAGCAGGAAGCGCAGCGTGTTGCGGATGCGGCGGTAGGATTCGGTGACGCGCTTCAAGATTTCATCGGAGATCGAGATCTCGCCGGAGTAATCGCTCGACGCCACCCACAGGCGCAGGATTTCCGCGCCCAGCGAGTCGGCCACCTTTTGCGGCTCCACCCCGTTCTTGAGCGACTTGGACATCTTGCGGCCTTCGCCGTCCACTACGAAACCGTGCGTGAGCAAGGCCTTGTAGGGCGCGCGGCCGTTGAGCATGGCGGAGGTCAGCAGCGACGAGTGGAACCAGCCGCGGTGCTGGTCCGAACCTTCCAGGTAGAGGTCGGCCGGGAATTGCAGCTCCTGCTTGTGGGAGCCGCGCAGCACGGTCTGGTGGGTCGAGCCGGAGTCGAACCAGACATCCAGCGTGTCCTTGTTCTTGAGGTACTGGTCGGCCTCGTCGCCCAGCAATTCCTTCGGATCCAGCGCCTGCCAGGCTTCGATGCCGCCTTGTTCGATGCGCTGCGCCACCTGCTCGATCAGCTCGGGCGTGCGCGGGTGCAGTTCGCCGGTTTCCTTGTGCACGAAGAAGGCCATCGGCACGCCCCATTGGCGTTGGCGCGACAGCGTCCAGTCCGGACGGTTGGCGATCATGCCGTGCAGGCGCGCCTTGCCCCAGGCCGGGAAGAAGGCGGTGTCCTCGACGCTTTGCAGCGCGGTTTCGCGCAGGTTCTTGCCGCCGTCCCTGGGCGCGTTGTCCATGCTGGCGAACCATTGCGAGGTGGCGCGATAGATGATCGGCGTCTTGTGGCGCCAGCAGTGCATGTAGCTATGGTCGAACATCACCAGCTTGAACAGCGCGCCGGTTTCTTCCAGCTTGGCGCAGATCGGCTTGGAGGCTTCCCAGATGGTCAGGCCGGCGAACAGCGGCAATGTCGAGGCATAGCGGCCATCGCCCATGACCGGGTTGATGAAGTCGTCATCCTTCATGCCGTGCGCCTTGCACGAGATGAAGTCTTCGATGCCGTAGGCCGGCGCCGAGTGGACGATGCCGGTGCCGCTGTCGGCAGTCACGTAGTCGCCCAGGTAGACCGGCGACAGGCGGTCGTAGTCTTGGTCGGCCGCCGCCAGCGGATGGCGGAACGCGATCAGCGACAGCGCTTCGCCCCTGGCGGTGGCGATGACCTTGCCTTGCAGGCCGTAGCGTTGCAGGCAAGCCTCGACCAGGTCATGGGCCAGAATCAGCAGCAGCGGTTCGCCGTTGCGCTCGGTCTGCACCAGCGCGTAGTCGAATTCCGGATGCACGTTGAGCGCCTGGTTGGACGGGATGGTCCAGGGCGTGGTGGTCCAGATGACGATGTAGCCTTTATCCGCCGGCAGTTTGGCAAGGCCGAAGGCCTTGGCGATCTTGTCGTGTTCGGCGAACGGGAAGCCGACGTCGATGGCCGGATCGCGCTTGTCCTGGTATTCCACTTCCGCCTCGGCCAGCGCCGAACCGCAGTCGAAGCACCAGTTCACCGGCTTGAGGCCGCGGTAGACGTAACCCTTCTCCAGGATGGTGCCGAGCGCGCGCAGCTCGTCGGCCTCATTGGAGAAGTTCATGGTCTTGTACGGATTGTCCCATTCGCCCAGCAGGCCGAGGCGGATGAAGTCCTTCTTTTGCAGTTCGATCTGCTCGTTGGCGTAGGCGCGCGCCTTGGCTTGCACTTCGGCCACCGGCAGGTTCTTGCCGTACTTCTTCTCGATCTGGATCTCGATGGGCATGCCGTGGCAATCCCAGCCCGGCACGTATGGCGCGTCGAAGCCGGCCATGTTGCGGGCCTTGACGATCATGTCCTTCAAGATCTTGTTGACTGCGTGGCCCAGGTGGATCTCGCCGTTGGCGTACGGCGGGCCGTCATGCAGGATGAACTTGGGGCGGCCGGCGGAAGCCTTGCGGATGCGCTCGTAGATTTTCTTTTCCTGCCATTGCTTGACCCATTGCGGCTCGCGCTTGGCCAGGTCGCCGCGCATCGGGAACGCGGTCTCGGTCATGTTGACCGGGTACCTGGAGGACGCCTTGCCCGGTTTTTCCTGCTTGCCCGGCTTGGCCGGCGATTCGTTGTTCGACATGACAAATTTCTCTGATGGATGCTGGTTGATTCAGGTGGCGCCGCACGGGGCGCGGCGCAAATACGGGGAACTACGGAGAACTGGAACGGAGAGCTGGACGGCGGCTGGCGTCAAGACCGGCCGGCTGCCAGCGTCAAATTCGGTCGGTCGCCGAAATGGCGAAGCCGGCGTTTTCCCGGAAATAGGCGCGCGCCTGTTCAGCATCGCGCGCGATGGCCGCGGTCAGCGTGGGCAGGTCGATGTACTTCTCTTCGTCGCGCAGTTTCTTCAGGAAATCCACGCGCAAGAGCTTGCCGTAGCAATCGCCCTGGAAGTCCAGCAAGTGGGTTTCCAGCAGCACGCGGCCGCTGTCGTCCACCGTCGGGCGCACGCCCAGGCTGGCCACCGCCGGCAGCGGATGGTCGCCGATGCCGTGCACCTGCACCACGAAGATGCCCGACAGCGCCGGATGCTTGTGGCCCACGCGCATGTTCAGCGTCGGGAAACCGATGGTGCGGCCCAGTTTCTTGCCGTGCACCACATGGCCGCTGATCGCGTAGGGATGGCCCAGCAACTGGCGCGCCAGTCCAAAATCGCCCGCGGCCAGCGCCGCGCGCACGGCCGAAGAAGAAATGCGCACGCCGGCATTGGTCACGGTCGGCATGGAGTGCACTTCAAAGCCGTATTTCTTGCCCGCTTCGATCAGGGTATCCAGGTTGCCGGCGCGCCGCGCGCCGAAGCAGAAGTCGTCGCCGACCATCAGCCAGCGCACGTGCAGGCCTTGCACCAGGATCTTTTCGATGAAATCTTGCGGCGAGAGCGCGGCGAAATGGCTGCCGAAATGTTCGACGATCACCCGGTCGATGCCGGAGTCTGCCAGCGACTGCAGCTTGTCGCGCAGGTTGGCGATACGCGCCGGCGCGTTTTCCGGCTTGCCCGCCAGTTGCGCGAAGAATTCGCGCGGATGCGGTTCGAAGGTCATCACCGCGGCGTCCAGCCCCAGGCGGCCCGCGGCCTCGCGCACGCGCGCCAGCAGCGCCTGGTGGCCGAGATGCACGCCGTCGAAGTTGCCGATGGTCAGCGCGCAGGGCGCGCGCGATTCGGCGTTGGGAAGTCCGCGAAATACCTTCATTCAAGCACGGGAAAGTGGCTGTATTACAAAAGCCTTCCATTATAAATGTTTTCGGAGGCTTTCCCTGATTTGGTGGCGGGATGGACGCATTCAAGCGCCAGGCATGGGGATTTCTTGCCGGAAAGATGTTGTTATTACAATGTTGCGCTGCTCAGCGCTGCGCCTGCAGCGGTTCCGGTTCCTGCTCCTGGCGCGCCTCGGCCAGCATCCAGATGGTGATCTTGCGCACTTCCAGCTTGCTCTGGGTGATATGGGCGCGCAGCAGGATCTGCGCCTCGGTGGAGCGGCGCTTGGCCACCAGTTGCAGGATCTTGGCGTGTTCCTCGTAGGTCGCCTCGATGCGCTTCTTCTTGAGGAAGTCCAGCCGGCGCACGATGCGGATCTTCTCGGTGACTTCGGTATGCACCCGGGTCATCTCCTCGTTGCCGGCCGCCGCCACCAGGTTGGTATGGAAGGCTTCATCGAGCTCGGCCACCTTGACGGCATCGCTCTCGCGCGCTTCCGGCGCGACCAGCCAGACGGCATTGAGCTGTTGCAGGCCGGCCGCTGGCGCATGCTGCTGGCACAGCTTGTCCAGTGCCGCCATCTCCAGCACGATGCGCAGGTCGTAGAGGTTGTCCAGCCGGCCGAAGTCGATCGGACGGACCTTCCAGCCGCGGCGGAAACCCACCTCCAGGTAACCTTCCCGCTGCAGCCGGAACAGCGCATCGCGCAGCGGTGTGCGCGAGACGCCCTGGCGCTGCGCCATCTCGGTCTCGGTGAAATTGTCGCCCGGCAGCAGGCGGAAATTGAAGATGTCGTCCTTGAGCCGGTTGTAGACCTGTTCGGCGAGTGGGTTGGCGACGTTGACGGTCATGGCTGGCGTGGATCGATATCGGTGGGTCGGCGCATGGGATGCATGGAGCGTTCGGGTCAAGCCATCCGGCTGACATGGGCGGCGACGATGCGCCAGCCTTCATCCATGCGCACCCAGGTTTGCATCTGGCGGCCGGTTTTATCGGAAGTGTGGTCGGTGAACTCGGTCGACACCGTAGCATAGTCGGTGCCGAAGGTCGTGACAACGGTGCGCTGCAGCTTGCGCGAGGCCGGCACCGGCGTACAGGTCTTGCGGTACTGGCGGATCGCCTCGCCGCCCAGCAGCACCTCGGCCACGCCGTAGCGCACCGTCTGCGGGTCGTACCAGAACCAGCGGTCCAGCGCGGGGATGTCATTGGCGAGCAGCGCGTACTCGTAGTCGGCGAAGGCCCGTTCGATCTCGGCCACCACCTGCGGCAGGTTCACTTGCATCATGCGGCTTCTCCTGTGCCCAACTGCGGCGGCAATGCCCGCCGTACTTCTGCCAGCGATGCCTGCCAGCCGACGATGCCGCCCTGGGCCGTCAGCATGGCCAGCGTGGCCTGGTGGAATACCGGGAAATAACTGGCGCAGGCGTCTTCCACGATCAGGCATTCGTAACCGCGGTCGTTGGCTTCGCGCATCGAGGTCTGCACGCAGACTTCGGTGGTCACGCCGGCCAGCAGCAGGTGCGTAATGCCGCGCGCCTGCAATTGCGCGTGCAGGTCGGTGGCGTAGAAAGCGCCCTTGCCGGGCTTGTCGATGACGATTTCGCCATGCACGGGCGCCAGCAGCGGCAGGATCTGGTTGCCCGGTTCGCCGCGCACCAGGATGCGGCCCATCGGGCCGATGTCGCCGATGCCCAGCGTCGGATTGCCGCGCAAGCGCTTGGCCGGCGGGCAGTCGGAGAGATCCGGCAGGTGCGACTCGCGCGTGTGGACCACCAGCATGCCGGCGCCGCGCGCGGTGGCCAGCAGCGCCGCCACCGTGGGGACGATCGCGGCCAGCGCACCGACATCGTTGCCGAGCGCGCTGCCGAAACCGCCTTCCTCGACGAAGTCGCGTTGCATGTCGATCACTAGCAGCGCGGTGCTGCCCGGATCGAAACGATAGGGATAGGGATGCGCGGCGACGCTGTTCATGCTGCCTCCTGTTGTTGTGCTTGGCCGTGGTGGCCGGCCATCCAGCGGCCCAGCCCGGCGCGGTCGGCGCCCCGCGTGGCGACTTCTTCGGCGGCATGCACGATGCGGCCCCCGGTCATCACCAGGATGCGGTCGGACAGTTCCAGCAGCTCATCCAGGTCTTCGCTCACCAGCAGCACGGCCGCGCCGCGCGCGCGCGCCTGCAGCAGCCGTACATGGATGTCTGCCACCGAGGCGAAGTCGAGTCCGAATACCGGGTTGGCCACGATCAGCACGTTCGCCGCGGCGTGATGATTGGCATCGCCCAGCTCGCGCGCCAGCACCGCGCGCTGCACGTTGCCGCCGGAGAGCGTGCCGATGGCGCGCTCGGGCAGCGGCGGCTTGACGTTGAAGGCGGCGATCAGGCTTTGCGCCTGGCGTCGCATGGCGCCGCGGTCGACGCGCCAGCCGCCGCGCTTGCAAGGTGCGACGTCGAAGTTGCGCAACGCCATGTTCTCGGCCACGCTCATGCCCGGGATGCAGGCGTTGCGCAGCGGCTCCTCGGGCAGGGCGAACACGCGCAGCCGGCGCATTTCCTCGCGGCTGGCGCGATAGTCCGCGCCGTCCACTTGCACGCTGCCCTCCAGGCGCCGGCGCTGGCCGAGCAGGGCTTCCACCAGCTCTTTCTGGCCATTGCCGGAGATGCCGGCCAGGCCGACGATCTCGCCGCGCTTCACTTGCAGCGACAAATCGCGCACGGCCGCCACGCCGCGGTCGTTGTTGACGGTCAAGCCGGCGACTGCCAGGCCGGCCGGCGCGTCGGCCGGCACTGGCGCGCGCTGCGCGGCAGCCTTCTCTTCGCGCGCCTGGCCCATCATCCAGTGCGCCAGCTCGGCCGGGCTGGTGTCGGCCACCTTCGCGCTGCCCACCAACTGGCCTTTGCGCAGTACGGTGACGTCATCGGCGTAGGCTGTCACTTCATGAAATTTGTGGGTGATCATCAGCACCGTCAGTTCCTGCCTGCGCGTCAATGCATGCATCAGGCCGAGCACTTCATCGGCCTCCTGCGGGGTGAGCACCGAGGTCGGTTCGTCGAGGATCAGCAGGCGCCGGCGCAGGTAGAGCTGCTTCAGGATTTCCAGCTTCTGCTTTTCGCCGGCAGACAGTCCGCTGACCGGGCGATCCGGCTCCAGCCGGAACGGCATCGCCGCCATGAATTCGCGCAGCACCGCGCGTTCGCGCGGCCAGCGGATGCGCCAGGGCAGGTCGCCGCGCGCGAGCAGCAGGTTCTCCGCCACCGACAAGCTGGGCGCCAGCGTGAAGTGCTGGTAGACCATGCCGATGCCGAGCTGGTTGGGCACGCGCGGGCCGCGGATTTCCACCTCGCGGCGGTCGGCCTGGATGCTGCCCTGGTCGAGCGGGCTATAGCCCACCAGGCCCTTGACCAGCGTGCTTTTCCCCGCGCCGTTCTCGCCCAGCAAGGCGTGGATGGTGCCGGCGCGTATCTTCAGCGATACCTCGTCCAGCGCGCGGAAACTCCCAAAGGACTTGCCGGCGCCGATGATCTCCAGTTCAAGCGCGTGCATGGCGGCCTCCTATTTGCCGATGGCGTCGATCAGCGCGGCCGCGTCCGATACCGCGCCGAACACGCCGCCTTGCATCTTGATCATCGACAGCGCGGCCAGGTGGTTGCCGTGGTCGGTGGCGCCGCAGCAGTCGGCCAGCATCACGCATTCGAAGCCGCGGTCGTTGGCCTCGCGCATGGTGGTATGCACGCAGACGTCGGTGGTGATGCCGGTCAGCACGATGTTGCGGATGCCGCGCGTGTGCAGCACCAGCTCCAGGTCGGTGGCGCAGAACGAGCCCTTGCCGGGTTTGTCGATGATGATCTCGCCGGGCAGAGGCGCCAGCTCGGGGATGATTTCCCAGCCAGGCTCGCCGCGCACCAGGATCTTGCCGCAGGGGCCGGCATCGCCGATGCCGATGCCGTTGGCGCCGATCTGGCGCGAGCGCCAGCGCTTGTTGGCCGGCAGGTCGGAGAGGTCGGGGCGGTGGCCTTCACGGGTGTGGATGATGGTGTAGCCGCTGGCGCGCATGGCGACCAGCACTTTCTTGATCGGTTCGATGGGCGCGCGCGTGAGCGAGAGGTCGTAGCCCATCTTGTCCACATAGCCGCCGATGCCGCAGAAGTCGGTCTGCATGTCGATCACGATCAGCGCGGTGTTGGCCGGCGCCAGCGCGCCGTCGTAGGGCCAGGCGTAGGGTTCGGCCTTGATGAAGAGTTCGGGCATGTGCTTCTCCTTCGTGGATTTATCGGGTCAGGCTGAGTTCGCCCGGCGCGCTCGAGAGCGTGCGGTCGGGGCGGCAGGTGAGGATCATGATCAACAGCGTCAGCGCGTAGGGCGCGGCGTTGAACAGGTAGTAGCCGGAGGTGATGCCCACCGCCTGCAAGGCCGGGCCGAGCGCGCCGGCCGCGCCAAACAGCAGCGCCGCCAGCAGGCAGCGCCACGGCTGCCAGCGGGCGAAGATCACCAGCGCCACCGCCATCAGCCCTTGCCCGCTGGAGAGGCCTTCGTTCCAGCTGCCCGGGTAGTACAGCGAGAGATAGGCGCCGCCGACGGCCGCCAGGAAACCGCCGGCCGCGGTGGCCGCGATGCGCGTGGCGTTGAGGCGATAGCCGAGCGCGCGGGCGGTCTCGGCATGGTCGCCCACCAGCCGCAACGCCAGTCCCCAGCGCGTGGCCGACAGGCCCCATTGCAGCAGCAGCGCCAGCGCCACGCCGACCAGGAACAAGGCATTGATCTGCAGCGCATGATGCAGGCGCTCGTTGCTGCTCCAGGCGCCCAGGTCGATCGACGGCAGCATGGGCGCCTGCGGCTGGATGAAGGGCTTGCCGAGGAAGAAAGCCAGCCCCGTGCCCAAGAGCATCAGCGCGATGCCGAAGGCGATGTCGTTGACCCGCGGCAGCGAACACACCAGCCCGTGCAGCGCGCCCAGCAGCAGGCCGGAGCCGCCCGCGGCCAGCACGCCCAGCCAGGCCGAGCCGGAGAAAAAGGACACCGCGTAGCCGGTCATGGCGCCGCACACCAGGATGCCTTCCAGCCCCAGGTTCACGCGGCCGCCTTTCTCGGTCAGGCATTCGCCCAGGCTGACGAAGAGGAAGGGCGTGCCGACCCGGATCGCACCGGCGAACAGCGCCAGCAGCAGGGTGGCGTAATCGAAGTCATGCATGGCCGCTCTCCTTGGCAGGGCCGGGCGTGGGTTGCGCCTGCTGCTGCCAGCGCAGCTTGAGGGCGGCCAGGCGGCCGGTGACGGCTTCCCAGGCCAGCAGGTTGCAAAACAGCAGGCCTTGCAGCACCAGCGTGGTGGCGTCGGGCAGGTCGAGGCGGCGCTGCAGCAGGCTGCCGCTGGCTTCCACGCCGCCGATCACCACTGCGCACACGATGATGGCCAGCGGGTTCTGGCGCGCCGCGAAGGCCACCAGGATGCCGGAGAAACCGTAGCCGGCCAGCAGCGCGCTGTTGGCGCTGCCGTGCACGGCGGCGACTTCGAACATGCCGGCCAGCCCGGCCGCGGCGCCGCCCATGGCGCAGGCGACCAGGATCAGGCGATTCACCGGCAAGCCCACCAGGCGCGCGGTGCGCACGTTGCCGCCGACGATGCCCATGGCGAAACCGGTCACGCCGTGGCGCAGGAACACCCAGGCCGCGACGCAGGCGACGGCGCCCCATGCCAGTCCCCAATGCACGTCCAGCCAGGGCATGGACTGCACCATGTCGGCATCCGGCAGGGGCCGGGTGGAGGGTTTGTTGAGGCTGGCGGGATCGCGCAGCGGGCCTTCCACCAGGTGCTTGAACAGGGCCACCGCGAGATAGGAAAGCAGCAGGCTGGAGATCGTCTCGTTGACCCCGCGCCATTGGCGCAGGCCGCCGCACAGCGCGATCCACAGGCCGCCGGCGATCATCGCCGCCAGCGCCATCAGCACCAGCGTGGCGATGGGCGGCAAGGCCGGCGCCAGTTGCGGCATCAGCGCTGCGGCCAGCCCGCCCAGGGCCAGTGCGCCCTCGCCGCCGATCACGATCAGGCCCACGCGCGCCGGCAAGGCCACGCACAGCGCGGTCAGCAGCAACGGCGCAGCGCGCTGCAGCGTGTTCTGCCAGGCGAACATGGTGCCGAAGGCGCCCTGGTAGATCAGCAGGCAGGCTTCTCCCGCCGGCCTGCCCTGCAGCAGCAGGAACAGCACGAACAGCAGCAGCGTGCCGGCCAGCGCGAACAGCGTGGGCAGCGCCGGCGTGGCGGCATGCAGCAGGGCGGCGCGCAGCCGCAGATAAGGCGGCACGGCCGCTGCTGCCGGCGGCGCGGTCTTGGCGGCAGGTTCAGGGACAGGTACTGAAGTCATGGCGATATCCCGTGCACGGAAACCGGGGCGGCGCGCCCGCGCGCGCCGCGTCTGTTATGGCAGGTATTGTGGATCACACCTGGCCGACGATGCCGGCCACCAGGTAGTTCATCTTCTCCAGCGCCACGTCGGTCTGTGCCTGGGTGGTGCCGGCCGGGATCACGGTGGCGCCCTTGTTGTCCTTGATCGGCCCCTTGAAGATCTGGAACTTGCCGGCCAGCATCTGCGCCTTGATGTCGTCGGCTTTCTTCTTCGCCGCAGCCGAGGCCGCGGCGCCGTAGGGCGACATCTTCACGAAGTTGTCCTTCAGGCCGCCGCGCAGGAAGTTGATCATCGGCTTGCCTTCCAGCGTGGCCTTGACGATCTCGGTATAGGGCGTGGCCCAGTTCCATTCAGCGCCGGTCAGGTAGCCCTTGGGCGCCAGCGCGGCCTGGCTGGCGTGGTAGCCGGTGGTCATCACGCCGCGCTTCTCGGCGGTCTCGACGATCACCTTGGGGCCGTCGACGTGGCAGGTGATGACGTCGCAGCCCTGGTCGATCAGGCTGTTGGCGGCTTCGGCTTCCTTGACCGGCAGCGACCAGTCGCCGGTGAAGATGACATGGGTGGTGATGGCCGGATCCACCGACTGCGCGCCCAGCGTGAAGGCATTGATGTTGCGCAGCACCTGCGGGATCGGCTTGGCGGCGACGAAGGCCAGCTTCTTGCTCTTGCTCATGTGGCCGGCCGCCACGCCGGAGAGGTATTCGCATTCCTCGATGTAGCCGAAGAAGCTGCCCACGTTCATCGGATGCTTGCCGGCGGTCCACAGGCCGCCGCAGTGGGCGATGCGTACCTTGGGATATTTCTCGGCGATCTTCAGCACATGCGGATCGAAGTAGCCGAAGGAGGTGGGGAAGATCAACTGCGCGCCGTCCTGCTGGATCATCGCTTCCATGGTCTTTTGCACGGCCACGGTCTCGGGCACCTTTTCTTCTTCGATCACCTTCACGCCCGGCATCTTCTTGATGATGGCGGCGGCCTGCGCGTGCGACTGGTTGTAGCCGAAATCGTCGCGTGCGCCGACGTAGATGAAGCCGACCGTCAGCGGGCCGGCGGCCAGCAGGTCCAGCGGCAGGGCGGCGCCCAGTGCGGCGGCTCCGGACATTTTCAGAAAATCGCGGCGGTTCTGCATGTTGTTGTGCTCCTGGTCGGGACGTTCGTGGTTGGAGGGGATCGCTACAGATCGGAAAAATCAGGACAGCGCCAGCCGACCCGGCGCCTGCATGCGTGCCGGCTTGCGCACCTCGCGCTGGAAGATTTCCATGGACAGCTTCTTGGCCGAGATGAAGCTCGGCTGCGACAGCGTCTCCACCGTGCGCGGGCGCGGATCGTCGTAGTGCAGGATGTCGGCCACGGCGGTGGGGCGCTTGGTCAGCAGCAGGATGTCGTCGGCCAGGTAGACCGCCTCTTCCAGGTCGTGCGAGACCAGGACCATGGTGGTGCCGGTCTGCATGAAGACTTCCTGCAGCTTTTCGCGGATGAACAGCGTCATCTCGAAATCCAGCGCCGAGAACGGCTCGTCGAGGAACAGCACCTCCGGCCCCGGCGCCAGCGCGCGCATGATGGAGGCGGTCTGCTGCTGGCCGCCGGAGAGCTCATACGGATAGCGCATCAGGTCGAACTTGACGTCGAAGGAGGCGACCAGCTCGTCGACGCGGTTCCTGATCTCGGACCTGGACTTGCCTTCCAGCTTCAGCGGATAGGCGATGTTGTCGATGGTGCGCAGCCACGGGAACATGGCGTCGCGGTAGTTCTGGAAGACGTAGCCGATCTTGGTGTCGGCCAGCGACTTGCCGTCGAACAGGATCTGGCCCGCATCGATCGGGATCAGGCCGGCGATCATGTTGATCAGCGTGGACTTGCCGCAACCGTTGGGGCCGAACACGGAAACGATTCGGTTCTTCGGGATGTCGAGGTCGAAGTCTTGGTACAGCGGCCAGCCGGCGAAATGCTTGGTCAGGCCGCGGATGGTGATGTGGGTGCCCGGCGGCCCCGGCACGAACGGGGTTGGCGGGGGCAGCTCGACTTTGGGGCTGATCACGACGCTCATCTTCCGCTCCAGTGGACGATACGTTTTTCAATGACGATGAAGACCACGTTCAACACATAGCCCAGCGCGCCGGCCGCGAGGATGGCGGCATACATCTCGCGCACGTTGAGCACCTGCTGGGCGTCGATGATGCGGTGGCCCAGGCCGTTTTCGGAGCCGATGAACATCTCGGCCACGATCACGATCACCAGCGCCATCGACACCGCGCTGCGCAGGCCGACGAAGGTGGGCTGCAGGCTTTCCCAGATCAGCACGTCGCAGAAGATGCGCCAGCGCGAGGCGCCCATCACCTTGGCCGCCATCACGCGCTGCTTGCGCGCGTTGAGCACGCCGTAGGCGCTGTTGAACAGCACGATCAGGAAGGCGCCGAAGGCGGCGATGGCCACCTTGTTGATATCTGAGACGCCGAAGATCAGCAGGAACAGCGGGATCAGCGCCGACGACGGCGTGGAGCGGAAGAAGTCGATCAGGAACTCCACGCTGCGGTAGGCGCGCTCGTTGCTGCCCAGCAGGACACCCAGCGGCACGCCCAGCACGGCGGCGATGAGGAAGGATTCCAGCGTGCGCGCCACTGTCACCGTGAAGTCGGTCAGCAGCGCGCCGCCGGCCAGGCCGTTGACCATGGTGATGAGCGTGACGCCCGGCGGCGGCAGCAGGATGGCCTTGATCCATCCCGCGCGCACCACCAGGTCCCACACCACGAACAGCGCGATGGGGCCGATGAAGGGCAGCAGGCGGCGCAGCGAGGGCGGCTTGCGCCCGGTTTGGGGCCGGGCCGTCGCGCGCGTGGGCGCGGTCGCGGCGCTTTCTCCGGCCTGGCCCGTCTCGCGGGCGGTGACGGCGGAATCGCTCATGGCGCTCAGCCCTTGTAGATCAGGTTGTCGACCAGGATGCGTTGCGAGAACACGCCCTTGTCCACGAACAGGTCATAGAACTTCTGGAAGTAGGCGATATCGCTGGCCTTGAATTCGTTGTAGAGCATGTAGGCCGCCAGCGGCACCTCGTTGGTGAGCGAACCTTCGATGGCGGTGTAGCCCTTGAGGTAGGGGCGCGCGCGGTCGGGATTGGTGCGCACCAGCTCGATGCCGCGCGCGTAGGCGGCGATGTATTTCTTCGCCTCGGCCGGATGCTGCTTGATGAAGTCGGTGGTCAGCGCGGCGGCGCCGCCATGCCACGGCGCCATCGGGTCGCCCAGGATGTATTTGGCGATGACGCCGGCTTCCAGCATGCGGGTGGTGTTGTTCATGCGGCCGACCGTGCCGGTCGGTTCCAGCGTGTAGGCGGCGTCGATCTGGCCCGCCGCCAGCGAGGCGACGTGCTGGCCGATGGGCAGTTCCACCACCGTGGCGCCGGTAGCGCCCGCGCGTTCCAGCACGGTCTTGGCCAGCGTGACGTTCTGGATGCCGGGGCCGGAGGCGACCTTCTTGCCTTTGAGTTCGGCGATGGATTTGATCGGGCTGTCCTTGGGCACGAGGAACTCGTCGAGCACGTACTTGGCATTGCTCGGATTGGTGGCGAAGATCTTGAACAAGCCCGGCTGGGCGATTTCGCCGATGGCCAGGTTGCCGGCGCCGGTGCCGTTGGCCGAACCGTCGGCGCGGCCTGAGAGCATGGCTTCCATCACCTGCTGGGCGCCGGCGAATTTCAGCGCCTGCACGTCGAGCCCGGCTTGCTTGAAGTAACCCGCTTCCAGCGCGGCGTAGAAGGGCAGGCCGGCGGCCACCGGCCAGTAGCCGATACGGATGGGCACGCTCTGCGCGCGCAGGATGGCGGGGGCGCCGGCGATGGCCGCGGTGGCCGCGACCGCGCCGGTTTTGGCGATGAAGCTGCGGCGCGACGGGCTGGCTGCCTGCCGCTGGACGTTTGCTTTGGACATCTTTTTCATTGCGTGCTCCGTGGTGAGAGGTTCAGGTGCGATGCGAAACGTGTCGGGTTCAGGGGCGGCATCAGGCCAGCGAGGTCAGGTAGGCCGCCCAGCCGCCGTGGCGGGTGATGTCGGCGGCGCCGGCGATGCCGGCCGGCTCGCAGATGAAGCCTTTGGCCGTGCTGCCGTCGGCCAGCTCCACCGTGCCTATGCCCAGCGGCGCGGGGATCGCGGCGACGAAGCCGCCGAACTGGCGCAGCGGCATCTCCCATACTTCCACCGCGATGGCGGCGCCGTCGCCGGCGGTGGTGCGGGCAAGCCCCGGTTTGGGCGGCGTGGTGCCGGCCAGGGCGTACAGCCGGTAACGGGCGGCGGTGCTGGTCGCGGCGACGCGGCGCGCGCCGGCTTCCAGCAATTGCCAGTTCAGCGGCTGGCCGCTGAGATGCGCGCCGACCACGCAGACCTTGATCGTGGTTTCGTTGAAGGGCAGCGGCGCGGCGGCGATGGCGTCGGCCTGCGCGGCGCCGCCCAGCAGGCGCTGGAACTGCGCGCCGGCTTCGGCCAGCAGGTGGTCGGAACCGGCCGGTCCGATCAGCGTGACGCCGGCCGGCAGGCCGTCGCGGCGCCAGGTGCCGGGTATCGCCAGCGCCGCCATGTCCATCAGGTTGACGAAGTTGGTGTAGTAGCCCAATTGCGAATTGCGCGCCACCGGATCGGCCTGGACTTCGGCGATGGTGGGGAAGGTAGTGGTGGTGGGCACCAGCAGCAGGTCGCTGCCTTCGAGCAGCGTCTCCGCTTCGCGCCGCAGGTCGGCCAGGCGGTACTGGGCGTTGAAGGCGTCGACGGCGTCGTAGTTGTCGGCCTGGGCGGTGATCTGGCGCACCACCGGATCCATGTCCGCACCGTGCCGGACAAAGAAGTCGCCCAGCGCGGCGCGGCGTTCTCCGACCCAGGGGCCCTGGTACAGCAACTGGGCGGCGTCAGTGAAGGCGTCGAAGGGAATCCTGGCGATTGCCACGCCGGGCATGGCGGCGATTTGCGACAGCGTGCGCTCGTAGGCTTCCTGCGCTGCGGCGTCGCCGCAGAACTCAGGCTGTGCGGGGACGGCGATGCGGTAGCCGCGGCGCTTCACGCCCAGCATCGCCGGCTTGCGCGCATAGGCGTCGGCGGCGTCATAGCCGGCCGCGCTTTGCAGCACGCGCCAGGCGTCGGCGACGTCGTGCGCGAAGATCGAGATGCAGTCCAGCGTGCGGCAGGCGGGGAGCAGGCCCTGCGCGCTGATCAGTCCCTTGGTGGGCTTGAGCCCGACCAGGTGGTTGAAGGCGGCTGGCACGCGGCCCGAGCCGGCGGTGTCGGTGCCCAGCGAGAACAATACCTGGCCCAGCGCCACCGCGACGGCAGAGCCGGAACTGGAGCCGCCGGAGACGTATTCCGGATTGATCGCATTGCGCACCGCGCCATAGGGCGAGCGCACGCCGACCAGGCCAGTGGCGAACTGGTCGAGGTTGGTCTTGCCCACCAGCAGCGCGCCCGCGGCTTGCAGGCGCTGGACCACAGTGGCGCTGGCCGTGGGGACATGGCTGAATTCGGGGCAGGCGCCGGTGGTCGGCATGTCGGCCACGTCGATGTTGTCCTTGACCGCGAAGGGGATGCCGAACAGCGGCATGGCCTCGAACACGGCTTCGCCCTTGATCTGTAGCATCAGGTCCAGCGCGGCGGCTTGCTGCTTCAGTTGCTTGGCGGCGATGCGGCTGATCCACACCTCGTTGCGGTCGGACGCATCGATGCGCGCCAGCAACTCGGCGCACATCCTGCCGGGCGTGGTGGCGCCGCTGCGGTAGGCGGCGAGCAGCGCAGCGATGGTGGGGCGATCGACTGCCGAAGCGGGTTCCTGGCGTAGGTGATGAGTGGCTGGCATGGTTATATTCAATCTTGAATACAAGAATGAATATCTTTAAGCAGGAGGTGTGCCAGCAGATCCGGAAAGGCTATGTTCCGGCTGGAATCAAGCGCTGGCGCCGCTTTGCGGCGTGAATTGCAAGGAGGCAATCAGGCGACGGACGTCGGTTGGCGGTACAAAATGGGGCGGCGTGCGCTGTTTTCGGTCGTGCAAAGGGGTGATGCGCACGACAAACGACGCCGGGGGACGGCTGGCCGGCAATGGCGGGGGGCTTGAGGGCCATCTGCCGCAAGGAAACTGGCGTGCGGACGAGGCCAGGCCGGGAGCCGGTCTATGTTGGTCTATATATAGAGGAAGAAACGCGCTCGCCGTTACATCTCGCCCCAGATCGCATTGAGCACCGTCAAGGCAGCCATTCCCGCCGTCTCGGTGCGCAGTACCCGCGGTCCCATCGATAGCATCAGCGCCCCTTGTGCGCAGGCAAGGTCTTCTTCCTCCGTGCTGAAGCCGCCTTCGGGCCCGACGATCAGCGTTACCGCCTGCGGCGGATGATGGCGCGCCCAACTCGACAGCGGTTGCTCGCCGCGCGGCGACAGCAGGATGCGGCGGTGCAGGTCGCTCTGGGCGATCCAGCGGCGAAATTCGGACAATTCGGCCAGGTGCGGCAGGCGATTGCGGCCGCATTGCTCGACGGCGGACTGCACGATGCCTTGCCAATGCGCCTGCTTTTTTTCGGCCCGCTCGCCCGACAGCCGCACCACGCAACGCTGCGCGGCCAGCGGGACGAGCGCGGTGGCGCCCAGTTCGACGGCTTTTTCCACGATCCAGTCCATCTTGGCGCCTTCCGGCAGCGCCTGCGCCAGCGTCAGCGCGTAGGGCAGCTCGGCCTCGCGCGGGGAGAAGGTCTTGATTTCGGCATGGACGCGCTTTTTTTCGATGGCGCTCAGGGTGGCGGTGTATTCGCCGCCTTCGCCGTTGAACAGCGTGACATGCTCGCCCGGCTGCAGCCGCAGCACCTGGACGTGATGGGCTACGTGGTCGGGCAGCACTAGGGATGCCCCGATGCTGAGAGGTTGCGGACAAAAGAAACGGGGCATGGATGGGCGCTTGGCGGTAAATATGGGGCGATCATGGGGCGATCCGGGATTTTACCGCCTCCACCCCCGCTCCCGGCCCATTTGTGGCGCGGAGGGCTTGGGTTCGGGCGCTCTCTGGTAAAATACAGCCCCGCGCGACCCCGGATATTTCCGGGGTTTGCATTTGAATGGCAGCACCGGAGCCGGCGGCAACAGGGCGTTGGCTCCCCGACACAGGTTTTTGGCGCCTGCGGGCGCATCCAGCAACTCTCTGACACCGACATGATTTCCACTCTCCCCACCGACAAGATGGCCAACGCGATCCGCGCGCTGGCGATGGACGCTGTACAAAAAGCTAATTCTGGACACCCGGGCATGCCGATGGGGATGGCGGAAATCGCCGTGGCGCTGTGGGCCAAGCACTATCGCCACAACCCCGCCAATCCGCAATGGGCCAACCGCGACCGCTTCGTGCTGTCCAACGGCCACGGTTCGATGCTGCACTACGCGTTGCTGCACCTGACCGGCTACGACCTGCCGATGGAAGAGATCAAGAACTTCCGCCAATTGCATTCCAAGACCGCCGGCCACCCTGAAGTGCACATCACCCCGGGCGTGGAAACCACCACCGGCCCGCTGGGCCAGGGCATCACCAACGCGGTGGGCATGGCGCTGGCCGAGAAGCTGCTGGCGGCCGAATTCAACAAGCCCGACCTGGCCGTGGTCGACCACTACACCTATGCCTTCGTCGGCGACGGTTGCCTGATGGAAGGCATTTCGCATGAGGCCTGCTCGCTGGCCGGCGTGCTGAACCTGTCCAAGCTGATCGTGCTGTACGACGACAACGGCATCTCCATCGACGGCCATGTCGAAGGCTGGTTCAAGGACGACACCCCGAAGCGCTTCGAAGCCTACGGCTGGAACGTGATCCCGGCCGTGGACGGCCACAACGTGGAAGCGGTCAATGCCGCCATCCACCAGGCCAAGCTGGCCGACAAGCCGACCCTGATCTGCTGCCGTACCGTGATCGGCAAGGGTTCGCCCAACCTGGCCGGCACCGACAAGGTGCACGGCGCCGCGCTGGGCGACAAGGAAATCGCCGCCGTGCGCGAAGCGCTGGGCTGGACTGCCGCCCCCTTCGAGATCCCGGCCGATGTCTATTCGGCATGGGACGCCAAGGCCAACGGCGCGCAACTGGAAGGCGCGTGGAACAAGACGTTCGCCGACTATTCGGCCAAGTTCCCGGCCGCAGCCGCCGAACTGCAGCGCCGCCTGAAGGGCGAGCTGCCGGCCGATTTCGACCAGACCGTGGCCGCCTACATCGCCTCCACCGTCGAGAAGAAGGAAAACATCGCCACCCGCAAGGCCAGCCAGAACGCCATCCAGGCCTATGCGCAGGCGCTGCCGGAATTCCTGGGCGGCTCGGCCGACCTGACCGGCTCCAACCTGACCAACTGGAAGGAATCGGTGGCGGTGCGCGCCGACCAGGCCGGCAACCACATCAACTACGGCGTGCGCGAGTTCGGCATGAGCGCCATCATGAACGGCATCGCCCTGCACGGCGGCTACCTGCCGTTCGGCGCCACCTTCCTGACCTTCTCCGACTACAGCCGCAATGCGCTGCGCATGGCCGCGCTGATGAAGCTGCGTTCGCTGTTCGTGTTCACCCACGACTCGATCGGCCTGGGCGAAGACGGCCCCACCCACCAGTCGGTGGAACACGTTTCCAGCCTGCGCCTGATCCCCAACCTGGACAACTGGCGTCCATGCGACACCACCGAGTCCGCCGTGGCCTGGGCTGAATCCATCAAGCGCAACGACGGCCCCAGCACCCTGATCTTCTCGCGCCAGAACCTGCCGTTCCAGGAACGCACTGAGGCCCAGATCAAGGACATCGCGCGCGGCGGCTACGTGCTGCGCGATGCCGCCGGCGCCAAGCTGGTGATCATCGCCACCGGTTCCGAGATCGAACTGGCCACCAAGGCCGCCGACGCGCTGGCGGCAGAAGGCATCGCCGTGCGCCTGGTGTCGATGCCGTCGACCGACGTGTTCGACCGCCAGGACGCCGCCTACAAGGCATCCGTGCTGCCCCGCGGCTTGCCGCGCCTGGCCATCGAAGCCGGCGTGACCGCTTTCTGGTACAAGTACGTGGGCCTGGACGGCGCCGTGGTCGGGATCGACACCTTCGGCGAATCGGCGCCGGCCGGCGTGCTGTTCAAGCACTTCGGCTTCACCGTCGAGAACGTGGTGGGCAAGGCCAAGCAATTGCTGGCCTGACCCCCTGAGGACAACGCAATGACACAAGCAGCAGCAACGGGCGCGCCGGCCGAGGAAGTCACGATCCGGCGCGCCCGCGCTTCGGACGCGGCGTCGATTGCCGGCGTGCGCATCGACAGCTGGCGCGCCAGCTATCGTGGCCTGGTGCCCGACAGCTACCTGGACAGCTTGCAGCCCGAGCAGAGCGTGAAGCTGTGGGAGCAGGTGCTGGGCGCATCCTCGGACGCGGCCTGCACCTTCGTGGCCGAAGCCGGCGGCGAGATCATCGGTTTCGCCTCGGGCATGACGCTGGCCGACAGCAAGTTCGGCTGCGACGCCGAGCTCTCTGCCATCTGCGTGCTGCCCGACGAGCAGCGCCGCGGCCTGGGCAAGAAGCTGCTGGCCAATGTCGCGGCGACCCTGATCAGCGCCGGCGCCACCGGACTGATGGCCTGGGTGCTGGCCAAGAACGAAGGCGCGCGGGAATTTTTCAAGGCGCTGGGCGCCGAACAGCTGTTCGAGCAGACCTTCACCTGGGACGACGGCAGCGAGCTGGACGAAGTCGGTTTCGTCTGGCGCCAGCTAAGTCCTAGGCCGTCTTAAGCGGGCGGCAGGGAATCATCAGCCGGAAGGTTTGCCTGAGACGCAGGTCATCCGGTGCAGGGCAGGGCCAGAACAATACGCAAGAACAAGGCCGGAAAAGACCGAAAAATGGCCGGGAGCGACCCGGCCGCCCCAGTAGCCTCTCTTGCTGCGGGCGGTTTTCCGGCCGAACCGGTTTGCATTGATTTTTTAATACCTTAAGGAGAAGAGCATGGCAATTCGCGTCGCAATCAACGGTTATGGCCGCATCGGCCGCAATATCCTGCGCGCCCACTACGAAGGCGGCAAGAAGCACGACATCGAGATCGTCGCCATCAACGACCTGGGCGATCCGAAGACCAATGCCCACCTGACCCAGTACGACACCGCGCACGGCAAGTTCCCGGGCACCGTGACCGTCGACGGCGACTCGATCGTGGTCAACGGCGACCGCATCAAGGTGCTGGCGCAGCGCAACCCGGCCGAGCTGCCATGGGGCGAGCTGGGCGTGGACGTGGTGCTGGAATGCACCGGCTTCTTCACCACCAAGGAAAAGGCCAGCGCCCACATCAAGGGCGGCGCCAAGAAGGTGATCATCTCCGCTCCGGGCGGCAAGGATGTGGACGCGACTGTCGTGTTCGGCGTCAACCATGGCGTGCTCAAGGCAACGGATACCGTCATCTCCAACGCTTCGTGCACCACCAACTGCCTGGCGCCGCTGGTCAAACCGCTCAACGACACGATCGGCGTGCTGAACGGCTTGATGACCACCGTGCACTCCTACACCAACGACCAGGTGCTGACCGACGTCTACCACGAAGATCTGCGCCGTGCTCGCTCCGCCACCATGAGCATGATTCCGGCCAAGACCGGCGCTGCCGCTGCGGTCGGCCTGGTGCTGCCCGAGTTGAACGGCAAGCTGGACGGTTTCGCGATCCGCGTGCCGACCATCAACGTCTCGCTGGTCGACCTGTCGTTCGTCGCCGCCCGCGACACCACCGTGGACGAAGTCAACGCCATCATGAAGGCCGCTGCCGAAGCCGGTCCGCTTAAGGGGATCCTGGCCTACAACACCGAGCCGCTGGTATCGGTCGACTTCAACCACAATCAGGCGTCGTCCAACTTCGACTCCACCCTGACCAAGGTCTCCGGCCGCCTGGTCAAGGTTTCGTCCTGGTACGACAACGAATGGGGTTTCTCCAACCGCATGCTGGACACCACCGTGGCCCTGGCGAGCGCCAAGTAAGGCCCGCTCGATACCGGCGCGGGAAGTTTTCCGGCCGGTATCGTCAATTTCCGGGCTGATTCGGGTTCTTTTCCTCGGATGCAAGCTTGCGCAGGCCGGTGAAAATATGTCATCAGCCTGCAAAAGATCGAAAGGCTGTTGCAAACTTCGGTTTGCAATGGCCTTTCATCCGTTTGCGGCATTGCATTTCAAATAACGCCAATCCGAATCCACAAGAGGGACGTAATGTCAGCAACCTCATTCCAAGCGCATCGCCTCGTTGCCAGGCTGGCCCTGATCGCCGGTGTCGCCTTTTCGCTTTCCGCGTGCGATTACATCAGCAGCTTCTCCAAGCCCAAGCAGACCCCGGAGGAGGCCAAGGCCGAAGGCATCGCCCTGGGCGCCGGCTGCCGCCAGGCCGGCCAGACCCTGGAAGATTGCTACCAGCGCAATCCGGAGGCCCTGAAGGCAGGCATCTTTGCCGGCTGGAAGGACATGCACGAATACATGGCGGCCAAGAACATCCAGACCGTCACGCCGCCACCGCCCCCGCCGCCGCCTGAGCCGGCCAAGGACAACAAGGACAATAAGGATGGCAGGGATGCCAAGGATTCCTCCAGCCGGTCGCGTGACCGCGACAGTACCCGCGACAGCAATCGTTCGCGCGACCGCGATAGCAGTTCCTCGCGCGACAGCGGCGCCGGCGACCGCCGCGCCAGCCGCGACGACGACAGCAAGCCCACGCCCAAGTACTGAGGCGCAGCAAAGCAAAAACGCCCCTCGGGGCGTTTTTGCTTTTCCGGCAAGCGGTCCGCTCAGCCAAACACCAACTGCCACAGCCGAATCACGCAGGCGCGTTCATGTTCCACGCGCTCGGCGTCGATGTGGGCGCGCTCCGCGCCTTGCAGGCGGATCTGGTGCTGCAGCTTGCGGAAGAGCCGGTAGGCATTGGCGGCTTCAGCCGCCAGCGCGGTGTCGATCAGGCCCAGTTGCGCGGCCAGCTTGAGCAGCGCGATGTTGCCGATGTCGCCGGTCAGTTGCGGATGGTCCGGCGCATGACGCAGCACCAGGTATTGGACGATGAACTCGATGTCGATCATGCCGCCTTCATCGTGCTTGAGGTCGAACTGGCTGCTGCGGTTGGGATGGGCGTCGCGCATGCGGTGGCGCATCGACAGCACTTCTTCCTCCAGCTTCTGGTAGTCGCGCGGCTGGCGCAACACGCGTTCGCGCAGCGCTTCGAAACGTTCGCCGATGGCGGCGTCGCCGGCGCAGAAGCGTGCGCGCGTGAGCGCCTGGTGTTCCCAGATCCAGGCCGAATTGAGCTGGTATTTCTCGAACGAGCTTACCGGCGACACCAGCAGCCCGCTGGCGCCGTCCGGGCGCAGCGCGATGTCGATGTCGAACAGCGTGCCGGCCGGGGTGTGGCTGGTCATCCAGGTGATGAAACGCTGCGCCAGCTTGGCGTAGAGCGCCGGGGCTTCCTGGTCGTCGTCGTCGTACAGGAACACCACGTCGAGGTCGGACACGTAACCCAATTCCTTGCCGCCCAGCTTGCCGTAGGCGATCACGGCGAACTGCGGCACTTCGCGGTGGCGCTGGGCGATGGTCTGCCATGCCGCCTTGATGGTGGCGTCGACCAGGATGTCGGCCAGCGCCGAGAGTTCGTCGGCCAGCTTCTCTACCGACAGGTCGCCCTCCAGGTCCTGCGCCAGCAGGCGGAACAGTTCGGTGTGGTGCAGCTCGCGCAGGATATCCATCTGCCGTTCGGTATCGCCCGGTGCGGTGTCGAGCTGGCGTTGGCAGTTCTCGGCGAAGGCGGTCCAGTCGGAGTCCGCTTTCAGGTTGCGGTCGTCCAGCAGTTCGTCCAGCAGGATGGGGTGCTGGGTCAGGTAGGTGGCGGCCCAGCCGCTGGCGCCGATCATGCGGATCAGGCGTGTGAGCGCATGGGGATATTCGGTCAGCAGCGCCAGGTAGGCGGCGCGGCGCGCGATGGCCTCAAGGAAGTCGAGCAGGCGGCCCAGCGTCGGCAACTGGTCGTAATGCAATGCCGCAATCAGCGGCAGGGCGGCGTTGATGACCGTGTTGAGGCGGTTGCGGCTCTGTTCCGGCAGGCTTTGCATGCGCGGCGACTGCCAGGTCAGTTGCAGGCGTTTGGCGCCGGCTTCGGTATCGGCCGCGGGAAAACCGACCAGCGTGAGCGCGTCGGCGATGGCTTCCAGGCCGTCGGCATCGTTGATGCCGGGGATGTCGTTCTCGTTGTCGGGCGCGGCTTGCTTGTCGTTGAAAATGGCATCGAACTGCGCCGCCACGATGCGCCGATGCGCTTCCAGCGCCTGCAGCAGGGCCGCGCTGTCGGGGTAGCCCATCATGCGCGCCACCAGCAGCAGGTCGTCGGGATTGACCGGCAGGGTATGGGTCTGCGCGTCTTCCAGGTATTGCAGGCGGTGTTCCAGGTCGCGCAGGAAGGTATAGGCCGCCAGCAACTGCTCCACCACCTCCGGCGCCAGCAGGTTCTTGGCGACCAGCGTGCGCAGGGTGGCGCGGGTGGAGCGGTCGCGCAGCTCCGGATCGCGGCCGCCCCGGATCAGCTGGAATACCTGGCTGACGAATTCGATCTCGCGGATGCCGCCGCGTCCCAGCTTGACGTTGTTGCTGCGGTCCGGATGCAGCGCTTCCTGGCGTTTGACCTCGGCGCGGATCTGCGCGTGCATCGAGCGCAGCGCATCGATCGAGCCGAAGTCCAGGTAGCG
This sequence comes from Herbaspirillum sp. GW821-FHT09A12, assembly GCF_059418325.1. Classification (NCBI taxonomy): domain Bacteria; kingdom Pseudomonadati; phylum Pseudomonadota; class Betaproteobacteria; order Burkholderiales; family Oxalobacteraceae; genus Herbaspirillum; species Herbaspirillum sp. GW821-FHT09A12. The sequence goes on from NZ_JBWKPR010000005.1 coordinate 137,399, forward strand.
GCGGAAGATGAAGGGGCGGCTGATGGCTTCCAGCGCGGCGATGTCTTGCGGGTCGCCGGTCAGCGCGCGCGCCTTGGTCCAGGCGTAGCGTTCCCATTCGCGGCCCTGGCGCACCAGGTATTCCTCGACCATGTTGAAGCTGGCCACCAGCGGGCCGGAATTGCCGTTGGGACGCAGCGCCATGTCGACCCGGAAGGTGAAGCCGTCTTCGGTGATCTCGGCCAGGGCGCCGATCAGCTTCTTGCCCAGGCGCACGAAGAATTCATGGTTGGAGAGTTGCTTCTGGCCATCTTCCACCGCAGTGTCGCCGTCTTCCGGGTAGACGAAGATCAGGTCGATGTCGGAGGAGACATTGAGCTCGCCGCCGCCCAGCTTGCCCATGCCCAGCACGATCATCTGCTGCTGGCGCCCGGATTCCTCGCCGATGGGCACGCCGTACAGCGCGGTCTGCTCGCGCATCAGGGCGGCCAGGTGGGTCTGCACCGCGAAGTCGGCGAACTCGGTCATGGTGGCGACGACCTCGCCCAAGTCGGCGCGGCCGGCCAGGTCGCGCTCGATCAGCGTGCACACGACCAGGTTGCGCAGGCGGCGCATGGCGGCGTTGAGCGCGAGACCGGAATCCAGGTCGGCTTGCAGGCGGCGAGCGAAGAATGCGCGGTCCATGGCCTGGGCGGCAGCTTCGGCGACCAGCGCCGGACGGGCGGCATCAGCCTGAGTCCAGCGGGTGAAATAACGCGAAGCCTGGGCGTTGGCGAGGGGAGCAGTCGGATCTGGCATAAGGGGCAATGGGTCGGGGCAGGTGTAAAAGAAGGAAAACAGAGCGTAAAACAGGTTCAGCCCCGGCCGGCGACAACCGAAAATAGGGCTGGCCTGACGCGGCACTGACGGATTTTATCGCCCGTTTTTAAACTTATCGCTGTTTTTGCTGTTCATAGCTATTCCGTTCGGATGGCAACACCATGTTTTCCATGCGATCATGTCATTCGCACGAATTATTTCATATCGAGTTGCCTTAGCCTGATGTCCGAAGAACAACATAACGCCACATCGAAGCCTGCCCATTGGGCGCTATGTTGGCGAATCGTGCGGGGCACCTGTTTTCGCCTGAACCGGGCTAGTTATCACGTCCTCGGCTTCACCTTCAAGCTGCTGCTGGCGGCTTATTTCGTTTTCTGCGCATTGTTCCTGGCGCTGCGCTATGTGGTGCTGCCCGAAATCGGCCACTATAAGCCGCAGATCGAGCGCGTGGCTTCTAAGGCGGTCGGCCGTACTGTGACCATCGATGCCATCGACGCTTCCTGGAGCGGCTTGCGGCCGCAGCTCTCGCTGGCCAATATCACCGTGCACGACGAGGCCGGCCAGCCGGCGCTGACCTTGCCGCGCGTGTCCGCCACCCTGTCGTGGAGCAGCGTGCTGGTGGCGGGGTTGCGGTTGGAGAGCCTGACCGTCGAGCAAGCCGACCTGTCTATCCGGCGCGATCCCTCCGGCAAGCTGTTCGTGGCCGGCATCCCGATGCCGACCGGCGGCGACGGCAGCTCGCTGGACTGGCTGCTGTCGCAGCGCGAGATCGTGATCCGCGGCAGCAAGCTGCGCTGGAACGATGAAATGCGCGGCGCGCCCGAACTGGCGCTGGATGATGTCGATCTGGTGCTGCACAACCACTGGTTGCGCCACCGTATGGCCTTGCGCGCCACGCCGCCGGCCGCGTATGCGGCGCCGCTGGATGTGCGCGCCGATTTCAGCCATCCGGCCTTCGCCAGCCGCATTTCCGATGTCACGCACTGGACCGGCACCCTCTATGCCGACCTGCGCCAGACCGACCTTTCGGTCTGGCGCGCCTGGTTCGACTATCCGATCGACATTGCCCAGGGCAGCGGCTCGGTGCGCGCCTGGCTGGCGCTGGACCGCGCCAAGGTGGCCAATTTCACCGCCGATCTCGCCTTGTCCGATTTCACCGCGCGCCTGTCGAAGAAGCTGGAGCCGCTGAGCCTCAAGCGCGTCAATGGCCGCATTTCGGCCAGCGAGAGCCTGGGCGGCACGCCCGAGGACGGCGTGCCCACCTTCGGCGCCAACGGCCACAAGGTGACGCTCTCGGATTTCTCCATCGAGATGCCGGATGGTTTCAGCCTGCCGCCGACATCGATTTCCGAAAGCTATGAACCGGCCACGCTCTTGAAAGCCGAACAGACCAGCGTCAAGGCCACCCACCTGAATCTGGAGGCGCTGTCGCAACTGGCGACGCGCCTGCCCTTGACGCTGTCGCAGCGCAAGCTGCTGGACGACCTGGCCCCGCGCGGCGAACTGAACGATTTCACCGTGCAGTGGCAGGGGACTTATCCCGAATTGACTTCCTACCGCATCCAGGGCGGCTTTACCGACCTGGGCCTGAAGGCGCAGGCGCGCCACGTCGAGGTGCGCAAGAGCTCGCTGCAACAGGCGGCGCCGGCGCAATGGGCGGCGCTCCCCGGTGTCGAGAACCTGGCCGGGGAAATCGATGCGACCGAGAAAGGCGGCACGGTGCGCTTGTCTTCGAAGAAGATGGCCGTGCAATTGCCGGAGCAGATGTTTGCCGAGCCAAGCATGCCCTTCGACAGTCTCGAACTCAAGGCGCACTGGCAATACCAGAAGGACCAGACCCTGCTGTTTACGCTGGACGACATGCAATTCACCCAGCCGGGCGTGGCCGGCCGCCTGCGCGGCACGCATTTGCTGCCGTTGCAGGGGCAGTCCCAGGGCAGCGTGGACATCACCGGCGAACTGACCACGTTCGACCTCAAGGCGCTGCGGCGCTACCTGCCGGAACATATCAGCGAGCCGCTGCGGCGCTGGCTGACCGAAGGCTTGATGGACGGCGCCATGCGCGATGTGAAGCTGACGGTCAAAGGCGCGCTTGCCGATTTCCCTTTTCATGCGGCGAAGCCGGGCGACAAGCCCAAGGGCCAGTTCCTGGTCAGCGGCGACTTCGATGGGCTCAGGATCAACTACACGCCCGGCCATGTGAACCAGGATGGCAAGGAGCCGGAATGGCCCTTGCTGGAAGACGGGCGCGGCAAATTCAGCATCGACCGCACGCAACTGGAAGTGAAGGCCGACAGCGCCAGGACGCTGGGGGCGAACCTGAGCCGGGTCACGGCGCGCATTGCCGACCTGGCGTCGCACGATGCGGTGCTGGAGATCGATGGCGCAGCCAGCGGCCCGATGTCGACCTTCCTGCAATATGTCAGGCAAAGCCCGGTGGCGCATTGGACCGGCGAGGTCATGGCGCAGGCCAGCGCCACCGGCGACGCCCGGCTGGACCTGAAATTCCAGATGCCGCTGCACCATGCGATCGATACCAAGGCGCAAGGCGTGTTCAGTTTCGCCAATAACGATGTCGACCTGCTGCCTGCCTTGCCCATGATGTATCGCACCGTCGGCAAGGTCGAGTTCAATGAGCGCGGCTTCAACCTCAATGGCGTTCGCGGCCAGTTCATGGGCGATGGCGTGGCCATCACCGGCGGCACGCAGCGCGACGGCAGCAGCCAGATCCGCATGGATGGCGCGATCAATATCGAGGCCTTGCGCCAGCTCTATCCCGAAGCTTCGATGCAACGCCTGCTGGCGCGCCTGTCCGGCGGCGCCCGTTATACCGCTTCGGTGCTGGTGCGCCAGCATCATCCCGAAGTGATCGTCGAATCCAGCCTGGCCGGGCTGGGTTCGGACTTGCCGGCGCCGCTGAGGAAGTCGTCGCAGGACAGCCTGCCGATGCGCTTCGAATTGCAGCCGGTCGTCTCCAATGATCCGCTGATCGAACGCGATGAGATCAAGGTCATGTTGGGCCCGCACCTCGCATCGCATTATCTGCGCGAGAAGGTCGCGGCCCGCTCCGACGACTGGCGCGTGGTCAGCGGCGGCATCGCCTACAACCAGCCGATGCCGTCGCCGGCTTCGGGCTTGAAGCTGGCATTGGCCGCCGATAGTGTCGACATGGATGCCTGGCAGGCTTTCAAGGCCGACATCGTGGGCAAGGGCAATACCGCATCGGCGGCGGGGCAGAGCAAGCTGACCAGTTCGGAGATGGCCCAGTACGTGGAGCCGGACATGGTCTCGGCGCGCGTAGGCGAACTCACGCTGATGGGCAAAAAACTCAACAAACTGGTGCTGGACGCCGCGCACCAGAAGAACGCCTGGCAAATGAAGCTGGAGTCGCAGCAGGTTTCCGGCGACATTACCTGGGATGAGCCAGGCGGCAGCCGAGGATCGGGCAAGGTCACGGCGCGCCTGTCCTCGCTGGTGCTGCCCAGGGGGAATGGCGCCGCCGACGCCGCCAATGCTAATGCCAATGCCAATGCCGCCGACAGCGGCAGTTCGGCGCAAATGCCCGCGCTGGATATCCGCGCGGAGCAGTTCGAACTGGCAGGCAAGAAGCTTGGCCGCCTGGAGCTTGACGCCAACAATATGATGACTGCGGTGGGCCGTGAATGGCGCATCAACCGCCTGGTGCTGGCCAATGAGGATGCGCAGTTCCGCGCCGCCGGCAACTGGATGTCTTTCGGCGCCAGCAATACCACCAACATCACCTACGCGCTGGATATCAACGATGCCGGAAAGTTGCTGGAGCGCTTTGGTTATCCGGGCACGATCAAGGGCGGCCGCGGCAAGCTGGACGGCGACATGAGCTGGAAGGGCCTGCCCTATGCCATGGACATGGCCAGCCTGGGCGGGCAACTGCACATGGATGTGCATTCAGGGCAATTCCTCAAGGTCGATCCGGGGGCGGCCAAGCTGCTGGGCGTGCTGAACCTGCAGGCGCTGCCGCGCCGCCTGACGCTGGACTTCCGCGATGTGTTTTCCGAAGGCTTTGCGTTCGACAACGTGGTCGGCACCGCTTCCGTCAACCGCGGCATCGCGACCACCGACAACCTGAAAATGACCGGCGTCACCGCTTCGGTGCTGATGAACGGTTCGGCCGATATCGCCAGGGAGACGCAGGACCTGCATGTCGTGGTGATCCCGGAAATCAACCTCGGCACCGCCTCGGTGGTGGCGATGGCGGTCAACCCGGTGGTCGGCGTAGGCACCTTGCTGGCCCAGTTGTTCCTGCGCAATCCGGTGATGAAGTCGCTCACCTTCGAGTACAAGGTCACCGGCCCGTGGAGCGACCCTGTCGTGGTCAAGCAGGGGCAGGTGTCGCAGGTCGGATCCGAGCGCCTGCAGGATGACGGCAAGCCTGCGCCGGGCATGCCGTCGACGCCGCTCGGCTCGCCGATCAACATGGGGCACTGATGCGCGGGTTGCTGAACCGAGCGGTTAGTGTTTAGTGTTTAGTGGTTAACGGTTAGCGGTTAGCGGTTAGCGGTTAGCGATTTGTGGTCGCCGGCGCGGCAGGCGGTTCTGCGCGATACTTGAGGCAACGCGGGATTTCCGATGAGGCATGACAACATGACGCAAGCATTCAGGGTGGCGGCGATACAGATGGTGTCGACGCCCGAGGTAGGGCAGAACTTCGAGAGCGCCGCGCGCCTGGTCGGCCAGGCGGCGGAGCAGGGCGCGGGATTGGTCTTGCTGCCGGAATATTGGCCCATCATGGGCATGCATGAGCGCGACAAGCTCGGCCATGCCGAGACCGACCAGTCCGGCCGCATCCAGGAATTCATGGCCGATCTGGCGCGCAGGCATGGCATCTGGCTGGTCGGCGGCACGCTGCCGATGGCCGCCGCCACCGACGGCAAGGTGCTCAATACGTCGCTGGTCTACGATCCCCAGGGCCGGCGCGTGGCGCGCTACGACAAGATCCATCTCTTCAGTTTTTCCCGCGGCGAAGAAAACTACGACGAGGCGCGCACCATCGAGTACGGCGCCGAGGTCAAGACATTCGAGGCGCCGTTCGGCCGGGTGGGCTTGTCGGTTTGCTACGACCTGCGTTTTCCCGAGCTGTACCGGGCCATGGGCGAGTGCGCACTGATCGTGATGCCGGCCGCCTTCACCTACACCACCGGCAATGCCCATTGGGAAACCCTGTTGCGCGCCCGCGCCATCGAGAACCAGTGCTACCTGCTGGCCTCGGCCCAGGGCGGCAAGCACGTCAATGGGCGCCGCACATGGGGCCATAGCATGCTGGTGGATCCCTGGGGGGAAATCATTTCCGTATTGCCGGAAGGCGAAGGCCTTGTGATCGGCGATATCGACCCCCATCGTCTACAATATGTCAGAGAAAGCCTGCCGGCATTGCGCCACCGCAAGCTTTGAGACGCTGTTGATGTGTTGTTAAGCCTTCCAGAAGATCCTATGAAATTATTTGAACCGAATATGGGCGCCCTGCAAGTGGCGCGCGACGTGCTCCTGACCCCTTTCGGCCTGGACGAGTCCAAGCTGTTGAAAGCGCTGGGCAGCATGTTCACCCATAAAGTGGACTACGCCGACCTGTATTTCCAGTTCACCAAGAGCGAGGGCTGGAGCCTGGAAGAGGGCATCGTCAAGACCGGCAGCTTTTCCATCGACCAGGGCGTCGGCGTGCGCGCCGTGTCGGGCGACAAGACTGCATTTTCCTATTCCGACGAGATTTCCGAGCGCGCCCTGCTGGATGCCGCGGCTGCCACGCGCACCATCGCGCGCCAGGGCGCGGGCAAGGTCAAGGTGGCTGGCAACATGATTCCCGGCGGCGGCCGCGCGCTGTACCTGCCGCATGACCCGCTGGTCTCGCTGGACGCCACCGCCAAGGTGCAGTTGCTGGAGCGCGTCGAGCGCATCGCGCGCGCCAAGGACCCGCGCGTGGTGCAGGTCATGGCCAGCCTGTCGGGCGAATACGATGTGGTGCTGGTGGCGCGCGCCGACGGCGTGCTGGCGGCCGATATCCGCCCGCTGGTGCGGGTGTCGGTGACGGTCATCGCCGAACAGAACGGACGCCGCGAAATGGGCAGCAGCGGTGGCGGCGGCCGCTACAGCTATGGATATTTCACGGACGCGCTGCTGGAAAAATACGCGTCCGAAGCGGTCGCGACCGCACTGGTCAACCTGGAGTCGCGCCCGGCCCCGGCCGGCCCGATGACGGTCGTGCTCGGCCCCGGCTGGCCCGGCGTGCTGCTGCATGAGGCGATCGGCCACGGCCTGGAAGGCGATTTCAACCGCAAGGGATCGAGCGCCTTCTCCGGCCGCATCGGCGAACGCGTCGCCGCCCGTGGCGTGACCGTGGTCGACGACGGCACCCTGGCCGACCGCCGCGGTTCGCTCAACATCGACGACGAAGGCAATCCGACCCAGTGCACCACGCTGATCGAAGACGGCATCCTGAAGGGCTATATCCAGGACACCATGAACGCGCGCCTGATGAAGATGCCGGTGACCGGCAACGCCCGTCGCGAATCGTTCGCGCACCTGCCGATGCCGCGCATGACCAACACCTACATGCTGGCCGGCGACAAGGACCCGGCCGAGATCCTGGCCTCGGTCAAGAACGGCCTGTATGCGGTCAACTTCGGCGGCGGCCAGGTCGACATCACCAACGGCAAGTTCGTGTTCTCGGCCAGCGAAGCCTACATGATCGAGAACGGCAAGGTGACCTATCCGGTCAAGGGCGCCACCCTGATCGGCAACGGCCCGGATGTACTCAACCGCGTCTCGCTGATCGGCAACGACATGAGCCTGGATTCGGGCGTGGGCGTGTGCGGCAAGGAGGGCCAGAGCGTGCCGGTGGGCGTAGGCCAGCCGACCTTGCGCCTGGATGGCGTGACGGTGGGCGGCACCGCCTGAGCGTTTTTCGCAGGTCTCGCACAAAAGCCGTCGGCATTCCCGGCGGCTTTTGTTTTTTTGGGGTGAAGATTTGCCGGGCAGCGATGTGCATCGGCAATATCGGTGACGTCAGCATGCAGGGTAGACAGTCAATTTCACCGATTTTTTGCATGTTCGCCACACTGCGGGTAATCAAATACAGGCCGAATCCAGTGCATGGCTCTTGGTTTTTTGTTGTGTTTAAAGCCGATATTTAATATTTAATGCGCTTTAATTTTTATTTTATGCCTGATTTTGGATATTTTGTGCGGATAACGCTTGAAAATCCATGTTGATGGCCTCGCTTGCCAAAGCCCGGGATTTGTAGCACTATGGGGTCTGCTTCAATTTATCCATGCAGCCAACGATGTCTTTTTTCCACGCTTACTTTTATTTTTACTTTAGCTATTCCAGCCCCCCGGCGGTGAAAAGCGGTAAGCGTTCGTAAAAAGACAAAACCGAATTTCCTAAAAAACCGCCAGTGATGGCGGTTTTTTTTTGGTCGATTTCAAGCTAACCAAGCTAAAGCAACTCAGGAGAAAAAATGCCGCGCACTGACGATCTTCGCATCAGAGAAATGAAAGAACTGCTTCCTCCTTCGCATTTGATCCGCGAGTTTGCCTGCACCGAACAGGTCGAGAGCACCACGGCCGAAGCGCGTACCGCATTGCATCGCATCCTGCACGGCCAGGACGACCGCCTGATGGTGGTGATCGGCCCGTGCTCCATCCACGACACCAAGGCCGCGATGGAATACGCGCGCCGCCTGGTGGTCGAGCGCGAGCGCCACAAGAACGAGCTGGAAATCGTGATGCGCGTCTACTTCGAAAAGCCGCGCACCACCGTCGGCTGGAAGGGCCTGATCAACGACCCGTACATGGACAACAGCTTCCGCATCAACGACGGCTTGCGCACCGCGCGCGAACTGCTGCTCAACATCAACGAGCTGGGCCTGCCGGCCGGCACCGAATTCCTCGACGTGATCAGCCCGCAATACATCGCCGACCTGATCAGCTGGGGCGCCATCGGCGCCCGCACCACCGAGTCGCAAGTGCACCGCGAGCTGGCGTCCGGCCTGTCGTGCCCGGTCGGTTTCAAGAACGGCACCGACGGCAATGTCAAGATCGCGGTGGACGCGATCAAGGCCGCCTCGCAGCCGCACCACTTCCTGTCGGTCACCAAGGGCGGCCACTCGGCCATCGTCTCGACCGCCGGCAACGAGGACTGCCACATCATCCTGCGCGGCGGCAAGGCGCCCAACTACGACGCCGCCAGCGTGGAAGCCGCGTGCCAGGACATCGCCAAGAGCGGCCTGGCCTCGCGCCTGATGATCGACGCCTCGCATGCCAACAGCTCCAAGAAGCCGGAAAACCAGATCCCGGTGTGCGCCGACATCGGCAGTCAGGTCGCCGCCGGCGACACCCGCATCGTCGGCGTGATGGTGGAGTCGCATCTGGTGGCCGGCCGCCAGGATCTGGTGCCGGGCAAGGAACTGACCTACGGCCAGTCCATCACCGACGGTTGCATCAACTGGGAAGAAAGCCTGCAAGTGCTGCAAGGCCTGGCCGACTCGGTCAAGCAGCGCCGCCTGGTGGGCGAGCGCGACGCCGCCTGAACATTGCGGTTGTTGCATGGCAAGCCGCCGTGAGCCAGGTGATGGCCACGGCGGTTTTTTTATCCGCATCCATGATGGCTGTGCGGCGCAAGTGTGATGGACGAGCTTTGTTTTGCCTGCGTCCCGGTGCAGAATGGGCATCCGCAAGTTCCATGACTGATTCTTACAACACTTAAGGAGATTGCAGATGTCCAGCCCATCCAAAGTCAAACCGATTCCCGAAGGCATGCATTCCATCACGCCGCACCTGGTCTGTGCCGGCGCCGCCGAGGCCATCGAGTTCTACCAGAAAGCCTTCGGCGCCGTCGACCGGGGCCGTTTGCCCGGCCCCGACGGCAAGCTGATGCACGCGCAGATCAGCATCGGCGACTCTTACCTGATGCTGGTCGATGAAGCGCCGGCATGGAAGAGCCTGGGGCCCAAGGCGCTGGGCGGCTCGCCGGTCACCATCCACCTGTACGTGGCAGATGCGGATGCCGTATTCGCACAGGCCGTGGCGGCCGGCGCCCAGGTTACCTTGCCGCTGACCGACATGTTCTGGGGCGACCGTTACGGGCAACTGGTCGATCCCTTCGGCCATAAATGGTCGGTGGCCACGCATGTGCGCGACCTGACCCCGGAAGAGATACGCGAGGGCGCCAGCGCCATGATGGCCGCAATGAAATAAGCGATACCCCGCAGCGCAACAGCGTGGCCTGAAGCGACAACGCCGGCATGATGCCGGCGTTGTCGCGATGTCGTTGCCGTATTGCCGCCGCTTAGTCGCGGAAGTTGTTGAATTCCAGCGGGATGTCCTTCACTTCCTTGCGCAGCAGCGCCATGGCGGCCTGCAGGTCGTCGCGCTTGGCCCCGGCGATGCGTACGGCATCGCCCTGGATGCTGGCCTGCACCTTCATTTTGCTGTCCTTGATGACGCGCACGATCTTCTTGGCATCATCGCTTTCGATGCCGTTCTTCACCTTGATCACTTGCTTGACCTTGTCGCCGCCGATCTTCTCGATCTTGCCTTCATCGAGGAAACGCACATCGACATTGCGCTTGGTCATCTTGTTGGTCAGCACGTCGCGCACCTGGCTGAGCTGGAATTCCGAGTCGGCGAAGGCAGTCAGTTCGCGTTCCTTTTGCTCGACGCGGGCGTCGGTGCCCTTGAAGTCGAAGCGGGTGGTGATTTCCTTGTTGGCCTGCTCGACGGCATTCTTGACTTCGACCAGGTTGGCTTCGCAGACGGTATCAAATGAGGGCATGGCAGTATCCTTTTATTCTTGCGGCCGGAGGGTTCCGGCGTTACCAACGAGATTTTAACGGACTGGCGGCAGCAGGGCTATGGCATGTGCGCCGACAGACGCTGTCCGGCAGCGGCTATAATCCTGCCCTTATGTTCCCGATACCTGTACAGCGCGATTTTTCCCTGCGCGCACTCAACACTTTCGGCATCGATGCCCGCGCGCAAGCCTACCTGGCCGTCGATGCCGCCGACACCTTGCGCGCCGTGCGCGCAAACGCCGAACTGTCCGCCTTGCCGCGCCTGGTGCTGGGCGGCGGCAGCAACCTGCTGCTGACGCGCGACTTTCCCGGCCTGGTGCTGCACATGTGCGGGCGCGGCATCGCCGTGGTCGGCCAGGACAGCGAGTTCACCTATGTGCGCGCCGCCGCCGGCGAGAACTGGCACGGCTTGGTGCAATGGACGCTGGCCCAGGGTCTGGGCGGCCTTGAGAACCTGTCGCTGATTCCGGGCAGCGTAGGCGCCGCACCGATCCAGAATATCGGCGCCTATGGGGTCGAGCTCAAGGACCGTTTCCATTCACTGAGCGCCTTCGATTTTTCCACCGGCGAAGTGATGGCGCTGGACGGCCCGGCCTGCCGCTTCGGCTATCGCGACAGCGTGTTCAAGCATGAACTGCGCGACAACGCCGTGGTGCTGGACGTCACCTTCGCGTTGCCGAAGCATTGGCAAGCCAACGCCAATTACACCGACGTGGCGCAGGCGTTGGCCGACCGGCAGATCGCCGACCCCGGCGCGCGCGACATCGCCGATGCCGTCATCGCCATCCGCACGCGCAAGCTGCCCGACCCGGCGCGGATCGGCAATGCCGGCAGTTTCTTCAAGAACCCCATCGTCAGCGCGCAGCAGCGCGAGGCCTTGGTGAAGCAGCATGCCAACTTGGTCAGCTATCGGCAGGACGACGGCAGCTACAAGCTGGCCGCCGGCTGGCTGATCGACCAGTGCGGCTGGAAGGGCAAGTCGCTGGGCGCGGCCGGCGTGTACGAGAAGCAGGCGCTGGTGCTGGTCAACCGGGGCGGCGCCAGCGGGGCCGAAGTGGCGGCGCTGGCGCAGGCGATCCAGGCCGACGTGCATGCAAGGTTCGGGGTGGCGCTGGAGCCGGAACCGGTTTTCATCTGAGCGCGCATCTCCGGATTCTCCAGATTCGCTCGCACATGCAAAAACGCCAGTCATCGACTGGCGTTTTTCACATGCGCTGCAACTGCCGGCGGATCAGCCGTAGTGGCAGACGTAATCCACGGTCTCCGTGACTTCGATGTCGAAGGACGAATTGCCCGGTACGCTGAACTGGGTGCCGGCGCCGTAGGTATTCCAGGTTTCCTCGTCCTTGAGGCGGATACGGCAGCTGCCGCTGACGATTTCCATGATTTCCGGCGAGGCGGTGCCGAAATTGAGCGACGCGGGCAGGATCACGCCCAGGGTCTTCCTGGTGCCGTCGGCAAACAGCACGGTGTGCGAGACGCACTTGCCGTCAAAGTAGACATTGCCCTTTTTCAGGACGGTGACGTTGTCGAATTGGGTGCTCATCAGAAGTTCTTTCAGATATCTCGGTTGCAGGCGATTACTTCGTATCCTTGTCCAGCAGCGGCAGCGAGACGGCGGTGCTGTTGTCCAAGAGGCCGGTGCTCTGGTAGATCGCCAGCTTCTGGCGGGTGTCGATGATGTCCAGGTTGCGCATGGTCAGCTGGCCGATGCGGTCGGCCGGGGTGAAGGCGCCTTCGCCCTTTTCCATGGTCAGGCGTTCCGGCTGGTAGGTCAGGTTGGGCGACTCGGTGTTGAGGATCGAGTAGTCGTTGCCGCGCCGCAGTTCAACGGTCACTTCGCCGGTGATGGCGCGCGCCACCCAGCGTTGCGCGGTTTCGCGCAGCATGATCGCCTGCGAGTCGAACCAGCGGCCCTGGTACAGCAGGCGGCCCAGCTTGCGGCCGTTGTCGCGGTATTGCTCGATGGTGTCTTCGTTGTGGATGCCGGTGATCAGGCGCTCGTAGGCGATGAACAGCAGCGCCAGGCCCGGGGCTTCGTAGATGCCGCGGCTCTTGGCTTCGATGATGCGGTTCTCGATCTGGTCGCTCATGCCCAGGCCGTGGCGGCCGCCGATGCGGTTGGCTTCCAGGATCAGGTCGGTCATGCTGGCGAAGGTCTTGCCGTTCAGGGCCACCGGACGGCCTTCCTCGAAGCGCACGGTCACGCTCTCGGCCTTGACCTCGACGTCATCGCGCCAGAACGCCACGCCCATGATCGGCTGCACGATCTTGATGCCGCTGTTGAGGAACTCCAGGTCCTTGGCCTCGTGGGTCGCGCCCAGCATGTTGGAGTCGGTCGAGTAGGCCTTTTCCACCGACATCTTGTAGTCGAAACCGGACTTGATCATGAACTCGGACATTTCCTTGCGGCCGCCCAGTTCATCGATGAAGGTATTGTCCAGCCACGGCTTGTAGATCTTCAGGTTGGGGTTCACCAGCAGGCCGTAGCGGTAGAAGCGCTCGATGTCGTTGCCCTTGAAGGTGCTGCCGTCGCCCCAGATGTCGACCTTGTCTTCGCGCATCGCGGCCACCAGCATGGTGCCGGTCACGGCGCGGCCCAGCGGGGTGGTGTTGAAGTAGGTCACGCCGGCGGTCGAGATATGGAAGGCGCCGCTTTGCAGCGCGGCGATGCCTTCATTGGCCAGCTGTTCGCGGCAGTCGATCAGGCGCGCCAGTTCGGCGCCGTATTGCATCGCCTTCTTGGGGATGGCGTCGTAGTCCGGCTCGTCCGGCTGGCCCAGGTTGGCGGTGTAGGCGTAGGGGATGGCGCCTTTCTGGCGCATCCAGGTCAGCGCGGCGCTGGTGTCGAGGCCGCCGGAAAAGGCGATGCCGACTTTTTGTTTGACCGGAACGGATTGCAGGATGTTGGACATGATCTTGGCTGTTGCGAGAGTGTTGATATGACTTGTTGCTGGGGCGGCGGCTCAGTCGAACTTGCCGTGCACCAGGTATTCGAGCAGGGCCTTCTGAACGTGCAGGCGGTTTTCCGCCTCGTCCCAGACCACCGACTGCGGGCCGTCGATCACCTCGGCGGCGACTTCCTCGCCGCGGTGCGCCGGCAGGCAGTGCATGAAGACGGCATCCTTCTTGGCGCGGGCCATCTTGGGGCCGTCAACGATCCAGCCGTCGAAGGCCTTCAGGCGCGCGGCGTTCTCATCTTCGTAACCCATGCTGGTCCACACGTCGGTGGTGACCAGGTCGGCGTCCTGGCAGGCGTCGGCCGGGTCGGCAAAGAAGGTGTAGTGCTGGTTGCCCGGGGTGACTTGCGCCGGGTCGATGTCGTAGCCCTTGGGGGTGGAGACATTGACGTGGAAGCCGAACACCTCGGCCGCCTGCAGCCACGAGTACAGCATGTTGTTGGCGTCGCCGATCCAGGCCACGATCTTGCCGCGGATGGAGCCGCGATGTTCGATGAAGGTGAACACGTCGGCCAGCACCTGGCAGGGATGCTGCTCGTTGGTCAGCCCATTGATCACCGGCACGCGCGAATGCGCGGCGAAGCGTTCGATGATTTCCTGGCCGTAGGTGCGGATCATGATCACGTCGCACATGCGCGACATCACCTGCGCCGCATCTTCCACCGGCTCGCCGCGGCCCAACTGGCTGTCGCGCGTGTTCAGGTAGATCGCCGCGCCGCCCATCTGGTGCATGCCGGCTTCGAAGGAGAGGCGGGTACGGGTCGAATTCTTCTCGAACACCATCACCAGCGTGCGGTCGGCCAGTGTGTGGTGGGGCTCGTAATTCTTGAACTTACGTTTGATCACACGAGAACGTTCGATCACGTATTCGTATTCATCAAGCGTAAAGTCGGAAAATTGAAGGTAGTGTTTGATTGCCATAAATGAAAACGGCGGCTAGCGTGGCGCCTGCCGCCGATCGTTATAACTGCTTAGATTATAAGGGATTCGGGGTAAAAAGATACCCAATGGGGTTGCTTGCGGGAAACCGGGCCGCAGCCCGTGCTGCGCCTGCGGCGGCGCATCGCTGTTCTGGCCGGATGCAGCTTCTTGGATTGGGCGAGGGCGCATGACGCCGGCTTGCCGCCAGTCCCGGCATGTCAAAAGATCAAGCCTCAGAAATACATCGGCGAGTTTCTTGCATTTGTTGCGGGGTGGGCGCCATGTTTTGTGATTTATTGGCGTTATCGCATGCCGGCATGCCAATTAATGAGAATCATTATTGTTTGTGGGCCTAGAATTGCGCCTCCTTTTTGATCAGAGAGGGGGCCCTTTCCGGGGCCCCATTCAATTCCATGCCTACCCAATGCATTTCCGAGCGTCGCCTCAGCGTGATGGCGCTGGCCTTTTCCTCCCTGTTTTCCACCTCCGCTGTCGCGGAAGGCGAAGTTGACGACCGGCTGCCGCATATCGAAGTCTCCGGCGAGCGCAGCCATTACGACCCGCGTCCGGGCAAGGTATCGACGGCGACGCGTACGGCCGCCGATCTCAGGGACGTGCCGCAAACTGTCAACAGCGTGAACATGGAAGAAGCCGCCTCCTACGGCGCGCAAACCATGGCCGAGGCGCTGGCGGGCGTGCCGGGCATCACCAACAATTCCGACACCCGTTTCGACTCCTTCAAGATCCGCGGCTTCTCCAGTGCCGGCGATGTCTTCCTCGACGGCATCCGCGACGACGCGCAGTACGTGCGCAGCCTGGGCAACATCGAGCGCATCGAAATCCTGAAGGGGCCGGCCGCAGTGTTGTACGGGCGCGGCAGCGGCGGCGGGGTGATCAACCGCATCAGCAAGCAGCCGGGAGCCGATGTCCAGAGCAGCCTCAAGCTATTCGCCGGAAGTGACAGCCACCTGGGCTTTGCCGCGGATGTGAACAAGGTCTTGAGCGAGCAATGGGCCATGCGCATCAATGCCGGCCGCGAGCATGCCAACAGCTTTCGCGACGGCGTCAACAGTGCGCGCCAATACATCGCTCCTTCGCTGAAGTGGGACGACGGCCGCACCTCATGGCTGCTGCAGGCGGAGTTCTCCGAATTCGACCGCACCCCGGATCGCGGCATGCCGGCCTGGCGCCGCAATCCCGGCAGCCCTTACCAATTGCCGCCGGCGGGCCGGGCCACCACCTATGGCGTGCCGGAGCGCGACTACATCAAGGACAGCATGCTGTACCTGCGCTCCACGCTGGAACAGCGGATCGACCAGGACTGGAAGTTGCGCTACACGCTGGGCATGCTGCATCTGAACAGCATCTTCGACAATACCTTCGCGACCGGGCTGACCGGGCCCAATAACAGCATGGCGACGCGCGCGCGCTGGCAGCAGAATATGCACCAGCGCAACTGGCAGAATAATCTGGAGCTGGAAGGCCGCGCCATGACCGGTGCCGTGCGTCACGACATGCTGTTCGGCGCCGAATACAGCGTGGAACGCCGGCAGCCGACACTGTATTCCCGTTCCCCCGCCGGCAGCGTGTCGTTGTTGAATCCCTCCAAGGCGCCGGATGCATTGGCGCCACCGGCCTTGTTCAGCAACAGTTTGCATCGCGCCGACGGCATCGCCCTGTATGCGCAGGATCAACTCACACTGTCGCCGCAATGGAAGATGCTGGCGGGGGTGCGCTGGGATCGTTTCGCGGTCGATTCGACCAGCCGCATGGGAGCGGGGGCCCGGGCCGAACGCACGACCTCCGCCTTGAGCCCGCGGATGGGCCTGGTCTGGTCGCCGCTGGCCGACCACAGTTTCTATGCCTCCTACAGCAAAAGCTTTATCCCGAGCGGAGGGACCGATACCGTCAATCTGGACACCGGCGCAAGCACGGTGTCCAACAATGCGCTGCAGCCGCAGTCCAGCCGGCAATTCGAGGTCGGCGTCAAAAGCGATTGGCTGGAGAAGAAGCTCAGCACTACCTTGTCGGTGTTCCAGCTGGATCTGTATAACCGCCGTACCCAGATTGCCAGCAATCCGAACCTGTTCGTCATCGGCGGCCTGGAACGCAATCGCGGCATTGAATTGTCGGTAGACGGCCAGGTGGCGCCGAGCTGGTTCATCCGCAGCGGTTTTGCGGTTCAGCGCTCCCGCATCATCGAAGCGCCCCGTTGCAACGGTTGCGCCACGCCGGATCTCCAAGGCAAGCGCTCGGTCGGCGTCTCCGGCGCCAACGGCAGCCTGTTCGTCAGCCATGCGCCGGCATTGGGCTTCTTTGGCGAAGCCGGGCTGGTCTACGAAGGCTCCCGTTACGCCGACGTGGCCAACCGGCTCGACCTGCCCGCCTACACGCGCTGGGATGGCAAGGTGGGCTATCGCCTGCCCAAGCTTGAACTGACGCTCGCCGTCACCAACCTGACCAATCGCCAGTACTACGCCAGTTCCACCGCGGTGACGCAGATCATGCCCGGCACGCCGCGCAGTGTCCTGCTGAGCGCCGGCTACAAATTCTGAGTCGGACGATGCGAATAGAAACGGCCGCCTGCAAACGCAAGGCGGCCGTTTTTGCTAGGGAAGGGAACTCAGTACAAGGTCTGCGACGACTCATGCACCAGCTGCGCATACAACTGATGCCGCATGCCCGAGATCTCGCCTGACTGCACCGCTTCCAGCACCGCGCAACCGGGTTCGTTGAGGTGGTGGCAGTTGTAGAAGCGGCACTTGCCCAGGTAGGGCGTGAAGTCGCGGAAGGCGCGTTCCAGCATGCCTTCGCTTAACTGGTACAGGCCGAATTCCTGGAAGCCGGGCGAATCGATGATGCTGGTTTGTTCCCCCATCTGGTAGAGCCGCGTGAAGGTGGTGGTGTGCTTGCCGGTGTCCAATGCCGCCGAGATTTCGCGCACCGCGATGTCGGCGTCGGGGATGATCAGGTTGATCAGCGAGGACTTGCCCATGCCGGATTGGCCGATCAGGATGGTGTTCTGGTTCTGCAGCAGCGGCATGAAGGCGGCGCGGGTCTGCTCCGGTTGCGCCGTGGCCGAGACTTCGTGCACCGGATAGCCTAGGCGGGAGTAGACCTGCAGCCGTTCGCGCGTCTTCGGCAGCGCTTCGGCGATGTCGGTCTTGTTCAGGATCAGGTGGGCGGCCACGCCGGCCGATTCGGCCGCCACCAGCGAGCGCGACACCAGGTCGTCCGAGAAGCTGGGCTCGGTCGCCACCACGATGAACAATTGCGTGACGTTGGCGGCCAACAGCTTGGACTTGTACTGGTCGGAGCGGTACAGCAGCGTCTTGCGCTCGTCGATGGATTCCACCACTCCCTGGTTGGGCGAGGTGCGGGCGAAGCGGATGCGGTCGCCGACGGCCACATCGCTCTTCTTGCCGCGCGTGACGCATTGCAGTTTCTGTTCGCCGGCCTGGACAAGATAATGCCGCCCGTGGGCGGCAATCACCAGGCCGGCTTCCAAAGCGCCGGCTGCCTGGCGCGGTGCGGCGTGCGGTTTCTTCGATGCCATCAGGAGGCGGCGCGCTGGGCGAACACGGCATCCACCTTGGCGGCGCAGATGAAGTCGTTGATCGACAGGCCGCCTTTGCCGTTGTTGACGCTGTGCGTGTCGAACTTCACGCCGCAGCGGTTGTAGCTGACCGCCAGCTCGGGATGGTGGTCTTCGGCATGGATCACCCAGGCGATGGCGTTGACGAAGGCCAGGGTCTGGTAATAGTCCTTGAAGCCGAAGCTGCGCGCCAGCTTGCCGCCGTCGACCTGCCAGCCGGGCAGGGCGGCCAGGTGGGCCTGGATGGCGGCTGCGTCCAGGGCGTCGGTCTGGTGGGCGCAGCGGCGGGCTGCGAGTGCGTTGGCGGTGATGCTCATGAAGTTCTCCTTGCTTCCGGTTGCGCTGATGGGCAACTGAAACATGTTTGTTAGTGACTCGAGGCGCCTTGCGCCAGGTTCAGCCGGCCAGAGTTTAAGCGTCCGATACGTAGAGAGGCCGGCGGATGCGAATCGTAGAAGGCCGAGTGCAGCGGATCGGGCGTGAGCGTGGAGGCATTGTCTTCGTACAGCTTGACCAGCGCCGACACCAGGTCTTGCGCGTTGGTATGCTGCGCGGCGAAGGCATCGGCTTCGAACTCATGCTTGCGCGAGGTCAGCGACGACAGCGGCGACAGCAGGAAGGTGAAGATCGGCAGCGCCAGCATGAACAGGATCAGCGCCATCGCATCGTTGCTGCCGAACAGCAGCGGGTTCAGGCCCAGGCCGGTGTAGAACCACACCTGGCCCTTGAGGTAGCCAAGCAGCGCCAGGAAGCCCAGCGAGATGGCGAATATCACGGTCACGCGCTTGACGATGTGCTTGAGCTTGAAGTGGCCCAGTTCGTGCGCCAGCACCGCCTCGATCTCTTGCGGCGCCAGGCGCGCCAGCAAGGTGTCGAAGAAGACGATGCGCTTGCCCGCGCCGAAGCCGGAGAAGTAAGCGTTGCCGTGCGCGCTGCGCTTGGAGCCATCCATCACGAACAGGCCCTTGGAAGCGAAGCCGACGCGTTGCATCAGGCTCTCGATGCGGTGGCGCAGATTCTCGTCTTCCAGCGCGGTGAACTTGTTGAACAGCGGGGCGATGAAGCTGGGATAGATCACCAGCATCAGCAGCTGGAACGCGCACAGCACGATCCAGGTGTAGAGCCACCACAGCGCGCCGGCCTTTTCCATCAGTGTCAGCACCACCCACAGCAGCGGCAGGCCGATGGCCGCGCCGATCAGCGATTGCTTGACCAGGTCGCTGAAGAACAGGCCGCGCGTCATCTTGTTGAAGCCGAAACGGGCTTCCAGGCGGAACTGGCGGTAGTAATCGAAGGGCAGGTCGACCACGCCGGAGATGATGCCGAAGGCGGCCACCAGGCCGATCTGGTACCACATGTCCGGGCCGCCGGTCCAGCCCAGGATGGTGCCGGACAGCCATTGCAGCCCGCCCAGCAGCGTGAAGGCGATCAGCACCGCGGCGTTGATCGCCAGCGTCACCAGGCCGAACCTGGTGCGCGCCACGGTATAGTCGGCCGCCTTCTGGTGCGCGGCCAACGGGATTTTCTCGGCGAATTCGGCCGGCACGGCGGCGCGATGCGCCAGTACGTGGCGGACATGGCGCGCGGCCAGCCAAAAGCGAACGACCAGGCTGGCGGCCAGGAAGGCGACGAACAAAACCGAGAACGTGAGTGAAGACATGCTTTCCCTGTGCGAAAATGGCGGAGGTTCAATGTCCGGCCTGTCCTGAGAATCTCTGGGCGACAGCGCTGTACAGCAGGACGATCAATCCATACAGCAAGCGAACGAATAAACCTGCAGATGGGCGTTTTCCCACTGCATCGATAAGGAAGAATTATGTCACAAGCCGTCGACGCCAACGCCGGGCAAGCAGTTGCCGCACCGATCCGCCCCAATGAGATGAACCTGGTCTGGGTGGATATGGAAATGACCGGCCTCGACCCGGACAACGACCGCATCATCGAAGTGGCGGTGGTGGTGACCGACTCCCAGCTCAACGTGCTGGGCGAAGGCCCGGTGTTTGCGATTCATCAATCCGATGAAGTATTGAACGGCATGGACGCCTGGAACAAGGGCACCCACGGCCGTTCGGGCTTGATCGAGCGCGTCAAGGCCTCGACCGTGACCGAGGCCGACGCCGAGAAGCAACTGATTGAATTCCTCAAGAAATACGTGCCGGCCGGCAAGTCGCCCATGTGCGGCAACTCGATCTGCCAGGATCGCCGTTTCATGGTGCGCGGCATGCCCAAGCTGGAAGAATACTTCCACTACCGCAACCTGGACGTGTCCACGCTCAAGGAACTGTGCAAGCGCTGGAAGCCGGAAATCGCCACCGGCTTCAAGAAGCGCCAGATGCATACCGCGCTGGCGGACATCTTGGAATCCATCGAGGAATTGAAGTTTTACCGCGAGCATTTCATCCAGGAATGAACTTGGACTGGGAGCGCTGCTCTACACCTGACGCCCCGGCTGGAACCGGGGCGTTTTGTATTGGGCGGCCTGTGCGCGAGGGCGGCAGTGTCGCCCAGGTGTGTGCAACATGATGAAAGGAACGCCATGTCAACCAGTCGACGCCTATTCCTGCAGGCCGCCATTGCCGCCGGCGCCATGCCGGGTTTGGCAAAAGCGGCCGCCGCCTCTTCAGATTCAGTGAATGAGACGGGAGAGAACTGGGCCGCCTATTTCGCCCAAGCCGGCGTGCCGGGTACGCTGGTCGTAGCGGACCTGCGCGGCGGCAAGGAACGCATTGTCGTGCATGCGCAGGAGCGGGCGGCGCAGCGCTTCGTGCCGGCATCCACCTTCAAGGTGCCGCACAGCCTGATCGCGCTCGATGCCGGCGTGCTGCGCGACGAATTCCAGGTGATCCCGTGGGATGGCGTGCAACGCTCGGTCCCCGCATGGAACCGCGACCAGGATTTGCGCTCGGCCATGCGCTATTCGGCGGTCTGGGTGTTCGAGCGTTTCGCCGCCGAGATCGGCAAGGAGCGCGAAGTCGCCTACCTGCGCAAGATCCTGTACGGCAATGCGTCGGCCGACGGCCCCGAGCCGTTCTGGGTCGATGGCCAACTGGCCATTTCAGCTAATGAGCAGATCGCCTTCCTGCGCCGCCTGTATCGCAATGACTTGCCTTTCAAGGTCGAACACCAGTTGATCGTCAAGGATGTGATGGTCAACGAGGCCGGGAAGAACTGGATCCTGCGCGCCAAATCCGGCTGGAGCGGCAAGATCGGCTGGTGGGTGGGTTGGGTGGAGCGGGAGGAAGGGCCGGTGTTCTTCGCGCTCAATATCGACACGCCCAACCGCATGGCCGACTTGCCCAAGCGCGAGCAGATCGTGCGCCAGGCATTGGGCAAGATGGGCGTGTTGCCGGCCTGATTGCGTAGTCCTTTTCATGCAAAACGGCGCGCCAGCATGAACTGGCGCGCCGTTTTCCTTTGGCTTGCGACGACCATGGCGGGGCAGTCTTACTCCTGGCCATCGGCCCCACAGCACTTCTTGTACTTCTTGCCGCTGCCGCAGGGGCAATCGTCATTGCGGCCGACCTTGGGCGCATCGCGCTGCACCTGCTCCACCGCCGACTTGCGCTTGGGCGCCCAGTAACGTTGGATATGCGGGATGGCTGATTCGATTTCGATGGCCAGCTTGTGGGTCTTGACCGGATCGTCGATCAGTTTGGTTTCTTCTTCCTCCAGCTCGTCCGAGCCCAGCAGGTAGATCGGGCGCATCAGCGGCGCCAGGTCGGAGTGGAAGATCTCGTCCCATTGCTGGGCGCGCAGTTGTATGCCTTCCCAGAAACCCCAGGCCCAGGCTTCCGCATCCAGCAGCGGCTTGCCTTCATGCTCGCGCTCGCAAAACAGCGGTTCGTATTCCTTGGGCGCCACCTCGAAGGTGATGGCGATCTCATTCATGGTGCGCGCGATCAGGCTGGTGATGCGCTCGGCTTCCTTGCCGGACTTGAACTTGGGCGTGTCTTCCGGACGGCTGCCCCACACGCGCGGCAGCCATTCGGCCATCAATACCTCCTGCGGGCCGATGACCAGCGCGGTCAGGTAGCCGTGCAGCGTGTCCATGGTCATGACATCGTCGGCGCAGCGGTCGGACAGGAGGAAATCGTCGAGTTCGTCGAACTCTTGATCGGAAAGGGGCTGGTCGAGGTGCATGGCTTCCTTGGTATGCGAATTACTGATAATCAGCCTGCCAGTGTAATTCTATTCAGCCAGCGGTGCGAGCATTGTCGGTTTGTCTACTGCCGCGCGAGGTCTTTGACATACGTGGATCGCCGCCTCGCCGGTACTCGCCAGTACAATAGCCGGATGAATGAATCCGCCAGCAATTTCCCCGACGCCACGTCCTTTGCCACGCTTTCGCCCGACATGGTGCTCGATGCCCTCGACAGCGTCGGCCTCTTCGGCGATGGCCGGCTGCTGGCCTTGAACAGCTACGAAAACCGCGTCTACCAGGTCGGGATGGAGGAGGGGCCGCCGCTGGTGGCCAAGTTCTACCGGCCGTTGCGCTGGAGCGACGCGCAGATCCTGGAAGAGCATGCCTTCTCGCAGCAACTGGCCGACGAGGAAATACCGGTGGTGCCGGCCATGGCGCTGGAAAACGGCGCGACCCTGCAGCGCCACGCGGGCTTCCGCTTCGCGGTATTTCGCCGCCACGGCGGACGCGCGCCGGAGCTGGACCGTCCTGACACGCTGGAATGGATGGGCCGCTTCATCGGCCGCATCCATGCGGTCGGCATGCAGCGGCCTTACGTCGAGCGCCCGGCGCTGGATATCGCCAGCTTCGGCATAGAGCCGCGCGACTGGCTGCTCTCCAACAATTTCATCCCGGATGAGCTCAAGGCCTCCTGGCTCAGCACCGTCGACCACGCGCTGGATGGCGTGCGCCGCTGCTTCGAGCGTGCCGGCGAGGTGCGGGCGTTGCGCCTGCATGGCGACTGCCACGTCGGCAATGTACTGTGGACCGACGCCGGCCCGCACTTCGTCGACTTCGACGACAGCCGCAGCGGCCCGGCCGTGCAGGACTTGTGGATGCTGCTTTCGGGCGAGCGCGGCGACATGGTGCGCCAGTTGTCCGACCTGCTGGCCGGCTATGAAAGCTTCTGCGAATTCGAACCGCGCGAGCTCTACCTGATCGAGGCGCTGCGCAGCTTGCGCCTGATCCATTACTCGGCCTGGCTGGCGCGGCGCTGGGACGATCCGGCGTTCCCGGTCGCCTTCCCGTGGTTCAACACGCAACGCTACTGGCAAGACCGCATCCTGGAGCTGCGCGAGCAGATTGCGCTGATGGACGAGCCGCCGCTGTGGCCGGTCTGAATCGACAAGACCAAGGGGAAAACATGAAAACACGCTGCGCCTGGGTCAACATGAACAATCCCTTGTACGTGAGCTACCACGACGAGGAATGGGGCGTGCCCTGCCACGACGAGACCCGGTTGTTCGAAATGCTCAACCTGGAAGGCGCGCAAGCCGGCCTGTCATGGGAAACCGTGCTCAACAAGCGCGCCAACTACCGCGCCGCCTTCGATCATTGGGACGCCCGCAAGATCGCCCGCTACGACGAGCGCAAGGTGGCCGAATTGCTGGCCAATCCCGGCATCATCCGCAACCGCCTGAAGGTGGCCGCGGCCATCACCAATGCGCATAGCTATCTGCGGCTGAAAGAAGAAACGGGCGGGCTGGATCCCTACCTGTGGGGCTTCGTCGGCGGCAAGCCGATCCGCAACAAATGGCAGGCGCACGGGGAATGCCCGGCCAAGACGCCGCTGTCGGACCAGATTTCCAAGGACCTGGCCAAGCGCGGTTTCAAGTTCGTCGGCTCCACCATCGTCTATGCCTATATGCAAGGCATCGGCATGGTCGACGACCATGTGGTGGGCTGCCACTGCCATGGCCGCAAGCATTGAAGCAGGGGCAGGGGCGCAATGACGCCAGGATGGTTTACACTCGCTGGCGGCCGGATCCTGACCGGCCGCGAATCTGGGATCAAGATGCCGGTTCAGGCAAGCAGCCTGCCGGATTCAGTTTGGGAATAGCATGATTTTCATCAAATGGTTTGGCTGGTCGGTGCTGTGGATACTGCCCCTGTTGCTGAGGTCGGCGGTGTCCGCGCTGACCCGCAAATCCATTCTCGGCGGACGCGGCGCGATCCGCGTCTGGCTCGGCACCTTGCTGCTGCTGTGCGGCAGCAGCGCCCTCGAGTCGCTCATCCGCGCGCAGGCCGATACCGGCGACGAAGGCCCCAGCGCGGATTTGTTCGGCTTCGCCCTGATGGGCGCATTGGCAGGCAAGTTCAACCAAGGGATCGCCGTGGCGCTGATGCTGGCGCTGGCGCTGCTGGGGTTGAAGTGGCTGCTGGGCGCGTTCTTCGGACGCCGCAACCAGGCCGACCGCGACGACCATCCGGAGCTCGACCTGGCGCCGCCGCGGCGCGGCAGCATCGAGAGCGAACGCAACCGGCTGGCCGCGCTCCGCTATGGCGGCCCGTCAGCGCATCCGACTCATCCGGCCCGCCCGGCCCGCTCGGGCAATGTGCAGCGGACGACCGGCGCGCCCTCCGCTGCGCCCGGCCGCCACCCCGGCATGGCCGGGCGCGAGGACTGGCAAGTGCCGCTGTCGGCACTGAACAAGAACGCGCCGCAGCGCCGCTTCACGCCGCCGCAAGACAGTTCCGCACCTGGCGGAAAATGGCCTTCCCTCAAGCCCGTGGCGCAAGATGCGCGCCCGCGCCCTGAAGCGGAATGGGCCGCTTTCGAGACCCTGCGCCCGACCGACGCCATGCTGGCGCGAGCGGCTGCCAGCAGCGCCATTACCGCCGCCAGCGCGGCGGCCAATGCCAGCCTGTCGCGCGCGGCCAATCCGCTGCCGCCGGTACAGCAGATCCCACCGTCGATCGTGCGCGCGACGCCGGGCGAATCTTCGCAGCCCGCCTTGGCGCCGACCCGCAGTATCCGCATCAGCAGTGTCGGCCGCGCGGCCAGGCAGGCGCAGGAGCCGGGCACGCCGGCCGAGCGCGCCGATGTGATCCCCACGCGCCTGATGCGCTCGCTGCAAGAAGCGGCGGGGCAGAAAGTGGTTGCCGGCGAAGAGGCGCCTGAGGTTGCGGGCGGGATGGAGATGGTGGATGGCGGCGCCATCGCTCCAGCTGCGGAATTTGGCACAGCGCACGGCGAGATGCCGCAAGACATGCCGGCGGCAGCCCAGCCTGCAGCCGTCGAGTCGTACACGGCGCCATGGTTCGAACCTGTGCCGGAAGCGCTGGCTTCGGCCGCTCCTGTTGCTCCTGTCGAGGCGCAGCTTGAAGAGTCCCGCATTGAAGAGCCCCGCGTCGAAGATCCTTTCATGTCGCTGTTCGACCAGGAACCGGAACCTGTTCCTGCGCCGCAAGCGCCTGCCGCTTTGGCTTTCGGTACGCCATCGTTTGCGGTGCGCAGCCCCGGGCCGACACCGGCCGTAGAGCCCGTTACCGCTTACACGGAATATGCGGAAGATGCTGCATCCGAACCGCAGGTGCAGATCCCATTGCCCGCGCTGGACTTGCTCGATGTGGTGCCGGATGCCGCCATCGAAGTCGATGCCGAACAACTGCAAGAGACCGGCCGCCTGATCGAGCAACGCCTGAAGGAGTTCAAGGTGCCGGTGGCGGTGCTGGGCGCCGAAGCCGGGCCGGTGATCACGCGCTTTGAAGTCGAGCCCGCACAGGGCGTGCGCGGGGCGCAGGTGGTCAACCTGATGAAGGACCTCGCGCGCGCCCTGGGCCTGACCTCGATCCGCGTGGTGGAAACCATTCCCGGCAAGACCTGCATGGGCCTGGAGCTGCCCAATGCGCGCCGGCAGATGATCAAGCTGTCCGAGATCGTGCATTCGCAGGCCTACCGCAAATCGTCTTCGCTGCTGACGCTGGCCATGGGCAAGGACATCACCGGCACGCCGGTGGTCACCGACCTGGCGCGCGCGCCGCACATGCTGGTGGCCGGCACCACCGGTTCGGGCAAGTCGGTGGCGATCAACGCCATGATCCTCTCGCTGCTCTACAAGGCCACGCCGGAAGAAGTGCGCATGATCATGATCGATCCCAAGATGCTGGAACTGTCGATCTATGAAGGCATTCCGCACTTGCTGGCGCCGGTGGTGACCGACATGCGCGAGGCCGCGCATGCGCTGAACTGGGCGGTGGATGAGATGGAGCGCCGCTACAAGAAGATGTCCAAGCTGGGCGTGCGCAACCTGGCCGGCTACAACCAGAAGATCGATGACACCCACGCGCGCGGCGAGAAGATCCCCAATCCGTTCAGCCTGACGCCGGACGCGCCCGAGCCGCTGGACAAGCTGCCCACCATCGTGATCGTCATCGACGAGCTGGCCGACCTGATGATGGTGGTCGGCAAGAAGGTGGAAGAGCTGATCGCGCGCCTGGCGCAAAAGGCGCGCGCGGCCGGCATCCACCTGATCCTGGCCACGCAGCGCCCGTCGGTGGACGTGATCACCGGCCTGATCAAGGCCAACATCCCGACCCGCGTGGCCTTCCAGGTGTCGTCCAAGATCGACTCGCGCACCGTGCTCGACCAAATGGGCGCGGAGTCGCTGCTGGGCCATGGCGACATGCTGTTCCTGCCGCCCGGCTCGGGCTATCCGCAGCGCGTGCATGGCGCCTTCGTCTCCGACGAGGAGGTGCACCGCGTGGTGGAATACCTGAAGTCGTTCGGCGAGCCGCGCTATATCGAAGAGATCCTGGCGCCGCCGATCGCGGAGGATGCGGCGCAAGGCGACATGTTCGGCAGCGACATGCCCGATCCCGAATCCGATCCGCTGTATGACGAGGCGGTGGCCTTCGTCCTGAAGTCGCGCCGCGCTTCCATTTCGTCGGTGCAGCGCCAGTTCCGCATCGGCTACAACCGCGCCGCGCGGCTGGTGGAGCAGATGGAGACGGCCGGCGTGTTGTCGGCCATGTCGCGCAACGGCAGCCGGGATATCCTGGTGCCGCCGTCGGGTGAAGAATAAATCCTTATCGCAGCTTCCCGTCATCCCGGCGCAGGCCGGGATCCAGTGTCGTTCGTAGCGATTAACCGGCGTCGGGGTGATGCGCCGAACGACGCTGGGTCCTGACTTTCGTCAGGACGACGGTGAATTGAGCGGCAGATAAAAAAATGGCGAACCGGATTTCCGGTTCGCCATTTTTATTTCATCCAAGCCGATCAGACATCCAACTGGGTCACCAGCTTGGTGTTGATATAGGCTTCGATCGCCTCGGTGCCGCCTTCGGAACCGTAGCCGCTGTCCTTGATGCCGCCGAACGGCAGTTCGGGGATCGCCAGGCCCAGGTGGTTGATGGTCAGCATGCCGCTTTCCACGCGTGCCGCCAGTGCGTGCTTGGTGTGCGCCGACTTGGCGAAGGCATAGGCCGCCAGGCCGAAGGGCAGGCGGTTGGCTTCGGCGATCACTTCATCCAGCGTATCGAACGGGTTGATCAGCGCCAGCGGGCCGAACGGTTCCTCGTTCATCACGCGGGCCGACAGCGGGATGTTGGTCAGCACGGTAGGCTGGAAGAAGTAGCCGCGGCCGTCGATGCGCTTGCCGCCGGTGCGCAGTTGCGCGCCTTGCGCAACTGCGTCGTCGATCAGCGATTCCAGCGCCGGGATGCGGCGCTTGTTGGCCACCGGTCCCATGGTGGTGCCGGCGTCCAGGCCGTTGCCGACCTTCAGTTGCTCGGCATAGGTGACGAACTTGTCGACGAAGGCGTTGAACACGTTCTTCTGCACCAGGAAGCGGGTCGGCGAGACGCACACCTGGCCGGCATTGCGGAACTTGGCGGCGGCCAGTTGCTTGGCGGCGGCGTCGATGTCGGCGTCGTCGAACACCATGGCCGGGGCGTGGCCGCCCAGCTCCATGGTGGCGCGCTTCATGTGCAGGCCGGCCAGCGCGGCCAGTTGCTTGCCCACCGGGGTGGAGCCGGTGAAGGAGATCTTCTTGATCACCGGATGCGGGATCAGGTATTCCGAAATCTCGGCCGGCACGCCGTAGACCAGGTTGATGACGCCGGCCGGCACGCCGGCGTCGGCGTAGGCGCGGATCAGTTCGGCCGGGGAGGCGGGGGTTTCTTCCGGCGCCTTGACGATGATCGAGCAGCCGGCGGCCAGCGCGGCCGACAGCTTGCGCACCACCTGGTTGAGCGGGAAGTTCCAGGGCGTGAAGGCAGCTACCGGGCCGACCGGCTCCTTGATCACCATCTGGTAGGCGCCCGGCACGCGCGCCGGCACCAGGCGGCCGTAAGTGCGGCGGGCTTCTTCGGCGAACCAGTCGATGGTGTCGGCCGCGCCCAGGGTTTCCATCTTGGCTTCGGGAGTCGGCTTGCCTTGTTCCAGCGTCATCAGGCGGGCGATCTCGTCGGCGCGTTCGCGCAGGAGATTGGCGGCGCGGCGCATGATCTTCGAACGCTCGAAGGCGGAGATATTGCGCCATACGTCGAAGCCTTTCTTGGCGGCTTCCAGCGCGCGGTCAAGGTCTTCGCGGCCGGCGTGGGCGATCTTGCCGATCACTTCTTCGGTGGCCGGGTTGACCACGTCAATGGTGCGGCCGGAAACGCTGGCGGTCCATTCGCCGTTGATGAAAAGTTGTACGTCCTTATACATGTGCAATCCTCGTTCGTCAGGAGTTTCAGGGATGCCGGCGGCAGCGCTTGCGGTTTGCAGCTTGCGCGGCGGGCGGGAATGATGATGGCAACAACTCTGGCGGTGTCTTGTCGATGGGCTTGCATGGCCGTGCTGCATGTGGATCGGGCCATGCCTGCGAGGACGATAGTTATACCACGCCTCGGCTTTTGTCGTTTTATGCGGGCAGGCGCATGTCGCATGTCAATGGACGTGCTGCGGGATCTCCATTTCGGCCAGGATCATTTCCACCTGCAGGCACTGTATCTTGAGTTCCTTGATGGCTTTGCGGTACTGGCGCACCGACTTCAGCGGCGGCCCGTCATCTTCATGCCTGGCGGTGCGGATGGCGTCGAGCATGATGTGCGAGAGCATCATGGCCGCTGCGTCGTGGGAGCTCTTCAGTTCCGCGATGCTTGTCAGCAAGGCAAGCCGTTTGTCCATGGCGATCTCCTCTCGGTCGAGTCTGATGAGACTGCGCCGCAAGAGCGAATGTTCCGCAGCGGAGGGCGGCGCTTCCATTGCCCCGAGGCGAAATCTTGCAGACGAAAAAAGCCCCGCCGAAGCGGGGCAAAGAGGGAACTGAGAATAACCTCAGTTTGTTGCAACAACGCAAATCGGCCCGGTCTGCGCCGGTGCGCGGCAAGGGTTGCCGATCAATATTTCCACATGATCTTTTGCAGTTCCTTGCTGTCATTGGTTTTGGTCAGCGCCAGTTCGGCCAGGATGCGGGCCTTCTGGGCGTTCTGGTCGTCGGTGACGACCCAGTCGTACTTGTCGTCAGGCTGCTCGCCGTTGCGGATCACGACGCCGCTGCCGGTGCGGGTGGCGCGAATGACTTGCACGCCCTTGCTGCGCACTTCCTGCAGCACCGGCACGATCTGCTCGGCCACGCTGCCGTTGCCGGTGCCGTCATGGATGACCGCCTTGGCGCCGGCGTTGACGAAGGCGTCATAGGCGGCGCGGCTGACGTTGCCATAGTTGTAGGCGATGTCCACGCGCGGCAGGCTGTTGATCTTGTCGATGTCGAACTCGGTTTGCGTGGTGTGCGGGCGGGCCGGCAGGCGGTAGAACGTCAGCTTGTTTTCAACCACGTAGCCCAGCGGGCCGTAGGGCGAACGGAAGGTCTCGACCTTGAACGAGTTGCTCTTGGTGACGTCGCGGCCGGAGTGGATCTCGTCGTTCATCACCACCAGCGTGCCTTTGCCGGCGGCTTCCTTGCTACCTGCGACCAGCACCGCGTCATACAGGTTCAGCGCGCCGTCCGCGCCCAGCGCGGTGCCGGGGCGCATCGAACCGACCACCACCACCGGCTTCTCGCTCTTCAACACCAGGTTGAGGAAGTAGGCGGTTTCTTCGATGGTGTCGGTGCCATGGGTGATCACGATGCCGTCCACGTCGCTTTGCTTGAGCAGCTCGGAAACGCGCTTGCCCAGCTTCAGCAGGCGCTCGTCATTGAAGCTTTCGCTGCCGATCTGGAAAATCTGTTCGCCGCGCACGTTGGCGATCTTCGACACTTCCGGCACGGCGGCGATGATCTTGTCGACCGGCACCACGGCCGACTGGTAGGCCGCGGTGTTGACGCTGGAAGCGCCCGCGCCGGCGATGGTGCCGCCGGTGCCGATGACCACGACATTGGGTTTTTGGTCTTGCGCTTGCGCCGACACGCTCAGGGCGGCGAAAGCGGCGGACATGATCATGACAGCGCCGATTTGTTTGAATTTTGCCTGCTGCATTTGAAGTCTCCTGGTGACAGTTTGTAAGTCCGTTTCGCGGCTTGCTCTCGTTGTTTTGATGGCGCGTCGAAACGGCCGGTCCCACACGGATGGTGAGGAACGCAGCGATCATACGAAAGCCGAATTGCGATGTCTCATGCTTTTAAAACATGGACGGATGCGCCAAACGCATGAGTCGCCGGAGGCGAGCCTGGAGCGGTGACGATTGCGCCATCGGGCGCCGGATGGCCCGGCCGCGGCGCCGCATCGACGCGCAGGATCGGGCCGGAGCGGGCAAGAAAAAACCGCCCTGAAGGCGGCCGGGGATGCGTGCGCCGGGAGCGGCGGCGTCAGAAGAATTCGACGGTGTCGTTGGTGGTGATGCCGGAATGCAGCACACCGGAATTGACCAGTTCTTCGTAGAAGCAGATGCGGTTGCGGCCGTTTTTCTTGGCGTGGTACAGGGACTGGTCGGCGTGGCCGAGGATGACCACCGGCGTTTCGCGCGAGATGCCGACAAAGCCGAGGCTGACCGTGACCTTGCCGACCTGCGGGAAGTCGTATTCCTGCACGTTCTGGCGGAAGCGGTCGAAGATCTTGCGGGCGTCGGTCAAGGTGGTCGAGCGCAGCAGGATGACGAACTCTTCGCCGCCGAAACGGAAGATGCGGTCGTGGCTGCGGAAGGAGGCGCGCAGGATGTTGGCCATCAGGATCAGCACTTCATCGCCGTACAGGTGGCCGTAGCGGTCATTGACCTGCTTGAAGTGGTCGATGTCGACTACCGCCAGCCAGTGGCCCTTGGCTTCGTCGAGGTCGCCATGGCGGCGGTCGTTCTTTTCCAGCGAATGCGCTTCATGCGGCGCGATGGCGAAGGCGTATTTGGTGAACTGTTCGTCGAAGGTCTTGCGGTTGAACAGGCCGGTCAAGGCATCGCGCTCGCTGTAGTCGAGCAGGCTCTGGTAATTGCAGTAGACATGGAAGATGCCATGGATGACATCCAGCATCTGCGCCTCGAAGGCCTTGGTACTGCGGATTTCGACGCAGGAATTCATCTTTCCGTGCAGCCATACCGGCAGCCAGAGGATGTGCATGCCGTCTTCGCCGGTTTCCAGGTATTCGTTGAGATGGCTGCGGATGCAGGCCATCATCGCCGGGTAGCTGGCGAGCGGTTCCTTGGGGTCGTCGCTGGTGTGCTCGTCGATGGTGTGGACTTCACCGTCGCGGATCACCATCTTTTCCTGGACGTAGTGCGTTTCGCGCATGTTGAAGATATCCAGCATGCGGATTTCCTGCACATTGGTGAGCTGGTACAGCGCCGAGATGACCGAGAGCGCCAGACGGGAATGCTCCCGGTGGGCAGTGATCTCTACCAGATGCTTGAGCAGCGGTTTCTTCATCTCGTTATCGATGTCCTGCATGAGCCCATTGTTCTAATGTATGGTCGGTACTCGGATGTTGTGCTTCGCCATTCGCGCGGTGTATCAGCACTTATGCAAGAATCACGCCATGAATCAAGCGAGGAAGCGGGATGATTTTACACGTTCGCGCGCGCTGGGATGAAGCAGTTTCTACAGTTTGAAATCGAAAACATTTAATTCATTTCCACCTGGAAATTTTGTTTTCGGGTGAGTCATACTTACGTGCGCGTTTGATAGTCTTTTGACTTTTGCATGCGCTCGCCAGTCATGGACGATAGCCTGAAAGCCGCGTCCCGACTACGTTTTGTGATTATTTGTGAGAGTTTTTTTCGGTCTCGCATGGAGCGTCGGATGGCGCTGCGGACGCAAGCGCGGCAAAACGCCATGCAAAAAAAATCGCCGGTCGATACGCCGGCGATTTTTTTTTATATCGTTTTCGTTTTCGCGCTTGTCAGGCATAGATGATCAGCAACGCAATGGCGATGATCAACGCGAATTTGGTGAGGCGGTAGACGGTCTTGTTCCATTTCTTGAAGCGGCGGCGATACTGGCCGGCCAGCCAGACGAAGCGGAACAGTTTGTTGACGCGGCCGGTCTGGTCGCCGGTTTCATTGGGCGAGGCGGCGGCGGTCATCATGGTGCGGCCCAGCCATTGGTTGATCGCTTCGGCCCAGCGATAGCGCAGCGGGCGTTCGACATCGCAGAACAGGATGATACGGTTCGTCTCGGTGCCGTTCTGCGCCCAGTGGATGAAGGTCTCGTCGAATACCACGCTCTGGCCGTCGCGCCAGCTATAGCGCTTGCCGTCGACTTCGATGAAGCAGCGGTCATCATTGGGCGTGACCAGGCCGAGGTGGTAGCGCAGCGAACCGGCATAGGGGTCGCGGTGCGGATTGAGCGTGCCGCCCGGCGCCAGCTCGGCGAACATCGCCGCCTTCACGCTGGGAATGCGGCGCAGGATCTCGACGGTCTTGGGGCAGAATTTCTCGGCCGAAGGATGGCTGGCGTTGTACCACTTCAGGTAGAAGCGCTTCCAGCCGGCCTTGAAAAAGGAATTGAATCCGGCATCGTCGTTTTTCTCGGCGGCCTTGATCTTGGCCAGGTTCTGCAGCGCCACGGCTTCGTCGCGGATGGTTTCCCAATTCTCGTCGATGAGGGCCAGCTCCTTGAACTCGCGCACGGCCGGATAGGGCACCGCCGGTACGCGCGAGAAGGCGTACATGAACAGGTTGATCGGCGACATGATCGACGAGTGGTCGAAGAACTGGCGCAGGAAGGGCAGCCGCACGCGTCCGCGGAAATGGATGAAAACGATCGAAAACAGGTAAATAAAGACGATTACCCACTTCATTGCATGGTCCTCTTGATGTTGCAGGCCGCTGGGCCGGCGTTGGCCAGCGGCGTGGCAGATGCCTGCCAAATGGAGTCGGATCGGGAAAAATCAACCGCAGAAAGCGCCTGAAGGCGCCGGCAGCATGCGGATGCGTTGCGTTGCTTCCCGAGCGTAGGCCCGCGCAGCGCGGGGCAAGCAAAGGATTCTACACCAAGGCAATGTCAGCAAATGTAAGCATCCTTGCCGCCTTGGGCCCGCTGTGCGGGCCTGTATGAGGGAAATCAAACGGGCAATGCAAACAGGCAATAAAAAAGCGGACCGGTGAAACCGGCCCGCCAGGGACAACAACAATGAGAGGTGAGACGATTCGTATCGTCAAGCGGCTTGCTGCACCACGGCCGGGCCGCGGTTCCAGCGCGGCAGGCCGGTGAAGGCGAAGTCGATCTCCGGCACGCGGCCGGCGACGATTTCGGCGATGGCGCGGCCGGAACCGCAGCCCATGGTCCAGCCCAGGGTGCCGTGGCCGGTGTTCAGGTACAGGTTGCTGAACTTGGTCTTGCCCACGTAGGGGACGTTGGACGGCGTCAACGGACGCAGGCCGGTCCAGTAGATCGGGTTCTCGTAGTCGCAGCCGTCGGGGAACAGTTCCTGGGTGCGGCGGGTGATGGCTTCGCAGCGGGTGGTGTTGAGTTCGCGGGTATAGCCGTTCAGTTCGCAGGTGCCGGCCACGCGCAGGCGGTCGCCCAGGCGCGAGACCACCAGCTTGTAGCCGTCGTCGGTCAACGAGACGGTGGGCGCGGCGTCGGGGTTGATGACCTTGTAGGTGGCCG
The DNA here is from genome assembly GCF_059418325.1 of Herbaspirillum sp. GW821-FHT09A12. NCBI lineage: Bacteria > Pseudomonadati > Pseudomonadota > Betaproteobacteria > Burkholderiales > Oxalobacteraceae > Herbaspirillum > Herbaspirillum sp. GW821-FHT09A12. The sequence goes on from NZ_JBWKPR010000005.1 coordinate 171,426, forward strand.
AATAGCCCTTGCCTGGATAGAGCAGCAGGTCGATGCCCAGCGGCTTGACCAGCGGCTGCGAGAAGCTGCCCATGGCGACCACGAAGGCATCGGCCCGCAATACCTCATGGCGGCCGTCCGGGTTGATGACCTCGACCCCGGTGACGCGGGCCGAAGCGCCCGCGCCTTCGGTGATCAGGCGGGTGATGGTGGTGGAGAAGCGGAACTGCGTGCCGGCCTCCTCGGCCTTTTGCGCCAGGCCGGTGGTCAGCTTGTAGACGTCGCCGGATTCATCGGTGGCGGTGAAGTCGCCGCCGACGATCTTGTCGCGGATCGAAGCCAGCGCCGGTTCGATCTTCACCACTTCGTCGGCGCCGATCGACTCGCGCGGGCAACCCAGGTCGCGCATCAGCTTGGCGGCCGGCAGCGATTCCTGGAATTCCTTTTCCTCGGTATAGAAGTGCAGGATGCCGCGGGTCAGGTGGTCGTACTGGATGCCGGTTTCGGCGCGCACGGCCTGCAGGGTCTGGCGGCTGTATTCGCACAGGGCGACGATGTTGCGGATGTTCTCGTCGGTGCGGGCGGCGGTGCATTCGCGCAGGAAGCTGACAGCCCACTTCCATTGCAGCCATTCGGGACGGAAACGGTACAGCAGCGGAGCGTCTTCCTTGCCCAGCCACTTGAGCACCTTCATCGGCGCGGCCGGGTTGGCCCACGGCTCGGCGTGCGAGACCGAGATCTGGCAGCCGTTGGCGAAGCTGGTTTCCTGCGCCGCGCCGGGCTGGCGCTCGATGACGGTGACCTCGTAGCCTTCTTTCTGCAGGAACCAGGCCGAAGCGGTCCCGATAATGCCTGCGCCCAATACGATCACTTTCATCTCATTCTCCCGGTTTATGCGTGGTCTGGTGCGCGGCGACGCCGTGCTGCCAACAGATAGCAGCATTGTAAGAATTTCCGGATTGCCAATGTATTCAATACTGGCAAAATTTTTTCTTCAATATTAAGCAATGAGGCTTTGTTTATTTAAAAAACAAAGAAATAAGGGTAAGTGTTTAATTTTTTGAAGATGAGAAGCGGGCCATCTCCTCGGCCACCGCGCGGGTCACGGTTTCCGCCAGCGCCTGGCGCAGGCTCTCCTTGACGCGCTGCGTCAGGATGTCGGAGATATTGTCCAGCGCCACCGCCATCTGGTCTTGCAGGTGTTGCTGCAGGACGGAATCGGCTTGCGCCAGCAGGTTTTGCAGGACGTTTTCGCTGATTTCCTGTTCCCATTGGCGGTACTGTTCGGCGCTCGGGCCGGCCGCCTCGGGCGAGGGTTGGGCCTGGTAGCCGGCCGGCGCCGGCGGCTGCCAGAAGGCGCCGGGCTGGGCTGCGGCGCTGGCGGGATGGCCGGCCTGTGCCGGCACGGCCGGCGGCGGCGCCAGCGGGATGACCTCGGTCAGGAGCGGGATGCTGTTGTCGTCGTGGTTCATGGCATGCACCGGCCGCTTAGCTGGCCACGAAGTGGGACAGCGGATAGCCGCGCTCCTTGTAGAAGCGGTAGCGGTCGCGGCCGGCGGCGCGGTCGGCGTCGTCGGCGGAAATGATTTCCAGCATGCGCTCGAAGCGGGCGAAATGGGCCGGCGTTTCGCCCGACAGGTTGATCAGCACCTGATGGTGCGGCAGTTCGATGTCGTCGCTGGCGGTCAGGATGATCGGTGTCTGCGCGGCCAATGGATCGCCGGCGGCCACGTGCGGCAGGAAATCCTGTTCGGAAAATGTCCACAGCGCCTGGTCGAGCTGCTGCAGTTCGCTGCGGTCGCGCACGCGCAGCACGATCTGGGTGCCGGCGCCGCGCGCCTTGCGCACCAGGCGGCAGACATAGGCGAGCTTTTGCGGGACGTTGCTATGGAAGTCGATGCGGGTCATGGCGGAAGTATAGTGGCAAGCGAGGAGCGTTGCCACGGCCATCCGATAGTAAATGATGTCCACGGCCCGCGTGGATGGCGCGATCAGAAATGGTAGCGCACGCCCGCAGTCCCCATGACGGCGACGACGCCCTTGGCGCCGCCCAGCCGGTGCAGGCGCGTATAGCCCACATTGGCGCTCCAGTTCGAGGCAAGGCTGTATTCATAGCCGATGCCGAACATATAGCCGATCGCGTTTTCCACCGACGCGGAAGAGTCGCGCAAGGGCGCATGGCGCAAGAATGCCGAATTCGACAACTTGGCATACGTGATGCCACTCTTCAGGTAGAGGCCAGGCACACCCGAGGTGAGCTTGTAGAGCGCGGCCAGATCCATCCCCCGGGCGCTGGCCTGGACGTCGAAGTTGGCGGCGCCATTGGCGCCGCTTTGCTTGAAAGCGCCGGTATTGAAGTAGCCCGCCTCAAGCGCCCAGTTCGGCGTGAACTGATAGCCCAGGGCGCCGCGCATCATGCCGGCAGTATTGGTTTCGGACGTGCGCTGGTAGTTGCCGGGCGGGGTGCTGAGCCGGGCGCTGACGATGCCGCCGTCAAGGCCGATATAGGCGCCGGGATGCAACTTGGCTTGCGCCAATGCCGAACCGGTGGACATGGCCGCAGCCAGCAATAGAATGATTTTCTTCATGGATTGATTCAGTCGTCGGTTGCAAGGGGAGTGGCCGTGAAAACGGCCGCTTGCGCTGGTACGGCGCGCAGGTTTTCGATGACGGCATGCCGAACGGCTTCCGGCGGGAAAAACCAAGCCTGAAACAATAAGAAGAAAATGGGTTAAACGGCGGGTGACGTGCGATCTTCTGGATTTTTCGATGATGCGTAGATGTTTTTTGCCGAAAAATCGTTAGAAAGCTTTCTCGCAGGTATGTACGTTGCTCCTCCGGCCGGCATCACATGATTGCCCAGGGCAAGCGCTGCCCAGAGTGGCCGTCATGCTGCCGCCGGTTACCCATGAAAGCCGTGGAAAGGCGCTGGGCCTTGGCTTTCATGGGGAGCGTGGCGGGTGGCTCAGGCAGCCATGCCGCTATGCCGCAGCAGCGCATCGATGCTCGGTTCGCGGCCGCGGAAGGCCTTGAACGACTCGATTGCCGGGCGCGAACCGCCCACGGCCAGGATTTCCTGCTGGAAGCGGCGGCCGGTTTCGATCGATACCACATTGCCGCCGCCGGCAGCGGCTTCCTCGAAGGCGCTGTAAGCGTCGGCCGACAGCACTTCGGCCCACTTGTAGCTGTAATAGCCCGCCGCATAGCCGCCGGCGAAGATGTGCGAGAACGAGTGCTGGAAGCGGTTGAACTCAGGCGGGCGGATCACGGCGACGCGGTCGCGCAGCGCGTTGAGCAATTGCTGCACGGTCTGGTCGCCGCCTGCCTGGTATTCGTGGTGGATCATCATGTCGAACAGCGAGAACTCCACCTGGCGCAGCATCTGCAGGCCGGACTGGAAATTCTTGGCGGCGATCATCTTGTCGTACAGCGCGCGCGGCAGCGGTTCGCCGGTCTCGGCATGCGCGGAGAGGTGCTGCAGCACATCCCATTCCCAGCAGAAGTTTTCCATGAACTGCGACGGCAGCTCGACCGCATCCCATTCCACGCCCGAGATGCCGGACACGCCGACTTCATCGACTTGCGTCAACATGTGGTGCAGGCCGTGGCCGAACTCGTGGAATAGCGTGATCACTTCATCGTGCGTGAACAGCGCCGGCTTGGTCACGCCGTCGACCACCGCCGGTTCGGTGAAGTTGCACACCAGGTAGGCGATCGGCGTCTGCACGCCATTGGCGGTCAGGCGGCGGGCGCGGGCGTCGTCCATCCAGGCGCCGCCGCGCTTGCCGCTGCGCGCGTACAGGTCGAGGTAGAACTGGCCGACCAGCTGGCCGTCGCGCTCGATGCGGAAGAACTTCACGTCCTTGTGCCACACCGGCGCGCTGTCCGGCTTGATGGTCACCCCGAACAGCTGCTGCGCGACCTGGAACAGGCCGCCCACCACCTTGGGTTCGGGGAAGTATTGCTTCACTTCCTGTTCCGAGAAGGCATAGCGCTGTTCGCGCAGCTTCTCGGAGGCATAGGTGCTGTCCCAGGCTTGCAGCGTGTCCAGGCCCAGCTTTTCCTTGGCGAAGGCCTTCAGTTCGTCGTAATCCTTTTCGCCGAAGGGGCGGGCGCGCCGGCCCAGGTCTTCGAGGAAGGCGATGACTTCGGCCGGCGACTGCGCCATCTTGGCCACCAGCGAGACCTCGGCGAAGTTGGCGTAGCCCAGCAGTTGCGCCTCTTCCTTGCGCAGCTTCAGGATGTCGTCGATGTTGGCGCTGTTGTCCCATTCCGGCTTGGCGCCCAGCTCGGACGCCTTGGTGGCGTTGGCGCGGTAGACCTTCTCGCGCAGCTCGCGGTTGTCGGCGTATTGCAGCACCGGGAAGTAAGAGGGGAAGTGCAGCGTGAACTTGAAGCCGGGCTTGCCATCCTTCTCGGCGGCGGCGCGCGCGGCTTGTTTCACATCGTCCGGCAGGCCGGAGAGTTCGGCCTCGTCCTCCACGAACAGGCCGAAGTCGTTGGTGGCGTCCAGCACGTTCTCGGAGAAGCGGGTGGTCAGCGCCGCCTGCTTTTCCTGGATCTCGGCGAAGCGTTCCTTCTGGTCGTCCGGCAGCTCGGCGCCGGACAGGCGGAAGTCGCGCACGGCGTTGTCCACCACCTTGCGGCGCGCGGCCGACAGCGATGCGAAGGCCGGGCTGGCCTGCAGCGCCTTGTACTTCTCGAACAAGGCCAGGTTCTGGCCCAGGCCGGTCCAGAATTCGACCAGGCGCGGCTGGTTCTCGTTGTAGGTGGCGCGCAGCGCGGGCGTATCCATCACCGAGTTCAGGTGGCCGACCACGCTCCAGGCGCGGCCCAGTTTCTCGGTGGCGGATTCCAGCGGCTCGACGAAGTTGTCCCAGCTGACCTCCGCCATCGGCGCTTCCAGTTCGGTTACCAGGCGGCCGGCGTCGGCCAGCAGCTTGTCCAATGCGGGCGTGACGTGTTCCGGCTGGATGGCGTCGAACTGGGCGTAGCCCGAGAAGTCGAGCAGGGGATTGGCGGCGATGTCGGTGGTCATGGAGTCTTCTCTATTCAGTTCAGTATCAGGTGCGTTCGGCGGCTTCGATCGTGTTGACCAGCAGCATGGTGATGGTCATCGGGCCGACGCCGCCCGGCACCGGGGTAATGTAGCCGGCGACTTCCTTGACGTTGGCGAAGTCGACGTCGCCGCACAGCTTGCCGTTGTCGTCGCGGTTCATGCCGACGTCCAGCACCACGGCGCCCGGCTTGACCATGTCGGCGGTGACGATGTTGCGGCGGCCGGTGGCCACCACCAGGATGTCGGCATTGCGGGTATGCGCGCCGAGGTCACGGGTCTTGGAATTGCAGATGGTGACGGTGGCGCCGGCTTGCAAGAGCAACATCGCCTGCGGCTTGCCGACGATGTTGGAGGCGCCCACCACGACGGCGTTGGCGCCGCGCACCGGGTAGTCGATCGATTCCAGCATCTTCATCACGCCGTACGGGGTGCAGGGACGGAACAGCGGCTGGCCGGTCATCAGCAGGCCGGCGTTGCTGATGTGGAAGCCGTCCACATCCTTCTCGGGGGCGATGGCTTCGATCACCTTGTGCGCATCGATGTGGGCCGGCAGCGGCAATTGCACCAGGATGCCGTTGATCTTCGGATCCTGGTTCAGGGCATCGATGCGGGCCAGCAGTGCGGCCTCGGTCAGCGACGCTTCATACTTTTCCAGCACCGAATACAGGCCGTTGTCTTGGCAAGCCTTGACCTTGTTGCGCACATAGACCTGGGATGCCGGGCTGTCGCCGACCAGGATCACCGCCAGGCCGGGCTGCTTGCCTTGAGCGGTCAGGGCGGCGGCGCGTTTGGCAACGTCGGCGCGCAGTTGTTGGGAGAGCAGGTTTCCGTCGATCAATTGAGCTGGCATGGCAAATATAGAGGCAGGGCGGTGGCGAAAGCACCCGGGCGGCGCCGGGCGATGAAGGCGCATGGAGCGCCGAAACCCATGATTATAAAGCCAGCGCGGCCGGGCGACGACCCGGCGCCCGATCGGAAGGGCTTGCCTTTCAGGCAAGGGAAATGGCCGGGGTTCCACAATGCGGGCATTTTGCCGCGTGCGCGACGGGGAATTTCAATTTCGGTTATGCTCCCGCAACCAAAGCGCAACGATATCTCTTTTGAAGGACGCCCGCATGACCGATTTGCTGAACCAACGCCTGCAGCAGCTTGCCAGCCCGCAACACATCGCGCTGCTCGGCCAGGGTTTGCGCGGCGTGGAACGGGAAACGCTGCGGGTCGACCGCCACGGACAACTGGCGCATACGCCGCATCCGCCGGCGCTGGGTTCGGCGCTGACCAATGACCTGATCACCACCGATTACTCCGAGTCGCTGCTGGAATTCATCACGCCGGCCGAGCCGGATATCGCCACCGCCCTGCAACGGCTGGACCAGATCCACCGCTTCGCCTATACCCGGCTGGGCGGCGAACTGCTGTGGAATGCCTCGATGCCCTGCGTGCTGCCGCCGGAGGACGAGATTCCCATCGCCTGGTACGGCAGCTCGCACATCGGCATGCTGAAGCACGTCTACCGCCGCGGCCTGGCGCTGCGCTATGGCCGCACCATGCAGTGCATCGCCGGCATCCATTACAACTTCTCGTTGAATGAAGGCGTATGGGACGTACTGCGCGACAGCGACCGCGGCGTCGACGCCTCGGTCTCGCGGCGCGACTACCAGTCCGAGCGCTACATCGCCTTGATCCGCAACTTCCGCCGCTACAGCTGGCTGCTGATGTACCTGTTCGGCGCCTCGCCGGCGGTGGCGACCAATTTCCTGCGCGGCCGCCCGCACCAGCTGGAGACCTTGTCCGGCGACACGCTCTACCTGCCCCATGGCACCAGCCTGCGCATGAGCGACCTGGGTTACCAGAACAACGCCCAGGCCAACATCACCCCGCACTACAACAACCTGCCGGCCTACATCCGCAGCCTGGCGCATGCGGTCAGCGAGCCCTATCCGCCTTATGAGGCGATCGGCACCAAGCGCGATGGCGAGTGGGTGCAGATCAATACCAACATCCTGCAGATCGAGAACGAGTTCTACTCGGCGATCCGCCCCAAGCGCGTCATCTACAGCGGCGAACGTCCGGTGCAGGCCTTGTCGGCGCGCGGCGTGCAGTATGTGGAAGTACGCTGCATGGACATCGACCCGTTCGATCCGCTGGGCATCAACCTGCAGACGGCGCGCTTCCTCGACGTGTTCCTGCACTTCCTGGCCTTCGATGACAGCTGCCTGACCTCGGACGAGGAGGGCGTCGAGAACCGCGCCAACTTCATGGCCACGGTCAAGCAGGGGCGCCAGCCCGGCCTGCAATTGCAGTTCAAGGGCCAGGCGATCGGCTTGAAGGAATGGGGCGAGCAATTGCTGGAGCGCATGGCGCCGGTGGCCGAATTGCTGGACCGGCAGGCCGGCGGCAGCATCCACCGCGACAGCATGGACGCCCAGCGCGCCAAGCTGGCCGATCCCGACGCCACGCCGTCGGCGCGGGTGCTGCGCGAGATCCGCGCGGCCGGCAATTCCTTCCCGGCCTGGGCCCTGCAAAACAGCGCGGCACAGGCCGGACAACTGCTGGCCGAGCCGCTGACGGCGGCGCAGACCGCCGATTTCGTGGCCATCGCCCAGGCTTCGCTGGATGCCCAGCGCGACATCGAGCGTACCCAGACCGGCGACTTCGACACCTTCGTCGCCGCCTACCGCGCCAGCACGCTGGGCAATATCAGCGTCTGAGCCGTTCCGGCCGACCCGAAGCCGGCCATTTCCACGCCTATCTGCTATCTATATAGAGCCTATATAGAACCGGCCTCGTCCGGCGCATGGGGCAGGGGGCGGCAGCGCTGCCCCTGCCTGGCTTGTTCAGGCAAATTTCATTGTCTTTTTCATATTTTTTCTAGTGGGCCGGCACGGCCGTAGCGCTTCTTCGATGACCTGAGCAGGCTGGCGAAGGCGCATTTTGCGGCATTGCAAACATGGCAAAAAACACCCTTCACATCGCCCTGACCGTAAAAATACGGTGGCTGGAAAGCGCCTGTTCATGCCGCTTTGCAGCATAATTTCGTATTATGAAATCAATTATCGTAATTTGAAAATCAAAAAATCCCTGATAAAATGCGTCGTCCACACGGCTGGAAGACCGTACATTAGTGTTTTCCACGCATCATCGCCGGCGGCTATTTGCACTGAATGACCCGACCGACCCGGCCAGTCCATCAGACCTGGCAGGGGCCTTCAACAAACAGGAGACATGACATGTCAGCCCAAATCGACCAAGTCCTGGCGCAGGCCGCCAACGATCCCGACGTGATGGAAACCCAGGAGTGGCTTGACGCCCTCGAAGCCGTGATCGAGAAGGAAGGTCCGGACCGCGCCCACTACCTGATGGAGCGCATGGTCGACCTGGCCCGCCGCCGCGGCGCGCATATCCCGTTTTCCAGCAATACCGCCTACGTCAACACCATTCCCGCCGACCAGGGCGAGCACTGCCCCGGCAACCTCGAATATGAAGAGCGCCTGCGCTCGTGGATGCGCTGGAACGCCATGGCCATGGTGGTCAAGGCCAACCGCGTTGACGGCGACCTCGGCGGCCACCTGTCCTCGTTCGCCTCGCTGGCCAACATGCTGGGCATCGGCTTCAACCACTTCTGGCACGCCCCGACCGAAGACCACGGCGGCGACCTGCTGTACATCCAGGGCCACTCCTCGCCCGGCATCTACGCGCGCGCCTTCCTGGAAGGCCGCCTGACCGAAGAGCAACTGGTCCATTTCCGCCGCGAAGCCGACGGCAAGGGCCTGTCTTCGTACCCGCACCCGAAACTGATGCCGGAATTCTGGCAGTTCCCGACCGTCTCGATGGGCCTGGGGCCCTTGATGGCGATCTACCAGGCGCGCTTCCTGAAGTACCTGCACGCCCGCGGCATCGCCAAGACCGACAACCGCAAGGTCTGGGCCTTCTGCGGAGACGGCGAGATGGATGAACCGGAATCGATGGGCGCCATCGGCATGGCCGGCCGTGAAAAGCTGAACAACCTGGTCATCGTGGTCAACTGCAACCTGCAGCGCCTGGACGGCCCGGTGCGCGGCAACGGCAAGATCATCCAGGAACTGGAATCCGACTTCCGCGGCGCCGGCTGGAACGTGGTCAAGGTCATCTGGGGCAGCGGCTGGGACGAGCTGCTGGCCAAGGACAAGGAAGGCATCCTGCAAAAGGTGATGATGGAAACCGTCGACGGTGAATATCAGAACTACAAGGCCAAGGATGGCGCCTATGTGCGCAAGCACTTCTTCGGCAAGCACCCCAAGCTGCTGGAAATGGTCAGCAAGATGTCCGACGACGACATCTGGCGCCTGACCCGCGGTGGCCACGACCCGCACAAGATCTACGCCGCCTTCAAGGTCGCGCAAGAGAGCAAGGACCAGCCGACCGTGATCCTGGCCAAGTCCATCAAGGGCTACGGCTTCGGCAAGGCAGGCGAAGCGCGCAACACCGCGCACAACACCAAGAAGCTGGACGACGAGGCCATCAAGGCCATGCGCGACCGCTTCCAGCTGCCGATCTCGGACGCCGACCTGCCCAACATCCCGTTCTTCAAGCCGGCCGACGACACGCCTGAAATGCAATACCTGCACGAGCGCCGCAAGGCCCTGGGCGGTTATTTGCCGCAGCGCCGTCCGCAAGCCGACGAGAAGCTGGTGGTGCCCGAGCTGTCCGCCTTCCAGGCGATGCTGGAGCCGACCGCCGAAGGCCGTGAAATTTCCACCACCGCCGCCTATTCGCGCGTGCTGACCGCGCTGCTGCGCGACGGCAGCCTGGGCCCGCGCGTGGTGCCTATCATGGTCGACGAGTCCCGCACCTTCGGCATGGAAGGCCTGTTCCGCCAGATCGGCATCTTCAGCCAGGTCGGCCAGCTGTACGAACCGGTCGACAAGGACCAGGTCATGTACTACCGCGAAGACAAGGCCGGCCAGATCCTGCAGGAAGGCATCAACGAAGCGGGCGGCATGAGCTCGTGGATCGCCGCGGCGACCTCGTACTCGACCAACAACCGCGTGATGATCCCGTTCTACACCTACTACTCGATGTTCGGCCTGCAGCGTATCGGCGACCTGGCATGGGCGGCAGGCGACATGCGCGCGCGCGGCTTCCTGATCGGCGGCACCGCCGGCCGCACCACCCTGAACGGCGAAGGCCTGCAGCACGAAGACGGCCACAGCCACGTGTTCGCCTCGGCGATCCCGAACTGCGTGCCCTACGACCCGACCTTCGCCCACGAAGTCGCGGTGATCATCCATGACGGCCTGCGCCGCATGGTGGCCAACCAGGAAGACGTGTTCTACTACATCACCGTGATGAACGAGAACTACGCGCATCCGGGCATCAAGCCGGGCCAGGAAGAGGGCATCCTGAAGGGCCTGTACCTGTTGAACGAAGGCGGCAAGAAGAACAAGCTGCGCGTGCAGCTGCTGGGTTCGGGCACCATCCTGCGCGAAGTCATCGCCGCCGCCGACCTGCTGCGCGACGACTGGAAGGTCGATGCCGATGTCTGGTCCGCGCCCTCGTTCACCCTGCTGGCCCGCGACGGCCAGGACGTGGAACGCTGGAACATGCTGCACCCGGCCGACACTGCCCGCAAGAGCCATTTCGAGCAATCGCTGGAAGGCACCGACGGCCCGATCGTGGTCTCCACCGACTACATGCGCACCTATGCCGAACAGGTCCGCGCCTTCGTGCCCAAGGGCCGTTCCTACAAGGTGCTGGGCACCGACGGCTACGGCCGTTCGGACACCCGCGCCAAGCTGCGCGAGTTCTTCGAAGTGAACCGCTACTTCGTGACCGTGGCGGCCCTGAAGTCGCTGGCCGATGAAGGCAAGATCAAGCCTGAAGTCGTGGCCCAGGCGATCGCCAAGTACGGCATCGACCCGAACAAGCCGAACCCGGTGACCCAGTAAGTTCCGCCGACCCGAGCATCCCCGCTTCAGCTTCCTGATGGCGGGGATGTTTCGTGTCAGCGTCAGCCGAAAAACAGGGCAGGGGCGGCCGCGACATGGCTTAAGATGCAATGGCCACGCGGCAGCACCTTCCCCTCTGCGAATACCCTCTCCCAGCCCAAGGCCGGGGAACAGAACAACGGAGCGCAACAGATGAGTCAAGTCGAAGTAAAAGTCCCGGACATCGGCGATTTCAAGGAAGTCGAAGTCATTGAGGTAATGGTCAAGGTCGGCGACACGATCAAGGTCGACCAGTCGCTGATCACCGTCGAATCCGACAAGGCCAGCATGGAGATCCCCTCCAGCCAGGCTGGCGTGGTCAAGGAAATCAAGGTCAAGGTCGGCGACAAGGTCGCCGAAGGCTCGCTGTTGCTGATCGTCGAAGGCGAAGGCGCCGGCGCAGCGCCGGCCGCGGCCCCAACCCAAGCCGCGGCAGCGGCGCCGGCAGCGGCACAGGCTGCGGCCCCCGCGCCGGCACCCGCCGCTGCACCCGCTGCCGCCGGCGGCGTGATCGAAATCGAAGTGCCCGATATCGGCGACTTCAAGGAAGTCGAAGTCATCGAACTGATGGTCAAGGTCGGCGACACGGTCAAGGCCGAACAGTCGCTGCTGACCGTCGAGTCCGACAAGGCCAGCATGGAAATCCCGTCCAGCCACGCCGGCGTGATCAAGGAACTGAAGGTCAAGCTGGGCGACAAGGTTGCCAAGGGCAGCATCATCGCCGCGCTGGAAACCACCGGCGGCGCGCCTGCCGCGGCTGCTCCGGCAGCGGCGCCTGCCGCCGCTGCGCCCGCGATTGCATCTGCGCCTGCGGCAGCACCGGCCGCCGCGCCGGCGATCGCCACCGCATCGGCCACCAGCGCCGGCGGCAAGGCCCACGCCTCGCCGTCCGTGCGCAAGTTCGCGCGCGAACTGGGGGTGGATCTGGCGCGCGTGCCGGCCACCGGCCCCAAGGGCCGCATCCTGCAAGAGGACGTGCAGAACTTCGTCAAGGGCGTGATGGCCGGTTCGACCCAGGTTGCCGCCGCGCCGGGCAAGAACGGCAGCGGCGCCGGCATGGACTTGTTGCCGTGGCCGTCGCTGGACTTCTCCAAGTTCGGCGCCACCGAGCTGCAACCGCTGTCGCGCATCAAGAAGATCAGCGGCCCCAACCTGCACCGCAACTGGGTGATGATCCCGCACGTCACGCAATTCGACGAAGCCGACGTCACCGAGCTGGAAGAATTCCGCGTCACCTCCAATGCCGCTTACGCCAAGGCCAAGTCGCCGGTCAAGCTGACCATGCTGGCGTTCGTGATCAAGGCCAGCGTTTCGGCGTTGAAGAAATTCCCGGCCTTCAACTCCTCGCTGGATGCCAAGGGCGAAAACCTGATCCTCAAGCAGTTCTACAACATCGGTTTCGCGGCGGACACGCCCAATGGCCTGGTGGTGCCGGTGATCAAGAACGCCGACCAGAAGAGCGTGAGCCAGATCGCCATCGAAATGGGCGAGCTGTCGGCCCAGGCGCGCGAAGGCAAGTTGAAGCCGGCCGACATGCAGGGCGCGACCTTCACCATCTCGTCCTTGGGCGGCATCGGCGGCACCGCCTTCACGCCCATCATCAACGCGCCGGAAGTGGCGATCCTGGGCCTGTCCAAGTCGATCACCAAACCGGTGTGGGACGGCAAGCAATTCGTGCCGCGCCTGATGATGCCGACTTCGCTGTCCTACGACCACCGCGTCATCGACGGTGCAATGGGGGCTCGTTTCTCGGCCTACCTGGCCGACGTGCTGGGCGACCTGCGCAAGTCCTTGCTCTAATCAAGTCGATGCGCCGCCCCGGTGGCGGCGCGCAGCGAAACAGAACATAACGGAGCCAAGACAATGAGTCTCTCTGAAGTCAAGGTCCCCGATATCGGGGATTTCAAGGAAGTCGAAGTCATCGAAGTGATGGTCAAGGTCGGCGATACGATCAAGGTCGACCAGTCGCTGATCACCGTCGAGTCCGACAAGGCCAGCATGGAAATCCCGTCGTCGACGGCGGGTGTGGTCAAGGAAATCAAGATCAAGGTCGGCGACAAGGTCGCCGAAGGTTCGGTGCTGCTGATGGTGGAAGCTTCGGGCGCGGCCGCCGCGGCCCCTGCGCCGGCAGCCGCTCCGGCGCCTGCAGCGGCGGCACCGGCAGCCCCGGCGGCAGCGTCCGCCGCTCCCGCAGCCACAGCGGCCGCACCGGCCGCCGCCAGCTTCGGCGGCAGCGCCGACGTGCAGTGCGACGTGATGGTGCTGGGCGGCGGCCCCGGCGGCTACTCGGCCGCCTTCCGCGCGGCCGACCTCGGCCTCAACACCGTCATCGTCGAGCAGGAAGCCACACTGGGCGGCGTCTGCCTGAACGTGGGCTGCATCCCGTCCAAGGCGCTGCTGCACGTGGCCGCCGTGATCGACGAGACCGCCGCCATGGCTTCGCACGGCGTCACCTTCGGCAAGCCCGAGATCGACATCGACAAGCTGCGCGGCTACAAGGACAAGGTGATCGGCACCATGACCGGCGGCCTGGCCGGCATGGCCAAGGCGCGCAAGGTTGCCGTGGTGAACGGCAACGGCCAGTTCGCCGGCCCCAACCATATCGAAGTGACGGCCGCCGACGGCAGCAAGAAGGTGGTGCAGTTCAAGCACGCCATCATCGCCGCCGGTTCATCGGTGGTGAACCTGCCGTTCGTCCAGGGTAAAGAAAAAGCGGACCCGCGCATCGTCGACTCCACCGGCGCGCTGGAACTGCGCCAGGTGCCCAAGCGCATGCTGGTCATCGGCGGCGGCATCATCGGCCTGGAAATGGCGACGGTCTACTCCACGCTGGGCGCGCGCATCGACGTGGTCGAGATGATGGATGGCCTGATGCAGGGCGCCGACCGCGACATGGTCAAGGTCTGGCAGAAGTTCAACGAGAAGCGCTTCGACAACGTCATGCTCAAGACCAAGACGGTCGCAATCGAGGCGCTGAAGGAAGGCATCAAGGTCACCTTCGAGGCCGCTGAAGCCGGCGCCAAGTCGCCCGAGCCGCAAGTCTACGACCTGGTGCTGGTGGCCGTGGGCCGCAGCCCCAACGGCAAGAAGGTATCGGCCGACAAGGCCGGCGTGATCGTCGGCGAGCGCGGCTTCATCCCGGTCGACAAGCAGATGCGCACCAACGTGCCGCACATCTTCGCCATCGGCGACCTGGTGGGCCAGCCGATGCTGGCGCACAAGGCGGTGCATGAAGGCCACGTGGCAGCCGAGGCGATCGCCGGCGAGAAGAGCTTCTTCGACGCCAGCGTGATCCCGTCGGTGGCCTACACCGATCCGGAAGTGGCATGGGTCGGCGTCACCGAAGACGAAGCCAAGGCCCGCGGCATCAAGATCGAGAAGGGCCACTTCCCGTGGGCCGCTTCCGGCCGCGCGGTGGCCAACGGCCGTTCCGAAGGTTTCACCAAGCTGCTGTTCGACGCCGAGACGCACCGCGTGATCGGCGGCGGCATCGTCGGCACGCACGCCGGCGACATGATCGGCGAAGTGGCGCTGGCCATCGAGATGGGCGCCGACGCGGTCGACATCGGCAAGACCATCCACCCGCACCCGACGCTGGGCGAATCGCTCGGCATGGCGGCGGAAGTGGCGGAAGGGCATTGCACCGACCTGCCGCCGCAGCGCAAGAAGTAAGCGTTGCTGCGCAATGAAAAACGGCGAACTCCGGTTCGCCGTTTTTTTTCGTCCGTCGTCTGGATCAGGCGCCGGTGCGCCGTCCCCATACCGAAGGATCCAGCAGGCTCTCCGGCTGCCGGCCCGACAGCGCGGCGATGACCTGCCCGGCGCACTGGGTCGCCGTCGCCTGCAGCGCTTCCTGCGAGGAGCCGGCGATGTGCGGCGACAGCGCCACGTTGGGCAGCGCCGCCAGCGGCGAAGCCGGCGACAGCGGTTCCCGTTCGAACACGTCGAGGCCGGCGCCGCCGATGCGGCCGGCGCGCAGCGCATCGACCAGCGCCGCCTCGTCGATCAGTCCGCCGCGCGAGGTGTTGACCACGATGGCGTCGCGTTTCATCAGGGACAACGCCGCGGCATCGATGGTGTGCGCGGTGTCCGGGCGCAGCGGGCGGTGCAGGCTGATGACGTCGGACTGCGCCAGCAATTGTTCGAAGGAGGCCGCGACCTCGGCGCCGCAGGCGCGCACATGACCGGCATTGGCGCGCGGCGACCAGACCAGCACGCGCATGCCCAGCCCGCCGCCGGCCATGCCGCACAACAGTTCGCCGATGCGGCCGAAGCCGACGATGCCCAGCGTCTTGCCGTACAGCGAGACCGTGCGGCCCTCATACTTGAAGCGCCAGTTGCCGGCGCGGGTGGCGGCGTCGGCAGCCACCGCCTGGTGCGCGGCGGCCAGCATCAGGGTCAGCGTATGCTCGGCCACGGCGCGCACATTGGCCAGCGGGGTGTTGCTGACCGCGATGCCGAGCCTGTGCGCGTGGGCGACATCGATCTTGTCGGTGCCGGTGCCGTGGTTGGCCACCAGCAGCAGGCGCGGCGCGCCATCGAGCTGGGCGGCGCTGACGCCGTCGCGCACGATGGCGGCGTCGGCGCCGGCCAGTTCCTGCGCCAACGCGGCGGCCCCGGCCGACTGCAGCACGTCAATACCGGCCGCGCGCAGCAGTTCGGCGCCGACCGGGTGGATGGGTTGGGCGATCACGCACAGCGCCATGTCTGGAGATTCCTTTCAGGTGAAAAAAGCCGCACCGGTCGTAAGACGCCGGTGCGGAAAAGAGGCAAGAACCTCAGAGGGAAACGTGGATTGGGCACATCCAGGCCTCAGGCCAGCAGGGCCTGCGCCGGGTCCCAGTGGGCGCCCGGCATGGCCGCGATCAGCGCGCGCGTGTAGTCGTGGCGCGGCGCTTCAAACAGTTGCTGCGGCGGACCTTGCTCGACGATCTTGCCGCGATGCATGACGATCAGCGAATCGCAGATCTGCGCCGCCACCCGCAGGTCGTGGGTGATGAACACCAGCGCGATGCCCAGCTTCTGCTGCAACTGGCGCAGCAGCCGCAGCACCTGCGCCTGCACCGACACGTCCAGCGCCGAGACCGACTCGTCAGCCACGATCAGTTGCGGTTCCATCGCCAGCGCCCGGGCGATGCCCACCCGCTGGCGCTGGCCGCCGGAGAACTCGGCCGGGTAGCGATCGAAGGCCGAGGCATCCAGCTCCACCAGTTGCAGCAGTTCGCGCGCGCGCTGTTCGGCCTGCTTGCGCGGCACGCCGGCGGCCATCGGTCCGTCGCACAGGATGCGGCCGATGGTGTGGCGCGGGTTGAGCGAGGCGAACGGGTCCTGGAAGATCATCTGGATATCGCGCCGCCGAGGGCGGAACTGGGTCTCGCTCAGCGGCGCGATATCGTCGCCGCCGAACAGGATCTTGCCGCCGTCGATATCGGTGAGCTTGAGCAGGCACTTGCCGATGGTCGACTTGCCCGAGCCCGATTCGCCCACCACGCCCAGCGTCTGTCCGCGTCGCACTTCAAAGCTCACGCCATCGACCGCGTGCACCACGCGCTTGCGGCCCCACAGGCTGGAGCCGGTGGCGTAGGTCTTGCGCAAGCCTTCGACCTGCAACAGCGGCCGCTCTTGCACCTGGCGAATGTTGCGCCGTTCTTCCTGCGCGGCCGGCGCCTGGCCGACATGGCGCGGCACCGCGCCGATCAGCTTGCGGGTATAGGGATGGCGCGGATGGTTGAGCACCTGGTCCACCGTGCCTTGCTCGACCAGTTCGCCCTTTTCCATCACGATCACGCGGTCGGCGATTTCCGCCACCACGCCGAAGTCGTGAGTGACGAACATCACGCCCATGCCGCGCTCCTTTTGGATGCGGGCGATCAGCGCCAGGATCTGCGCCTGCGTGGTCACGTCCAGCGCCGTGGTGGGTTCGTCGGCGATCAGCAGCCGAGGCTCCAGCGCCAGCGCCATGGCGATCATCACGCGCTGGCGCTGGCCGCCGGAGAGGCGGAACGGCCAGCTATGGCGCAGCGTGGCCGGGTCGGGCAGGCCGACGAACTCCAGCAGCTCCAGCACGCGCCGCTCGCGCGCGGGGCCGGGGAAAGCGTTGTGCACGCGCATGACCTCGGCGATCTGGTCGCCCACCGTCATCAGCGGATTGAGCGCCGACAGCGGTTCCTGGAAGATCATCGCCATCTCGCGCCCGCGCAGCGCGCGCAGGCTGTCTTCGTCCTGGCGCAGCAGGTCGCGCCCTTCGAGTTGGATGCTGCCCTGTTCGGGACGCAGGTAAGCGGGCAGGAGACCCATGACGGCATTGGCGCTCATGGACTTGCCCGAGCCCGATTCGCCGACGATACAGACGATCTCGCCGGCATGGATGTCGTAGGAGATGTCGCGCACCGCGTATCGGCGGTCGCCCTGCCGGGGCAGCGCGATGCTGAGGTTGCGGATGGACAGCAGCGGCGGATCGCCGCCGGCGGCGGCAGCGGCGGCAGTAGCAGTGGAGGCGGAAATAGCGTGTTCGGTGATGGCGCTCATGTCATTCTCCACGCTTGCGCAGTTGCGGGTTGAGCGCATCGTTCAAGCCCTCGCCGATCAGGTTGATGGCCAGCACCGTGAGCATGATCGCCAGCCCCGGCCACAGGCTCATCATCGGCGCTTCGCGCAGCATGGTGCGCGAGGCGCCGATGATGTAGCCCCAGCTCATCAGGTTGCGGTCGCCCAGTCCGAGGAAGGACAGCGCCGACTCGGTCAGGATGGCGGTGGCCGTCATCAGCGAGGCGGTCACGATGATGGGCGAGGCGGCGTTGGGCAGGATCTGGGTGACGATGATGCGCGCCGGCGTCTGGCCGATCACGATCGCCGCCTGCACGAACTCGCGCTGCTTGAGCGTCATGAATTCCGAGCGCACCAGGCGCGCCACCGGCGGCCACGAGACCACGGCGATGGCGCCCACGATGGAATACAGCGACGGCTTGAAGATGGCCACCAGCACCATCGCCATGGCCAGCTGCGGGATGGTCTGGAAGAACTCGGTGCAGCGCATCAGCAGGTCGTCGATGCGGCCGCCGTTGTAGCCGGCCAGCGCGCCCACCAGGATGCCGAACAGCACCGCCACCAGCGTCGAGATCAGGCCG
Organism: Herbaspirillum sp. GW821-FHT09A12; assembly: GCF_059418325.1. Taxonomy (NCBI): domain Bacteria; kingdom Pseudomonadati; phylum Pseudomonadota; class Betaproteobacteria; order Burkholderiales; family Oxalobacteraceae; genus Herbaspirillum; species Herbaspirillum sp. GW821-FHT09A12. The sequence goes on from NZ_JBWKPR010000005.1 coordinate 189,557, forward strand.
ATCATCAGCGACACGCGCGCGCCGTAGGCCAGCCCGGCGGCCAGGTCGCGGCCCAGCATGTCGGTGCCCAGCGGGTAGTCGGCCTCGGTGAAGGGCGGCAGCAGCGGTTGCGCCACCATCGCCCACGGCGACTCCTGGTACCAGAACGAGGCCAGGCAAGCCACCAGCACCACGATGCCCAGCAGCACCAGGCCGGCCAGCGCGCCGCGGTTGGCGGCGAAACGTCGGAAGAACATAGTCATCGGGATTCCTTTCAGCGCTCGGCGATGCGCGGGTCGATCAGGCGGTACAGCAGGTCGGTCAGCAGGTTGAACAGCACCACCATCACCGAGGTCATCAGGAACACGCCCAGCATCAGCTGGTAGTCGCGCTGCATCAGCGCATCGAACATCAGGCGGCCGATGCCCGGCCAGCCGAACACGGTCTCGGTCAGCACCGCGCCGCCGGCCAGCTGGCCCAGCTGGATGCCGGCGAAGGTCACCACCGGCAGCAGCGCGTTGCGCAACGCATGGCGGCGGATGATCTCGCCGGTGGCCACGCCCTTGGCGCGCGCGGTCTTGATGAAGTCCATACCCAGCACTTCCAGCATGGAAGCGCGCGTCAGGCGCGCATACACCGCCATGAAGAAGCAGCCCAGCGAGACGGTCGGCAGCACCAGGTGGGCGGCGATGTCGCCGGCGCGGGCCCAGCCGGTGAAGCCGGCGCCGACGGTTTCCATGCCGAACGGCGGCAGCCAGCCCAGGTGCAGCGAGAAGAAGATCACCGCGATCAGCGCCAGCCAGAACTGCGGCGTGGCATAGATCAGCAGCGCGGCGCTCATGATGGCGCTATCCAGCCAGGGGCGCTTGCCGGCATAGCGGGCGCGCGAGGCGATAACGCCGAACAGCACCCCCAGCGCCACCGAGAACACGAAGGCGCAGCCCATCAGCAGCAGCGTGGCCGGCAGGCGGTCGAGGATCAGGTCCAGCACCGGCAGGCGTTCACGATAGGAAAAGCCCAGGTCCAGCTTGACCACGCCCTTGAGGTAGGTGGCCAGCTGCACGTACACGGGCTGGTCCAGGCCGAACTCCTGGCGCAGTTGCGCCACGTAGGCCGGATCGGACGAGCCGGCCTCGCCGGCCAGCACGCTGGCCGGGTCGCCCGGCGCCATGCGGATCAATAGGAAGTTGATCACGACCACGCCCAGCACCACCACCAGGGCCTTGCCCAGGCGGGCGAAGAGAAAGGACAGAGACTTCATCGGTAACTCCAGCGAGGCCATGCGGCGGTTGTGCCGCATGGCCGGTTCCACGTACTTATTTGTCCAGATAGACGTCGGCGAAGGTGTCGTTCAGGCCGATCGCGCTCTTGACCAGGTTGTGCACCTTGCCGCTGTAGAGCGTCGGGTTTTCCAGCTCGAACAGGTAACCGTTGGCGACTTCCTCGACCAGGGTCTTCTGGATCGTGGCGTAGGCACGGGCGCGCTCGTCGCTGGAGGTGGCGGCGGCCGCCTTGTCCCACAGTTCATCCATGGCGGCGTTCTGGTAGCCCTGGTTGTTGACGAAGGCCGAGCCCTTGACGATGTTGCGGGTCAGGTACAGGCGCGACACCCCCAGCGCCGGATCGCCGTACTGCGAGGTGAAGCTGAAGGTCAGGTCGAAGTCGAAGTCCGAGACGCGCTTGGACCAGGTGCCGGCGTCGGCCGACTCGATCTCGACCTTGAAGCCGATCTGCTCCAGGCTCTGGCGGGTGTACTCGGCCAGGCGGTCCCAGGCCGCGCCGTAAGGGTAGGACAGGATCTTGACCGGCGTCTTCGACAGGTCCACGCCGGATTCCTTGACCAGCGCGCGCGCCTTCTTCAGGTCGAAGGCGTAGGCCGGCACGTCGGCGCTGTAGAACGGCGTGTTCGACGAGATCGGGCCGGTGGCGATCTTGCCCAGGCCGAAGAAGATGTTGTCCACCACGAACTTGCGGTTGATCGCCGCCATCACCGCCTGGCGCACCTTGACGTTGTCGAAGGGCGGCTTGCGCTGGTTCATCTGGATGTAGGACTGCTGAGCGAACATCTCCCAGCCCTTGGTGGTGTACTGCACGTTGGGCAGCGCCTTGAGGCGCTTGATGTCGACGTTGTCGGCGTCGCCGCTGCGCAGCACCTGCACGTCGCCGCGTTCGAAGGCCACCGCGCGCGAGGCGGCGTCGGGGATCACGTTGAACACGATCTCGTCGAGGTAGGGCTTGCCGGCCTGCCAGTAGTCCGGGTTGCGCGCCAGGATGATGTAGGAACCCTTCTTCCACTCCTTGAACTTGAACGGGCCGGTGCCGATCGGGGTATGGTTGGCCGGGTTGTTCTTGTAGTCGGTGCCGTCGTAGATGTGCTTGGGCACGATGGGCATGTTGTCGCTGACGAAGGCTTTCAGGAACGGCGCGAACGGTTCCTTGAGCTTGATCTCGACCCGGGTCGGCGACAGCGCCTTCACCGAGGCCACGAACTGGTTGATGATCACGCGCGCGCGCGGATGCACTTCGCGCAGGAACTTGTCGATGGTGAAGACCACGTCGTCGGCCGAGAACGGCTTGCCGTCATGCCACTTCACGCCGCTTTGCAGGGTGAAGGTATAGGTCTTGCCGTCCTTGGAAATTTCCCAGCTCTTGGCCAGGCCCGGTTGCGGCTGCAGCTCGGGCGACCAGGTCAGCAGGCTTTCATAGATCTTGCCGGCCACGTACTGCGTGGGGATCTGCTGGTTCAGGCCCAGCATGAGCAGCGGCGGCTCCGGCTGCACGATGGCGCGCAGGGTGCCGCCGCGCGTCTGCGCCTGGGCGGCCGAAGACGCCAGCATGCCGGTGGCGCACAGGCCGAACGACATGGCGGCCACCGCGATGGCGCGGCGGGAAGGGAGGGCGATGCGAGAGAACATGGGCGTAGCCTTTCTGGTTGACGGGTCGGGATGAGGGAACGGGTTTCTGCTGGATGATTGCTGCTCAGGTAGCGGCGATGGCGATGCCGTCGGCGCGCAGCGCGGCGCCGATCTGCTGCGCGAACACGACGGCGCCGGCCTGGTCGCCGTGCACGCACAGCGTGTCGGCCTTGAGCGGCACGTCCTTGCCGGACAGCGCGCGCACCGTGCCGTGCAGCACCATCTGGCGCACCTGCGCGGTGGCGGCGGCCGGGTCCTCGATCATGGCGTGCGGCTGCGAGCGCGGGGTGAGCGTGCCGTCGTCCTGGTAGCTGCGGTCGGCGTAGATCTCATGGACCGCTTTCAGGCCCAGCGCCAGCGTGGCGTCGGTCATGTGGCGATTGGCGACGTAGACCTGCAGCGCCGGGTCGATGTCGAACACCGCCTGCGCCACGGCATCGGCCATGGCGCGGCTTTTCCCGGTCATGCCGTACAGCGCGCCATGGGTCTTGACGTGGTGCAGCCTGGCGCCCTGGGTGGCGGCGATGCCTTGCAGCGCGCCCACCTGGTAGGCCACCAGTGCGTAGACCTCGGCCGGGCTCATGGCAATCTCGCGGCGGCCGAAGCCCTGCAGGTCGGGCAGGCCGGGGTGCGCGCCCAGCGCCACGCCGTGGCGCAGCGCCAGCTTCACGGTGGACAGCATCACGCCCGGGTCGCCGGCGTGCAAGCCGCAAGCGATGTTGGCCGAGGTGATGTGCGGCATGATGGTCTCGTCGGCGCCCATGTTCCAGGCGCCGAAGCTTTCGCCCATGTCGCAGTTGATGTCGATGCTTGGCATGGCCACTCCTTGTTGAACTTGTCGGATCGGTTTCAGTTGCACGCCAGCGCGCGTTGCGCGGCATCGCGCAGCGCCTGCACGCGGTCTTCGCATTGCAGCCACAGCTTCTCGGCCCGGGCTTGCGCCAGCGGCGCGAAGCGCACCGCCGCGCCCGGCCCGGCCTGCGCCAGCAAGGGCAGGTCGGCGGCGGCCACGTAGGCGATCTTGGGATAGCCGCCGGCGCTCTGGCGGTCGGCCATCAGCACGATCGGCTGGCCGCCGGCCGGCACCTGCACGGTGCCGAAGCAAGTAGCCTCGGAAATCATTTCCGGCAAGTCCGGCTTGTCCAGCGCCATGCCATCGAGGCGATAGCCCATGCGGTCGGACTGCGGCGTGATGCGCCAGGCCTGGCCCGTGAACGCTGCGCGCGCGGCCTCGCTGAAGGCATGCCAATGCGGGCCGGGAATGCAGCGCAGCGTCAGGGCGTTATCCGTGGCGTCATCCATGGCGTCGAACGGGGCGACCCAATGGCCGGCCGCTTCGGGCAGGGCCGCCGCAGCCACCATGTTCAGGCCGCTGGAGACCAGCGTGCGCTCCAGCGCCAGCGGCGGCGTGCCGCGTTCGCGGCTGAAGGCCGGCACGCGGTCGCCGCATTGCAAGGGGCGTCCTTCCATGCCGCCGAAGCGTCCGCGGACATAGGTGCTGCGGCTGCCCATCACGGCCTCGGTGGCGAAGCCGCCGCGCACGGCCAGGTAGGCGCGCGCGCCGCCGGCCGCACCCTGCAGTTCGATCTTCGCCTGCCGTCGCACCAGCACCGCGCGCTGGCGCGGCAGCGCGCGGCCGTCCACGGTGGCGCGCATGTCGGCGCCGGTCAGCGCCAGCAGCGTGTCCTGGCTGAAGTGCAGGGCCGGGCCGGTCAGCGTGCATTCCAGCACCGCCGCGTCTTCCGCGTTGCCTACCAGGGCGTTGGCGGCGCGATGCGCCCACTCGTCCATGGGGCCGTTGACCGGCACTCCGTATTGCTGGAAACCATAGCGTCCGAGGTCTTGCAGCGTGCAGTACATGCCCGCGCGGTCGATATGCATCAGGTTCATGGACGGGCCTCCAGCAGTTGCCCGAACTGTTCGGGCGAGACCGGGCGGAAATGGATCAGGTCGCCCGGCTGCATGCGGGTGGGCGGCATGGCCTTGAGGTCGAACAGGTTCAGCGGCGTGCGCGCGATGATGTTCCAGCCGCCCGGCGAGGCGTTCTGGTAGATCGACGTGATGCCGCCGGCCACGCCCACCGAGCCGGCCGGCACCAGCGTGCGCGGCGTGCTGCGGCGGGGGATGTCCAGGCGCGCATCGAGCGGGCCGGCGAAGGGATTGCCGGGCGAGAAGAAGAACGCATACACCGTCAGCGGCCGGCTGCTGTGCAGGGCGATGACTTCCTGCGGCGTCAGCTTGCAGCGGCGCGCCACTTCCACCAGGTCGGGGCCGTGGTCGCCGCCGTAGCAGGCCGGCACCTCGACCACGCGGCCGCTGCCGGCGGTGGCGCGCACGCCTTTGCCGAGCAGCCGCTCCACCTTGCGCGCGACCTGCGCCGACGCCGGGCCGGCGCGGCGCGGGAAGGCGGCCGGCTGGAAATGCACCGCCACCGTAGTGAAGGCCGGCACCACATCGAGCACGGCGGCGCCCAGGCCTTCGCGCAGCAGCGCCGCCACCGCATGCACGATACGGCTGGTGTCCACACCCACCGTCTGTCCCACGCGCACCAGCAGGCAGCGTTCGCCGACCGGCTCGGCCTGCCAGTCGAAGGCCGGCAGCGAGGCCGCGGCCAGCGTGCCGGCGGCGATGGCGTAGGCGGGTTCGTCAGGACGGAGGGCAGTCTTCATGGCATCAGCTCCTCATGCCCGCCGCAGGCGCTGGCAGGCCGCCACGATCTGCTCGCAGGCCGAGCGCAGGCGCTCGTCGGCGGTGGCATAGGCCAGGCGCAGGTAGCCGGCCATGCCGAAAGCGCTGCCCGGCACCACCGAGACGCCGGCTTCTTCCAGCAGCCAGGCAGCCAGCGCCCAGTCGTCGGCCAGCCGTTGGCCTTGCGGCGTGAGCGCGCCGATCGCCGCCTGGCAATCGGCATACAGATAGAAGGCCGCGGCCGGCTTGCGCATGGACAGCCAGGGAGCGGCGTCGCCCAGAATGGACAGCGCCATGTCGCGCCGCGTGCGCAGGCGTTCGCGCCAGCCGTCGAGGAAGTCCTGCGGGCCGTCGAGCGCCGCCAGCGCGCCGGCCTGGCTGATCGAGCTGGGGTTGCTGGTGCTTTGCGATTGCAGCAGCTCCAGCGCGCGGATCAGCCATTGCGGGCCGCCCGCGTATCCCAGGCGCCAGCCGGTCATGGCGTGCGACTTGGAGACGCCGTTCACCGTCAGCGTGCGTGAATGCATGTCGGGCGCGGCCTGGGCGAAGGTGCAGAAGGCGCCGTCGAAGACGATCGCTTCATAGATGTCATCGGCCAGCACCATGATCTGTTGATGCGGGCGCAGCACCTCGGCCAGCGCGCGCAGTTCGTCGGCGCTGTACAGCGCGCCCGAGGGATTGCAGGGCGAATTCAGCATCAGCCAGCGCGTGCGCGGGGTGATGGCCGCCTGCAGTTGCTGCGGCGTGAGCTTGAAGTCGGCATCGGGCGAGGTCGGCAGCACCACGGGCTCGCCGCCGGCGATGCGCACCATCTCCGAATAGGAGACCCAATACGGCGCGGCCATGATCACTTCGTCGCCGGCATCGACCGTGGCCAGCAAGGCATTGAACAGGATCTGCTTGGCGCCGGTGGCGGCAATGACCTCACCAATTTGGTAATCGAGGCCATTGTCGCGCGCGAATTTGGTGACGATGGCTTGCTTCAGGGCAGCTGTGCCGCCCACCGAGGTGTAGCGGGTCTGGCCGCCGGTGATGGCCTGGATGGCCGCCTGTTGTATATGGGCCGGCGTGTCGAAATCGAGCTCGCCCTCGGCCAGGCTGATGATCCGGCGGCCTTGCGCGGCCAGCCTGCGGGCGGCTTCGGAAGCGGCGCCGGTGGCCGAGGGACGGGCCTGGGCCAGGCGCGCCGAGAGACGTTGCGAAGGGTGCGGGATCGTCATGTGAAGAAGCTTGTTCCGTTTTGGTTCAAATTGAGTTTAAATGAAATACAATTGGTATACCAAATGTATTCAAGCAATACTCGTGCCAAATACGATGATCCTTTCGGTTAAAATCTGCCCACCATGAATGCCCGCCACGACATGCCAGCCGAATCCGGTGCCAATCCTGACGACGGCAGCGACGCGCCCGAGTCCGGCGCCGCCAGCCTCGGCAACCAGGCCTATGAAGCCCTGGTCGACCTGATCCTTTCGCGCGAATTGAAGCAAGGCGAGGCGGTGCAGGAGCGCATGCTGGCCGCGCGCCTGGGCATCTCGCGCACGCCCTTGCGCGAGGCGATGCACCGGCTGGAAGGGGAGCGGGTACTGGAGCGCAAGGCCAATGGCCGGCTGTATGTGCGGCTGGTGACGGTGCAGGAAATCATGGAGGTGCTGCATGTGCGCCGGCTGCTGGAGTCCGATGCGGCCGCGCGTGCGGCCGGCAAGGTGCCGGGCGCGCAGGCCGCGGACCTGCGCATGCGCATTGAAGACATCATGCGCCGCGACGACCCGGCCGACCCCGAGCACCAGCGCCTGGATGGCGAACTGCACGGCCTGATCACCGAATGCTGCGACAACCAGTTGCTGGCGTCGATGATCGTCGAGCTGCGCCGCAAGACGCGCATGTTCTCGTTGAAGCGCATGGACAACCGCGCCCATCCCACCTGCCTGGAACACATGGCCATCCTCGACGCGCTGGCGCGCGGCGACGGCGCCGCAGCGGCGGCCGAAACCGCGCGCCACATCGACAATATCCGCCAGGCCATCATCGACAAGCTGCTGCGCTGATCTTTGAACAGCTTCTTAGAGGAGCTTGCCCGGATTCATGATCAGGTTGGGATCGAAAGCCTGCTTGATCCGCAACATCAATTCCATCTCCAGCGGTTGCTTGTAGTGGCGCAGCTCGTCGCGGCGCAACTGGCCTACGCCATGCTCGGCGCTGATGCTGCCGTTCATGCGCGTGACCATGTCGTGCACCAGCCGGTTGAAGACGGCGGTGGCGTGCTTGGTTTCTTCATAGGTCGACGACAGCGGGATCATCACGTTGAAGTGCAGGTTGCCGTCGCCCAGGTGGCCGAAGTTGATGATCTCGGCGACGATGCCTTCGCCGCCGATGGCGGCCTCGGCCGCCTGCGTGAACGCCGCCAGCGACGAGATCGGCAGCGCGATGTCGTGCTTGACCACCTTGCCGGCGCGCACCTGCGCCTGCGAGATGCCCTCGCGCAGTTTCCACAGCGCCGCGCTTTGCGCCTGGCTGGCGCAGAACATGGCGTCGTTCACCAAGCCGTCTTCCAGCGCCTGGCCCAGCACATCTTCCAGCATCGCCTGCAGGCCGCCATCCTCGGTGTCGGCCAGCTCGACCAATGCATTGAAGGCGGCCGGCTGCGCCAGCGGCGCACGGGTGTCGGCCACGTGCCGCAGCACCAGCGCCAGGGAGGCGGCCGACATCATCTCGAAGGCCACCAGCCGTTCGCCGCAACGCGCGCGGGAGCGCGCCAGCAATTCGACCAACTGCTCCAGTGTATCGGCGCCGACCCAGGCGGTGGCGCGCGCATGCGGCTGGGCGAACAGCTTGAGCACGGCGCCGGTGATCACGCCCAGCGTTCCTTCGGAACCGATGAAAAGGTCGCGCAGGTCGTAACCGGTATTGTCCTTGCGCAGCCCGCGCAGGCCGTTCCAGATGCGCCCGTCGGGTAGCACCACTTCCAGCCCCAGCGCCAGTTCGCGCATGTTGCCAAAGCGCAGCACGGCGATGCCGCCGGCGTTGGTGGCGAGGTTGCCGCCGACCGTGCAGCTGCCTTCGGCGCCCAGGCTCAGCGGGAAGTAGCGGCCCGCCTCGCGCGCTGCCTGTTGCGCGTTGGCCAGGATCACGCCGGCATCCACCGTCATGGTGTTGTTGAGCGGATCGACCTCGCGGATGCGGTTCATGCGCGTGGTCGAGAGGATCACCTGGGCGCCGCTGTCGTCCGGCGTGCCGCCGCCGCTCATGCCGGTGTTGCCGCCCTGGGTGACGATGGGCGTGTGCGTGACGTGGCACAGCCGCACCACCTCAGCGGTCTGGGCGGTGTCGGCCGGACGCACGACGACCGTCACGCGGCCTTGCCACTTGCCCAGCCAGTCCTTCAGGTAAGGCGCCTGCGCATCCGCATCGGTCACCAGCCCGGCGTCGCCGACGATGGCGCGCAATTGTTCGATCAGGTCTTGCGTGTTGTCGCTCATCTCAGGCTCCATGCCAGTTCATCTTGACGCGGCCGATCGCCATCGCGACCGCGGCCTGGCTCGGTTCCACCACCGGCATGCCCAGCGCCTGCTGCAGCGGTTCGCGATAGACCGCCATGCCGGCGCAGCCCATGACGATCACGTCGGCGCCACGCTCGTCGCGCAGCCGGCGGCCGACTTCGGTCATGCGTTGCAGCGTGCGTTCGTATTGGGAGAGCTCGGTCACGTTCAGGCCGATCGCCAGTTCGCCGGCCAGGCGCGACTGCACGCCCATGGCGCCGTAGGCGCGCAGGTGGCGCGGGATGGAGGCGTCGAGGATGGCGATCACGCCGAAGCGCTGGCCCAGCGTCAATGCGCTCAGGATGCCGCTTTCCATGATGCCCAGCACCGGCGCCTTGACTGCTTCGCGCACCGCGAACAAGCCGGGGTCGGAGAAGCAGGCGATCACAAAGGCGCTGGCGCGCGCTTCCAATGAGCGCGCCAGCGCCGCCAGCGGCAGCGTCACCGATTCGACGTCGTGCTGGCTCTGGATGCCCGGCGGGCCTGATGGCAGCGACAGGCATTCGATGGCCGGGCCGCCGGCCATGCGCAGCGGCGCCATGGCGGCGTCGATGCCGTCGGTGACGCGCTGCGTGCTGTTGGGATTGATGACGAAGACGGTCTGGCCGTCAGGCGGAGGAGTGGACATGGTGCTTTCCCGGGAGTGGGCGGTTGGGTTCACAATCGATGAAGAAACTCTAACCCAGGCCGCTGGGCATGTTCCTTGCTCATTTGTCGGTTCCCCTTAACATCCTGTTATGCATGGCGAGGACTTATGGCACTGAACCTGCGTCAGATCGAAATCTTCCGCGCGGTGATGATCACCGGTTCCATCAGCGGCGCTTCGCAGCTGCTGTTCGTTTCGCAACCGGCGGTCAGCCGCCTGCTTTCGCATACCGAGCAGCGCGTCGGCTTCGCCCTGTTCGAGCGCATCAAGGGCCGGCTGTACGCAACGCCCGAGGCCAAGAAGCTGTTCCATGAAGTGGAGAGCGTCTACCAGGCGGTGCAGCGCGTCAACGAACTGGCCACCGACCTGGCCGACAACCGCAGCGGCATCCTCAACATCGTCTCCAGCCCCAGCATCGGGCAGATGCTGATCCCGCAGGCCATCACGCTGTTTCGCAACCGGCATCCGGACGTCAAGCTGAGCTTCCACTGTCTTAACTACGGCTACCTCAAGGAGCGCCTGCTGAACCGCCAGGCCGACCTGGGCATCATCATCTTGCCGATGGAGCATCCCAACCTGGAGGTCGCGCCGCTGTGCAGCAACCGCCTGGTGTGCGTGCTGCCGTACAACCACGAGCTGGCGCGGCGCGGCACGCTGGCGCTGGCCGACCTGCGGCCCTTCCCGCTGATCTCCTACGACAAGGATTCGCCCTTCGGCGGCATCGTCGGCCGCTTTTACCAGGCCGAGGAAGAGGTGTTGCGGCCGATCCTGGAAGTGGGCTCGCCGCAGAACGCCTGTTCGCTGGTGCAGATGGGGGCGGGGGTGGCGCTGGTGGACGAATTCTCCGTGCGCAGCTGGGCCGGCAGCAGCCAGATGGTGGTGCGGCCGGTGGCGCGCGCGCCCATCTTGCAGGCCAATCTGGTGCATGTGCGGTTGGAGCCGTTGTCGCAATTGACGCAGGCTTTTATTGGTGAGTTGCGGAAGTTGGTGAAGGGGCAGGGGTATGGGGTGCCGCCGGAAGAGGGGGAGGTGCTTGCGGCGGCGTGAGGGGGCTTTTGTTTGTTTGCTTGTGGTTTGGGTAGTCTGCTATTGCTTCATGCAGATGTACTGGCTTTATGCTTTTCTTTCTTCGGTCGACACGGAGCGCCGGGGGCGGCCCGGCAGCCGCTCACTTTCTTTGCTTCGCCAAAGAAAGTAAGCAAAGAAAGGCGACCGCAACTACCCAGCCCCTTCGGGGTCCCCGGCGGAGTGGGCAAAAAAATGGGCAATGCAGAGTCGCTTCGCTCCGACTGCCTTGCTGATCCATTTTTTTGCCCACTCCGCCGGCTGGTTAGATGCGGACTTCGGAAACGGCTCGCCTTCGGCATCGCCAAGCTTGCGACTAACTTGGTTCAAGGAATGGAGCCAACGCACACCCCCCTCCCAAGCCCGATGCCGCAGGCGAGGCGTTCAGGTTTACCTCCCCTTGTGGGCCAGCCGTTGGAGTGCGGTAAAAAATGGATCAGCGGGGCAGTCGGAGCGCAGCGACTCTGCCTCGCCCATTTTTTACCGCGCTCCAACGGGTACCCTCCGAAGGAGGGCTGGCACTTAGGGGCCGCCTTTCTTTGCTTACTTTCTTTGGCGGAGCAAAGAAAGTGAGCGGCTGCCGGGCCGCCCCCGGCGCTCCCTTCCGACCGGAGAAAGATAAGCATAGAACCAGTACATCTGCACGCAGCAAGACCAGACTACCCAGACTCCCCCCAAAAAAACTACTTCACCTCCATCCAGGAAACATGCGCCGCCACAATCCTCCACCCCTGCGGCAACCGCAACCAGGCATGACTCTGCCGCCCAATCCGGGCATCCCCATCACGGGTGAACTCGGTATTGGCCACCGCATAGTCGCGCCCATAGGTGGTAATGACAGTCCGCCTCAAATCCCGCATCAGGTTCCTGGGCGAACGTTCAAGACGAAATGATCGTATCTCGTCAAACCCGACAAGATTCTCGGTAGCGCCATAACGCACGGTATGGGCCGAGTCCAGAAACAGCTCATCCAGCACCTCGACCTGGTTGGTCGTCAGCGCCACCTCATAACGCCCGAAAGCAACCGTCACTTCAGCCAGCACTTCCGGGATGTTCACCTCGAACGGCAACGTCGGTTCCATCGCGAATCTCCTCAATGCCCGCCAAGATAAGCCTTGGCCAGCGCATCATTGGCCGCGATCTCGGCCGCGCTGCCCTGCGCCACCACCCGCCCGCCTTCGATCACATAAGCGCGATCGGCCAGCGACAAGGCCAGCGCCGCCATCTGGTCGACCAGCACGATGGTCATGTTCTCGTTGCGCAACCGATCCAGCGCCGCGAACAGTTCGGCAATCACTTTCGGCGCCAGGCCCAGCGACGGCTCGTCCAGCAACAGCACGCGCGGGCGCGACATCAAACCGCGCGCGATCGCCAGCATCTGCTGCTCGCCGCCGGAGAGCAGGCCGGCGCGCTGGTGCAGGCGCTCGCGCAAACGCGGGAAGCGCCCCAGCATTTCCTCCACCCGCGCCTCCACATCCTGCGGATAAAGGAAAGCGCCAAGGCGGATGTTGTCCAGCACGCTCAGTTCCGGGAAGACCTGCCGCCCCTCCGGCACCAGCACCACGCCATGACGCACGATCTCTTCGGCGCGCAGGTGCATCAGGTTGACGCCGCCGGCATGGATGCCGCCCTGCACCGGCCGGTGCAGCCCGGCCAGCGCGCGCATCAGCGTCGACTTGCCGGCGCCGTTGGCGCCCAGCAGGGCCACCATCTCGCCCTGCTTCACCTGCAGGTTGATGCCATGCAGCACCGGCTCGGCGCCATAGCCGGCGACCAGCTCGCCCACGCCCAGCAATTCGGTCGCACCCGGCGTCGCCACGCGCGCAGCAGTCGCCGCCGGCTGCTGCGCGTCCTCGCCAAGATAGGCCTGGCGCACCGCCGGGTCGTTCTGCACTTCTAGCGCAGTGCCGATGGCCAGGCGCTGGCCGGCGTCCAGCACCACGATGCGGCTGGAGATCTGCATCACCAGTTCCATGTCGTGCTCGACCACCACCACGCTGATGCCAGCGGCGGCGATCTTTTGCAGCAGGCGCGCCAGCATCGACTTGTCCTCGCGCGACAGGCCGGCGGCCGGCTCGTCCAGCAGCAGCACATCCGGATCGGCGGCCAGGGCGCGCGCGATTTCCACCAGGCGGCGGTCGACGTGCGCCAGGTCGGCCGCAGCGATATCGATGGCGCCGTGGTAACCGCAATACGCCAGCAGGCTGGCGCTGCGCGCACGCACCGCGGCATCGCCGAAACCGCGCGCCGACAGCAGCCCGCCCAGGCGGCCGCGGCCGCAGGCCAGCGCGACGTTGTCGGCCACGCTGAGGCTGCCGAACAGTTGCGAAGTCTGGTAGGTGCGCGCCACCCCGTGGCGGGCGATGCGAAAGGCCGGCAAGCCCGCCAGCGCCACCCCGCCCAGCGCGAAGCTGCCGGAGCTCGGGCGGTAGAAACCGGAGAGCATGTTCAGCGCCGTGGTCTTGCCGGCGCCGTTGGGGCCGATCAGGCTGGTGACGGCCGCTGCCGGCACTTCGAATCCCAGGCCGCCGACCGCGCGCACGCCGCCGAACACCATGGTCAGGCCGTCGGCCGACAAGGTGCGGCGGGTGCGCACCGGCAGCGCCGCTTCATCGCCCGCCGGCGCCGGCGGAGGAATGGCCGCGGCCGGCTGGCGCAGCGCGCCCGCCAGCTTGCGCAGCAGGCCGGTCACGCCGTCCGGCGCGATCCACAGCACCAGCAACAAGAGCGCGCCGAAGAACAGCAGACGATAGTCCTCCATGCTGGACAGCAGTTCGGGCAGCGCGCCGACGATCACCGCGCCGACCACCGGCCCCATGATGGAACCGGCGCCGCCGATCACCACCACCAGCACGAACAGGATGGACTGCATGAAACTGAACGTGTCCGGCGTGACGAAGGTCGACAACGGCGCGAACAACCCGCCGGCCAGGCCGGCCAGGGCGGCCGAAATGGCGAAGGCGGCGGTCTTGACCACCAGCGGGTTCAGGCCGATCGATTCGGACGCGGTCTCGCTGTCGCGCACCGCGCGCATGGCCGCGCCCCAACTGCCGCGCGAGAGCCAGCAGTAGCCGGCTAGCACCGCCGCCACCGACACCAGCCCCAGGATGGCGATGGCGCGCTCGCCCTGCAGCCCGAGGAAGGCGGGGGCGGCCAGGCCCATGATGCCGTTCTGGCCGCCGGTCACATCGCGCATCTCGATGATGACGTGCTGCACGATGAAGCTGAAGGCGATGGTGATCATGGCCAGGTAGGGGCCCTTCACGCGCAGCGCCGGCAAGGCCAGCAGCACACCCAGCGCCCCCGCTGCCAGCGCCGCCAGCGGCCACGCCAGCCAGAACGAGAAGCCGGCCTTGGTGGTCAGGATGGCGACCGTATAGGCGCCGATGGCGTAGAAGCCGATATGGCCGAACGAGACCTGCCCGGTCAGGCCGATCAGCACGTTCAGGCCGATGCCGACGATGGCCACCAGCGCGATGCCGGCCAGCACGAAGACGTAATAGCTGTTGACCGACAGCGCCAGCGTGGCGGCGGCGATGAAGCCGAGCACGCACCAGGCCAGCGCGGCCGGCGTGCCCAGCCCCAGGCGCACCTGGGCGCGCGGGGCGACGGCCGGCGGCGCGGGTTGGGCCGCGCGGCGCAGCGCCGCGGTCACGGAATGCGGAAGATTGTTCATACCTTTTTCACCTGTGCGCGGCCGAACAGGCCGTTGGGACGAATCGCCAATACCGCGATCACCAGCGCGAAGGTGATGATCTGGGTGTAGCCGGAACCGAGGGTGGCGGTGATCAGCGCCTCGGCGATGCCGAACAGCAGGCCGGCGATCATCACGCCCCAGGCGCTGGTGATGCCGCCCAGGATAGCCACGGCGAAGGCCTTCAGGCCGAACAGCGTGCCCATGTCGGCGTTGACGTTGAACAGCGGCGCGATCAGCACGCCGGCCACCCCGGCCAGCAGGGTCGACAGCGCGAAGGCGGCGGCGATGGCGCGGGTGATGGGGATGCCCATCAGGCGCGCGGCGTCGCGGTTCTGCACCACCGCCAGCAAGGCGGTGCCCCAGCGGGTGCGGCGCGAGACGGTATGCAGCAGCGCCGCCAGCGCCAGGCCGACGGCGGGGATCAGCAGGTGCAGCGGATACACCCCCAGGCCGATGCCGCCCACTTCGATGGACGACAGCGCCAGCGGCGACGGCAGGCTGCGCGGCTCCTTGCCGAAGGTGTGCATGACCAGATTGTCCAGCACGATGCCCAGCGCCACGGTGGACATCAGCCAGGCGTTCGAGCCCTGCCGGGCGAAGGGGCGCACCGCCAGCACTTCGACCAGCACGCCATAGGCGGCGCACAAGGCCAGCGCCAGCACGACGGCCAGCCACATCGGCCAGCCCAGCGTCTGGGCGAAGGTGAAGCACAGCACGGCGCCCAGCATCATGGAGCTGCCCTGCGCGAAATTGACGGTGCCGGAAACGGCATACGTCATGTAGAAACCGAGCGCCATCAGACCGTACATGCTGCCCAGTCCGAATCCGCTGATGAGTGCCGACAGCAGCAACATCGTGTTCTCCCTGCCCCGCCGCGTTGCCGGCGGCGGCTGTTGATCGTTGGTATTGCGCGTGATGCGTTGCCCGCATTGCGCATGGATTGGCCGCCGCGCAGACCGCTCCCGGCCGGCGCGGCGCTGCCGGTGGGCCTTATTGCGCCAGGCCCACCGGCAGGATGCGGTTGTCGATGAACTGCGCCCAGACGTAGTCGTCGGCCTGCAGCGCATCGTGCACGGCCGGGCTGAACGGCTTGACGTAGGTCTTGATCAGGCCTTCGTAGCGGTCGATCTTGTAGAAGCCCTCGCGCACCGCGTCGCCGTTGGTGGAGCCGGCCCTGGCGATGGCCAGCGCGGCCAGCTGCATGCCGTCATAGGCGTTGGCCACGCCGACGGCCGGGGTGATATCGTCCGGGCCCTTGATCGCGGGGTACTTGGCCTTGAGCTCGCCCACCACCTTCTCGCCCACCGGCGAGAGCTTGCCGAAGAAGCTGAAGGTCTGGATGAAGTGCACGTTCCTGGCGTTGGGGCCGGCCAGTTCGGTGAAGCGGCCGCCGGCCGGGCCCCAGTGCGACACCACCGGCACCTTCCAGCCCATGCGGTCGAGCGACTTGACCACCTGCGCCGAGGGGCCGACGTTGCCGACCAGGTACAAGGTGTCGGCGCCGGCGGCCTTCAGGCGCGTGAGCTGCGGCACGATGTCGACGTCGCTGCCTTCGAACTTCTCCACCCCGGCCGGCTTCAAGCCCTTCTCGGCCAGCGCGGCGACGATGCCCTTCTCGTTGGATTCGCCCCAGGGGTTGTTGACCAGGATCAGGCCGGCCTTGCTGCTTTTAAAGGTCTTCTGCGCGTAGTTCAGCATGGCCTTGTCGACCAGTTCATCCACCGCCGACACGCGGAACACGTAGTTCGGGTTGGCGCCGTTCTTGGTCACGCCGGTGCCGGCCGCCCACGGGCCGACGAAGGGCACCTTCTCCTGGTTGACGATGGGCACGATGGCCATCGACACCGGGGTGTCCAGGCCGCCGAACAGCACCGCCACCTTTTCCTTGAAGATCAGTTCGCGCGCGGCCACCACGCCCTTGGCCGGATTGCCTTCATCGTCGCGGCGCACCAGCTCCAGCTTGCGCCCGCCCAACAGGCCGCCCTTGGCGTTGATCTCGTCGATGGCGATGGCCATGCCGCGGGTCAGCGCCTCGCCGGCTTGCGCCGACTGGCCCGACAGCGCGGTGACCAGGCCGATCTTGATGGGGTCGGCGGCCAGGGCCGGCGAGGCGAAGGCAGCAGCGGCAGCAGCGGCGACGGTGGCGGCTGCGGCGGCAATCAGGGTACGGCGGGTGAAACGGATCATGGTGGCTTCCCTCCAGGTTGGCTAAGAGACGGTTGGCATTGTTCCCGGCATGACTTATGCAAGGGCTATGCCAAGCGCCGCATGCGAAGATAATTTTTGCCGACAATATTTACCTTATATAGGCAGCAAATATCTTCATTTATTGCCGCTGATAACCAATCAAGTTTGCAGCCAATAACGCACGACTCTTGTGCAAAAGATGGAGAAAATGATGCACGCCGCACCATCATCAACCACACCCCAGGGCGCCGGCCTGGCCGCACCGTGAGGAAGCCGGCATGAACCAGCCTACCCTCCCGCCCACCGTCCCCGCCGTCGAAGGCAGCGCCCGCCCCTTCGGCCCGCTGCCCGGCCACGGCCGCTTCGGCTATTCGGCCATCCACCGCCGCCCCGGCTATTGCTGGCCCAACGGCGCGCGGCTGGCGGTCTACCTCGGCTTCAACATCGAGCACTTCGCCTTCGGCTCGGGCCTGGGCGCGCGCCTGGGCCCGGCCTGCCCCGAGCCCGACGTGCTCAACTATGCCTGGCGCGAATACGGCAACCGCGTCGGCGCCTGGCGCTGCCTGGAACTGTTCGAACAACTGGCGCTGCCGGCCGGCGTGCTGGTCAACACCGCGCTGTACGATCATTGCCCGGAACTGGTGGCCGCCTTCGCCGCGCGCGGCGACGAGATCATCGGCCACGGCCACAGCAATTCGCAACAGCAGGGCACGCTGCCGGAAAGCGCCGAACTGGCGCTGCTGCGCCACTGCCGCGACCGCATCGCCGCCGAAAGCGGGGCGGCGCCGGCCGGCTGGCTTTCGCCGTGGATCTCGGAAAGCCTGGTCACCCCCGACCTGCTGCGCGAATCGGGGTACCGCTACAACCTGAACTGGGCGCACGACGACCAGCCGGTGCGCATGCGCACGCGCGACGGCGGCAGCCTGTGGTCGATCCCCTATCCGCAAGAGCTCAACGACATCCCGATGATCGTGGCGCGCCAGATGGACGGAAAGGACTTCGCGCAGATGATCGTCGACAACTTCGACGAGATGCTGGAACAATCGGCGCGGCAGCCGCTGGTGATGGGCATCGCCCTGCATCCTTACCTGGTGGGCCAGCCCTACCGCCTGCGCCACTTGCGCCGCGCGCTGCAACACCTGGCCGCGGCGCGCGACCGCGGCCAGGTCTGGTTCACCACGCCGGGCGCCATCTGCGCGCACGTGGATGCGCTGGAAGAACTGCGGCAGCCCCCTGCGCTGCTGCCCTGATCATTGGAGAACCGCTTGAACCATCCCCGCTTTATTCCGGCCCCGGCTCCGGGCGACGCCGATGACGGCATCGGCGCCTTCGTGCCGCACGGGCGCTTTCGCATCGCCGGCGCCGCCGCCGGCCCGCTGGCCGGCCTCGCCTTCGGCGCCAAGGACCTGTTCGACGTGGCCGGCCACGTCACCGGCGCCGGCAATCCGGACTGGCTGCGCACGCATGCCCCGGCCACGTCCACCAGCCCGCTGGTGACGACCCTGCTCAACGCCGGCGCCACCCTGGTGGGCAAGACCCTGACCGACGAGATCGCCTATAGCATTCACGGCGACAACCACCACTACGGCACGCCCATCAACCCGGCCGCGCCGGGCCGCGTGCCGGGCGGTTCCTCCAGCGGCTCGGCGGCGGCGGTGGCGGCGCGCCTGTGCGACTTCGCGCTGGGCACCGACACCGGCGGCTCGACCCGAGTGCCGGCCAGCTACTGCGGCATCTGGGGCCTGCGCACCACGCACGGCCTGCTGTCCTGCGCGGCCATGGCGCCGCTCTCCCCCGGTTTCGATACCGCCACCTGGCTCGCGCACGAAGCCGGCGCCTTCGCCCGCGTGGGCGAGGTGCTGCTGCCGCAGACCGCCGGCCGCGACTTGCGGCGCGTCCTGCTGCCCCTGGATGCGCTGGAACAGGCCGACCCGGTGTTCCAGCCGGCCGTGCAGCGCGTCTACCAGGCGCTGTGCGCGCGCATGCAGGGCCGGCACTGCCGCCTGTCCGGCGACGACCCGGATGCACTGGAACAATGGCGCCGCGCCTACGTCGTGGCCTCGGCGCACGAGGCCTGGCAAACCCACCGCGACTGGATCGAGCGTGAAACGCCGCGCTTCGGCCCCGCCGTGCAGGGCCGCTGGGACATCGCGCGCGCCACCGGTGTCCAGGACGAACGCCAGGCGCGCGAGCGCCAGCGGCTGGTGCGCCGCCAGGTGCATGCGCTGCTGGGCGATGACGCGGTGGCGGTGATCCCCTCCGCGGCCAGCGTGGCGCCGCCGCTGGACGCCGCCCCCGGCGAGGTCGACCTGGTGCGCGCACGCACCTTCCGCATCACCTGCATCGCCGGCCTGTGCGGCTTGCCGCAGGTCAGCATCCCGCTGGCCACGCCCGCCGGGCTGCCGATCGGCGTATCATTGCTGGGCCCCGCGGGCAGCGACCTGTCTCTGATCAGGCTGGCCGCCGAGGTATGGCGCACGCTGCAGCAGGGCGCGCCGCACTGACCCGCGACGCATGCCCAACCGGGCGCCGCGCCTTCCGCGCCAAAGGAAGCGTGGCGCGATGAGACACCAAGCACAAGACGATGAGCGAAACCTCCCCCCGCAACGCGGGCAAGCGCACCGCCGGCACGGCCGCCAAGCCGGCGGCCAAGAGCGCCAAGAGCACCAGGGGCGTGGCCGCGCGCCATGCCGACGACGCCCCGGCCCCAGCCCGCCAACAGCGCGCCGGCCGCCCGCGCGTGCGCCACGACACGCTGGCCGATGCGCCGGCCCTGCAGCCCGACGCCGAGGCCGGCGACGACATCATCGGCCGCATCTATGCCACCGTGTACGACAGCGTGATGAGCCAGCGCCTGGCGCCCGGCACCAAGCTGCCCGAGGCGGCCCTGTGCGAACTGTTCGGCGTGGGCCGCACGGTGGTGCAGAAGGCGCTGCAAAAGCTGGCGCACGAACATATCGTCGAACTGCGCCCGAACCGCGGCGCGGTGGTGGCCATGCCGACCCCGGAAGAAACGCGCGAGATCTTCGAGGCGCGGCGTTCGCTGGAAGCCGCCATCATGCGCCTGGCGGTACGCAACGCCACGCGCGCCGACCTGGCCCGGCTGCGCCGCCAACTCAAGGAAGAGCACCAGGCGATGCACAGCTACGCGCAGACGCGCTGGGCGCGGCTGGCCTCATCCTTCCACATGCAGGTGGCCGAACTGGCGCGCAACGCCACGCTGCAGCGCTACCTGGGCGAACTGGTGTCGCGCTGCTCGCTGATCGTGGCGCTGCACGAACCGGCCGGCTACGCCTCCTGCGAGCATGAGGAACACACCCGCATCGTCGACCTGATCGAGCGCGGCGATACCGAAGGCGCGGTGGCGGCGATGGAGTCGCACCTGGTGACGCTGGAGGAACACATCCACCTGGTCAGCGGCAAGAGCGGGAACAACCTGGCGCGCATGCTGGGGATGGAATAAGGATTTCTCTTCTTCAACGGAAAAACGGCATTGCCTGTTGCGGGCAATGCCGTTTTTCTTTTATCGGTACCTGAACAATGAACTCAGATCGCCACCCGGCTCTCCAGCTCCCGGCGCACCTCGGCCACGATTTCAAATGAATGCAGGCGCGCCGCATGGTCATAGATCTGGGCGGTGATCATCAGCTCGTCCGGCGCGGTGTCGTCGATGAAATTCTGCAGGCCCTCGCGCACGCTCTCGCGGTCGCCCACCACGGCGCAGGCCAGCGAACGTTCGACGTGCGCCTGCTCGCCCGGCTGCCAGTAGTCGGCGATGTCGTCCACCGGCGGGTTGAGCTGGCCCGGCGTGCCGCGGATCAGGTTGATGAACTGCTGCTGCAGCGAACTGAACAGGCGCACCGCTTCGCGCTCGGTATCGGCGGCGAACACATTCAGGCCCAGCATCACATACGGTTTTGGCCACGCGGCCGAGGGCTTGAAGCGGGCGCGGTAGATCTCCACCGCCGACTTCATGAAGCCCGGCGCGAAGTGCGAGGCGAAGGCGAACGGCAAGCCCAGTTCGGCCGCCAACTGGGCGCTGAACATGCTCGACCCCAGCAGCCAGATCGGCACGTTCAGGCCGGCGCCGGGCACCGCGCGCAACGACTGGTAGTCCGATGGTTCGGCGAAATAGTCCTGCAGCTCCTGCACATCCTGCGGGAAATTCTCGGCGGTGTCGCCGCCCATGTGGCGGCGCAGGGCGCGCGCGGTGCGCTGGTCGGAACCCGGCGCGCGCCCCAGGCCGAGGTCGATGCGGCCGGGGTAGAGCGACTCCAGCGTGCCGAACTGCTCGGCGATCACCAGCGGCGAATGGTTGGGCAACATGATGCCGCCGGAGCCGACGCGGATGCTCCTGGTGTTGGCCGCCACGTGCGAGATCACCAGCGAGGTGGCGGCGCTGGCGATGCCGGCCATGTTGTGGTGCTCGGCCAGCCAGTAGCGCCGGTAGCCGAGCTTCTCGGCCAGCTGCGCCAGTTCCCTGGTGTTGTTGAAGGCCTGGGCGGCGGTGCTGCCCTTGTTGATCGGGGACAGGTCGAGGACGGAAAACGGAATCATGGGGATGCGATCCTTGAAAGCGCAACGGGATCACCGCTGCGCCGGGTTGCCGGGCAGCGCGCCCGGATAGCTTGTCAGTCCAGCTTGACCACCAGCTTGCCGAAGTTCTTGCCTTCCAGCATGCCGATGAAGGCTTGCGGCGCATTTTCCAGCCCTTGCACCACGTCTTCGCGGTAGCGCAGCCGGCCTTGCTTGAGCCAGCCCGAGACATCGTGCTGGAACGCCGCCAGCAGGTCGGGGCGGTTGACGTAGTAGTCGAAGATGATGAAGCCGCGGATCTGGATGCGTTGCGTCAGCACGCGGCGCAGCAGCGCGCTGGCGTCGGACTCGACACGGCCGCCGTTGTAATGCGCGATCAGGCCGCATACCGGGATGCGGGCGTGCACGTTGAGCAACGGCGCCACGGCATCGAACACGGCGCCGCCGACATTCTCGAAATAGACATCGATGCCCTGGGGGCAGGCCGCCTTCAGTTGCGCGGCAAAATCCGCCGAGCGGTGGTCGATGCAGGCGTCGAAGCCCAATTCCTTGACTGCGTATTCACACTTCTGCGCGCCGCCGGCCACGCCGACCACGCGGCAGCCCTTGATCTTGGCGATCTGTCCCACCAGCGAGCCGACCGCGCCGGTGGCGGCGGCCACCACCACGGTTTCGCCGGCGCGCGGCTGGCCGATGTCGATCAGGCCGGCATAAGCGGTATAACCGGGCATGCCAAGCACGCCCAGCGCATGCGAAGGGTGGTCGAAGCCGGCCGGCAACCTGGTGGCGCCGCTGCCGT
Source organism: Herbaspirillum sp. GW821-FHT09A12 (assembly GCF_059418325.1). Lineage (NCBI taxonomy): Bacteria > Pseudomonadati > Pseudomonadota > Betaproteobacteria > Burkholderiales > Oxalobacteraceae > Herbaspirillum > Herbaspirillum sp. GW821-FHT09A12. The sequence continues at coordinate 211,605 of NZ_JBWKPR010000005.1, forward strand.
CGGAGAGGGCGTATTCCTGCCAGCCGGTGTAGGCCATCACCAGGTCGCCTTCATGGAAATCGGCATGACGCGAAGCCACCACGCGCGAGACGGTGCCGCCGGTCATCACCGCGTCGATATCGACCGAAGGCGCGTAAGACGGCGCGTCGCTCATGCGGCCGCGCATGTAAGGATCGAGCGAAAGCCACTCGGCACGCAGCAGCACCTGCCCTTCTTCAGGCGCCGGCACGGCGGTTTCCTCAAGACGGAAATTGGCCGCCACAGGCGCGCCGGTGGGGCGCGCGGCGAGGACGATCCTGCGGTTGACTGCGTGATTGGCGCTCATGGGAAGTCCTTTGGAAATTGGGAAACTTAATTGGGAAATTTGAATGCGCAATGAAGATGAATGGCCGGCCTATTGCGGCGGAACCAGTACCCGGCGGGTGACGTGCATCGCGCTTTCCATCGGCACGCGGTCGCGGCTGAGCTTGGACAGCAAGCTGGCGCCCAGCCATAGCTGGTACAACATGGTGGCGGTGGCCAGCGGCTCCAGCACGGTATGCAGAGAACCGTCGGCGACGCCGTCCTCGATGCAGCCGGCAATACGGGCGATAAAACGCCCGGTGCCTTGATGCAAGGCCTCGCGCATGTCGTCGGACAGGTCGGCCACTTCGGCGCTGAGCTTGACCACCAGGCAGCGCTGCTCGAATTCCTGGCAGCACTGGCTTTCCAGCCAATAGCCCCAATAGGTCAGCAGCCGCTCGCGCGCGCTGGCGCCATAGGCATCCGCGCCGAGCACCTTGCCCAGCAGCTCAAGGTAGCCCTCGACATAGTGTTCGATGAGCTCGCGCCCATACTGCTCCTTGGAGCCGAAGTAGTGGTAGAACGACCCCTTGGGAATCTCCGCCGCCGCCAGGATCTCGGACAGCCCGACGCCGGAAAAGCCTTTTTGCGCGATGATCGCGCGCCCGGCCATGAGGATGTTGCGCTTGTTTTCGCCGTAGTTTTCTCGCATGGCGACATTCTAACCAAAAATTAGACCGGTCGTCTAAAGCTGCCTTCTTCGAAGAAACACGCTTCCGTCATTGCTTGCCCGGCGCCGGAAACAACGGCCGCACCGCCAGCGCCACCGCTGCCATCGCCAACCAGACGGCGGCCCAGCCCCGCCATTGCAGCAGCGGCGGCACCGCCTGCGCGGTCAGGAAGAACACCATGAATACGCAGCTGTTGCCCAACCCCAGCGCGGTGCCGATCTGCGCCGGCCCGGCCTGCACCGCCAGTTCGGTATAGGCCACGCCGTGCCAGGCCGATACCGCGATGCCGGCGACGGCAAGCGACAAGGCCAGCGGCGCCAGCGTTGCGCCGGAGCACGCCAATACGCCCAGCAGCGCGAACAGCCCGGCGCTCAATAAAGCGCAGCCGCGCAGGAAACCGCGGCGATTGCCGCGACGATCGGTCCAGCGCCCGCTGGCGATACGCGAAACGGCAGCGCCGACTTGCACCACCGTCATCACCGCGCTGATCAGCACCAGGCCGGCATGGCTGACGTCGTGCAGGAAGACGCCGCCGAAACTGATCAGCGCTACCTGCGGCGCGCACAGCAAACCGGTGCCCAGCGCCAGGCGCCAGACCGTAGCGTTGCGCAAAGCCGGGGTTGCGGCACGTTCCTGCCGGATCGCCTGTTGCGGCGGCGCCGACGGCGGCGGCTCGCGCAGCCACAGCAAGGTCAGCCAGACGCTGGCCAGGCAACCGGCGATCAACGCGCCATAGACCGCGCCGAAGCCGGCATGGGCCGCCAGCGACGGCAGCAGCAGCGCGCCGATGCCGCCGCCCAGCGGCACCGCGGTCTGGCGTATGCTCATCGCCAGGCCGCGCTCGCCATCTTGAAACCATCCCATCACCGCCCGCCCGCTTGAGCCATTGACGCTGCCGCCCAGCAAGCCGGCCAGCATCAGCCCCGCGCACAGCCATCTGAACGTTGCCGCGCCCTGCCCCGGCAGCGCGAACAGCACCAGCAGCCACAGCGCGGCAACGGTGCCCAGCAAGCCGGTCAGCAGCACCTTGCGGTCGCCCAGGCGGTCGGTCAATACGCCCCACGGCAGTTCGCCCAGGGCCACGCCCAGGCTCAACAGGCCCAGCGCCAGCCCAAGCTGGGCATTGCTGAGCTGGTAGTCCGCGCGCAATACCACCGAGGTCACGGGAATGCCGGAAAAGATGGCCGAGAAACTGGCGTTGGCGGCCACCCCGGCGGCCAGGACCTTCCAGCGGTGGCGCGCGGCGGCAGGGTTGGCGGGAGTGGGGTCGCGCGCTTCGGCGACGGCGGCGGTTCGGTCCATGGCAGGCTCCGGTGATATCGACCTGCGCAGTGTGCGCTGCACGCGTACGTCCAAAATGTCATAATTCCTGCATTTCAAGCCATCCCGGAGCCTGTCCAGATGCCCATGCGCGATACCGCCTTCCTGATCTTCACCGATTGCAGCATGCTCGACTTCACCGGGCCGCTCTCGGCTTTCGACGCCGCCAACCGGGTCGCGGGCAAGCAGCTGTACCGCCTGTCGCTGCTGTCGGAGCCGGGCGGCATGATCCGCAGTTCGGCCGGCGCCTGCATCCAGACCGAACGCATCGGCACAGCCAGTTTCGACACCCTGCTGGTGGCCGGCGGCGGCGCGCCGCGCGAAGGGCTGGTGTCGGAGCAATTGCGCAGCTACATCGTGCGCGCGGCCAAACGCTCGCGCCGCATCGCCGGCGTGTGCACCGGCGCCTTCGTGCTGGCGGCGGCCGGCGTGCTGGATGGCAAGCGCGCCACTACGCACTGGCGCATGGCGGCCAAGCTGCAGAAGATGCATCCCAAGGTGCTGGTTGACAGCGACCGGATTTATTCGCGCGACGGTTCGGTGTGGACCTCGGCCGGCATCTCCGCCGGCATCGACCTGGCGCTGGCCCTGATCGAAGACGACCATGGCGCCGACCTGGCGCGCGCGGTGGCGCGCGAACTGGTGGTCTACCATCGCCGCCCGGGCGGGCAGTCGCAGTTCTCGGCGCTGCAGGAAATGGATGGCGGCAGCGACCGCATCCGCCGCGCGCTCGGCTTCGCGCGCGAGCATCTGCAGCAAGAATTGACGGTGGATGCGCTGGCCGAAGTGGCGTGCCTCTCGCGCCGCCAGTTCGACCGCGCCTTCGCCGCCGAAACCGGCCAGACGCCGGCCAAGGCAATCGAGCAGATGCGCGCTGAGGCTGCCCGCATCCGTATCGAAGAGTCATCCGACTCGCTGGAGCAGATCGCCCGCGCTACCGGCTTTGGCGACGCCGAACGCATGCGGCGCGCTTGCATGCGCTTGTTCGGGCAACCGCCGCAAACGCTGCGCCGGCTGGCGCGAGGGCATGACGAACAAGGCCGCCTGGAAGCGGCGGCCTGAAGCGTTGAAGTCGATGATGCGCGGGATCAGCCCGCCGTCAGCCTGACCCGCGTGATTTCGGAAGGCGCCAGCAGCCGCTTGGGCGGCCCCCAGTAGCCGGTTCCGCGGCTGACGTAAATCCACAGCTGGTGCAGGCGGTTCAGGCCGGCCACATAGGGCTGCTGCAGCGGCACGAAAAAATTCCAGGGAAAGAACTGGCCGCCGTGGGTGTGGCCCGACAGTTGCAGGTCGAAGCCGGCCTCGGCCGCAGCCGCCGCCGAGCGCGGCTGGTGCGCCAGCAGGATGCGCGGACTGCCGGCGGGAGCGTTTTCAATGGCGGCGTGCGGGTCGCTGCGCTGGGCCGGATCGAACTGGTGGGCGGTGAAATCGGTCACGCCGGCCAGCACCAGGCCGGCGCCTTCATGGCTGAGCACCACATGCTCGTTCATCAGCACGGTCAGGCCGAGACGGCGCACTTCTTCTATCCATTCATGCGCGTTCGAGTAGTACTCATGGTTGCCGGTGACGAAATAGGCGCCGTGGCGCGCCTTGATCTGCGCCAACGGTTCGGTATGCGATGCCAGCTGGCGCACGCTGCCGTCGACCAGATCGCCGGTGATGGCCACCACATCGGGCTGCAGCGCATTGACCTTGTCGACGATGGCCTGCAGGTAGGGGCGCTTGATGGTGGGACCGACGTGGATGTCGCTGATCTGCACGATGGTGAAGCCCTCAAGCTGCGGCGGCAGGTTGGCGATGGGCACGCTGACGTTGACCACGGCCGCGGTGCGGCGCGCATTGAGAAAGCCCACTACGGTGGCGGCAGCGGTCAGCGCCAGCACCAGCCAGGCGGTGGCCGCGTCCAGCTGGCGCAGGTGGATGGTGGACAGATCCAGCAGCGGCGCCAGCGCCAGTGCGACTGCGCGCAGCACGGTCAGCAGCAGCGCCGAGGAGAACGCGCCCATGGCCAGCATGCCGGCCCACGCCAGGCGGTCGGCCGCGCCTTCGGCCATGCCGCGCCGCTTCAGGATGGGCGCGAACAGGGCGGCCGGCATCAGCAAGAACGACATGGCCAGCACGACGGCGCCGGCCGCGATCCAGCCGGCGTCTGCAGTCAGCGCGGGCAATAGTTGCCAGCCTATCCATGCATGCAGGGCGGCGAGGATGCCGAGAAACACGAAGACTCCAATATAGGTACGGCGCATGAGGGCTTTCTGGTTGTGGGGGAAAGAGGCCGAAGCCCGGCATCGGGCCGGTCTGCCAGACAAACGCGATCAAACGCGATTAAATACTTGCATCGCCTTGCCGATATGGCGGCCTGATGACAGGTTTTCAACCACATGCAGCGCAAAAACCCCGCAAATCCTTACTGGACATGGCATTGCGGGCAATTCCCCGGATCGGCGGCGCAGAAAAAGTCGGCGCCGGGCATGCAAGATGACGAACAGAGGAGGATAATATTGTCTCGATCCCCGCTTTTTTATTTTGCGCGACCTTGGCGGCCATCGCCGCATCGATCCCATCGATACAAGGACGCGCATGCTTCATTGGAAGATTTATTTTGAGTTCAAGCAAAACCAAGCGCTGGCATGGCAACGTCGAGGCCATCAAGCCTGAATTCCTCAACGGCGTCATCGGACAGATGGCCGCCTATGGCGACCGCGTGCATTTTTCCATGTTCGGTTCGGTGCAAAAGCCGCACTACGAAGTCATCAACAGCTTCGACAAGAAGATGGCCTTCGACGGCAACCATCATCTGCATCGTGCGGAAGACGACGAATTCGGCGCCGGCAACGTCACGCCCATCTTCACGCTGGAGCAGATCAAGCGCATCATCGCCACCGGCGGCAGCGGCGTGCGCAACAGCACGCCGCGTTCGGCGCGCGCGGCCTCGGCCCGCAGCGCCGGCGGCGCCCGCCCGATGACCGCGGCCGCACGCGCGCGCGAAGCCATCGACGGCGAGAAGTACGCCTACTTCAAGGCCAACCGCGAAATGCTGCCGGAAGGCATCAACCAGTACTCGGACGACATCAGCGCGCTGATGTTGAAGGGCATGTCCGCCGAACAGGCGTTCGGGGAAATCATCGAAAAGCATTTCGGCTGATCCGTTTTCGTTCAGCCCCAATGAAAATGGCCGGTGCGATGCACCGGCCATTTTTCATTTCCGGCCCGGCCGGCAACGTCCAGCAACGTCCGGCAGGCCCTGCTCAGTAATACTCGGGCACGATCATGTTGTCCGGCACCGGATGGCGCTCGTAGTCTTCATGGCGCTCGCGCTCCGGCAGGATCACCGGCGAATGCGGCACTTCCTGGTAAGGCATCTGCTGCAGCAGGTGCTGGATACAGTTCAGGCGCGCCTTCTTCTTGTCCACCGCCTGCACCACCCACCACGGCGCCTCCGGGATGTGGGTGCGCTCCAGCATCACTTCCTTGGCCTTGGTGTACTCCTCCCAGCGGCGGCGCGACTCCAGGTCCATCGGGCTCAGCTTCCACTGCTTCAAGGGGTCATGGATACGGGAGAGGAAGCGCAGGTGCTGCTCCTCGTCGGTGATGGAAAACCAGTACTTGATCACCTGGATGCCGGCGCGCGTGAGCATGCGCTCGAACTCCGGCACCGAACGGAAGAATTCCTCGTATTGCTCGTCGTTGCAAAAACCCATGACGCGCTCGACCCCGGCGCGGTTGTACCAGCTGCGGTCGAACAGCACGATCTCGCCGGCGGCCGGCAGGTGCGACACATAGCGCTGGAAATACCATTGCGTACGCTCGCGGTCGTTGGGCGCCGGCAGCGCCGCCACGCGCGCCACCCGCGGGTTGAGGCGCTGGGTGATGCGCTTGATCACGCCGCCCTTGCCGGCCGCGTCGCGGCCTTCGAACACGATCACCACCTTGTGCCCGGTCTTCACCACCCAGTCCTGCAGCTTGACCAGTTCGCCCTGCAGGCGGAACAGTTCGCGGAAGTACTGGCGGCGATACGCCTTCTCGACATCGCCGTGCGCGCTGCCAATCTCGCCGGTCACCGGGTCGACGGTGCGGTCTTCGATTTCCAGCTCCATCTCTTCGTCATAGCTGTCGGCCAGTTCGCGATGAATGCGCTTGACCAGTTCTTCGTTGTCCATTGTTTTCCTTTAAGCAAGATTAAGCCGCCCGGCGGACGTTTCCGTCCACTGTAAAGTGCGTGACAACATACCTGCCGATTATGACCAAGCCGTGACAGCGCCCGCGGGCGCCGGCTGCACGCCCCTGATGCGGTACGGAACCCCCTGATCAAAAATACGCTATAGTCCTTGAAATCGGATTTAGCCTATCAGCATGACACTCACAGAACTCAAATACATCGTGGCGGTGGCCCGCGAAAAGCACTTCGGCCACGCGGCGGAAGCCTGTTTCGTGGCCCAGCCCACGCTGTCGGTCGCCATCAAGAAGCTGGAAGACGAACTGGGCGTGGTGATCTTCGAACGCGGCGGCACCGAGGTATCGGTCACGCCGCTGGGCGCGCAGATCGTGGCGCAGGCCGAACGGGTGCTGGAACAGACCGCGGCCATCAAGGAAATCGCCAACCAGAACAAGGACCCGCTGTCGGGCCCGCTGCGCCTGGGCATCATCTATACCATCGGCCCCTACCTGCTGCCCTCGCTGGTCAAGACCATGATCGAGACCGTGCCGCAGATGCCGCTGATCCTGCAAGAGAATTTCACCACCCGCCTGATCGAGCTGCTGCGCCAGGGCGAACTGGATGCGGCCATCATGGCCCTGCCCTTCCCCGACCACGGCCTGAACGTGCTGCCGCTGTACGACGAGGAATTTGTGGTGGCCCTGCCGCGCCACCACAAATGGGCCGACCGCAAGGCCATCGACGCCCGCGACCTCAAGAGCGAAACCATGCTGTTGCTGGGCAATGGCCATTGCTTCCGCGACCAGGTACTGGAAGTCTGCCCCGAGATGTCGCGCTTCTCGACCAGCGGCGACGGCATCGCCCGCACCTTCGAGGGCTCTTCGCTGGAAACCATCCGCCACATGGTGTCCTCGGGCATCGGCATCACCGTATTGCCCAAGGCTTCCATCACCGACCTCAACGCGCGCGACGGCATGGTGCGCTACGTACCCTTCATCGCGCCGGCGCCATCGCGCCGCGTGGTGATCGCCTGGCGCAAGAGCTTCACCCGCCAGGCAGCGATCGACGCCGTGCAAAAGGCGGTGTTCGCCTGCAACCTCGGCGGCGTGGATATGCTGCACGAGACGGAGCTGGCCGCGGGCTGATTGCGCCATACCTTGGCCTGGCGGACCGTGTACGGGAAAGTATCGGATTCCATTGGTTCCATCAATAACGCCAGCGTCGAAGGAAAAAGCATGTCCGTGATTGCATCCGCAACATTGCGCCGCCTGGCCTGTGCCGCCATGTTCCTGCTGCCGGCGCTCTCCGTGCCGGCCCAGACCGCCACTCTGCGCCTGATCAACGAATACCCGGCCACCTCGGTCACCGCCAGCGCCGACCTGCAGTTCGCGGCCAATGTGGCAAAGCTGTCGAACGGGGCCGTCAACATCGTGACCTTGCAGGAAGCCGCCAACCCCTACAAAGGCAAAGACCAGGTCGCCGCGGTAAGCGCAGGACGGGCCGAGATCGGCACGCTGTTCGCCGGCATCCTGGGCGGCAGCGATTCGTTCTTCCTGCTGTCGTCGCTGCCCTTCGTGGTCGACGACTTCGAGCAGGCGCAAAACCTGTTCTCCTGTACCCGGCCCGAACTGGAGCGCCACCTGGCGGCGCTCAACATGCGCCTGTTGTATGCCACCCCCTGGCCGCCGTCCGGCATCTGGTCGGCCAAGCCCCTGCCGGACCTCGCGGCGCTCCAGGCGCTCAGCATCCGCACCTACGACGACAACAGCCGCGGCGTGTTCCAGCGCATCGGCGCGCAAAGCGTCAATTTGCCGTTCTCGGCGGTGGGCCCCAAACTGACTTCGGGCGAACTCAATGCCGTGCTGTCGTCCGGCGATGGCGGCGCCGGCAATCGCCTGTGGGATTACCTGCCCAACTTCACCGCGGTCAGCTACGCCATTCCGCTCAGCTATACCGTCATCAACAACGATGTCTGGAACCAGCTGACGCCGGCGCAGCAAGCCGCCTTGACGCAAGCGGCCAAGGCCGTCAGCGACGCCAACTGGGCCTCGGTCAAGAACCGCATCCAGGCCAACTATGCGCGCATGAGCGAACACGGCATGACCCTGAATGTGCAGCCGGCCGAGGCGATTCGCCAGGCGCTGCGCCAGGCCGGCCGGGAACAGGCCGACAGCTGGTGGCAGCAAGACGGCAACAGCGCTATCCGCGCGCGCTGCGCAGCGCCGGCCTGACGCCATCGGCGACATGGAAAATTAAGCGACAAGGAGACCCGTATGCCAAGCAAGGAAACCCTGGAAAAATTCATCGCCCGCGTCGAAGCCAACGCCCATGTCGAAGCGGTCGAAGAGTTCTATGCCGAAGACGCCACCATGCAGGAAAATACCGACCCGCCGCGCTTCGGCCGCGATGCCCATGTCGCCAACGAGCGCAAGGTCATGGCGCGTGTGAAGTCGCTCAAATCGAAATGCGTCAGGCCGGTATTCGTCGAGGGCGACAAGGTGGTGATCCGCTGGATTTTCCACTTCGAATGGCTGGACGGCACCGTCACCCACATGGAAGAACTGGCCTACCAGCGCTGGCAAGACGAACGCATCGTCGAAGAGACCTTCTTCTACGACCCCGCGCAGCGCGTGCCGCGCATCGAAGAAAAATACTGAGTCAGACTTCCGATTTGATCGGGTTGCGGATAATGCCGATGCCGGTGATTTCGGTCTCCAGCATGTCTCCCGGCTTGAGGAATTCCGGCGGCGTGCGTGCAAAGCCGACGCCGGACGGCGTGCCGGTGGCGATGATGTCACCCGCCTCCAGTGTCATGCCGCGCGACAGTTCGGCAATGATGCGCGGGATCTTGAAATACATCTGTTGATAACTGGCGTTCTGTTTCTCGACGCCGTTGACGCGGCAGATCACGCGCACGTCATCCAGCTTCACGCCCGCCGCCGTGACGATCCACGGCCCCATCGGCCCGTGACCGTCCAGGCTCTTGCCCTTGAACCATTGGCCACCATGGCGCTTCTGCTGCACTTCGCGCGAAGTCGTATCGTTATAGGCGGCATAGCCGAACACGTAATCCATGGCGTCGGTTTCCGGGATATTGCGACCGCGCCGGCCGATGACAACCGCCAGTTCGGCCTCCCAATCGGTCGTGTTGGAGTTGGTGATGTCATGCGGAATCGGATCGAAAGGCCCGTTCATCGTATGGGTGGCCTTGCTGAAAAACACCGGATGGTCCGGCAATTTCTGCACCACCTTGTCGGCGCGCGCATTCTTTCCTTCCTCGAAATGGTCGAGATAATTCCAGCCGACGCAATAAATATTGCGATCCGGCCGCGGGATCGGCGACATCAGGCGGGCCTGGCTCAAGGGCGGCAAACCGGTGTCCTGCGCCGCGCGGTCAGCCACTGCCTTGACCTGCGCCAAACCGGCATTGCCGCTGGCAACCAGGGCCAGCATCGACGCGCCGTCGAAACCGAGCGCGACATTCTGGCGCTGTGCGGCTTTTTTCAGGTCGACGATGCGGCCATCATCCAGCACCACAATCACCGTGGGCGCGCCACCGGCGATCGTCGCCGTCGCCAGGCGCATGCCGATCTTGCCTGCCAGCGGCGTGACTGCGGGTATTGGCGCTCCATCCTGCGCCTGCGCCAGGTTCTGCCCCATCAACATGCCGCCAACAGCCGCCGAGGCGCCGGCCTTGATCAGATTGCGACGATTCTTGTCCATGCTTGTCTCCTTCGTATGATTTAGTGTTGGCGAATCGCTTCCTTCCAGGATTTCCAGCCCGTTTCACATCCGTTTCAAATGGCTGCAACAGCCCATTGGCGAAAACGGCAACGCTGCCGTCCAGCTCGCCGCCCTCGCACCGGATATTGCGGCTGCATTGGAAGACCGAAAGGAATCCGTCGGCTAAGAGGCATCGATGCGCTGCGTGGTTTGCGGATCGAACCAGTGCAAAAGAGCGGCATCGAAACCGGCCGTCACCGTTTGCCCCATGGCGACATCCGTGCCGGCCGCGCAGCGCACCACCAGGCTCTGGCCGCCGCAGCGCGTGTGCACCAGCAATTCGGCGCCCAGCGCCTCGACCAGCTCGACTTGCAGCGCCAGGCCGGGACGGCCCAGTTGCAGGTGTTCCGGACGGATGCCGAGAATGCGCGCACCGCCGCCGATGCGCTTGGCCGCCGGCAAGTCGAGCGTCGAACCGTCGTCGAAGGTAAAGCGCGTGCCGTCGTCGCCGAGTCTGCCGTTGAGCAGGTTCATCGGCGGCGAGCCGATGAAGCCGGCCACGAAGGTGGTGGCCGGGCGCGCATAGACTTCGGCCGGGGTGCCGATCTGCTCGGCGCGCCCCTTGTGCATGACGATCATGCGCTGGCCCAGCGTCATCGCCTCGACCTGGTCGTGCGTCACGTACAGGCTGGTGGTGCGCAGCGAAGCATGCAGTTTCTGGATCTCCAGCCGCATCTGCACGCGCAGCTTGGCATCGAGGTTGGACAGCGGCTCGTCGAACAGGAATACCGCGGGCTTGCGCACGATGGCGCGGCCCATCGCCACGCGCTGGCGCTGGCCGCCGGAGAGCTGGCGCGGCGTACGCTCCAGCAAGGCGCCCAGCTCGAGGATGGCCGCCGCGCGCTGCACGCGCGCGTCGATCTCGGCCTTGGGCAGGCCGGCGATCTTCAGGCCGTAGGCCATGTTTTCATACACGCTCATGTGCGGATACAGCGCGTAGTTCTGGAACACCATGGCGATGTCGCGCTCCTTGGGCTCCAGTTCGTTGACCACGCGATCGCCGATGACGATCTGGCCGTCGCTGACTTCTTCCAGGCCGGCCACCATGCGCAGCAGCGTGGACTTGCCGCAGCCGGAAGGGCCGACCATGACGATGAATTCGCCGTCGGCGATTTCGGCATCGATGCCGTGGATGACGTCGACCGCCTTGGCGCCGCGGCCGTAGGTCTTGCGGACTTGCTTGAGATGGATCGCTGCCATATTCGCTCTGCGTAAGATTATTTCTCGGAATCGACCAGGCCCTTGACGAACCATTTCTGCATCACCACCACAATCAGCCCGGGCGGCAGCATGGCCAGCATCATGGTGGCCATCACCATGTTCCACTCGACGGCCGAATCGCCGCCCGAGATCAGGGTCTTGATGCCGATGCCGATCGGGTACATGTCCTGTTTCGTGGCGATCATCAGCGGCCACAGGTACTGGTTCCAGCCGTAGATGAACATGATCACGAACAGCGCGATCACATTGGTGCGCGACAGCGGCCACAGCACGTCCTTGAGGAAGAGCAGCGGCCCGGCGCCGTCGATGCGGGCGGCCTCGGCCAGCTCGTCGGGCACGGTCAGGAAGAACTGGCGGAACAGGAAGGTGGCGGTGGCCGAGGCGATCAGCGGCACCGTCAGGCCGGCGTAGCTGTTCAACATGCCGAAATCGGACACCACCTGGTAGGTCGGCGTGATGCGCACTTCCACCGGCAGCATCAGGGTGACGAAGATCATCCAGAAGAACAGGTTGCGGCCGGGGAAGCGGAAATACACGATGGCGAAGGCCGACAGCATGGAGATGGCGATCTTGCCCACGGCGATGATCAGCGCCGTCACCAGGCTGACCCACAGCATGTTGATCACCGGCGGCGCGATGACCTGGCCGGAGGCGCCCTTGAACAGCACGGTGCCGTAGTTGTTGAGCAGCTCGCCGCCGGGCACCAGCGAAATCGGCGACATGGCCGACTGCTCGGCGGTCTGGGTGCTGGCGATGAAGGCGACATAGAGCGGGAACACCACCGCCAGCACGCCCAGAATCAGCACCAGGTGGCTCACCGCATCCAGGATTGGCCGTCTCTCGATCATGTGTATTGGACCTTCTTTTCGACGTATTTGAACTGCACCACGGTCAGCAGGATCACCACCGCCATGAGCACCACCGATTGCGCCGCCGCACTGCCCAGGTCGCCGCCCTTGAAGCCGTCCGAGAACACCTTGTAGACCAGGATCTCGGTGTCCTTGCCGGGGCCGCCGCGGGTGGTGGCCTCGACGATGGCGAAGGTGTCGAAGAAGGCGTAGACCACATTGACCACCAGCAGGAAGAACGTGGTCGGCGAGATCAGCGGGAACACGATGGTGAAGAAGCGCTTGACCGGGCCGGCGCCATCGATGGCGGCCGCTTCGATGAGCGACTTGGGGATCGACTGCAGGCCGGCCAGGAAGAACAGGAAGTTGTAGCTGATCTGCTTCCACACGGCGGCGATCACGATCAGGATCATCGCGTGGCGGCCGTTGATCATATAGTCCCAATCGATGCCGAGCCTGCCCAGCAGGTGCGACAGCACGCCCAGCGAAGGGCTCAGCAGGAACATCCACAGCACCCCCACCACTACCGGCGACACCGCATAGGGCCAGATCAGGAAGGTCTTGTAGATCGACGCGCCGCGGGTGACGCGGTCGGCAAAGACCGCCAGCAACAGCGACAGGGTCATGCCGAAAAAAGCCACCAGCAGGGAAAATACCGCCGTGGTACGGAAGGATTCGAGATAGGTCGGGTCGCCGAACAGGGCGGCGAAGTTGTCCAGCCAGACGAATTCGGAATAGCCGCCGAAGGCGTCCTGCAAGAGAACGGACTGGTACAGCGCCTGCAGCGCCGGCCAGAAGAAGAACAGCAAGGTGACCAGGATCTGCGGTGCGACCAGCAGATACGGCAACCATTTGGATTTGAATCGCGCGCGTTTTTCCACGTTGGTTCAGGCCAGGAAAAAAGGTTCAGGAAAGCGCAAACCGGCGGCGCCGCGCCATCCCATCGGAACGGGCGATGCCGCCGGCCGCGCGTGCGCGATGGGCAGCGCGGCCGGCGGCACAGTCAACGCCGGTATTACTGGTTGCCCTTGTTGGCTCGCTCGAAGCGCGTCAGCAATTCGTCGCCGCGCTTGACGGCCGAGTCCAGCGCGTCCTTCGGGGTCTTCTTGCCGGTCCAGACGTTTTCCAGTTCCTCGTCGAACACGGTGCGGATCTGTGCGTAATTGCCCAGGCGCAGGCCGCGCGACTTCTCGGTGGTCTTGACGATCATCTGCTTGGCCGCGACATCGGTGCCGGGGTTGCGCTCATAGAAACCGGCCTGCTTGGTCAGCTCGTAAGCAGCCTTGGTGACCGGCAGGTAGCCGGTGTCCTGGTGCCACTTGGCCGCCACTTCCGGCTTGGAGAGGTAGGTGAAGAACTTGGCCACGCCCTTGTACTCATCCGCCTTCTTGCCCCCCATCACCCACAGCGAAGCACCGCCGATGACGGTATTTTGCGGCGCGCCCGGCACGTCGTTGTAGTACGGCAGCGCGGCCACGCCGAACTTGAACTTGGCGTTCTTGCGGATATCGGCATACGCGGAGGAGGAGCCGGTGATCATCGCGCACTCGCCGGCATTGAACTTGGCGTTGGCCTCATCCTTGCGGCCGGCATAGGTGAAGTACCCCTGTTTGGCCCAGTTCACCAGGTTTTCGATATGGCGCACGTGCAACGGGCTGTTCATCTTCAGGCGCGCATCGAGGCCGCCGAAGCCATTGTTCTTCGATGCCAGCTCGACGTTGTGCCAGGTTGAAAACGATTCCAAATGCACCCAGGATTGCCAGGTCGTGGTGTATGCGCACGATGCGCCGCTGGCCTTGATCTTGGCGGCCATGCCGACGAATTCCTGCCAGGTCACGGGCGGCTTCTCTGGATCGAGGCCGGCCTTGGCGAACATGTCCTTGTTGTAGAACATGATGGTGGTGGAGCTGTTGAACGGGAAGGACATCATGCCCTTGGACGTGGAGTAGTAACCCGCCACCGCCGGCACATAGGCATTCTGGTCGAACTTCTCGCCGGCCTGGTGCATGACTTCATACACCGGCTTGACCGCGCCGCGGGCGTAGATCATGGTGGCGGTGCCGACCTCGAATACCTGCAGGATGTCGGGCGCATTGCCGGCGCGGTAGGCAGCGATGGCGGCAGCCATCGATTCGTCGTAGGTACCCTTGTAGACCGGAACCACCTTGTAGTCGGACTGGCTCTTGTTGAAGTCATCGGCCAGGGCATTGACGCGTTCGCCCAGGGCACCGGTCATCGAATGCCACCAGGAAATTTCGGTTGCGGCATGGGCGGAAGAGGCGATCGTCGCCAGCAAGCCTGTCGCGACCAGTGTTTTGAATTTCATCAGAGACCTCCAGAAAAGGGGTTTTGATGCTAACAATGCTCCATGACAGCCGCGTTACATTAACGGGAGTCCCTTCCCGGCGCAAAGAAAAACGATGCCGCTATGCAGCAGAAAATGATCAATAAGATATTTTCTTCAACAATTTTCTGCCCGGCGGGCATCCGCTGTCAGCCGCACGTCAGCCCACCAGCCCGGCAGCAGTCGCCGCGGCAGCGATTTATAATGCGGCTTTCCTTTTCCGGACCAGGCATGAACAGGCTCAAGCTTTACGCGCTGCTGGTGCGCGCGCACAAACCCATCGGTATCCTGCTGCTGCTGTGGCCCACGCTGATCGCCCTGTGGCTGGCCTCGGGCGGCGTTCCCGCGCTGGGCGTGCTGGCCATCTACGTGGTCGGCACCGCGCTGATGCGCTCGGCCGGCTGCGCCATCAACGACTACGCCGACCGCGACTTCGACCGTTTTGTGAAACGCACCGAGCAACGCCCGCTGACCGCCGGCAAGATCAAGTCGTGGGAAGCGCTGATGGTGGCCGGCGTGCTGGCCTTGGTGTCGTTCCTGCTGATCCTGCCGCTCAACGCGCTGACCAAGCAGTTGTCGGTCGCCGCGCTCATCATCGCCGCCACCTACCCCTACTTCAAGCGTTTCTTCGCGATCCCGCAGGCTTACCTGGGCATCGCCTTCGGCTTCGGCATTCCCATGGGCTTCGCCACGGTGACCGGCGAGGTGCCGCCAGCGGCCTGGGTGCTGCTGGTCGCCAATGTATTCTGGGCGGTGGCCTACGACACCGAATACGCCATGGTCGACCGCGACGACGACCTCAAGATCGGCATCAAGACCTCCGCCATCACCTTCGGCCGCCATGACGTGCTGGCGGTGATGCTGTGCTACGCCGTCGCCCTGGCCCTGATCTGGGCGGTAGGCCTGCAGTACGGCATGGGCCTGTGGTTCTCGGCCGGCATGCTGGTCGCCTGCGGCTTCGCCATCTATCACTACACGCTGATCCGCGAGCGCGACCGCATGCGCTGCTTCGCCGCCTTCAACAACAACAACTGGCTGGGCTCGGCAATCTTCGCCGGCGTGGCGCTGGATTACCTGCTGCGCTGACAACGCAAGCGGATTGACGATAACGAGGAGACAAGATGGAAGCAGAATTCTGGCTGGAACGCTGGCGCGAGGGACGCACCCATTTTCACCAGTCGCGCGTGACGCCGCTGCTGCAGAAATACTGGCCGACGCTGGCGCTGCCGGCCGGCAGCACGGTGCTGGCGCCGCTATGCGGCAAGTCGCTGGACATGCTGTGGCTGGCCGAGCAAGGCCACAAGGTGCTGGGCGTGGAACTGTCGCAGCTGGCGGTCGAACAATTCTTCGCCGAAAACCAACTGTCGCCGCAAGTACGCGAATCCGCGCAAGGAACCCATTACTCGGCCGGCGCCATCGAAATCATCTGCGGCGACATCTTCAAGCTCGATGATGCGACCCTGGCCAACTGCGCCAGCGCCTACGACCGCGCAGCGCTGATCGCGCTGCCGCCGGAAATGCGCGCACGTTACGCAGAACAAGTCTACGGCCGCCTGCCGACCGGCGCGCGCAGCATCCTGATCACCCTGGAATATGCCCAGGAGCAAATGGATGGGCCGCCGTTTTCGGTGCCGGAAAAGGAAGTCCAAGAGATTTACGCCTCTCATACGGAAGCGCAGGCAATCGACCGCCGCGACATCCTGGAAAAGGAACCCAAGTTCATCGAGCGCGGCTTGAAAAAGCTGGATACGGTGGTGTACCGGTTGCAGCGCAAGGACTAAGTACAGCGCGGCGAAACGACGGCGATAGCGATCAAAAACACCGAAGCCGTAGGCGAGCAGCAAGCAACGCAATGCCGAAGGCGAGCCGGACAAGAAGTCCGCTTCTGACCAGCCGCTGGAGTCACCGAAAAAATGGATCAGCAAGGCAGTCGGAGCGTAGCGACTCTGCCTTGCCCATTTTTTCGGCGACTCCAGCGGGAACCCCGAAGGGGCTGGGCGGTAGCGGTCGCCTTTCTTTGCTTACTTTCTTTGGCGAAGCAAAGAAAGTGAGCGGCTGCCGGGCCGCCCCCGGCGCTCCCCTCCGACCGAAGAAAGAAAAGACTAAAGCCAGTACACCAACAAGCAGCAAGACCAGACTACCCAGCGCCGCCCGACATCTATCTAATACGGCGCAGTAAATTAAAACATCACACTTCAGCAGTAGTCCGAACCACAGTCACCCGACTGATCAAAAACTCCCCATCCACCACCACCCGAAACGGCGTCCCGGCAACATTGAAACCAGGCCCCCCATCATCGTCCCACACCTGCGCCAGCGCATCGAACTCGCGCGGACTCAACTGCAGCATCTGGGCGCTGATGACAAAGGTCGCCCCCACCTTCTGCTTCCTGACGATCTCTTCAAGCTTGGCCATGACAATTCCTGAACGGTTCAGCGCGGCGGCAGCAAGGCCATCACATTGACCGGCTTGCCGTTGCGGCGGATTTCGAAATACAGCTTCACCTTGCTGGTGTCGCTGTTGCCCATCGCGGCGATCTGCTGGCCGCGCGTGACCATCTGGCCTTCCTTGACCGCGATGCTCTTGTTATGCGCATAGACCGACAGCAGCGCAGGCGTGTGCTTGATGATCACCATGTTGCCATAGCCGCGGATGCCGTGGCCGGCGTAGGTCACCTTGCCGGCGGCGGCCGCCACCACCGCCTGGCCATCGCTGCCGGCGATGTCGATGCCCTTCTTGTAGCTGTCGCTGCTGGGCGCCGACTTGCCCTGCGTAGGCCAGATCCAGTCAAGCTTGGCATCGGCCGGCGCCGGGGCATCGTCATCGCCGCCCTGGCCCGCCGCTTTGGCCGCGGGCCTGGCGGCCGGCGTGGCCTTGCGCGCCGGGGCCGGCGATGCGCCGCGGCTGGTCTGGCCGGCGCCGGTGCGCGCCACAATCCCGGTCGGCGGTTTCACCAGGATGCGCTGGCCGACTTCCAGGTCGTTGGGATTGCGCAGACGATTCCAGGCAGCCAGGTTGGACGGATTCTGGTCGAAGTCGCGGCCGATGCTATAGAGGGTGTCGCCGCGGCGCACGGTGTAATAACCGTCGCCGTCGGCGGTCGAGGCGCAACCTGCCAGCAGCAGCGCGCCCGCCAGCGGCAGCGCCGCAACGATGCTTGCAGTTCTCTTCATCAGGCCTTGCCGAATTCGTCGCCGAGTTCCTTGCTGCGGGCGGCGGCGGCCTTGAGCGCGGTGACGATGGAATCCTTGACGCCGGCCTGCTCCATCGAGACCAGCGCGGCGTAAGTGGTGCCGCCCTTGGAGGTTACGCGTTCCCGCAAGGTGGCGACCGGTTCGTCGGAGCGGCGCGCCAACTCGGTCGCGCCTTCGAACGTGGCCTTGGCCAGTTGCATGCCCTCGGCCGGCGACAGGCCCAGTTCCACGGCCGCCTTTTCCATCGCTTCAAGAAAGTAGAAGACATAGGCCGGACCGCTGCCGGAAATCGCGGTGACCGCGTCGAGCTGCTCTTCGGACGACACCCACAGCGTCTCGCCGACCGCCTTGAGGATGGAATCGGCCTGGGCGCGCTGCAATGTCGACACTTCCTGCTTGGCCGCCACCCCGGTGATGCCGCGGCCGATCAGCGCCGGCGTGTTGGGCATGGCGCGCACGACAGCCTGGTGGCCATCCAGCCAGCGCGACATGTCGGCAATGCGGATGCCGGCGGCAATGCTCAGCACCAGCTGCGCGCCGATGAAGGGTTTCAGGGTAGCCATCACGTCATGGATCTGCTGCGGCTTGACCGCCAGCACCACCACGTCGCTGGCGGCGAGCGTGCCATCGATGGCGGTGGCGGTAGTGACGCCGAACTTGCTCCGCAGCGCTTGCAGCGAGTCGGCATTGAGGTCCACCACGTGGATATTCTGCGGCTCTGCCACCTTGCCGACCAATCCGCCGATCAAGGCGGTTGCCATGTTGCCGCCACCAATAAACGCTATCTTCACTTCCACTCCTTGTGTCGTCGCCGTAAAGCGCTGTTCCAATAAAAAAGATGCAGGTCCCCCGCTCGGGGCCCTTACATGTAGTTGCGCGCGCCGAAGATGGCGCTGCCGATACGCACGATGGTCGCCCCCTCGGCCACCGCCGCTTCCAGGTCCGCCGACATGCCCATCGACAGCGTATCCAGCGGCAAGCCATCGGCGCGCAGCGATTGATACAAGCCGCGCACCGCAGCGAAGGCCGCACGCTGGCGCGCGACGTCGGCGCTGGGCTCGGGAATCGCCATCAGCCCGCGCAGCGCCAGGTTGGGCAATGCCGCCACCTGCGCCGCGACCGCGGGCAGTTGTTCCGGCGCCAGGCCGCTCTTGCTTGGCTCGCCGCTGATGTTGACCTGCAGACAAATGTTGAGCGCCCCCAGTTCCGGCGGGCGCTGTTCCGACAGCCGGCGGGCGATCTTTTCACGGTCCACCGAATGCACCCAGTCGAAGCTCTCGGCGATGGAACGGGTCTTATTGCTCTGGATGGGGCCGATGAAGTGCCATTGCAACCGCGCCGCCGGCGCCAGCGCTTTCATCGCGGCGATCTTCTCCAGCGCTTCCTGCAGATAATTCTCCCCGAAGGCCTGCTGCCCGGCCCGCACCGCTTCCATCACCGCATCGGCGCCGAAGGTCTTGGAGACGGCCAGCAATTGTATCGATGACGAAGCGCGGTGCGCGCGTTCCGCGGAGACTGCGATCTGATATTGCACGTGTTGCAAGTTTTTGGCGATTGGCGACATAATCCGGTGCCGGGAGGGGCTCGGCTGCGGGGAATATAAATAGATTGCTCAGTGCTTTCCTTGCAAGGATTATAAATGGACATTGCCGGACTACTGGCATTTGGCGTCAGAAACCAGGCTTCCGACCTGCATCTGTCGGCCGGCTTGCCGCCCATGCTGCGCGTGCATGGCGACATCCGCCGCATCAATCTCAGCCCCCTGTCCGACGAGCTGCTGCAGGCGATGCTGCTGTCGCTGATGAATGACGAACAGCGGCGCGCCTACGCCGAACAGCTGGAATGCGACTTCTCCTTCCAGCACCAGAACCTGGGGCGGTTCCGCATCAATGCCTTCCGGCAACAGCGCGGCGCGGCCATCGCCATCCGCCATATCCCGCAACAGATCCCCACCCTGGACAGCGCCGGCGCACCGGCCATCTGCGCCGACCTGGCAGCGCGCCCGCGCGGGCTGGTGCTGGTGACCGGCCCGACCGGTTCGGGCAAGAGCACCACGCTCGCCGCCATGGTCAACCACATCAACGAGCATCGCGCGGCTCATATCCTCACCATCGAAGACCCGATCGAGTTCGTCCACGAACCGCGCCGTTCGCTGGTCAGCCAGCGCGAGGTCGGCGCGCATACGCATTCCTTCGCCAATGCGCTGCGGGCGGCGCTGCGCGAGGATCCCGATGTATTGCTGGTGGGCGAGCTGCGCGACGCCGAAACCATCCGCCTGGCGCTGACCGCCGCCGAAACCGGCCATCTGGTATTCGGCACGCTGCACACCGCCTCGGCCGCCAAGACCGTGGACCGCATCGTCGACGCCTTCCCCGCCGGCGACAAGGAAAGCGCGCGCGCCATGCTGGCCGAATCGCTGCAGGCGGTGATTTCGCAAACGCTGCTCAAGACGCTCGACGGCAACGGCCGAGTGGCGGCGCACGAGATCATGCTGTGCACCCCGGCGATCCGCAACCTGATCCGCGAAGGCAAGACCGCGCAAATGTATTCGGCGATCCAGACCGCCACCGGCATCGGCATGCAAACCCTGGAAGGCAGCATGGGCGAACTGGTGCACCGCGAGCGCATCTCGCTGGAAACGGCCCGCTGCCATGCCCGCTCGCCCGATTATTTCCCGTTATGAAAAATGGGTTCACGCTAAAATAGCGCCCAGGAAAGACTCAGGGGCCGCCATGACAACCGTCTACGAATTCCAGCCGAAGCTGGCTGACGATACCGAATTCCCGCTGGAACAGCTGCGCGGGAAGGTAATGCTGATCGCCAATACCGCCAGCAAGTGCGGCTTCACGCCCCAATACAACGGGCTGGAACACATCCACCGCCAGTTCAAGGAGCGCGGGCTGGCGGTGATGGCCTTTCCCTGCAACCAGTTCGGTTCGCAGGAACCGGGCAACGCCGAGGAAATCGGCGCCTTCTGCGAAAAAAACTACGGCGTGAGCTTTCCGCTGTTCGCCAAGATCGACGTCAATGGCGGCGATGCCGCGCCGCTGTTCAAGTTCCTGAAAAAGGAAGCCCCTGGCCTGCTGGGCAGCAAGGCGATCAAATGGAATTTCACCAAGTTCTTGGTGCGCAAGGACGGCAGCGTCTACAAGCGCTACGCGCCGCAGACCCGCCCCGAGGAAATGGTGTCCGACATTGAGAAGCTGCTGGCCGAATAAGCGCAATAGGCACAATAAGCACAACAAGCGCGCCAGCGCGCCTCAGACGGGCTGGCGATAAGTGCCTGCGCCATGCGGCGCGGCCGCGAATTCGGGCAGTTGCTCGGTAGCCGCCGACAGCGCCGCCAACGCCGGGTAGCGTGCAGCGGGCACGACATCCGGCACCATCTTCTGCGTGAATTGCCAGGCTACCGCCGTCGTCAGCGCGGCCTGGTCGATGGTGGCGCTGGCGACTGCGGCCTTTTGCTTTTCAAAGACCGCTTCCAGCGCGTCATAAGCGGCCAGCAACTGGCCCGACACGCGCACCAGCCAGGGCTGGTGCAGCTTCTCGGCCGGACGCAGCTTATGTTCGTAAATGATCTGCACGCTTTTCTCGCAGGCCGCCATGGCCAGGCCGGTCACGCGCAGCGAGCGCTGCAGGCCGGGAATATCGGACGGCACCAGGCTGCGCCCCGAGACCGCGGCCGACAGCGCCTCGGCGTATTCCAGGATCAGGGTGGAATCCATCAGCACCTCGCCATCGTCGCAAATCAGCGTCGGCGCCTTGACCACCGGGTTGATGTCACGGAACTGGTCGAAGGTGCGGAAAACCGACACCGACTGGTGCTCGAACGGCAAGCCAAGAAGTTGCAAGGAAATCGCGACGCGGCGCACGAAGGGCGAATCGAGCATGCCTATCAGTTGCATGGAACACTCCAAAGAGGGAAAAAAACCGGAGTGGCGATGTTACTGCATGCCGGCCAGCTTGTGCTGGATGGGCGCTGTGTGCGGCCATGGCTACCGGCCGCGATTAAAGCCCTTGATCAGTTCTTGGTCTGGTCGACCAATTTCACGGAGTCCGTTCGGGCTGAGCAGGCCCGCCAGGGCCGTATCGAAGCCAGCGTACCAGCGTTACCGGTCTTGCCTGCCCTTCGATACGCTGCTGCGCAGCTACTCAGGGCGAACGGTGTCTGGACTGCACAAAAAAAATGCCGTTCAGCGTTTAACTGAACGGCATTAACGCCGAAGCGTCTTTCTCTTTTGTACCTATTGGTCTTGATCCAAGGCAGGCTGGCCGGGGTTTCGCGAAGCACTGCTTCGCGCCGGCCTGCCCAGGACGCGCTTGCAAGCGCGTCCTGCCATGATGCTACCGATCGCGACTAGAGCCGGTATTAGTTCTTGGTCTGGTCGACCAATTTGTTAGCCTTGATCCAGGGCATCATGGCGCGCAACTTCTCGCCCACAACTTCAATCTGGTGCTCGGCATTGATGCGGCGACGCGACAGCAAGGT
>NZ_JBWKPR010000006.1:0-210077 GCF_059418325.1 Herbaspirillum sp. GW821-FHT09A12
ACGATGGGCAGGTCGTCGCCTGGGAATTCGTACTTCGACAGCAGCTCGCGCACTTCCATTTCGACCAGTTCCAGCAGCTCCTCGTCGTCCACCATGTCGGCCTTGTTCAGGAACACGATGATGTAAGGAACGCCAACCTGGCGCGACAGCAGGATGTGTTCGCGGGTCTGCGGCATCGGGCCGTCAGCGGCCGAGCACACCAGGATCGCGCCGTCCATCTGCGCAGCACCGGTAATCATGTTCTTGACGTAGTCGGCGTGGCCGGGGCAGTCAACGTGCGCGTAGTGGCGATTTGCGGTTTCGTATTCGACGTGCGCGGTGTTGATGGTGATGCCGCGCGCCTTTTCTTCCGGCGCCGCGTCGATCTGGTCATACGCCTTCGCTTCGCCGCCGAACTTCTTCGACAGCACCGTTGCAATCGCTGCGGTCAGCGTGGTCTTGCCATGGTCAACGTGGCCAATCGTGCCTACGTTCACGTGCGGCTTGGTCCGCTCAAACTTGCCTTTTGCCATTTTAGACTCCTAACTATTTGATGAGAATGTCCAGGCAATAAGCCCGACGATTGCTGACTTGCCTCAGCGAAACGACTCAAGAAACTGGTGCCCTTGACGTGGATTGAACACGTGGCCTCTCCCTTACCAAGGGAGTGCTCTACCACTGAGCTACAAGGGCATCTTTGCCAATTGCACAACTACCAAACATGCAACCGGACCAAAACTTGGAGCGGGTGAAGGGAATCGAACCCTCGTCATAAGCTTGGAAGGCTTCAGCTCTACCATTGAGCTACACCCGCGAGGAAACAACCTTTACTTCACTGCCGCCGAATCTTTTGTTCGCGAATTTACTTCGCTTCCCTACTTATTGGTGGAGAGGGCTGGATTCGAACCAGCGTACTCGTAAGAGGGCAGATTTACAGTCTGCTGCCATTAACCACTCGGCCACCTCTCCGCGCAGGGAACTCAAAACTATAGTGGAACACTTTTCGTTTGTCAACTAAAAGAAGGGCCGAAGCGCGGTTTTTATTGACTTGGCGAGAGTTTCTCCCAGGAATGACGCAGCGACGTTTTTTCGAATCTTCAGGCTTTTTTTGTCTGCGACTCAACCGGCTTTTCATTCCAGGGCGCAATTCTAGGCAACATCAGCATTCCAGGCAAGGCAAGAACGAAGCAAATGACAAAAAAAGTCAGCCAGCCCGTTTCTGCCACGACATACCCGACCGAGGAATTGACGAAAGTGCGCGGCACCGCCATCAGGCTGGTGAACAACGCGAACTGCGTGGCCGTGTAGCGGGGGTCGGTTTCACGCATGATGTAGGCGACGAAGGCGGTAGTCCCCAGGCCCACGCCGAAAGCTTCCAGGCCGATCACCGCGGCCAGCGTCGGCAGGCTCGCGCCGACATGCGCCAGCCAGGCGAAGCCGAGGATGGGGATCGCCTGCAGCACGCCAAACACCCACAATGCGCGATTGATGCCCAGTTTCACCATCCAGATGCCGCCGATGATGCCCCCCGCCACGCTGGCCCACAGGCTGGTGGTCTTGGAAACCACGCCGATCTCGGTCATCGAGAAACCGAGGTCGATATAGAACTTGGTGGCCAGCGCCGTGGCCATGCTGTCGCCCAGCTTGTAGAGGAAGATGAAGCCCAGCACCCATAGCGCACTGTTCCAGCCGTCGCGCGTAATGAATTCGCGGAACGGCAGCACCACCGCCTCGGAGAGGTTCTTGGGCGGCGCGCCATACACCTTGGGCTCCTTGACCAGCAACGAGCAGAGCAGCCCCGGCAACATGAAGGCGGCGGTGATCCAGAACACGCTGGCCCACGGCATCTGGTCGGCCAGCACCAGCGACAGCGCGCCCGGCACCATGCCCGACAGCTTGTAGGCGTTGACATGGATGGCGCTGCCCAGGCCGAGCTCATCATCGGGCAGGATTTCGCGCCGGAAGGCATCGATGGCGATGTCCTGGCTGGCCGAGAGGAAGGCCACGACCGAGGCCATGAAGGCGATCGTCGGCACCTGGGTCAATGGATCGAGCATTCCCATGCAACCGATGCCCAGGAACAGCAGCAGCTGGGTAGAGAACATCCAGCCGCGCCGGCGCCCCATTTTGCCGAAGTGGAAGCGGTCCATCAGCGGCGACCAGACGAATTTCCACGTATACGGAAACATCACCAGCGCAAACAAGCCGAGCGTTTTGACATTCAGGCCCGACTTCGCCAGCCATGCCTGCAACAGGCTCAGCAGGATGAACAACGGCAGGCCGGAGGTAAAACCGAGAAAGACGCAGATAAGCATGCGCCGGTTCAGGTATTGGCGCCAAGTGGCGTCAGGTGCTGTCATAGGCGAGAGTCAGGTGAAAGGGGAAATGAAAAACGCCGGCGAACCGGCGTTTGCGACACGGGATGGCGCTGCCGCACCTGCCTTGCGCCAGCCTACTTCTTGCGCAACCTGAACACTGCGACGCTGCCGCGCCAATTGGGCAGATAGCGCACCGGCTTGCCGTCCTTGAGCGCCACGCATTCCAGCACTTCCAGCCCGACCGCGTTGGCCAGCGCCTCGAAATCCCTGATCGTGGCGCAGCGCAGGTTCGGCGTATCATACCATTGGTATGGCAGCGTCTTGGACACCGGCATGCGCCCGCGCAACAGCGCCACGCGGTGCGGCCAGTACGCGAAGTTGGGGAAGGAAACCGTGGCCTCGCGCCCCACCCGCGCGATCTCGCGCAGCGTGCCTTCCACATCCTTGACCATCTGCAATGCCGACAGGCACAACACGGTATCGAAGGCGTTGTCCTCGAACATCGCCAACCCGCCATTCAAGTCTTGCTGGATGACCGAGACATTGCGCGCCACGCACTTGGGAATCTGCTCGTCGTCGATCTCCACGCCGTAGCCCACGCACTGCTTGTCGCTCTGCAGATAGTCCAGCATCACGCCATCGCCGCAGCCCAGGTCCAGCACGTTGGATTGCTCGCGCACCCAGTGGGCGATGAACGCCAGGTCCGGACGCAGCCCGCTCAATTCGTTGAAAGTCATGCGCGGCCCTCCTGCGCCAGTTCGTTCCAGATTCCCAGGTAGTACTCGCGCACCACCGACATATACCGCGCATCGTCCAGCAAGAAGGCGTCGTGCCCGTGCGGCGCATCGATTTCCGCATACGACACGCGACGCTTGTTGGCCACCAGCGCCTGCACCATCTCGCGGCTGCGTTCCGGGGAAAAGCGCCAGTCGGTGGCAAACGACACCAGCAGGAACTTGGCCTGGGTGCGGCTGAAGGCCTTGGCCAGGTCGCCGCCGCCGAACTCGCGCGCGGGATCGAAATAGTCGAGCGCCTTGGTGATCAGCAGGTAGGTGTTGGCATCGAAATAGGTAGAGAACTTGTCGCCCTGGTAGCGCAGGTAGGACTCGATCTCGAAGTCGATCCCATAGCCGAACTGATAACTGCCCGAGCGCAGGTCGCGGCCGAATTTCTCGGCCATGTCGTCATCCGACAGGTAGGTGATGTGCCCCACCATGCGCGCCACGCGCAGGCCGTTCTTGGGCACCACGCCGTGCGCATAGAAATCGCCGCCGTGGAATTGCGGATCGGTCAGGATGGCCTGGCGCGCGACATCGTTGAACGCGATGTTCTGCGCCGACAGCTTGGGGGTGGACGCGATCACCAGGCAATGGCGCAGGCGATCCGGATACATCAGGCTCCAGGCCAATGCCTGCATGCCGCCCAGCGAGCCGCCCATGACGGCGGCGAACTGCACGATGCCGAGGCGGTCGGCCAGCCGCGCCTGGGCGTTGACCCAGTCTTCCACCGTGACCACCGGGAAATCGGCGCCATACGGCTTGCCGGTGGCCGGGTTGGCGTGCATCGGTCCGGTCGAGCCGAAACAGGAGCCCAGGTTGTTGACGCCGATGACGAAGAACTTGTCGGTATCGAGCGCTTTGCCGGGGCCGACCATGTTGTCCCACCACCCGACATTGTCGGGATCATCGGCATACACGCCGGCGACGTGGTGCGAAGCGTTGAGCGCATGGCACACCAGCACGGCGTTGGATTTGTCGGCATTGAGCGTGCCGTAGGTTTCATAGGTCAGCGAATAATCCGCCAGCGCCGCGCCCCCTTGCAGCGGGAGCGGCTCGGCGAAATGCATGACCTGGGGCGATACGATTCCAATCGACATGATGACTCGGCGTGAGTGGCAAGGCGTCCGGCCAAGCATGCGCATCGCGCGTGCCGGCATGGGACGATCGCTTCGCTTCAGCGAAGGTTTTCCACCTGCTTCCGGGCCACATCGGGGCAAAATCGGGCCACATGTCGGGGCAATAAAAAAGCCCGGAAGCATCGCTTGCGGGCTCGTCTTGGGGAGAACTGCTGACTCCAAGCTCGCTTTAGCCGCATTTATATGGGAACAATCTCCCGGCGCCCGCAAGCTGAGGTTGGTTAAACCATTCAAATCGGCGCAGTGGCGTAAGAATACCCAAGTCGGGCAGGCGCGTCAAACCGGCGCAGTGCGCCGGCAATCGACAAGGCCGCCCGCAGGCGGCCTTGTCGAACACGTCGGATGGTCGATCAACGGCGGCGCGCGGTCTTGGCTTCGCGGATCTCGGGTTCGGCCGACAGCGCCTGCAACTGCATCATGGCCGAGGCAATCGCGGCCGGTTCGGTGGCGCGGATGACCTTCTTGACTTGCGGTTCCAACAGCCGCAAGTCGCTGTTGAGGATCTCGTTCTTCACCGACAGCAGTTGCGAGGGGTGCATGGAAAACTCCAGCAAACCCATGCCCAGCAACAGGCGCGTCCACTTGAGGTCGCCCGCCATTTCGCCGCACACCGAGACCGGGATGCCGGCCTTGCGGCCCTGCGCGATCACCGTGGAGAGCAGGAACAGCACCGCCGGGTGCAGCGGATCGTAGAGATGCGCCACCTCATGGTCGACGCGGTCGATCGCCAGCGTGTACTGGATCAGGTCGTTGGTGCCGATCGACAGGAAATCGAGGCGCTTGACGAACATCGGCAAGGCCAGCGCGGCGGCGGGAATCTCGATCATGGCGCCGACCGGGATTTCCTCGTCGAACTTCTGCTTGCGCTCGCGCAGTTGCTGCTTGGCCTGCTCGATCATGCCCAGCGACTGGTCGATCTCGAAGGCATGCGCCATCATCGGAATCAGCAACTTGATCGGGCCGAAGGCCGACGCGCGCAGGATGGCGCGCAACTGCGCGAGGAACATCTGCGGCTCGGACAGGCAATAGCGGATCGCGCGCAAGCCCAATGCCGGGTTGAGCGCGGTCTGTTCGTCCTCGTCCAGCGGCTTGTCGGCGCCCACGTCCAGCGTGCGGATCGTCACCGGCCGCCCCTTCATGGCGATGACCGCCTGCTTGTAGGACTCGAACTGCTCATCCTCGGACGGGAATTTTTCCAGATAGCCGGCGCGCCCCATGAACATGAATTCGGAACGGAACAGGCCGATGCCCATCGCGCCGGCCTCCCATGCCGTTGCGGCGTCGGCCGGAAGTTCGATGTTGGCCAGCAAGGCAATCGGCTCGCCGTCCTGGGTGATGGCCGGCGTCTTCTTCAGCCGCATCAGCTTCTTGCGCTCGCGCAGCATGCGCTCCTGGCGCGCGCGGTACTGCGCCAGCACCAGCGGCGACGGGTCGACGATCACCACGCCGGCATCGCCATCGATGATCAGCAGGTCATCGTGCTTGACCAGCACCGAAGCGTTATGCATGCCGACGGCGGCCGGGATATCCAGGCTGCGCGCGACGATGGCGGTATGCGAATTGGGGCCGCCGAGGTCGGTCACGAAACCGGCGAAGGCGCCGTCGCGGAACTGCAGCATGTCGGCCGGCGAGATGTCGTGCGCCACCACGATGATGTTGGGCGCGGTGTCGCCATCGGTCGGCGGCAAGTGGATGGCGCTGCCGGTGAGCACCTTCAGGATACGTTCGCCGACCTGCTGGATATCGGCCTTGCGCTCGCGCAGGTAGGGGTCTTCGATCTCGTCGAATTGCGCCGAGAGTTCGTCGATCTGCGTGACCAGCGCCCATTCGGCGTTGTAGTAGCGGTGGCGGATGATGTTCTGCGGCACTTCCAGCAGCATCGGATCCGACAGGATCAGCGAATGCACGTCGATGAAAGCTCCGAGCTCGGCCGGCGCATCCTTGGGCAGTTCGCTGCGTATCGTATGCAGCTCCTGGTGCACCGCCTTGATTGCGCTCTTCAGGCGCTCGACCTCGGCCTCGACCTGTTCGTCGGCGATCAGGTAATGTTTGACGTCCAGCGCGGCCGGCGCCAGCAGATGCGCGCGTCCGATGGCGATGCCTTGCGACACCGCGATTCCATGTAAGCTGAATGATGCCATCGCGTTATCTCCTGCTTCGTTTTTATATTCCGCCGTATTGTCGTTCGCGGTAGCCTGAAGAAAGTTACCGAACAAACCACGATTTGGCAATCACGGCCATCGAAAGGATGAACGAAGCCAGGCGGAGAACAGGAAAACGGGCAACCTTGTTGAACCGGACATCACTACCGGCGCCAGCGATGCTGCGACGCAGCGCAACGCCGCGCGGCGCCTGCCGGGAAAGCGCTTACTGGCCTTCGCCGAATTTGTCGTTGATCAGCGCTTCCAGCGCGGCCAGGCATTCCTGCTCGTCCTCGCCGTTGGTTTCCAGCGTAATCACACTGCCCTTGCCGGCGGCCAGCATCATGACGCCCATGATGGACTTGGCATTGACGCGGCGCTTGTTGAAGGCCATCCACACTTCGCATTTGTACTTGCTGGCAAGCTGGGTGAATTTGGCGGAGGCACGCGCATGCAAGCCCAGCTTGTTGACGATTTCGAGTTCTTTTTGAATCATTGATCAGCTTTCGTTTTTATGATCCTGCGCCTGCTGCGCGGCATGCGCAGGCATCAGGCCGAGGTCGCCACGCGGATGCGGTTATCCACCCGCACCGCGCCATTCTGCCCTCCCGCCAGGGCCATTTCGACCACCACGTCGAGCGTATCGTTGCGGTAAGTCAACGCGCGCAGCAGCA
Organism: Herbaspirillum sp. GW821-FHT09A12; assembly: GCF_059418325.1. Classification (NCBI taxonomy): domain Bacteria; kingdom Pseudomonadati; phylum Pseudomonadota; class Betaproteobacteria; order Burkholderiales; family Oxalobacteraceae; genus Herbaspirillum; species Herbaspirillum sp. GW821-FHT09A12. The sequence continues at coordinate 7,028 of NZ_JBWKPR010000006.1, forward strand.
TGGGCAAGCTGATGCCCGCAATCACCGAGACGTTTTCCAGGCCGCACAAGAAGCCCGTACAGTTGGACGGCGTGCCGCCCATCACATCGGTGATCACCAATACGCCGCTGCCGTCATCGAGGCGCTTGACCGCCTCGATCGCCAGGTTTTGCACTTCAGCCGGGTTCTGGTCCGCGATCACGTCGATCGCTTCAATCCGCTCGGGCTTGCCGCGAAATACGTGGGTCGCCGCGTCCAGAAAAGCTTGCCCCAGCGGGGCGTGCGTCACAAGAAGAATACCAACCATGGAATTGTTGCCATCGAATGCGACGCGCTTTTCTCCGAGCAGCCCGTCATGCTCCATCGTTCCCATTTAGCCTCCAACTGCCGTTTCCAGCGCATCGACAAACATCGCCGCCACATCAAAGCCGGTCTGCTGGGTAATCTCCTGGAAGCAGGTCGGACTGGTCACGTTGATTTCCGTCAAATAGTCGCCGATTGCATCCAATCCTACCAGCAACAGTCCGCGCTGATACAGGATAGGCGCCAGCGCCTCGCCGATTTCCAGGTCGCGCGCCGATGCCGGCTGCGCCACCCCCAGGCCGCCCGCGGCCAGGTTGCCGCGCACTTCGCTGCCTTGCGGGATGCGCGCCAGCACATTGGGCACCACCTTGCCGCCGATCAGCAAAATGCGCTTGTCGCCCGCGCTGATCTGAGCAATGAAACGCTGCGCCATGATCGTGCGTTGACCGTTGTCGGTCAGCGTCTCGATGATCGAGCCCAGGTTCATCGCATCGGCCTTGATGCGGAAGATGCCCATGCCGCCCATGCCGTCCAGCGGCTTGAGGATCACGTCCTGGTGCTCGGCGTGGAAGTCGCGCAGGCGCTTGGCGTCGCGCGTGACCAGGGTCGGCGCGGTGTATTGCGGAAACTGGGCGATCGCCAGTTTCTCGTTATGGCTGCGAATCGCCTCGGGCTTGTTGAACACGCGCGCGCCTTGCTTTTCAGCCAATTCGAGCAGGTAGGTCGTGTAGATGTATTCCATGTCGAACGGCGGATCCTTGCGCACCACCACCGCATCGAATTCCGACAGGAACACCGATGCCGGCTTGTCGGCGCGATACCAATCGTCGGCCTCGCCGGTCAGCGCAATCCTGGCGGCGCTGGCGGTCACCAGGCCGCTCTCCAGCACCAGGTCGCCCTGCTCGAAGGCGTAGATCGCATGGCCGCGGCGGGCGGCCTCGCGCATCATGGCGAAAGTGGAATCCTTGTACGTCTTGAACGTATCGAGCGGATCGGCGAGAAAAGCGATTTTCATATTGCTGGCGTCCTGTTGGGCTTGGCTGGATCGTACGAATGTGCGTGGCGATGCCGGTCAATATACTTCCGGGTTGGGATCGGTCTTTTCCATTTCCAGCGACGCCGCCAGCAGCGCCAGCCGCGCCACCACGCCATACATGTAGAAACGGTTGGGGGCGGTGGTGCCTGGCTTGGCGTGCATGTCCGGCAAGGCATGCTGCTGGGCGAAGGCCAGCGGCACGAAATGCGCGCCGGGGGCGTTCAGGTTCTCATTGACGTCGCGGTCGGCATGCACGCGGTAGAAACCGCCCACCACATAGCGGTCGATCATGTAGACCACCGGCTCGGCCACCGCTTCATTGATGCGCTCGAAGGAATGCACGCCTTCCTGGATGATCACTTCGGACACTTCCAGGCCTTCCTTGCCCACCAGCATTTTGGTGCGCTGCTTGCGGTTGAGGTCCTTGACCTCGCTGGCGTCCTTGACGGCGATGATGCCCATGCCATAGGTGCCGGCATTGGCCTTGATGAAGACGAAGGGTTGCTCCTTGATGCCGTATTCCTTGTACTTCTTGCGGATCTTCGACAACAGGCTCGATACGTTGTCGGCCAGCGCATCGGTACCGGTGTTTTCCTGGAAATCGATCTCGCCGCACTTGGCGAACAGCGGATTGAGCATCCAGGGGTCGACCTCGACCATCTTGGCGAATTTCTTGACCACCTCATCGTAGGCGGCGAAGTGGTTGCTCTTGCGGCGCATAGCCCAGCCGGCGTGCAGCGGCGGCAGCACGCTTTGCTCATGCAAGCCTTCCAGCACCGAGGGGATGCCGATCGACAGGTCATTGTTGAGCAGCACGGTACAGGGATCGAAGTTCTTCAACCCCAAGCGGCGGCCGTTGGCCGAACGCTCCAGCGGCTCCAGCGTGATGCTGGTGCCGTCCGGCAAGGCGATTTCCTTGGACTTGGTGATCTCCGGCGCCAGCGTGCCCAGGCGCACATTGAGCCCGGTCTGGCGGAAGATCTGCATCAGCCGGCCGATGTTTTGCAGATAGAAGGTATTGCCGGTATGGCTTTCCGGGATCAGCAACAGGTTGCGCGCGTCGGGGCAATATTTTTCGATCGCCGCCATCGCCGCCTGCACGGCCAGCGGCAGCATTTCCGGCGACAGGTTGTTGAAGCCGCCCGGGAACAGGTTGGTGTCCACCGGCGCCAGCTTGAAACCGGCGTTGCGCAGGTCAACCGAGCAATAGAAAGGCGGCGTGTGCTCTTGCCACTCCATGCGGAACCAGCGTTCGATGGCCGGCGTGGCGCCCAGGATTTTCTTCTCCAGCTCCAACAAAGGGCCATTCAGAGCGGTGACAAGATGCGGGACCATATAAGACCTTAACGATTTGTAAATGCCGGCAGCAAATGCTGATTTTAGCGGATTCCTGAAGTCGTGTTGCGACGCCGCAGGATGGCCTTGCCAAATCGCCATCCATCGTTGCGGGAAACCATTTGCCTCGATCGCCTCACTGCACAGCGGAGGTTCGGGTTGCCTACATGGCGGCTATTAGGCGCTTTTTAAAGAGTCCGAGTCAAATACTCGGGAATTATGCTTGCCAGAGAGAAATAAAAAAGGCGCTCCGAAGAGCGCCTTTGAAAGAGGCCGTTGCCGGCCCCGAAGGAATAAAACCTGAATTCGACTTAGTGGTAGGCCGACTCGCCGTGGCTGGAGATGTCCAGACCTTCGCGCTCTTCCTCTTCGGTCACGCGCAGGCCGATCACCACGTCGACGATCTTGTAGGCGATGAAGGACACCACGCCGGACAGGATCAGGGTAGTCAGCACGCCCTGGAACTGGATCCAGACCTGGCCGCCGATCGAGTAGTCCGGGGACACCGCATTGGCAACGTAGTCATAGATGCCGGTGCCGCCCAGGCTCGGCGCTGCGAACACGCCGGTCAGGAGGGCGCCCAGGATGCCGCCCACGCCGTGCACGCCGAACACGTCCAGCGCATCGTCGGAACCCAGCAGCTTCTTCAGGCCGGTCACGCCCCACAGGCACAGCAGGCCGGCGAGCAGGCCCAGCACCACGGCGCCGATCACGCCCACGAAGCCGGCGGCCGGAGTGATGGCCACCAGGCCGGCGACGGCGCCCGACGCTGCACCCAGCATCGAAGGCTTGCCCTTGCCGATCCATTCGCCGAAGCTCCAGGACAGGACAGCGGCAGCCGTTGCCAGGATGGTGTTGACGAAGGCCAGGGCTGCGCCGCCGTTGGCTTCCAGGCCGGAGCCCGCGTTGAAGCCGAACCAGCCGAACCACAGCAGCGAGGCGCCGACCATGGTCAGGGTCAGGCTATGCGGCTTGAAGGCTTCCTTGCCGAAACCGACACGCTTGCCGATCACGTAGGAACCGACCAGGCCAGCGACCGCAGCGTTGATGTGCACCACGGTGCCGCCGGCGTAGTCCAGCGCGCCCTTCTGGAACAGCCAGCCCGAGACGGCAGTCGCCTTTTCAGCGGCAGCGGCATCGGTAAAGGCGTCCGGACCAGGCCAGAACCAGACCATGTGGGCCATCGGCAGGTACGAGAAGGTGAACCACAGGATCGAGAACAGGATCACGGCGGAGAACTTCACGCGCTCGGCGAAGGAGCCGATGATCAGCGCCACGGTAATGGCCGCGAACGCACCCTGGAAGGCCACGAACACCAACTCGGGGATTACGACGCCCTTGCTGAAGGTGCCGGCGTTCGAGTCGCCGGTCAGGCCATGCAGGAACAGGCGATCGAAGCCGCCGAAGAACGCGCTGCCCTCGGTGAATGCGATGCTGTAGCCGTAGACGAACCACAAGATGTAGATCAGCGAGAAGATGACGAAGCACTGCATCAGCACCGACAGCATGTTCTTGCTGCGGACCAGGCCGCCGTAGAACAGGCCCAGGCCGGGCAAGGTCATCAGGATCACGAACGCGGTGCAGACCAGCATCCATGCGGTGTCGCCCTTGTTGGGCACCGGTGCCGGCGCAGCGGCGGCGGCAGCCGGCGCAGCAGGAGCGGCAGCCGCTGGTGCGGCGTCAGCCTTGGGCGCTTCGACAGCCGCGGCCGGAGCAGCAGCGGTCGCGGCGGCTTCAGGCTTGGGCGCATCTTGCGCTTGGGCCGGGGCGGCAAATCCTACCGCCAACAGCAAAGCGCCAATTGCCAGGGCGCTGGAAAACATTTTTTTCATGCTCATTCGAATTCCCCTTTGTTTTACAGAGCGTCTTTGCCGGTTTCGCCGGTACGGATGCGGATCACATCCAGCAAATCCTGCACGAAGATCTTGCCGTCGCCGATCTTGCCGGTGCGGGCGGCCGTCTCGATGGCCTCCAGCGCGCGTTCGACGATGGCATCGTCCACTGCCGCTTCGATCTTGGTCTTGGGCAGGAAATCGACCACATACTCGGCGCCCCGGTACAGCTCGGTATGGCCTTTCTGACGGCCGAAGCCCTTGACTTCGGTCACGGTGATGCCCTGCACCCCGATCGCGGAGAGGGCTTCACGCACCTCGTCCAGCTTGAAGGGTTTGATGATCGCTGTGATCAGTTTCATACGCACCTCTTGTTAGAAAGTTTTGCTGAGGGAAAAGACGACACCGTTCTTGCCAACGTTTTTGCGGCCGTCCGACTCCGGGGTAGTCGCAAAGCCATCCGTCATGTCGGTACCGACGTAAGCCACACCCAAGGTGATGCCAGCCAGATCGTCGAACGTCTTGGACAGGCCGACCTTCCAGTCGGTGTAACTGGCCTGGCTCGGGTTGCCACGCACATTCTGATGGCCGACGTGCAGGCCCAGCATGATGCCGTAGAAGGTTTCAATGTTGGCGCCCAGATCATAGTATTGGCTGTACTTGCTGTTGACCGCGCCAAACAGGTTGGTCAGCGACTGCGAATACTTGAAGTAGCCAGGGCCGTAGCCGACCTGGCCGTACAGTTCGAAGGTGTTGGCGTTCTTCACGCCGCTGTTTGCCAGGGTATTACCCGGATAGTAGTAGTACAGGCCACCAACGTCATAGGTGAAACCGCCGCCGATATCACCGCGCTTGCCGCCGTAGATATCCCATTCGACATTACCCTTGGTATCGGTGCCGCTCAATGCGCCGGCATCCTTGATCCACTTGATGTTGGTCAGCCATGTGCCGGCATACAGGCCGGTCGGGTTATGCGTGTAGTCTGCGCCGACTTGCAATGCCGGATCGAAGCGCGTCTGGGTCAGGCCGCGATAGCGGTAATCGCTCACCACGGCGGCGTTGAAGCTGAATTCGTTGTCTGGCTTGGCGTCTTCCGCGCGGGCCACGGTAGTAACAAACGATGCTGCGATGGCTGTTGCAAGAATCAGTTTCTTCATGACTTCCCTCTGGTTTGTTGTTGAACAATAAAAGTCGTTTCTTGTGTTTTGCCCAGACCATGTAGCAGGAGCCGTGCCAAGTCCTTTCGGCACGGTGAACTCGGCTTTTCCAGAGAAAGAAGGCATTCCTCCCGATTTTTTTGTGGATACAGACCAAAATAGTGCGTGAATAGGATAAAAGCACGGTGTTGGTGCGATATTGGTTTCTTTTTTACAAATTTATTCAATATCGGCAAACACTTTTTTGGTGCGTAGTGGCTGACAGGCCATTGGGATCACCAAGTCGGATCACTTTTCCCTTCAGAATGCTTTCAGCGTCCTGCCAGGCATGCGCCCGCGATGACGCTTGTCCGCGCATGCAACGCCGAAGGTTTATGCATGCGCGGGAAACGGCTAAACTTGACGCCACAGCAACCCGCCAAGGAGATCCGACATGGACAAGCCCCAATTCTTTGAAGACCTGCAATCCAAACTCAACAAGGCGATCGAAAGCTCTCCGGCCAAGGACCTCGAAAAGAACGTCAAGGCCATGCTGAGCCAGGGTTTTGCCAAACTGGACCTGGTCACGCGCGAGGAGTTCGACGTCCAGGCCCAGGTGCTGGCCAAGACCCGCGCCCGCCTGGAAGCGCTGGAAGCGCGTGTTGCCGAGCTTGAAGCCCAGCAAAAACAAACCCCATGACCCTGACGACAGCCCATCCCCCTGCCTCCTCGCCCGCCGCCATTCACGCCAAGGACTGCCCAGGCTCGCCGCGATGAGCCTGGCCGTGCTCCGCAGCCGCGCCCTGGCCGGCATGCGCGCCTCGCCGGTCACGGTCGAGGTGCACCTGGCCAATGGATTGCCCTCCTTCACCATCGTCGGCCTGCCCGAGGCTGAAGTAAAGGAAGCCAAGGATCGCGTACGCGCCGCGCTGCAAAACGCGCGCTTCGAGTTCCCGGCCCGCCGCATCACCGTCAACCTGGCTCCGGCCGACCTGCCCAAGGAATCCGGCCGTTTCGACCTGCCCATCGCGCTGGGCATCCTGGCCGCCTCCGGCCAGGTGCCGGGCGACAGCTTCGACCAATATGAATTCGCGGGAGAACTCTCGCTATCGGGCGAACTGCGGCCGATCCGCGGCGCGCTGGCCATGACTTATGCCATGCACCACGCCGGCGGCGATGCGCCAGCCCGGCGCGCCTTCATCTTGCCCGCCGCCAATGCCGATGAAGCCGCCCTGGTGATGGATGCCACCATCCTGCCGGCGCACTCGCTGCTGGATGTCTGCGCGCACTTCTCTTCGCGCGATGAACAGCACCGGCTGGCGCGGCACCGCGCCGCGCACAAGCCGCGTCCGGGCATCTGGCCCGATTTCAGCGACGTCAAGGGCCAACTGCAAGCCAAACGCGCGCTGGAAATCGCCGCCGCCGGCGGCCACAGCCTGCTGCTGGTAGGACCGCCCGGCACCGGAAAATCGATGCTGGCGGCACGCTTCCCCGGCATCCTGCCGCCCATGAGCGATCAACAGGCGCTGGAAGCGGCCGCGGTCCAATCGCTGGGCGCCGGCTTCGACGTTTCACGCTGGAAGCAACGCCCCTATCGCGCACCGCATCACACCGCCTCGGCCGTGGCGCTGGTAGGCGGCGGCAGCACGCCGCGTCCGGGGGAGATTTCGCTGGCCCATCATGGGGTGTTGTTCCTCGACGAGTTGCCCGAGTACAGCAGGCATGTGCTGGAAGTCTTGCGCGAGCCGATGGAGTCGGGATGCATCACCATCTCGCGCGCCGCGCGTCAGGCCGAGTTCCCGGCGCGCTTTCAGTTGCTGGCGGCGATGAACCCGTGCCCGTGCGGCTATTTCGGCCATGAGAGCGGCAAATGCCGCTGCACGCCGGATGCCATCGCGCGCTACCAGGGCCGCCTGTCCGGCCCGCTGCTCGACCGCATCGATCTGCAGGTATTGGTGGGCGCCCTGGCGCCACACGAACTGGCGGCCGCAGCCGCAGGCGAAACCTCCCAGGCCATCGCCGCACGCACCGCGCTGGCGCTGGATCGGCAGCAACAGCGCCAAAGCAAGCCCAACAGCCGGCTCGCGCCCCAGGAGATCGACCTGCATTGCCGGCCGGAACAAGCCGGCGACGAACTGCTGCACGCCGCCATGGCAAGGCTGAACTGGTCAGCCCGCGCCTATCACCGCGTGCTCAAGGTGGCCCGCACCATCGCCGACCTGGCAGGCGCGCCGCAAGTACTGCAGCCGCACATCGCGGAAGCCATCCAGTACCGGCGCGCGCTGAACAACAACTAGCAGGCATTGCACCGATCGCTTGGCAACGGCTCAGCCCGCCGATCAGCGCGCCGACAACACGCGTCGCGCCACCGCCCACAGGATCAGCAGGAAGGCCAGCAAGCCCAGCCATTGGGCGATGCCCTCGAAAGCGCCCGACACCAATGCCAGCGGCGCATTCTCGCCGGTGAAACCGATCAGCCCCGCCAGCAGCACGCCCACCAGGCTCTCGCCCACGATCAGCCCGGATGCCACCAGGATGCCGCGCTGGCGCGGCCGCTCCGCATAGTCGTCAAATCCCTGGCCAAGCGCGGCGGCGCGTTGGCGCAAGCGCCTGTCGATCAGCCATCCCAGCACCGCGCCGAAGAACAACGCCATGCTCACCGTCGGCGGCAGGTAGATGCCGATGCCGACCGCCAATACCGGCAGGCGCGCTACGCCGCCCCGACGTTCCAGCAGCCAATCCACCACGATCAGCGCGATCCCCAGCGCCATCCCGATCACCAGCATGGTCCAGTTCAGTTCATGGGTGAAGATGCCGGTGGCGATGGTCGTCATCAGCGTGGCCTGCGGCGCCGCCAGGGCGTGCGCCGCGTCCATGCCTTCGCGCGGCAGCGCGCCGGCGAAACCGTAGGCGTTATAGAGCAGGTTCAGCACCGGCGGGATGACGGCCGCGCCCACCGCGCACCCGACCAGCAGCGCCACCTGCTGGCGCCAGGGGGTGGCGCCGACCAGGTGGCCGGTCTTGAGGTCCTGCAGGTTGTCGTTGGCGATCGCCGCCACCGCGATGATGGCGGCGGTGACGAACAATGCGATGGCAATGGCCAGCTTGCCGCCCTGCGGCGTGGCCAGCAATGAATCGACCGCGCCCGACGCCAGCAGCAGCAAGGACACCAGGATCACCGCGACGATCCCGATGCCGGAAATCGGGCTGGACGACGAACCGATCAGGCCGGCCATGTAGCCGCACGCCGCCGCCACCAGGAAACCGAAGATGAAGGCGAACGCCACGGCATACACGATCAGCCCGACGAACAGCGCGGATGACACCGGCGCCTCCGACAGGAACGAGGCGAACACCACCGCCAGCAGGGCGATCATGGCCAGGCTGATGGCGATGATCCAGGTGGGCGACATGTCGCGGTCGGTCTGGTCGCCGCTGCCTTGCTGGCGTTGCGACAAGGTTGACAGCGATGCCTTCACACCCGTCATCATCGGCTTGAACAGCGTGGCCAGCGTCCACACCGCCGCCACGCCGATCATGCCCGCCCCCATGAAACGCACCTGGCTGCTCCAGATGCCGTTGGCAAAGGTGGAAATGGCCATTCCCGCCTCGCGCGGAGTCACCGCGCTCAGGTAAGGCACCGCGATGCCCCAGGCGATCACCAGGCCGATCAGGGTGGCGATGCCGGAGACGATGCCGATCATGTAACCCGCGCCCACCAGCGCCAGCGAAAAACCTACCGGCAGGCGCAGCACCGAGGCCCCGGCCGAGAACCACAGGTTCATGTGTTCCGCGAATATGCGAAAACCGCTGGCCATCACGGTAAAGGCCGCCGACAGGACGCCGCCGAACATAATGTCGCGCAAGCCGCGCTGCGTCTGCTCGCCGGCCGCGGCGCTGCCCACGCGCAGGATCTCGGCCGCCGCCACCCCTTCGGGATACGGCAACCCGCTTTGCACCACCATCACGCGGCGCAGCGGGATCGAGAACATCACGCCCAGCATGCCGCCGGCGGCGCAGATCCCCAGCGTCTGCCAGAACGGGAAGCCGTGCCAGTGGCCCATCATCACCAAGCCGGGCAGGATGAAGATGATGGACGACAGCGTGCCCGCGGCCGACGCCTGGGTCTGCACCATATTGTTTTCAAGGATGTTGGCGCCGCTGAAAAAGCGCAGCACGGCCATCGAGATCACCGCGGCGGGGATCGCCGAGGAAAAGGTCAACCCGACCTTGAGCCCGAGATAGACATTCGATGCCGTAAACACCACCGTGATCAGCGCCCCCAGCACCATGCCGCGCAAAGTCAGTTCAGGCAGGCCGGCTCCGTTGTGATGATGCATGTCGCGCTCCCTTATCGGTTGGAATGGATTCTTATACCGCAAGAACCGGCCCGCCGCAGTCAGACAAATCTGATTTTTGATGGGGATACCGCATCTTGCATCGCATCCAACGCCGGCGGAACCGCACTGGCGTTTTGCTATGATCCCCATGCTCCGGCCCTGCGGCCGCTATCCCAACGAATGCCGCTGATGAACGCACTACGCAACACAATTCTGCTGCCGGTATTGGCCGCCGCGATGGCGCTGGGCGCCTGCTCGCCCAAATACAACTGGCGTGAAAGCAGCGACAACGGCGCGCACTTCGTGGTGCTGCTGCCCGGCAAACCCACCAGCGCGACGCGCACGGTCGACCTCGACGGCCCCAAGGTCGAGATGAGCATGATCGCGACCGACATCGACGGCGCCACGTTCGCGGTCGGCACCGCCGAACTGGCCGACAGCGCCGCCGCCGACCGCGCGCTGGATGCGATGCGCGCCGCCCTGCTCAACAACATCGGCGGCAAGGCCATCGACAGGGCGCCCCTGCCGGGCCAGACGGCAGGCTTCTCGCGCACGCTGGAGCTGGATGCGCAAGGCACGGCGCGCGGCCGCCCGCTGCGCCTGGTGGCGCGCCTGGCATCCAAAGACAGGCGCATCTATCAAGTATTGATCCTGGGCGACCAACAGGCCGTCACGGAAGAGAATATTGAAACCTTTTTCGCCTCTTTCAAACCAATATGACCGGAACGGCGCATTACCTGCCAACCTGCCAACCGGACAGGTAATGACAAAGGACCAAGCCGGGTAGTATTCTAGGAACCGATCCGGACAAGCCCAGAAATGCCGACGTCATCCGCAGCGCATTTCCCGATGGCCCGGCGCTGCCTGGCAGCACGCTTGGCCACCCGACAAAAATCGTTTCAAATCAAAGACTTCAGAGGAAATATGCTGATCACATTCAAATCGAAAGCGGCCGCCGATGTGGTGATGTACGAGTCGCACGCAAAACCCATCCTGGACATGCTTCACAAGGATCTCGCCCGCGGCGTGATCACGGCGGCCGAATCCGGCGACGCCATCGCCCTGCTGGAACGGCAGATCACCGCCAGCAAGGCGCATGAAGCGGCCGAAGTGCTGGAGCGCGACGTCAACGCCCACCACAACGCCAATACCGATGACCACAACCACGAAAAGATCGAGCCGGTAAGCTTCTCGGCGCGCGCCTACCCGCTGCTGGACATGCTGCGCGAAGCCAAGAAGGGCAATTACGACATCCTGTGGGGCGTCTGAGCTTGCGCCTTGCGTGACGATGCGCCGACAGTTTCACCGGCGCAAAAAATAAAGCGGCTGTCGCAGTCATCCACTGCGACAGCCGCTTTGCATTGTGAACCGGGATGTCCTGCCGGCGTTATTTCCGCCCGCGCAATTCGGTGAGGTAGTACAACAACGCCAGCAACGGAAAGGCAAAGCCTACCCAGGCCACGCCCGTCCAGCCGGCCTGCGCATACATCCAGCCGCCCAATGCCGATCCAAGCGCGCCGCCGGCGAAGAAAGTGGCCATGAACAAGCCGTTCAGCCGGCTGCGGATCTCGCCGCCCAGCGCATAGATGGCGCGCTGACTCAGCACCAGATTGGCCGATACCGCGAAGTCCAGCAGGATCGCCGCCAGCAACAGCATGGCCAGCGACAAGTCGCGTCCGCCGGGCATCAGCAGCGGCAGCAGGAACGACAGCGCACCGCACAGCAAGGCCACGCCGGTGGCCGGACGGCTCCAGCCGCGGTCGGCCACGCGTCCGGCAATCGGCGCGGCGATCACGCCAATCACGCCGGCGAAGGCGAACAGGGCGATCCCTTGTTGCGACAAGCCGAATGCGGGGCTGGCCAGCCACAGCGGCGAAGCGGTCCAGAACAGGCTGAACGACGCGAACAGCATGGCGTGGTAGAAGGCGCGGCGGCGCAATATCGGCGTGGTCTTCATCAGCGTCCACATCGAGCCCAGCAGGGCGCCGTAGTGCATGCCGGCAGGCGGACGGCGCGGCGGCAGGTAGCGCGACAGCACCACGGTCAGCAGCGCCACCAGTGCCGCCGACAGGCCAAAGATGGCATGCCATCCGAACAGGTCGGCCACCAGGCTGGCCAGCGGACGGGCCAGCAAAATGCCCAGCAGCAGTCCGCTCATGACGCTGCCCACCGCCCGCCCGCGCGTATGCGGCAGCGAGAAGTGGGCCGCATAGGGCACCAGCACCTGGGCGCCCACCGACGACAGGCCGATCACCAGCACCGACACCAGCAATTGCGCGGCGCTCTGGGCCAGGGCCGCCCCCACTAGGCCGAGGCAGGTCGCCACCAGCCCGGTCAGGACCAGCTTGCGGTTCTCGAACAGGTCGCCCATCGGTACGATGAACAGCAGGCCCAGGCCGTAGCCGATCTGCGTGAGCGTCACGATCAGGCCGGCGGCGGCGGGCGAGATCCCGGTCGCGCGGCTGATCGGGCCGATCAGCGGCTGGGCGTAATACAGGTTGGCGACGATAATGCCGCAGGCGGCGGCCAGCAGCATCACCATCCAGCGGGGAATATCCTGCGGCAGCGTTGTATCGGTTGTAGCGGCTGTGGCGGTTTGCACGGTGTTGTTTTCCTTACAAAGGAGGCCGGGCGAACCCTGGCGATGAAGGCAGCCACTTTAGCCGAACTCGCAAATTCCTGTCGGCGACGCCCCGGACTGGTAAACTGGCGGCCCGCCCGCGCCCCGCTTTCAGCAAGAATTGACGTGATCCAAATTTCCCTTATTTCCTCCTCGGCCAAGGCCGATTCGCTGGCTTACCAGCTGGCCTACGCCGCCCAGGCAGTGGCCGGCGTGCGCGCCGGCGCCGCGCTGCCGCAGGCGCTGGCCCAGATTTTTGCCCGCATCGACCAGCAGCCGCAGGCGCGCGGCGCGATCCAGGACATCAGCTACCGCGCCATGCGCCGCCTCGGCATCACCGATGCCCTGCTGGCGCTGCTGGCCAACAAGCCGCCGCAGCCCGAGGTATTGCGCGGCCTGCTCGATTGCGCGCTGGCGCTGCTGGTGGATGAAGACGAGGCCGGCTACGACAGCTTCACCGTGGTCGACCAGGCGGTCGAGGCGGCCGCCATCAGCCCGGACATGAGCTTTGCCAAGGGCGTGGTCAACGCCATCCTGCGCCGCTTCCTGCGCGAGCGCGCGAACCTGATGCCGCAGGCCCTCAAGACCCCGCCCGGCACCTGGAATTACCCGACCTGGTGGATCGACCGCATCAAGGCTGCCTATCCCGAGGACTGGCAGCGCATCCTGCATACCGGCAACCAGGCGCCGCCGCTGACGCTGCGCGTGAACCGCCGTCAAGCCACGGTTGAACAATATCTCGCGTCGCTGGCCGCGGCCGGCATGCCCGGCCGCCAGGTCGGCCCATCGGCGGTGCGCCTAGACAAGCCGGCGCCGGTGCAGCAGATCCCCGGCTTCGCCGAGGGCGTGGTGTCGGTGCAGGATGCCGCGGCCCAGCTGGCCGCGCCGCTGCTGGAGGTGGCCGACGGCATGCGCGTGCTGGACGCCTGCGCCGCCCCCGGCGGCAAGACCGGCCATCTGCTGGAACTGGCCGACATCGAACTGGAAGCGCTGGACCACGATCCGCGCCGCCTGACCCGCATCGATGAAAACCTGCAACGCCTGGGCCTGCGCGCCAAGCTGGTCGCCGGCGACGCCCGCCAGGGCGCGCAAGGCGGCGGCTGGTGGGACGGCCGACCGTTCGACCGCATCCTGGCCGACGTGCCTTGCACCGCCTCGGGCATCGTGCGGCGCCACCCCGATATCCGCTGGCTGCGCCGCAAGACCGATACCGCGCAGCTTGCAACACTTTCTGCGCAAATTTTAGACAACCTTTGGCAGATGCTCGGGCCGGATGGTAAATTGCTGCTCGTAACATGCTCGCTGTGGCCGCAAGAATCGGAGCAGCAGGCACTTGCCTTCGCGCAAAGAAACAATGCCATACGGCTGCCAGCCCCAGGCCAACTGTTGCCGACTGCCAGCGCAGAAACCGACCATGATGGCCTGTTTTACGCGCTGTTCCAAAAAACTGGTGCATGAATTTGACGCAATCGGCCTTTCTCCTCTTGAGCTCGCAATGCGGCCCGCGCCAGGCCTGTGGCGGCGCTCATCCGCAGTCGCCTGGCCCGCTCGGGCGCTGGCTGCGGCTGGCGCTGGCGGCACTGGCGGCGCTGCTGATGTTGTCGTCCGCGATCCCGGCCCAGGCCGCCGAAATCACCATCACGCAAGCCTCGATCGAACCCGGCGCCGAAGGCCACCGGCTGTCGCTGGCCTATTCCTTCGAATTGAACCGTGGCCTGGAAGATGCGCTCACGCGCGGCGTGCCGCTGTATTTCACGACCGAAGTGCAGATAACGCGCCGCCGCTGGTATTGGTTCGACGAGACCAACGTCTCGGCCACCCGCACCGTGCGCATCTCCTATAACGTCCTGACCCGCCAGTACCACACCGCCATCAGCGGCCAGCTGCAGCAAAGCTTTTCCAACCTGGAAGACGCCATGGCGCTGATCCGCCGGCCGCCGCGCTGGATCGTCGCCGACAACGACACGCTCAAGTCCGGCGACACCTACAACGTGGGCGTGCGCATGCGGCTGGACGTGGCGCAGCTGCCCAAGCCGTTCCAGATCAACGCGCTCAACAACAGCGACTGGCGCCTGTCTTCCGACTGGATCGAATTCACCTACAAACCCGAATGAACCGCGCCTTACGCTATCTGCTGGTGATCGGCGGGGGCGTCATCAGCATCCTGCTGTTCCTGCTGGCCTCGGCTTCCGAAAACTCCGCCCTGTTCGAGCAGCACTATCCGTGGCTGCTGTTCTTGAACGGCATGGTCGCGATCTCGCTGCTGGGCCTGGTGCTGCTGCTGCTGACCCGCCTTTACAAGCGTTACCGGCGCGGCAAATTCGGCTCCAAGCTGCTGGCGCGGCTGGTGCTGATGTTCGCGCTGATCGGCATCCTGCCGGGCGCGGTGATCTACCTGATGTCGGTGCAATTCGTGTCGCGCTCGATCGAATCCTGGTTCGACGTGCGCATGGAGGCGGCGCTGGAGTCCGGCCTGAACCTGGGCCGCAACGCGCTCGACTCGTCGCTGTCGGACCTGTCCTCGCGCGCGCGCGGCATGGCGCAGGAGCTGTCGGACATGAGCGAGTCCGAGCAAGTGACCTATTTCTCGCGCCTGCGCGAGCAAAACAGCGAGATCACCATCGTCAACGGCAGCGGGCAAGTCATCAGCGCCGTCGGCGGCGCCATCGGTTCGCTCACGCCGGTGCTGCCCAGCGCCCAGGCGATGCGCCAGGCCCGCATCTCGCGCGGCTTCGCCGCGGTGGAAAGCGACGACTCGCGCCCGCCCAGCGGCGAATCCGATTCCGACGCCAACCTGCGGCTGCATGTGGTGGTGCTGATCCCGGGCTCCAGCAAGGGCTTGTCGCTGCAAAACGAGACCCGCTACCTGCAGATCCTGCAACCGGTGCCGGATTACCTGGCGACCAACGCCGAGACCCTGCGCGTGGCCTATAGCGAATACCAGCAGCGCTCGGTGTCGCGCTCAGGCCTGCGCAAGATCTACCTGGTCACGCTCACGCTCACGCTGCTGCTGGCCATCTTCGGCGCCATCGCCAGCGCCTTCCTGATCGCCAGCGACCTGGCCAAGCCGCTGTTGCTGCTGGCCGAAGGCACCAAGGCGGTGGCCGAGGGCAACCTGTCGCCGCGGCCCATCGTCAGCACTTCCGACGAACTGGGCACGCTCACGCAATCGTTCAACACCATGACGCGCCAATTGCTGGAAGCGCGCACCTCGGTGGAACAGAACCGCGCCGAGCTCGAAAACGCCAAGGCCTACCTGGAATCGGTGCTGGCCAACATGTCGGCCGGGGTGATCGTGCTGGACGGCCAGTTCAACATCGTCAGCAGCAACGACTCGGTGCCGCGCATCCTGGGCTACGATTTCTCGGGCGACATCGGCACCCCGCTGCAGACCATCGAAGGCCAGACGCTGTTCGCCCAGGCCATCATCCGCGCCTTCTCCGAACAGCGCGCCCAGCAAAGCACCGAAACCCCGCACGACGCCCTGCACTGGCAACGCCAGATCGAGCTGCCGCGCCAGCCGGGCGCGGCGTTCGACGGCGATGACAGCCTCGGCAACGCCGGCAAGCCGGACCAGGACAAGATCACGCTGTTCGCGCGCGGCTCGCACCTGCCGGTGGAAAACGGCGTGGGCTACGTGGTGGTGTTCGACGACATCAGCAACGTGATCTCGGCCCAGCGCTCGATCGCGTGGGGCGAGGTGGCGCGCCGCCTGGCGCACGAGATCAAGAACCCGCTCACGCCGATCCAGCTCTCGGCCGAGCGCCTGCAGCACCGCCTGTCGGACAAGCTCATGCCCAACGACGCCGCGATCCTGGAAAAAGGCACCGCCACCATCGTCAACCAGGTCACCGCCATGAAGCGCATGGTCGACGACTTCCGCGACTACGCCAAGACGCCGCCGGCCAAACCGGTGGCGCTGGACCTGAACGAACTGATCGAGGAAATCCTCAACCTCTACCTTGCCGGCGACGGCCGCGACGCCATCCATCCGCGCCTGGCGCCGGGCATGGCCAAGGTGATGGGCGACGCCACCCAACTGCGCCAGGTCATCCATAACCTGCTGCAAAACGCGCAGGATGCGGTGGGCGACGACGGCCAGCCAGCGCCGCGCATCGACCTGGTCACCGAGCAGATCGAGATCGCCGGCGCCGACGGCGCGCGCCGGCCGGCGGCGCGCCTGTCCATCATGGACAATGGCCCCGGCTTTTCGCCCAAGATCCTGGCGCGCGCCTTCGAACCCTATGTCACCTCCAAACCCAAGGGCACCGGTCTGGGACTGGCCATGGTCAAGAAAATCGTCGAGGAACACGGCGGAAGAATCGATATCCAGAATCGCACCGACGGCAGAGGCGCAAAAATAGTAATTTTGCTGGTAAAGTTAGCACCTATTGATTAAGACTCAAGATTCGAGTGCAGCACCCCGGGGAATTCGCAACGCATCGCAGCCAGCCCACCGGGACCCGACCGAACACTTGGACAATGAACTAGCAACGAGGAAAGCAGCACATGGCTAACATCCTGGTCGTCGATGACGAAATGGGTATCCGCGAATTGCTCTCAGAAATTCTGGGCGATGAGGGACATGTCGTGGCAACCGCGGAGAACGCGCAGCAAGCGCGTGAGCTGCGCCAGAACAGCGTGCCCGACCTCGTGCTGCTGGATATCTGGATGCCCGACACCGACGGCGTCACGCTCCTGAAGGAGTGGCAGCGCGACGGCCTGCTGACGATGCCCGTGATCATGATGTCCGGCCACGCCACCATCGACACCGCCGTCGAGGCCACCCGCATCGGCGCGCTCAACTTCCTGGAAAAGCCGATCGCGCTGCAAAAGCTGCTCAAGGCGGTCCAGCAGGGGCTGTCGCACAGCCGCGAACCGGCGCGCCCGGCCAGCTACCGTCCGGCCCCGATCGCCGCCGTCGCCAACGGCAGCACCGAGAGCCTGCACGCCGCCGACCACGCCGCCCCGATTGCCAGCTACGCCCCCGCCCTGGGCGGCGACCCGCTGCACCATGGCATGCCGGCCGCCTCGCCTTACAGCCAGGTGGCCGACAATGCCGCCAACATCTCCTTCGACCTGCCGCTGCGCGAGGCGCGCGATGCCTTCGAACGCGCCTATTTCGAATACCACCTGGTGCGCGAAAACGGCAGCATGACACGCGTGGCCGAACGCACCGGGCTGGAACGCACCCACCTCTACCGCAAGCTGAAACAACTGGGCGTGGAACCCGGCAAGCTGGCCAAGAAGAACCATTGAACGCGGCCATGCCGTCCGACGGCATCCGGCACCGACACCAACAAACAGGACCGCTTGGCGGTCCTGTTTGCTTTCATGGCATGCCAATCAAAGGCGCGCCCGTCCCCGCATCGATTGCAGCCGCTTCGCAAGTTTCTTTCCGGACTCAGAATTTTCCTGATTTCCATTTCCCCTTGCTGCTTGCATCCTGCACACAAGCGCTTCGCCAGTTGCACCGGCGTCACGCATGCATCGCGTGAAAAGGACGGTAGTTTTACGGTATCGCGCCGGCGCCGCGCCGGAAAGGTCCGGCAATGGCGGCGCGGCGCCGGGTTTGCGGAATTGTTTGCGCCCCGGCAACGCCCGCCCGGCGATGAACTTCCGGCACACGGTTTCATCTACTTGTGTGATTCCATCGTCCGCAACGGCCGTACGATGCAGGGAAAACGGGGATACAGTCGAAATATCAAAGTTTCAGGCAAAAACGCCGTAACCAGACTCAGGGAGCGCATGGGGTTGCTCCCGGAGGTACCGCAGCAAGATAGCAATAAAGCATCACGGCCCGCCAGAACAGGTTCTTCGGGCTTGCTCTTGAAATTCCCAGTGAAGACGCCACTTCCTTTTCGAAGCAGTATTCCAGCATAAGGAGTCACTATGAATCTCATCTACAACAGTGAACAGTACAGCGTCGTCGAATTCGGTGCCGACACCGACCATGAAGCCCTGCGTTTCGGCGGCTACGAAATCATGGACAAATCGGGCCAACGGGAAATCTACATCGACGGCCCCGCCGCAGAACTGTTCCGCAAGGATGTGCAAGAGCTCATCGCCAGCGAACCGACAATGGAAGACATCGACACCTTCCTGAGCCGCTACGACGTGATGATGCGCCACCCGATGACGCTGCATTGAATCCTCCCTCCACCATCCCGTGAAAACGCCGCGCCCGCCAGCGCGGCGTTTTTCTTTGCGCTGCCGCTCTACTGCTCTGCTGAAATAATGGCGAACAAGCCCTAGAATTGCGCTTTCGTCTTCTTTTGCGCAGTCCGTGAACTCATCCCCCATCAGCAGCGCGCAAACCGGCACGCATGAACAGCTGGCCGACCTCGTCGCGCGCCATGCCGCACACGCGTTCCGCAAACCTATCGCCGACTACAACCGCCGCGCCTTCGAGCACAGCATGGCGGCCTGGCGCGCCGCCGGCGAAGCGCCGCTGATCCTCGACACCGGCTGCGGCGTGGGGCTGTCGACACTGCACCTGGCTGCGCAATACCCCGACCACTTCGTGATCGGCATCGACCAGTCGGCCGACCGGCTGGCGCGCAACACGCATTGGGAAGGCCCGGAACCCGGCAACCTGTGTTTCGTGCGGGCCGACCTGGTCGACTACTGGCGCCTGGCGGCCGATGCCGGCTGGCGTCCGGCGCGCCACTACCTGCTCTATCCCAATCCCTGGCCCAAGATCGGCCACCTCGCACGACGCTGGCACGGCCACGCCGTCTTCCCAACCATCCTCCAACTGGGCGGCCATCTCGAATGCCGCAGCAACTGGCGCATCTATGTCGAGGAATTCGCCGCGGCGCTGAACCAGTTGAGCGGGCTGCACGCCGTCGCCGAGCCCTACGCCACCGACGCCCCCATCACCCCCTTCGAGCGCAAGTACCTCGCCTCCGGCCATTCTCTCTGGCGCTGCCGCGCAACTCTATGAACCTCGCCATCATCGGGCTGGTACTGACAGCCGCCCTGTTGCATGCCTCGTGGAACGCCTTGCTCAAGAGCAGCGCCGACCGCCTGGCCTCACTGTCGCTGATGACCATCGGCGCCGGCGTGGCCGCCGTCCCGCTGGTGCTGTGGCGCCCGCTGCCCGATCCGGCCAGTTGGTTTTGCATCATCCTCTCCGGCATCCTGCATACCGGCTACAACCTGTTCCTGATCCGCGCCTACAAGATCGGCGACTTCGGCCAGTCCTACCCCATCGCGCGCGGCTCCTCGCCGCTGCTGGTGGCGCTGGGCGCCGCCGTGTTCGCCGGCGAGCAATTGGGCATCTATACCGCCATCGGCATCGCGCTGGTCTCCGTGGGTATCGTCAGCCTGGCCAACCTGCGCGGCATCGGCAACCGCGAACACCTGCGGGCGCCGGCAGCCGCCTTTGCCACCGGCGCCTTCATCGCGGCCTACACCGTCACCGACGGCATCGGCGCGCGCCTGGCCGGCGACTCGATTTCCTATACCGGCTGGCTGTTCGTGCTCGACAGCATCCCGCTGGCGCTGATCTACCTTTACAAACATCGCCGTTCGCCGCTCGCCCTGGGCCAGCGCGACACCTGGATCAGCCTGTTCGGCGGCGTGATGTCGCTGCTGGCCTACGGCATCGTCATCTGGGCCGTCACGCTGGCGCCGATGGGCATGGTCTCGGCACTGCGCGAAACCTCGGTGCTGTTCGCGCTGCTGATCGGGGCGATCTTCCTGGGCGAAAAGCTGACGTTGCGGCGGGTCCTGTCTTGCGTGGTGATCGCAGCGGGGGCGGTGGTGCTTGGAATGCGGCATTAGATTGCGGTATTAAGCGGCAGCAATGCAGAAAGCAAAACGGCGATGATTGCTCATCGCCGTTTTGCTTTTCCGGGCCGCCGTCAGGCAGCGATCAGATTTCTATCTTGGTGCCCAGCTCCACCACCCGGTTGGCGGGAATGTTGAAGAAGTCCGATGGCTTGGCGCCGTTCTGGTACATCCAGGCGAACAGCCGCTCGCGCCACAGCGACATGCCCAAGAGCTTGCTCGGCACCACCGTGTCGCGCGCCAGGAAGAACGAGGTGTCCATCAGGTCGAAATGGTGGCCGAACTGCTGCTCGGCCAGCGCCATCACGCGGTTCACCTCCGGCGTCTCCTTGAAGCCGAAGGAAGCGCGCAGCAGGTGAACCTGGCCGCCCAGGTCCTTGATGGTCAGGCGCTCGCTGTCGGCCACGTAAGGCACGTCCCAGATGCTGATCTTCAGGAAGAACACCCGCTCGTGCAGGATGCGGTTGTGCTTGAGGTTGTGCAGCAGCGCCACCGGCACGGTGTTGATGTTGCCGGTCATGAAGACGGCGGTGCCGCCCACGCGGTGCGGCGGATGCGCCAGCAGGCCTTCGACGAAGGGCTCCAGCGGGATGCCGTCGTCCTTGATGCGCATGCGCAGCAGCATGCGGCCGGAATACCACGTCATCAGCAGGAAGAACGCCGCGCCGCCGATCACCAGCGGGAACCAGCCACCCTCGGTGAGCTTGAGCAGGTTGGCGGCAAAGAACGCCACGTCCACCACCATGAAGCAGCTGATGACCAGCACCACCGCCGGCAGCCGCCACTTCCAGATATGGCGCATCACCACGCCCAGCAGCATGGTGGTGATCACCATGGTGGTGGTCACCGCCACGCCGTACGCGGCGGCCAGGTTGTCCGATTTCTTGAAGGCCAGCACCACGGCCACCACCAGCACCAGCAACATCCAGTTGATCAGCGGGATATAGATCTGGCCCTGCTCGTCTTCGGAGGTGTGCAGGATGCGCATGCGCGGCACGAAGCCCAGCAGGATGGCCTGGCTGGTCAGCGAGAAGGCGCCCGAGATCACCGCCTGCGACGCGATCACCGTGGCGCAGGTCGCCAGCAGCACCATCGGCAGCACCAGCGCCTCGGGCACCATCAGGTAAAAGGGGTTCTTGATCGCCGCCGGGTTGGCGATCAGGTTGGCGCCCTGGCCGAAGTAGTTGATCAGCAGCGCCGGCATGACCGTGAAAATCCAGGCGAAGCGGATCGGCTTGATGCCAAAGTGGCCCATGTCGGCATACAGCGCCTCGGCCCCGGTCAGCACCAGCACCACCGAGCCCAGCACGATGAAGGCCTGCAGCGAATGCTCGGCCATGAAGCGCGCGGCATAGTAAGGATTGATCGCCACCAGCACTTCCGGCGCCTTGACGATGTTGTATATGCCCAGCAAGGCCAGCGACAGGAACCAGGCGAACATCACCGGCCCGAAGAAACGGCCCACTACGCTGGTGCCGTGGCGCTGGATCAGGAACAGCACCACCACGATGGCGATCGTCAGCGGGATCACCACATGGGCGGTCTGCGGCGCGGCGATCTCCAGCCCTTCCACCGCCGACAGCACCGAGATGGCCGGCGTGATCACCACGTCGCCGTAGAACATGCAGGCGCCGAACACGCCCAGCATCATCAGCAGCTTGGCGCGCGGCGAGCCCGACACGGCCGACCGCAGCGACAGCGCCATCAGGGCCAGCACGCCGCCTTCGCCGTTATTGTCGGCGCGCAGCACGAACAGCACGTATTTGACGCTCACCACGATGGTGATGGCCCAGAACAGCATGGAGATGATGCCCAGCACCGCGTCGGGAGAAAAGGCGATGCCGTGGTCGGGGCTGAAACACTCCTTGAGCGCATACAACGGACTGGTGCCGATGTCGCCGAACACCACGCCGAGCGCGGCCAGTGTGATCAGGTGCAGCTTCTGCGAACGGAAGGAAAGATTTGGATTGGTGTGAGACGAACTCATCGGACTCCCTTTGCTTCTTCAAATTGTCGCCGCAGGCCTTGCGCAAAAAATGTAAATCAGGGCATCCGGCCGGGCAGGAGGCGTACTTTATCGCACTCTACCTGCGGTGCGCGCAAATTGCCCGGGCCGCATGCCGGACGTTGCGCCGCTGCCTCTGCCCAGGCATCCGGAACTTGACAGCACGGCAATACAGCGGTTCGGGTTTTGCCGGCCGGCTCCCGGCATGGCGCATCTTCCCGCGCCCTTGCCGCATGGCCGGCCCGACCGCCAAAAGCCGCCAACCACACGGTTTCACGGCCTATACCGTAGCCTCATATGGATATGCGGTAATCGAGTTTTTCTTTCTCCCGCTCCCTTTATATACTCCAATCGAATAAAGAACCACGGTTTTTCGGCAATATGGTTCTAAGTCAATTCCCCGACGGCCAGCCGGCCCTCTTTCACAACGACAGGACATCATGCAACCAGCTCGCCCCACGCCGGGACGTCTCCGGCGCCTCATTTCCAACACCCTGGCCGCTTCGGCCACCGGCGCACTGGCGCTGTCGCTGCTGGGCGCGCCGATGGCAGCGCATGCCGAAGGGCAGCTGCGCATCGCCGAGCAGTTCGGCATCGTCTACCTGTTGCTCAACGTCGCGCAGGACCAGCAACTGATCGAAAAGCACGGCCGCGCCGCTGGCGTGGACATCAAGGTCGAGTGGCTCAAGCTCTCCGGCGGTTCGGCCGTCAACGACGCCTTGCTGTCCGGCTCGGTGGATATCGCCGGCGCCGGCGTGGGCCCGCTCCTGACCATCTGGGACCGCACCTACGGCAAGCAAAACGTGCGCGGCGTGGCGTCGCTGGGCAACTTCCCCTACTACCTGGTGAGCAACAACCCGAACGTGAAGACCATCGCCGACTTCACCGAGAAGGACCGCATCGCGCTGCCGGCGGTAGGCGTGTCGGTGCAGTCGCGCGTGCTGCAGTTCGCCTCGGCCAAGCTGTGGGGCGACGCCCAGTACAACAAGCTGGACAAGATCAGCATCGCCGTGCCGCACCCGGACGCCACCGCCGCCATCATCAGCGGCGGCACCGAGATCACCGGCCACTTCGGCAACCCGCCGTTCCAGGAACAGGAACTGGCCGGCAATCCCAAAGCGCACATCGTGCTGAACTCCTACCAGGTGCTGGGCGGCCCGTCCTCCGCCACGGTGTTGTACGCGACCGAGAAATACCGCCGCGACAACCCCAAGACCTATAGCGCCTTCGTCGGCGCGCTGGATGAAGCCGCGAAGTTCATCGCCGCCAATCCCGAGAAGGCGGCCGACATCTACCTCAAGGTCAACAAGGGCAATACCGACCGCAAGCTGCTGCTGCAAATCATCAAGAACCCGGAAGTGCAGTTCAAGATCGGCCCGCAGAACACTTATCCGCTGGCCGAGTTCATGCACCGCGTGGGCGCCATCAAGAACAAGCCGGCCTCGGTGAAGGATTACTTCTTCGAGGACGCCCATATCCAGGGAGGCAGCTGACATGCCGTTCGCACGCACATTTTTCCCGGCCCTGACGGCCGGCCTGATCGCCCTCGGCCTAGTCGCCAACGCGCATGCCGAAGGCCAGATCCGCATCGCCCAGCAGTTCGGCATCGGCTACCTGATCCTGGACGTGGTGCAGGACCAGAAGCTGATCGAAAAGCAGGGCAAGAAGGAAGGTCTCGACATCAAGGTCGAATGGAACAGCCTGTCCGGTTCCACCGGCATGAACGAGGCGCTCCTGGCCGGCGCGCTGGATGTGGTCTCGGCCGGCGCCCCGCCGGCGCTGGTGCTGTGGGACCGCACGCGCGGCCGCCAGAACGTCAAGGCGATCGCCTCGCTGGGCTCCATGCCCAACTACCTGCTGTCGAGCAATCCGAACGTGAAGACCGTCAAGGATTTCAGCAGCAAGGACCGCATCGCGGTGCCGGCCGCGGGCGTGGGCTTCCAGTCGCGCACGCTGCAGATCGAGACCGCCAGGCTGTATGGCAAGGACAACTACAAGCGCTTCGACGACATCACGGTGAGCCTGTCGCACCCGGACGCCACCGCCGCGCTGCTGGCCGGCGGCTCGGAAATCAATGCCCATTTCTCCAGCCCGCCGTTCCAGTACCAGGCGCTGGAAAACAAGAACGTGCACAAGGTGATCAGCTCCTACGACATCCTGGGCGGCCCGGCCTCCTTCAACTTCCTGTACACCACGCAGAAGTTCCACGACGAGAACCCGAAGACCTACCGCGCCTTCTACAACGCGCTGGTGGAAGCGGCCGAATTCATCCGCAACAACAAGGCCAAGGCGGCCGATACCTTCATCCGCGTGCAGAAGTCCAAGCTGGCGCCGGAGTTCGTGCGCAAGATCGTGGAAGACCCGGAAATCAATTTCACCGTCTCGCCCGAGCGCAGCTTCGTGTATGCCGAAAAGCTGCATGAGATCGGCGTGCTGAAGAACCGCGCGACGTCATGGAAAGACTACTTCTTCGAGGAAGCGTATGCACAACCCGGCAGCTGAAGCGGCCAGCGTATCGGCCGCCGTCCAGGCCTCCACGCCGCTGCTGCAGGTAGACCAGGTCAGCCTGCAGTACCGCACCGCCTCGGCCGTGGTGCAGGCCACGCATGATGTCAGCTTCGGCGTCTATCCGGCCGACCGCTTCGTGCTGCTCGGCCCTTCCGGCTGCGGCAAGTCGAGCCTGCTGAAATCGGTGGCGGGCTTCCTGCCCCCGGCTTCCGGCGAGATTCGGCTGGATGGCCAGACCGTGCGCCATCCGGGCCCGGACCGCATCGTGGTGTTCCAGGAATTCGACCAGCTGCCGCCGTGGAAGACGGTGCTGCAAAACGTGATGTTCCCGCTGCTGGCTTCGAAGACGCTGGGCAAGCGCGCAGCCGCCGAACGCGCCCGCCACTACCTGGAGAAAGTCGGCCTGGCGCGCTTCGCCGACGCCTATCCGCACACGCTCTCGGGCGGCATGAAGGCGCGCGTGGCGATCGCCCGGGCGCTGGCCATGCAGCCCAAGATGCTGCTGATGGACGAGCCCTTCGCCGCGCTCGATGCGCTGACCCGCCGCAAGATGCAGGAAGAACTGCTGACGCTGTGGGACGAGGTGCGCTTCACGCTGCTGTTCGTCACCCACTCGATCGAAGAGGCGCTGGTGGTGGGCAACCGCATCCTGCTGCTCTCGCCCCATCCGGGCCGCGTGCGCGCCGAAATCAACAGCCACCAGTACGACCTCGCCAGCCTGGGCGGCGCCGGTTTCCAGCAGACCGCGCAGCGTATCCACCGGCTGCTGTTCGACGAAGGCGCGGCCCCCGCCGCACCGGAGAAACCGATCAATTTCGGCGACGTGCGCTTCTCCTACTGAAGCGCCGCGCCCACCGAGATAAGCACCATGAACCTGACGCCCCCCGTGCGGGAAGAATATGAACTGCCGCTGACGCCCTTGTCCGGCGTGGTACTGGAACGCCGCCTCTCGCTGCCCCAGCGCATCTGGCAGCAAGCCTGGATCCGCAAGGGCGCGATCCTGTTGCTGCTGGCCATCGTGTGGGAACTCGTCGGCCGCTGGCAGGACAACGACCTGCTGCTGCCCACCTTCGGCCAGACCGCGCAGGCCTTTGCCGACGGCCTCGCCAGCGGCGAGCTGTTCAACAAGACCTGGCTGTCGTTGCAGGTGCTGCTCAAGGCCTATGTGCTGGGCATCGCCGCCGCCTTCGTGCTGACCACGCTGGCGGTCTCCACCCAGTTCGGCCGCGACCTCTTGAGCACGCTGACCTCGATGTTCAACCCCTTGCCGGCCATCGCCCTGCTGCCCATCGCCCTGCTGTGGTTCGGCCTGGGCCAGGGCAGCCTGATCTTCGTGCTGGTGCATTCGGTGCTGTGGGCGCTGGCGGTCAATACCTACGCCGGCTTTTTGGGCGTATCCGACACCTTGCGCATGGCCGGCCGCAACTATGGCTTGCGCGGCCTGCCGTTCGTGCTGCAGGTGCTGGTGCCGGCCGCGCTGCCGTCGATCCTGGCCGGCCTGCGCATCGGCTGGGCCTTCGCCTGGCGCACGCTGATCGCCGCCGAGCTGGTGTTCGGCGCCACCAGCGGCAAGGGCGGCCTGGGCTGGTACATCTTCCAGAACCGCAACGAGCTCTATACCGACAAGGTATTCGCCGGACTGGCGATGGTGATCCTGATCGGCCTGCTGGTGGAGAACCTGGTATTCAATACGCTGGAGCGGGTGACGGTGAAGCGCTGGGGGATGCAGCGCTGACGCCATAGAAATCTCCACAGATTTCGTTGATTCGCGAGGACGGATGCCTGCACGGGCATCCGTCCTTTTTTTATCATTCCATTATCCAGAGAGGTTGCAGCGCGCCAATATCATTTCCTTGATTTTTATTCGTCAATAAACGAAAATGAATTATCTCGTCGAGCACTACCTGACTGCCGACAGGCGGAAAAACATCTACGGCGACTGGCTGCAGGGCTTACGAGACGCGCGTGCAAAGATGGCCGTGATCCGGCGAGTAGTGCGAATGGAGAACGGCAATTTCGGCGACCACAAGTTTTGCCGGGATGGCGTGTGGGAGCTGCGCATCGATACAGGCCCGGGTTATCGGGTGTATTTCGCCAGCACAGGCGGCCGCATCGTCCTGCTGCTATGCGGTGGCGACAAGCGCACACAAGAGGCCGATATTGCGCGCGCCGTCGAATACTGGAAAGATTGGCTGCAAAGGAGCGATCATGAGAAGCAGACCCAATGACGAAGTCATGGCCGAAATGTACCGAGAAGACCCGGCCCTGGCGCTGGACGTGATCAACGCCATCCTCGAAGACGGCGACCAGTCCGAGCTGCTGGTCGTGCTGCGCCAGCTGGCGCAGGCATTCGGCGGCGTGCCGGCGGTGGCCGAGCGGGCGCAGTTGAACCCGACCCAGCTCTACCGCACGCTGTCGTCGGAGGGCAATCCCGGCCTTGCCAGCCTCACCGCCATCCTCAAGGCGATGGGCCTGGGCTTGCAGGTCAAGCCGCTGACGCACACCTGAACCGGCGTTGCCGCTGGGCTGGCGAGGTTCAGGCCAGCTTCTGCGCCTTCAGCATCTTCCGCACGATCGCCTCGAAGAAAATCACCGCAAACCCGTCATTGTGGATCAACTGCTGCGTCAGGTCGGCGCACTTCTGCCGCACCTCGTCGCTCAGTTGCACATCCTCCCCGCCCATCGCCCGCCCGGCCGCCTGGATCTCGGCGGCGCGCTGTACCGTCCACAGCAGGAAGAAGGCGCGCTGGATGTCGCGCTCGCACACCGCCACGCCGTGGTTGCGCAGCACCAGGATGTGCTTCTCGCCCAGGCTCTCCAGCATGCGCTCCTTCTCTTCGGCGAACAGCGTAATGCCCTCGAACGCGTGGTAGCCGATGCGGCCGAACAGTTGCGCGCCGTAGAAGTCGTTGTGCTCGAAACCGGACTTCTTCATGGTCACCGCCGAGATCGGCGTGGTGTGCGTGTGGATCACGCAATGCAGGTCGTCGCGCGCGCCGTGGATGGCGCTGTGCAGGGCGAAGCCGGCGGGGTTGGCCTTGTATTCGGACGCTTCGACCAGGTGGCCGTCGAGGCCGACCTTGAGCAGGTTGGCCGGCGTCACCTCGTTGTAATTCAGCGCGAAGGGGTTGACCAGGTAATGGTTCTGCGGCCCCGGCAGGCGCGCCGAGATGTGATTGAAGATCATCTCGGTCCAGCCAAGGTAATCCACCAGCCGATAGCAGTGCGCCAGCTGGATGCGCAAGCGCCATTCCTCGTCGCTGCAGTGGGCCGGCTGCTCGGCGCCGTAGCTGTATTGCATGATGCTCATCGTTGCAACTCCTGATGCTGTCTGTCATTGATAAGGCCGCGCCGCTCCCGGCGCGGCCGCTTCCCCGGATGCTGTCAGGCCGCGTGGGCGGCGTATTCCCGCTGCGCGGCCGCGCCGCGAAAACGCGCCAGCGATACCACCGCGCGCGTGATCGGCATCGGCACGGCAAAACGTCCGGCCAGTTCCAGCACGGCGTCGCCGATGGCCGCCAGCTCCAGCGGCCGGCCGCGTTCCAGGTCTTGCAGCATCGAGGTGCGGAACGGGCCCATCGCCTCGCCCAACTGCACGAAGGTAAGCGGGTCGATATCCACGCGCGCGCCGTAGCTTGATGCCACCAGCAAGGCCTCGCGCATGATCTGGGTGACCACCTCGCGCAGTTCGGGCTGGCCGTAGAGCTGCTCCAGCGTGCCATGCGTGATCACCGACAGCGGATTGGTGCTGATGTTGGCGATGATCTTGGTCCACAGCTTGTCGCGGATGCGGTCGGTGGCGCGCGCCTCGATGCCGGCGGCCTCGATCGCGGCGCGCACGCGCATGAGGCGCCCGCTCATTTCGCCGGAAGGTTCGCCCAGCACGATCAGGTGCGGATTGACCGACCTGATCAGGCCCGGCGCGGCGACCTCGGCGGTGATGAACAGCACGCTGCCGACCAGGTTCTCCAGCGGCACGGCCTGCGCCAGCGCGCCTTGTGGGTCGACCGCGCGCACCGGCTCGCCGTCGAAGCGTCCGCCCTCCTTGTGGAAGTACCACCATGGCACGCCATTGTTGGTCGGGATCACCACCGTGCCGGGGCCGACCATCGGCCGCAATTGCGGCAGCAGGCCGGCCATGTCCTGGCTCTTGGCGCAGACGAAGATCGCGTCCTGCAGGCCGAAGTCGGGACGCTCGCTGGCGGCGGGCCGCGCGTGGCTCTCGCCGTGCAGGTCGTGCAGCACCAGCCCGTTGTCACGGATGGCCTGCAGCGTGCTGCCGCGCGCCAGCACGCTGACGTGATGGCCGGCAACCGACAGCCGCACCGCCAGCGTGCCGCCAATGGCGCCGGCGCCGGCGATGCAGATACGCAAGGCGTTTTCCGGCGCCACTTTGTTCTCAATGCTCATGTCGCTCACCCAACATTGGCGAATTGTTTGTCGAAGGCGATGCTCCGCCCTGCCGGCGGCCCGCCGCCGGCATGTCACTTCCGGTTATTGGCCGCCTTCAGCCCGCCAGCTTGTCCTGGTGCTTGCCTGACAGGCCCAGGTAAGCCTCGATCACGCGCGGGTCGTGCGCCAGTTGGCTGGCCGGGCCATGCATCCTGATCTCGCCGTTTTCCAGCACGTAACCATAGTCGGCCACCTGCAGCGCGGCGCGCGCGTTCTGCTCCACCAGCAGGATGGAAACGCCGCGCCGGCGCAACTCGGCGATGATGCGGAAGATCTCGCGCACGATCAGCGGCGCCAGGCCCAGGCTGGGTTCGTCCAGCATCAGCAGCTTGGGCTTGGCCATCAGCGCGCGGCCCACCGCCAGCATCTGGCGCTCGCCGCCCGAGAGCGTGCCGGCCAATTGCGTGCGCCGCTCGCGCAGGCGCGGGAACAGCGTGTAGACCTCTTCCAGCGTGTCCTTGTAATCGCGCCGGCCGGTGCGGTAGCGGTGGAAGGCGCCCAGCATCAGGTTGTCCTCGATATTCATCTCGGAGAACAGCTCGCGCTTTTCCGGCACCAGCGTCATGCCGGCGGCCACCATCTCTTCCACCTCGGGCGAAGTGCGGATGACGCCGTCGAAAGCCATCGCGCCGCGCGAAGACAGCACGCCCATGATGGCCGACAGCAGCGTGGTCTTGCCGGCGCCGTTGGGGCCGATAACGGTGACGATCTTGCCCTGCTCGACGCCGAGGTTGATGCCCGAGAGCACCTGGACACGGCCGTAGCCCGCAGACAGGTCGCGCACTTCCAATACCTTATTGCCCATGTTGCGCTCCCGCGATTGCCGCTTGCGGCGACGGTGACGATGACAGCGGCGGCGCCTCTTCCTCGTCGGCCACGCCGAGATAGGCTTCCAGCACCGCCTGGTTGTTCTGGATCTCTTCGGGCAAGCCCTCGGCGATCTTCTGGCCGAAGTCCATCACCACGATGCGGTCCACCAGTTCCATCACGAAATCCATGTCATGCTCGACCAGCAGGATCGCCATGCCCTCGGCGCGCAGCCGGCGCAGCAGGTCGCCCAGCGCCTGCTTCTCGCCCAGGCGCAGGCCGGCGGCCGGTTCGTCCAGCAGCAGCAGGCAGGGATCGGCGGCCAGCGCACGGGCGATCTCCAGAATGCGCTGCTGTCCCAGCGAGAGCGAACCCGCCAGCGCATGCATCTGCGCCTTCAGGCCCACACGCTCGATCTGGCGCGCCGCCTCGGCCAGGATGCGCGCTTCTTCCTTGCGGTCCAGCCGCAGCATCGAGGCCAGCACTCCGCGCTTGCCGCGCAAGTGGGCGCCGATGGCGACGTTCTCCAGCACCGTCATGCGCGACATCAGGCGCACATGCTGGAAGCTGCGGCTCATGCCCAGGCCGGCGGTGTGGCGCGAACCCTTGCCCGTCACCTCATGGCCGCGGAACTGCACGCTGCCCGAGGTCGGCGTATCCACGCCCGATATCTGGTTGAACAAGGTCGACTTGCCGGCGCCGTTGGGGCCGATCAGGGCCAGCACCTCGCCGGCGAAGACCTTCAGGTTCATGTTGTTGTTGGCCACCAGTCCGCCGAACTTGCGCGTGACATCGCGCACATCCAGCACCACCTCGTCGGGATTGAGCGCAGCGCGGCGCGGCAGCGGTTCGGCATCGGGGTCGATCTGCAGGCGGCGCGCGCGCACCGGCACCAGCCTGGCCAGGTAAGGCCAGATGCCATCGCGCGAGCGCTGCAGCAGCACCACGATCAGCAGGCCGAAGACGATGCTCTCGAAGTTGCCCGAGCGCCCCAGCAGCGCCGGCAGCAGGCCCTGCAGCCATTCCTTGAGGATCACGATCAGGCCGGAACCCAGCAGCGCGCCCCAGACATGGCTGGCGCCCCCCAGCACCGCCATGAACAGGTAATCGATGCCGAAGCCCAGGCCGAACGGCGAGGGATTGACGAAGCGCTGCATGTGCACGTACAGCCAGCCGGACACCGCCGCGAACAGCGCCGCCAGCACGAAGATCACGATGCGCGAGCGCGCCGTGTCGATGCCCATCGCCTCGGCCATCACCATGCCGCCCTTGAGCGCGCGGATGGCGCGGCCCTGGCGCGAGTCGAGCAGGTTGTTCAGCGCCGCCACCCCGAGCAGCACCGCAATCCAGATCAGGCCGTAGATCAGCCGGTCCGACGTCAGCGCCAGACCGAACAGCGAGATCGACGGGATGCCCGACATGCCGGTCTGGCCGCCCATGCTCTCCAGCGTGCCGAAGATGAAATACATGCTGATGCCCCAGGCGATGGTGCCCAGCGGCAGGTAATGGCCCGACAGCTTGAGCGTGACGCCGCCCACCAGCAGCGCCAGCAAGGCCGTCAGCGCCAATGCCACCACCAGCGCCGCCCACGGCGAATGCATCCAGGCCAGCGCCGCCGGCAGCGGCAGCACATTGGCCGACAGCGCCGCCGAGATGTAGGCGCCCAGGCCGACGAAGGCCGCCTGGCCGAAACTGGTCAGGCCGGCCACGCCGGTCAGCAGCACCAGCCCCAGCACCACCAGCGCAGCCAGGCCGATATTGTTGAGCAAGGTCATGTAGAACGAGGGCAGCACCAACGGCGCGGCCGCCAACAGCAGCACGAACACGCCCAGCACCGTGCGCGAAGAAACGGGACGCTTCATTCTTCGTCCTCCACATGGCGGCTGGTCAGCGAGCGCCACAGCAGGATCGGGATGATCAGGACAAACACGATGATTTCCTTGTAGGCGCTGGCCCAGAAGGTGGAGAACGATTCGATCAGGCCGATCGCGACGGCGCCGATGGCGGCAGCCGGATAGCTCACCAGGCCGCCGATGATGGAACCGACGAAGCCCTTGAGGCTGATCAGGAAGCCCGAGTCGTAATACATGGTGGTGATGGGAGCGATCAGGATCCCCGACATCACGCCGATCAGCGCGGCGAGGAAGAACATGGCCTTGCCGGCGAACACCGGCGAGATGCCCATCAGGCGCGCGCCCATGCGGTTCAGCGCGGCCGCACGCAGGGCCTTGCCGTACAGCGTGCGCTCGAACATCAGAAACAGGCCCACGATCAGCAGCAGCGACACGCCGATGACCCAGATCGCCTGGCTGCTCAAGCGCAGCGATCCCAGTTCCAACGCGGCGTCGGTAAACGGCGCGGTGCGTACGCCCTCGGGGCCGAACACCAGCAGCGCCACGCCGACCAGCGCCACGTGCACGGCGATCGATACCACCAGCAGCACCAGCGGCGAAGCGCCGGCGATGGGCTGGAACACGATACGGTACATCAACGGCCCCATCGGCACCAGCAGCAGCAAGGTCATGGCCACCTGCAGCGGCATCGGCAGCGTGGCGAAGGGCAGCGTGAAGGCCAGCCAGGCGACCGCCGCCGCATACGCCAGCTTGGCCGGCAGCCACAGGCTGGGGCGACGCCGCGCGCCGCGCCACATGTCGGCCAGGTCGAACGCGGCCGAACCCAGGCATAACGCAACCAGCAGCCAGGCCACGGTAAGCGGCTGGCCGTTTTGCATCATGCCCATGGTCAGCGCGCCGAAGGAGACGAATTCGCCCTGCGGGATCAGGAGGATGCGGGTGACGGTAAACACCAGCACGATGGAAAGCGCCAGCAGCGCATAGATGGCGCCGTTGGTGATGCCGTCCTGTCCCAGCAGCGCCACGATTTGGAGATTCATTGCGACTTCCTTGGTGAGCCCGTCTTCTTGCGGCGGGTTCGGGGATGCATGTCTGTCGATGTCTGTCGGTAAAGCTTCGATACGGCATGACCCGCCGTATCGAAGGCCAAACAACAATCCGACAATTACTTCAGCAACATCCAGTTGCCGTTCTTGACCGTGATCAGCTCGCGGCCGCGCTCGTCGAAACCGCTGTGGTCGGCCGGCGACATGTTGTACACGCCCTGGGTGGCCACCAGTTCCCTGGTGTTTTCCAGCGCATCGCGCAGGGCCGCGCGAAATTCCCTGGTGCCCGGCTTGCCCTTCTTGGCGGCAGCCGGAATGGCCTGTTGCAGCAGCAGGCCGGCGTCATACACGTTGGCGCCGAAGGTGGCCGGCACGCTGCCGTACATCTTCTTGTAGGCCTCGATGTAGTCGGCGGCGATCTTCTTGGACGGATTGCTGTCGGGCATTTCCGGCAGCACCAGCATCAGGCTGGCCGCCAGGATGGTGCCCTCGACCTTGTTCTTGCCCAGTTGCAGGAAGGCCGGCAATGCCGCGCCGTGGGTCTGGTACATCTTGCCCTTGTAACCCTGGTCGAACAGGGTGGTCTGCGGCAGCACGGTGGCCGCGCCCGGCGCCGCCACCAGCACCGCGTCGGGATTGGCCGCCATGATCTTCAGCGTCTGCGCGGTGACCGAGGTGTCGGTGCGCTGGTAGCGTTCGTTGGCGACGATCTTGATGCCGGCCTTGCCGGCCAGCTCGCCGAACACCTTGTTCCAGTTCTCGCCGAACGGATCGTTGATGGTGATGAAGCCGACTGTCTTGACCTTGGTCTTGAGCATCTGCTCGACCAGCGCCTTGGCGATCAGGTCGTCGTTCTGGGTGGTCTTGAAGACCCACTTCTTTTGCTCGGTCATCGGCAGCACCACGGCGGCGGTGCCGACCGGCGCCAGCAGCGGCACGCCGGCTTCGGCGGCGAACGAAATCACGCCCATGGCGTTGGGCGAACCGCTGGGGCCGATGATGGCGTCGACGTTGTATTCGGCAATCAGCTTCTTGACTTCGGTGACCGACTTGGTCGGATCGCTGGCGTCATCGAGCGAGATGTATTCGACCTTGAGGTCGCCGGCCTTGGCCGGCAACAGCGGCACGGTATTTTTTTGCGGAATGCCCACCAGCGATACCGGGCCGGTGGACGAGGTCACGACCCCGATCTTGACCTGGGCACAGGCGATGGACGTGACGGAGACGGCGGCCAGCGCGACGGCGGCGGCAATCAGGCGTTTGTGCAGCATGTTGGTTTCTCCCTTGGTGAGTGAATACGATGGCGGTACGGCAGATACTTGCCGTGGCGGCATTTCCCGACGCCGCCACGCAGTCGAAACAGATCCGGCTCAGCGCATGAACAAGCCGCCGTTGATGTCGAGGCAAGTGCCGGTAGCCGCGCCGGCGTCGGGCGAAGCCAGCAGCAGCACCGCGTCGGCGATGAAGTCGGGCTCGCCCAGCGCCTTGACCGGGATGTTCTGGATGGTCGCGGCCAGCTTGTCGGCCGGCACGATCTCGCGCACGATGGGCAAATCCAGCGGGCCCGGCGAGATGGCGTTGACCGTGACCCCGGCTCCCGCCAGTTCGCGCGCGAACACCTTGGTCAATGTCAGCACCCCGCCCTTGGCCGCCGCATAATGCGCGCCGGTGGCGGTGCCGCCGTTCTGCCCGGCCAGCGAGGCGATGTTGACGATGCGTCCGTAACCGCGTTCGGCGAAGCGTTTGCCGAACACCTGGCACGCAAGAAACGTGCCCTTCAGGTTGATGGCGGTGACCTCGTCGAACTCTTCCGGCGTGATCTCCATCAGCGCCGCCACGCGCGATTGGCCGGCGTTGTTGACCAGCACCGCGGCGCCGCCCCAGCGCAGTTCGATGGCGTCGCAGGCGGCGATGAAATCGGGCTTGCGGCGCACATCCAGCGCCAGCGCCATTGCCGTGGCGCCGCTGGCGTCGAAGCTGGCGGCCGCGGCCGAAGCCAGTTCCAGGTCGACGTCGGCCAGCGCCACCTTGTAGCCGGCGGCGTGCATCTTGCGCGCGATGCGTTCACCAAGGCCGCGGGCCGCGCCCGTGACCAGTGCAATCTTCTTGTCCATGGGTTCCTGTCGGGTGAGAGCGTATGGGTCGGGCGGCATGCCATCCCGAAGGTCAGCCCTGGATGATCAGCGCGCGGCCGACGCGCGCTTCGATCTTGCCGTACTTCCACAGGCGGTGTTCGCCCACCATGGTGGTGCGAAACAGGTTGCAGGCGGCCACCACGGTATCGAGGTCGGCCACGTCGGCCATGATGTAGAAGGTCCAGGGCGCGGCGTCGGACTTGCCTACCATCAGGCGGTCGTCATCCATGGTGCCGAGCACGTCGATGCCATCCATTTTTGCCAGCGCGCTCATCATGTCGCCGTAGGCTTTCCATACCGGGCCGGTCTCGGTGGCCGGCAGGTCGAAGAAATTTTGCGTGACGCCCACGCAAAACAGCACGCGCAGCGATTCTTTTTCGGTGGTTTGGGTCATGTCGATCTCCGTCTTGAATACCATGTCGATTACAAAAATCCGGGCATCGGCGGCACGCCCAGCGTCACCGCGCCGACGCCGTCGTAGATGCCTTCGCCCAGGAAGGCGTGCTGCTTGACCACGGCGGCGTCGCGCAAATAGCGCTGCAGCGGATGGTGCGAATAGATGGCGGTGGTGCCGGCCAGGCCGAACATGCTCTGCACCACTTCGTTGCCGGCCTTGGCGATCTCCACCGCGCTCAGGCGCAACAGGCTGACCTGTTCCGGCGTGACCGGATTGCCGGCCAGGATCGATTGCCACACGTCGTCGGTGGCGTCGTACAGGAAGGCGCGCGCCGAACGCAATTTGGCCTCGGCCTTGGCCACCTCGATGCGCACATAGGAACGCTCGGCCAGCTTGGGGGCGCCGGTGATGGCCACGCGTCCGCCCGACATCTGGTTGATCTCGTCGATCGCGGCGCGCGCGATGCCGAGGTTGACCACGCCCAGCACTTGCGCCGCGTAGGCGATGGTCGGATAGCGGTACAGCGGCTCATCGATGGTGGGCGCGCCGCCGCGGATGAAGGTCCATTCGTCCGGCACGAATTGCTGCGTCACCTTGAGGTCGTGGCTGCCGGTGCCGGCCAATCCCATCACGTCCCAGTTGTCGACGATCTCTACCTTGGCCGGCGGCAGCACCGCGGTGCGCGGCTTGGCGCCTTGCTGGCCCGGCACGGCCGCGCCGATGCCCACGCCCAGCATGTCGGCGCCCTTGCAGCCGCTGGCGAATTTCCAGGTGCCGTTGACCATCCAGCCGCCGTCCACTTGCGTGGCCGGCTGGATCGGAAACAGCCCGCCGGCAAATGCCAGGTCGGGCGAATCGGCATACAGCCTGGCTTGCGTTTCCCTGGGCAGCGCCGCCAGGTAGACCGAGGCCGAACCGAAGCTGGCGACCCAGCCCACCGAACCGTCGGCTTCCGAAATCTTCTCGATCAATTGCAGGAAGGCGCTCGGCGCCAGGCCGCTGCCGCCGAAGCACTTGGGCGTGGCGGCGCGGTAGACGCCCAGCTTTTTCAACTGGGCGATGAATTCCCTGGGCACGAAACGCTGGCGGCCGAACTCGTCGCGGCGCGCGCGGATCTCGGTAAACAATTGCGCCATCGCCTCTTCCTCGCTGGCCGCCAGCGCAGCCGGTACTTCCATCACGGACATCTCGTTCTCCAAAATTGCTTGCTGCATCGGATGACAGGCGGATGCTGTCGTTCTGGAAATCGAGTGTAGGGAGCGCAAGTTCCCGGTTCAATCGGGACGGCCGCGGGATTTTTAGGGGATAGGTAGAAGGCAGCTAAAGAAATTACCTAGGCATATTGGCAAGATCGTCCCAATGCACGCCGCATCGGCCTGAGCGATGCGGTCGGCGCCGCGATTTCCTTTAGAATCGATCGACATCGGATATCGGCCGGCGCCGCCCCACCAACACGCGAAGACTTCCATGAGCACCGACGACACTCCCATGCGGTTTGAATTCGACGACTTCAAACGCATGATGGATGCGCTTTCCATCTGCATCATCCTGCACGACGCCCAGACCAAGTCGATCCTCTGGGCCAACCCCTCGGCCTGCCAGGTGCTGGGCTTCACGCTGGAGGAACTGCTGCCGCTGAAGGCGCCCGACATGAGCCGCCGTTCGCACGAGTACCGCCGCGAGATCGGCCGCAAGTGGCTGCACGAGGCGGTGCTGCACGGGCGCAACATGATCGAGTGGTGCTACCGCGCCAAGAACGGCGACGAGATCATGTCGGAGGCGATCGCCACGCTGGTCAAGCTGTCCGGGCGCGACGTGATCATGGTGCAGTTCCGCGACATCGCGCGCGAGGAGCAGATCAAGCGCGACATGAAACGGCTGGAGGCGCGCCTCAAGGAATTCATGCAGGACTCCGACGAAGGCGTGGCGGTGCTGCGTCCCGACGGCGGCATCGAATACATCAGCGACGCCGGCCGCAAGCTGCTGGGGGTGCGGCCCGGCCAGCATCCGCCCAAGAACTTCGCCCAGATGTGCATGCCGGACTCGCGCGAGGAACTGCTGGAGCTGCTCACGCTGGCGCTGCCGGATGCGATCTCCTTCCCGATCCGTTACCAGCTGGTGCAGAAGAACGGCAGCAAGCGCTGGCACCATGCCACCTGCCGCTACATCGAGATCGAGAACGACCTCAAGGGCCACCTGCTGCACTTCCACGACATCAGCGACCAGGTCGAGGCCGAAGAGGCGCGCCTGCGCGACCAGGCCGCACTGGAATACCTGGCGCGCCACAACGCCATGGGCGAGATGGCCACCGCCATCGCGCACGAACTGTCCCAGCCGCTGGCGGCGATCCGCAACTTCCTGGAAGGCTCGATGCTGCGCATCAACGGCAGCGAGGCGCTGCGCGAGCATGCCGAGGGCATCGTCTGGGGACTGGAGAATGCCGGGCGCCAGGTCGACCATGCCGCCGCCATCATCAAGAGCGTGCGCGAGTACGTGGTCAAGCTGGAGCAGACCGAGGCCGTCATCGACCTCAACGCGATCGTAGGCGAGGTGCGCTACTTCATCGAGCTCAAGGCCGCCGAAGCCAAGGTCGAGGTGCACATCGCGCCGGCCGCCGACATGCTGGAGGTAAGCTGCGAGAAAGTGCTGATCGGCCAGGTGATCCTGAACCTGGCCTTCAACGCCATCGAAGAGATGACGCGCTTTCCGCAACACATGCGGCGCATCGAGATCGCCTGCGAGCGGGCCGGCGAGACCGCGCTGCTGCGCGTGTCCGACCAGGGCGGCGGCATCGCGGCGGGCCACCGCGAGCGGCTGTTCGACGGCTTCTTCTCTTCCAAGGTGAGCGGCAACGGCATCGGCCTGGCGCTGTGCAAGAACATCGTGGCGCGCCATCGCGGCGACATCTGGGCGCAACCCGGCCAAACGCGCGGCGCCAGTTTCTGCTTCGCATTGCCGTTGGTGAAAAGCCACATATAAAGATACCTTTAGCGCCGCGCCGGATTGGTGACGGCGCGCACTCCACTGGTGAAGCAGGCCGCCCGCGCCGCGCAAAGGCTCGCAATTGCGCACCGAATTTGCGAGAAACCGCCACTTCCCTTCCAACATCAGCCGCGCTTATCGCGCTGATCCAATGCGCCAATTTGATCTGGCGCAAAGCCCATCCCTACCATCGGCCTTGCATGACGTTGTCGTGACTGCGTTCGGAGTCCGCGCGGCGCGTTGTGTCCACCGGAAGTCTGTGCACGCACGTGTACGCACATTCACTACGCAACACTACAGGGAGCCTCATTACATGAAGAAGAAACTGCTGGTCGCCGCGACGCTCGCGGCATGTACCGGAATGGCGCATGCGCAGAGCAGCGTCACCATTTACGGCCTGATCGACATCGGCATGACCTACTACTCCAGCGCGCGCACCAGCACCGGCGGCAATGCGTCGCTGCTGCGCATGGACAGCGGCATCGCGCAGGGCAGCCGCATCGGCTTCAAGGGCACCGAAGACCTGGGCGGCGGACTGTCGGCCTTCTTCACCCTGGAAAACGGCTTCAATTCCGACGACGGTTCGATGGGCCAGGGCGGCCTGCTGTTCGGGCGCCAATCCTTCGTGGGCATCGGCAGCAAGGAGTGGGGCTCGGTCAGCCTGGGCCGCCAATATGACTTCATGGCCAACCTGGGCGGCCAGTACGCCATGGGCGCGCTGTCGCCGGCCGGTTCCTTCGCCTGGGGCCTGCATGCCGACGCCGCCAACGGCGCCGCGCTGAACAACCACATCTTCGCCGGCGACCGCACCAACAATTCGCTGAAGTACAGCAGCAACAAGATGGGCGGCTTCTCCTTCGGCGCCATGTACGGCTTCGGCGAAGTGGCCGGCAACAACACGGCCGGGCGCACCATCAGCGCCACCGGCCAGTACGACAACGGCCCGTTCAGCAGCGCGCTGTCCTATACCGACATCAAGGATTCGACCGGCAGTTACTCGACCCGCATGTACGGCCTGGGCGCCAGCTACCAGTTGAACGCCTTCAAGTTCTTCGGCGTAGCCACGCAGGTGAAGAACACCAACACCAGCGCCAAGGCCACCACCTATGAACTGGGCACGGTCTATGCACTGACGGCGCTGTGGGATTTGTCGGCGGCCTACCAGTTCCAGAGCCGCAACCAGGGCGTGGGCAATGCGCAGGCGGTCATCGCGATGGCCGACTACAAGATCTCCAAGCGCACCGACCTGTACGTGGGCGCCGTGTATGACCGCGACAAGGGCTACCGCGCCTATCCGGTCTACGGCGGCGGCGCGCAGTCGGCCACCGGCAACCAGAGCGCGGTGCGCATGGGCATCCGCCACCGCTTCTGATGCTGCAGGAAATAGTCCGAGCAAGCGTGCCCGTTTGACTGACATCCGGCGGGCACGGTCTTGAGGTAGCAGGAACGGCCCGTCACGGACGGGCCTTCTGCATTAGAGGAATACGTATCTCAACTGCTGCGGCCGTACTGCTGCAGCATGTCGATGAAGATCTGGCGCAACCAGGAATTGCCGGCGTCGTTGTCGAAAGCCTCGTGCCAATGCAGCGTGATCTCGACCGTCGGGATTTCCACCGGCAACTGATAGGCCATGAAGGCGTCCGGGTGTTCGCTCTGGAACAGCTTGGCGATGCGCAGCGGCACCGTGGCGACCAGGTCGGATTTGCCGAGGATGCGCGGCAGCACCGTGAAGTGCGGGATCGACAGGCTGATCTTGCGCTGCACGCCAAGCGTGCGAAACGAGCTCTCGACCTGGTGGTGGCTGCTTTCGGCCGACTCCACCAGCACGTGCGACATGGCGAGGAACTCGTCCAGTTCCAGGTGGCGCCGCTGCGGCAGGCCGTCGCGCTTGCGCATCATGCAGACGTAGGTTTCGCGGAACAGCAATTCGTAATGGGTCACCGGCTTCAAGGCCGGCAGGTTGCCGAAGGCGAAGTCGAGCTGGCCGATGCGCAGCGCCTCTTCCAGATGCGCGGGCGGCACCTGCTCCACCTGCAGCCGGGTGCCCGGCGCCTGCTCGGTGAGGATCTCGCACAGGTGCGGCAAGAACATCATCTCGGCGACATCGGTCATCGAGGCGCGGAACACGCGGGTGCTGGCGGCCGGATCGAAGCGCTCGGTGTAGCGCAACGCATCTTGCACCGCCTGCAGCGCGCGGTTGATGGGCTTGGCCAGTTCGATCGCGGTGGGGGTGGGCTGCATGCCCTCCTTGGTGCGGATGAAGAGCGGGTCGTCGAAGATCTGGCGCAACCGCCCCAGGGCGTAACTGACCGCCGGCTGGGACAGGTGCAGGCGGTTGCCCGCCAGCGTCAGGCTGCGCTCGTCGGCAATGGCCTGGAAGACGCGCAGCAGGTTGAGGTCCATGTTGTTGAACGTTGCCATCGCTGCCTTTGGGGTGAGTTGGATGGATCTGACGAAAGAAGCACCGGACGGCACATGAATCCATGCCATTTATGAGAAAAATATTTTACATCAATTTGATCTATTTTAATGCGACTTCTAGAATGCTTTCGATCAGCCAAGGTTTGATCGCTTGCATCCGGCGCCGACAAGGCCTTCCAAGCCATGCGCCCTTGAGCAACATTTCATTCATACGGATGCACCATGACACCTGAGCCAACCCAAACTACCCACACGCCATCGCCGCCGGCCGCCGGCCAGACCGCTGCGGCAACCGGCCGGGGCCTGCCAGCGGCCACGCGCCGGGCTTCGGCCCCGCGCTCGTCCGCCGCCGCCTTGCAGCGCCAGGCTGAAATCGCATGCAAGGGAGATGCCCGATGAGCGAACGCACCGTGCCCGGCACCGGCAACGCCTTGCTGTCGCGCTTCCACCTGGGCGGCAGCGGCCCCACCGTGGCCATCAAGGACTGCATCGACATCGCCGGCATGCCCACCGGCGGCGGCAGCGCCGCGCTGGCCGATGCCGCGCCCGCCACCGCGCATGCCGACGTGGTGCGCCGCCTGATCGACGCCGGCTGGCAACTCACGGCCAAGGCCAACATGCACGAACTGGCCTATGGCATGACCGGCATCAACGAATGGAACGGCACCGCGCTCAACCCGCAGGATCCGGCGCGCATGCCGGGCGGTTCCTCCAGCGGCTCGGCCGCGGCGGTCGGCGCCGGCCTGGTGGATGTCGCCATCGGCAGCGACACCGGCGGCTCGATCCGCCTGCCGGCGGCCTGCTGCGGCGTGGCAGGCTTCAAACCCACCTTCGGCCGCGTCAGCCGCGCCGGCGCCTACCCCGCGCAAAGCTCGCTGGATTGCGTCGGTCCCTTCGCCCGCCGGATGGAGCTCATCATCAGCGCGCTGGCCACCATCGCGC
This sequence comes from Herbaspirillum sp. GW821-FHT09A12, assembly GCF_059418325.1. NCBI lineage: Bacteria > Pseudomonadati > Pseudomonadota > Betaproteobacteria > Burkholderiales > Oxalobacteraceae > Herbaspirillum > Herbaspirillum sp. GW821-FHT09A12. The sequence continues at coordinate 48,951 of NZ_JBWKPR010000006.1, forward strand.
CCGGCTTCGACGCCGCCGCCGCCAGGGCGCCGCAGGCCGGCGCCCGCGTCAGGCTGGTGCGCAGCCAAGCCGATGCGGCAATCGCCGCCGCCATGCTGGCCGCCTTCGACGCCAGCGGCTGGCAGGGCGACGCCATCGAACTGGAGGGCATGCAAGCCGCCTTCGACGCCGGCATGGTGCTGATCAATCGCGAGACCTGGAATGCCTTCGGCCACCTGACCGGCCAGGGCCGGCTCGGCGCCGATATCGAGAAGCGCCTGTCGGCCGCCGGCGCCACCACCGATGCGGCGGTGGCCAGGGCCGAAGCGGTACGCGCCTCGTTCTCGGCCGCGGTCGACGCCGCGCTGGTGGGTGCCGACGCCCTGCTGCTGCCCACCCTGCCCCAATTGCCGCCGACGCTGGCCGACATCCGCAACGGCGCCTCGGTACTGACGCTGAGTTCGCTGGTGCGGCCGTTCAACCTGTCCGGCCATCCGGCGCTGACGATCCCGGTGGCGCTGGCCGGCAGCCAACTCAAGGCCGGACTGCAACTGGTCGGCAAAAAGGGCGACGACGAAAGAATCTGCGCGCTGGGCCTGCACCTGGAACAGGCGCTCAACGCCGCAGCGTGACACACGCCGAACCGCAACAACACAGGCAGCAATGACCGCAACAACACTGGAGAATGCAATGAACGCACCGTTACGCTTCCATCCGAGAACGCCGGACTCTTCCTACGCCGACCTGGTCCAGGACGCGGTGGTCGATCCCGCGCTGTACACCGACCCGGCGATCTTCGAAGCCGAGATGGACAAGATCTTCTACAAGACCTGGGTCTGGGTCGCGCATGAGAGCGAAATCAGGAACCCGGGCGACTTCAAGACCGCCCAGATCGGGCGCCAGCCGGTGATCGTGGTGCGCGACAAGAGCGGCAAGATCAACGTGCTGGAAAACCGCTGCCGTCACCGCGGCGCCACCGTGTGCGAAAAGCACAAGGGCAATGCCAGCGGCTTCACCTGCCCCTACCACAGCTGGTCCTACGGCCTGGACGGCAAGCTGCGCGGCCTGCCCTATCCGGAAGGCTATGAAGATGTGGTGGAAAAGGCCGACCTGCCGCTGCAAAGCCTGCGCGTGGGCAGCTACGGCGGCATGGTGTTCGCCTCCTTCAGGCAGGACATCGAGCCGCTGGAAGATTTCCTCGGCCACGCCAGGAAATGGATCGACCTGTTCATGAAGCAGGGCGCCGGTTTCCCGATCAAGGTGCAGGGCGAGCACAAGTTCACCTTCAAGGGCAACTGGAAGATCCAGCTGGAAAACACCACCGACGGCTACCACTTCCCGGTGGTGCACAAGACCTTCCTGTCCTCGGTCGATGCCGAGACGTCCGCGATGCTGTCCTTCATGACCGACGACCAGTCGATCACCCGTTCGCTGGGCAACGGCCACAGCGTGATGATCATGGTGCCGGAACACGTCGACCTGGATGCGGACGACGGCAGCGAGCAATTGCAGGAGCGTTTCTCGCATGTGGTCGAAGAGCTGTCCAGGAGCATGCCGCCGGAGCAGGTGCGCCGCATCGTGCGCTCGCTGCATGGCGCCGGCTTCAACCTGAACCTGTTCCCCAACGTGGCGATGTCGATGTCGTTCTTCCGCGTGCTGCATCCGGTGTCGGTGACCGAGACCCAGATCCGCCATGTGGCGCTGGGCATGGACGGCGGCCCCGAGATCGCCAACCGCGAGCGCCTGCGCATCCACGAGCACTTCCAGGGCCCGTTCGGCTTCGGCAGCCCCGATGACGCCGAAGCCTGGGAGCGCGTGCAGGCCGGCGCCAACGCCGGCCGCAACGCGCCCATCCTGGTCAACCGCGGCCTGAACCGCGAATGGGTGGACGACAACGGCGACAAGGTATCGCACTCGACCGATGAGACCGGCATGCGCGAAGCGTATGCCATGTGGAAAAAGATGATGGAGAAATGAGGAGCATGATGAGCCATAGCGACAACCTGCAAGGCATCCCCGAACCGATGGCAAAGGCGATCGCCTTCATCTGGCAAGAAGCCGAGATCCTGGACCGCAAGGACTACGCCGCCTGGTCCGCGCTGTGGGCCGAGGATGGCCACTACGTGGTGCCGATCGACCACGAGACCACCGACTTCGCCGCCACCCTCAATTACGCCTACGACGATGCCCACATGCGCAAGATCCGCATCGAGCGCCTGACCTCGGGCTTCGCCATGTCGGCTACCGACGCCTCGGCGACGGTGCGCACGGTGTCGCGTTTCGTGCCGGTGCACCTGTCGGCGGAACTGGTGGAGATCACTTCGGCGCAAGTGCTGGTCGGCTACAAGCGCCAGCAGCACACGCTGTTCGTGGCGAACCTGACGCACCGCATCCGCTTCACGCCGCAAGGGCCGAAGATCGAGCAGAAGGTGATCCGCCTGATCAACTCGATGGACAGCCTCAACGCCCTCGGCTTTTTGCTCTGACCGCTCCCCCGCTCCACCCGTAACGCGTATTGGCGCAACACATGAAACTGATCGTAGACAAACTCATCGACGAAACCGGCGACATCCGCTCCTTGCGCCTGGTGCGCGCCGATGGCGCGGCGCTCCCGGCCTATGCGCCGGGGGCCCACATCGATGTCACCGGGCCGACCGGCGTGATGCGCCAATACTCGCTGTGCGGGCCGCTGGACGACACCTGTGCCTACACCATCGCGGTGAAGAAGGAGCCGGCTTCACGCGGCGGCTCATCCGCCCTGCACGACGCGGTGACCGAAGGCATGGAACTGGAAATCGGCACGCCGCGCAACCTGTTCGCGCTGGATGCGGCGGCGCCGGAACACATCCTGTTCGGCGCCGGCATCGGCGTCACGCCGCTGCTGTCGATGGCCTACCAGCTCTGGGCCGAACGCAAGCAGTTCACGCTGCACTACTTCGTGCGCGCACGCGAGCATGCGGCCTTCGCCGATCTACTGGAGGCCGCGCCCTTCGCCGCCCATGTGCGCTTCCACTACGCGGTGCAACCGCGCGACATGGAGCACTGCCTGACGGCCTGCCTGGAAGCCGCCGGCCGCGACGCCCACGTCTACACCTGCGGGCCCGCGCCGTTCATGGACGCCGTGGTGAAAAGCGCCGCCCGCACCCGGGCCGAGGACGCGATCCACCTGGAGCACTTCCAGGCGGCCCCGCCGCCCGCCGCAGCGGCCGGCGGCGACGGCGCCTTTGAGGTCAAGCTCGCCAGTTCGGGCAAGGTGGTGCAGATCCCGGCGGGCATCCCCATCGTCGATATCCTCGCCAAGGAAGGCATCGCCATCGACACTTCCTGCCGCGAAGGCATTTGCGGCACCTGTGTGGTGCCGCTGCTGGAAGGCGAACCCGACCATCGCGACAACTGCCTGTCGAAAAAGGAAAAAGCCGCCAACGACCAGATCTGCACCTGCGTCTCGCGGGCCAGGTCGGGCTTGCTGGTGCTGGATCTCTGAGCGGATCTGGCCAAGCAAAAAGCCGCTCGACCTGAGCGGCTTTTTCGATCGGCTTTTTCGATTGTTCATCGGGAGTGCCGCGAACGGCACTGGCGCCCCCGACTTCGGTCGGGACGCCGGGCGCAATCACAGCGCCATGCGCTTGACCTTGTGGAACAGACGGTTGAAATAGATCAGGCTGTCCTTCTCTTCGGACACCCGCACGTCCGACAACTCGACGAACATCACCGAATGCGACCCGACTTCCTTGAACTCGCGGATGCGCCCCTGCAACTTGACCAGCGCGTCGGCCAGCACCGGCTGCCGCAACGCGCCCTCTTCTTCCCAGACATCCCAGGAGAAGCGCTCCTCCATCGGCACCCTGGTGGCGCCGGAAAAATGCATGGCCAGTTGCTCCTGTTCGTCGGAGAGCACATTCACGCACAGGTGGCCGTTCTTCTTGAACACGTCGTGCATGGCGCTGCCGCGGTTCAGGCAGATCAGGATGGTGGGCGGCGAGTCGGTGACGGAACACACCGCGCTGGCGGTGACGCCGCAGCGGCCGCCTTCGCCGTTGGTGGTGATGATGGAGACCGCCGCCGGCAGGTGCGCCATGGCATTGCGGAATTCGATCTGCTCCCGGCTCGGCGCCGGCTTGGCCGCGGAATCGGTGGTGTGGCTGCTTACGCCGTTGGCGCTCATGCTGTGGCTCCTGTTTGCACGCCGATGAGGCACGGCGCTTCGAATGTCACTAGATTAAGGCAAGCCCGATGCGCCCACCATTCGTGCGGATTGCCGCGCCACGGGGGATTCCCATATGGCATCTAGGTATAAACCCCTAGATGCAGTGCACAGTTTGCGCACGCCGGCATGGCCGGTTTCAGCCATCCCCCAATATCGGCGCGCAACGGCGGCGATCGTGCGCCGCACAAGCCATGCCTGCGCGGCCGGGATGCCGCGCCGCGGGCCTCTACCGCGCACGCCGGCATTGGCATAAATTACGGGCTGGCGGCAGGCCTGCTTTTTGCTATGGATCAAGGCAAGCTCCGCAACACTGTGCCCGCGCGACGGCGCGCCGCGCAGTCCGCAACAGGCCGGGACGATCCGGCAATTCCTGACGGGATGAAGATGATGATGGAACCCAACTCGCCTGTGGTCTATATCGTCGACGACGACGAGGCCGTCCGCACTTCGCTGGCCTGGCTGCTCAGCTCGGTCAATATCCGCACCGAATGCTTCGACGGGCCGGAAGCCTTCCTCAAGGCCTACGACGCCAACAGCCTGTCCTGCCTGATCCTCGATGTGCGCATGCCCGAGGTGAGCGGCTTCCAGCTGCAGGAGCGCCTGAACCAGATCGGCGCCGGCATCCCGGTGATCTTCGTCTCCGGGCATGGCGACATCCCGATGTCGGTGCGCGCGCTGCAAAATGGCGCGGTGGATTTTTTCGAGAAGCCCTATAACTCGCAGCAGATGCTCGAGCGCATCCAGGTCACGCTCAAGAATGTGGCCGGCAACATGCAGGCGCGCGAACGCCGCCTGCTGCTCAAGGCGCGCCTGAAGACGCTGACCGCGCGCGAGCGCGAGATCCTCGACAAGGTGATCCTCGGCCATTCCAGCAAGCTCATCGCGCGCGAATTCGACATCAGCGTCAAGACCGTGGACGTGCACCGCGCCAGCATCAAGGACAAGCTCGGCTGCCAAAGCACCGCCTCGCTTGTGCGCGACGTGCTGCTCGATTTCGGTCCGGAGTTCCTGCAGGCGGCCTAAGCGATTCCCGGCATCACAGCAACGAAAGCTGGTTGGGATCCGCCGCGCGCCGGTGTTGCGCTTTTCTGCCCGGGTCGATCGCCGCGCCCGCGTCGCGCCCCTCGGTGGAAATGCCTTCGATCGCCAGCAGCAGCTTCTTGGCGTGCAAGCCGCCGGCGAAACCGGTCAGCTCGCCGCCCGAACCGATCACGCGATGGCAGGGCGCGATGATGGAAATCGGATTGCGCCCGTTGGCCGCGCCTACCGCGCGCACCGCCTTCTCGTTGCCGAGCTGGCGCGCAATCTCCAGATAGGTGCGGGTCTGGCCGTAGGGAATGGTGAGCAGCGCGGCCCATACCTGCTTCTGGAAATCGGTGCCGTCGAATGCCAATGCGATATCGAAGCCGGTACGCCGGCCGGCGAAATAATCGGCCAACTGGCGCGCCGTCTCGAGCAGCACCGGGCACGCGTCGTCCTGCGCCATCTCGCCCAGGCGCACGCGGCCGGCGCGGTCGTTCTCCCACAGGATGGCCGTCAGTTTGTCGCCCCTGGCCACCAGCGTGAGCCGGCCGACCGGCGAATCGATGTGCTTGTATGCGTAGTCCATATGCGGCCTCCTGAGTCGGAAGCCGATTCTAGCCTATTGCTCCTATCCCGAAACGCTCAGAGATATTCGCGGCGAAAACCTGAGCGCCGGCTGATCACTTCTCCGGCCACCATGAATTCCCCATTGCCTTTGTAATGCACCGTCTTCGGATTTTTCGGCGTGCGCGCCACATGCGCCTTCAGCACTTCGAAAATGAAATAGTTGTATTTCCCGATCAGCTTGCCGTCGTGCAGGCGGCATTCGAAGTTGGCGTGGCATTCGCCGATCAGCGGCGCGCCGACCTCGGCCGCAGGCAGCGGGGTCAGGCCGAAGCGCTCGAATTTGTCGACCTGCGCGCCCGAACAGTTGCCGATGCCGACCACCTGGTCGATCAGTGCGACCGTGGGCAGGTTGATCACGCATTCCCGGCTGTTGCGGATGAGTTCGAAACTATGGTTGCCGCCGGCGATGACGCATCCTAGCAACGAGGGGGCGAACTCCATGACGGTATGCCACCCCATGGTCATGATGTTGCGTTGTTTCTTGTACGCCGACGACACCAGCACGATCGGGCCGGGCTCAAGGTAGCGGCGTATCTGGTGCACCGGGAAATCCTGCTTGGCGGGCAACCTGGGGGCACGGGGCATGGCGACTCCTGGTGATTGTTGCGGGGGGAAGTGGGTGCGCGTTGCCGGCCCGGCGCGGTAAACGCCGCAGGGCGCGGCCCTTTTACGGACGGCGCCCTGCGCATGATGCCGCGGAAACCTTGCTATCGGTCCGCTCAGATGGTCAGCACCGAGCGGCCGCTTTCGTTCATGGCGTCATAACAACGGGTGCACACGCGGCAGAACAGATGGGAACGCTTGACATGGCGATGACGCAACACCAGTTGCAGGGCCACGCCCTGGCAATGCGGGCATGCTTCGCGCATGGGGCCGACCGGAACGATGTCGGCGGCCAGGAAGCCTTGTTCGGTCATCACGCCATCCACGACTTCGCGCGGATCGAGTTCGACCAACGACAGCAACAACGGGGAACTGCGCTGTTCGAAACGCGACGTGACGCGCGCCCCGCCCTCGGGCGGCAACAGTGGTGGCGGGGACGGCTTGACATCCGGATACCGGGTTGCAATGCTCATTGATGTCTCCTTGGGTGGAACGCAGAAGCTTGTATTGAGGAACTGCCGAGAAGGCCTGCCGATGTCTGATGTCTGATCAGACGGGCAATCCTGAGGGGCCGCTTCCCGAGCTGGTGTGAACCAGGCCGCGATGCGACGGAGTCTTCACTCTAGTCGGCGCATCGCCTCACTTCAATGGCGCCGGCAAAAGAATTTCTCAATCGCGGCAGAGAAACATATATCCATGCGCTAACAGGGAAATCGATGCCAATCGACGCCCGCCAATGGCTATCCGGGCGCCGCTGGCGATAGCCTGCAAATTTCCCGCGTCGGTTTTTTGAAAAATGCACATCGTTCCGTCCCGCTTGTCTATTTTTCGCCATCTCACACGGGCACCAAGGGCAAATGCTACAAAGCGGTGCAATGCCTCTACAATCCCACCATGACTACACTTAAAGACATCGAAGCCGCCGCCCGCCGGCTGCAAGGCCAGATCCTGGAAACCCCCTGTGTCGAATCGCGCACGCTGTCGCAGATCGTCGGCGCCCAGGTGTTCCTCAAGTTCGAGAACCTGCAGTTCACCGCCTCCTTCAAGGAACGCGGCGCCTGCAACAAGCTGGTCGACGTCGCCCAAAGCGGCGACGGCACGCGCGGGGTGATCGCCATGTCCGCAGGCAACCATGCCCAGGGCGTGGCCTACCATGCGCAACGCCTGGGCTTGCCGGCCACCATCGTCATGCCGCGCTTCACCCCCGGCGTGAAGATCGAGCGCACGCGCGGCTTCGGCGCCAATGTCGTGCTGCACGGCGATACGCTGGAAGCGGCGCGCGCCCATGCCTATGAGCTGGCGGAAAAAGAGAACCTGACCTTCGTCCATCCCTACGACGACGAAGCCATCATCGCCGGCCAGGGTACGGTGGCGCTGGAGATGCTGCACGCGGTGCCCGACCTCGACACGCTGGTGGTGGCCATCGGCGGCGGCGGCCTGCTGGCCGGGATGGCGGTGGCGGCGCGCGCCATCAAGCCCGAGCTTGAAATCGTCGGCGTACAGACGCGGCGCTTCCCGAGCATGGTCAACGCGGTCAAGGGCACCGAACATCCGATGGGCACCAGCACCATCGCCGAAGGCATCGCGGTCGGCACGCCCGGCACGCTCACGCGCGCCATCATCGCCCGCGAAGCCAACGAGCTGCTGCTGGTGGACGAAGGCGATATCGAACAAGCCGTACTGATGCTGCTGGAAATCGAGAAGACCCTGGTCGAAGGCGCCGGCGCCGCCGGCCTGGCGGCGCTGCTGCGCCACCCCGACCGCTTCCGCGGCAAGCGCGTGGGACTGGTGCTGTCGGGCGGCAACATCGACCCGCTATTGCTCACCGCCATCATCGAACGCGGCATGGTGCGCGCCGGCCGCCTGGCGCGCGTGAAGGTCAGCTCGCGCGACGTCCCCGGCACGCTGGCGAAAATCACCGGCATCGTCGCCGAAGCCGGCGCCAACATCGACGAGGTCCACCACCAGCGCGCCTTCACCCTGCTGGCGGCGCAAAACGTCGACATCGAACTGGTGCTGCAAACGCGCGGCCGCCCGCATCTGGCGCAAGTGCTGCAGGCGCTGCGCGGGGCCGGGTTCGAGGCGGAAGAGCTGCACTGAGACAGCATGTCAGCCTGATGCCGGCATTCAATGACGCGGCATCAGGCGCAGCGTCAGCCCCCACCATAACAAGGCCGCCAGGCTGACCGCCGCACCGAGAACGCAAACCCCACCCCAGCCGGCATACGCATACATGTGCGTGGCCGCCAGCGCGCCGCCGCCGCTGCCCACCGCGTAGAACATCATGTAGCAGCCGATCATGCGACTGTGCGCTTGCGGCTGCGCGCGCAGGATCAGGCTTTGGTTGGTGACATGGATCATCTGGCCGCCCAGGTCCAGCAGCAGGATGCCGGCCACCAGCGCCCACAGGCTGGTATCGGCAAAAGCCAGCGGCAGCCACGACAGCAGCAGCAGGAGCAAGGCGCCGCCGGTGGCGTGCCGGGCCAGGCCGCGGTCGGCCCAGCGGCCGGCGCGGGCCGCACCCAGCACGCCAACCACCCCGACCAGGCCGAAGGCGCCGATGGCACCATGCGACATCGCATGCGGCGGCGCCGACAACGGCAGCACCAGCGCGCTCCAGAAAATATTGAAGGCGGCGAACATCAGCAGCGCCAGCACGCCGCGCACCTGCAACACCCGCTCGCGCAACAGCAAGCCGGCCATCGAACGCAACAATTGCCCATAGCGCATCGATGGCGCCGCTGCGGGCGCCGGCGGCAGCATGCGCGCCAGGCCAATGGCGGTCACCACGATCAGCGCCGCCGAACACAGGTAGACCAGCCTCCAGCCCCCCACATCAGCCACCCCCCCCGCGACCACACGAGCCAGCAGCAAACCGATGACCACGCCGGCCTGCACCGTCCCCAGCACCGCGCCGCGCTCCTGCGGCGGCGCCAGCGCGGCCGCATAGGAAATCAGTCCCTGCGTCATCGCCGTGCCCAGCATGCCCACCGCCAGCATGCCGGCCAGCAGCATCCACACCGAATCGCTGGCGGCCACGGCGAGCAAAAATACGGCCAGCGCCGCCGCCTGCCATAGCATCAGCCGGCGCCGCGACAGCAAGTCGCCCAGCGGCACCAGCAACAGCAAGGCCAGTGTGGAACCGGCCTGGGTGGCGCTGACCACCATGCCCACCGCGGCGGTAGCGATGCCGACATCGGCGGCCAAGGCATCCAGCAAGGGCTGGGCATAGTAGACGTTGGCCACGCTGATGCCGGCGGCGATGGCGAACAGCAGCGTCAATGTCCGGCTGAGGGCCGGCTGCCGGGATGGCAGGCAAGGGGTCGCGATTGATGTCGCGGTCGAATCCGGGGCGGCGGATGGCATGGGAAGCCTTTCAATGTGGTTGCATTTCAAAACCATTTGGAGTGTAAGCGATTATGGTTTTAAAATGCAACCAGACTGGCGGCAGGGTTTTCAGCTGCCGCTTCGACAACGCAACTGCGACCGACACCACCCGCCCATGCCCACCGACAAGAAACCCGCCCTCCAGCCCCATGCGGCTTATGCCCAACACTGCCCCGTAGGTCGTTCACTCGACATCGTCGGCGACCGCTGGGCGCTCCTGATCGTGCGCGACGCTTTCGACGGCCTGCGCCGCTTCGGCGAGTTCCGCGACAACCTGGGCGTGGCGCGCAACATCCTCACCGACCGCCTGAAGAAGTTGACCGAGGCCGGCATCCTCGACAGCGTGCCGGCCTCGGATGGCAGCGCCTACCAGGAATACGTGCTGACGAAAAAAGGCGAGGCGCTGCTGCCGGTGGTGATCGGCCTGCGCCAGTGGGGCGAGCAGCACCTGTTCGCACCGGGCGAAAGGCATTCGCAACTGCTGGAAAAGAAAAGCGGCAAGCCCGTGCCGCGCATGCAGCCGACCGGACACGACGGCAAACCGCTCGCGGCGCATCAGGTGGAAGTGAAAAAGGCGCCGGGCAGACGCACGCCTGGATAGATGAATCCGCCTTCGATACAAATCACAATGTGTTAATTTGAAAAACAAATCAAAATCTGTATATCAAATAAACAAATCTTGATACGTAAAACATTAAAACAGAGTATGACTTGTTTCACTTGAATACATACTGAGGCTTGTATGACTGAATATCCGATCAGAACCGCTGCCCATCTACCGGCAATCCTGCAGGCTTACCGCAAGCAAACCGGAATGACCCAGACCGAGGTTGCCCACCGGCTCGGCGTTACGCAGCAAACGCTTTCCGCCATGGAGAGGAACGCCGCCAAGGCAAGCGCCGACCGCCTGCTCGAACTGCTCAACATACTGGGTGTTGAACTGGTATTGCGCAAAACCGACGCCGACGTTCCCAGTTCCGCATCCATGCCGGATACGCCCCGATGGTAACGGCACGCCGCAACAGGACCAGGGCGCTCACCTTATGGATTAACGGCGCCTTTGTCGACATCTGGCAGCATGCTGAATGAAGTCAATGACTCCGCAAACAAGCTCGCGGCATATCTCCAGTTGATCGCCACAGCGGAAAAATAACGCCCAATAAAAACGGGCCGGGGGATACCCGGCCCGACAAAACATCCCGGGCCTGATCCAGCCCGGAACAAGCTATACGCCGATGGCTCGCGCCACCGGTGCGTCCAAAGATTCTGGCTGGATCCGCACCTGACGCAGGGCGGGCCGCTGCTCATTCCCGTCAACCTCGAACACGCTGACCAGCTGCGCCAAACCGGCCGCCTGTTCGCGCAGCGACTCGGCGGCGGCCGAGGCCTGTTCGACCAGGGCCGCGTTCTGCTGGGTCATGGCGTCGAGATCCGACAAGGCGGCGTTGACCTGGCTGATGCCGCTGTTCTGTTCGACCGCAGCCGCCGTAATTTCACCGATCAGGCCGCTGACGCGATGGACGTCGCCAACGATCTCTTGCATGGCGGCGCCGGCCTGGCCTACCTGTTCCGAGCCGGCGGCCACCGTGGCCAGCGAACTGCCGATCAGTTCCTTGATTTCACGCGCGGCCTGGGCCGAACGTTGTGCGAGCGAACGCACTTCGGACGCCACCACTGCGAAACCGCGGCCCTGCTCGCCGGCACGGGCGGCTTCCACCGCTGCATTCAACGCCAGGATATTGGTCTGGAAAGCGATGCCGTCGATCACGCCGGTGATCTCGGCGATCTTGCGCGAGGAGCCGGAAATCTGTGCCATGCGCTCGACCACATCGTTCATCACGCTGCCGCCGCGGGTGGCCGATTGCGCCGCCTGGGTGGCCAGCTGGCTGGCCTGGCGCGCGGTATCGGCCGACTGTCCGATGGTGCCGGCGAATTCTTCCATGGAAGCGGCGGTGACCTGCAAATTGCCCACGGTCTGCTCGGTGCGGTACGCCAGCTCCTGGTTGCCGCTGGCGATTTCCGAGGTCGCGGTCGAAACCGAACCGACGCCGCTGCGCACTTGCGCCACCAGCATGCGCAGGCCATCGGCCATCCGCTCCAGCGCCTGCTGCAGCTGTCCGAACTCGTCGCGCCGGTCTTCAATGCCATCATCCCGGCCGCGCAACAGGTTGCCGTGCGCGATACGCTCGGCCTGTTCGACGGCGCGCGCCAGCGGACGCGTGATGGAGCGCGCGATCAGGCGCGCGGTAGCAAAGCCGATGGCCAGCAGCAAGGCGGCGCCGATGAGGCCCGCGCTCATCAGCCGACGGCTTTGCGCGCCGACATCGGTCACCACCTGGTCGCGCTGCTGCTCTTCCAGGGCGACGAACTTCTTGAGCGCGCCCAGGTAAGCGGCGATGGCCGGCTTGAGCTCGTTGTCGATCATGGTCTGCACGCCGCCGATATCGCCCTTGTAGGAGAGTTCGGAGGCGGCCTTGGAGATGCCGGCCAGCCTGGCGCTGGCGGCCTCGATGGCGGCTAGCGAAGCGCGGTCGCCATCGCTCAGCGCATGCGCAGCAAGCTCTTTTTCCAGCTTGGCCATCTGCTCGCGGCCGGCCTGCACTTCCTGTTCGTAGCGCATCGCCAGGTCGCCATCGGAAGTGTTAAGCGCGCCCACCATGCGTTCGCTGGTCAATTCGGCAGTGCCCAGCCAGCGCACCGCGGTGATGATGCGCTGGTCATAGTCGCGCACCGACTCCTGCGCCTGCTCCATGGTCAGCACCGTGGTGTACTGGGTCGCGGCCGCCACCGACAGCATCGCCACCATCAGGCCGGTAATGCAGGCCGACAGGCGTGTAGAGACGCGCACGTCATTCCATTTCATTGGCTTCCCCTTGTTGGTCCTTGTGTCCGGCGCCGGCTTCAGTGGTCGCGCAGTTCGGCCAGGAACTTGCGCGCGCGCTCACTCTGCGCACGGGTGAAGAACTCTTCCGGGGTACCGGTCTCGACCAGCTTGCCGTGGTCCATGAACCAGACGCGGTCGGCCACTTCGCGGGCGAAGTTCATTTCGTGGGTGACGCACATCATGGTCATGCCTTCGCGCGCCAGGCCCTTCATCACTTGCAGCACCTCGCCCACCATCTCGGGATCGAGCGCCGAGGTCGGCTCATCGAACAGCATCGCGGGCGGATCCATCGCCAGCGCGCGGGCGATCGCCACGCGCTGCTGCTGGCCGCCGGAAAGCTGCCCCGGGAAAGCTTCCGCCTTGGCCGCCAGGCCGACGCGCTCGAGCAGCTCCAGCGCCCGCACGCGGGCGTCGGCGCGCTTTTTCCTGAGCACGTTGATGGGCGCCATCATGATGTTTTCCGCCACCGACAGGTGCGGGAACAGGTTGAAGCTCTGGAACACGAAACCGACGCGACTGCGGAAGTGGTTCACATCCAGCTTGGGCGCATGGACGTCTTGCCCGTCGAATACGATGCGCCCCTTCTGGATCTCTTCCAGGCGGTTGACGGTACGGATCAGGGTCGACTTGCCCGAACCGGACGGGCCGCAGATCACCACCACTTCGCCCTTGGCGACTTCAGCGTTGATGTCGGCCAGCGCGTGGTAGCTGTCGTACCACTTGTTGACGCCTTCGAAGGAAATCATGGCCGTGTTGGTTGCGCACGGGTTGTTGCTCGCCATATGCGTTGCTCCTCGTTGGGTTCAGGCTGCGACCGGCGGCGCTGCCTGCGCCGCCGGGTTCACGGGGTTGGCCGCGCGCTTGGCGGCGATGCGCTTTTCCAGCACGCGCGCCATGCGCGTGAGCATGAAGCACAGCACGAAGTACATCAGCGCCAGCAGGATGAAGACCGGGAACGGCTTGGTCAGCAGCATGCTGTTGATCTGGTTGGCGGCGAAGGTCAGTTCGTTGACGCTGATCACATAACCCAGCGAGGTTTCCTTGATGTTGGAGACGAACTGGCTGATCATCGCCGGCAGCATGTTGTACAGGGCCTGCGGCAGCACCACCTTGAACATGGTCTGCAGGTAGCTCATGCCCAGCGCGCGCGAAGCCTCGACCTGGCCGCGCGGCAGCCCCTCGATGCCGGCGCGGATCACTTCGGCCAGATAGGCCGCCTCATAGATCACCAGCGTGATGAGCATGGTGGTGAAACCGGAAACCGTGCGCCCGATCAGCAGGGGGACGAAGAAGTACACCCAGAAGATGAACATCACCAGCGGCACGCCGCGGGCGAGGTAGACGATGACGGTGGCCGGCACGCGGAACATGCGCAGCGGCGAGACGCGCCCCAGCGCCAGCAGCAGGCTGACCGGGAACGCCAGCACCAGGCCCAGCACCGAAAGCAGCAGCGTGATCGCCAGGCCGCCCAGCGGGCCGTGCGGATATTGGCCCACCAGCAGCAACATCCAGTTGTCGCGGATGATGTCGTAGATATCGTTCATGGCATTCCTCTCAGCGCGTCTTGATGCGGTAGCGGTTTTCCAGCGCCGCGCCGATGGCCATGATCAGCAGCGAAATGCCGAGATAGATCGTGGTGGACAGCAGGTAGATTTCCACCGTGTGGAAAGACTGGCTTTCGATCTCGCGGGTGGCGTAGGTCAGTTCGGCCACGCCGATCACCATCGCCAGGCTGGTATTCTTGAACAGCAGCACGCTGTAGCTGACCAGCGTGGGCAGCGCCAGCCGCAGCGCCTGCGGCAGGATCACCAGGCGCGAGGCCTTGAGATACGACAGCCCCAGCGCGCGCGCCGCTTCCATCTGCGCGCGCGGGATCGAACGGATGCCTGCGCGCAGGCCTTCGGACATATACGCGCCCATGGCCAGGCCGACCGCGATGGCGGCGAACAGGAAATCGCTGCGGTGCATGTTGAACCACAGCTGTACGGAATCGGGCAACAGCGTTGGCACGCCGAAATACCAGAGGAAGATCTGCACCAGCATCGGCACGTTCTGGTGGTATTCGACATAACCGGCGACGAAGCCGGTGGCGACGCGGTTGTTGCTCATGCGGATCACGGCCAGCACGATGCCGACCGCCATGGCCAGCAGCCACGAATAGGCGGTCAGCTTGAGCATGGTGATCACGCCCTCGATGATCATGCGCGGGTAGTCGTCCCGCAGCAGCACCGAAAAATCCAGTTTCATGGAGTACTCCTGCAATGCGCTGCGCCGGATCTTGTTTGGCCCGGCGCGGTCCGGTGATGCCGGCGCCCGGACGATGCCGGCGCCGTGCCTTCTTAGCGCCTGTTCACGATCTTGCCGGGAGATCGCGAACAGGTTCCTGGCATCAGCCCTTGATGGGCTCGATCTTGAAGTCGCGCTTGAGCTTGTACTGGGTCGATGGGCCGAACCACTTGTCGAAGACCTGCTGCGCTTCGCCCGACTTTTCCATGCCTTCCAGCGTGGCGTTGACTTGCTTGATCAGGCCGCCCTCTTCCTTGCGCATGCCCACGCCCCACAGTTCATTGATCAGCGGCGGGTTCAGGATGTCGATCGGCGAGCTGCTTTCCACTTGCGCCTGGAACTTCGAGAGCATCAGTTCGGACACGGCGAAACCTTCGACCTTGCCCTGCTGCATCGCCAGGAAAGCAGCCGGCGGATCCTGGAAGGTGGTCACGGAAGCGGTCGGGATGGCTTTGCGCACGGCCAGTTCCGAGGTGGAACCCTTGGTCGCGGAAACGCGCTTGCCGCCCAGCTCGGCCGGCGACTTGTAGCCGGAGCTGCGCTTGACGGCAAGCTTTTGCGGGCTGGCGTAATAGGCGTCGGAATAAGCGATCTGTTCGGCGCGCTCGGCGGTCCAGCCGAGGTTGGCGATCACGATGTCGACCCGGTTTTGCTGCAGCTCGGGGATGCGGGCCGCGACCGAGATCATCTTCAGCTCCAGCTTCACGCCAAGGTTCTTGGCGATGGCCTTGCAGAAGTCGACGTCATAGCCCTGGATCTCGCGCGTTTGCTGGTTGGAGAAACTGAACGGCTCAGCCGTGCCCAGGGTGCCGCACACCAGGGTGCCCTTTTGCTTGATGTCGGCCAGCTGGTCGGCTGCGGCGGAGAAGCTCGCCGCCAGCAGGGCGACGGCCAGAACGGTTTTCTTGAAGTCCATCATGATCCCTCCGGTTAGGTGGAGCGCGTGACGCACGCCCCCGGTTTATTCGCGGCCTTTTGAATGGCCGCTGTGTGAAGCCGGCCGGTCAAGACCGGCCGACAAGTCTGGCTGAACCCGCGCTTACTTCAGCACCGCAACCGCTGCGGCGAGTTGGGCGCATCCCTGCTCGATCTGCTCCAGCGAAGTCGCGAACGAAAAACGCAGGTAACCCGGCTGGCCGTACGAAGTGCCGTCGATGGTGGCCACTCCGGCTTGCTCGAGGAAATACATCATCACGTCGACATCGCTGGCCAGCGTCTTGCCTTGCGGCGTGCTCTTGCCCAGCAGGCCCTGCACGCTTGGAAAGATGTAGAAGGCGCCGTCCGGCGCCAGGCAGCGCATGCCGTCGATGGCATTGACCAGCGCGACGATGCGCTCGCGGCGCTGCGCGAACAGCGCCGCGCCTTCGGCCACGCATTGCTGCGGCCCGGACAGCGCCGCCACGGCAGCGGCCTGGCTGACGCCGGCGGCGCAGGTGGTGCTCTGCGTCATCAGCAAACCCAGCGCCTGCATCAGCGGACGCGGGCCGGCGCCGTAACCGATGCGCCAGCCGGTCATCGCATAAGCCTTGGAAACGCCGTTGATCACCAGCGTGCGCGCAGCCAGCTCCGGCTGCACCTGCAGCGGCGATACGTGCTGCGCGCCGGCGTAGACGAAATGCTCGTAGATCTCGTCGGTCATCACCCATACCTGCGGATGGCGCATGAGCACCTCGCACAGCGCCTTCAGTTCGCTTGCGGAGTAGACCGCGCCGCTGGGATTGTTGGGCGTATTGAGCACCAGCCAGCGGGTGCGCGGCGTGATGCTTTTTTCGAGTGCGGCGGCAGTCAGCTTGAAGCCGGAGCTTTCGTCGCAGCCGACGATGACCGGCGTACCGCCGTTGAGCGCCACCATGTCCGGATAAGACACCCAGAATGGTGTCGGGATGATGACTTGGTCGCCTTCGTTCAACGTGGCGGCGAAGGCATTGTAAATAATGTGCTTGGCGCCGATGCCGACCACGATCTGGTCGACGCCGTAGGAAAGCGCGTTCTCGCGCTGCAGCTTGTCGGCGATCGCGCGGCGCAGCGCCGGCGTGCCGGTGGCTGCGGTGTAACGGGTGTGGCCGGCACTGAGCGCGGCGATGCCGGCGTCGACGATGTGTTGCGGCGTCGGGAAGTCGGGCTCGCCGATGGTGAAATCGATGATGCTGCGCCCTTCGGCGCGCAAGGCGTCGACGCGGGCTTTTGCAGCCATGCTGGGGGATGGCTTGACGCTGTCAAGCCGATGGGCAGGCAGGAAATTCAATGCAAACTCCAATGGGGTGAAAACAGGGGGCGATGCCGGCGCGGCTCACAGGCCGAACGGCGTCAGTACGCGGGCCAGCCATTCCTGCTCGACGCGGCCGTTGGCGATTTCAGCCTTGATGGCCTCTTCGTACGCCTGGGTCTTGCGGGCGGCGGCGATCAGCGACTCGGCCTGCGCCGGCGGGAAAGACACCAGGCCGTCTTCATCGCCGACCACGATGTCGCCGGGATTGACCACCTGGCCGCCGATGGTGACCGGCACGTTGATGTGGCCGGGGCCGTTCTTGTAGGGGCCGCGGTGCGAGACGGCGCGCGCATAGCAGGGGAAATCGGCCTCAAGGAAAGCCGCGGTGTCGCGCACCGCCGAGTCCAGCACGAAGCCGGCGCAGCCGCGCTGCTGCGCGTACAGCATGATCAGTTCACCGACCAGCGCATTGCTGGTCTCGCCGCCGCCGTCGACCACCAGCACTTGACCCGGCTGCATCATCATCAGCGCCTTGTAGATCAGCAGGTTGTCGCCGGGACGGGTCTTGACCGTGACGGCCGTGCCGACCAGCTTCTTGCCGCCATGGATACGGCGCAAGCCGCCCATGCCGCACAGGCGCTGCAAGTTGTCGGAGAGGTGCGAGACGACGATGTCCTGCAAGGCGGCGACGATGTCGGCCGGGGCCGGCGCGGCAACGGGATTGATCTGGAAAGGCAAAGCGGAAACAGGGGCGGTGGTCGCCATGTCGATCTCCTCGGATGCATGTTGTTTTGGTTGATGGCCGCATCATAGGAGCGATAAAAACGTAAAAAAAGCGATATTTAATTATCAGAAATGATCGCTTTTAAGAATGTATTGCATGCCCGGCATGAAACGGCTTTTTGGGCGCAGACGCTCTCCCGGCCACCGGGAGAGGCGTCTCATGCACCAAGGAAGATGGAGGAAAACGGAAGGAAGAACGGCAGGGCCGGCAATAGCCAGCAGGTGAAAAAACGATGCGCCGCTTCAGCGGCGGCGATGGAAGGTGACTTTCTGTTCCAGCGGCGGCTGGGCATCGCCCACGTCGCCCACGTCGCCCGTGTCGCCACAGCCATCGCAGGCGCCGCCAGCGCAACCGCCGGAGGCGCGCGGCGGCAACAGGCGGCGGCCAAGCGCTTGCCAGGGAACGGCGCCGCGCCGCAGCAGCCATGCCGCCAGGCGCGCCTGCCAACGCCAGGCGGCCGAGGGCGCCAGCTTGCGCAGCATATAGACCAGGCTGGCCGCGACCAGTACGGCGATGACCGCGTATTGCCACCACAGCGCGCTCATGCCAGCCACCTCGCGACCTGGTAAGTGACAAACGAAGCGGCATAGGCCAGCACGAACATATAACTGAACGACAGCGCCACCATGCGCCACGATTGCGTCTCGCGGCGGATGATGGCCAGCGTCGACATGCATTGCGGCGCAAAGGCGAACCACACCATCAGCGACAACGCGCTGGCCAGCGAAATGTGGCTGGCCAATGCCTGCTGCAGCGCCATGCCTTCATCGCCGCCCACCGCGTAGACGGTCGCCAGCGTCGCGACGGCGGTCTCGCGCGCGGCAAAGGCCGGGATCAGCGACAGGCTGATCTGCCAGTTGAAACCCAGCGGCGCGAAGACGTATTGCAGCGTGTGGCCGATGTAGCCTGCCAGCGAGTAGTCGATGGCGGCTTCGGTAGCGCCTGCCGGCGGCGAGGGAAAGGTGCAGATGGCCCACATCAGCACGGTCAGCGCCAGCATCACGCCGGTCAGGCGCTTCAAGAAAATGCTGCCGCGTTCCCACAGGCCGATGCCGATATCGCGCCATTTGGGCAGGCGATAGGCCGGCAATTCCATCAGCAGCGCACGCTCCTGCTGGCTGCGACGCAAGCGCTTGGCGATCCAGGCCACCAGCATGGCGGCGGCGATGCCGGCAAAGTAAAGGCAAAACAGCGCCAGCCCCTGCAGGTTGAAGACACCCAGCACCAGGCGATGCGGGATGAAGGCGCCGATCAGCAGCGCATACACCGGCAGGCGCGCCGAACAGGTCATCAGCGGCGCCACCAGGATGGTGGCCAGGCGGTCGCGCGGGTCGGTGATGCTGCGCGTGCCCATGATGCCCGGAATGGCGCAGGCGAAGCTGGAGAGCAGCGGGATGAAGGAACGCCCGGAGAGGCCGACCGAGACCATCAGGCGGTCGAGCAGGAAGGCCGCGCGCGGCAGGTAGCCGGACTCTTCCAGCACCAGGATGAAGAAGAACAGCACCAGGATCTGCGGCAGGAAACCCAGCACCGTGCCCAGCCCCGACAGCAAGCCGTCGGTCACCAGGCCGCGCAACGGGCCGTCGGGCAGCCATTCGGACACCACCCCGGCGAGCGCGCCGAAGCCGT
Source organism: Herbaspirillum sp. GW821-FHT09A12 (assembly GCF_059418325.1). Lineage (NCBI taxonomy): Bacteria > Pseudomonadati > Pseudomonadota > Betaproteobacteria > Burkholderiales > Oxalobacteraceae > Herbaspirillum > Herbaspirillum sp. GW821-FHT09A12. The sequence continues at coordinate 68,569 of NZ_JBWKPR010000006.1, forward strand.
CGGCGATGGCATCGGTGAGCGGCTTGCCGATCGCATAGACCGCCTGGAACACCAGGAACATCACTACCGCCAGCAGCACCACACCCAGCACCGGGTGCAATGCCACGCGGTCGAGCGCATCGTCGCGGCGGTCGGTGGGCGTGGGCATGGAAACCGTGTCAGCCAGGATGGCGCGCACTTCGGCGTGCAAGTCCCCGGCCGCGATATCGCCGGCCACCGCCGGCAGCGCCGACTGGTCGATCGCCGCCACCAGCGCCTGGGCGCCGCCGCGCTTGACGGCGACGGTCTCGATCACCGGCATGCCGAGCCGGCGCGCCAGGCCTTCGATGTCGATGGTGATGCCGCGGCGCACCGCGGCATCCATCATGTTCAACGCCAGCACCATGGGCCGTCCGAGGCGCCGCACTTCCAGCACGAAACGCAGGTGCAGGCGCAGGTTGGTGGCGTCGGCCACGCACACGATCAGGTCGGGCGCCGCTTCGCCCGGATAGCGCCCCTGCAGCACGGCCTGGGTCACGCGCTCATCGGGGCTGACCGAGCGCAAGCTGTAGGCGCCGGGCAGGTCGACCACGCGGATGGCGCGGCCCGAAGGCGCGGTGAAGCTGCCGGATTTGCGCTCGACGGTGACGCCGGCATAGTTGGCCACCTTCTGGCGCGCGCCGGTCAACTGGTTGAACAGTGCCGTCTTGCCGCAATTGGGATTGCCCACCAAGGCGATGTTGAGTGCGCCGGCGCTCATTGCGCGCCCTCTGCGCGTATCCGGACCCGGTCGGCCTCGGCGCGGCGCAAGGCAAAGCGGGTGGAACCGATCTGCACCAGGATAGGGTCGGCGCCCCAAGGCGCGAGGGCCACCACGCGCACCGGTTCGCCATCGACGAATCCCAGGTCGCGCAGGCGCCCGGCTACCGCATCGGCGGCGTGGCTGTCTGCGACATGATCAACGATGGCGGAGGCGCCCCTGGCTAGTTCGGTCAATCGCATGGCTTCAGGAAAATAATGAATCGATAAGCATTCTCATTATATAAGCCATGCCCCGATCGCACCGGCCTCAATGCCGCCACGGGGCCTGGCTGCGGCGATATGACGCAGCCAGATGCGGTGCACCGTCGCCAACCCCGTGAACCGGGGCCACCGCCGCTTGCACTACAATGCGCCATCCGCCGTGGCGCCACGGCGGCCAGCCAGGAAATACCCATGTTCTCGTTCAAGCAACTCGAAGCCCTCTACTGGATCGCCACCCTGGGCGGTTTCGCGCCGGCCGCGCGCAAGCTCAACACCACGCAATCGGCGGTGTCCAAACGCATCAAGGAGCTGGAAACCAGTTTCGATACCCCTTTGTTCGACCGCGAACAGCGCCAGGCGCGCCTGACCGAAAAAGGCGAGGAAATGCTGCTGATCGCCCGGCGCCTGCTGGAGCAGCGCGATATCGCCGTCGAACAGTTCAGCAAGCCCGAGGTGATCGAGCGCCGCCTGCGCATCGGCGTGACCGAGCTGACCGCGATGACCTGGCTGCCGCGCCTGGTCAGGCGCATCCACCAGCACTATCCGCGCGTGGTGATCGAACCCGACGTGGACTTGAGCGTGCACTTGCGCGACAAGCTGCAAAACGACGAGATGGACGCCATCATCGTGCCCGACGCCTTCACCGATCCCGGCCTGTCGGCGCTGCCGCTGGCCAGCGTCAAGAGCGTATGGCTGGCGCGCCCGGGGCTGATCGGCGACCGCAAGCGACCGCTGCGCATGCATGAGCTGGCCTCGCACACGATCCTCACCCAGGGCAACAAATCGGGCACCGGCATCATCTACGACCGCTGGATCAAGTCGCAGTCGATCTTCCCCGGCCACTCCTTGAGCTGCAGCAGCGTGGTGGCGCTGATCGGCCTGACGGTATCGGGCATGGGAGTGAGCTACCTGCCCTACCAGCCCTTGCGCCCGCTGATCGAGAGCGGCACCCTGGAAATCATCGAGACCTCGCCCAGGCTGCCCGACGTGCCCTACGTGGCGCTTTACCGCAGCGAACGCAAGAGCAGCTTCATTTCATCCATCCTGATGCTGGCGCAGGAATGCTGCGAGTTTTCCGACATGTTCCAGATCGAGGAACTGGCGGGCCAGCAGCATGCTAAGAAACGTAATTCCGGCCCCTTTTTTTAATATCCAGACAATAATTACGCTGATCGTTGTCGCTTCTGCGTCGAACCGGTCAAAATTGTTGCGCGATTTTTTTTGCACCGCACTATACTTCCATTAATTTCCGTAAAGAAATTATTGCCAAGATAAGGGACGAGTGGCTGCCCATTCCGGCCGGGAAACCGAAGACGGCCGCAAGGCCGGCAGCGCTCGCAGGGGTGGCGAAGAAACCGCATGGGAACGGTTTCATCGGCACAATTGATTTTGATTCAGGCGGGTCGTGCGGGCCATCTCCGGCCGGCGCCCTGCGCAAACAGAACAACATGAATCCAACGCCACAGGATTCCGCCGAGTCCGACATGCCGCAACAGATGCGGGTGCGCACACTGATCGATGAGATCGGCGCACTGACGCTGCATGTCCAGGAACTGGGCCGCATGGCCGAAGAAGCCCGCCAGCTCTATGAGCGGGGCGAGATGCCGCCGCCGGACGATCCGCGCCGCTTGGTCGACGATGTCGAGGCCTTCCGCCGCCTGCTGGAACACGCCATCGTGCGCATCTTCGAGGAAATCTTCGGACCGCGCACCGACACCATCGAACGCCAGATGAGCATGCGCCTGATTGCCGAGATCGGGCCGGCCGCTTTCGTGCAGAAGGTGCTGTGGGGCGAGGAAATCAGCGACATCGCGCTGACCATCGCACTGGAACGCATGATCCCTTCGCTGGAAAAACTGGTGGAGCAATATCCGGCCGCCTTCCTGGAACAAGCCAATTCGGTGCTCGACCGCTTCAAGCCCCAGTGACGCGCGCGGCGCGATCGGCTACGGCACGACACGGCCGCCCTGCCCCATCACTCCTGCCGCTCCGTGCCGCCAGTGCGCCGCAACGAACGCTGCAGGTGCGCGGCGAAGCGCGCGGCGGCGATCGATTGCCGGTGATACGCCAGCGATAACTGCGCGCGCGGCGCCGGTTCGCGGATCTCGATGTAGCGCACCTGGTCGAGCTGCACCTGCTCGATCGCCTCGGGCACGATGGAGATGCCCAGCCCGGCAGCCACCAGGTTGATCGCCGAGGTGAGCTGCGGCGCCAGCTGGATCACCTGCGGATCGAAACCGGCCGCCTGGCAGGCGCTGAAGATTCCGTCGTACAGCGCCGACCCCTTGCCGCGCGGGACCATGATGAATTTCTCCTGCGCCAGGTCCTGCAGCCGCAAGGACTTGCGGCGCCCCAGCGGATGCGCGCGCGGCAACGCCACCTTCAACTTCTCAGCCGGCAGCTCGACCACTCCCACTGCGTCGGACGGGGTGCCGACGATGCGCACGAACGCCGCATCCAGCTGCGAGCCGGCGATGTCGGCCAGCAGTTGCTCGGTAATGCCTTCGCTGAGCGAAATCTCCAGCTTGGGATGGCGCTCGCGGAATTGCTGGATCGAATGCGAGACCAGCGGATGAAACACCGCCGACGAGGTGAAGCCCATGCGCAGCAAGCCGACCTCGCCGCTGGCGGCCTGCCGGGCCGCGCGCAGCGCCTGGCCCGCGGCCTCCACCGCCTGCTGCGCATGCGGCAGGAAAACCCGCCCGACTTCGGACAACTCCACCCCATGCGAGGTGCGGCGAAACAGCGGCGCCCCCACCTGCTCTTCCAGCGACTTGATCTGCATCGACAGCGGCGGCTGGCCGATGCCGACCTTTTCGGCGGCGCGCGTGAAGCTCAGGTGTTCGGCGACAGCGAGGAAATAACGCAGGTGACGCAGTTCCATGATATCTGTTTTATAGATGGAGATAGCCAGTGATATATATTGGACAATATAGCTGATTTCTTCCAGACTGGCGCCATCCGAATCAATCGGCGCCCTCCCCGCAGGCCGCCGGCAAGGAAGCCCATCATGCAATCCCTCTCCGACTCCGCCGACGCGGCGCAGTCCCCGGCCCCGACCACCCCGCCGTCCAAACCCGCGCAAGGCGCCATGCGCGGTTCGGCCGCCTACCGCCGGATCACGCTGGCGCTGTTCTGTTCCGGCTTCGCCACGTTTTCGCTGCTGTATTGCGTGCAGCCGCTGCTGCCCGAGTTCGCCGGGGAGTTCCACGTCGGCGCGGCCGGCGCCTCGCTGGCCTTGTCGCTGTCGACCGCGCTGCTGGCGCTATCGATCGCGCTGGCCGGGATCGTCTCGGAACGCTACGGCCGCAAGGAACTGATGCTGGCATCGATGGCCCTGGCCGCCTGCTGCAACCTGCTGGCGGCAGTCGCGCCCACCTGGCATATGCTGCTGGCGGCGCGCGCGCTGGAAGGCTTCGCCCTGGGCGGAGTGCCGGCGGTGGCGATGGCCTACCTGGCGGAAGAAATCGACCCCAGCGGCCTGGGCTTTTCGATGGGCCTGTATGTGGGCGGCAACGCCTTCGGCGGCATGATGGGCCGGGTGGCGATGAGCCTGATGGCCGAATCGTTCGGCTGGCGCAACGCGATGCTGGCCATCGGCGTGTTCGACCTCGCGCTGGCGGCCGCCTTCATGCTGCTGCTGCCGGGATCGCGCAACTTCGTGCGCAACGGCGCGCTGCGACTGGGCGACCACTTGGCCCTGTGGAAGCAGCATCTCACGCACGGCCGCCTGCCGCTGGTATTCGGCATCGGCGCGCTGGCCATGGGCATCTTCGCCACCTCGTACAACTACGCGGGCTTCCGGCTGATGGGCGCGCCCTTCTCGCTGTCGGCCACGGCCACCGGGCTGATCTTCAGCGCCTATATCTTCGGCATCGTTTCCTCTTCATGGGCCGGCGCCCTGGCCGACCGCTTCGGCCGCGCGCCGCTGGTGGCGGCCGGCATCGCGATTTCTTGCGTGGGGCTGTTCCTGACCTGCACGCCGGTGCTGGCGCTGGTGATCCTGGGCATCGTGCTGCTCACCATCGGTTTCTTCACCACGCACTCGGCCGCCAGCAGCTGGGTCGGCCGCATGGCCGCCAGCGGCAAGGGCCACGCCGCCTCGCTGTATCTGCTGGCCTACTACCTGGGCGGCAGCATCCTCGGTTCGGTGGGCGGCTGGTTCTGGGAGCATGCGGGGTGGAATGCGGTGGCGGGCTTCATGTTGCTGCAGGTGCTGCTGGCCGGTTGGCTGGCCCGGCGCTTGTGGCAGCCAGGCCGAGCCTGAATACGTTCAAGAAAAAGCCGAACCCGGCCGGACCCGCTCCGGCTTCTTCATTGGCGCGCCCGATGCAGGGCCCGCCGCCGCCGGGCGCGGCATGACTATTGCTTGCCACTACGGATAAATGGACAGCGGAATGCCCCACGGCGCCTCATCCCTGGCCGCCGGCTCTAGCGCAATCACATTGGAAGCAGACATGGATATCAAGACCCTGGCCGCGACGGCCGAGCCCGACATGCCACTGGCGCAGCAGCTTTTCGCGCAACTGCGCAGCGACAACGAGGCCCTGCATGGCGCCGCCCACGGCATCACGCGCGACACCTATGGCGCCGGCGAACAGCGCGCGCACGAACTGATGGCCTCGACCGCGCGCCGCCTCGGCCTGGAGGTAAGCACCGATGCCGCGCTCAACCTGTACCTGACGCTGCCGGGCCGCGACCGCGCCGCCCCCGCGCTGATGACCGGCTCGCACCTCGACTCGGTCCCGCGCGGCGGCAATTACGATGGCGCCGCCGGCGTGGTGGCGGGGCTCTCGGTGCTGGCCGGCTGGATCGCGGCCGGCATGCAACCGCAATGCGACGTCACCGTCATGGGCGTGCGCGCGGAAGAGAGCGCCTGGTTCCCGGTCTCCTACATCGGCAGCAAGTCGGCTTTCGGCCTGCTGGGCGCCGACGCGCTGGAGATCCTGCGCCTGGATACGCGGCGCAGCCTGCGCCAGCACCTGGCCGAATGCGGCGGGCATCCCGCAGGCATCGCCGATGGCCAGGCGCACCTGAAGGCGGAACGCATCGCCGGCTTCCTCGAGCTGCATATCGAACAAGGGCCGGTGCTGGTGGAAGCGGGCGAACAGGTGGGCATCGTCACCGGCATCTGCGGCAGCCTGCGCTACCGGCACGCGCAAGTGCTGGGCGACTATGCGCACTCCGGCGCCACGCCGCGCAGCCATCGCCATGACGCCGTGGCGGCGCTGGCGGAAGTGATCGCCCGCCTGCAGCAGGATTGGGCGCAAATGGAAGCGCAAGGACATGAGCTGACGCTGACCTTCGGCCAGGTCTATACCGATGCGCAGCAAGCCGACATCAGCAAGGTCTCCGGGCAGGTCAGCTTCGGCGTCGATGTGCGTTCGCGCAGCGTGGACAGCCTGCAGCGCATGGAACGCCACCTGCTGGATGCGGTGGCCGCCGCCGAGCAGCAGCATGGCGTGCGCTTCGCGCTGGGCGAGCGTACCGGCAGCCAGCCGGCGCACATGGACGCGGCCCTGCAAGACGAACTGCAAGCCGCCGCCGAACGCCTGCAACTGGCGCATCGCCGCCTGCCCAGCGGGGCCGGGCACGATGCCGCGCTGTTCGCCAACCAGGGCATCCCGACCGCGATGCTGTTCATCCGCAACGGCAACGGCAGCCATAATCCGGACGAAGCGATGGCGCTGGACGACTTCGCCGCCGGCACGCGCGCGCTGGCGCAGGTGATGGCGGCGCGCGCCGGACTCGCGGCGAAAGCTTGATATAGCACCGTGCGTCAAATCACTCGGAACGCGGCGTTCCCCTGACGCATGGCAACAATCCGTATGCCTGGAAGCAACTGTGTTGCTTTCTGGCCGCTGGCACCCTTTCCGCCTTCTTTTCCCCGTTTGCCGCACCCGCGAAAGCCGCTAATCTGGGTCGGCATGCCCCGCCTTGCACGCCTGTATCGCCCCGCGAACGGGCTGCGAGGCCGACGGCCAATAACAAGAACTCATTTCATAAATAGGCGTGAGATGCGTTCTGCTCAGAAAGGGCGCTGGCAAGGCGCGCGACGCGTCGTGTGGGGTGCCACACGCAAGGAGCGCAACACGGCCAGCGCCCTTTCTGAGCAGAACCCGAAGGGAGCGGCCCGTTTGGGCGAATTGCTGCGTTACGAAGTTGGGGCAAGACGTCCAGTCTTGACCCAACTTCGCGCCTTGCACTTCATCCCAAACGGGATAAGCTCGCACTCACGCCTATTTATGAAATGAGTTCTAATAATCCTGAGACCCGGGCCCCAAGCCCATTTATATCCGAGGCACCATGAACATCCTGGCCAATATGCGGATCTCCAACCGCCTGACGATCGGATTCGCCATCGTATTGCTGCTGGCGATTCTTTCCACCGTAATGGGGCTGTACAACGCCAAGCGCAACGCCGATGCCACGCGACAGATGATGGAAATCCCGCTGGCCAAGGAGCGACTGGTGGCCGACTGGTTCGTGCTCACGTATTCCGCGGTGGTGCGCACCTCGATGATCGCCCGCAGCACCGATGCCGAACTTTCCAATACCTTCAAGGAAGATATCGAGGCCAGCGTTAAGAGCGGTAGCGCCATCATCAAGAAGATCGAGCCGCTGTTGTCTTCGGATGAGGAAAAGGCGCTGATGGCCGTCATCATCGAGGCCCGCAAGAAATACCAGGGCGCCAAGGAACTGGTGATGGAAACCCGCAAGACGGGCGACGCCGCCGCTTCGGAAAAAGCCTACAAGGAAGTGTTCGACCCGGCGGCCAAGGCCTATGGCGCCCAGGTCAACAACCTGCTGGCGATGCAGCGCAACGCCATCGACCGGCTGGCCACCAGCATCGACCAGAGCAGCGCGCGCAGCATGCAGCTGATGATCGTGCTGGGCATCTTGCTGGTGGCCATCGGCGCGGTGGCGGTGGTGATCATTTCGCGCAGCATCACCACGCCCTTGAAACGGGCGCTGGACGTGGCCAGGATGGTGGCCGCGGGCGACCTCTCGGCCACCATCGAGCAGCACGGCAAGGATGAGATCGCCGAGTTGATGCGCGCGTTGAACGAGATGAACGAATCGCTGCGCACCATCGTCAGCGAAGTGCAGGTCGGCACCGAATCCATCACCACCGCGGCGGGCGAGATCGCTTCCGGCAATTTCGACCTTTCTTCGCGCACCGAGCAGCAGGCCGGCTCACTGGAAGAGACCGCGGCCTCGATCGAGCAGCTGACCTCGACCGTCAAGCAAAACGCCGAGAATGCGCAGCAGGCCAACCAGCTCGCGATGGATGCGTCGGATGTCGCCCGCAAGGGCAGCGGCGTGGTGTCGCAGGTGGTGGAAACGATGAACGAGATCAACCGCTCGTCCAACAAGATCGTCGACATCATCAGCGTGATCGACGGCATCGCTTTCCAGACCAACATCCTGGCCCTGAACGCCGCAGTGGAAGCGGCGCGCGCAGGCGAGCAGGGCAGGGGCTTCGCGGTGGTGGCCTCGGAAGTGCGTTCGCTGGCGCAGCGCTCGGCGGCGGCGGCCAAGGAGATCAAGCAGCTCATCGACGATTCGGTGGGCAAGGTCGATACCGGCAGCAAACTGGTCAACCAGGCCGGCACCACCATGGGCGATGTGGTCGACAGCATCCGGCGCGTGACCGACATCATGGGCGAGATCTCGATCGCCAGCCGCGAACAGAGTTCGGGCATCGAGCAGATCAGCCGCGCCGTCACCGAGATCGACGACGCCACGCAGCAGAATGCGGCGCTGGTGGAGCAGGCCACCGCCACCTCCGACATGCTGCGCGCGCAGGCGCAAAAACTGGCGGAGGCCGGACGCAAGTTCAGCCTGGGCCATCCATTGACGGCAGGCGCCGCCCGGCGCGAACGCGACATCTCTCCATCGCCGTTGCGGCTGACGCCTTCGGCCTGAATCGCTTCACGGCGGCGCGCGGCTTCATGCCGTGCGCCGCATCTCTTCCTTTCCTCCTTCCAGGCTGCGCAGCCAGCCTTGCCAGAAGTGCTGCGAAGCGGCCTGGAAAGAGCGGCCGTATTGTTCCGCATCCGAACGCAGGCTGGCCAGGCTGATATTGCGGGTATGGGCAATTTCGTGCGCGTGGCCGATCAGCCAGCGCTCGGCCATGCGTACCTCGAATTCCGGATGGAATTGCAGCGCCAGGCAATTCTCGCCCCAGGCGAAAGCCTGGTTCGGATACATCTCGGACGAGGCCAGATGGCGCGCGCCGGCCGGCAGGTCGAAAGTGTCGCCGTGCCAATGCAGCACGCGCGTGTCCTTGCCCACCAGTTGGCCGAACCACGGCAGCGCGTCCGCATGCGCGCCGGGTTGCAGCGGGCCCCAGCCGATCTCCTTGCCGCAGGTGCCGGGATAGACGCGCGCATGCAGCGCCGCGGCCATCAGTTGCGCCCCCAGGCAGATGCCCAGCGTCGGCAGGTCTTCCAGCAGGCGTGCGCGCAGCCAGGCGATCTCGGCGCGCAGGTAGGGATATTCGGCGGTGTCGTAGACCGCGATGGGGCCGCCCAGCACGACGACGAGGTCGGCATCCAGCGGCGAGATATCGGCGAAGGAGTCGACGCCGACATCGAAGTAGCTGACCTGGTAGCCATTCTTCTTCAACAGCGGCGCGAGCTGGCCCAGGTCTTCGAAGGCGACGTGGCGGAGGGCGAGGGCGGTTTTCATGGCGATGGCGTAGGGAAGAGGGCGTGGCAAAGGAGCGCGTGCGGCGCCGCGAAGGTGTCGATGATGTTTTCGCTATATCTTAACGTATACAACGAATGCCTGAAGGACTTGCTCAAATACACTGAACAAGTTCATTGGCATTTTGTATCGGGACGATAGACGGCGCCTTGCGCCATCTCAAGGCTTGGCCGCGGCGACGCGAAGGACCAAGTAATCGCTATTGAACAACCGCTACTGGCGTGGGTTTCCAGGCGATTCGAGGTAATTTATCATTGAAATTTCACATGTCATCCCAACATGCAGGGATTGCCTCGGATTCAATATTTTCGTACGAAAAAACTGATTGTTCTTGTTTTGGGAATTATATATTCCGGTTTTGAGCCTTTTTCTTGGCCCTTTCGATCCTTACACTTGGTTTCACGATGAAAGCGAAAAGCGACTGATCCACAAACGTCGGGCCGGGCTGAATCGCACATCCTCTCTCTCACAAGGAAACGATCATGAACACCAAGAACATTGCCAGGAACATCATTGCAGGCCTTTTGTTGAGCAGCGCCGTCGGCGCCGCCATGGCCGAGGCTCCATATCCTCCGGAATCCCCGATCGTGTCGACCAAGTCGCGCGCCGAAGTGGTCGCCGAGCTGCAACAAGCCCGCGCCAACGGCGAAATCCTGGTCACCGACCAATACCCGATCGACAAGCCTTTCGTGTCGACCAAGACCCGCGCCGACGTGGTCGCCGAACTGAAGGAAGCCCGCGCCAACGGCGAGATGGTGGTCACCGACCAGTATCCCGTGGACAAGCCCTTTCATTCGACCCTGACCCGCCAGCAAGTGCAGGAAGAACTGCAACAGGCCCGTTCGCAGGGCAACGCCGTCGGCAGCGAACAATATCGTCCGCTGTAATCGGATCTGATGCGCGGCAAGGCTGCGCATCGTCAACCGTAGTAACCGGCAACGCGGCGCTATCCGCGCCCGTTGCCCCGGACGCCGGCGATCCCGGCGTGCCAAGCTCTCCCCAGGCGGGCCCCATGAAAGCGACAGTCTCTCCCCTCGGTCGCAAGTAGTGTGGCCCGCCTACCTTTTTGCCTTCCCGTTTTCTCTTCTTCCAGCGCGCTTCAGGCGCCGCCTTCCCTCGGCGAGCCATCGATGATCGCGCCCGGCGCATCGGGGTCCGCATCGGAGTCATTACGCGCCTGCACTTCGGCGCGCAGGCGCGGCAGCGCGTGCGGATAGTTCTTCGCAATGAAGGCGATCATGTGTTCGCGCACCTGGCAACGCAGCTCGAAGGCGCTGCCGGAGTCGGCGGCGGAGACCAGCAGGCGGATCTGCATGTTGCGCTCGCCGGCGTCGGTCACGTGCATCACGCATACGCGCTTGTCCCACAACGGCAAGGTCTGGCACACGCGTTCGAATTCGGCCCGCACTTGCTGCGTGGGCACGCTGAAGTCCATCCACAGGAACACCGTGCCGAGGATAGTGGAGGAGCGATGGGTCCAGTTCTCGAAAGGGTTTTCGATGAACCATTGCAGCGGCACGATCAGGCGCCGCTCGTCCCAGATCCGGACCACCACGAAGGTGCCGGTGATCTCCTCGACGCGTCCCCACTCGCCCTTGACGATGAGCACGTCGTCGATACGGATCGGCTGGGAAAAGGCGATCTGCAGCCCGGCGAAGAAATTGCCCAGCACCGGCTTGGCGGCGATGCCGGCGACGATGCCCGCCACGCCCGCCGAGGCCAGCAGGCTGGCGCCGAACTGGCGCGCGCCCGGCAACGTCAGGAGCACGAACGACAAACCCAGCAGCGCAATGATGAAATACGCGCTGCGCGAGAGCACCCGGGTCTGGGTCAGGATGCGGCGCGCCCTGAGATTGTCGGCGACATCGTAGGGATTGAGCTTGATGACGGCGACGCTGACCGATTTCACGCAACGGGTCAGGAACCAGGTCAGCGCCAGGATCAACGCGATCGAGGCCAGGTAGGAGATGGAGGTCAGGCCGGGCGTATTGTCCGGCGCGCCGGTCAACACCAGGCGCAGCAGGAACAGGATCAGGCACAGGCGACTGGCGTTGTAGGCCACTTCAGTGGCGGTCATGATGAACAGATGGCCGCGGGCGATGCGGCGGATCAGCCCAATGCCGATGCGATGGGCGATGAGCGCCACGACCGCCGCCACCATGGCCGCGCCCAGCACGATCAGGCCCGAGCGCAGCGGGCCTTCGTTCATGTTGTAGAGAAAATCCAGGTTCATCGTATCCCTTCCATGTGGTGGCCGCGGCATTGCCGTGGATGCAAACGCCGTGTCCGCGTTCGAACCGGGAAGGGGGATTTTGTTTCCGCTTTTTTGCCAGGCAACGCTCAATGCCGCGCCGGGGCAGGGCAGAGCGCCGCCGCCAGCAGGCACAAGGTTTCCACCGCATCGGCCTGGGCCAACTGGATCGGCGCGGGGCGCCGGCGCGACAATGCATGCAAGGCCGCGCCATCCCGCGCCGCCAATGCCGCGCCCATCTCCTGCAACCAGGGAACCAGGTCGGCCGCGCCCGGCTGCGGATGCGTCCAGACATGGCTGGCGTCCGCCGCCAGGCGGCGCGACAACGCCACGGCGGTGCGGCCGGCGCCGCTCTCGCCCTCGGCCAGGCTGCGCTCGCGCATCAAGCGCTGCAACAGCAGGCCGGCCTCGACGTTGGCCACGCAGGCATCGCGCCGCCGCGCATGCATGCGGGCGACCTCGGCGCCATCGTGTCCGGCGCACATGGCGTCGGCCAGATACGCGAGGTTGAGCTGCACCATGCGCAGCAATTGCGCCCGCAGGTCGACCGGCTGGCGGCGCGGCCAGAACAGGTAACTGGCCAGCACCGCCACCGCCGCGCCGATCACGTTGTTGCCGACGCGCAGCGCGGCGTTGGCCAACTGCTGCGCGGGATCGACCGCCACATCGGCCACCAGCACGAACACCGGCGTCAGGAAAGTCGCATACAAGCCATAGCTGACCGGGCGCAGGGCCATGGTCAGCACCGTCAACGGAAACACCAGCACCGCCAGCGCCAGCGGCGAATGCACCACCAGGCACAAGGCCAGGGCCAGCGCGCCGCCGACGATGCTGCCGATGGCGCGCTCCATGCTGCGCGCCCAGCTGTCGGCAATGCTCGGCTGCATCACCAGCATGGTGGCCATGGTGGCCCAATAGCCGAACGGCAGCTCCAGCAGATGCACGATCAGGTAGGTGGCGCCGGCGGCCGCCGCGCAGCGCCAGGCGTGATGCATCTCGGCCGAACCGGCATTGGCGTGCAGCGCCGCCTTGCGCCACAGGGCGCGCACACGATGCGACAGCGCGCGCAACACGCCGCCCCTGTCTGCCCCGGCGCCCCGCGCGGCCTGCTTCAGCCCGGCCGGATCGATATCACCGACGCCCGCGGCCAGCGGGGCCTCCATCAATTGCAGCACGCGCCCGGCGCCGCTGGGCAGGCGCGCCACCAGTTGCCGCAACCGCAGCATGATGCGCGCGTCATCGGCGACCGCGATGCTGTCGCCATTGGCCATCGCCGCCTGCATACCTTGCAGCAGTTGCGCCATGCCTTCCAGCACGCGCGCGGTGCGGCGGCCGGCTGCGGGTGCCTGGTAGTGCGTCAGGCGCAGGTCGGCCAACACGGTGATGCAATCGAGCAGCTCGCCGGCGCGCGCCAGCCGGACCAGCAGGTTTTCGTACAGGCGGCGCGATTCGGTGCGCTCGCCGGCCACCGCGTCGAGCGCGCGGCGCGCATTGGCGATGTCGACGCGCGCATGGCGGCGCGTATGCGCGGCCAGTTCGGCGGCATGCGCCAATTGCGCGGGATCCTGGTCATTGCGGCTTGCGGCGGCGATCGCCGCCAGTTCCGCCAGCGCGCCATAGACCCGCGCCACCGCCTTGCGCGCCGGCGCGAAAGGGTGGATGCGCCAGACCGTCAGCCCCAGCAGCACGGCCCACAGGCAGCCGCTGAAATAAATCAGCACATGGCTTTGCGCCAGCGGCCACAGCACCACCGGCGCGTCGGCCATGATGGCCGAGACCCCGGCCGCCAGCATCAGCACCAGGCCGGCGGCGGCGCCGTAGATGCGCGAGAAGCCGGCCACGCCGGCGCAGGCCATGATGGCCAGCAAACCCGCCTCGACGCTCCAGCCGGCGACCGTGGCCGCGAACATGCCGCCCAGGGTGGAGGCCAGGGCGAAGCCGCCCATCGACGCCAGCCGCGCGCGGTTGGAACCGGCGCTGTCGGCCAGGCAGGTAAGGAAAGCGCCGATCGCCGCCCACGAGAACAGCGGATTGCCCAGCCATTCGCCCAGCAGCAGCATGGCGCTGGCGCCGCAGGCCGCGCGCAGGCCCTCGGACAGGCTGGCATTGCGCAACGGGAAATCCGCTTGCCAGCGCTCCAGCCGCGCGCGGGCGCGGCGCCAGGGGGTTCGGACGAGACCACGCAAGAAAGAAAAACCGGGGATGGATAGCGGCGGCGGCATGCTAAGGGGGCGGGCGGGTCGGTCTGAATTGGGGGAGGGGAGGCCGAGGCCCGCGCGCTTTATTCCCGCGGCGGCGTCATTCCGGTTCCGCCGCCACGGCCGGCAGGCGCTGCAGGCATCGGCAGGAGGCAGTATAGAAAGACCGAAATATTCTTTGTATGACTTAAGTTCCGGCGTTGCATTCCAATGGCGAATACTCAAGCCTCAAGCCATCTCAGGCCGCCTCAGGTCTTCAGCTTGCCCCCGGCAAACAATTCTGCGCTGATCTCCATCCACGCCCGCGCCGCGTGCGACAGGTAGCCGCCGCGCGTCACGTAGGCGACCTGCCATTGCACCTCGGGCTCGACCAGGCGCACCGCCTGCAACTGGTCGGTGGCGATGCGGTGGATGAACGGTTCAGGCAGCAGGGCGGCGCCCATGCCGGCCAACGCCATCGCCACCAGCCAATCCCACTGGCCGCTTTGCGCGGCGATCTGCGGGGCGATGCCGATATCGCCAAAGGTGCCGCGCAGGCTGCGCGTGAGGCCGAATTCGTTGTTGAGCATCACCAGCGGCATGCCGTCCAGCTGGGCGCAGCGCAAGGTGGCCCGGTTCTTCTGGAAGCTGCCGGCCTGGGCCACGGCCCAGATCGGGTAGCGCGCCACCGGCATCACTTCCAGCTCCAGTTCGGGATCGACGGGCAGCACCGTCATGCCGATCTCCAGCTCGCCGCTGGCCACGCGCTGTTCGATCTGCGGGCCGGTGTCTTCCTTGAGGTTGAGCGCGATCTCCGGATGGCGCTCGCGGAAGGCCTTGAGCACCGGCGTGCACAGGATGTTGATCATGGGCGGGATGCCGATGTCCAGGTGGCCCAGGCGCTGCGCCTTGGTGTCGCGCACCTCGGCGTTAAGGCGCTGCATCGAGGCCAGGATCTGCTGGCCCTGCTCGTAGACCACGCGGCCGGTATCGGTCAGCGCCAGGCGGCGGCCGTCGCGGATCAGCAGCGGGGCGTCCACCTCGTCTTCCAGCTGGCGCACCATCTTGCTGACGGTGGACTGGGTCACATGCAGCGCGTCGGCGGCGCGGCTGAAACTGTTCAGGCGCACCGTTTCGGTGAAATAGCGCAGGGCGCGGATATCCATGTTGGCCGGCTTTCGAAGGCGAATTTGAGGCGGATCAAAGTATGCAGATTCCGACTGGAATCGCAGAATTTAAATCATACAGCGCATGCAGGCCGACTTCTATACTCGATCAAAACAAGAATGAAAGAAGTCCGTTCCGCAGGCCATGCAACGCTCACTGGCGCGGATGCACTTCTCTTTTCCAAAAGAAACCGAGCAGGAGCACACCATGGATAGCCAGCGCATTCGCCAGCCTGAATTGGCCGGCAAACTCATGTCGGCCGACGAGGCCGCTGCATTCTTCCACAATGGGATGACCATCGGCATGAGCGGCTTCACCCGCGCCGGCGACGCCAAGGCCATGCCGCGCGCACTGGCCGAGCGCGCCAGGCGCGAGCCATTGCGCTTCACCGTCATCACCGGCGCCTCGCTGGGCAATGGCAGCGACGGCCTGATGGCCGAAGCCGGCCTGCTGGCGCGGCGCCTGCCGTTCCAGGTGGATGCCACGCTGCGCGGCAAGATCAATGCCGGCGAGGTCATGTTCATCGACCAGCATCTTTCCGAGACCGCCGAACAGCTGCGCGGCGGCACGCCGTCCAGCATCGACATCGCCGTGATCGAAGCGGCGGCCATCACCGAGCACGGCATCGTGCCGACCATGTCGGTGGGCAATTCGGCCAGCTTCGTCGAACAGGCCAGGCAGATCGTGATCGAACTCAACACCAGCGTGCCGCTGGCGCTGGAAGGCTTGCATGACATCTACCTGCCTGGCGATCGTCCGGCGCGCGGCCCGATCCCGCTGACCAGCCCGCAACAACGCATCGGCTGCGCCACCATCCCGTTCGATCCGGCCAAGGTGGTCGCCATCGTGCTGACCGAAACGCCGGACAGCCCCTCCTCGGTGCTGCCGCCGGATGAGGAAACCAACGCCATCGCGCGCCATGTGATCGGCTTTCTCGAAGGCGAAGTAGAGGCCAAGCGCCTGCCGCATACGCTGGCGCCGCTGCAGGCCGGCATCGGCACCATCGCCAACGCGGTGCTGCACGGGCTGGTGGACTCGCCGTTCCGCGACCTGACCATGTATTCGGAAGTGCTGCAGGACAGCGCCATCGAGCTGCTCGACTCGGGCCAGCTGGCGTTCGCCTCGGCCTCGTCGATCACGCTGTCGCCGGCCAAGTATGAGCACTTCATCAAGCACCTCGACCGCTACCGCGACAAGCTGGTGCTGCGTCCCCAGGAAATCAGCAACCATCCGGAGCTGGTGCGGCGGCTGGGCATCATTGGCCTGAACACCGCGCTGGAGTTCGACATCTACGGCAACGTCAACTCCACCCACGTCGGCGGCACGCACATGATGAACGGCATCGGCGGCTCGGGCGACTTCGCCCGCAACGGACAGATCTCGATCTTCGTCTCCAAGTCGGTGGCCAAGGGCGGGGCGGTTTCCAGCGTGGTGCCGATGGTCACGCATGTGGACCACAGCGAGCACGATGTCGATGTGCTGGTCACCGAATGGGGCCTGGCCGACCTGCGCGGACTGGCGCCGCGCGAGCGCGCGGTGCAGGTGATCGAGCATTGCTGCCATCCGGATTACCGTGCGCAATTGCGCGACTACTTCGAGCGCGCCTGCCGGGCCGGCGGCCATACGCCGCACCTGCTGGGCGAAGCCTTCTCCTGGCACCAGCATTACGCGCAGCACAAGACCATGCGCCTGGACTGAAAGAAAGCTCAGTCCTTCTTGCCGGCGGCAGGCTGCCGCCGCGCCAGCGCATCCCAGCCGACCGCGCCGCGCACGGCGCCCGGCATGGCCTCCTTCATGGTGTCGATGAAATGGCGCAGGCGCGCCGGGTAAAAACGCGCGTAGGGATACAGCAGCGACACCGGCAGCGGCGCCGGTTCCCACTCCGGCAGCAACTGCACCAGCCGGCCCGCCGCCACATCCTCGGCCAGGATCCATGACGACCCGACCGCCACGCCCATGCCTTCGATGGCCGTGTTGCGCAAGGCGTACAGGCTGTCGGTGACCAGTTGCGGCCGGAACGAGATGTGCTTTTGCTCGCCGCTGCGCGCATGGGTGAGCGTCACCTCGCGCCGGTAAAAGGCGGGGATGGCGATCCAGGGCAGGGCGGCCAGGTCGGCCGGATGCTGCGGCAGCGGACGGCCTGCCAGCAGCGACGGCGCGGCCACCGTCATGCGCGGCACTTCGGCCAGGTGGATCGCCACCACGGAAGGGTCATGCACCTCGCCCACCTGGATCGCGCAATCGATGCCCTGGGAAATGAAATCGGCGGCGCGGTCATGCAACAGCCATTCCACCGTGACCAGCGGATGGCGGCGCATGAACTCCGCCAGCGGCCCGATCAACTGTTTTTGCCCGAACGCATGCGGCACCACCACCCGCAGCGAACCCTCGGCCTGCAGGCGCGCCCCGCGCAGGTCGCTTTCGAACTCGTCCCATCCCGCCAGCAAGTCCTTGGCGCGCTCGTAGCAGCGCTCGCCGTCGTCGGTCAGTTTCATCGCATGCGTGGAACGTTGCAGCAGGCGCACCCCCAGCGAACGCTCCAGGGTCTGCAAGCGGCGGCTGATGGTGGGCTGGGTCGTGCCCAGTTGGGATGCCGCCGCCGACAGGCTGCCGGCTTCGACGATGCGCACAAAGGTCTGCATCAGCTCGATGCGGTCGGTCAGGCCGGCGGCAAGCGCTGCCGGCTGGGCGGGGGCGGGTGGCTTGGTCATACGCCAAACGTATATCAATTCTGCTGTTTGCGCTACTACCGTATGCGAGCCGGGTGACGCAGAATCCGCTACAACGCTGGCATACAAGGCTTTTCCAAGACCAGTTTGACGCAAACGCATGGCAAACACATCGGGAGTTTCATCATGAATAACATTCCTAACACGCATATAGCCCCGGGCGACCTGGCGGCCAAGGCGCATCCGCAGGCGCATGGCCTGTCGCCGGCCCTGATCCTGTTGCTGGCCACCGGCGCCGGCCTGTCCGTGGCTTCCCTGTATTACTCGCAACCGATGCTGGGCGTACTGGCCGACGATATCGGCGCGTCCGAGCGCGTGGTCGGCATGGTGCCGATGTCGACCCAGCTCGGCTACGCGCTGGGCATCCTGCTGCTGGCGCCGCTGGGTGACCGCTACGACCGCCGCCGCATCATCCTGATCAAGGCCGCGGTGCTGACCGCCGCGCTGCTGCTGGCCGGCGCCTCTTCCGGCGTGGGCATGCTGCTGGCCGCCAGCCTGGCGGTCGGCTTGTCGGCCACCATGGCGCAAGACATCGTGCCGGCCGCCGCCACCCTGGCGCCGGAACAGCACCGCGGCCGCATCGTCGGCACCGTGATGACGGGCCTGTTGCTGGGCATCCTGCTGTCGCGCGTGGTGAGTGGTTTCGTGGCCGAAAACTTCGGCTGGCGCGCCATGTTCGTCGGCGCCGCCGCCAGCATTGCGTTGATCGGCGTGGCCGCATGGCGCGGCCTGCCGCGCTTCCACCCGACCACCCGCATGCCGTACGGCGCGCTGCTGGGTTCGCTGGCCAGCCTGGTCAGAAAGCATGGCGCCTTGCGCCGCGCCGCCCTGGCCCAGGGCCTGCTGTCGATCGGTTTCTCGGCGTTCTGGTCGACCCTGGCGGTGATGCTGCATGGCGCGCCGTTCCACCTGGGCAGCGCCGCCGCCGGCGCCTTTGGCCTGGCGGGCGCCGCCGGCGCCCTGGCCGCGCCGCTGGCCGGCCGCATCTCGGACAAGAAAGGCCCTGAACTGGTGACCCGCCTGGGCGTCGGCCTGGCAACCGTGTCCTTCGCTGCGATGGCGCTGTCGCCGTGGTTTTCCAAGGAGGGCCAACTAGTCCTGATCGCGCTGGCCGCCATCGGCTTCGACCTCGGCGTGCAAGCCACGCTGGTGGCGCACCAGACCATCGTCTACGGCATCGAGCCCGGCGCCCGCAGCCGCCTCAATGCGGTGCTGTTCGTGGGCATGTTCATCGGCATGGCCGGCGGCGCGGCATTGGGCAGCCTGGCGCTGGCGCAATGGGGCTGGATCGCCGTGATCGGCCTGGCCACGCTGACCTCGATCCTGGCGCTGGCGGTGCGCCTGTGGCCGGGCGCCGCCAAGGCGCGCTGAGAACGCCCGGCTGCCACTCCCCAGCCTTTTCCTGCAGCGGTCCCGGCGCAAGCCGGGGCCGCTTTTTTTTCATCGCCGGCCGAAGGCGATGGACAGAAATAACCCTGCTGCCAATCGCGTCAAATAGCAATCGTTCTCATCTATAATCGAGCCCCTCCTCGCCGGATGACAGGTTCCACAGCGAGGCCCGCAACGGGAGACTCACATGAACGACACGACGCTTCCTGCACCCGCCATCCGGCGCCCGGACGACACGCTAGCCGGCGAGCACGTGGCACTGGTGCGCCACCTTGCTGCCGCACAGCTGCGTTGCAGCGAGACCATGCGGCGGCAAGCCGCAGAGATCGCGCAACTGCGCGCGCAGGCGATGCAAATGCGCGCGGCCATCATCGCGCGCGACAGTGCGCTGGCCTGGGCTTGCGAAGACCGCGCCGCGCTGGAGGCGGCCATCCCCGATCTGGCGCCGCGCGTCACGCTGGCGCGCAAGGTCAGGGACCTGAGCCGGCGGCTGCAAGACCTGATGCGCGACACGCTACGCCCGACCATATCGACGCCGGCGCCGGCGGCACGCCCGCAAGCCGTCGCCGGCGCGGCGACGCCAGACATCTCGGCGCTGGAAGCCAGCATCGTCGCCGCCGATCTCGTGATCTGCCAGACCGGGTGCCTGAGCCACGGCGCCTACTGGCGCGTGCAAGACCACTGCAAGCGCACCGGCAAGACCTGCGTGATGGTCGAGCAGCCGGCCAATTTCCGCGTCGTGCGCATCCACCATGACATGCGCACGGCCATCGACGGCATGGCGCCAACTCTCGACTAATCATCAGAACCCGTTCGGGCTGAGTAGGCCCGTCAGGGCCGTATCGAAGCCAGCGTGTCAGCGTTAGCGGTCTTGCCTGCCCTTCGATACGCTGCTGCGCAGCTACTCAGGGCGAACGGGAGCTGGACGGTACTACCGGCGCTGCCGGCATTTCTTTTTATCCGGCCCGGCACGAAAACAACGACCGTCAGGCATCATTTGTTAATGGTAATCACTATCATTTATAATCACGCTTTCTCACTCCCGGCCTGGCCGCGCCGACAAGGCGCCGATCGAAGCGCGCAGGCGGCTTGCCGGATCGGTTTCCATCTTGTCTGGGATGCCTTTCCCCATGTCCATCGAAGCCCTCTATTGCGACCACCACTCCTGGCTCAAGGGATGGCTTCTGCGTCGGCTCGGCAATACCGAGCAGGCGGCCGACCTGGCGCATGACACCTTCATCCGCCTGCTCAGCAGCGAACGCGTGCCGGCCGCCATCAATGAACCGCGCGCTTACCTGACCACGGTCGCCCGGAACCTGGTATCCAACCACTGGCGGCGCGAGAAGCTGGAAAAGGCCTATCTCGAAGCGCTGGCGCAAGCCCCGGCCGGCCTGGCGCCGTCGCCGGAAGAGCAGGCGATCCTGCTGGAAACCCTGCTCGAACTGGACCAGTTGCTGGACGGCCTGCCGGCCATCGTCAAGCGCGCCTTCCTGCTGTCGCAGCTCGACGGGCAAACCCATGCCCAGGTCGCCGCGGCGCTCGGCATCTCGATTCCCACCGTCAAGCGCTATCTCGTCAAGGCCCTGCAGCGCTGCTACTTTGCCGACATTGCCTTCCTCGGATGAGGCCGTCCTTGTCCGCCTCCGACTGGTATAAGCACACGCCCGATGCCGCCACGCTGCCGCAGCATGTGGCCGAGCGCGCGCTCGAATGGCTGGTGGAACTGCAAGCCCAGCCGGTGCCGCCCCAGACCATCGCGGCATGGGCCCGCTGGCGCGGCGAGCATGCCGACCATGAGCGCGCATGGCAGCGCATCGAGTCGGTGCGGGGCCGTTTGCTGCCGCTGGCTTCGCCGCTCAATTCGGCCGTCGCCCAGGCCGCGCTGGCGCCGCGCGGTGCGCCGCATCGGCGCCAGATCATCAAGAGCCTGGCCGTGGCGCTGTGCGCCGGCGGCGGCGCCTGGGGCGTGGCGCAATACACGCCCTGGCGCGAGTGGAACGCCGATTACCGCACCGCCGTCGGCGAACGCCGCACGCTCACGCTGGCCGACGGCACGCAGCTCATGCTCAACACCGGCAGCGCCGTCAACCTCGGCTTCAGCCAGACCGAACGGCGCATCCGGCTGGTGGCCGGCGAGATCCTGGCGAGCACGGCCAAGGATGCGGCGCACCGCCCATTCATGGTCGAGACCGTGCACGGCACGGCCCATGCGCTGGGTACCCGCTACACGGTCAGGCAAATGGCCGACGCCACCGAAGTGCGCGTATTCGAAGGCGCGGTGCGCATCGCGCCGCGCCACGCTGCCGCCGGGGGCCTGCTCTTGCAGGCCGGCGAACAGGCGCGCTTCAGCGCCGCCGGGATCCATGCCGCCGGCCGGGTGGATGCGGCCGCCAGCGGCTGGATCGATGGCTTCATCATCGCCCGCAGCATGCGGCTGGACGACTTCATCGCCGACCTGGGCCGCTATAGCCGCGACACCCTCGCTTGCGACCCGGCCATCGCCGACCGGCGGGTATCCGGTTCGTTTCCGCTGGACGATATCGACAAGATCGTCGAAACGCTGGCCGCCACGCTGGACGTGCAGGCCGACATCCGCCACCGCTTCTGGGGCGGCCGCCGCATCCGCATGGGCCCGCGCCCGCAACGCGGCTGATCCGTTTTCGGTTTTCACGGGTCATCGGAGCAGGGACGTCAATTTCTTATCCGGAAAGGTCGCATCGACATGGAGCAGGCGAGGGCGCGCTATGCGCAAGCCATGCAGGCAATGCAGCTGGTGCTGCGGCGTGCGGCACGCGTCTGTAGCGCCGTTGCCGCCGGCGCCGCCATGTCCGCGCAACTGATCCCCGCTCCCGCCTTCGCGCAAGCCATGGCCGCGGTGCACACCTATGACATTCCCGCCGGCCCGCTGGAAGAGGTGCTGGGCCGTTTCGGCCACGATGCCGGCATCCTCTTGTCGTTCCGGCCGGACATCGCCGCCGGCCTCCATAGCGACGGGCTGCGCGGCAGTTATAGCGTCGACGGCGGCCTGGCCGCGCTGCTGGCCGACACCGGCATCCAGGCGAACCGCCAGGGCAACGGCGGCTATCTGCTGGGCAAGCCCGCCTTCGGCATGGCCAGCCGGCCGCTGCCCACGGTCACCATCATGTCGACCGCCGACCAGGACGCCACCGCGCCCTACGCCGGCGGCCAGCTCGCCAAAGGCGGCAGCCTGGGCATCCTCGGCGCCGGCAATGCCATGGATGTTCCATTCAGCACGGTGAACTACACCGCCGCCCTGCTGGACAACCAGCAGGCGCGCACGCTGGCCGACGTGGTGGAGAACGACGCCTCGGTGCGCATGCTCACCGCCGCCGGCGGCTTCGGCGATACCTTCCAGATCCGCGGCTACAGCCTCTCCAGCGGCGATATCGGTTTCAACGGCCTGTTCGGCCTGGCCTCGGCCAGCCACATGCCGGCCGCCATCATGGAAAGGGTGGAAGTGCTCAAGGGCCCCGGCACCCTGATGAACGGCATCAACCCCGACGGCAGCATCGGCGGCAGCATCAACATCGTCACCAAACGCGCCGGCGACGAGCCGCTCGCGCGCCTGACCACATCCTTCCAGAGCAAGGGGCAAGCCGGCGTGCAGGCCGATGCCAGCCGCCGTTTCGGCGCCGGCAACGCGTGGGGTATCCGCGTCAACGGCGTCTACAAGGATGGGGAGGCCAGCATCAAGGACGGCAACCAGCAACTGGCGGTCGGCGCGCTGGCGCTGGACTACCGCGGCCGCCAGTTGCGCTGGTCGCTGGATACCTATGCGCAGCATGAGGACAGCGACAATTTCCGCCCGCAGGTCGGCTTCCTGCCGGAGGTGACGACGATCCCCTCGCCGCCGCCGGCGGATGCGAACTTCTATCGCGGCAGCCAGTTGCGGCTGGAAGATGCGGCCACGGTATCGCGCCTCGAATACGACATCGATGGCGACCTGACCGCCTACGGCGCCATCGGCTATCGCTACGGCGCGTCCCGACAAAACCTGACGACCGGCGCGGTCGACGCCGCCGGCATCGGCACGCTGCGCAACAGCTACTACGACACCTACAGCAAGACCATCACCGCCGACGCCGGCCTGCGCATACGCTTCGACACGGCCGGCATCGACCATGCGCTGGCCATCGGCATGACGCGGCTGCAGCAGGAAGCCGGCAACGCCTACATCCCCTCCGGCGGCACCGCCACCTACAGCATCTACGGCGCCACACCGCTGCCGGCCATCACCGATGCCCGCACCTCGCCCAAGAAGTCCTACGACATGGTGCTCACCAGCGTGACGCTGGCCGACACCCTGTCCATGCTGGAAGGCCGGCTGAGCATCTTCGCCGGGGCGCGCCAGCAACAGGTGCGCTACGACAGCTTCGATACCGTCACCGGGCTGCAGACCTCTTCCTACAGTGCCGGCGCCGTTTCGCCGCTGCTGGGCGTGGTGCTCAAGCCATCCGGAGCAGTCTCGCTATATGCCAACTACACGGCCGGCCTGACCCGCGGGACGGTGGTGCCGACCGGCGTGCTCAATGCCGGCCAGATCCTGCCGCCCTACCGCTCCAGGCAATACGAAGCCGGCGTCAAGGTCGACTGGGGCCGCATGACCACCGGCGCCTCCGTATTCCAGATCGCCAACCCGAGCGCGGTCATCACCATGTTGCCCAATCCGCCCGGCGCCAGCCTCTACGGCTACGACGGCGAACAGCGCAACCGCGGCCTGGAGCTTTCGGCCTATGGCGAGGCGGCATCGGGCTTGCGCCTGATGGCCAGCGGCGCGTTCTTCGACGCCAAGCTGACGCGCACGGCCAACGGCGCCAATGACGGCAAGAACGCCGCCGGCGTGCCGAGATACGCGTTCAGCCTGGCGACCGACTGGGATAGCCCATGGCTGGCCGGGCTGGCCCTGAATGCGCGCGTGGTCCATACCTCGTCGGTCTACTTCAACGCCGAGAACACCCTGAGCCTGCCGGGCTGGACCCGCGCCGACATCGGCGCGCGCTACCAGACCCGCCTGGCCGGCAAGCCGGTGGTGTTGCGCGCCAACGTGGAAAACCTGTTCAACCGCAACTATTGGCTGCTGGCCAGCCCCTACGCCACGGTGGCGGCGCCGCGCACATTGCTGTTGTCGGCGCAGGTCGATTTCTGAGCGCCATCGCGGCCGCGCCTTGCTGCGCGCATCTTGCCGCCGGGGAACGCGGCGCATGAATATCTCCCGTCTTCGTCGCCCGGGCCGCCAACATCTTTTATAATCGCCCACAGGAGACAACCCCTCGCGGCATGCCTGCCGGTTCGTCATCGAACCCGCCAGGCGGAATTGATGGCAAGCAGTCAAGACGGCATGGCGCGAACAACGACGGTGAATGGCATGGCACTGTATTTCAAGAACAAGAGACCGAAGACCTTCCTTGGCGCGCCCGTGGGCTGGCCATTGATGTTGCTGATGGCGCTCGACCTGTGCATCGCCGGCCTGATGTTCCTCTCCGGCCATGACTGGAGCGGCCTGATCCTGCTGTATCCGCCGGTCGCGCTGGCGATCGCCATGCTGGCCGACGCCCGCCGGGAAAAACAGGCCGCGCAGCAACGCCGGCGCTGACCGGCTCCCAGCCGCATTGCCGGACGGATCCGCCGCCCGGCGCTTCCACGCCAGACTTCCATGACGACATCACAAGACCGCCCCGCGCTGTTGCTGGTCCGCAAGCTCAATTTCGCCTATCCCGGGCATGAACTCTTCAAGGACCTGTCCGCCACGGTCCCGCCCGGCGTCACGCTGGTGCGCGGCGGCGACGGCCGCGGCAAGACCACCCTGCTGCAATTGCTGGGCGGGCTGATGCCGGTCAAGGACGGGGTGCTGGAACTGGACGGCATCCGGCTGGATGAAGACAGCGAAGCTTATCGGCGCCAGGTGTTTCACGTCGATCCGCGTACCGAGGCTTACGACCAGATGACGCCGCCGGAATTCTTCGACGCCATGGAGAAGCGCTTTCCCGGCTTCGACCATGCGCGCCTGCCGGCGCTGATCGCAGGCCTGTCGCTGGCGCCGCATCTGGAAAAGAAACTGTTCATGCTCTCCACCGGCAGCAAGCGCAAGGTCTACCTGGCCGCCGCCTTTGCCGCCGGCGCCGCGCTGAACCTGCTGGACGATCCCTTTGCCGGGCTGGACCGCGCCTCGATCAACTTCGTCACGCAAACCCTCAACGCGCAAGCGGGCAACCAGCGGCAAGCCTGGGTGGTGGCCTTGTACGAAGCGCCGGAAGGTGTGGCGCTGGCCTCGTCCATCGACCTGGGCGATTAAGCCGCCGTCTTCCTCACCGCGCTTGCCGATACCGGGAATTGCCCGTGCGGGCGCAGCCGATGGCATGATGTGCCTGTTGCCATCCTCCGCCACGCCCGCATGGACACCGCCACCCATTTCACACCCATCCTGGAACAGGTTCTCGAAGAAGTCCGCCCCCTGACGCTGCAAGGCAAGGTGGCGAGCTACATTCCCGAACTGGGCCACATCGACCGCAACAAGCTGGGCATCGCGCTCTACCTGCCCGACGGCGGCATCTACACGGCCGGCGACGCGCACGAGCGCTTTTCGATCCAGAGCATCTCCAAGGTCTTCACGCTGGTGATGGCCTACCGCATGCTGGGCGACGCGCTGTGGCGGCGCGTCGGGCGCGAGCCTTCCGGCAACCCGTTCAACTCGCTGGTGCAGCTGGAGACCGACCAGGGCATTCCGCGCAATCCCTTCATCAATGCCGGCGCGCTGGTGGTGACCGACATCCTGTGCAGCCAATACGCCAACCCGCACCTGGCCATCCTGGAATTCATCCGCCAGGTCAGCGGCGTGCAAGACATCAACTTCAACGCCCGCGTGGCGCGCTCGGAAGCGCAGCACGGCTTTCGCAACGCGGCCATGGCCAATTTCATCAAGAGCTTCGGCAACCTCAAGGCGCCGGTGGACAACGTGCTGCAAGCCTACTTCCACCAATGCGCCATCGAAATGAGTTGCGCCGAGCTGGCGAGGGCCGCGCAGCTGCTGGTGCACTACGGCACCGCGCCGGGCGTCCCCGAGGCGCTGCTCACGCCCAGCGAAGTACGGCGCGTGGCCTCCATCATGCTGACCTGCGGCACCTACGACGCCGCCGGCGACTTCGCCTTTCGCATCGGCCTGCCGGCCAAGAGCGGGGTCGGCGGCGGCATCCTGGCCGTGGTGCCGGGCCGCATGGCGCTATGCGTGTGGTCGCCGGCGCTGGATGTGCACGGCAATTCGCTGGCGGGGGCGAGGGCGCTGGAGTTGTTTGCCGGGCGCACCGGGTTTTCGATTTTCTGAGCTCCGGCCTCAGTCGCGCATCAAGCGGTCCAGCCCGCCGCGATCTGCCGCAGCCCCTCCAATGCGCCGCAGCGCAACCCGATCCGATCTGCCCCCTCCGCCATCCACTCGCGCGGATTGATTCGCACCAGCGGCGCCCCCAGCCGCTCCCCCATGCGCCGCACCGATGGAATGGCGGTGCCGGCGCCAAGCTCGATCACCACCGGATGCCGGACCTTGTCCAGCCAGGAACGCATGCGACGATACTGCCCATCCGTACGTTGCTCATTCCAGCGGGAATCATCGAACATCAGGATATTGGGCCGCGCCACCGCGCCGCAATGCGGGCACTCCGGCAATGGCGAGCGCAGCCGGCAGTGCGCCATCTCCACCTGCGGCATCACCCCATCGGCCGGCCAGATCGCGCCGACGCAGTCGTGCGTGCATTGCAGGTGATGGATGCTGCCATGGCATTCGACGATGCGATCCTCCGCCACGCCGGCCTGTTGGAACTGCCCGTCGACATTGCTGGTGAAGACGAACATTCCCTGCGGCTTGTCCGCGGCCAGTTCGCGCAACAGCGCAAAGCCGGCATGCGGCCCGGTCTGGCGATACAGCGTGAGCCGATGTCCATAGAACCCCCAGGCCAGCGCCGGATCTTTGTCGAAGGCCCGGCCATTGGCGATGTCGGTGAAGACGATGCCGGCCCGCTGCAACGGCGGATAAGCCTGCCAGAAACCTGCGTTGCCGCGAAAGTCCGGCAGCCCTGAATCCACCCCCATGCCGGCGCCGGCGGTGACGATGAGCGCGTCGGCTGCTTGTATCCATTGGCGCGCGCGGGCGAGATCGCCTGGGGCGAGCGAAGAAGATAAGGACGAAAGAACATTGGCAGACATTTTTTCCGATCGCGGGCAAAAATCAACAAAACACCAAAAACTTCCAAAAGGAAAAATATTGCCACCTTATATTTTTTTACCCTATTGATAATTTTTTGGATTCCACATCTACATCGTATGCAATCCAGAAAAATCTTTAGAAAAAAATCATTTAACAACCAAGATATGCATACATGTCGATGATGCCGCCAAGCTCGCTTGACTGCGCCTTTTCGGATCGGCTTTACTAACCGATCACCTGAACGGGAGCGTCTTCCCGTTCACGCATCAACCCTCTCCAGATAATTTGACTTATGCCATCAGCACATTGGTTGTGGCCCGGCAAAGGGCTTGAATTAAAAACTACACGGTAGTCTTTGCCCGCCATACAGCACATGTTTTTGAAGAGGTCATGCCGCCAGCTCGGGCCCATAAGAATTGATAAAACCGCATATGAGAAATGAGATCGCCCGAAGAAGGGAGTTTTCCATTCTGAAAAATCTGTTACGCCGCAAAAATATTCCGCAAAAAAGTTGGGCGCGCATCATTTCAGAAATCATCGGCGGAACGCAAAAAACCGCCGCACGTCGCCTGGCGGATGAAAGCGTTCTCTCACTTGGAGAATTGTTTGCTATTGCAGATCACTTCAAGACGACCGTCACTGCGATGTTGCAATCTAATTTTCCCGAGGAAAGAATAGTGCCTGGAGCATGCAAGGCCTTGCTCCGAATTGGAAATTCTCAGTGTGCATGTACGGTCATTACAAGAAAATCAATACCTGAGCCGCACGATCTTTTTGTCGCTTATGAAGATGAAGCCGAAAAGTGTGTGGTCGTTTGTCCGACAAACGACGCACCGACCGGGACGGCGCAAAGAGGGGTTCTCGATTTGCATGTGGATGCATTCAGCACCTCAGGCCCCACCGTAGTCATTGTTGATGATGAAGAGACGTCAACCCGGCCTTTCTGTAGATTCATACAAATCGACGGCGGCTTCAACACAAAATATTTCAGCCATTCCGGGCCTGTCCTCCCCCTTCTTGAAACGCATCCGCTTCCCGATGGATATATCCTGGACTGGACGTTGGCCGATGGAGAAACTTCTCGGGGATTGATTGAGGCGATTCGTCGCGTTGACAAGACCTGTCCCATCATTCTTTTGACCGGCACCATTCAGGCCCGGATAGAAAACGAAAACGATATCGCCGAACTTGTGCGCACACACAATATTGATGTCCTGCTAAAACCGTTTCCGACATCGATTATTGTTGAGAAACTCAAGTCGGTTCTGAATCGACGAACGCCGATGTATTTTGAAGCGGAAGGCGAATGCTGATCTCCGTTCCCGCTTGCAATTGAGAGCGAATATCCATTTCGCCGCCCATTTCGAGCAGATGGGATTGAACGATGGCCAATCCCAAGCCCAAGCCTTGAGGGTTTATCAAATGACTTTTACTACCGCGGGAAAAGGGTTGTAAAACACGTTTGGTTGCCGCATTGCTCATACCAATTCCTGTATCTTTGACCAGCAGCACCAAATCTTTTCCGTGTTGAATTTCGGCATGAATTTGCACGGCACCTGCAGATGTGTATTTAACCGCATTGTCTGCAAGGTTGACGATAATCTGCCGCATGCGGATTTCGTCAATCTCGATGGTCACATCCAGCCCTTCAGGCAGGAATGAAAAATCGAGTCCTTTTGCCAACGCTTGCTTACAGATAGGAGCGAGTGTTTTCCTGAAAAACGTGACCGCGTGCAAAGCGCGTATGCGTAAGCCGGGAGCGCTGTCGGCGCGTACGAATTCAACCAGGTCCAGAGCAATGTCATTGAGCTGTTGCGTCGCTTCGCGCATCGGTATGACACAGTTTTCAATTTCGTGAGGATAGCGCTCAAGAAGGTCGAGGCTGCTCATGATGCTTTGCAAGGGGGAACGCAGTTCATGCGAGGCCGTGGCCATGAAGATCTTGCGCGCGGCAACGGTGAGCTCTTTTTCCGAAGCGACTGCTTGTGCGGCCCTGAGCTGGGCTTCACGTAAGGTATTACGTTCAGCCTCCACCTGCCTGTGTTCGGTGATATCGCGCCCACTAATGCCCAGCACGAGTTGCGCGTCGATCGGATCGATGACCGGCCGGCAATCCAATTCAAAAATCCGCTCCCCTTGTTTCGCGGTGCGAACGTTGAACTCCGCCAAAATTCTCGCTTTATCCGATACGGCACGAATAATCCGCCTGGCATCTTGCGGGTCGACAAAGGTGGCGCTTAGCGCATCCGTGTCGCGATCATTGCTCAAGCCATCCCACATGGCAGATGCAATCGGGTTTCGGAATAAAACATCTCCTGCCAGCGTGTAAAGCGCCGCGACGTTTGAGGTGTACGACAGCACCTGGACGCCGCGCAACTGCGCATCCGGCATGGCACGCAGGTTTGCCGCGCAAAAGAGTATTCCCTCCGTTGAATCATCTTTTTCCCGCACCACCGCGCTTTTCAGGACCACCTGCCTGGGCTGGCCTGGAGGGTAAAGCGTCCATTGCTCCTCAACGTTGATCCCTTTCAAGGCATTGCGATGGACGGCATGCAGGCGATCCATCGCGGTTGGGGTGATGTCTGAAAAATCCCTGCGCGCCAGCTCCTCAATCGAGTTGGCCGCCCAAAATTCAAGGGCTGACGGATTGGCCCATGTGATTCGCAGCCGGCTTCTGTCGAACACCCACATCGGAATGCTCAGCCAGTTATAGACATGCAATTGATCAACGGAAATCAGGAAGCGATCCATCTTCGAAATGACCTTCTCCTTGTTGTTGGCATGCCCTAAGCTGCAAGCATGCAATCTCGACTGGCCGTTCGGACTTCTCGCTTACTTCTTCAGTAGCCGCTTCATCAAAAGCGTCGGGAAATCCTGCTGATGCCCGGCGACGGCATATACATAAATGTCATTGCCGATTCGTCGGTAGACGAGCTTGTGATGCGAGGTAAACACATTCTGGTATTCAAAAATGCCAACCGCCGCCAACTCTTTTATGGCGGTACCCGGATAGTCCCCCGCATGGGCCTGTTGCAGTTTTTCAAAAATCTCGTCCTCCGCCTTGATCCATTCGAGCTCCCCCCATTTATCCAGCATGTACTCTTGAAGCGAGAGAAAATCCTCTTGCGCATCGGGAAGAATGACGACAGCCATTATTTGCGACGCTGACGGGCAGCACGAAGTTGTGCGCGAGATTCATCGATGGTGAGCCCCTTGCCCTGCAAACGGTCTTTCTCGCCCAAGGCGATGATTTTCAGCGCGGCAATGAGCTCTTCTTTTTCCTGAAATTGCTTGATGCCCTCGATCACCATGCTGGCCTCGCCGTTCTGGGTGATGATGAATGGGTTTCCATTCAATTCCAGGTCTTCCGAAATTTGCGCCGCATGGCTTTTCAGATAGGAAATTGACTTGATGTTGGCAATGGATTGCATGAAAAACTCCTTCAGACGAATAGACCCGAATTTAGGCCTCAATTCAGTCAAAGTCAATAATTGATCTATCCCGCGTCATGTTGAATTGCTGCCTGTATTTGCACCGCGCCTGTGAGTTCTTGCCCTGCGTTCGTACCCGCTTGCGATCCGCGATGCCGCCCCGCCGGCAATGCAAAAACATTGCCGAGTTCCCGCGCCTCTTGAGACAAGAGGCGCGAACCAAAGTGCTGGAGATAAGCCGCCCCGCGTTATGATATCGATCCTCCGCCTCACCCTTCACCATCCATGAAACCCCAACGCGCGCCCGCCAACAACCCGGAAACCCTCGACCAAAACGTGTACGAGGCGATCTTCAACGCCGTCATGCACGGACGGCTGAAGCCCGGCACGCGGCTGCAAGAAGCCAGCCTGTGCGAGCAGTTCGGCGTCAGCCGCACGGTGGTGCGGCAAGCGCTGCGGCGGCTGGCGGAATTGCGCATCGTCGACATCGTGCCCAACAAGGGCGCCGCGGTGGCCACGCCGGGGCCGAAGGAAACGCGCGACGTGTTCGCCGCGCGCCGCGCCATCGAAGGCGCGATCGTGCGCGAAGTGGCGCGCAGCATCGACCACGGCGAAGTCGCCAAACTCAAGCAACGCCTGCAAGCCGAACACGCCGCCCTGCACGAGGGCGACCACCCGCGCTGGGTGGCGCTGGCCGGCGGCTTCCACCTGGCGCTGGCCGAGCTCTCCGGCAACCAGGTCCTGCAGCGCATGCTGACCGAGCTGATGACGCGCTGCTCCTTGATCGTGGCGCTCTATGAAATGCCGGGCGAAGCCAGTTGCGAGCACGACGAACACACGCGCCTGGTCGACCTCCTGGCGCTGCGCGACGGCAACGGCGCCGCCACTGAAATGGACAAACACCTGCTGGCGCTGGAAGCCCGGCTGCGCCTGCCGCAAGACAACACCGAAGCGCTGCGCCGCGCATTCTGATTTCCCGCCCGCCATCTCCGGCCAATGCGCCCGATACGACCAATACGGCGCCTGCCCGCTGGCGGTGCGCGCGCCCTCCGGTCGAACGGTTTTTGCCCATTTTGCGTGCAAACCAAAAAATGTATACAATCAAATAAATATAATTAAATCCTTTTAAATCAATTATTTGAATAACATTTATGGCTGGCATTCAAATTGCATGTATACGATCAACGGCGATCTTTCGCCACCGATCGATCCATCCAATCAAGGAGTCTTGCCGCCATGAACCGCCGTCAATTCTTGCTCGCCTCGGGCGCCGCCCTAGCCGCCTCGTCGCAACCCTTCGCTGCCCTGGCCGCCGCCCCCAAACTCAAAATCGGCTTCATCTACCCCGGCCCGGTGGCCGACATCGGCTGGTCGTTCCAGCACGAACTGGGACGCCGCATGCTGGAGAAGGAATTCGGCACGCGCATCGAGACCGTGTTCGTCGAACGCGTGCCCGAAACGCCGGAAGCCGAGCGCGTCATGCGCCAGCTGATCGACGACGGCTGCAAGATGATCTTCGCCACCTCGTTCGGCTTCATGAACCCGGTGCTGCGCGTGGCCAAGGAAAACCCGGACGTGATCTTCGAACACTGTTCCGGCTACACCATGGCGCGCAACGTCGGCCTGTACCAGACGCGCTTCTACGAAGGCGCCTACGTGCTCGGCACCATCGCCGGCCGCATGACCAAGACCAACACGCTGGGCTACATCGCGCCGATCCCCATCCCCGAAGTGATCCGCAACCTGGACGCCTTCGTGCTGGGCGCGCGCAGCGTCAACCCCAAGGTCAACGCCAAGGTGGTGTGGATCAATGCCTGGTACGATCCCAGCCTGGAGCGCGACGCCGCGCAGACGCTGGCCGGGCAGGGCGCCGACGTGTTCTACCAGAACACCGACTCGCCGGCCCCGATACAGGTGGCGGAAAGCCGTGGCCTCTACGCCTTCGGCCAGGACTCCGACATGAGCCGCTTCGGCCCCAAGGCGCACCTGACCGGCAACACCCTCAACTGGGGCGTGTACTACGTGCACAAGGTGCGCCAGGTACTGGAAGGCAAATGGAAGGCGGAGGACACCAAATGGGGCATGAAAGAAGGCATCGTCCAGCTCGCCCCCTACAACGCCGCGCTGCCCAAGGACGTGGTGGCGCAGGCGGAAGAACGCCGCAAGGCCATCGTCGCCGGTACGCTGCAGCCCTTCGCCGGCCCCATCAACAACCAGGCCGGCCAGTTGCAGGTTGCCGCCGGCAAGGCCGTCCCCGAATCCGAACTGTGGACCATGAAGTGGTACGTGGAAGGCATCCAGGGCAAGCAACCATGACCGCCCGCCACGCCCCGCAACAGGCCGCATCCACATGAACCGCCATGACTGAAATCGACTTCTCCGAAATCGGCGTCTACCAGCGCTACAAGCTGATGGCCAGCCTGATCGTGCCGCGCCCGATCGCACTCATCACCACGCTGGGCGTTGACGGCACCGTCAACGCCGCGCCGTTCTCCATGTTCAACATGCTGGGCGAAGACCCGCCGATCGTGATGGTCAGCATCAACCGCCTGCAAGACGGCGCGCTGAAAGACACCGCCGCCAACATCCTGCGCACAGGAGAGTTCGTCGTGCACCTCACCGACGAAGCCATGTGCACGCAAATGGACGCCTGCGGCGCCACGCTGCCGCCGCACCAGAGCGAGCTGGAGCACGCCGGACTGCACGCCGTAGCATCCCGCACCATCGCCCCGCCGCGCATCGCCGAAGCGCCGGTCGCCTTCGAATGCGTGCTGCACGAGAAACTGGAAACACCCAGCCGTTACATCTTCATCGGCCGCGTGCAATGGCTGGCCGCGCGCGATGGACTGATCGACACCGAGCAATGGCGGGTAAGGTTGCAGGACTACCATCCGGTCGGGCGCTTTGGGGCCAGTTTTTATCTCAATTCCAGTGGACGATTTACGCTGGACAAGGCGCAGGCTGCATCTACCCAGATTGATGAAATGTGAGGCTGACATGAGTGACAAACCCGTGACCGGATTTACCGAACAGGATGTTGCCGCGATGCGGCTGGCGATCGAGGCATCCGAACAGGCATTGAAGCGCGGCGACATGCCGTTTGGCGCGACGCTGGTTTCGCCCGATGGCGAAGTGCTGCTGGTGGAGATGAATAACCAGAACACCGCGCAAGATTGCACGGGGCATGCGGAGATGGTGTTGGTGCGGCGGGCGCAGAAGGAATTAGGGTTGGCGGCGATGCGCGGTGCTACCGTATATGCCAGCGGGGAACCTTGTGCGATGTGTGCTGGGGCGATGTTTTGGGGTGGGGTGGGGAGGGTGGTTTTTGCTGCTTCTACTGTGCAGATTGGGGAGGCGTTGGGGGGGGCGGTGTTGCCGTTGCGGGCGGCTGGTGCGGTTGAGGGGGCATCGCCTGTTGTGAAGGTGGTCGGGCCCTTGTTAGCGGATGAGGCTGTGGCGATATTGCGTAAATTCGAAAGCTAAACGAACAGCCTCTCTAACCCTTCCGCAAGCTAGTGACATGACCTTCGCATATCGTCTCCGCTATCCATCAAAAGTCCCTTCCGATTTCTCGCCGAGCTAAACGCGGTTCTGTAGCGATTATGATCCTTCTTCTATGGCAGACACTCTAACTCCTGAACATCGTAGTCACATCATGTCTCTTGTGCAGGGAAAAGATAGCCACCCAGAGATGATAGTTCGGCGTCTCCTTCATCGAGAAGGTTTTCGCTATAGATTGCATGTATCGAAACTTCCGGGAAAACCTGATCTAGTCTTTTCATCAAGAAAAAAAGTGATCTTTGTCCATGGCTGCTTTTGGCATCGACATACAAACTGTTCACTCACAAGAATGCCTAAATCGAACGTAGACTTTTGGAGTCTAAAGTTTGAAATGAACAAACAACGCGACAAGAAAAATTTTCGGCAGTTGCGCCAAATGGGCTGGGCCTATTTTGTTATTTGGGAATGCCAGATAAAAACTTTAAGTGAAGAAAAACTAAAAAACCGGCTCGAAAAATTCTTAGTTCGATAAAACTGGAAGCGGTGAGATCACTTTTCCAAACGGATAATCTTCATTCCCTTCATAAACAATAATATATCCAGGAAAAGCAACTACTTGCCATTTAGACGTGAGCGCTGTCGCGATGTCCTGGAGCACACCTGAGACAGTCTTGCTAGAGGGTCTTATCGTTAATGGCGTTGACGTAAGATCGGGGTGAGGTTTCTTTGCCCCCCCTCCGCACGTTTGAAAGCGAATAACATACGGAAGTGAATTCTTCATTTGAGTCAGCACGTCAGCGACGCTCCAATCCGATGATGGTTCATCTAGTTCAACCGGCAGCTCCATATTGATCGGATAGAGTATGTCAAAGTGTTCCTCTTTTAGGGACGTCGCATCACGGCGCCTACCTGGGTCATTCGAGCCAAATCCACTAAGATTCCACGCCATCTTAATTTTTTTCTTTTTATAATAGTTGATCAGCGAAGTTTCAAGATCCATCGCTGCAAACACATAGATACGAATAGCTTTAAACGTCACATCCGTGATTGAGAGATTCTTCCGAGATTGAATCTTTCTCGCATGTCGAACGAGTCTTTTCTTTAACCCTTGCTCTGAGTCTGTTTTCCCCACATATACAAGGTTATTCTGGAAAAATAATTGATAAATTCCTTGAGCGTCTGGTATGGCGTTAGCATTTTCTTCAGAAAGTGGGGCGGACTCTAAGGCCTCAAAATGCTTAACAACACTGTTAAGTAATGCCTCTGGTAAATCAAACTCTAAGTCCTTGAAGTAATTCATATCCCCCGATCCCTTCCCCAATATGTTTTTGCCTCGTTCGCTGTGCGCGAATCTATGGACAAACTATTCCCCAGGTGTGTCAATGAATCTGCTTGAAAGACTCGAGGGAAGTACTCTCAAATAAGTTTCAGCGTCACCTGCGATCTCAGCAGCCGTCTCTTGGCGCTCACCGAGGTTTGCCGCCCATGTTCGCCCCGGATGTAAAACATCCCAACGCGGCCTCATTCCGGCGTGACGACCTTTGCCGGGATTGTGATTACCAAATCCATCAATTAGCGAGTTCCATACGGGAGTAAACCTCGCGATGATTAAAGACTCGCCAAGAGGAATCCATATATCGTCCACCACCAGAAAACGACAATAGAAGTCTTTGATATCCAGGTTTTGTGCAGCCTTAACGCTATCAGCATGTTCTTTAAGTCTCTTCTGCAAGACCTTTCCAACTGCTTGATCTGAGGTGCCCCCCATACGAGCTCCTGCGGGGACAGCTTTGCCCACATAAATTGGAAGCGCGAATTTTCCATTAGCGTTTACTCGTGCTAACTGTTCGTACGCATGGAAGCTTCCGGTATAGTAAATCGCATAGATACCCGCGCCTTCGAAGCTCGGAATGTCTCCTAGCGGATAAATCTCTTTTGCAAGCAGCGCCTCTGCAACACTGGCACCAAGATTCTTCTTATCCAGCGGATTGAATGGAATTACCTTCCCTGTCACGTGAATTTCCCCTTTTTTTCCCTTTTACAAGCTTCTCAAGCCTAGCAAATCCGGCCAACGCTAGTTGCTGCGAAACACTTGCCGCAACGCGTTGAGCCAATAGTACTGGCACTGCATTTCCAAGCTGCCTCATCGTCTCGGTCCAGCTTCCATGAAACCGAAATCCGTCCGGAAAAGTTTGGATGCGGGCACTTTCTCTCACGGTAAAGTAACGAACATCACCATTGTCCTTGACGAGCATGTTTTCGCCTCCCGGCACACCATGATTCCCCGCCTTCAATGTCTTCGCGGGAAAATCTAACGGACTACCTGTATGTCCAGGATATGCCTTCGCTCCAGGTTGAAATACATGGTTTGGTACCTGATGATTAGATAACTCAGGATCCGGTAGACCCGAGATCGCATCTCGTACCGTCCTCCAAGGCAATTCAGATGGTGGAGATTTAGCGTCACGTAATTTCCTAATCCGCCCCGCAAGTTTAGGAGGGGACTTCGGTTGGATTATTCCATGGCGCTTCCAATAGTTACCCGTCACCCACTGATCAAATAGCAAGGCGTCATAACTATGTGTCGGCGCTGGGAACAATGGCTTTATGTCTAAATCATCGCGAAAACCAATAATAAAAACGCGCTCTCGCTTCTGAGGAACACCGTAGTCCGCAGCATTTATCAACGTGTATTTAACGTCGTACGTTAGCCCCTTCCTTCTTTTTTTTTCTATGGCTTTTTCTTTTTGCAAACGTACTAAGTGATCCGCCCAATCCTCTTCTAGTCGGGGAGGCATTT
This sequence comes from Herbaspirillum sp. GW821-FHT09A12, assembly GCF_059418325.1. NCBI lineage: Bacteria > Pseudomonadati > Pseudomonadota > Betaproteobacteria > Burkholderiales > Oxalobacteraceae > Herbaspirillum > Herbaspirillum sp. GW821-FHT09A12. The sequence continues at coordinate 105,943 of NZ_JBWKPR010000006.1, forward strand.
CGGGAAATTCTAGTTGTAAACGGATATATTCAAAGTAACTTGCGAACGTTACACGAGTGAGGCCTTTGACGTTTTCTACAATAAATGCCTTTGGACGTAATCGTCTGATCACTTCCACTGTCGCAGGAAACATATCGCGATTATCTTCAAATGCTTTATGCTTTCCACCAATAGAAAATGGCTGGCAAGGTGGCCCCCCAGCTAACAATTCAATGTCTTGTGGAATAGAGTCCCAGTTAAAAGCCCGAACATCTCCTTCGTGCAAATTCCAACTCGCTAGAATCGGATAACCGAGCTTTTTGTTTTCACGGACTGTGTCACACGCCCATTTGTCCCACTCTACAACCGCAAGATGCTCAAAGCCGGCTATTTCACAGCCCATGGCAAGACCACCTGCACCGGCAAAAAGCTCTACCGATCTCATCGATTACCCCTAGGTACTACTTTATTAAAACTGGTATGACATATAAATATCGCCCTACTAATTAGACGTCGATGTTGCCAGCCTGCAGCGCATTAGACTCAATAAACGCCCGACGCGGCTCAACATCATCCCCCATCAGCGTCATGAAGATCTGATCCGCCGCAATGGCATCTTCGATCTGCACCTTCAACAAACGGCGCACAGTCGGATCCATCGTGGTTTCCCACAGCTGCTCGGGGTTCATTTCACCCAGGCCTTTGTAACGCTGCTTGTTGACGCCGCGTTCGGCTTCGTCGCGCAGCCAGGCCATGGCCTGGCGGAAGTCGGTGACGGCTGACTCCTTGCGCTTTTCGCCCTGGCCGCGGGCGACGGAGGCGCCTTTGCGGATCAAGCCCTTGAAGGTCTGGGCGGCGTTCGACAGCACCTGGTAGTCGGGGCCGCTGGCGAAGTCGGCGTCGATCACGGTGGCCTTGATGTTGCCGTGGTGGCGGCGCTGGATGTGCAGGGCGAGCTTCTCGGAGAGTTCGTCGAGCTTGGCCACGACTTGCACGCTGGGGTCGGCGATGGCCTTGGTGAGTTCGGCGGCGGTGGCTTCGGCTTGTTCCAGGTTTTCCATCTTCAGGGTGACGCCGGCGTTCATGATGGCGTCGAGCGCGGCTTCATCGATGGCGCGGGTGAGGCGCATGATGATGGCGTTGGCGGTGTTGTACTGGCGGGCCAGTTCGACCAGGGCGTCGCCGCTGATGCCGGGGGCGTCTTCGGCCGGTTTCAGTTCGGCGTCGTTCAGGGCGATCTGCATCATGTATTGCGCTTCCTCGAGGTCGTCCTTGAGGTAGCGCTCGTCCTTGCCGGCCTTGACCTTGTACAGCGGCGGCTGGGCGATGTAGATGTGGCCGCGTTCGACCAGCGCCGGCATCTGGCGGTAGAAGAGCGTGAGCAGCAGGGTGCGGATGTGGGCGCCGTCGACGTCGGCGTCGGTCATGATGATGATGCGGTGGTAGCGCAGCTTGTCCGGGTTGAATTCGTCGGCGCCGATGCTGGTGCCCAGGGTGGCGATGAGGGTGGTGATCTGCTCGGAGGAGAGCATCTTCTCGAAGCGCGCCTTTTCGACGTTCAAGACCTTGCCGCGCAGCGGCAGGATGGCCTGGAACTTGCGGTCGCGGCCCTGCTTGGCGGAGCCGCCCGCGGAGTCACCCTCGACGATGTAGAGTTCGCACAGGGCCGGGTCGCGTTCCTGGCAGTCGGCCAGCTTGGAGGACAGGCCCAGGCCGTCCATCACGCCCTTGCGGCGGGTCAGTTCGCGCGCCTTGCGGGCGGCTTCGCGCGCGCGGGCGGCTTCGACGATCTTGCCGCAGATGATCTTGGCGTCGTTGGGCTTTTCCATCAGGTAGTCGGTGAGCGTCTTGGCGACGATTTCCTCGACCGGGCCGCGCACTTCGGAAGAGACCAGCTTGTCCTTGGTCTGCGAGCTGAACTTGGGTTCGGGCACTTTCACCGAAAGCACGCAGGTGAGGCCTTCGCGCATGTCGTCGCCGGAGATTTCGACCTTGGCTTTCTTGGCGAAATCGTTCTCGTCGATGTACTTGTTGATGACGCGGGTCATCGCCGCGCGCAGGCCGGTCAGGTGGCTGCCGCCGTCGCGCTGCGGGATGTTGTTGGTGAAGCACAGCACCTGCTCGTTGAAGGCGTCGTTCCATTGCATGGAGACGTCGACCGAGATGTTGGTGTTCTGGTCCGACATCCGGTCGCCGGTGGCCTGGAACACGGTCGGGTGCAGCACGTTCTTGTTCTTGTTGATGTATTCGACGAAACCGCGGGTGCCGCCTTCGAAGGCGAAGTTTTCTTCCTTGCCGGTGCGCTGGTCGGTCAGCTTGATGTGCACGCCGTTGTTGAGGAACGAGAGTTCGCGGATGCGCTTGGCGAGGATCTCGTAATGAAACTCGACGTGGGTAAAGATTTCTTCGTCGGCCCAGAAGTGAACTTCGGTGCCCTTCTTGTCGGATTCGCCGATGACCTTGATGGGCGAGACCTGGATGCCGTCGACGGTTTCCAGTTCGCGGTTTTGCACCACGCCCTTGGCGAACTCCATGGAGTGCACCTTGCCGTCGCGGCGGATGGTCAGCAGCAGTTTCTTGGACAGCGCGTTCACGCAGGACACGCCCACGCCGTGCAGGCCGCCGGAGACCTTGTAGGAGTTCTGGTCGAACTTGCCGCCGGCGTGCAGCTCGGTCATCACGATTTCAGCGGCGGAGCGCTTGGGTTCGTGCTTGTCGTCCATCTTCAGGCCGGTGGGGATGCCGCGGCCGTTGTCGGTGATCGAGATCGAGTTGTCGGCGTGGATGGTGACGTGGATCTCGCTGCAGTAGCCGGCCAGCGCTTCGTCAATGGAGTTGTCCAGCACTTCGAACACGAGGTGGTGCAGGCCGGTGCCGTCAGAAGTATCGCCAATGTACATGCCGGGACGCTTGCGCACCGCTTCCAGGCCTTCCAGGATCTGGATGGAGGAGGCGCCGTAGCTTTGTTGCGCGGAGTTGGTGTTGTCTGCTGGGCTGGAGGACATGGTTACCTTCTGAAAAAGCTAGCCAAACGACTAGAGACTGCGGGTGAAACGACAAAGAAATTACAAAATGCGACCGGGGTACGGCTGAAAACGGAATTCTTAAAAGCGACTGAGGGGCCGTCTCGGACGGCCCCTCGTTCGCTTGCAGGCGGCAGCGCTTAAATGCGCATCGGCATGACGACGTATTTGAAGTCGGCGTTGTCCGGGATGGTGACCAGGGCCGACGAGTTGGCATCGCCCAGGGCGATGTTGACGTAGTCGTTCTTCAGGTTGTTGAGCACGTCGAGCAGGTAGCTGACGTTGAAACCGATGTCGACGGTGTCGCCGCCGTAGTCGATTTCGAGTTCTTCGACCGCTTCTTCCTGGTCGGCGTTGGTGGAGCTGATCTTCAGGCTGCCGGGAGCGATCACCCAGCGCACGCCCTTGAACTTGTCGCTGGTCATGATGGCGGCGCGCTGCAGCGAACGCAGCAGCTGTTCACGGCTGATGGTGAAGCCGTTCTTGTAGCCCTTGGGCACCACGCGGGTGTAGTCGGGGAACTTGCCTTCGACCAGCTTGGAGATCAGTTCGATGTCGGCGAAGGTCAGCTTGACCTGGTTGTTGGCGATTTCGAGTTTGACTTCTTCATCGCTCTCGTCGAGCAGGCGCTGCAGCTCGATGATGGTCTTGCGCGGGATGATGACTTCCTGGCGCGGGAAGTCCTGTTCGGTGGCGACCTGGCAGAAGGCCAGGCGGTGGCCGTCGGTGGCGACCGCGATGACGTTCTTGCCTTCGACCACCAGCAGCAGGCCGTTCAGGTAGTAGCGGATGTCCTGTTGGGCCATGGAGAAGTGGACCATGTTGAACAGGTGCTTCAGGGTCTTTTGCGGCAGGGTGACTTGCGCGTTGTACTGCTCGGCCTGGGCGACGGTGGGGAATTCTTCCGCGGCCAGGGTCTGCAGCGCGAAGCGCGATTTGCCGGATTGCACGGTCAGGCGCTTGTTGGCAAGCGAGATGGAGACTTCGCCGGAGTCGGGCAGGGCGCGCAGGATGTCGAGCAGCTTGCGCGCGGCCACGGTGGTGGCGACGGCTTCACTGCCGGAACCGACTTCGGCGTGCGTGGTGATCTGCACTTCGATGTCGGTGGACAGGAAAGACACTTTCTCGCCGTCCTTGCGGATGAGGATATTGGCCAGAATCGGCAATGTGTGCCGACGCTCGACAATACCGCTCACGATCTGCAGAGGACGCAGGAGCGTGTCTCTTTGGGTTTTAACCAATTGCATAGTCTGTTTGTCCTTGCTAATAGTGGTTTAAAGGATGCCGTTGGCTGACTAGCCGCTCATGCAAATGTCGCGCGTGTTCCTCCTCTGGTGAAAACAGCCGGAACCTGCCTGGAATACGCAACGCTCCTGCATTTGCACGGCCTGCCCGCAGCCGGTCCGAAACCTGTTCCGATGCCGCCGGCAAGCGTTGGGGCGGGCCGATTGTTGTGTTTTCACTCACAACCCGGGCCGACCCGACCTGCCTGACAACATCTTGGGAACATTTGAAGGCAAATCCCCTATTTTTAAAGGGTTTTTCTCCGAAGTTTCCGCGATATCCCGCGAATTTTCCGCGTGCTGGGCGGCCCTGGCGTCCGCCGGCGAAATATCGCCTTCCATTGTACCAATCATCCCCCTTGAACGTAAGTTCTTGCTTGCTTGGCGAGGACTTTTGGCGAGGGCGTTGCCGCCGAACGGCACGGCGCGGGAAAAACCATTGGGATGGCGGCTGGAGTGGCTTTCAGGCGACCGGGCCACCAATAAAAATGCCGCCCGGCGCACGCGGGCGGCATCTTGCCGGCATGACGTACGGCTTGCCGCCTCAGCCCTTGAGGGTCTGCTCCAACACGTGCAGCTCGTGATTGCATTCCGGGCTCTTGGCGCGGTCGGCGGAGATCTTGCGCACCGCGTGCAGCACCGTGGTGTGGTCGCGGCCGCCGAACAGGTCGCCGATCTCGGGCAGGCTTTTCTGGGTCAGTTCCTTGGCCAGGTACATGGCGATCTGGCGCGGCCGGGCGATGTTGGCCGGGCGCTTTTTCGAGTACATGTCGGCGACCTTGATGTTGAAGAAGTCGGCCACGGTCTTCTGGATGTTTTCCACCGAGATCTGGCGGTTCTGCACCGACAGCAGGTCCTTCAGGGCTTCCTTGACGACATCGATGGTGATGTCCTTGCCGTGGAAGCGCGAGTAGGCCAGGATCTTGCGCAGCGCGCCTTCCAGCTCGCGCACGTTGGAACGCAGGTGCTTGGCGACGAAGAAGGCGACATCGTCGGACAGCACGACTTCTTCGGCGGAGGCCTTCTTCATCAGGATCGCCACCCGCATTTCCAGTTCGGGCGGCTCGATCGCCACCGTCAGGCCGGAGTCGAAACGGGAGATCAGGCGGTCGTCCATGCCGCTGATTTCCTTGGGGTAGGTATCACTGGTGATGATGATCTGCTTCTTGGCCGCGATCAGCGCTTCGAAGGCGTAGAAGAATTCTTCCTGGGTGCGGCTCTTGCCGCCGAAGAACTGGATATCGTCGATCAGCAGCAGGTCCAGCGAGTGGTAGTAGCGCTTGAAGTCGTCGAAACCCTTGCGCTGGTAGGCGGTCACCACGTCGCGCACGTATTGCTCGGCGTGGATGTAGCGGATCCTGGCGCCGGGGTTATCCACAAGCACCTGGTTGCCGATGGCGTGGATGATGTGGGTCTTGCCCAGGCCCACGCCGCCATACAGGAACAGCGGGTTGTATGACACGCCGGGGTTGTTGGCAACCTGGGTGGCGGCCGCGCGGGCCAGCTGGTTGGCCTTGCCGGTAACCAGGTTGTCGAACGTCAACACCGGGTTGATGCGCGACTGTTCCTGGCGCGGGGCGACTGCGCGCACCGGTTCCGGTTCAGGTTGGTAGGCCTGGGCCGCGGGCAGGCCGAGGCCTGAAATGCCGCCGCCGCCGGCGCCCGGATAGCCGGCCTCGGCGCCGCCGTTGGTGGCCGCCGCCGCGCGCCGGGCCTGGCCTACGCGCGGGTCGAGCACGAATTGCACTTCGATCGGGGACTCCCAGTATTCGCTGGCGAGGTTGGTGATGCGGCTGGCGAACTGGGCCTTGACCCAGTCGAGTTTGAAACGGTTGGGCGCGGCGATGCGCAGCAGCCCGTCTTCATAGTCGAGCGGAATCAGCGGCTTGATCCAGGCGCTGTATTGTTGCGGAGTCAGTTCCTGCTCGAGTTTGGTGGAGCAGGTCTGCCAGAAATTTTCCATGAAGCTTTCTTATTGAATAGGAGTGCGGCGCCGTTGAACGGATTCAGGTCAGGACCGGTGGATGAAAAGCGATGTCGGCCGAGGCGCAAACAAGGGACGCATTTTACCCTGCCGGGAGAAAGTTATCCACAGGGCGCGAGGCAGTTTGGCAGAGTAAAAAATCATATCCATCGGCGGGAAATGGCCGATTCGGACATTATTTTTCTGGCAAGTGGCAACGCCATGCGGCTTGCCGGGGGACAGAGCCGATCGATTTCCTTTTCGACAATGTTTTGATGGGGACAGTGTTTTTTGCAACACGCGATCCGGTTTGCGGGAGACTGCGCGGCTTTGTCCCTTTTTTGTCCTATTTGAGCGCTTTTCAGCCGCAGGCGCCGGCCGGGTCAAACCACCACGTCGCCATCCACGAATACCTTGAGTTCGCCCGGCTGGTATGGCGTCCAGACTTCATTGTTGGTCAGCGGCTGGGTGACGATGACGGCCACGCGGTCATTGACCGTGGTGACCTGGGCGAAATCGACCGACAGGTCGTCATCCGACAGCTTGGCGGTGGCGAAGGGGTGCTGGCGGATGATGTAGTAGAGCTGGGTGGAACAGTGCGTGTAGAGCGCCGATCCGTCCGAGAGCAGCATATTGAAGGTGCCGTGGCCGGCGACATAGTCGGCAATCTCGCGCAGCGCGGCGCGCAGTTCGGACGGCGGCGGCAGCGTGTCGCCGAAGCGCTTGCGGAACTCTTGCAGGATGTAGCAAAAGGCCTGTTCGCTGTCGGTGGTGCCGACCGGGCGGTAGGGGCCGTCGAGCTGCGGCGTGAAGTTTTTCAGGTCGCCATTGTGGGCGAACACCCAGTAGCGCCCCCACAGTTCGCGCACGAAGGGATGGCAGTTGGCCAGCGCCACGCGGCCCTGGGTCGCCTTGCGGATATGGGCGATGACGTGCTGCGACTTGATCGGGTATTGCTTGATCAAGTCGGCTACCGGCGACTCGATCGCGGCCTGGTGGTCGACGAAGGTGCGCACGCCGGCGCCTTCGAAGAAGGCAATGCCCCAGCCGTCGCTGTGATGATCGGTCAATCCCCCGCGGGTGGCGAAACCGGTAAAGCTGAAGACGATATCGGTCGGGGTATTGCAGTTCATCCCAAGAAGCTGGCACATGGTATTCGAGGCGTTGATAAGTGTTGCCGGACTGTCAAAGTTATCACGATTGCCGCCTGCCGGGAGCGGCCGGCTCCGCAAATGCGGATAAAAAAACGCAGATAAAAAAAACCCCGCGAGCTTGCGCTTGCGGGGTTAATCCTTCCTGTAGAGGGAGGAGGAGACACGGTACGTACTACAAAACCTCAGACTACTACTCGACTAGAAGTCGGCTTGCCCTGGAACGGCGGCGGGCGCTCAGTCGCGCGCGGCCATGTTGCGCAGTTCGTTGGCGAAATTCGGTTGGCTCAGGCTGTATTCATTGGCCATGCGGTTCAACATGCGCTTGCCGCTGAACTTGTGCGCCAGGATGCGTTGCTCCAGCGACTTGCGCGGCTTGACCAGCAGCACGGCGGCTTGCGCCAGGCCCAGCAGCAGCGGCTTGAACAGCATCAGGACAGTCACCAGCGCGCCCAGACCCAGGGCCGGGCGCATATAAGCGGCCAGCATGCCGATCAGCGTCTGCGCGAAAGGGATCGCGGCTTCGGCGGGAAAGGCCAGGTTCAGGAAGGACATGATATTTCTACCTCTGATAATTCATTGCGGTGCGCATCAGGCGCGTTCAATTTCACTGTTGTTGCATCGCAGTATATGTTTGCGAGGTTTGTATGACTACTTTAGAGTTCCCATATCAGATATAGCGATGATGAATATGGCAGGACAACATTGCCGATGAATTGTTTGTGAATATCTTCCCGGCCTTGCTGGTGTAGCCTCGGCATCGGGAGTGTGTCGCCACGAAAAAAAACCCCGCAGGCATGGCCTGCGGGGTTAATCCTTCCTAAAGAGGGAGGAGGAGACAACGGATCGGTGTCCAGACGCGTTGATCGAATCAGCGTCAACACAGGCGCCGTACGCGCCTGGACAACCGAAATTCCTGACACCGGAGGCGGTGGCCGGTTGGGCCTGCCGCCATGTCGCGCAACGAATGGCGCGCGACCGGTAAAAACTTGAGTCCTGTACTGCCTTGCCGCCGGCGCTTATCCAGCGCCTGTCGGCCGGTGTTGCAAATTAGCCGCGGGAAGCGATGAAGCGCAGTTCAGCGGCCAGGTTCGGCTGGGTCGCTTCGAACTTGTCGGCCATGCGGTTCAGCTGGCGCGAACCGTTGGCGCGATCCTGTTCGGCGGCGACCAGGGCGACGGCTTGCAGCTCGTGGGCCTTGACGAAATGGATGAAGATGTTGCGCATGACGGCGGCGAACTTGCTCTTGAACGTGGTGTTGACGGTGCTTTGTGCGATGGTTGCCATGATTCGATCCTTGACGTTGTGTGTTATGTTGCATTGCAGTGTAGTGAACTCATATTTATTTGACCAATTTCCTTTTCGGATATCAGTTATATAATTCGTGAATAGCGATTTCCAGAATTCATTCGCGATCCACTTTCCGCCGCAAAGGCCCGCCCTATGAGCTTCCTCACCCTGGACCTGAACCTGCTGCGCGTATTCGATGCGGTCATGACGGAGCAGAACCTGACGCGCGCGGCCAACCTGTTGGCCATGACCCAGCCGGCTGTCTCCAATGCGCTACGCCGACTGCGCGATACCCTCAACGACGACCTGGTGATCCGCACCGCGCACGGCGTAAAGCCGACGCCGCGCGCCGAAGAACTGTGGCCGACCGTGCGCCGGGCGCTGTCCGAGCTGGAAGCGGTGATCGCGCCGGAAAGCTTCGATATCTCGCGGGCCCAGAACACCTTCCGCATGGCCATGGTGGACGCCACCGCCGCGCTGTGGCTGCCGTCGCTGGTGCGCACCATCATGCGCGACGCGCCGCGCATCAAGATCCGCATGATGCCGCTGACCACCCGCGACCCGCGCGCCATGCTGCTGCGCGGCGACATCGACCTGGCGGTGGGGTTTTTCCCCGGCGTGACGGCGCAACTGGCCGATGGCCAGGGCATGGCCAAGAGCCAGATCAGCCATGCCCGGCTGTACACCGGCCAATACGTGTGCGTGATGCACAAGAACCATCCATTGGCGGGCCAGCCGCTGACGCTGGATACCTACTGCGCCGCCGACCATTTGCTGGTGAGCCTGTCGGGCAAACCGCATGCGGTGATCGACGACGTGCTGGCCGGCATGAACCGCGAGCGCAAGATCCTGCTGACGGTGAACCAGTTCTTCACGGCCGGGCGCATCGTCGCCAGTTCGGAATTGCTGACGGTACTGCCGCGCCACCTGGTGGCCGCCACCGGCATGGCCGAGGTGCTGGTGGTCAAGGAACTGCCGTTCCAGACGCCGGAAGAACACGTCGACATGCTGTGGCACGAGCGCGATGCGCGCAATCCGGCCCACAAATGGCTGCGCGCGCACTTGAGCGCGACGACGCATGACGAATTCGGCCGCATCAACATGAAGCGCTGATGCGGCGCATGCAGCAATAAACATACCGAAAGCACACCGAAAGCACACGAACACACAGGTACAAGAATCCCGCCGGCCCCAGGAGACAGGCGGCCCACAGGGAATCGCCCGCACCGTATGATCCACCCTCACGGGAACAACCATGCCAATGCCGCGTATCCGAAAAATAATCTTGTGGCTCCTCGCCAGCCTTTTCATCCTCATCGCGGCCGCGGTGATCTTCCTCCTCACCTTCGACTGGAACCGGGCCAAGCCCTGGATCAACCAGCGCGTGTCCGAATCGATCGGGCGTGAATTCGCCATCAACGGCGAGCTCTCGCTGCAATGGCAGCGCGCCGGGCAGACCACGCCCGCGCAGTCCGGCTGGTCGAGCTGGGTGCCCTGGCCGCGGCTGCAGGCGCAAGACATCACGCTGGCCAATCCCGATGCGTTCAGCAAGTCCGGCAAGATGGCCACGGTCAAGCAGGTCACCTTCACGCTCAACCCGGTGCCGCTGCTGGTGCATGACATCTCGCTGCCGACGCTGGAAATCCACAATCCCGACATCGCGCTGCTGCGCAACAAGGACAACGCCAACAACTGGACCTTCAAGGCCAGCGATAGCGGATCGTCCGGCTGGAACCTGAAACTGGGGCGGCTGATCCTGCGCCAGGGCACGTTCAAACTGGATGACGCGATCCAGAAGATCGACATCAAGGCCGAGATCGACACCCTCGACCCCGACAAGGACAAGGTCTACGGCCTGGGCTGGAACCTGAAGGGCAGTTTCAACGGCGCGCCGGTGTCCGGCGACGGCCGTGCCGGCGGCGTGCTCTCGCTGCAGGACCAGCAGCAGCCGTACCCCTTGCAGGCCAATGTGAAGGTAGGCAAGACCGCCATCGGCGTGCGCGGCACGCTGACCAAGCCGGCCCAGCTGGCGGCGCTGGATCTGCGCCTGTCGGTCTCGGGCGCCAGCATGGGCAACCTGTATCCGCTGACCGGGATACTGCTGCCGGAAACCCCGCCCTTCGCCACCGAAGGCCATCTGCTGGGCAAGATCGACGCCACTCATAGCGAATGGAGCTATGAGGAATTCACCGGCAAGGTCGGCGGCAGCGATGTCGGCGGCAGCTTGTTCTACAACACCAGCGGCCCGCGTCCGCGGCTGGACGGCGCCATCACCTCCAACTTGCTGCGTTTCGAGGATCTGGCGCCGCTGATCGGGGCCGATTCCAATGAGGAAAAAACGCAGCGCGGCGCCCAGGAACGCCAGCCGACCGACAAGGTGCTGCCGGTCAAGCAGTTCAGCACCGATGCCTGGGGCGCGCTGGACGCCGACGTCAAACTGACCGGCAAACGCATCGTCAAGCAAAAGGACTTGCCCATCAGCGACCTGCAAGCGCACCTGGTGCTCAAGGACAAGGTGCTGACGCTGGATCCGCTGCGCTTTGGCGTGGCCGGCGGCAACCTGAGCTCGACCATCCGCCTCAACGGCCAGGACAAGCAGATGAAGTCGGAGATGACATTGACGGCGCGCCGCATCAAGATCCAGCAGTTGTACCCGGAACTGGACGCTTCCAAGACCAGCTTCGGCGAAATCAATGGCGACGCCAAGCTGAGCGCGACCGGCAATTCGGTGGCGGCGATGCTGGGGTCGGCCAACGGCGAGCTCAAGACCCTGGTCAACCAGGGCGCCATCAGTAAATTCCTGCTGGAAGCGGCCGGCCTGAATGTGGGCAATATCGTCATCAACAAGCTGTTCGGCGACAAGGAGGTAAAGCTCAATTGCATGGTGGGCGACTTTCCGGTCAGCAATGGGGTGATGGATATCCGCACTTTCGTGCTCGATACCGAAGATGCGCTGATCGGCGCCGACGGCACGGTGGACATGAAACAGGAAAAACTGGACCTGACCATCCATCCCAAGAGCAAGGGCCTGCGCATCATCTCGCTGCGCTCGCCGCTGTACGTCTCGGGCACGTTCAAGGATCCGGACGTCGGCGTGAACAAGGCGGTATTGGCGCTGCGCGCCGGCGGGGCGCTGGCGCTGGGCTTGCTGGCGCCGGTGACCGCCATCTTGCCGCTGATCAATGTAGACGGCGAGCAAAAGGCCGATTGCAACAATCTGCTGGAGGAAGTGAAAAAGCAACCGCAGGCGCCGCCGGCCGGAAAAGCCGCTGCCAGGAAAGTTGCGCCTAAAAAATAGGCATGGAAGAAATTGGCATTTTTGCCATCATCGGCCGGGGGATAACTCTTCCGGCCTTTTTCATTTTTGGCGGCTTTTTTACTGTCGTGAGTATTTGTTCAAATTGCCGGAAAAGCCAAAACTCTCAAAAAATGCTTTGGAAGAGGTCATTTTCTCCCTGAAAGTCCGGTTCCAACGGGTCTGAAACGGCAAAAAATGCCAAATTCCTGAAAATTCCCCTTCCACCCAAAGATGTCCACAAAAAGCAGCCCGGCCTGTGGATAAAGGTCTGGATAACTTTTTCATGGATTGGGGAAAACCGGGGAAGTTATCCAAGATTATTTTTTTATCCAATAACTGTCCGCCGGCCATACACGCTTTGCCAAGTGTTTATACTTTTCCCAACTCCATGATTCTTTTCCGGTAAACCGGGTTATCCACAGAAATGGGCCTGTGTTAACTATTACCTACTATTTATATATATAGACTTATTCAAAAAGACAAAAAAGCCGAATCCCCGGAAAACCGGCGGCAACCGACGATTCTCTCCAGATCAAAACCCGTCTTTGAATCTGATGCTGATGCGATGACTTCAACCCGCATCAACCACATGGGTTAATGAAGAAAGGCACAGGACGCCCTCAGCTCATCCCTTCAGGTCGACTGCCAGGGGTACCACCAGCACCAGGTCGGTTTGCGCCTGGGCTACGCAAGGAAGGATCCAGCCTTCCTTTTTTTCTTCCTTGCTCAATCCCGGCCATTCGATTTGGTAACTCACCGCGCCGGATTTCAATTGGCACATGCAGGTACGGCAAGTGCCGTTACGGCAGGAACTGGGAAGCCGGATGGATTGGGCCAGCGCCGATTGCAGCAGTGATAGGCCGGGACGTTGTTCAAAACGCAGGCCGGCAGGTTGGATCTCAACGCGGTAAGACGTGGCAGGAGGCATAGGGCGGTGGAGGATCGATGTTGTTGATCTGTTATTTCAGGCGCCTGTGGATAAGTCTTTGCATATCTATTGCGCGAATTGGGAATATCTCGGCAAGTTATCCAAAGGCGAAAATTTATCCAATATTTGTTCCTGCGCTATGCAGAAGCTTACCAAGCGTTTATCCAGGACGTAAATTGCTGATTCAATTCAGGTAAACCGGGTTATCCACAGAAAAGTCCTGCGTTAACTATTACTACTATCTTTATATATAAACTTTTAATTTAAAAAACAGAAAAGCGGAATTGCGGGGATAACCTGAAAAAGCGTCGCAAAAGCCCGTCCAACAGAAGCATTCAACAACGACGACGCGCTCAACCAGCACCGGAGATGACATCCAGTGTTTTGTTTGGCAATGGGGAGGGATGAAAGGGAAACGCTTGCCGGTTCCAGACCCGCAAGCGATAGAGGAATGGAAATTCAGTACTTCCAGATTTCCTGGAGCACCTGGAATGCGGCCTTGATGGCATCTTCGTTCTGACGTTTCTCCAGTGAAACAAAACGCAGTTCGGTCGACAGGTCTACCGCGTCGGCAATCACCAGCCCATGGGCATGCGCCTGGCTCAAGGCGATCGACTCCCGCGCCAATGACAGGCCTACTCCCGATTTCACCAGATCCAGCATCGAAGATTCCTGGTCGACCAGGGCCACGGTGTCCGGTTGCACCTTGTGTTGCGCGAATACCTTGCTCAGCAGCCGGTGATGGGCGGACTCCGGCGGCGTCCAGATCCAGGGCAGGCGCGACAGCTCTTTCCAGCCTTTGCCGGAAACCCGGCTTTTCCAGCCGGCCGGGGCGATCACGTTGTAGGTGAAGGGGGTGAGCGTCATGGCATGGAAACCTTTGCCCGGGTCGCCCAGGAAAAATCCGACATCCAGCCGTCCATGCCGGATCTCATTCAAGACCGAGCCCGACATGTGATGGGATAACTTGGTGGACAGCTGCGGATGGCGTTCGACCAGCAATTTGAGGAAGGCGCCCAGGCGGATGAATTCCGGATCGAGGATGGTGCCGATGCCCAGCGAACCGGACAGGCGGTCGGCGCTGGCTTGCAAGGCAGCCGCATGGCGGCGCAGTTCCTGCAGGTCGGCCAGGACCCGTTCGGCCAACGGCAGCAATTTGTTGCCTTCCACCGTCAGCACCATGCCGGCGGCGGTGCGGGTGAACAAGGCCAGGCCCAGTTGTTCCTGCAGGGATTTGATCTGCAGGCTGACGGCAGGTTGGCTGACATGCAGCTTTTCAGCAGCGCGGGTCAGGTTGCCTTCGCGGGCGACGGTGATAAAAGCACGTAACTGTATGATATCCATCGCTAATTCTTCTTAAATTCTCTTTTTATGCATTAAGTTGCATACATGGGAAATATATGCTTCATAAGTTGTTCTTATATTGCTGTTGATAATAACTCATTGGATGGGATCGAATTAGCGCGATATTCTTGCAACGTCTGCCTAATTCAGCTTTTATCGGCACTTCCATCATGGGTCAACAGGATCGGGAGACAGATCCGGCCCGGTTTGATATCAATCACCAAAGGAATACTTATGAGCATCCCGCACATCGACCATTTCATCAACGGCAAGCTGGCGCAATCGGAAAGCGGCCGCAGCCAGGACGTGTTCAATCCGGCCACCGGCGATGTGGCGGCCAAGGTGTCGCTGGCGTCGGTGCAAGAAGTCAATGCGGCGGTGGCGGCCGCCAGCGCGGCGGCGCCGGCCTGGGCCGAGACGGCGCCGTTGAAGCGCGCGCGCGTGCTGTTCAAGTTCAAGGAGCTGATCGAGCAAAACCAGGATGCGCTGGCCAAGGCGATCACGCTGGAACATGGCAAGGTGTTTTCGGATGCCAAGGGCGAGGTGACCCGCGGCTTGGAAATCGTGGAATTCGCCACCGGCATCCCGCAACTGCTCAAGACCCAGTTCACCGACAATATTGGCGGCGGCATCGACAACTGGAACCTGCGCCAGCCGCTGGGCGTAACCGCCGGCATCACGCCATTCAACTTTCCGGTGATGGTGCCGCTGTGGATGGCGCCGATCGCCATCGCCACCGGCAACAGCTTCGTGTTGAAGCCTTCCGAGCGCGACCCCTCGCCGTCGCTGATGCTGGCTGAACTGTTCAAGCGCGCCGGCCTGCCGGACGGCGTGTTCAACGTGGTCCAGGGCGACAAGGTGGCGGTCGATGCGCTGCTGGAGCATCCCGAAGTACAGGCGGTATCTTTTGTCGGTTCGACGCCGATCGCCGAATACATTTATCGCAAGGCGACCGAGCGCGCCGGCACTTTCCCGCTGCGTGCGCAGGCGCTGGGCGGCGCCAAGAACCACCTGGTGGTGATGCCCGACGCCAACCTGGAGCAGGCGGTCGACGCACTGATTGGCGCCGCCTACGGTTCGGCCGGCGAGCGCTGCATGGCGATCTCGGTGGCGGTGGCGGTCGGCAGCGTGGCCGACAAGCTGGTGGAGGCGTTGATTCCGCGCGTGAAGGCCCTGAAGGTCAAGAACGGCATGGAGGACGACGCCGAGATGGGGCCGCTGGTTAGCGCCGCCCACAAGGCCAAGGTCGAGGGCTATATCCAGAGCGGCGTCGATGCCGGCGCCAGGCTGCTGGTGGATGGCCGCGGCTTGAAGGTGCCGGGCCATGAAAACGGCTTCTTCATCGGCGGCACGCTGTTCGACAACGTGAGCACCGACATGAAGATCTACCGGGAAGAAATCTTCGGCCCGGTGCTGTGCGTGGTGCGGGTGCCGGACTTTGCCGAGGCGGTGAAGCTGATTAATGCGCATGAGTATGGCAATGGTGTGTCACTATTCACCGCCGACGGCAATACCGCGCATGAATTCTCGCGCCGTATCCAGGTGGGCATGGTCGGCATCAACGTGCCGATCCCGGTGCCGATGGCCTGGCATTCCTTTGGCGGCTGGAAGCGTTCGCTGTTCGGCGACACCCATGCCTATGGCGAAGAGGGGATCCGCTTCTATACGCGCTACAAGTCCATCATGCAGCGCTGGTCGGCGACCATCGGCAAGGGGGCCGAGTTCACGATGCCGGTGGCGAAGTAATTGCCGGAATCGGAAGAAAAGCAGTGTGCCGTCGTCCTGACTTGCGTCGGGACGACGGGAAATAATAAGAACAGCTAATAAAAAAACGGAGACACCATGCAATCGGCAGGGCAATACGACTACATCATCATCGGCGCCGGCACCGCCGGCTGCGTGCTGGCCAACCGCCTTTCCAAGCAACCCGGCGTGAAGGTGCTGCTGCTGGAAGCGGGGGCCAAGGACGATTACATCTGGATCCACATCCCGGTCGGCTATCTCTATTGCATCAACAATCCCCGCACCGACTGGATGTTTCGCACCGAAGCCGATCCCGGGTTGAACGGACGCAGCCTGATCTATCCGCGCGGCAAGGTGCTGGGCGGCAGTTCTTCGATCAACGGCATGATCTACATGCGCGGACAGGCGCGCGACTACGACGCGTGGGCGGGCATGACGGGCGATGACAGCTGGCGCTGGGACAATGTGCTGCCGCTGTTCAGGAAGAGCGAGGATTACTACCGCGGCAGCGATGAATTCCATGGCGCCGGCGGCGAATGGCGGGTAGAAAAGCAGCGCCTGAAATGGGACATCCTCGATGCGTTTCGCGAGGCGGCGGCCGAGAACGGTATTCCCAAGGTCGACGATTTCAACCGCGGCGACAATGAGGGCTGCGGCTATTTCGACGTGAACCAGAAACGCGGTATCCGCTGGAATGCCTCGAAGGCGTTTTTGCGGCCGGCGATGAAGAGCGGCAACCTCGACATCATGACCGGCTCGCATGTGAAGAAGCTGCGATTCTCTAACGGCGAGAATGGGCCGGTCTGCACCGGTGTGGAATTCACCGGCGGCGGCAGCGAGTGGTTCGCCGAAGCGAAGAAGGAAACCATCCTGTCGGCCGGCGCCATCGGATCGCCGCATATCCTGCAATTGTCGGGCATCGGCAACGGCGAACTCCTGCAGCAGCACCAGATCCCGGTGGTGCATGCCTTGCAGGGCGTGGGCGAGAACCTGCAGGACCATCTGCAGATCCGTACCGCCTTCAAGGTCAGCGGGGCCAGGACGCTCAATGCGATGGCTTCCACGCTGGCCGGCAAGATGAAGATCGGCCTGGAATACCTGCTCACGCAAAGCGGGCCGATGTCCATGGCGCCGTCGCAGCTGGGGGCATTTGCCCGCTCCGATCCGTCGCAGGCCAGCGCCAACCTGGAATACCATGTGCAGCCGCTGTCGCTGGAAAAGTTCGGCGACCCGCTGCATGCCTTCCCGGCGTTTACCGCCAGCGTGTGCAACTTGCGTCCGACCTCGCGCGGCCATGTGCGGCTCGCTTCCGCCGACCATGCGCCGGCGCCGAAGATCACCACCAATTACCTGTCCACCCCGGAAGACCTGAAGGTCGCGGCCGACTCGCTCAAGCTGACGCGCCGCATCGCCGCATCGCCGGCGCTGGCGAAGTACATGCCGCAGGAGTTCAAGCCCGGTTTGCAATACCAGAGCGAAGAGGATCTCTATCGTGCCGCCGGCGAAGTGGGCACGACGATTTTCCATCCCGTGGGCACTTGCCGCATGGGACGCGCCGACGATGCGGCGGCGGTGGTGGACTCGCAATGCCGCGTGCGCGGAGTGTCCGGATTAATGGTGGCAGACGCATCCGTGATGCCTGCCATCACATCCGGTAATACCAACTCGCCGACGCTGATGATCGCCGAGAAAGTCGCATCGGCTCTGCTTTCCGGGCGCTGAGACGATATTTTCCGGGGCGTTGGCCGATACGGTACTTATACGTATTGTAGGAATGGTACTACTCGGCTACTATGCGCCAAATATTAAAAAGAGCTTCTCGATTCGCCAGATAAGAACCGCGGTCTCTCATGCCAAAAGCGTTGGGCGATTTGCAGCAGGGCAGGCCTCGATGACCGGATGAACCGGCGCGGGCATCAAAGGGAAAGATGAGACTATGACAGACGTCATTCTGGAGACAAGGAACCTGACGAAGGAATTCAAGGGTTTCACGGCGGTAAGCGCGGTCAATCTGCAAATTGAGCGCGGCCACATTCATGCATTGATCGGCCCCAACGGCGCCGGCAAGACTACCTGCTTCAACCTGCTGACCAAGTTCCTGGTGCCGACCTCGGGCCAGATCCTGTTCAACGGCAAGGACATCACAGCCGAAGCGCCGGCGCAGATCGCGCGCCAGGGCATCATCCGTTCGTTCCAGATTTCGGCGGTATTCCCGCACATGAGCGTGCTGGAAAACGTGCGCATCGGCTTGCAGCGCAAGCTCGGCACCTCCTTCCATTTCTGGAAGAACGGCGAGAGCCTCAAGCAGCTTGACGCGCGTGCCATGGAATTGCTGGACGAGGTCGACCTGACCGATTTCGCGCAGACCACCACCGTGGATTTGCCTTACGGCCGCAAGCGCGCATTGGAAATCGCCACCACCCTGGCGATGGAACCGGAACTGATGCTGCTGGATGAACCGACCCAGGGCATGGGCCACGAAGACGTGGACCGGGTCACCGCGCTGATCAAGAAGGTTTCGGCCGGCCGCACCATCCTGATGGTGGAACACAACATGAGCGTGATCGCCGGCATCTGCGACCGCATCAGCGTCTTGCAGCGCGGCGCCGTGCTGGCCGAGGGCAGCTACGCTGAAGTCTCGCGCAACCCGCAGGTGATGGAAGCCTACATGGGCACCGCCGCCACCGAACTGCAGGGAGCGCATTGATGTCGACCGCAACCATGAATTCTCCCGTGAGCGCCTCCTCCAATTCCAATGCCCCGCTGGCGCTGCAGATCAGCGACCTGCAATCCTGGTACGGCGAATCGCACATCCTGCACAACGTCAACCTGAACGTGCGCCAGGGCGAAGTGGTGACGCTGCTGGGCCGCAACGGCGCCGGCCGCACCACCACGCTACGTTCCATCATGGGCCTGGTCGGCACCCGCAAGGGATCGATCAAGATCAACGGCCAGGAAACCATCAACCTCGCCACGCACAAGATCGCCCATTTCGGCGTCGGCTATTGCCCGGAAGAGCGCGGCATTTTTTCTTCGCTGTCGGCGGAAGAAAACCTGATGCTGCCGCCGTTCGTGTCGAAGACCGACAAGGGCATGTCGATCGACGAGATCTACGATATGTTCCCCAACCTGAAAGAGCGTCGCAACAGCCAGGGCACGCGCCTGTCGGGCGGCGAGCAGCAGATGCTGGCGGTGGCGCGCATCCTGCGCACCGGCGCGCGCCTGCTGCTGCTGGATGAAATTTCGGAAGGCCTGGCGCCGGTCATCGTGCAGGCGCTGGCGCGCATGATCACCACGCTCAAGGCCAAGGGTTACACCATCGTGATGGTGGAGCAGAACTTCCGCTTCGCGGCGCCGCTGGCCGACCGCTTCTATGTGATGGAGCATGGCCAGATCGTCGAGTCGTTCGAAGCCTCGCAGCTGGAAGCCAAGATGCAGACCCTGAACGAATTGCTGGGCGTCTGACCGCACCGTTTGCAAGGCACGCGCCCGGATTGGGATGGGCCAGGCCGCAAGAATCATAAAAAGTACTGACAACAAGTACGTCGCGGGGGAGGCGATCCCTGCTCCGCTCAATATAAAGCTGTCTCGCAGGTCTATCAATTTAGCGGGCTCAACACTGAGGAGATGAAAATGAAACATAAGGCAATGGCACTTGCTGTCACCGCTGCAGCCGCAGCGTTTTCGACGGCGCCGGCATCGGCGCAGATCTCCGGGGACGTGATCAAGATCGGTTTCATCACCGATATTTCCGGGGTGTATTCCGACATCGACGGCCAGGGCGGCGCCGAGGCGATCAAGATGGCGATCGCCGACATGGGCGGCGCGGTCAACGGCAAGAAGATCGAGCTGCTGGTGGCGGACCACCAGAACAAGGCCGACGTCGCCGCCAGCAAGGCGCGCGAATGGTTCGACCAGCAGGGTGTGGATGTGCTGATCGGCGGCACCAACTCCGGCACCGCGCTGGCCTCGGCCAAGGTTGCGGCCGAGAAGAAGAAGGTCTACATCCAGATCGGCGCCGGTTCCGCGCGCCTGACCAACGAAGAGTGCTCGCCGTACACCGTGCACTATGCGTATGACACCGTGGCGCTGGCCAAGGGTACCGGCTCGGCGGTGGTCAAGCAGGGCGGCAAGAGCTGGTTCTTCCTGACTGCCGACTACGCGTTCGGTCACTCGCTGGAAGCCGACACCGCAACCGTGGTGAAGGCATCGGGCGGCACCGTGGTCGGTTCCGTGAAGCATCCGCTGGGCGCTTCGGACTTCTCTTCCTTCCTGCTGCAGGCGCAAAGCTCCAAGGCGCAGATCATCGGCCTGGCCAATGCCGGCGGCGACTTCATCAACTCGGTCAAGGCGGCCAATGAGTTCGGCATCACCAAGACCGCCAAGCTGGCCGGCCTGCTGGTGTTCATCAACGACGTGCACTCGCTGACCCTGAAGAGCACCGAAGGCCTGTACCTGACCGATAGCTGGTACTGGGATGCCAACGAAGAGACGCGCGCTTTCGCCAAGCGTTACTTCGCCGTGCGCAAGAAAATGCCTTCGTCGCTGCAAGCCGCCGACTACTCGGCGACCCTGCAGTACCTGAAGGTGGTCAAGGAAATCGGCACCGACGATCCGGACAAGGTCATGGCCCAGCTGCGCAAGACCAAGTTCAATGACATGTACCAGAAGAACGGCTACCTGCGCGCCGACGGCCGTGTGGTGCACGACATGTACCTGTACCAGGTCAAGGCGCAGTCGGAATCGAAGTATCCGTGGGACTACTACAAGCTGGTGCAGACCATTCCTGCCGAGCAGGCATGGACCACCAAGGCCGAGTCCAAGTGCGCGCTGTGGAAGTAATGCGCAGGACGTATCACCGGCAGCAACCGCATCAACGCTGAAAGGCGGCAATAAAAGAAGCGGCAGTAAAGGCAATCCGCGAAATCTGTCATTTCTGCTGGCCGGGAATGACAGATTTTTGCTGTTGGAAGCGGCCCCCGATGTTGTGCGCGGGCGGCTTCCGTCCAGGCAAATAAGCGGTTGCGTTCTTCACCCATCTGGATGAACGGGTTTTTATGGAACTATTCGGAATCCCCCTGCAAGCCTTGCTGAGCCAGCTCCTGCTGGGCTTGGTCAACGGCTCTTTCTACGCCATGCTGTCGCTCGGCCTGGCGGTGATTTTCGGCTTGCTCAACGTGATCAACTTCGCGCACGGCACGCTCTACATGATGGGCGCGTTCCTGGCATGGATGGGCTTGAGTTACTTCGATCTCAATTACTGGGTCATGCTGGCGCTGGCGCCGGTACTGGTCGGCATCTTCGGCATCATCATCGAGAAGACCATGCTGCGCTGGCTCTACAAGCTCGATCACTTGTACGGTTTGCTGCTGACCTTCGGCATCACGTTGATGATCGAGGGCATCTTCCGTTCCGTCTATGGCGTCTCGGGCCAGCCGTATTCGGTGCCCGATGCGTTGCAAGGCGCGACCAATCTCGGCTTCATGGTGTTGCCGAACTACCGCGCATGGGTGGTGGCGGCGTCGCTGGTGGTGTGCTTCGTGACCTGGTTCGTGATCGAAAAGACGCGCCTGGGCGCCTACCTGCGCGCCGGCACCGAAAACCCCAAGCTGGTCGAAGCCTTCGGCATCAATGTGCCGCTGATGGTCACCCTGACCTATGGCTTCGGCGTGGGGCTGGCGGCCTTTGCCGGCGTGCTGGCGGCGCCGGTGATCCAGGTCTCGCCGCTGATGGGGTCGAACCTGATCATTACCGTGTTCGCGGTGGTGGTGATCGGCGGCATGGGCTCGATCCTCGGATCCATCGTCACCGGCCTTGCGCTGGGCCTGATCGAAGGCCTGACCCGGGTGTTTTATCCCGAGCTGTCAGCCACCGTGGTGTTCATCATCATGGCGATCGTGCTGATGATCCGTCCGGCCGGCCTGTTCGGCAAAGAGAAATAATCGGGAGACCGGCATGAACAAGAAACTAATAGTTGTTGTTTTGTTAATACTTGCATTGGCTGCACCGTTCGGGCTGTATCCGGTGTTCCTGATGAAGATGTTGTGCTTTGCGTTGTTCGCCTGCGCCTTCAACTTGCTGATCGGCTATACCGGCCTGCTGTCTTTCGGCCATGCCGCCTTCCTTGGCTGGGCCGGCTATCTGTGCGGCCAGGCGTTAAAGGTGTGGGGCTTGCCGACGGAACTGGGCTTGCTGGTGGGCACCGGCGTGGCGGCGCTGATCGGCCTGGTGATGGGCTTGCTGGCAATCCGCCGGCAGGGCATCTACTTCACCATGATCACCCTGGCGCTGGCGCAGATGCTGTACTTCGTCGCGTTGCAGGCGTCCTTTACCGGTGGCGAAGACGGCTTGCAAGGCGTGCCGCGCGGCAAGTTGTTGGGCTTCATCGATCTCAAAAACGACCTGACCCTGTACTACGTGGTGCTGGCCATCGCCATCTTCGGCTTCGCCCTGATCGTGCGCACCATCAACTCTCCCTTCGGCCAGGTGTTGAAGGCGATCAAGGAGAACGAGCCGCGTGCCATCTCGCTGGGCTATGACGTGGCGCGCTACAAGCTGCTGGCCTTCGTGCTGTCGGCGGCGCTGTCGGGCCTGGCGGGGTCCACCAAGACCCTGGTGCTGGGCTTCGAGACGCTGACCGACGTGCACTGGAGCATGTCCGGCCTGGTGGTGCTGATGACCCTGGTCGGCGGCCTGGGCACCATCGTCGGCCCGATCGTCGGCGCCATCATCATCATCATGCTGGAGAACAAGCTGGGCGACATCGGCAACTGGCTGGCCGGCGTGACCCACATCGACTGGTTCAACACCCTGGGCGATTCGGTGACCATTGTGACCGGCTTCATCTTCATCATCTGCGTGCTCCTGTTCCGCAAGGGCATCGTCGGCGAGATCCTGGCCTTGACCAAGAAGGGGGCGGCAAGCCAGCCGCACTGAGTTCGAGAGAGAAACTTGCCATCCTCGCGATGGCAATCCTTGCCGCCGGCAAGTCATCGGAAGATGATTGCCGGCGGTATTTTTTTGTCGCCAGGTTCCCTCCGCCATAACAGATGCGGCTGTTGCGTAACAGCCCGGGACTTGCCGGATCTGTTGCCAGTATGGAAGCAGGGGGCGGAGTAGAATAGCGCACCCGGCAAATAGGGGCCGGGCTTGTTCCAACAATAATCATCGCGCCAACTCGTTTCGATCGAAAGTCTTTCCATGCAATTTCGTTTTCCCGTGCTGGTGATCCGCCATGGCTGATTACCTGATCCTGTGCGCCGCCGCCTTTGTCGCCGGCTTGATCGATGCGGTCGTCGGCGGGGGCGGCCTGGTGCTGGTGCCGACCTTGTTCTCGGTATTTCCCAATACGCCGCCGGCGACATTGCTTGGCACCAACAAAGTGGCGGGCGTCATGGGAACCAGCGCCGCGGCCATCAATTTCGCCCGCAAGGTCGCGGTACGCTGGAGCACGGTAACGCCGGCGGCGATCGCTGCTTTCGCATTGTCCTTCTTCGGCGCCTATGTGGTCACCCATATTCCGACGGAGATGATCCGCAAGGCCTTGCCCTTCGTCTTGATTGCGGTAGCGATATATACGCTGAAGAAAAAAGACTTCGGGCAGACCCATGCGCCTACCCTGAGCGGCGCCAGGGAAATGGCGTATGCCGCATTGATCGGGGCCGGGGTGGGTTTCTACGACGGCGTTTTTGGGCCGGGTACCGGCAGCTTCCTGGTTTTCCTGTTCGTGCGGGTATTCAGCTATGACTTCCTGTCGGCATCGGCGGTATCCAAGTTCGTCAATATCGCGACCAACCTGGCGGCCCTGTGCTGGTTCGGCTATAGCGGCCATGTGCTCTGGCAGTTGGGCTTGCTGATGGCGGTATTCAATATCGGCGGTTCGCTGGTGGGCACCAGGTTGGCGATGAAGCATGGCAGCGTATTCGTGCGTAAATTGTTCTTGCTGGTGGTAGGGGCGTTGATCTTGAAGAGCGGGTACGATGCCTTCCTGAAGTAAATAAGGGAATGTGTTTTCACTGCGATGTTTCACGTGAAACATCGCACAGGAAATGAAAGAGAAAATCAAACGGAGCTGCGGCTCCGTTTTGTTTTTTAGCATCCGCAGGAATTGTCGTCGCCCAATGTTTCACGTGAAACAGTCCATGCCGGCCAGCTAGCCGACAGATATCCGATAGCTGGTGGATATCGGTAGGACAGGGAATGAGGTAAACCAGCATCACCTCATGCCGATATTCCACTTAATACGATGGCTTGCCGACCCCATCATCCAAAAGACTTTATAATCTCGCCTCTGTTCACACCGTCTCCACGAGGCGCATCATGCTATTCCCCACACAATTTGACGTCATCGTCGTCGGCGGCGGGCACGCCGGCACGGAAGCCGCACTGGCCGCGGCACGCATGGGCCAGAAGACCCTGCTGTTGACGCACAACATCGAAACCCTGGGCCAGATGTCCTGCAACCCGTCCATCGGCGGCATCGGCAAGGGCCACCTGGTCAAGGAAGTTGATGCCATGGGTGGGGCGATGGCGATCGCCACCGACGAAGCCGGCATCCAGTTCCGTATCCTGAACTCGTCCAAGGGCCCGGCCGTGCGCGCTACCCGCGCCCAGGCCGACCGTATCCTGTACAAGCAGGCGATCCGTTCGCGCCTGGAAAACCAGCCCAACCTGTGGTTGTTCCAGCAGGCGGTGGACGACCTGATGATCGAAGGCGACCGCGTGGTCGGCGCCGTGACCCAGGCCGGTATCCGGTTCCAGGGCAGGGCGGTGGTGCTGACCGCCGGTACTTTCCTGGACGGGAAGATCCACGTCGGCCTCAACAACTATGCCGGCGGCCGCGCCGGCGATCCGCCTGCGGTGTCGCTGTCGGCGCGCCTGAAGGAGCTGAAGCTGCCGCAAGGCCGACTGAAGACCGGCACGCCGCCCCGCATCGACGGTCGCAGCATCAACCTGGCGATCCTGGAAGAACAACCGGGCGACCTCGATCCGGTGCCGGTGTTCTCGGTCATGGGCAATGCCGCCATGCACCCGCGCCAGATGCCGTGCTGGATTACCCATACCAACAGCCGCACCCATGACATCATCCGCGGCGGCCTGGACCGCAGCCCGATGTACACCGGCGTGATCGAAGGCGTGGGCCCGCGCTACTGCCCATCCATTGAAGACAAGATCCACCGCTTTGCCGGCAAGGATTCGCACCAGATCTACCTGGAGCCCGAGGGCCTGAGCACCCACGAGTTCTACCCCAACGGCATCTCCACCAGCCTGCCGTTCGACGTGCAGCTGGAACTGGTGCGCTCGATGAAGGGTATGGAAAACGCCCACATCCTGCGTCCCGGCTATGCCATCGAATACGACTACTATGATCCGCGCGGCCTGAAGTCTTCGCTGGAAACCCGCCAGATCGCCGGCCTGTTCTTCGCCGGCCAGATCAACGGCACTACCGGCTACGAAGAAGCCGCCGCCCAGGGCATGCTGGCCGGCCTCAATGCCGCGCTGCAGACCCAAGGCCGCGATGCCTGGACCCCGCGCCGCGATGAAGCCTACCTCGGCGTGCTGGTCGATGACCTGGTCACCCAGGGCGTGCAGGAGCCGTACCGCATGTTCACCAGCCGCGCCGAATATCGCCTGTCGCTGCGCGAAGACAACGCCGACCTGCGCCTGACCGAAATCGGCCGCCGGCTCGGTTGCGTCGGCGACGCCCAATGGGCAGCCTTCGAGAAAAAGCGCGAAGCGGTGGCGCGTGAAATGGAGCGCCTCAAGAGCACCTGGGTCAACCCGCGCATCCTGGCCGCGGCCGAAGCCGAGCGCGTGCTGGGCAAGGCCATCGAGCACGAATACAGCCTGCTCGACCTGCTGCGCCGCCCCAACGTGAGCTATGACAGCCTGATGAGCCTGACCGGCGCCGAAGGCCAGTCGCTGGCCGGCCCCGGCATCGAAGACGGGCCGGTGCGCGAGCAGGTCGAGATCCAGGTCAAGTACGCCGGCTACATCGCCCGCCAGGCCAACGAGATCAGCCGCCAGGACCACAATGAAAACCTGAAGCTGCCGGCCGACCTCGACTACATGGAGGTCAAGGCGCTGTCGATCGAAGTGCGCCAGAAGCTCAACAAGCACAAGCCCGAAACCCTGGGCCAGGCATCCCGCATTTCCGGCGTGACCCCGGCGGCATTGTCGCTGCTGCTGGTGCACCTGAAAAAGGGCGGCCTGAAGCTGGCGCAAGGCGAGACCAACGAAGCGGCCTGACTGAGAACGGCAACGGCGCCTGGCAGGCCAGGACAGCAAGCACAAGAAAACGGAATACGGATGAGCATCGCGGCAGACCAGAACCCATTGACCCAGACCCTGAAGGATGGCGCCGCCGCACTCGGCCTGCACCTGAGCGAGCGCCAGTTGTCGCGCCTGCTGGCCTACCAGGCGCTGCTGGCGAAATGGAACAAGGTCTACAACCTGACCGCGCTGCGCGATCCGGCGCAGATGATGACCCATCATCTGCTGGACTCGCTGGCGGCGGTATCGGCCTTCGCCGGCGCCCGGCGCGTACTGGATGTGGGCGCCGGCGGCGGCTTGCCGGGCATCGTGCTGGCGATCTGGGCGGCCGAGGCCGAGCCGCAGATGCGCATCACCCTGGTCGATACGGTGCAAAAGAAAACCGCCTTCCTGACCCAGGCAAAGGCAGAATTGCAATTGGGCAATGTTTCCGTGGTTCACGCGCGTGTCGAACAGTTGCCTGTTGAGCAACAATATGACGTCATCACCTCGCGCGCCTTCGCCGAACTGAACGATTTCATCGACTGGTCGAACCACCTGTTGCAAGAGGGCGGCAAGTACATCGCCCTCAAGGGCGTCATGCCGCAACAGGAAATCGACCGGCTGCCGCCGGGCTGGAGCGTGGACAAGGTACAAGCCTTGCATGTACCGGGGCTGGATGCCGAACGGCATCTCATCTTTTTGGAAAGAAAGTCCTGATGAAAACCTCCATCGCCAAGGCCGCCGCTGCTGCCATTGCCGTGTTCATGCCGCTGGCCCTCATGGCCGCAGCCGGCGCGCAGGAAGTGAAGACCGTTCCCGCGGTCGACCTCAAGCGCTATGCCGGCAAGTGGTACGAGATCGCCAAGATCCCCAACGACCTCCAGAAAAAATGCGTGTCCGGCGCCACGACCGAATACCGCGCCCGCGACGACGGCGATATCGACGTCACCAGCCGCTGCAAGACTGCCGCTGGCAGCGACGAGCAACAGGGCTTGGCGCGGGTGGTCGGCGGCAGCGGCAACACCAAGTTGCAGGTGAGTTTCATGCCGTCATGGTTGTCGTGGCTGCCGTGGGTCTGGAGCGACTACTGGGTCACGGAACTGGATACGCAATATACGCTGGCCACCGTCGGCAGTCCTTCGCGCGAATCCCTGTGGATATTCGCGCGCACGCCAACCATCAGCGACGAGCAGTATGAGAACGCCGTCAACAACGCCACCAAGCAGGGGTTCGATACCGCGCGCCTGGTGAAGACCCGGCAGCAATAAATCAGCGCCGCCGCGCCCGCGATGGCGGCGCGGCGGCAAGAACGGTAAAAACAGAAAAAACAGCAGAGGGAGAGGCAACATGCAGGCACTGTTTCATGGCATCGGCATCACCGACATCTGGCAACTGGTTGCCGCCACCATGGTGTTCCTGCTGTTGCCCGGCCCCGGCACCTTTTGCGTGCTGACCTGCTCGGCCAAGCATGGCCTGCGCGGCGGCTTCGCGGCCATGGCCGGGCTGATGCTGGGCGACATCGTGCTGATGTTCCTGGCGGCCATCGGCGTGGCGGCGCTGCTGCATGCCAATCCGCTGCTGTTTCGCGGCATGCAGTACCTGGGCGCGGCCTACCTGGCCTACCTCGGACTGCGGCTGTTGTTTGCAAGAGGCGAGGGCGGTGGTACAGTCGTACCCTTTTCCAACGCTGCGGATTTCCGGCGCGGCTTTCTGGTGACGCTGATCAACCCGAAAGCCATCGTGTTTTACATGGCGTTCTTCCCGCTGTTTCTGGACCCCGCCACGCAACAGGGTGCGCTCACTTTCGTCACGATGGGCGCGGTGATCTGCTGCTGCACCGCCTTCTATGGCAGCATCCTGGTCCTGGCCGGCAATGCGGCCGCGCGGCGCCTGGCGCGCAACCGCACCATCGCCACCCTGGCTTCGCGCGCGGCAGGCGTGTTCCTGATCGGTTTCGGCATCAAGCTGACGACACAATAAGCGAGTGATCAAAACAATATGGCTAAAATTTTTTGCGTCGCCAACCAGAAGGGCGGCGTCGGTAAGACCACCACAGCAGTCAACCTCGCCGCCGGCCTGGCGCAACTGGATCAACGGGTATTGCTGGCCGACCTCGACCCGCAGGGCAACGCCACCATGGGCGCCGGCATCAACAAGGCGACGCTGGAAGGCTCGATCTATGAAGTGCTGCTGGGCATGTCCGACATCCGCACGGTGCGCAAGGCGTCGGAGTCCGGCAAGTTCGACGTGCTGCCCGCCAACCGCGAACTGGCCGGCGCCGAAGTCGAAATGGTCGAGCTGGAACAGCGCGAGGCGCGCCTGAAGAACGCCTTCGCCGCCGTGGCCGACGACTACGACTTCATCCTGGTCGACTGCCCGCCGGCGCTGTCGATGTTGACGCTCAACGGCCTGTGCTCGGCGCATGGCGTGATTATCCCGATGCAGTGCGAGTACTACGCGCTGGAAGGCTTGTCCGACCTGGTCAACACCATCAAGAAAGTGCATGCCAAGCTGAACCCGGACCTGAAGGTGATCGGCCTCTTGCGCGTGATGTTCGACCCGCGCATGACGCTGTCGCAGCAGGTTTCCGACCAGCTGGAACAGCACTTCGGCGACAAGGTCTTCAAGACCGTCATCCCGCGCAATGTGCGGCTGGCCGAGGCGCCGTCCTACGGCATCCCGGGCGTCAACTTCGACCCCAACTCCAAGGGTGCGCAAGCCTATATCGCGTTCGGCGCGGAAATGGTCGAGCGCATCAAGACCTTATAAGCAATAGGCAATCCAATGGCAACATCACCGAAAAAATCCAAAGGCCTGGGGCGCGGACTCGACGCGCTGCTGGGCGGCTCGTCCGACATTACCGAAGAAGCCCAGGCGCAAGCCGCGCAGGCCGGCCTGCCCAGCGTGATGGCGGTGACCGAGCTGCAGGCCGGCAAATACCAGCCGCGCAGCCGCATGGACGAAGGCGCGCTCAATGAACTGGCGGCTTCGATCAAGGAACAGGGCTTGCTGCAGCCGATCCTGATCCGCGCCATCGGCCAGAAGAACGGCAAGGATATCTACGAGATCATCGCCGGCGAGCGCCGTTTCCGCGCCGCCAAGATCGCCGGCCTGAGCGAGGTGCCGGTGCTGGTCAAGAATGTCGACGACCAGACCACCGCCGCCATGGCGCTGATCGAAAACATGCAGCGCGAAGACCTCAACCCGCTGGAAGAGGCGCAGGGCATCCACCGCCTGATCACCGACTTCTCGTTCACGCACGAACAGGCGGCGGTGGCTGTGGGCCGCTCGCGCAGCGCGGTATCGAACCTGCTGCGCCTGTTGAACCTGGCCAAGCCGGTGCAGACCATGCTCATGGCCGGCGACATCGACATGGGCCACGCCCGCGCGCTGCTGGTGGTCGACTCGGCCACCCAGATCCAGCTGGCCAACCAGATCGTCGCCAAGCGCATGTCGGTGCGCGACGCCGAAAAGCTGGTCACCCGCGCTTCCGCCGAGCAGGCCGCCAAGCCGCGCGAAGGCAAGGAAAAATCGCGCGACATCGCACGCCTGGAAGAAGAACTGTCCGACCTGCTGGCCACCCAGGTCAGCATCAAGACCGGCGCCAAGAACAAGGGACAACTGGTCATCAGCTTCAACGACCTCGATGCGCTGGATGGCGTGATCACCCGCCTGCGTGGCGAATCGGTGGAGTCCTGATTGGCGATAAGCCGGTCGCAGATCAAGCCGCAATGCCGTCCAGTGCAAACTGGGCGGCATTTTTATTTGGCGCGCATCAAAACCTCGCCGTCATCCTGACGAAAGTCAGGATCCAGTGTCGTGCGCGGTGTCTCTGATGGGCAGCGAACGACACTGGGTCCCGGCATGCGCCGGGACGACGGGAGATGGTTGGCCGCAGTCCCAATGGCATGAAATAAAAAAGCCGCTTCAATCGAAGCGGCTTGAATTAATTATATAAATAATTTTTTGGACAGGCCCGAAATCAGAACGTCCGCTGCACATCCGAACGCGGCGGCAACTGGTAGCTCCAGGTCTCGGTCAGCACCTTGGGGCCGGACAACAGCGCCGCGCGCAGCTCCACCGCCTGCGCCGAATTCCTGACCTTGACCCGCAGCGTCAGGCGCCAGCCGTTGATGGCCGGGTTGGGCTGCAGCGTGGCATCGATCAGTTCGCCGTTGTTGCCGATGCTCACTTGCGGGCTGAGCGGCGCGCCGGCCGGCAGCCTGGCCAGCGCCGGGCCGGTGAAGTCGACCAGCAGGGCGGTGGTGCCGTCGAAGCTGCGGATCAGGTTGGCCTGGGTCAGCTCGCCGTCGGTGTGGAAGGTCTGCTTCACCCAGCCCACTTCATCCTTCAGGATAGCCGCCTCGTCCATGGTCCAGTGGATGCGGTAATCGAACGCCATCGGCACCCCCCTGGCCGGCAATTGCGCCGGCAGCCAGTAGGCTACGATGTTGTCGTTGGTCTCGTCGGCGGTGGGGATTTCCACCAGTTGCACCGCGCCTTTGCCCCAGTCGCCCTTCGGCTCGATCCAGGCGCTCGGCCGCAGGTCGTAGCGGTCTTTCAGGTCCTCGAAGTTGGAGAATTCGCGGCCGCGCTGCAGCAGGCCGAAGCCCTTGGGATTGGTGACTTCGAACGAACTCACTTCCACGTTCTGCGGATCGTTGAGCGGTCGCCACAGCCATTCGCCGGAACCGGTGTGGATCGCCAGGCCGTTGGAGTCATGGATGGCCGGGCGGAAGTTGCGCCTGGACGATTGCTGGTTGGGGCCGAACAGGAACATGCTGGTCAGCGGCGCGATGCCCAGGCGGGCCACCTCGCCGCGCAGGAACACGCGCGCCTGCACATCCAGCACCGCATCCTGGCCGGGCGCAAGGGTGAACTTGTAGGCGCCGGTGGCGCGCGGGGAGTCGAGCAGCGCGTAGAAGGTCAGCTGCTTGTCGCCGCCGGCCGGGCGCTGGATCCAAAATTCGGTGAAGTGCGGGAATTCCTCGCCGCTCATCGTCGCCGTGTCGATCGCCAGGCCGCGCGCGGACAGGCCGTATACCTGCCCCTTGCCGATCACGCGGAAATAGCTCGCGCCCAGCACGCTCATCACCTCGTCTTCCTTGTTGGGGCTGTTGACCGGATAGACCACGCGAAAGCCCGCATATCCCAGGCGCGCGGTGCTCTCCTTGTCGAAATGCAGGTCGCCGAAGTCGAAGCGGTCGGTGCTGTAGCCGATCTCCTGCGTGCGGCCGCCGACAATTTCATGGATCAGCACCGGCGAGTTGAACTGCATGCCCTGGTGGTAGAAGGCCAGCTTGAAGGGCGTCTTCTGGTCGCGCCATTCGAACTTTTCGCTCCTGGGCTGGATCTTCATGTAGTCGGCGAACTGCATGCTGGAAAACACCGGCGGCAGGTTGCTCGCGGGCTTGCGGTAAGGCTGGTCGGCCAGCGCCTTGGCGCGGGCCGTCACCTGTTCCAGCGAAAAGGCCTGGGCCTGGGCCTGCGCAGCCGTTGCCAGCAGGGCGGCAGACAACAGCAAGGCGCCGCGCAAGGGAAGGCGCTTGAACACGTTCAGAATCACTCATTTCTCCATAAAGGCGCGGCGCCGGGCAGCGGGGGAGGCGTCCGGCGCGCGTTAAAACAGAATAATATAGCGAACCGTTCAGGTACCGGCACGTCACAGAGTAAGTAAATAAGCAAGCAAATAAGCAAGCAGGTGCGCAAGAAAATACGCAGGTAAATGCGCACGCAACGCTGCAAGCATCGATCGCGCCAGGGCTTTTGCACCGACGCGCATCATCCGTTTCCAGGCCGCGGCACCTCCCGTATGAGGGGATGCCGTGGCCAAAGTTTTACAAGAAGAGAGGAATTTACGTGTCCATCAAGCTTTCCGCCAGGCCGCCCGTCCACGCGCGCCGCCATCGCCGCATCGCATTGCTGTGCGCGCTGGCCTGTGCCGCCGGCCTTCTGGCGCCGCAGGCGTATGCCCAGGGCAAGCCGGCCTTGCTCGGCGACAAGAGCGCCTTCATCGACGACCTGATGTCGCAGATGACGGTCGATGAAAAGATCGGCCAATTGCGCCTGGTCAGCATCGGCCCCGACATGCCGGCCAACAGGCTGGCCGATGAAATCGCCGCCGGCCGCGTCGGCGGCACCTTCAACTCGGTCACGCGCGCCGACAACCGGCCGCTGCAGGATGGCGCCATGCGCTCGCGCCTGAAGATCCCGATGTTCTTCGCCTACGACGTGATCCACGGCCATCGCACCACCTTCCCGATCGGCCTCGGGCTGGCCTCGAGCTGGGACCTGGACGTGGTCGCCACCGCCATGCGCACCGCCGCCGAAGAAGCCGCCGCCGACGGCATCGACATGACCTTCGCGCCGATGGTCGACATCAGCCGCGATCCGCGCTGGGGCCGCACTTCGGAAGGCTTCGGCGAAGATCCTTACCTGGTGTCGCGCATCGCCGAGGTCTCGGTGCGCGCATTGCAGGGCGAGCAGAAGCCCATCGCCGCTAACCGCCTGATGGCCAGCGTCAAGCACTTCGCGCTGTATGGCGCAGTCGAGGGCGGGCGCGACTACAACGTGGTCAACATGGATGCGCAGCGCATGTACAACGACTACCTGCCGCCGTATCGGGCGGCGGTGGATGCCGGCGCCGGCGCGGTGATGGTGGCGCTTAACTCCATCAATGGCACGCCCGCCACCTCCAACACCTGGCTGTTGCAAGACCTGCTGCGCCGCGAATGGGGCTTCAAGGGGCTGACCGTGAGCGACCACGGCGCCATCACCGAACTGGTGAACCACGGCGTGGCGCGCGACGAGGCCGAAGCGGCGCAACTGTCGATCAAGGCCGGCACCGACATGAGCATGGCCGACCAGGTCTATATCAGCCAGTTGCCGGGCTTGCTCAAGTCGGGCAAGGTGACGCGGCAGGATCTTGACAATGCGGTGCGCGAGATCCTCGGCGCCAAGTACGACATGGGCCTGTTCCAGGACCCCTACCTGCGCATCGGCCAGGCCGCCGGCGATCCGCCCGGCGTCAATGCCGAGAGCCGCCTGCATCGCGCCGCCGCGCGCGCGGTGGCGCAACAGTCCATGGTCTTGCTGGAAAACCGCAATGCCACGCTGCCGCTGAAGAAGGCGGGAACCATCGCGCTGGTCGGCCCGCTGGCCGATTCGCATATCGACATGTTGGGCAGCTGGTCCGGCGCCGGGGTGGACCAGCAGACCGTCACCCTCAGGCAGGGCCTGCAGGATGCGTTGGGCGCCAAGGCCAAACTGCTCTACGCGCGCGGCGCCAACATCACCGAAGACAAGCACATTGTCGATTACCTCAACTTCCTCAACTGGGACGATCCCGAGGTGGTGCAGGACCAGCGCAGCCCGCAAGCCATGATCGCCGAGGCGGTCAAGGCGGCGCGCAATGCCGACGTGGTGGTGGCGGCAGTGGGCGAGTCGCGCGGCATGTCGCACGAGTCGTCTAGCCGCACCCAGCTGACGCTGCCGGAGAACCAGACCGCCTTGCTCAAGGCCTTGAAGGCCACCGGCAAGCCGCTGGTGCTGGTGCTGATGAACGGCCGTCCGCTGGACCTGAACTGGGCGCGTGAAAACGCTTCCGCCATCCTCGAAACCTGGTATACCGGCACCGAAGGCGGCCATGCGATCGCCGACATCTTGTTCGGCGACGTCAACCCCTCGGGCAAGTTGCCGATCACCTTCCCGCGCTCGGTGGGCCAGATCCCCAGCTACTACAACCACGCGCGCCTGGGCCGGCCGTTCACCGAAGGCAAGCCGGGCAACTACACCTCGCAGTACTTCGAAGAACCCAACGGGCCGCTCTACCCATTCGGCTATGGCTTGAGCTACACCGAGTTCAGCCTGTCCGGGGTGAGCATGTCGCAGCCGACGATGAAAGCCGATGGCCGCGTCGATGCCACGGTCACCGTGAAGAACACCGGCCGCCGCGCCGGCGCCACCGTGGTTCAGTTGTACATTCGCGATGTGGCCGCGTCGGTGGTGCGTCCGGTCAAGGAACTCAAGGACTTCCGCAAGGTGCTGCTGCAGCCGGGCGAGCAAAAGGAAGTGCGCTTCACCATCGATGCCAGGGCGCTCAGCTTCTACAACGCCAGGCTGGAACATGTGGCCGAGCCGGGCGAGTTCCAGGTGCAGGTGGGGCTGGATTCGAAGGACGTGAAGACGGCTTCGTTCACCTTGGAATGAAACGTATGTAATGCCGTATCGGCCAAAGAAAAAAGCAGGGCGCGCCATCTAGTGCGTCCTGCTTTTTATTTTCTGCTATTCGTGGTTATCTGGAGAAAGAACCTTTTCGGATCGTCTATATCTCGTCCAACTCACTTCTCATCGCTTGTGCTAGGGCGCTTTTAATTTCAGGAATCTTCGCTTCAGAAGTCGCCGAAAACATTTCTTGGGGAATCGTTAGAGTATCCCGGAATTCAGGTGTACCTATAAAGTCGAGGATTTTTCGCTGTGCTTCCCCTGCTCGCTGAATCTCCTGCAACAGGCACTCAATGAGTCCTATCACTTTTTCACTTGAGATCAACCGGAAAGCATTGAGCTGAGAAAACAACTCTGCTTCTTGTTTCATCAGTTCCATGTCAGCCTGTTGAGCCTTATTGTTAAATTCATGTGTCAGCTCCTCGCTTCGTGTCTTACTTGGCGAGCGATAGTACTCCATCATGATTGGGGCCATCATATCGGCGACAACGTTTAAAGAGCGAGCGTTGTAGTTGTCGAACCGCTCCATGAAAAGAAAGTATTGTTCCTTCTTGCTCTCATATCTGTATTTTCTTTTTTCGATGTCCAGCGAATGCTGTCGTTTCAATTCTTCAAGTGTCCGCGCATGATTGGCTGCGATGGCTTGCTTTTCCATTTCGAGTTTAGTTACGTCTTCATGCAGCGCCCGATTTTTCCCTTTTTCCTTGCTATAGGCATTGAAGTAAGCAATCAGGCAGGGTATCAGCACACCCAACATCAGTATTAGTGCAGTCTGGATAGACATATTCCCCACTTATCTTCGTCAAAATCTATCGCTGTAAGAAATAGCACGCGGCCTGTGATGGCGGACTTTTTCCCTACGCCATCAAGACCGAAGGCTCGCCATCTTCCTCACCCAGGAAGCCGCCGCTCTGGTGCGCCCACAACCGCGCATACAAGCCGTTGGCGGCCAGCAGTTCGCTGTGCGTGCCTTGCTCGGCGATGCGGCCCTGGTCCAGCACGATCAGGCGGTCCATCGCCGCGATGGTCGACAGGCGGTGCGCGATGGCGACCACGGTCTTGCCTTCCATCAGCTTGTACAGGCTGGTCTGGATCGCCGCTTCGACTTCCGAATCGAGCGCGCTGGTGGCCTCGTCCAGCAGCAGGATGGGCGCGTCCTTGAGCATCACGCGGGCGATCGCGATGCGCTGGCGCTGGCCGCCGGAGAGCTTCACGCCGCGTTCGCCCACGTGCGCATCGTAGCCGGTGCGGCCCTTGGCATCGGCCAGCGTGCCGATGAAGTCGTGCGCTTCGGCGCGCCTGGCGGCATGGATCATCTCGGCGTCGCCGGCGTCGGGGCGGCCGTAGAGGATGTTGTCGCGCACCGAGCGATGCAGCAGCGAGGTATCCTGCGTCACCATGCCGATCTGCGCGCGCAGGCTGTCTTGCGTGACATGCGCGATGTCCTGGCCGTCGATCAGGATGCGGCCGCCTTCGATATCGTAAAAGCGCAGCAGCAGGTTGACGATGGTCGACTTGCCGGCGCCGGAGCGGCCCACCAGGCCGATCTTTTCACCCGGGCGGATCACCAGGTCCAGCCGGTCCACCACCGGGCGCGGCGCCGCGCCGCCATAGCTGAAGTCCACCCCTTCAAAGCGCAGTTCGCCCTGTTTCACCAGCAGCGGTTTGGCATCGGGCGCGTCCTTCACGTCATGCGCGCGCGAGAGCGTGTTGATGCCGTCCTGCACCGTGCCCACGTGTTCGAACAGCGCCGCCATTTCCCACATGACCCAGTGCGCGATCCCGTTCAGGCGCAGCGCCATCGCGGTGCCGGCGGCCACCGCGCCGATGCCGACCTTGCCCTGCATCCACAGGTGCAGCGCGATGCCGGTGGTGCCGATGATGAGCACCATGTTCAGGATGTGGTTGACCACTTCGAAGCCGGACACCAGGCGCATCTGGCGGTTCACCGTGAACAGGAACTCGCGCATGGCGCTGCGCGCGTAGCTGGCTTCGCGGCCGGCGTGCGAGAACAGCTTGACGGTCGCGATATTGGTATAGGCATCGGTGATGCGCCCGGTCATCAGAGAACGGGCATCGGCCTGGTTGCGGGCCACCTTGGACAGGCGAGGCACGAAGTAGCGCATGGCGATCGCATAGGCGACCAGCCAGATCAGGAAGGGCACCAGCATCAGCAGGTCGAAGGTGCCGACCACGGCGATCAGCGTGACGAAGTAGATCACGATGAACACCATGATGTCGCCGGTGATCATGCAAAAGTCGCGCACCGCCAACGCGGTTTGCATGACCTTGGTGGCGACCCGGCCGGCGAACTCGTTCTGGTAGAAGCTCATGCTCTGGCTGAGCATCAACCGGTGGAAATTCCAGCGCAGCAGCATCGGGAAATTGCCGGCCAGGGTCTGGTGCTTGCACAGCGTCTGCAGCGCCACCAGCAGCGGGCTGCCGGCCAGCACCAGGCCCAGCCAGAGCAGGTGGCGGCCTTCCTGCGCCCACAGTTGGGACGGCTCGACCTTGGCCAGCCAGTCGACAATGCGGCCCATCATGGCAAACAGCATCGCCTCGAACACGCCAATGATGGCGGTCATCGTGGTCATGGCCGCGATATAGCCGCGCACGCCGCGGGTACAGGACCAGATGAAGCGCATGAAGCCGCGCGGAGGCGGCAGGGGATGGTCTTCGGGATAAGGGTGAACCAGTTTTTCGAACCAGGCGAACATGCAAACTCCACAAAAGCCGGGCCTGCCGTGAGCAGCGTCGCCACGACGCCGACGGTCGATGTGAGCGTGTCGGGCCGGGCAGGCGGGGCGTCGGTTATTCATTTATCGTTGCGCGCGGCCGGGCCGGAACCGTCGGGCCGGCTGGCGCGCGCAGCGTGCTGCTGGGGCGGTGCGGCTTGGCGGCCGCTTATCTTGTTGCCCCGTACTGCGGCGACGTTGTCTTCCTTGTACCTGCGGCCACGGTCTGCGGCCTCAAGGGATGCTGAAGAAAAGATGAAGCCGAATCATCTCATATCGGGCGCCATCGCGTGTGCGCGGGCGCTGAAAACACTTGTCGGAAAAACCGAATGGTCGCGCTGGTGGCGCGTATCCCAGGCTGTTTGCCGGCGTCTGTGTGAATACGTCCCGTGATCCGTGGGGGGCGTTCTCGTTGTCTTGCCATGTGTTGATCGAGCAAATGCGATTTATCGGGAAGTTTGCGGCAACCGGCCGGTGCGCCAGGTTTTGAGGGTTGTTCCGGGCGAATAATTCCAGCCTCCGATTTTTCCCTCAACAAAAAACGAAAGGCAAGCAATGAAACACATGGCACTGGCTGCAATCACGGTCTTTTCCGCGGCAGCGGGCTTGGCCGGCGCCGCCCACGCGCAGGCCAAGCAGGACGATTTTTATGTTTCCGCACGTTTGCAGAATGCACACCAGGAGATCTCGGGGCAGCAGCGTTACAGCCCGCGCACCCTGGATATCACACGCGGCCCATCGGGAACGGACAAGCTTGCCGGCAGCCTGGCGTTGGGCCATCGCCTGCCGGGCGACTGGCGGGTGGAAGCGGAGTATGTGTTTCCCAGCGACGCCAGCTTCGAAACGCAATGGCGCTTCCGCAATCCCGCCACCGGATTTGTGGGCCCTAGCCCCAATGTCATCGAAACCCGTTCGCAGCGGCTGATGCTCAATGCCTACAAGGACTTCCCGCTGAACCAGACGTTCAGCCTGTATGCCGGCCTGGGCCTGGGCCTGTCGCGCATCGACGCCGAGGGTTACCAGGCGGGGATGACGACGCGCCGCTTCGAGCGCAACAGCCGCGACAACCTGGCCTGGAGCGCCACGCTGGGCATGGATTTCCGCCTGAGCCAGCGTTTCACGCTGGGCGCCGGTTATCGCTACGTCGACCTGGGCAAATACCAGACCGGCCGCAACCTGTTCCTCAA
Source organism: Herbaspirillum sp. GW821-FHT09A12 (assembly GCF_059418325.1). Classification (NCBI taxonomy): domain Bacteria; kingdom Pseudomonadati; phylum Pseudomonadota; class Betaproteobacteria; order Burkholderiales; family Oxalobacteraceae; genus Herbaspirillum; species Herbaspirillum sp. GW821-FHT09A12. The sequence goes on from NZ_JBWKPR010000006.1 coordinate 144,344, forward strand.
CAACGCCAGCCGCAGCCGCGATGAGCAGCACCAGGGCCGCCTGAAGGAGCAGAACCTGTTCGTCGAACTGCGCGCCGGTTTCTGATCGGCCATGGTGCACGACAATGTTGTTCTCTTAGCCGGGTTAAGTCTGGCTTAAGTCTGTCACGGCAAGCTGGTCGGCAAGTCCATCGCCAACCAGCTTGTCATGACCAACACTACGCCACCCAGCAACCCCGGCCGCGCCGCCGTCTGGAAACTGATCAAACCGTTCTGGGCTTCCGAGCAGAAATGGAAAGCCTTCGGTCTCTTGTTGGCGATCATCGCCCTGAACCTGGGCATGGTCTACATCAATGTGCGCCTGAACTCCTGGAACCGCGACATGTACGACGTGCTCCAGGCGCACAATTACCCGCAGTTCAAATCGCTGCTGTGGCAGTTCTCCGGCCTGGCCTTCGTCTTCATCGCGGTCGCCATCTACAGCGTCTACCTGACGCAGGCGCTGCAGATCCGCTGGCGCTACTGGATGACCGAGCGCTACATGGACCGCTGGCTGGCGCATCGCGCCTACTACCGCATCGAACAGGGCCAGCAGGGACGCCTCTCCGACAACCCCGACCAGCGTATCGCCGAGGATTTGCGCGCGCTGACTTCCGACACGCTGTCGCTGGTGCTGGGCTTCATCTCCAGCAGCGTCACGCTGCTTTCCTTCGTGCATATCCTGTGGCTGGTGAGCGGGCCGGCTTCCTTCTCCGCGCTGGGCCAGGCATGGAACATCCCCGGTTACATGGTGTGGTTCGCGGTGGCCTACGCGGCGGTCGGCTCGGCCATCGTATGGTGGATCGGCCGGCCGCTGGTCGGCCTGAATTTCAACCAGGAACGCTTCGAGGCGAACTTCCGTTTCGGCCTGATCCGCGTGCGCGAGCATTCGGAAGCGGTTGCCCTGTATCGCGGCGAGGCGCAGGAGCGCGCGCAGCTCACCGCGCGCCTGGATGACATCCGCGGCAACTGGTGGGACATCATGCGCGTGACCAAGAAGCTCAATATCGCGGTCAATTTCTACGGCCAGTTCGCGATCATTTTCCCGATGCTGGTGTCGGCGCCGCGCTATTTCTCCGGCGCCATTTCGCTGGGCGTGCTGATGCAGATCAGCAATGCCTTCGGCCAGGTACAGGATGCGCTGTCGTGGTTCATCAATGCCTTCACCACGCTGGCCAGCTGGAAGGCCAGCATCAACCGCCTGGCCGGCTTCAATGCCGATGTCGAGCGCGCGCAAGGCATGGCGCGCACCATCGAGGTCGAACGCCACACCGGGAGCGCGCTGACCATCGAAGGCCTGCAGCTGTCCTTGCCGGACGGCGGCGTGGTGCTGCGCGGCATGGATGCGCGGCTGGAGTCGGGCGAGCATGTGCTGGTCAGCGGCCCTTCCGGCTGCGGCAAGTCGACGCTGATCCGCGCCATCGCCGATGTCTGGCCGTATGGACGCGGGCGCATCGGCCTGCCCGCCGGCGCGGCGGTGATGTTCCTGCCGCAGCGCAGTTACCTGCCCATCGGCACCTTGCGCGCGGCGCTGTCGTATCCGGCCGCCGAGGGCAGCTTCGACGATGCCACGATCGCGCGTTACCTGGCGCTGTGCCGGCTGCCGCAACTGGTCGGCCGGCTGGACCAGGCCGCCAACTGGAGCCATGCCCTGTCGCCTGGCGAGCAGCAGCGCCTGGCCTTCGTGCGGGTGTTTTTGAACCGGCCGGCGCTGGTGTTCCTGGACGAGGCCAGCAGCGCCATGGATGGCGAAACCGAAGAAGCGCTGTACGCGGCCTTGCCGCGGGAGTTGCCGGGCGTGACGGTGGTTAGCATCGCCCACCGCGAGACGCTGGCGCGCTTCCATTCGCTGCGCTGGAGGTTCGTGCCGATCGGCGAAGGCGAGGGTTGCCGGGTAGAGGTCGCGGCGCTGTAGATATCGCACGTTGGTTGAGAACCTGTACTCGATCTCCACTTCAGGAAATGCAATACCGTTTTTGCATAACCCCGTACACTTGCGTATGCCACAATCTTTGAATGAAGGCGGCGAATCTGCCGCTTTCCCTCATTCCCGCACACTTGGAAAACTCACCATGAACGACCCCATCGTCTATCTCAACGGCGAACTCACGCCCCTGTCCGAAGCCCGCGTTCCGGTGCTGGATCGGGGTTTCATCTTCGGCGACGGCATTTACGAAGTGATCCCGATGTATGGCCGCAAGGCTTTCCGCAGCCAGCAGCACCTGGCGCGCCTGTTCCGCAGCCTGAAGACCATCTCCATACCGAATCCGCATGACGAAGCCGGCTGGTTCGCCCTGATCGAGCGCGTGGTGCAGGCCAATGGGTTGGATGACCAGATGATCTACATCCAGGTCACGCGCGGCGTGGCCAAGCGCGCGCATGCCTTCCCCAAGGAAGTGACGCCGACCGTGCTGATCATGACCAATCCCATGGTGTTGCCGCCGGCCTCCGCGCGTGAAAACGGCGTGGCTTGCGTGACCATGGAAGACCGCCGCTGGCTGAACTGCCAGATCAAGTCGACCTCGCTGCTGGGCAACGTGCTGGCGGCGCAGTTCGCGGCCGAAAACGAAGTGACTGAGGCGATCCAGTTCCGTGACGGTTTCCTGTCCGAGGCATCCTCGTCCAACGTATGGGTGGTCAAGGACGGCAAGATTTCCGCGCCGCCTAAGGACAACCTGATCCTGGAAGGCATCCGTTACGGCTTGATGGAAGAGCTGTGCGCCGGGCAGGGCATTGCGCTGGAAGCGCGCCGCATCCCGCGCGATGAAGTGTTCGCCGCCGATGAACTGTTCCTTTCCTCGGCCAGCAAGGAAGTGCTGCCGGTGGTGACGCTGGACGGCAAGCCCATCGGCAGCGGCAAGCCGGGCCCGGTCTATGCCAAGGTCTACGCCGCTTACCAGGCGGCCAAGGCGCGCCTGTAAGCCGCCGCTTTGGGTTTTTTTGCCTGCATGGGCCGCCAAGTGCGGCCCGTGTGCGTATTAGGGCGTATCGGGCCGTATTGGGCTTGATCGGCTACGTATGGCGTAAAATGCTGGCATTCCCCCTCCCGCAACCCCTCCGCTTGAAGCCGGCCGTTTGAACCCCATATGGGTACATTGAAAACGGAGCGCCAGCGGAACACGCCGAGCCATACTGCCATGACTATCCCTACCGAAGAATCCCTCATCGAATACCCGAGCGACTTCCCGATCAAGGTGGTCGGGATCCTGCACGATGAATTCGCCCAGACCATTGTCGAGCTGGTGGTCGAGCACGACCCCGAATTCCATGCCGGCAAGCTGGAAATGCGGCCGTCCTCGCAGGGCAAGTACCTGTCGCTGACGCTGACCGTGCGCGCCACCAGCCGCGAGCAGCTGGACAACCTGTACCGCGCGCTGTCGTCGCATGAGAAGGTGAAGTTCGTGCTGTAAGCCCTTGCGCGATCGCGTATGAAACCCGGCGTAGCCATCCTGGCGCGCCGGGTTTTTGTTTGAGAGAGGCGCGGGATCGAACTTTGTGGGACTACCTCATAAATCGATATTGCAAGCGCGCCAATGATGGAGCCTGGTTCACTATATGCCGATGTTTTCCGAAGAATCATCATGGCAAAAATCAAGCTCACCAGGTCCCCTGTCTTGCCCGTCGGTTATGCCGGTATCCACGGCGGGATCGTGGAATTGCTCGATACGGCACGTCATGCGGCGGCGCGTAGCGTCAATGCGCTGATGACGGCGAGTTATTGGGAAATCGGCCGTCGCATTGTGGAAGCCGAACAGCAGGGAAGGCGGCGTGCCGGATACGGGGAGCAGTTGATCGCTCGCCTGTCCGGTGACTTGACTGCACGGTTTGGGCGCGGGTTCAGCCGCCAGAACTTGCAGCAAATGCGATCATTCTTCCTGACTTGGCCGATTTGCCAGACACTGTCTGGCAAATCTTCCTCCGTATCGTCAGCAGAGCGATTCTGGCGGCTGGACGAACTGGCGCGAATGTTCACGCTGCCGTGGTCTGCCTACGTCCGGCTACTGTCGGTCAAGGGTGACCACGCCCGTCAAATCGGCTGATGGAGTCTCACGGGGCAATTGCCCCCAAGGCGCGCAGGCGATAACCGTGTATTGCGGTGTTAGCCAGGCCAGTCGCCGCTCTCGCGGAACAGTTTCATTTCCTTGAAGATCCACTTCTTGAACTCGGCCACGGCCGGCTTCTCCAGCCCTTCGGGCAGGTGCACGAAGTAATACGATTCCTCGGCTTTCAGGGCCATGGCGAACAGTCGCACTACCTCGCCGGCGGCGATCTCCTGCGAGGCGATCATGTGCCGGGTCAGTGCCACGCCGCCGCCGTCGGCCGCCGCGCGCAAGGTCAGCGAAGAATCCTCGATCACCAGTCCGCCGCTGGGCTCCGGCAAATCCAGCCCGGCCCGCTGCAGCCACGGCTGCCAGGATTCGCGCTGGTCCATGCGCAGCAGTGTGCATTGCGCGAGGTCGGCGGGTTTGGCGGGCTTCTTGCCGCGCTTGCTGCGGTAGGCGGGGGAGGCCACCGGGTAGTAGTAATCGTCGCTCAGTTTTTCCGATACCACGCCGCTATAGTTGCCGCGGCCGAAGCGCAGGCCGACGTCGACGCCGTCCAGGCGCAAGTCGGACAAATGGCTGCCCGACTGCAGCACCACCTCGATTTCCGGATGGCGGTCGATGAACTTCCACAAGCGCGGCGCCAGCCAGCGCGAGGCGAACGAAGGCGTGCTCGATATCACCAGCCGTTGCTGGCGGTTCAGGCTGCGTAGATGTTCGGCGGCCAGCGCGATCTCGGACAGCGACTTGCGGATGGTGGCGGCGAAGCGCTGGCCGGTTTCGGTCACCGAGATGCGCTTGCCGTGGCGGATGAACAACTGCAGGCCAAGCTCCTCCTCCAGTGCGCGCACCTGGTGGCTGATGGCGCCGGGCGTGACGTGGATCTCTTCGGCGGCGCGCGAAAAGCATTCGTAGCGCGCGGCGGCGTCGAAGGCGCGCAATGCCGCCAGGTTGGGCAGCTTCCTCAAATCGGCCATGCTTGGTTCCTTGTGAATTCCATTCGCAATAACACCGAATATATATCGTTTTGGTTTGTGCGTGAGGCTTCCTACAATGAACTCCAATTCAACGAAATCACCGGAAATACCTCTGAGAGGCCGCGCCATCAAGGCCTGGCGGCTTGCCCCGGGGTTTGTCCTGCGAAACGGGAAAAGGAATGCGCCATGCCAATTTCATTCACAAACCAAACCGCCCCGCTATGCCTTGAAGAAGGGCGCGTCCACGCCGTGCGCCTGCAACATCCGGTACGGGTGAGGGTGCGTTGCGGGTTGGTCTGGCTGACGGTGGAAGAGGGCGGCGCCGACGTGTGGCTCAGTCCCGGCCGCGACTTCGATTTCCACGGTCGCGGGCTGGCGGTGTTTGAAGCCGTCAAGGGGCGCGCCGAATTCGACATCCTGCCGCTGCCCGGCCCGCTGGCGCGCGCCGCCCGGATGGTCCGCAACTGGTTGGTCCGCAAGCAGCCGGCGACCAGGCCGGCCGCCGCCGACTGCTGCGCGGCGGGGGAGCAGGGCGCGCCACGCATCAGCCACCTGTTGCCGCGCGGACTGATCCGCTGGTTCTGAGCGGATAACGGGAAGCCTGGCCGGTCGCCTTTTTCCAACGCTTTCCGCCAACAAATATTGCTCATGATGCAATATTGGCCGTCAAAACCCATGCCGCGCCGACGGGCCAGAGCGAAGTTCGCTAAACTGGCTGCCATGCAGACAGCAACACACACCGTCGGCGCGCAGCAAGCTGCTGCTTCGCCCGCCATCCTGGCCAGCCCCGGCCTGCCGCAGATCGTGCGGCGCGGCGCCGAGCCCTACGAGGCCAGCTTCGCCGCCATGCGCGCCTACACCGACGCGCGCACCGCCGAGACGCCCGACCAGCTCTGGATCGTCGAGCATCCCCCGGTCTACACGCTGGGCCTGGGCGCCGACCGTTCCCACGTATTGAATCCTCACGACATCCCGGTGGTGCAGACCGACCGCGGCGGCGAAGTCACCTTCCACGGCCCCGGCCAGGCGGTGATCTACCTGCTGATGGACCTGCGCCGCCACCGCGCCGGGGCCCGGCTGTTCGCGCGCGAGTTCGTGCACAACATCGAGCAGGCGGTGATCGACACGCTGGCGGCGTATAATCTGGCCGGTGAACGCAAGCAGGGCGCGCCGGGCATCTATGCCGCCGACGGGGCGTGGCAGGGCGCCAAGGTGGCCGCATTGGGCTTGAAGATCCGCGGCAACGGCTGCACTTACCACGGGGTATCGCTCAACGTCGACATGGATCTGACGCCGTTTTCCTGGATCAATCCCTGCGGCTACGAAGGCCTGGCCACGGTCGACATGAAGACCCTGGGCGCCGCCGCTGCCCGCCTGGCCGACGTCCAGGCGCTGCTTGCCGAGAAACTGATCGCCCGCTTCACGGGCATAGAAGGGCGCTGAGGCACACGCCGGGCGCCGGAAATACCGACACCATGACTACCGACATCACTCCAGCAGCAGATTCCTCCAGCAACGCGGCGCGCGCCAACCCGCTCGACAAGCAGAAGGGCGCCGGCAAGACCGCCTGGATCCCGATCAAGATCGTGGCCGCCGAGAAACTGAAGAAGCCGGACTGGATCCGCGTCAAGGCCGGCTCGCCGACCACGCGCTTCTACGAGATCAAGGACATCCTGCGCGCCAACAACCTGGTGACGGTGTGCGAGGAAGCCTCCTGCCCCAACATCGGCGAATGCTTCGGCAAGGGCACCGCCACCTTCATGATCATGGGCGACAAGTGCACCCGCCGTTGCCCGTTCTGCGACGTCGGCCACGGCCGTCCCGACCCGCTCGACCCCAATGAGCCGGAAAACCTGGCCAAGACCATCGCCCAGCTGAAGCTGTCGTACGTGGTCATCACCAGCGTCGACCGCGACGACCTGCGCGACGGCGGCGCCGCCCACTTCGCCGAATGCATCCGCCGCGTGCGCGAGCTGTCGCCCGAGACCCGCATCGAAATCCTGACCCCGGACTTCCGCGGCCGCATGGACCGCGCGCTGGAAATCCTCAAGATGGCCCCGCCGGACGTCATGAACCACAACCTGGAAACCGCGCCGCGCCTGTACAAGGAAGCGCGCCCCGGCTCCGACTACGAGTACTCGCTGAACCTGTTGAAGCGCTTCAAGGACCTGCATCCGGAAACCCCGACCAAGTCCGGCATCATGGTCGGCCTGGGCGAGACCGACGAGGAAGTGCTGCAGGTCATGCGCGACATGCGCGCCCACAACGTCGACATGCTGACCATCGGCCAGTACCTGATGCCCAGCGGCGACCACCTGCCGGTGCGCCGCTACGTGCACCCGGACACCTTCAAGATGTATGAGGAAGAAGCCTACAAGATGGGCTTCGTGCACGCCGCTGTCGGCGCCATGGTGCGTTCCAGTTACCATGCGGACCAGCAGGCGCATGGATTGGTGTAATCCGGTTTTCGCCTGAATCGCCCGCTCAGCCCCGCCCATGGCGGGGCTGAGTCGTTTTGGGCGGGTCTTTCCGGCGTCGGGTCGGCTTGCAAAGCGGACGATCGCCATCATCTGCAGGTCCTGAAATAAACCCCGCCGCAAGGTAAGATACGCGGTTCACCGCATCCGTATTGAAAGCAGGTTGTCATGTCGTCACCGATTGAGCCCGGCGCCGTGCCGGAAGAAAAACTCGAATTCGTCAGCTCGTGCAAGTTGCCCATGCCATGGGCGACATTTGAACTGCATGCCTTTTACGATGAGATTTCCGGCAAGGAACACCTGGCGCTGTCCTTGGGCGATGTCGGCAACGGCGAGCCGGTGCTGGGCCGCGTGCATTCCGAATGCCTGACCGGTGACGGGCTGTTCTCGCAGCGCTGCGATTGCGGCGCCCAGTTGGAAGCGGCATTGAAGAAGATCGCCAAGGAAGGCCGCGGCGTGTTGTTCTACCTGCGCCAGGAAGGGCGCGGCATCGGCTTGCTCAACAAGATCCGCGCCTATCATTTGCAGGACCAGGGCGCCGACACCGTCGAGGCCAATGAGCGCCTGGGTTTTCCGGCCGACATGCGCCGCTACACCATCGTGCTGCCGATGCTGGCGCACCTGAAGATCACCAGCCTGCGGTTGATGACCAACAACCCGCGCAAGGTCAAGGCGCTGGAAGACAACGGCATCCCGGTGGCCGAGCGCATTCCGCTGATCGCCAACCACAATCCATTCAACATCGGCTACCTCGGCACCAAGGCGCGCAAGCTGGGCCACCTGCTGCCCGGCGTGGGCAAGGCCGGAGAAGCGCCCGCCAAGGTGCCGCTGGACGCGCACGACAACGAGTAAGATTCCCGCAAGACGGATCCCGCGTGGTCCGTTTTTTCATGGCGCGCAGTCCTCCGCAGTCCTCCGCAGTTCTCTTGAGGCATCGGTTAGCATGGAGGTTCACGCGCCGATTCCGCGCCTTATTTCTGCCCGAGCATTCCATCATGAACCCATCCGTACCCGCCGGCGATGCGCCGATTCCCGTTTCCCTGCTGACCGGCTTTCTCGGCAGCGGCAAGACCACGCTGCTCAATTACCTGATCGCCCAGCCGGAGATGAAGGACACCCTGGTCATCATCAACGAGTTCGGCGAGATCGGCCTGGACCACCTGCTGGTGGCGCACAGCCAGGAAGACACCGTGGTCGAGATGAGCAGCGGCTGCCTGTGCTGCACCATCCGCGGCGACCTGAAGAAGACGCTCAAGGACATCACCTGGCGCTTTGCCGAAGGGGGCCAGCGCAAGTTCAACCGCGTGGTGATCGAGACCACCGGGCTGGCGTCGCCGGTGCCCATCCTGCATACGCTGATGACCGACGCCTTCATCGCCTCGCGCTACCGGCTGGACGGCGTGATCGTCACGGTCGACGCCGTCAATGGCATGGCCACGCTGGACAACCACGTTGAAGCGGTGCAGCAGGCCGCGGTCGCCGACCGCCTGCTGCTCACCAAGAGCGACCTGGCCGATGCCGCCCAGCTGGAGCAATTGCGCGAGCGCCTGCGCGTGCTCAACCCGGGTGCGCGGCAATTGCTGCCGCAGCATGGAAAGATTTCGCCGTCCGAGCTGCTGGATGCGGGTTTGTTCAAGCCGGGCGAGAAGATGCCCGATGTGGCGCGCTGGCTCAACGAGGAGGCTTTTGCCGAGAAGCAGGCGCACGACCATCAACACCATGATCATGGGCAGGCCCATGGCCATGACCATCACGATCACCATGATCACCATGATCACCATGATCACGCGCACGACGTGAACCGCCACGACGACCACATCCGCGCCTTTTGCTTCACTTTCGACGCGCCGATCGATCCGGCGCTGTTCGATGAATGGCTGAGCTTGCTGGTCGGTTTCAAGGGCCCTAACATCCTGCGCATCAAAGGCATCCTCAACCTCCAGGGGGAAGACAAGCCGACCGTGATCCACGGCGTGCAGCACATCTTCCATTCGACCGTGACGCTGCCCGAATGGCCGTCCGGGGATCGCCGCAGCCGTATCGTCTTCATCACCCGCGATATCGAGCGCGCCACCATCGAACGCTCTTTCGATGCCTTCATGCAGGCGCAGGCGATCGAGCAGGAAGAACGCAAAAAACAACCATCTTCGCCGTACGGCTATTGAGCTAGGACGCCGGCGGCGGGGCCGGCCGGGCATTTTCCGGGTAAACGCGGGCCGGCGGCCGCGTATTCCGGTTGCGGCCGCCGATAAAAATAAATCTGGTGTTTTTAATAATTTGATGAAGACCAGATTATTATCGGTATCGTTAAAGATAACGATTCAGTTATGCGGCGTGTGATCAACAAGCTGGGGGCAACGTTGTCGGCATCGCTTACGCTGATGCTGGGACTGTGCGCAACCATATTGGTGTTCATCGCCACCAGTCGCCTGGAAGACGATGCCGTCAGCCTGGATTTCGACCGCCGGGCGGCCTTGCGCACCTTTACCGTCCAGCGCGGCCTGGAAGAGGCCGTGCAGGTGCTGTCGGTGATTAACCATTTCTACGCCACCGTCGGCGATCCCACCCGCCAGCAGTTCCGCAATTTCACCCAGCCGCTGCTGGAGCGCTATCCGTATGTGCGCGCCTTCAGCGTCCAGCGCTTCGTCGCCGACGACGACCGGCTGGTATTCGAAGCCCTGCGCCAAGGCTCCGTTCCCGACTTCCAGATCACGGCCTTCATCGACGGCAAGCTCGAGCGGGCGCCCCAGCGCCCGTTCTATCTGGTGGTCGACTACGTCGAGCCGCTCAACGGCAACCGGGCCGCCCTGGGATTGGACCAGACCGGCAACCCGCTCGTCATGCAAGCGCTGGAAGTGGCATTGGCCAGCGGCCGCCCGGCCTCGACGCTGCCCATCCGCCTGGCCCAGTCCTCGCCCGACCAGCGCGGCTTGCTGATGTTGCAGCCGGTCTACCGCGGCGGCATCCAGCCGGACAACGCCGCGGCGCGGCGCGCCGCCATGACGGGCGATACCGCCGTCGTGCTGCAGGTCACCGAATTGGTGCAGAAAATCCTGGACGGCGCCGGCTTGCTGGACGACGACCAGATCGGCCTGCGCATCTTCGTCGGCCCGAAAGCCGATGAATCCAGCCTGGTGTATCGCCATGACAGCGCGATGGAGCAAAGCCATGGCCAACTGGCGGCGCTGGGCGACCTGTTCCGCAAGCCGTCCAGCACCATGACCAGCTTCGACATCGCCGGCCAGACCTGGCATATGGAAATCAGCATCGCCCCGCACTCCTTGCTGGCCGACCATTACGGCTCGCTCCTGATCCTGCTGGCCGGCGTCATTTGCTCCCTGCTGGGAGCGGCCTACCTGCGCGCGCTGTCGATGCGCTCGAACCGCGTGCAGCGCCTGGTCGAGGAAAAGACCGCCGAGCTGCGTTACACCAACGCGCTGCTGTCCGACGACATCAAGGCGCGCCGCCAGGCCGAGAGCGCCCTGCAACTGCGCCACCAGGCCATCGAAGCCAGCGCCAACGCCACCATCATCCTCTCCGCGCAGGCGCCGGACTACCCCATCGAATACGTCAACCCGGCGTTCGGCCGCATCACCGGCTACAGCCCGGCCGAAGCCGTGGGCCAGAGCATCCGTTTCCTGGAAGGGCGCGACAGCGACCCCGGCGGCTTCGAAACCGTGTGGCACGCCATGCGCGAGCAGCGCGAGTACAACGTGGTGCTGCGCAACTACCACAAGGACGGCTCGGAGCTGTGGAACGACTTCTACATCGCGCCGGTGAGGGACGACAATGGCGCCGTGACGCACTTCGTGGCGGCGCTCTACGACATCACCTCCATGAAGCGCTACGAGGCCGAACTGGAATTCCAGGCCAGCCGCGATACGCTTACCGGCCTGATCAACCGCCACATGCTGCGCCACCACCTGGACCAGGCCATCGGCCACGCCGAACGGCAGAAGCAGGCGCTGTGGCTGGTGTTCGTCGACCTCGACCGCTTCAAGTTCGTCAACGACACGCTGGGCCACAAGGCCGGCGACACCCTGCTGCGCACCGTGGCCGGGCGCCTGCGCGCGGCGGTGCGCGAGGCCGACACGGTGGCGCGCCTGGGCGGCGACGAGTTCATCATGATCCTGCCCGAGCAGGATGAGCTCACGCTCGACACCCGCAGCCTGCAACGCATCATGGATGCGGTGGCCGCGCCCATCGCATTGGGCGGCCACACGCTGTTCATGACCTGCAGCATCGGCGTGGCCTGCTACCCGGCCGACGGCACCGATGGCGAGACCCTGATCAAGCACGCCGACATCGCCATGTACCGCGGCAAGCAGACCGGGCGCAACAACTTCCAGTTCTACACGCCGGCCATGAACGAGCAGGCGCTGGAACGCCTGCGCATCGAAGCCGACCTGCGCAACGCGCTGGACAACAACGAATTCCTGCTGCATTACCAGCCCAAGGTCGACCTCGCCAGCGGGCGCATCGTCGGCAGCGAAGCGCTGATCCGCTGGCAGCATCCGCAACTGGGCATGGTCTCGCCGGCGCGTTTCATCGGCCTGGCCGAAGAGACCGGGTTGATCCTGCCGATCGGCGCCTGGGTGCTGCGCACGGCCTGCGTCCAGTGCCGCCGCTGGCAGCTTGGCGGGCATGACGATATCGGCGTTTCGGTCAACCTGTCGGTGGGGCAATTCCTGCAGAAAGACCTGGTGACCTCGATCGCCGACGTGCTGGAAGACACCGGCCTGCCGCCGGCCTCGCTGGAACTGGAATTGACGGAAAGCCTGATGATGACCGATGTCGAGCACGCCATCGGCATCCTGGCCGGCTTGAAGGAGCTGGGCGTGCGGCTGTCGATCGACGACTTCGGCACCGGCTATTCCTCGCTGGCCTACCTCAAGCGCTTCCCCATCGACGTGCTCAAGATCGACCGCTCCTTCGTGCGCGACATCACCAGCGACGCCGACGACGCCGCCATCACCGCGTCCATCATCTCGCTGGCGCGCCACCTGAAGCTGCGCGTGATCGCCGAAGGCGTGGAAACCGACGAGCAGCTGGATTACCTGCGTCATTACGGCTGCGACGAGATCCAGGGCTACCTGTTCAGTCCGCCGGTGCCGGCCGAGAAATTCGAGCAGTTGCTAAGGCAGGAACGGGCAGTGATCTGAGAGCTTGTTCGCGATCTCGTCCGGGGCCGTTCAAATCTAATGGCCATCCCGGCGGCGAAGGCCGGGTCAGGCCTGCTTCCTCTTCGATGCGTATTCTGCGCTGGTCAGCACCCGCGCCAGATGTTCGGCCGCGCTTTCGGCGTGCTGGCGCGCCAGCTTGTCGGCCACCGCCGCGCGGCCATCGATGATGGCTTGCAGGATGGCTTCATGCTCGTCCCACACCGAGATATGGGAGCGCACGTCCGACGAGAGGATGGCGCCCATGGCGCGGCGGATGTGATGCCAGTGGAGGGCGGTGGTCTCGCCCACCATCGGGTTGCCGCAGCTGCGGTAGATGAACTGGTGGAAGTTCATGTCGGCCACGATGCGCGCCGACAGGTCGCCCATGTCGGCGACGCTGCGTCCGGCGGCGATCAGGGCGCGGCCCTCGCGCTGGCCGGCGCTGCGTTCATCGCCGTCCTGCTTCCAGCGTTCGGCGGCCTCGCGCGCGGCCAGGCCGTCCAGCACCGAACGCACTTGGTAGAGCTGCATCAGCCGGGTCGGATCGAGCGCCGTCACCATCACGCCTTTGCGCCCGGCATCTTCGATGAAGCCCTGGCGCTTGAGCAGCTGGAAAGCCTGCAGGATGGGTTGGCGCGATACGCCCAGCTGTTCGGCCAGGCCTTCCTGGGTGATTTTTTCGTTGGGCGCCAGCGTGCCGGAGCAGATCGCATCCAGGATGGCATCGTAGACCTGCTCGATCAGTTGCGCCGGGGCGTCGATTTTGTACATGGAGCTGCCGCTAAAAAGGAATCGGAATGGTAAGGCAAAGAACGGCGCAAGCTGGAAAAGCCGGACATAGGGAGATGGCCTGTTTCAGACAGTTTCCCTCAAAACGCCATTTTCGTGTTCTGTATGCAGATTATTGTTGCGCCGCAGCTTTGTCAAGCCGCACCGTCCGGCGCCAGGCGAAGGCGTAGAATGGCGGCCTTCCAGCCTGCCCAAGATCTCAAGAACCTGTTCTAACACCGGAACACCGATGCCCGCCCGTCCCGTCATCCCAGCCTCTGCCAACCTGCTTGCCGCCTGGCGCGTCGACCCGCATAGCGGCGACGCCGGCCACATGGCGCAATTGCTGGCGATGCCGCAAGCCGGGCTGGATGCCTGCCTGCAAGAGCAATATAGTCCGGCCATCCTGGACCTGCATTTCGGCGCCGGGCTGGCCTTTCTCGCCAGTTGGCGGCGTTTCGACCGGATGCGTGCGCAGGGCGGGGCGCAGCGTTTGCATTATGTGGCGATCCAGCCGCATCCCTGTACTGTCGAACAGTTGCTGGCGCTGCATGCCGGCTGGCAAGAACTGGCGCCTTACGCCGACCGATTGCGCGCGGCGTGGCCGCTGCTGCTGCCGGGTACGCACCGGTTGCTGCTGGATGAGGGCCGCGTGACGCTGACCCTGGTGTTCGGCCCGCTCGACGAAGAATTGGCGCGCCTGGAAGCGCCGTGCGACTTGTTCTATCTGCACGGGCGGCAGCAGGATTTCGACGCCGCCGCTCCGGACTGGAACCCGCATGCCTGCAAGCGCCTCGCGCGCCTGGCCTGGACCGGCGCACGCGCGCTGGTGTTCGACGGCGCGGCCACGGCCGATGCGATGCGCCAGGTTGGCTTCACCGGTGAACCACGGCCAGGCGCGGCGCTGTTTTTGCATTACGCGCCGGCATGGGCACGACCGCCCTCGCATGTGGCCGCGGCCGCCACCCCGTTGCGGCGCCAACCGGAACATGCGCGCCACGCGCTGGTGATCGGCGCCGGCCTGGCCGGCTGCGCCATCGCCGAACGGCTGGCCGCGCGCGGTTGGCGCATCGACCTGGTGGAGGCCGGCGACGGCCCGGCCACCCAGGCTTCCGGCAACCACGGCGGACTGTTCATGCCGGCGCTGGCGCGCGACGACAGCCCGCTGGCGCGCCTGACGCGGGCCGCTTTCCTGTTCGCCGCGCGCCATTGGGAGCGGCTGGGCGGTGTCGGCACGGCGGCGGATGCCGCCATTGCCGGCGAGTGCTGCGGCATCCTGCAGTTCGGCCGCGACGCCAGGCAAGCGCTGTCGTTCGAGCAGGGCGCGCGGGACTGGAACTACCCGCCCGAGTATGCGCGCTGGATGGATCCGGAGCAGGCGCGTGCATTGTTGGGCATGCCGGTCATGGGGGGAGGCTATTTTTTCCCGCAGGCCGGCTGGTTGAATCCGCCGTCGGTATGCCGCCGCCTGTTGGCCGTGGCGCAGCAGGGCGGGGCGACGGCCACGCATTTCGGCCGGCAGGTGGCGGCCTTGCGCCGCGACGGCGGGCATTGGCAGGCGCTGGACCCGGCGGGACACATCATCGCGCAAGCGCCGGTGGTGATCCTTGCCGCCGGCGCTCAGGCGCGCGCGCTGGCGCAGAGCGCATCGCTGCCGCTGAACGCGGTGCGCGGCCAGGTCACGCATCTGCCGGCGGCAGGGTTTCCCGAGCTGCCGGTGGCCCTATGCGGCGACGGCTACCTGACCCGTCCCTATGCCGGCCATGTGTGCATGGGCGCCAGCTATGACCGCGACGATGGTGTCGGCCTGCGCGCCGGCAGCCATGCCGAGAACCTGCAGCGCCTGCGCAACATGCTGCCGGGGATCGATCAACGCTACGCCATGCCGGATGCGCAAGCGGCCAATCTGCCGGGCCGCGTCGGCTTTCGGTGCATCGGCCCCGACCGCCTGCCGCTGGTGGGCGCCTTGCCCGACATGGATGCCGCCGCCGCGCTCGCGCCTACCCGGCTGGACGCCGTGCCGCGCCACGCCGGCTTATATGGCTTGCTGGGTTATGCTTCGCGCGGGCTGATCTGGGCGCCGGTCATGGCCGAACTCCTGGCGGCGATGCTGGAGCGCGAGCCCCTGCCGCTGCCGCGCGACTTGCTGGCCGCGCTCGATCCGGCCCGCTTCGTATGGAAAACCGATGTCGGGACGGCGGCGGCCGACGACTGATTCTTTCTCCCCAAACGCGCTCAACAAACGTTCAACGCATCCAGCGGCCCGGAACGAAGTACCAGCCGCCATGCCGGCCTTGCTGCCAGTGCGCCGGTTCATAGCGGGCATAGCCGCGGCGCGCGCGTTCCCAGTGGCCGCCCATCCAGACGTGGCGGTGGCCGTTCCAGGCCCAGTAGCCGGGCGCCCAGGCATAACCTGGGCGTGGCCGCGGCGCGACTTCATAGCGTGGCGGAGGCGGCGCCGTGCCGATGCGCACATTGACCGAACCGACCGCCTGGGCCTGGGCCGCGGGCGCGGCGGCGATGACCGCGCCGATGGCAGTCAGGGTGGTCAGCAAAGCGAAGGCGAGGCGTGTTGTTGTGGTTTTCATGATGGGCTCCTGCTTATCGGGTGTTCATGGACGGCACATGGATTGATTGGTTGCGCATCGCGCATGACCGTGAGTTCAATGTAGAGGGCCGCCGCGTTTGACGCTGTTAATTTGTGTTTCGATTTGTGTCGCCTTTTTCCGCCATCGCGATGCGCCGATGCGTTGCCAATTTGCCGCATCCCGCAGGAAAATTTCGACAAAGCCGGGTCGCCGATATTGTTGGCGAGAGGGGCGCGTGCGAGGATGGTCGACAGGATGTAAAGAACAAGAAAACCTCAGACGCATTTCACGCCGCCGTGCGATGCGTTCTTGTAACAAGCTCCGGCGTACTGTTACTTGGCGCCGGCTGCCGACCTCCGGAATTGCGCCATGAACCAACAGATCCGCCATCACAAATCCCATCGGCCATCCCTGCTGCGCGTGCGCGACGGCCACGAAGCCCGGGTCTCCTTCGTCGAACTGTTCTTCGACCTGATCTACGTCTTCGCCGTGACCCAGCTGTCGCACAGCCTGCTGGAAAATCTCACGCCCGAAGGCGCCATCCAGACTCTGGTGTTGTGGTTCGCGGTCTGGCTGGCGTGGCAATACACCGCCTGGGTGACCAACTGGTTCGACCCGGAAGCCCTGCCGATCCGCACCTTGCTGTTCGCCATCATGCTGGTCGGCCTGCTGATGGCGGCGGCGCTGCCGGAAGCGTTCGGCGAGCGCGCTCTGGTGTTCGCCATCGCTTACGCCGCGATCCAGGTCGGCCGCACCTTGTACGTGCTGGCCAGCCTGGGCCGCGACCATGAACTGGCCGCCAACTTCCGGCGCATGCTCGGCTGGCTGTCGCTGTCGGCGGTGCTGTGGATCGCCGGCGGCTTGCTGCCGCAATACCGGCTGGGTTTGTGGATTGCCGCCGTGGCCTGCGAGTACATCTCCCCCATGCTCGGCTTCTACCTGCCCGGCATGGGCCGTTCGCGCACCGGCGACTGGAGCATCGAGGGCGGCCATCTGGCCGAGCGCTGCCAGCTGTTCGTCATCGTCGCCCTGGGCGAAACCCTGCTGATGACCGGCGCGACATTGGCCCACGCCCACGCATGGGAAATCCCGGTGCTGGTGGCCTTCATCGTCACCTTCGTGGGGGCGGTGGCGATGTGGTGGATGTATTTCGACACCAGCAGCAAGGACGGCAGCGAAGCCATCGTGCGTTCCGACGACCCGGGGCGCATCGGCGCCTATTTCCATTACGTGCATGTGGTCATCGTGGCCGGCGTGATCCTGTCGGCGGTGGGCAACGAGCTGGTGATCGCCCATCCCGACCAGCGCATCGACGTGCTGCACGCGGCGTTGCTGATCCTGGGGCCGGCCATCTATGTCCTGGGCAACGGCATCTACAAGCAGGTGGTTTACCGCCGCTTCCCGCTCTCCCACATCGCCGGCCTGGCGCTGCTGGCGGTGCTGGCGCCGCTGGCTTTCTTCACCGACCTGTTGATGGTGAGCGGCCTGACCACCGCCGTGCTGGTGGTCGTCGCGGGCTGGGAAGGCTGTGCGCGGCGGGCGGTGCGGCTGGGGTATCTGGACGAGCACGCCGCCGATTTCTGACGCGCCCGGCGCGCTGCCGTCAAAAAGCCCGGCAAGCCTGCAAGCCCGGCAGCCCGCCCACTGGGCCGGCCAGCCGCGGCTGGAGTAGAATGTCGCCTTTCGCGCAGCCCGCCTTGCGCCCTGTCCACCGGGGCCCGCGCCGGGCCCGTCCGCCGGGACAACGCCTTCGGCCGCGCCGCTCCCATGCATTTCAAGCCACACTGGAAAGTCCCCGCACATGTTGCGCATCAATGAGCTATTCCTTCCGCTGGACCATACGGAAGACGACCTGAACGCCGCGATCCTGGAACGCCTGGGCATCGCCGCCGACGAGCTGGTCGGCTTCACGCTGTTTCGTCGCAGCTACGACGCGCGCAAGAAGAGCGCGGTGATCCTCACCTACACCATCGATGTGGAAGTGAAGGACGAAGCGCAGGTGCTGGCGCGCAACCAGAACAAAACCAATGTCGGCCCCACGCCCGACACCGGCTACCACTTCGTCGGCCGGGCGCCGGCCGGCCTGAAGCAGCGCCCGGTGGTGATCGGCTTCGGCCCGTGCGGCCTGTTCGCCGCCTTGTTGCTGGCCGAGATGGGCTTCAACCCGATCATCCTGGAACGCGGCAAGACCGTGCGCGAGCGCACCAAGGACACCTGGGGCCTGTGGCGCCAGCGCGAACTCAAGCCGGAATCCAACGTCCAGTTCGGCGAAGGCGGCGCCGGCACCTTTTCCGACGGCAAGCTCTACAGCCAGGTCAAGGATCCCAAGCATTACGGCCGCAAGGTGCTCAAGGAATTCGTCGCCGCCGATGCCCCGCCCGAGATCATGTACGTCAGCAAGCCGCACATCGGCACTTTCCGCCTGGTGAAGATGATCCAGCTGATGCGCGAGAAGATCGAACAGCTGGGCGGCGAATTCCGCTTCGAGCAGCGCGTGGAGGATGTGCTGATCGAAGACGGCCAGATCCGCGGCCTGACGCTCGCATCCGGCGAGCAGATCGCGGCCGACCATGTGGTATTGGCCATCGGCCACAGCGCGCGCGACACCTTCGAGATGCTGTATGAGCGCGGCGTCTACATCGAGGCCAAGCCGTTCTCGATCGGCTTTCGCGCCGAACACCCGCAGTCGCTGATCGACAAGTGCCGTTTCGGCCCCAGCGCCGGCCACCCCATCCTCGGCGCGGCCGACTACAAGCTGGTGCACCACGCCGCCAATGGCCGTTCGGTCTACAGTTTCTGCATGTGCCCGGGCGGCACCGTGGTGGCGGCCACCTCGGAGCCGGGGCGGGTGGTCACCAACGGCATGAGCCAATACTCGCGCAACGAGCGCAACGCCAACAGCGGCATCGTGGTGGGCATCACCCCGGCCGACTATCCCGGCCACCCGCTGGCCGGGATCGCCTTCCAGCGCGAATGGGAAAGCCGCGCCTATGAACTGGGCGGCGGCAACTACGACGCGCCGGCGCAACTGGTGGGCGACTTCATCGCCAACCGCCCCTCCACGGCGCTGGGCAGCGTGGAGCCGTCCTACAAGCCGGGCGTCAAGCTGGGCGACCTCAATCCGTCGCTGCCCACGTACGCCATCGACGCCATCCGCGAAGCGCTGCCGGCCTTCGACAAGCAGATCCGCGGTTATTCGATGCATGACGCCGTGCTGACCGGCGTCGAGACCCGCACCTCGTCGCCGATCCGCATCAAGCGCGACGACCATACGTTGCAAAGCTTGAATACCAAGGGGCTGTATCCGGCCGGCGAAGGCGCCGGTTATGCCGGCGGCATCATGTCGGCCGCCATCGACGGCATCCGCGTGGCCGAGGCATTGGCGCTGGATATCATCGGCCGGCCCTAAGCATCCGGCAGACAAGACAAAAGGCCGCTCCGGTTTCCCGGAGCGGCCTTTGTCGTTTGCCTGCTGCTTATTACTGCTGGGTGTTGTTGCGTGTTGCTTACCGGCCGGTTACTTCTTGGAGCGGGTAGTCGCAGCAGTTTTTTCCGCAACCGCGGTGAATTGCTTGGCGGCGTTGCTCAGGTTGGCTTCCAGCGTTTCGACGGCTTGCTTGGTGCTCTTGGTCAGCTGTTCGTAGCCGGCGTTGGCGTTGGTCAGGGTGGCCTTGAGCAGCGAAATCGCCTGTTCCGAACCCGGGGGCGCGTTCTTGCTGATTTCGTCGATCAGGGCGCCGACCTTGCGGCTGGTTTCGGCGACCTGGGCTTCGGCAGCCTTGGTGAATTCGGCTTGCGTGGCCGAAACGATGCCGGCCAGGTGGCGGCCGTAAGCGGCAGCCTTTTCAGCGCCCGGCTGGGCTTGCGCGGCAGCCAGCGCCAGCAGTTCCTGAGGATCCTTGGCGGCGGCCAACTGCTTGGCGGCGGCGGCGGATTCTTCCAGCGAAGCCTTGGCGGCGGACAGGTTCAGTTCAACAATCTTTTCCACGCCTTCGAAAGCCTTCGCGGTCAGGGTGTTGATCAGATCGAGCTGAGCCTGCAGGTTGGATTTGGTGGCGGCGGAAAACTGATCTTGGTACGAAAACATATTCATCTCCTTGATGTTAATGACGATTTGATGCACTCAACGAATAGCCGGAATGGATAAACAAACGGCCTTCCACAGCGGCTTTCGACCAGAATCAACCAACAATCATGATTTGTGCGCCGCAACAATTCCTATTTTATGCACTTCTTTGGGGAGGTCAAGTGAATTTTGTGCGACGCACAAAATAATTTGTAACTCCGTCGATAATATGCGACGTCCAATCCAGGCGCGGCTTTGCGGCCAATCAAGACGAACGTTCGGACACTTTTACGCCGGTTTCGCCAGCCGGAAGCTCATGCACCACAATGCCCGCCGCGGAAGACTCGAACGGACAGCCGGCGCTGACCTCGATACCGCGCAGGCCGTCCTGGTAACCCTGATCCCAGCGCCACAGCAGCGAGCCGCGCGCGAAATTGACATCCTTGGACGCCATGTTCCAGTCGCGCCCGGCATAGGGCAGGCGCACGATGTGGATGGTAGTGTCGGCGCCCAGCTCGGCCATCATCTTGCGGTCGGCGGCGGTGAGCATGGCGGCCGGCAGGCGCTGGTACAGGTCGTGCGCGGCGCGGCGCAACTGGTATTGCTTGAGATAGGCATCGATATGGCGTTGCGAGCGCGAGGCGAAGGTCACGTCCTTTTCGCGCGTCTGCACTTCTTCCAGCGTCTTGGGCTCGGGGCCGTCGGCATGCCACAGGTCGACCATCATGCACAGCGTATTCATGCGCGGCTCATCGTTGAGGACCGCTTCCAGCGGGGTGTTGGAATACAAGCCGCCATCCCAGTACAGCTCGCCGTCGATGCGCACCGGCGCGAAACCCGGCGGCAGCGCGCCGCTGGCCATGATGTGCTCGGGGCCGATGGGGCGGGTGGCGGAGTCGAACTTGACCAGCGTGCCGCACGTCACCTTGACGGCGCTGACCGTCATGCGCATGCCGGCCGCGCGGTTGAGGTAATCGAAGTCGACCAGCCGCGCCAGCGTCTCCCGCAGCTCGGCGGTGCTATAGAAGCTGGCGTCCTCGGCCGGCACCGGCAGGCCCAGGGCAAACGGGTTGAGCGGACGCGGCCGGAAGAAGCCCGGCGCGCCGCGCATGAAGGTATCGAGCGTGGTCAGCCGGGTGGACAGCAGGCGCAGGCTGTCGGGCAGGTGCTGCAGGTCGAACAGGTCGGGGTGGGCCACCGTCTCCCAGAATTCGCGCAGGCGCGCGATGCGCGTCTCGCGCGGGTTGCCGGCGATGATGGCGGCATTGATGGCGCCGATCGAGGTGCCGACCACCCAGTCCGGCGTCAGGCCGTTCTCATGCAAGGCCTGGTAGACCCCGGCCTGGTAGGCGCCCAGCGCGCCGCCGCCTTGCAGCACCAGCGCCACCCGGGGCTGGCCGGGCTCGGCCTTTTTGCGGGAACGCGCGGCGGGCCTGGCCGGCTCCGCCTTGCGGCGGCCGGCAGGGGCTGTCTGCTCGGGGATCTTGCGCATGTTCCTTCCTTTTAAAATATCTCAGGAAAAGATCGGGCGGAAATGGAAACGTTCAGTGGAGGTTGCGCGCCGCCAATCCGCCAGCGGGGTTCTAGCATAACGCGGTTACAGAGGGAGGATGTGCGGCGAGGCGAAAGAAAAATGGAGCAGAGCAAGTTCAGGCGCGCGTGCCCTGCCAGGACTCCACCAGCTGGCGCGCCTGGGTGCCCATTTCGTCCAGCGCCACTTCATGGCGGTGGTCGTAGATCATCATCGCGTACAGGTCGGCCAGCGCGTTCACCTCGGGCGACAGCGCGCATTCCTCGCCGGTGGCGGGGCGCTGCTGGCGCCAGTAGTTGATGGCTTGTTCGAGGTCGGTGAGCGAGAGCATGGCGTTTCTTGTTGGTGGTGACGGGCGGGAGCGGGTCGGCTCATTCTAGCGTAATTTGGTCGGACTACTGTCTAAAAACACAGGTAAATCCGGTTCGCCAGGTCGACGATGAATGCCGGTTGCAGATAGGCAAGAAATATCGCCGCCAGCACCCCGGCGCCGGCCAGCGCCAGCGCCAGGCGCCGCCAGCGTCCGGCGCGAGCATGCTCAGAGCGTCTGGCCACGGCAAAGTTCTCCACTCAGTTCACCGCCAGCGGGCGGGCAATCGCCTGTTCGCGCACCGGCAAGTTGATCAGCGTGGCGAAGATGCCCAGCGCCAGCGTGATGGCCCACACCGTGTCGTAGCTGCCCTCGCGGGTAAACAGCCAGCCGCCCAGCCAGACGCCCAGAAAGCTGCCGACCTGGTGCGAGAAGAACACGAAGCCCGACAGCATCGACAGGTGCTTCACGCCGAAAATGCCGGCCACGATGCCGTTGGTCAGCGGCACGGTCGACAGCCACAGGATTCCCATCGCCGCCGCGAAGATATACACCGACCAGGCCGACAGCGGCGCCGCCAGGAACAGCGCGATCGCCACCGTGCGCGAGAAATAGATGCCCGCCAGCAAAAAGCGCTTGGGCAGCAGGCCGCCCAGCTTGCCGGCGTAGTAAGAGCCGAAGATGTTGAACAGGCCGATCAGCGCCAGCGCCACCACCGCCACATTCGGATCCATGATGCCCTTGTCCTTCAGGTAGGAAGGCAGGTGGGCGCCGATGAACACCACCTGGAAGCCGCACACGAAATAGCCCGCCACCAGCAGCTGGAAGGGACGGTAGGCGAACGCCTCGCGCATCGCCTCGGCGATGCTTTGCTCTTGCGCCGCCTTTGCCAGCGGCGGCTCCCGCAGGCGCATCGCCATCGGCAGCATCGCCACCAGCACCAGCGCGGCCAGCCAGAAGAACGCCTGTTGCCAACCGGCCAGCGAGATCAGCTGCTGCTCCACCGGCATCATCATGAACTGGCCGAAGGAGCCGGCCGCGGAAGAAATGCCGAAGGCCCAGGAACGCTTTTCCGGCGGCGCGCTGCGGCCGACGATGCCGCTCACCGCGCCGAAGGCGGTACAAGCCAGCGCGGCGCCGATCAGCACCCCGGAGCCGACCACGAACAGCAGCGGTTGCGCCACCAGCGCCATCCACATCAGTCCCGCCGCGTACAGGAAGGCGCCCAGCACGATCACGCGCGCCGTGCCGAAACGGTCGCAGGCCATGCCGGCGAAGGGGCCGATGGCGCCCCACATCAGGTTTTGCATGGCGATGGCCAGCGAGAAGGTCTCGCGCGTCCAGCCATGCGCCTGCGACATCGGCTGCAGCCAGAAGCCCAGCCCATGACGCACGCCCATGGCCAGCGTGAGCACCACGCCGCTGGCCAGCAGCACGGTCTTGAAATCGGGGGCGCGGTCGGTTCGGAACATGTCTCTCTCTTCTTTCGGTGATGTTGTTGTTATGTGTGGCGTTGTGCCGGCAAGGCATGCGCGCATTTGCTTATGCGTTTTTTTTGTTGGTGCCGGTGGAGTTTACTGCAAAGCCGCTGCAAGCATCGGCACACGGCCTTCCGCGGCTTTTTCTCATGCTGTGCAAAAACGGCTGCGGTCTGCAGGAAATCAGCATCTGGGGTAAGGTGCGCGCATGGAATTGCTGCGGCACAGCATGGATTCGCCCCATGTCGGCCCGCACCGATCCGCATCAACCCGCGCCACATCCGCCACGCTATCCGGAGAAAAACATGCCCATCCCCTTATTTGCCCTGGCGCTATGCGCCTTCGCCATCGGCACCACCGAATTCGTCATCATGGGCCTGTTGCCCGAGATGGCCGCCGACCTGCAGGTCAATTTGCCCGCCGCCGGTTACCTGGTGAGCGGCTACGCGCTCGGCGTCACGGTCGGTGCGCCGATCCTGGCGGCCGTCACCAGCCGCATCCCGCCCAAGCGCGCGCTGGCCATGCTGATGCTGATCTTCATCGCCGGCAACTTGCTGTGTGCGCTGTCGGCCAACTACGGCATGTTGATGGTGGCGCGCGTGGTCACCTCGTTCGCCCACGGCTCGTTCTTCGGCCTGGGCGCGGTGGTCGCCACCAGCCTGGTCAGCAAGGAGAAGCAGGCCAGCGCCATCGCCCTCATGTTTACCGGCCTGACCCTGGCCAACGTGGTGGGCGTACCCGGCGGCACGCTGCTGGGCCAAAGCTTCGGCTGGCGCGCCACCTTCTTCGGCGTGACCGTGATCGGCCTGCTGTCGCTGGCGGCGATCATGGCTTTCCTGCCGTCCCGCATCCAGACATCCGACGGCACCGCCGAAGACAGCGCCGCCCTCTGGCGCAGCAAGCCGGTCTGGCTGGCCTTCGCCACCACGGTGGCATTCTCGGCCAGCACCTTCGCCGTGTTCACCTACATCGCCCCGATCCTGCGCGACGTCAGCGGCATCTCGCCGCGCGGCGTGGCCGGGGTGCTGCTGCTGATCGGCGTCGGGCTGGCGGTGGGCAACATCATCGGCGGCAAGCTGGCCGACCGCAGCGTGATGCTGGCGCTGCGCCTCAATTTCATCGTGCTGGGCGTGGTGCTGCTGGTCTTCATGTTCACCAGCCACGCGCCGGTTTCGGCCATCGTCACGGTCTTCCTGTGGGGCATGGCCGCCTTCGCCGCCGTGCCGGCATTGCAGATGAACGTGATGAACAAGGCCGCGATGGCGCCTATCCTGGCGTCCACCCTCAACATCGGCGCCTTCAACCTCGGCAACGCGCTGGGCGCCTTCGGCGGCGGCGCGGTGCTGACGCTGGGCTTCGGCCTGGCCGGCATCCCCCTGCTGGGCGCGGTGCTGGCGTTCGTCTCGCTGGGGCTGGCGTTGTTGGGCGCGGCGCTGGACCGCCGTGCGTCCAGGCCGGCCGACCATGCCTTGCATGACCAGGCCCGGCTGGCCAAGCAGGAAGAGGAAGTTTGCGCGGAATAAACGCACGCACATAAGCGCACGCACATTGCGGTGTCGATGGACATGCCGTCCGGCCAGCCGGGCGGCATTTTTTTTGCCTTTGTTTTACCTCCGCATTCAGGCCAGGCGTTCGCAACACACAGCGCATATGCATGTGCGAAAAATGCGGCATGCGAAATCCAAGCAAGCACATGCAAAATGCTTCGTTCTGCTCGACGCCGTGCTTTGCTTTAATGATCCTCCGCCTTGGTGCGCCCACATCGGGGCCGCGCCGGCCATCTCAGGAAGGATCATTGTTTCATGTCAGCGGCCATCGACGCCTTGCGCGCACCCAGCGTGCGGCGCCTCTCCCAACGCACCGCCCAGCGCATCGCTAGCCAGGCCCAGGCGCTGCAAGTCGCGCATGCGCTGGCGCAGGAATTCGCCCAGGGCGCAGCCGGGCGCGACCGCGAACGCCGCTTGCCGTTCGAGGAGATCGAGCGCTTCTCGCACAGCGGGCTGTGGGCCATTTCGGTGCCGCGCGCCTATGGCGGCATCGGCGCCTCGTGGGCTACGGTGGCCGAGGTCTTCAAGATCGTCTCCGCCGCCGACCCGTCGATCGGCCAGATTCCGCAAAACCATTTCGGCAACCTCAACGTCATCGCCAATGCCGGCAGCGAGGAGCAGAAACGCTTTTTCTTCGGCGAGGCCCTGGACGGCGCCCGCTTCGGCAACGCCGGGCCGGAACGCAACGGCAAGAACGTGCTCGACGTGCGTACCCGCGCCGTGCTTGACGACGAGGCCGGCGACGGCAGCTACCTGCTGACGGGCACGCGTTTTTATTCCACCGGCGCCTTGTATGCGCACTGGATTCCCAGCCGCGCCATCGACGACCGGGGCGATCCGCTGTTCGTCTACAACCGTGCCGACGCGCCGGGTTTGCGCGTGGTCGACGATTGGTCCAGCTTCGGCCAGCGCACCACCGCCAGCGGCAGCGTGGTGTTCGAGCGCGTGCGGGTGCCGGCATCGCAGGTGCTGCAGGTGAAGGATTTGCTCAAGCAACCCAACAACATCGGCCCGGTATCGCAACTGATCCAGGCCGCCATCGACGCCGGCATCGCCCATGCGGCGGTGCGCGACGCCATCGAATTCGTGACCACGCGCTCGCGCCCCTACGCCGACAGCGGCCTCGAGCATGCTTCTGACGATCCCTACATCATCCGCGACATCGGCAACCTGAAGCTGCGCCTGCACGCCAGCGACGCGCTGCTGGAACGCGCCGCCGGCGTGCTGGACGCCTTGCCCGAGGCCATCAGCTTCGAGCAGATGGCCGCAGCCTCGGTGGCCGTGGCCGAGGCCAAGGTGCTTTCCACCGAACTGGCGCTGCTGGCGTCCGAAAAATTGTTTGAACTGGCCGGCTCGGCTTCCACGCTGGCTGCCCACAATCTCGACCGCCACTGGCGCAATGCGCGCGTGCACACGCTGCACGACCCGGTGCGCTGGAAGTATCACGCGGTCGGCAACTACGCCCTGAACGGCACGCCGCCGCCGCGCCATTCGTGGAGCTGAAGCGCTCCGCCGTCACCAACCGCCCATTGACCATTGTCCGAAGAAACGCCATGACCCAGACCGCAGCCACCACTGCCACCGCGCTCGATTCCCTGCCGTCGTCCTCGGCTTCCGCCACCCCGCGCATCGTCGCCCGCATCCGCGACGACGCCGAGGCGCTGGCCGTGGCGCGCAAGCTGGCTGAAGACTTCGCGCGCGAGTCCGCCCTGCGCGACCGCGAGCGCAAGCTACCCTGGGACGAGCTGGAGCGCTACGTGCGTTCCGGCCTGTGGGGCATCACCGTGCCCAGGGAATACGGCGGCGCCGGCGTCTCCTACGGCACGCTGGCCGAAGTGATCGCCACCATCTCCTCGGGCGACGGCTCCATCGGCCAGATCCCGCAGAACCATTTCTATGCGGTCGAGCTGATCCGCGTCAACGGCAACGAATCGCAGAAGCGCTTCTTCTTCGAACGCGTGCTGCAAGGCGACCGCTTCGGCAACGCGCTGGCCGAGCTGGGCACCAAGACTTCGCACGACCGCAAGACCAGCCTCACGCGCGATCCGAACGGCCCCGGCTACCGTATCAACGGCCGCAAGTTCTACGCCACCGGCGCGCTGTATGCCGACTGGGTGCCGACCTCGGTGATCGACGAGGCCGGCGTACAGCAGCTGGCCATCGTGCCGCGCCACGCGCCGGGCCTGACCATCATCGACGACTGGTCCGGTTTCGGCCAGCGCACCACCGGCAGCGGCAGCGCCGTGTTCGACAACGTACAGGTGCCGGCCGATGCCGTGATCGGCTTCGCCTCCGCCTTCACCCGTCCGACCCAGATCGGCCCGATGGCGCAGATCCAGCACGCCGCCATCGACCTGGGCATCGCGCGCGCCGCCTACCGCGACCTGATCGCCTTCGTGCAGACGCGTTCGCGCCCCTGGATCGACAGCGGCGTCGAACGCGCCGGCGACGATCCGTTGACCATCCGCGAAGTGGGCGACCTGACCATCCAGCTGCATGCCGCCGAAGCGCTGGTGCAGCGCGCCGGGCACAAGGTGGATGCGGCCGCCGCCGCGCCCACCGAAGACAGCGTGGCCGAAGCCTCCATTGCCGTGGCCGAAGCGCGCGTGCTGACCACCGAAGTCTCGCTGGCGGCCGGCAGCAAGCTGTTCGAACTGGCCGGATCGCAATCGACGCTGGCCGAACACAACTTCGATCGCCACTGGCGCAATGCCCGCACCCACACGTTGCACGACCCGGTGCGCTGGAAGTACCACGCCATCGGCAATTTCTACCTGAACGGCAAGAAGCCGCCACGTCACGGCGCGCTGTGAGAGACGCCACGCCGATCGTCGGCGGCCGGCGGCGATGTTGCCGCTGAGCTGCTGAAGCCGACCCCGCGGCGCATCCGCGCCGTTTCATCACACAGGTCATGGTCGCCCGGGAAGGGCGGCCGTGCCGGCGCCTGCGCGCCCGCTGGCCATCACGACATCACGAGGAAACAAGAACAACATGCTGAGCCGCATCACCAACAAAACCGCCGCACGACTGGCGCTGTCGGCGCTGGCCATGGTCGGCGTCCATGCCGGCGCCGCCGAAGGCACGCCCAAATCCGGCGGCACGCTGCTGGCCATCGTCCAGCCCGAACCGGTGACGCTGACCGGCGCCGTCAACACCGCGCAGCCGACCTCGCTGATCGCCACCAACGTCTACGACGGCCTGCTCAGCTACGACAGCGAACTGAAGCCGCACGGCCAGCTGGCCGAACGCTGGGAAGTCTCCAGGGATGGCCTGGCGATCACCTTCCACCTGCGTCGCGGCGTGAAGTGGCACGACGGCAAGCCGTTCACCTCGGCCGATGTGAAATGGTCGGTGGAGAACGTGTGGAAAACGCTGCACCCGCGCAACAAGGCGATCCTGGTCAACCTCACGCAGGTCGACACGCCGGACGAACTGACCGCGGTGTTCCGTTTCACCAAGCCTTCGCTGGCGCTGCTGTCCACGCTCAATTCGTGGGGCGCGCCGGTGCTGCCCAAGCACTTGTATGAAGGCAGCGACGTGCTGAACAACCCGAACAACAACAAGCCGGTCGGCACCGGCGCCTTCATCTTCAAGGAGTGGAGCCGCGGCAGCCACATCACGCTGGAGCGCAATCCGGATTACTGGGACAAAGGCAAGCCTTACCTCGACAAGATCGTCTTCAAGGTCGTGCCTGACGCCGCCGCGCGCGCCGCGCTGCTGGAAAACGGCGAGGCGCAGTACGCCGTGTTCAGCCCGGTGCCGCCCAAGGAGGCGCAGCGCCTGGCGAGTTCCGGCAAGGTGAAGGTCGAGACCGGCGGCTACCAGTGGTCGTCGCCGGTGATGTACCTCGACTTCAACCTCGACAACAAATACCTCAAGGATGTGCGCGTGCGCCGCGCCATTGCCTACGCCGCCAACCTGGATGGCCTGAACAAGGTAGTCTGGTACGGCTACGGCAAGCCGGCGCTATCCATCGTGCCGACTACGCTGTCGCAGTTCTTCGACGGCAGCGTGCCGCGCTACGCGTACGACACGAAAAAGGCGGAAGCCTTGCTGGACGAGGCCGGCTTCAAGCGTGGCCCGGACGGCGTGCGCTTCGCCATCAACAATGATTACCTGCCCTATGGCGACGATTACCGCCGCACCGCCGAATACCTGAAGCAATCCCTGAAACGGGTAGGCATCGACGTCAATATCCGCAGCCAGGACACCGCCGCCTTCACCAAGCGCGTCTACGGCGAGCGCGACTTCGACACCTCGATCTCGTGGAACGCCTCCTTCCCCGATCCGCAGATCGGCCTGACGCGCATGTACTGGTCGGGCTGGGTCGGCAAGAACGTGCCGTGGACCAATGCCTCCGGCTACAAGAACGCCGAGGTCGACCAGATCATCGAGCAGACCCAGGGCGCGGCCACCCAGGCCGAGCGCGTGGCGCTGTTCAAGCGCTTCCAGCAGATCACGCAAAGCGAACTGCCGACGTTGCCGCTGCTGGAGCTGCATTTCTTCACCATCCATTCGCCGCGCCTGCATGGCATCGCCGGGCAGGGCGACCAGTCGCAGGGTTCGCTCAAGAACGCCTGGCTGGACTGAGCGGCAACGACTAACGACATCAGAGGGAACGACCATGTCCAACCGCATCAAACTGCGCACGCTGCTGGCCGGGGCCGCATTGGCACTGGCCGGCGCCGGCGCCCAGGCCGCCGCGCCCACGCCGGGCGGCACGCTGACCGCCATCCTGCAGCCGGAACCGGTGATCCTGACCTCGGCGCTCAACACCGCGGCGCCGACCGGCTTCTTCAGCGCCAACGTGTTCGACGGCCTGGTGGAATACGACAACGATTTCAAGTTGCGTCCGGCGCTGGCCGAACGCTGGGAAGTCTCCAAGGACAGCAAGACGCTGACCTTCCACCTGCGCCACGGCGTGAAGTGGCACGACGGCAAGCCGTTCACCTCGGCCGATGTGAAGTGGACGCTGGAGAACGTGTGGAAGAAGATCCACCCGCGCAACCAGATCCTGTTCGGCAAGGTCATCGCCACCGACACGCCCGACGACTACACGGTGGTGATCCGCTTCAGCGAACCTTCGCTGGCGGTGCTGAGTTCGCTCAACAGCAACGGCGCCCAGGTGCTGCCCAGGCATCTCTACGAAGGCACCGACATCCTGAACAACCCGTACAACAACAAGCCGGTCGGCACCGGCCCGTTCGTGTTCAAGGAATGGAGCCGCGGCAACTACATCACGCTGGAGCGCAATCCGGATTACTGGGATCGCGGCAAGCCTTACCTCGACAAGATCGTCTTCAAGATCGTGCCTGACGCCGGCGCCCGCGCCGCCTCGCTGGAAAAGGGCGAGGCGCAGTACGCGCCGTTCTCCCCGGTGCCGCTCAAGGAT
Organism: Herbaspirillum sp. GW821-FHT09A12; assembly: GCF_059418325.1. Taxonomy (NCBI): domain Bacteria; kingdom Pseudomonadati; phylum Pseudomonadota; class Betaproteobacteria; order Burkholderiales; family Oxalobacteraceae; genus Herbaspirillum; species Herbaspirillum sp. GW821-FHT09A12. Next base: position 174,701 of record NZ_JBWKPR010000006.1, read on the forward strand.
GCCGAGCGCCTGGCCAAGCTGCCGTCGCTGAAACTGGAGACGCGCGGTTACGACTGGATCTCGCCGTGGCTGTTCGTCGACATCAACACCGACAAGCCTTATTTCAAGGACGTGCGCGTGCGCCAGGCGCTGGCGTATGCGATCGACCGCAATGCCTTCAACAAGGTGGTGTGGTACGGCTTCGGCAAGCCGGCCGACAGCCCCGTGGTGTCGACCTTGAAGCAGTTCCACGCCGAGGGCCTGCCGCAATACGGCTACGACCCGAAGCAGGCCGAGGCGCTGCTGGATGAGGCCGGCCTCAAGCGCGGCGCCGACGGCACCCGCCTGCGCATCAACCTCGACTACCTGCCTTACGGCGACGACTTCAAGCGCAGCGGCGAATTCATCCGCGGCGCGTTGAAGCGCGTGGGCATCGAGGTCAACGTGCGCGCGCAGGATACGCCGACCTATACCAAGCGCGTCTACGGCGACCGCGATTTCGACCTGTCGGTGGTGTGGTTCGCCGGTTTCGCCGATCCGCTGGTGGGCGTCACGCGCGCCTACTGGAGCGATTCGGTGGGCAAGAATATCCCGTGGACCAACGCTTCCGGCTACCGGAGCGTCGAGGCCGACAAGCTGATCGAGCAGGCCCAGGGTTCGCCCAGCCAGGCCGAGCGCGTGGCGTTGTTCAAGAAATTCCAGCAGCGTGTGCAGGCGGACTTGCCATCGATCCCGTTGCTGGAACTGCATTTCTTCACGGTGCAATCCGCCAGCCTGAAGGACACGGTGTCCGGCGTCGACCAGATCTACAGCTCGCTGAAGAATGCCTGGTTCGACAGCGGCGCCAAGGTGGCCGCCAACGCGGCCGCGCCGCAACGCTGAGCGGATCGGAGGCCGCCCATGAGTACCCCGCACAGCGCATCGGTTGAGCCGGCAGTTGTCGCCCGCAGCGCACCTGAACTGCTTGGCGCACCGCGCGCCTTCGCCCGCAAGGCCCTGCGTCGCCTGCTGCAATTGGCGGCGGTGGTGCTGGGCGTGGCGGTGATCAATTTCTTCCTGCTGCGGCTGGCCCCCGGCGATGCCGCACAAGTGCTGGCCGGCGAAGCCGGCGCCGCCACGCCTGAATACATGGCGGCGCTGCGCGCGCAATTCGGGCTGGACCAGCCGCTGTCGGTCCAGTTCGGCAAGTACCTGCTGCACCTGGCGCAGTTCGACCTCGGTTATTCCTTCCGCCACGGCATGCCGGTGGCGCAACTGATCGGCCAGCGCGTGCCGGCCACGCTGCTGCTGATGGGCGCGGCCATCCTGTTCGCGGTGGTGGCCGGCGCCGCGCTCGGCACGCTGGCGGCCTATCGCGCCGGCAGGCTGGCCGATGTGCTGGTGTCGACGCTGGCGTTGCTGTTCTTCGCCACGCCGCTGTTCTGGATCGGGCTGATGCTGGTGGTGGTGTTCTCGGTCTGGCTGGACTGGCTGCCGGTGGGCGGCATGTTCACCGTCGAGGCCGGCTATACCGGCCTGGCCCATGTGCTCGATGTGGCGCGCCACCTGGTGCTGCCGGCGGTCACGCTGGGCCTGTTCTACATGGCGGTTTACACGCGCCTGATGCGCGCCACCATGATCGAGGTGCGGCGCCAGGATTTCGTGCGCACCGCTGTGGCCAAGGGCGCGCGCGCCCCGCGCGTGCTGTTCGCGCATGTGCTGCGCAACGCCTTGCTGCCGCTGGTGACCATGCTGGGCGTGCAGGCCAGCTCCATCGTCGGCGGCGCGGTGCTGGTGGAGACCGTGTTTTCCTGGCCCGGACTCGGCCGCCTGGCCTTCGAGGCGCTGTTCCAGCGCGACTTCAACCTGTTGCTCGGCATCCTGCTGTGCAGCTCGGTGGTGGTGATCCTGGTCAACTGGATCGTCGACGCCGTCTATGTGCGGCTGGATCCGCGCATCCGCCTGCAATGAGGAGCATGGCATGAGCAAATTCGTCACCAACGTGGCCGTGCCGGCGGCAACGCTGGCATCGGCGGCGCCGCGCGGCTGGTGGGCACGCCTGTTGCGCTCGCCTTCGGCGCTGGCCGGCAGCCTCTTGTTGCTGGCGGTGCTGGCCATGGCGGTCTTGGCCGGCTGGCTGTTCCCGGGCGATCCGCTGGACATGGTGGCCGAACCCTTCCTGCCTCCCTTCGCCGATGCCGGCCATGTGCTGGGCACCGACATGATGGGGCGCGACATGCTGGCCGGCATTTTCCACGGCGCGCGCGCTTCGCTGCTGATCGCGCTGGTGTCGACCGCGCTCGCGCTGCTGCTGGGCGTGTCCGGCGGCTTGCTGGCCGGCTACTACGGCGGCCGCGCCGACGCGCTGCTGATGCGGGTGACCGAATTCTTCCAGACCATCCCGTCCTTCCTGTTCGCCCTGGCCATCGTGGCGGTGGTGCAGCCTACGCTGTTGACTATCGCGCTGGCCATCGGCGTGACCGCCTGGCCGAGCCTGGCGCGGCTGGTGCGCGCCGAAGTGCTCAAGCTGCGCCATGGCGAGATGGTGCAGGCCAGCGTGGCGCTGGGCGCTTCCGACGCGCGCATCATCCTGCGCGACATCCTGCCCAACGCATTGACCCCGATCCTGGTGTCGACCTCGCTGATGGTCGCCACCTCCATCCTCACCGAATCCAGCCTGGCCTTCCTCGGCCTGGGCGACCCCAACGCCGCCAGTTGGGGAAACATGGTCGGCGCCGGCCGCGAAGTGCTGCGCACCGACTGGACCATCGCCACCATTCCCGGCATCGCCATCGTCATCACGGTGCTGGCCCTCAATCTTTTAGGCGACGGGTTGGCCGACGTGCTCGACCCGCGCCACAGAAAATAGGAGAAACACATGGCACGCGTATCCACGCTCCTGTCCAGCCAGCTGCAACCGGGCCCGGCCCGCGCCATCTTCGAGAAGGTGGAAAACGAATACGGCCACTTCGGCAACATGCTGGGCGTGCTGGCCCACAAGCCGGCCTCGATCGAACACCTCTATGGCCTGCTGCTGGGCTTCGCCGCCGAGGGCAATATTTCGAAGCTGCACCTGGAGATCGTGCTGGTCACCGCTTCCAGGGCCAACGAATGCAGCTACTGCGTTTCGCACCACGCGCCCAAGCTGCGCGCCGAGCATGTCGCGGCGGAGACGGTGGAGCGCATCCTCGACCCCGACGTGCCCGGCCTGGGCCCGCTGGAAAAGTTGGTGCGCGACTACGCGCTGGCCGTCACCCGCCAGCGCGTAGGCGACAGCCTGGTGGCGCGCCTGCGCGAGCACTTCAACGAATCGCAGATCGTCGAGCTGACCCTGCGCGCCGCGCTGTGCGCATTCTTCGCGCGCTTCAACGAGGCGCTCGACGTGCAGCTGGAGCCGCAATACGCGGCTGCGGCTGCCCAGGCCGCCTGAGCGGCAGGAGAGGGAATATGAGCAAGAAGGAAATCCGGCTCAACGCATTCAACATGAACTGCGTGAACCACATCAACCACGGCCTGTGGACGCACCCGCGCGACCGCTCGCAGGACTACACCGACATCGGCTACTGGACGCACCTGGCGCAACTGCTGGAGCGCGGCAAGTTCGACGGCCTGTTCCTGGCCGACATCGTCGGCGTCTACGATGTCTACCAGCAGTCGGTCGACATCACGCTGCGCGAATCGATCCAGTTGCCGGTGAACGATCCGCTGCTGCTGATCTCGGCCATGGCGGCGGTGACCGAACACCTCGGCTTCGGCATCACCGCCAACCTGAGCTACGAGGCGCCGTTCCTGTTCGCGCGCCGCATGTCCACGCTCGACCATCTCACCAAGGGACGGGTCGGCTGGAACATCGTCACCGGCTACCTCGACAGCGCCGCGCGCGCCATGGGCCTGACCGAGCAGCTGGAACACGACCAGCGCTACGACCGCGCCGACGAGTTCATGGAAGTGGTCTACAAGCTGTGGGAAGGCAGCTGGGAAGACGGCGCCGTGGTGCGCGACCGCGCCAACCGCGTCTATGCCGACCCGTCCAGGGTGCACAAGATCAGGCACAGCGGCGACTACTACCGCGTCGAGGGCATCCACCTGTCGGAGCCGTCGCGCCAGCGCACGCCGGTGCTGTACCAGGCCGGTTCGTCGGGACGCGGCCAGGCCTTCGGCGCGCGCCATGCCGAGTGCGTGTTCATCTCCAGCCAGACGCGCGATGCCGCTCGCAAGCTGGTGCAGGGCATCCGCGAGGGCGCCGCGCGCGAAGGGCGCAACCCGGACGACGTCAAGATCTTCATGGGCCTGACCGTGATCACCGCCGCCACCGAACAGGCCGCGCGCGACAAGTACCGCGAATACGCCAGCTATGCCAGTCCGGAAGCCGGGCTGGCGCATTTCTCGGCCGGCACTGGCATCGACTTCTCGCAATATGAACTGGACGAGCCGATCCGCGCGGCCAAGACCAATTCCATCGAATCGCTGGTCAAGACCGTGACCAACCCCGAACTCAACTGGACCAAGCGCAAGCTGCTGCAACAGCTTGAACTGGGCGGGCGCTACGCCACCGTGGTCGGCTCGCCGACCCAGGTGGCCGATGAGCTGGAAGCCTGGGTGGGCGATACCGGGGTCGACGGTTTCAACCTCACGCGCACGGTCACACCCGAGAGCTTCGAGGATTTCGTCGACCTGGTGATCCCGGTGCTGCAGGAGCGCGGTTCCTACAAGCGCGACTACGCCGCCGGTACGCTGCGCGAGAAACTGTTCCGCGGCGGGCCGACCTTGCCGGCGCACCATGTCGGCGCCGGCTACCGTACCGGTGTGACCGCCTGAAAGCGCGTTGCGCCAACGAGGAGAATGCCATGCCCTTGCTCGACATCCGCGACCTGAAAGTTTCCTTCCCCGGCCACGATGCCGTGCGCGGCCTCGACCTGGCCATCGCGCCCGGCGAGATGGTGGCGCTGGTGGGCGAATCCGGCTGCGGCAAGTCCACCACCGCCTTGTCGTTGCTGCGGCTGCTGGACGGCAGCGCGCGCGTGTCGGGGCAGATCCGCTTCGAGGGGCGCGACCTGCTGGCGCTGCCCGAGGCCGAACTGGCGGCGCTGCGCGGCAATGCCATCTCGATGATCTTCCAGGAGCCGATGACCTCGCTCAACCCGGTGCTGTCCATCGGCGCGCAGGTGATCGAGGCGATCCGCCTGCACCAGGCGCTCGATGGCGCGGCCGCCCGCCGACGCGCCATCGAGTTGCTGGAACTGGTGCGCATTGCCGATGCGCCGCGCCGCATCGACGACTTTCCGCACCAGCTTTCCGGCGGCCAGCGCCAGCGCGTGATGATCGCCATGGCGGTCGCCAACCGGCCGCGCCTGCTGGTGGCCGACGAGCCGACCACGGCGCTGGACGTGACCATCCAGGCGCAGATCCTGGAACTGCTGGACCAGTTGCGGCGCGAACTGGGCATGGCGGTGTTGCTGATCACGCACGATCTGGGCGTGGTGGAGCAATGGGCCGACCGCGTGGCCGTGATGTACGGCGGCCTGAAGGTGGAAGAGGCCGCCAATGCCGAACTGTTTGCGCGGCCGCGGCATGCCTATACGCGCGGCTTGCTGGGCGCTTCGCTGCGCATGGAGCAAGACCTGCATTACCGCCGCGCGCGCCTGCCGGAAATTCGCAGCAGCATCGGCGCCGATGGCCAGCGCGAGTTCACGCTCAGCGCGCGTGAACTCGCCCAGCCGTTCGCCGTAGCGCCCACGCATGAGTCCGCCGCGCCGCTGCTGTCGGTGCAGGATCTGCACGTGCGCTACGACACCGGCAAAGGCCCGGTGCATGCGGTGCGCGGCGTGTCCTTCGACATCGCCGCCGGCGAGACGGTCGGGCTGGTGGGCGAATCGGGCTGCGGCAAGTCGACGCTGTCGCGCGCCATCGTGCGCCTGACCGATGCCGCCGCCGGGCGCATCGTGCTGGACGGGACCGACCTCGCGCAGCTTGGGCGCGCGCCCCTGCGCCCCTGGCGCAAGCGGGTGCAGATGGTGTTCCAGGATCCCTACGCCTCGCTCAACCCGCGCCACACGGTGGCGCAAATCCTCGACGCCGCATTGGTGATCCACGGGGTGCAGGAGCGCCAGGAACGGCATCGCCGCATCGCACAGATGGTCGACCTGGTCGGCCTGCCCAAGGGCGCGCTGGAGCGTTACGCGCACCAGTTCTCGGGCGGCCAGCGCCAGCGCATCGGCATCGCGCGCGCACTGGTGCTCAAGCCCGCGCTGGTGATCTGCGACGAGCCGGTATCGGCGCTGGACGTGTCAGTGCAGGCGCAGATACTGAACCTGCTGGTCGACCTCAGGCGCGAGTTCAACCTGGCCTACCTGTTCATCTCGCACGACCTGTCGGTGGTGCGCTACATCGCCGACCGCGTGCTGGTGATGAACGGCGGGCGCATCGTCGAGCAAGGCGGCCACGACGCGATCTGGCAGGCGCCGCAGCATGCCTATACCCGTGCGCTGATCGCGGCGGCGCCGGGCGTTGCGGCATCGCGGGCGCCGCAGGCGGAGCTGCTGCGCGCTTAGAACAGGTTCTTAGTCGCTGCGCACATAAACAAGCGGGAAAAGATTCGTTCCACTGCCACGGGGCCGTCGCTACATTGGCTGTTTTTCTTGCCGAGGACGAAGGATGAAACACGCAGTGGCGACATGGATCAGGGCAGTGGCGGGGACCGCATTGGCGGCGGCATTGGCGCTGCATGCGCCGGCCCAGGCGCAGGATAAAGTGCTGAAGGTCGGCGTGACCAGCGGCCCGCATGCGCAGATCTTCGAAGCGGTCAAGCGCGTGTTCGAGCGCGACAATCCGGGTTACAAGATCAGGATCATCGAATTCAACGACTACATCCAGCCCAATGCGGCGCTCGATGCCGGCGAACTCGACGCCAACAGCTACCAGCACCGTCCGTTCCTGAATGCGCAGATCAAGGCGCGCGGCTACAAGCTGTATGCCGAGGGCAAGACCATGATCGGGCCGATGGCGGTCTATTCCAAGAAGTACCGCAAGCTGGAAGACATTCCCGCCGGCGCCAAGATCGGCATCCCCAACGACCCGGCCAATGAAAGCCGCGTGCTGCTGCTGTTGCAAAAGCATGGCGCGCTCAAGCTGCGCGCCGGCATCGATGCCCTGACCGGCACCAATGCCACGCCTATCGACATCGTCGAGAATCCGAAGAAGTGGAAGTTCATCGAAATCGATGCGGGACAATTGCCGCGCACGCTGGATGACCTCGATGCCTCCGCGATCAACGCCGACTTCGCCGCCAAGGCCGGTTTGAACCCCGCCAGGGACAGCCTGGTGGTGGAGAACGGAGACAGCCCTTATGCCTGCCTGATCGCCGTGCGCGAGAAGGACAAGGCGCAGCCCTGGTTGCCCAGGCTGGTGCAGGCCTACCAGTCGGATGAAGTGAAGCGGTTCATCGAAACCGAATTCAAGGGCGGCATCCTGGCCGCCTGGTAATGCCGATTTCGCTTTATTCCGCTGCTGTCCCCGCATCCGCCACGCAGCGCCGCGCCAGCGTATCGGTGGGATCCACCAGGACGACGGTCTTGCCGCTGCCGTGTTCCAGTTGCGGGTACGGCAGCAGCAGCGGCAGTTCGGTGCAACCTAAAATGACCACGTCGGCGCCTTGCCGCACCAGGTCATCCAGGCCGGCGCGGATGTCGTCCTGGCACTGGCCTTCGGTATAACCGGCCTTCACTCCTTCGCGGCCGTAGATGGCGTTCATCACGCGCTCTTGCATGGCCGGCGAGGGCACCAGCTGCTCCAGTCCCTGTTCTTCCAGCGCACGGCGGTAGACGCCGCTGCCGACCGTGCCCGAGGTCGCCAGCAGGCCGACCTGCTTCAGCTCAGGAAAACGCGCGCGGATGCTTTCCACCGTCACCGTCAGCATGTTGACGATGGGGATGGAGAGGCTGGACTGGATGCGTTCGACATAGGCGTGCGCGGTGTTGCAGGGAATCGCGATGAGGTCGGCGCCGCCTTCCTCCAGTTTCTTGCAGGTGGCGTACAGCGCGATGGTCGGGTCCGGCCCCTGGCCGACCAGATTCTCGGTGCGGTCGGGGATCTGCGGGTTCTGTTCCACATGCACCTTGATATGGTCCTGGTCGCGTTCGGCCGGCGTGTTGCGCACGATCTTTTGCATGAAATCTACCGTGGCCGCCGGCCCCACGCCACCCACCACCCCGATCTTGAACGGCTTGGCCGACGCCTGGCGCCGGCCATCGGCCACGCATTGCGCGTAGACCTGGTTGGCATCGACGATCGGCACCGGCAGCGTGCCGATGGCATGCGCTACCAGCGCCACTTCGGTGAGGCCGGGCAGGATCAGGTCCGCGCCTTGCGCCACCAGATCCTGCGCCGCCTCAGTCAGCAACTGCAACGGCTTGCCGGTGAGCGAACCCCGCTTGATGCCGCCTTCGCCATAGACCGCCTCGGTCACCGCATCGCGGCCCTGCGGCATGCGGGGATAGATCACATCGAAGGCCGGGGCGGGAAAGTAGCGTTCGAACAGGCCGCTGGCGCGCGTGTAGTCCGAGGTCAGCACGCCGATGCGGGCGGCCTGCGGGTGGACGCGGCGCAGATGGCTGCGCAGCGCCTCCATCAGGTCGACGATGGGCAGCGTGGTGTTGGCCTTGAGTTCGTCGAGGAAGGTGTGGCTGAGGAAGCAGGGCAGCACCACCGCGCCGACGCCGCGCCGTTCGAAATCGCGGATCATGTCGAACACATACAGCTTGCGCTCGGTGGTGGCGGCGCTGGTCGAGCCGCTGCCGTGGAACGGATGCTGCTCGAACACCACATCGGCCTGTTCGATATTGCCGCGCGCCGCCATGGCCTTCATCAGCTTGAAGAAAACGTCGGCACTGGCCAGCGGGCCGAGCCCGCCGATGATGCCGAACGAGCGGGTGCCTTCGATGAGGGGAGCCATGGTGTTTCCTTTGCGGTAGTGGGCCGGAGATGTGATCCGATACCGGCCAGTATGCGCTCCGGGACGGGCGGCGTTCATGCTTAGCATGCATGATGGGGCGGCGCCGATGGCGGCAGGCTTTTGCGCCTTGCAGCCCATCCTGATATGGCATTCGATCAACTCCCGGCGAGATCATCAACAGGTTCTTATGCAGATAAGGCATAAAGGGTAAAACGGGTTCCCCATCCGCTCGGCTTATCGCCTCCATGCATTGCATGAATTTGATTTATCCCCTGTCCCCACCTACCATCTCAGCACGTCTTTGCCCATGTTTCCTTTGCGGGAAACGTCCATTCCAGCCGTCATGCCCAATATCGAAATGTTCGTCGTCGAAGGCTATACCGACCAGCAGAAGGAAGCGCTGGTCGCCGCCTTGACCAATGCCACCGTCGACGCCATCGGCGCGCCCATCGACTCGATACGCGTGTGGCTGACCGAGGTGCCGGCCAGGCAGTTCGGCATCGCCGGCAAGTCGGTGGCGGCCTGGCAGGCGGCGGCCGGAGATGCCGCGGACAAAACCGGATAAGCGGGCCGTCGGCGAACCGGGCGAGACCGGCCGCGAGGCGTGGCGCCATTCAGGGGAAGTGAGAGGAAGTACATGTCCATCATCCAGGTTTTTTTTATCGCCGGCCGTACCGACGAGCAGAAGGCGCGCCTGATCGGCGCGCTGACGGACGCCGCCGTGAACACGCTGGGCATCGACCGCGCCGAAGTGCGCGTCATCCTCAAGGACGTTCCCAACACCGAATATGGCATCGCCGGCAAGACGGCGAAATCGCTGGGCCGCGGCGTCGACCGCCATGGTCGCGCGCCTGATCCGTCTGATGCCGCCTGACGGCAGGTGACGCCGGCGGCGCCGGTTTTTCCCATTGGCGCTATCGGCCCGGCAAGCGTCGGGGCCGGCAGCATCAATGGTCATTTGGCTGGTCCGAGATGTCGTGGTTGTGTTTTGCAGTTTGGACCTTTTCATGGGCACGTTTGCGCGTGCCCATTTTTTATCCCCGACTTTGCCATCGAAAGGAAGCGATATGAAGGGCGGCCGCAGATCGTTTTTGTTGCAGGGAGCAGGGCTGGCTGCATGGCCCCTGCCGGTTTTTGCCGCCGGCGCCGAGACGCCGGCGCAGCAGCGCCGTGCGCTGACGGTGCAGGCCGCCTGCGGGGCGGTACGCGGCGCGGTGGCCGGCGGCGTCCGCAGTTTCAAGGGCATCCCTTACGCGCAGGCCCCGGTGGGGGCGCTGCGCTTCATGGCGCCGCAACCGCTACCTGCGGCCGCCGGGATACGCAATGCGTTTTCCTTCGGGCCGGCGCCCATGCAGCCCGACCGCGTGCAGGCCGGAAGCGGGCGCCATTTCATCGGCGACGCCACGCAGGGCGAGGATTGCCTGTACCTCAACGTATGGGCGCCGGATACGCCGGGGCCGCATCCGGTATTCGTCTGGGTGTACGGCGGCAGCAACGTGTATGGCGCCACCAGCCAGCCGATCTACGACGGCGGCAGTTTTGCGCGCAACGGCGTGGTGTGCGTCACCATCGGCTACCGTCTGGGCGCGTTCGGCTTCCTCGAACTGGGCGGGGTGCTCGGCGAGTCCTGGCGCGGCAGCGGCAACAACGCGCTGCGCGACCAGGTGATGGGGTTGCAGTGGGTGCGCGACAATATCGCCGCCTTCGGCGGCGACCCCGCGCGGGTGACCTTGGCCGGCGAATCGGCGGGCGGCAAGAACGTGTCGGCGCTGCTGGCCGCGCCTTCGGCGGCCGGATTGTTCGCGCAGGCCATCGTGCAAAGCGGCGGCGCGCTGACCTCGCATGCGCCGCCAGAGGCGGACAAGGTGGCCGCGCTCTTTGTGGCCGCCCTGCGCGCAGGACGGGCGGATATCGACGTGGCCACGCTGCTGCGCCAGGCCAGCCCGCAGGCGCTGTTGCAGGCCCAGGCGGCGGCGATTGCCGGCTACCCGCGCAACTTCGCCTTCAGGTCGGTGGTCGATGGCGGTTTCCTGCCGCGCTCGCCGCAGCAAATGGTGGCCGACGGCGCCTCCGCCAAGGTGCCGTTGCTGATCGGCAGCAACCGCGACGAGGCCTTGCTGTTTTTCCCGCCGCAACTGGTCGCGGCGCACCGCAAGGATCCGGCTGCCGACGCGCCCATTGCCGGACGCGAACTGGCCCAGCTCGATGCGCCGGCGATGGCGCAGGCGGCCGGCTTGTATCGGATGCGCTTTCCGCAGCAAAGCGCATTCGAGCGCCGGGTGCGCCTGCTGAGCGCGGAGGAATACTGGATACCGACCCTGCGCCTGGCGGATGCGCATGCCGCTGCCGGCGGCGTCACCTATCTTTACCGCTTCGACGAGAGCGCCAGGCAAGGGCCGTTCTCCGGTTACGCGGTGCACGCCGGCGAGCAGCCCTTCACCTGGCGCAATTTCAACGAGCCTTTCCTGGAGATGCTGTACGGCCGCGATCCGGAGGTGCCGCCCTTCGCCGATGTGGTGCATGCCACATGGATCTCCTTCATCCGCGACGGCCGGCCGCGGCACGCCCGGTTGCCGGTGTGGCCGCGCTACGATACCGACGCTCGCAGCACCATGCTGCTGGACAGCGCCGGCAGCACGGTGTGGCAAGACCCCGCCGGCGACGAGCGCAGGCTGTGGGATGGTTTGATGTAGTTCGCGCCGGCACGCCATTCGTTTCAGATTAAAATGCAGCCCTGTCCGATGCCCGCGCCGACGCCGCGGCAGGGGCGCAGGCCATCATTGACAAGGAACGAATGAGCTACACCCCCAGCCGCCCGATGGGCTACGCTTGCCTGATCCTGAGCATGTCCCTGGTGGGGGCCTATGTGGCGCTCTCCAAGCCCTTGGCGGCGGCGTTGCCGCTGTTCCTGCTGGCTTGGCTGCGTTTCGGCATCGGCGCCGTGGCCATGCTGCGCTGGATCAAGAAGCCGGCCGGCGAACCGGCGCTGACGCCACAGTCGCGCCGCCTGCTGTTCCTGGAGTCCTTCCTCGGCAATTTTCTTTTCAGCATCTGCATGATCACCGGAGTGTCGATGACCAGCGCCGTATCGGCCGGGGTGATCATGTCGTCGATTCCGGCCGTGGTGGCGCTGATGAGCTGGCTCTTCCTCAAGGAAAGGATCAGTCTGCGGGTCTGGGGCGCGATCGCCTGCGGCGTGCTCGGCATCGGCATGCTGTCCTTCGCCAAGGATACCCACGGCGGCGGCGCAGCGGCCGGCCACGGGCAATATGCCTGGCTCGGCAACGTGCTGGTGTTTTGCGCGGTGCTGTGCGAGGCCGCCTACGCCGTCATCGGCAAGAAGCTGACCTCGGTGCTCACGCCCAAGCGCATCAGCGCCATCATCAACCTGTGGGGCCTGCTGCTGATGACGCCCATGGGCTTCTACCTGGCCCTGGATTTCGATTTCGCCGCGGTGCCGGCCGACATCTGGCTGCTGTTGCTGTTCTATGCGCTGGCCGCCAGCGTGTGGACGGTATGGCTGTGGATGACCGGCCTCAAGGTGGTGCCGGCCGGCCGCGCCGGCGTATTCACCGTGATGCTGCCGGTGTCGGCGGCGCTGGTGGGGGTGCTGGCGCTGGGCGAAAAGCTCAGCTGGCTGCAGGGCGCGGCGTTCACCGTGGCGTTGGCCGGCATGCTGCTGGCCACCCTGCCCGGGCGCGCCGCCAAGAGCGGACTGCCGCCGAACTGATCTTATGCGAGGAATATCATGAACAAACCGAACCGTCCCGCGGGCAAGCCGCAACACAAGACTGCCGCCAAGCCTGCGCCCAAACCGCAAGGGCCGGCCAGGGACAAGCCCAAGGCCAAGACCCATGTCGCCACCGACGCTTCCCGTCGCCGCCAGCACAATGCCCATGCGGCATCCGAGGCGCTCGACGAAGGCGAGGAACAGGTGCGCCAACTGGCCGCGCTGGCCGCCGCCGTGGCCGCCGGCGAACCGGATGCGGCCGGCCGCCGCGTCGGCCAGGACGAACTGGAACGCATGGTCCGCAAGTGCCTGCGCCAGCGCGATGACGAAACCTTGTACGAAGCGCTGGAGCAGCTGCGCTTCGAAGACAGCCGCGGCCATGCCTTGTTGCGCGCGGTGGCGGAAGAGGTCGCCGATATCGTGTTCATGCGCCGCGGCGAGAAGGAAATGGAAATCAACGCCTTCCTGATCCCGTTCCTGGCGCGTACCCGGGGCGGCTTGCAGGCGGCGCGCGTGTTCACCGATGGCGATGCCTTCGACACGCTGCGCGCCAGCTTGCAGGACGCCGGACTGGAAAGCCCGCAAGCCCGCGTGGTGCTGGTGCACCACCTGTACCACCCGGACGAGATCGGCGCGCTGACCTATAGCGATGTCGATGCCATGAACCGCGATGCGTTCGCCTCGCTGACCGATAAGAAGGTGATGAGCGTGCCGGCCATCGAGCGCAGCATGCGCGGCTGGCCGGCCAATGATTTTGCGGCCGACGATGAGGCGCTGGAGTTGCGCTTCCTGCTCGGCTTCGCCCTGAAGGACCTGGACGATCCCTTCTACGCAGTGCCGCAGGACGAGGCCGCCGCCGACGCCTACTTCGAACGGCGCGCCGAACGCTTTCGCGCCTGGGCCGACAAGCACACGCCGCTGATGCAGCACTGCCTGACCGGCAAGTCCGGCGACGAGGCGCGCTGCCAGCTGCACTTCATGTACCAGGATCTGTTCCACGGCGCCAAGCAGACCGGCAATGCGGAATACGGCACGCTGCAGATGATGTCGGAGCTGGAGCACGGCCTGGCGCAGTCAGGCGCGGCCGCCGCCGATGCCATCGCGATCTTCGCGCTGGCAGATGAAGACGGCGAGAGCGTATTGCAGGTGCAACTGCGCGCGGCCGGGCAAGTGCTGGCGCAAGCGGCGCGGGTGCTGGAGGGCGACCCGCATGAGCAACTGGCCGATGCCGCCGATGCGGTCGCCACGCTGGGCGTGACGCGATTCAGGCTGGCCGACGGTTTTGCCGCCGATGGCAGCGTGCAGCGCGAGCGCGACTTCCCGGCCTGAGTGTGCGGCCGGGGCCGGCTATCGGCTCAATCGAGCAGCGCCTGCAGGCTGATGCCTTTGGGCTGGCAGCGGAAATACAAGTCGACCTGCATCGGCCGCCAGCCGCGCACCAGTTGCCGCAGGTCGGCATTCATCTGCTGCTTGCCGCAGAAGTCATTGGCTTTTTCCTTGGCGGCGGCGGTCAGCGCGGGTATCGACATGGTGTAGCTCACGCCGGTGGCGGTGACCATGAACATGTCGCGTTGCTCGGATTGCACTTCGCTGAAATTGGCGCAGCCGGCCAACGTGCCGGCGCCGATGCAGGCAGCCAGCCAGCTACCGGCGCGCCGGCGCCGGGATGGATGTGGTGTGCGCATGAGATTCCCCCTCTTGCTATGCGTATCGCCGCAGCATTGTTGCCGCGGAGAACGAGACGCAGGAAGCACAGCGTAAGCTTGGGCGGGCCGGGGCAGGGGGCTTCTTACCCGGATTTACGCGGATGGCGTTGCTGTTAAAAAAGCGCCGGGATTTGCAAGGATGCAGTCGTACTGCTGCACTGTCGCCGCCGGGCCGGCATCACGCGATGTCGAACTTCACGCCCTGCGCCAGCGGCAAGGCGCCGCTGTAGTTGATGGTGTTGGTGGCGCGCCGCATGTAGTTCTTCCACGCATCCGAACCCGACTCGCGGCCGCCGCCGGTTTCCTTCTCGCCTCCGAAGGCGCCGCCGATTTCGGCGCCGCTGGTGCCGATGTTGACGTTGGCCAGCCCGCAGTCGCTGCCCAGCGCCGACATGAACAGCTCTGTCTCGCGCACGTCATTGCTGAAGATGGCGGAAGACAATCCCTGCGGCACCGCGTTGTTCAAATCGATGGCTTCGTCGATATCCTCGTAGTCGACCAGGTAGAGGATGGGCGCGAAGGTCTCGGCATGCATGACCCCGCTTTGGCGAGGCATGCGCACCAGCGCCGGTTGCACATACCAGCTCGCGGAGGCCGCCTGCGCCGCGCCGACCGGCACGCGTTCGCCGCCGATGACCGTGCCGCCTTGTTCACGCGCGGCGCGCAGCGCGTCTTGCATCGCTTCATAGGCGCGACGGTCGATCAGCGGGCCGACGAGATTACCTTCCTGGCGCGGGTCGCCCACGGCCAGTCGGGCATAGACCTGGGTCAGGCGCTCATGCAGGCGGTCGGCGATGCTGCGGTGGACGATCAGGCGGCGCAGCGTGGTGCAGCGCTGCCCGGCGGTGCCCACCGCGGAAAAGACGATGGCGCGCAACGCCAGTTCGAGGTCGGCGCTGGGCGTGACGACCATGGCGTTGTTGCCGCCCAGTTCCAGCAGGCTGCGGCCCAGGCGCTGCGCCACGCTCGCCGCGACCTTGCGCCCCATGGCGACGCTGCCGGTGGCGCTCACCAGCGCCACTTGCGGCGATTGCGACAGCGCTTCGCCCAACGCCGCGCCGCCCAGCAGCAGGCCGCACAGTTCTGGCGGCAATAATCCGGGGTGGCCGCGTTCGAAGCGCGCCACGGCTTCATCGAAAGCGCGCATCACGGCCAGGGCCGTCAGCGGCGTCTTCTCCGATGGCTTCCAGACCACGCTGTCGCCGCATATCAATGCCAATGCGGCATTCCAGGCCCACACCGCGACCGGGAAATTGAACGCGGTGATCACGCCGCATATGCCCAGCGGGTGCCAGGTTTCCATCATGCGGTGGCCGGGGCGTTCGCTGGCGATGGTCAGGCCATGTAGCTGGCGCGACAGGCCGGTGGCGAAGTCGCAGATGTCGATCATCTCCTGCACCTCGCCGATGCCTTCGGACTTGATCTTGCCGGCTTCCAGCGTCACCAGCGCGCCCAGCGCGGTACGCCGCTCGCGCAAGACCTCGCCCAGCAGGCGCACCAGCTCGCCGCGCAGCGGCGCGGGCGTTTTGCGCCATTGAAGAAAGGCCGCATGGGCTTGACTGATGGCGTGCTGCGCATCTTCGCCGGTGTGTTCGCGCAGGCGCGCCAGGCGGCTGCCGTCGCAGGGCGAATGGACGCTGAGCGTGCCATCGATGCGGTCGAGCGCGGCGGCGTCAAGGCCGCAGGCGTTGAGGATGTCGGCGCTGGTCATCGTGTTCTCCCGGTCTTTGTCGGTTGCTTCGGTCGCTTACATGCCGCCGCTGGCGGTCATCTTGAAGATGCCTTGCGCATTGCCGCTGTCGAAGCTGAGGTCCAGGCGTTGCACACCCTGTTCGTCGATGTAACGGTCGCGCGAGATGAATTCGTAGAAAGAACCCGGCACCGCCTTCTGCACCACCGCGCCATGCTCATCGCGCATCGGGCGCTGCACGGTGCAGGCGCGATAGGCGGTTTGGCGCACACGGCCGTTGCGCGAGACTTCGATCTTGTCCTTCATCGGCCGCCCCAGCGCGCGTTGCCGTTCGGCCACCGCTTCCACGTCCGGCACGCGGTCGGTGGCGTGGTTGAAGACATTGCCCTCGGTGGCGATCCAGGCCATCTCGGCGGACTCCGCGCGCAGCCTTTCATACTCGGCCAGGCTGGGCAGTTCGTGCTGGCGTTCGAAGCACGACAGCAGCACCGGCAGCAAGGCTTGCGCGGCCGCCAGCGGCAGTTCGCCGTCGGCTTCCAGTTGTGCCAACAAGGCCTTGGCATCGTCGCCGAGCGGGTCGCGCGAGGTGCCGATGACGCGGCCGACGATGGCCTGAAACTCCGGCGAGAAGCGATCCGCGTGCAATTCGCTGACGAAGAACTGGGCGATCTCTTCGGGCGCATCGGCATGGCCGTAGGTGCGGCCGGTCATGCCGATGCGTTCCAGCGGATAGAGGCCGTTCTGCACATAACCCAGCGGACGCAGGATGCGGGTGATGGCGGTTTCGCCCGGCGGCAGCAGGCCGGTGTTGGCGGCCTGCACCGTGCGCAGCGCGCCGTGGTCGAAGTGCATGCGCTCGCCCGCGGCCATGGCGTCGGCCACGTAGGCGGCGGCGTCCGGCACTTCCTGCAGCAGCTTTTCGAACAGCAGCATGTTGAGCGCCTGCGCCAGTTCCAGCCGGCTCACTTCCGCGCGCGCGGGCTTGAGGGTACAGGCCGGCACATGCAGCGCGCGCAGCAGGAAATCGATTTGCTGCGAGGAGCGTTGCGTGCGCAACAGGCCGATGAGCTGCGCATCGGCGATGGTGGCATCAATGGCCACATCATGCGGCAAGCGGTTGGCGGCTGGGGTGGTCATGCGGTTCTCCCTGGGATGCGATAGGGGCAGTGTAACTCCGCCGCGCCGGATGTTCAGGCGCCGCTTCTCCCGCGTCATTGCCGGCATACGCGCGGCCGAAGCGGTTGCCTAGCAGATCCGGCAAGGCGATCTGCTCCTGGCGGATGAAGCCGCGCTGCGGCAGCCGGCCGGCGACGAACAGGTCGAGCGCGGCGCATACGCCGGCGGCGGTGGTGATCTGGATCGCGCTCTCATGCACGTCATCGGCTTCGTGCGCGAACACCTTGCGGCTGAACACGCGCTGCAGGTATTGGCCGTTGCGGTGGCCGCTGACGGTGACGAACACCAGCACCACATCCTGCATGGTGGCCGGCACGGCATTGCGCAATATGTCTTTCAACAGCGCCGGTCGCTCCTTCAGGCGCAGCCCTTCCAGCAGGAAGCGCAGCAGGTCGCGATGGCCGGGGTAACGCACCGATTTGTAGTCGAGGTTGGCGGCGCGCCCGGCCAGCGTCGCGCACAGCGTGCCCAGGCCGCCGGAGGTGTTGAAGGCCTCGTACTCGACGCCGTCCAGCGAGAAGTGTTCCAGGCCTTCCAGCGGCTGCACTTCCTGCAGGCGGCCATCGCGGATCGCCTCGCAGGGATGGCAGTACTCGTTGACCAGCCCGTCCACGCTCCAGGTCAGGTTGTACTTGATCTCGTTGGTGGGGAACTCCGGCAGCGCGCCGACCCGCATCTTGATTTCCGCGATGTCGTCGAACGCCTGCGCCAGATGGTGCGCGGCAATGCCGATGAAACCCGGCGCCAGCCCGCATTGCGGCATGAAGGCGGATTCGGCGTCCTGCGCCAGCTGCATGATGCGGCGCGTGGCCTGCACATCTTCGGTCAGGTCGAAGTAATGCACGCCGGCCGCGCGCGCGGCTTCGGCCACAGTGATGGCCATGTGCCAGGGCAGGGCGTTGATGACGGCGTCGCCGCGCGCCAGCAGGGCCTGCAGGCAGGCGGCATCGCTGAAGTCGGCGCATTCGGTGGCGACGCCCAGTTGCGCCAGCGGCGTCAGCGCCGCCGCGTCGCGGTCGGCGGCCAGCACCTCATAGTCGCCGCAGGCGTGCAGGCGGCGTGCGATGGCCAGGCCGATGTGGCCGGCGCCGAGCAATACGATCTTCATGGCGGCTCCTTTTTCGATGTTCCCTGTAGCGCATTCTAGGCAAAGGTTCATACGATAAAAAGATGAAGATTGACGTTGAAATGGTGGTTTTGCTGACGTTTTGTTCTATATGAAAATACAAAACGTCGAATTATCCGCAATCGTCCCGGCAAAGGCCGGGGCCCGGCTTGCGTCCGGACGACGATCTGCCGGATGCGGATTCTTCCTGGTTTCCCGTTGGTTGGGAGGGCGGGGCCGGTGGATCTCCGGAGGACGCCGCAACAACAAATTTCATCCGGCAATTGCCCACGCACCCGCCCGCGCCTGGGCTAAAATCAACGGCGCTGTCCGGCTGTTTGCCGGACATATTTTTGACGCACAACAGTCGCCGCCATCCGCCAAACAGGGAGAATCCATGACCAACCGCCGCAGTTTCATCGCCAACGTCGCCGGCCTCGCCGCCGCGTCGTACCTGCCCAATGCCTTCGCGCAAGCCGCCGCGCCGGCTTCCACCGAAGCCACCTTCGCGCGCATCCAGCGCACCAAGACCCTGCGCATCGGCGCGGTGCGCGGCGCGGCGCCGTACTACAACAAGGACCTGGCCAGCGGCGAGTGGGGCGGCTTCATGATCGACTTCGCCAAGAGCCTGGCGGCCAGCCTGAACGTCAAGCTGGACATCACCGAAACCACCTGGGGCAATTCGGTGCTGGACCTGCAGACGCGCAAGATCGACATCTTCTTCGGCATGAACCCGACCCCGGCGCGGCGTGAAGTGATCGGCTTTTCCGAACCGCTGTTCCTGAACGCCTTCACCATCGTCTCCAAGAAGGAATACAAGACCTGGGCCGACCTGAACAAGCCGGAAGTGAAGATCGCCGTGGACATCGGTTCCTCGCACGACCAGATGATCTCGCGCGTGTGCCCCAACGCCACCATCGTGCGCCTGGAAAAGGCCGACGACGCCACCCTGGCGCTGCAGACCGGCCGCGTCGACGTGCAGGTGCTGGTGTGGCTGCTGTCGCTCAACATCCTCAAGAAGAACCCGTCGCTGGGCAAGATGTACGTGCCGCTGCCGCTGGAAGCCACTTCCACCAACATCGGCGTGCCCAAGGAAGACGACAAGGCCTGGGTCGAGACCATCAATAAGTGGATCGTGGCCGAACGCAATGCCGGCAAGATCAAGCCGACCGTGCTGGGCAACCTGCAGAAGTTCTCCGGCGTGAAGCCGGAGGACGTGCCGCCGCAGATTCCGCTGTAATCGAATCGGGGCGGCCTGACGCATAGCCATGGCCGCATACGACAAGCCCCGCGCTCGGATGAGCTGCGGGGCTTTTTTTCGGATGCGGGAGAGACGGCCTGCGCGGGATCAGCGCTCGATCTTGCGCGCCAGCACGATGGAGGTGGTGGTGCGGGTGACGCCGTCGATTTCGCCGATCTCGTCGAGCAGCTGGTCGAGCCGTTCGGCGGAGGAGGCGCGCAGCCAGGCGACGTAGTCGAATTCGCCGGAGACCGAACATAGCAGTTCGATCTCGGGCATGCGCTTGAAGCGCTTCAAGACGTCGCGCGCGGCCTTGGCCTCGACTGTGATGCCGACATACGCGCGCAGCGCGTTGTCGGTCACTTCCTGGCCCAGCTTGACGGTGTAGCCGGCGATGATGCCGTTCTTTTCCAGCCGGGCCAGGCGCGCCACCACGGTGGTGCGCGCCACGCCCAGCTTGCGCGCCAGGTTGGCCACGCTTTCGCGCGCCGACACCTGCAGCAGCGCGATCAGGTTGCGGTCGGTGTCGTCGAGGGTGTCGAGCCGCGTTTTCATGTGGTCGCTATGTGGGCGATCATGGACGGTCAGGCGTTGAAGCGCGCCAGGAACGCCTGGGTCGCCGCCTGTTGCGGGTTGTCGATGACCTGCGACGGCGGGCCGGCTTCCACCACCACGCCATCGCGCATGAACACCACCTGGTCGGCCACTTCGCGCGCGAAGGCGATCTCGTGGGTGACCAGGATCATGGTCATGCCGTCGGCTGCCAGGCTGCGGATCACGTTCAGGACTTCACCTACCAGTTCGGGGTCGAGCGCCGAGGTGGCTTCGTCGAACAGCATCACGTCCGGCTGCATGGCCAGCGCGCGGGCGATGGCGATGCGCTGCTTCTGGCCGCCGGAAAGCTTTTGCGGATACATGTCGGCGCGTTCGGCCAGGCCGACTTTCTGCAGCAGCGCCAGGGCCTTGGCGCGGGCTTCGGCCTTGGGCGTGCGCAGCACGGTGAGCATGCCTTCCATCACGTTCTCGAGCGCGGTCATGTGCGGGAACAGGTTGAAGTGCTGGAACACCATGCCGGTGCGGGCGCGGAAGCCGGCCAGCTCCTTGTCCTTGGGCAGGCGCGCTTGCTTCCCGTTCTTGCTGTCGAAGTCGAAGTGGCGCTCGCCGATGCGCACCGAACCCTGGTCCGGCACGGTCAGCAGGTTCAGGCAGCGCAGCAGGGTCGACTTGCCCGAGCCGGACGGCCCGATCATGGCGACCACGCAGCCGCGGTCAATCTGGATGGAAATGTCCTTGAGCACCACATGGTCGCCGAAGGCCTTCTTGAGGTTGCTGATCTGGATCATCGAATTGCCGTTGCTCATCATTGGTTCCTTAAGCGTTCCTTAACCGTGCTGCGCCGACAGGCGGGTTTCCAGGCGCTTGG
Organism: Herbaspirillum sp. GW821-FHT09A12; assembly: GCF_059418325.1. Taxonomy (NCBI): domain Bacteria; kingdom Pseudomonadati; phylum Pseudomonadota; class Betaproteobacteria; order Burkholderiales; family Oxalobacteraceae; genus Herbaspirillum; species Herbaspirillum sp. GW821-FHT09A12. Next base: position 195,679 of record NZ_JBWKPR010000006.1, read on the forward strand.
CCCAGATGGTGGCGGGCAGCAGGATCAGGAAATAGATGATCGCGACCAGGGTATAGATTTCCAGCGGGCGATAGGTCTCGTGGGCGATGATCTGGCCCTGGTAGAGCAGGTCGGGCACGGCCAGCACCGACAGCAGCGAGGTGTTCTTCAGTTGCATGATGGACTGGTTCACCAGCGGCGGGGTCATGCGCTTGAACGCCTGCGGCAGGATCACGCGCTTCATCAGCTGGAAGCGGGTCATGCCCAGCGCCCAGCCGGCTTCGGACTGGCCGACATCGATCGAGACGATGCCGCCGCGGATGATTTCCGAGTAGAACGCACCGCCATACAGCGCCAGCGACAGCATGGCGGCGGTGCCGGCCGACATCTCGATGCCCAGCAGCACCGGCAGCGCGTAGTAGAACCACACCAGCTGCACCAGCACCGGGGTGCAACGGAACACTTCGACGAAGGCGCGCAGCGGCCCCGAGATGAACGGGTTGGAAGAGAGGCGGCCGAGGCCGACCGCCAGCCCGACCAGGAGGCCCAGCGCGATACAGGCCACGGTATAGCCCAGCGTGTAGACGAAGCCGATGCCGATGATGCTCCTGAATTGCCAGAGCGAGCCGAAGTCCCATTGATACATCTGCGGTTTTCCTTCAATACGATTCAATATGAACCAGAGGCCTGGTTCGGAGCGGGCGGGATGCGGGGTGTCCAAGCATGATCCATGCCGCAAGGCCACGGTTTCGGGCATGGGCCGCTGTCGCTGGCAAGTCTCGGGAAGGCATGGGGGAGGGCACGGATATCTTTTATAAGGATTGCATGGTCGCAACCCGCGAATCCGGCAATTGTAATGGAGAACGGCCGGCGGCGGACACATCCGGGCCATGCCGGATCGGCTTGGCGCCCCACGCCGTTACGGCGTTTGGTGGCGTTCGGTTGAAACGCATCCCGCGCCTGTTGATGAAATGAGTTCTAAAATAGCGCACTCGCTGCGACGTGCTTGAATACGCCGCCCGCCGGCTTTCCCAGCGATTGGGAAAGCGCCCAATCCGACAACGACCATGAGCCAGATTTCCCCTTCCCTCCCTTCCGCCGATGCGCACCGTACCATCCTCATCACCGGCGCCGCGCGCGGCATCGGCGCGGCGGTCGCCGTCTCGGTGGCCAGGCCCGGCGTGTCGCTGGTGCTGCATGCGCGCAGCGACTCCGCTGAACTGCAAGCCACCGCGCAGCGCTGCGGCGAACAAGGCGCACGCTGCGTGCTGGCCTTGGGCGACATGGCCGAGCCCGGCACCGCGTCATTGCTGCGCGATACGGCGCTGGATGAGTTCGGCCGGCTCGATGCGCTGGTGGCCAATGCCGGCTTCGCCGACCGCAAGCGTATCGGTGAACTGTCGGATGCCGACTGGTCGCGTTCGCTCGATGCGCTGCTCTCGGGATTCTTCCGGCTGACGACCGCCTGCAAGGAGGCATTGCAAGCGTCCGGCTCGGGGCGGGTGGTGGCGGTCAGTTCCTTCGTGGCGCATGTATTCCGCTTGGGCGAATCGGGCTTTCCGGCATCGGCCGCGGCCAAGGCCGGCATCGAGGCGCTGGTGAAATCGCTGGCGGTGCAGCTGGCGCCGGCCGGCGTCACGGTCAACGCGGTCGCGCCCGGTTATGTGCAAAAAAGCGACCCGGCCAAATCGGCCATCGACCCGGCTGCCTGGCAGGCCGCGCTCGACCGCATCCCGTTGCGCCGCTTGGGGCAGCCGCAGGAGATCGCCAATGTCATCGGCTTCCTGCTCAGCCCCGCGGCTTCCTATGTCACCGGCCAAATCTGGCATGTGGACGGCGGACTGACCCTTTAACTCATCTATCCATCTCTGAGAACACCATGCGCATCATCGTGCTTGGCGCCGGCATCGTCGGCGTCACCACCGCTTATTTTCTCCGCGAGCGCGGCCATGAGGTCACCGTGGTCGAACGCCGTGCCGACGTGGCGGCCGAGACCAGTGTCGGCAACGCCGGCCACGTCTGTCCCTCCTACGCCACGCCCTGGGCGGCGCCGGGCATGCCGGCCAAGTCGCTCAAGTGGTCGCTGCAGAGCTGGCTGGGCATCGAAGCCGCGCTGCGGTTTACGCCGCGGCTGGACGCGCACCAATGGAAGTGGCTCAAGACCTTCCTGGCGCAATGCACGCCTGAGCGCTATGCCGTCAACAAGGCGCGCATGGGCCGCCTGGCGCGTTACAGCCACTCGCAGTTGAAGCAGATCCGCGAGCGCCTGGACATCCAGTATGAGCAGACCAGCGGCGGCAACCTGCAGTTGTTCCGTAGCCAGGAAGGGGTGGACAACGCGGGCTTGTCGACCAGGGTGCTGGCCGAGGCCGGGGTGCCGTTCGAGCTGCTCGATGGCGACGGCTGCGTGGCCTTCGACCCGGGTTTGCGCGCGGCGCGCAATGAATTGAAGGGCGGGCTGCTGCTGCCCATGGATGAGACCGGCAACTGCCCGCTGTTCGCCCGCGCGCTGGCGGCGTGGCTCAAGACGCAGGGCGTGGCGTTCCGCCTGTCGACGACGGTGGAAGGCATCGAGGTCGCCGGCGGCCGGGTGGCGGGGGTGCGCACCAGCGCCGGCACGCTGCAGGCCGATGCCTATGTGGTGGCCTGCGCCGCCGCATCGGTGCCGATGTTGAAGCCTTTGGGCCTGGATCTGCCGATCTATCCGGTCAAGGGCTACGCCATCACGGTGCCGGTGGCCGACCCCGACGGCGCGCCCAGGAGCGGCGTCATGGATGAGTATTACAAGGTGGCGATCACCCGCATGGGCAAGCACATCCGCGCGGCCGGCACGGCCGAGATCGGCAGCTGGGACACCAAGGTCACGCCGCGCGACTGCGCCACCGCGATCAAGTCCTTGAAGAACCTTTATCCCAACGGGGCAGACCTGGCCAGGGTCGAATACTGGGCCGGCCTGCGGCCGATGACGCCGGACGGCGCGCCGCTGATCGGCAAGACGCCCTATGCCAACCTGTGGCTCAATGCCGGGCACGGGTCGAACGGCTGGACCACGGCCTGCGGTTCCAGCCGCATCATCGCCGACAAGATCGCCGGCGTGGCGACCGATATCGAAAGCGATGATCTGGAGCCGCAGCGGGCGATCTGAGCCTGGCGCCGCGCAGCGGATCTACACGTTGGTCAGCGATCGAACAGCGCGTCCACGTTGTCGCCGTTGCTGAAAGCGCTGATGGCCCAACCGGCCGGCGTCTTGTAGAAGATGAACTGCCAGGGAATGGCCTGCTTCTCGGTCTTCTCGATATAGGTCAGCTTGAGCAGCGAGTCGCCGACCTTCTCCGAACGGATGAATTCGTAACCGACTGAATTGCCGACCTGCGCTTCGATCGCCATGCGCGAGCTGCGCGCGTTGACGCGGGCCGCCTCCAGCGCGCGGATGTCGATCAATGCGTAAGGCGACATCGCGCCGTAGGCGTCGTCGGTGCGGCCGGCGCCGGCCTGCGCCATGATCTTGTCGGCCAGCGGCCGGATCTCGCTTTCGGAGGCCAGCGTATCGGCGTGGGCGGTGTGGCAGATGCCGGCCAGCGCGAGGGCGGCAAGCAGCGGGCGCGGGATGGATGGCTTCATTCGGATCTCCTGTGGACAAGGGAACATCGTGCGGGGGCATTGTGCCATGGCGCGCGCAGGCGGGAAATGTAGGCGGAAAATGCCGGCTGTAAAGCATGCGCGGACGCAGCGTAAATCAAGGTAAAACAAGCCTGGCGCGGGAATCCGCGCGGATATGATATCCAGCCTGGAGCCCGTGTCTGTCGAACTGGGTTCCGTTCCGGGGGGAGCATCATGCGCACCATCATTTCCGCTACATTGCTGGCATCGTCATTGTCGGGTTGCATCGTGATGTCGTCCAATCCGCTGGTCGATGCCGCCAGCGTGGTCGGATACGCCGCATCCGGCGTGAAGGGGATGACGCCCAATCCGCCGATCAATCCCGTCGTCTACAGCAAGGACCCGATCCGCGAAATCTGCATCGAGTGGAACGGCGCCCTGGCCTTGAGCGATTTTGTGCCGGGCTTGCAGATTGAACTGCAAAAGCACGGCGTGTCGAGCCGCGTGTATGACGCCGGCACCCAATCCGTCGGTTGCCCGGTGACGCTGACCTATGTCGGCTACGTCAAATGGGACACCAAGGTGTTCTCCGATGCCTATACCCCTTACCTCACCTATGCCGCCCTGACGCTGCGCCGCGATGGCCGCGTGCTGGGTTCGGCCCAATACCGCATCGGCTCCTTCGGGCAGGACAAGTGGGCCAGCGTCAACGACAAGCTGGGCCCGCTGGTGGATGCGCTGTTGCCGGGCAACCCCGCGATCATCGCCGACAACTCGCCGCAAGGCGTCAAGAGCGCCAGCGGCGGCTACTGAACTTCACCAGGCAACATGAAGAACGGCAACCTCGGTTGCCGTTCTTGCGCGCGCCGTCGCGGCGCGCATGCCGGCCACGCGCCGGCTTACCAGATCGTCAGCAGGCGGCGGAAAAACCCGCTGTCCGTGCTGGCGTCCGCGACCGTGCCGCCGCCCACTTGCTCCAGGCGCGCATCGGCCACGTTGGCCGACGCCACCACGCCGCCGCGGATGTCGCGCGTACGCACCACGCCGGAGAAGCGCAGCGTGTTGACGTTGCTGTTGATGCCGATGCGCTTTTCCCCCGCCACCACCAGGTTGCGGTTGGGCAGCACTTCGACGATGGAGACCATCAGCGTGCCGGTCATGGTGTTGCTGTTGCTGGTGTCGCCGGAGCCCTTGAACGTATTGCTGCCGGCGGCCGAATAGTTGGCGTCATACAGTTGGGTAAACAGTCCGCCCAGCGGCGCCGATGAGCCGGGGCCCTTCTGCGACAGGGTGGTGTCGGTGCTGTTGGTGGTGGCCGACTTGTTGCTGCCGCTGATGGATTCGGAGATGTCGATCTTGATGATGTCGCCGACGTTGTAGGTGGTCGGCTCCTCGAACAGCTGCGCGCTGGAGACGCGGAAGATGGCGCCGTTGTTCTCGACGTTGGCCACCGGATAGGATGGTCGTACGCTGGTCGGGCCGCTCACCATCGGCGCCGGGCTGTAGCAGGCTGACAGCGATGCGGCCAGCGCGCATGCGCCGGCCAGACGATATTGGAACTTCATGGCGATCCCCCCCGAGAATTGACGGCCGGACTGGACTGTCTGGCGCTACCGAGCGCCGGCGGCATATGTGCAATACGCGGCGGCTCGTGTTGCGGATAATGTTCGCGAACGGTGTAAGCGGGGGTTAATCCGGTGTAAATGCCTGCAAACAAAAATCAGCCATGGTCAAGCCGCGGAAATGCCGGGTATTTGCGGCGTATTTCTCATGCAAGCGGTGCCCGCCGACGGATGTTCCGGAGGTTCGTGGCGGCCGCCGCGCCTGATGGGATGTCCTTTTCGGGGCATAATGGCGGTTATTCCACCGATACGGCGGGCCCGTCCGGGGCACCCGCACCCAATCATGGCAACAGAAAAAAACCAGCCCAGCGTGCATGAGCAACTCGTGTCGGCACGCATCCGCGAGCGCATCAAGGCCGCCGGCGTGCGCTTTCACGCCAACGACAATATCGCCGCCTTCATCGAAGACGGCGAGCTGGAACAGCTGCAGGCTGAAGTGCAGGGCAAGCTGGCGGCGGTGCTGGAAAGCCTCGTCATCGATGTCGAGAGCGACCACAATACCCAGGACACCGCCAAGCGCGTGGCCAAGATGTATCTCAACGAAGTCTTCCGCGGCCGTTACCAGGCGCCGCCGGCGGTGACCGAGTTTCCCAACATCGAGCGCCTCAATGAACTGATGATTGTCGGCCCGATCACCGTGCGCAGCGCCTGCTCGCACCACCTGTGCCCGATCATGGGCAAGGTGTGGGTGGGGGTGATGCCCAACGAGCATTCCAACCTGATCGGCCTGTCGAAGTACGTGCGCCTGCTGGAGTGGGTGATGAGCCGCCCGCAGATCCAGGAAGAGGCGGTGTCGCAGGCGGCCGACCTGCTGATGCAGAAACTGCAGCCGGACGGCCTGGCCATCGTGATGGAAGCCGACCATTTCTGCATGCACTGGCGCGGCGTGAAGGATATGGAGTCGAAGATGATCAACAGCGTCATGCGCGGCTCCTTCTTGCGCGACGCCAACCTGCGGCGCGAATTCCTGGCGCTGATTTCCCAACGTCAACGAGGTTAGAACTCATTGCGTGAACAGGCGTGAGATGTGTTCTGCCCAGAAAGGGCGCTGGCGGCGTTGCGCGCCTTGCACTTCATCCCAAATGGGGTAAGCTCGCACTCAGGCCTATTCATCAAATGAGTTCTCATTATGTTAGTTCGTCTGATCTATGCAAGCCGCGCACACAGCCCGATTTCCCACGAGGTGGTCGAGGCCATCCTGGCCAGCGCGCGCAAGCACAATCCCCGGCAGGGGATCACCGGCGTGCTGTGCTACAGCGAGGCCATCTTCGTGCAGGTGCTGGAGGGCGGGCGCGACCAGGTGAACCAGATGTATGGCCAGTTGCAGCGCGACGAGCGCCATCACGACCTGGTGTTGCTGGGGTATGAGTCGATCGACGAACGGCAGTACTCGTCATGGACCATGGGCAAGATCCGGTTGGACAAGATCAATCGTTCGCTGCTGCTGAAATATTCGGTGTGCGGCGAACTGAATCCTTACCTGGTCTCCAATTGCGCCACCGTGGCGCTGCTCAACGAGCTGGCCTCGACCGCGGCCTTCACCCAGCGCGACTGAGCCCGGCCATGCCGGATGGCGTTGCCGCCATCGGTTTTCTTGCCTTATTTTTTCAGCGGCGGCGCATACGGGTTCTTGGTCAGCAGACGCAGGAAGCTGGCCAGGCAGGCCGCGCCGGCGAAGGCGGCGCCGCAACCCAGCGCGAAACGCGATCCCTGGCTTTCCGACAGATTGAAGCACAGCGCCACCAGTGCCGCGCCGATGCTTTGGCCCAGCAAGCGCGCCGTGGCCACGATGCCGGAAGCGCCGCCGCTGCGGTGCGGCGGCGCGCTGGTCATCAGGGCTTTCAGGTTGGGCGACTGGAAGAAGCCGAAACCCATGCCGCACAACAGCATGCGCCAGCTGATTTCCCACACGCTGGGCGCGGCCGGCATGAAGGTCATCGACAACAGGCCCGCACATAGCAGCGCCAGGCCGATGCCGCCGAGGATGCCGGCCGGATAATGGTCGGACATGCGGCCCGCGATCGGCGCCATGATGGCCACGGCCACCGGCCACGGGGTCATCAGCAGGCCGATTTCGACCTGGCTGCGGCCGAGGTCGTGGTGGAAGAAGAAGGGCAGCGAGACGAAGGCCAGGCCTTGCGCGGCGAAGGAACACACGGCGGTGATCGCCGACAGCGAGAACATGGGGTGGCGGAACAGGTCGACCGGCAGCATCGGCGCCGGGTGCAAGGCCTCGCGGCGCAGCAGGAACAGCCCGCATACGATGGCCGCCGCCAGTTCGATGCCGACTACGCTGGCCTGGGCCTGGTGCGCGCCTTCGCCGATGGCCAGGATCAGCAGGCCGAAGGCGGCGGCATTGAGCAGCGCGCTGCGCACATCGAATGCATGTTTGGACAGCGCGGTGTGCGGCAGCGAAGGCAGCGCCAGCACGATGGCGACGATGCCCAGCGGCACGTTGACCGCGAACAGCCACGGCCACGGCGCGATGGCGAGGATGCCGGAGGCGACGCTGGGGCCGACGGTGAAGGCGATGGCCACGATCAGCGTGTTCAGGCCGACGCCCCGGCCCAGCGAGCGGGTGGGATAGATGAAGCGGATCAGCGCGGTGTTGACGCTCATGATCCCGGCCCCGCCCAGTCCTTGCAGGAAGCGGGCGATGACCAGCGTGGGCAGCGACCACGCGACCGCGCACAGCAGCGAGGCGGCGGTAAACAGCACCAGTCCCCAGACGTAGATGCGGCGATAGCCGACGATTTCGCCCAGCGCCGCCAGCGGCAGCAGCGACACCATCATGGCCAGCTGGTAAGCGGTGACGATCCAGACCGAGCCTGCCGGCGTGGTATTGAGGTCCAGCGCCATGGCCGGCAGGGCGGTATTGGCGATGGCGGTGTCCAGCGTGGCCAGGCCGACGGCGATGAGCAGCGTCATGATGGCGCGGCCGCGTTGTTCGGGCGGCAGGCCTTCGCCGGCGATGACCAGGTGATGGGCGGGTTCGGCGGCGCCGGTGGATGAGGGCAGCGATGACATGTGGTTGGGCGAGGTAGGGCGGTATGCCTGCTAGCGGCAAGGTGCGCCGCTTGTCTGTTGATATAGAAGAGCCTGTTTCCGGCATTGGCTCCGGCCGGCCCTCGGTTGAGGCGGCGTTCAATGATAGCGGGGAAACGCGGGGTTTGCTGGCGACGGTGCCTGCTGGCGGGATGGTGCGCTATGATGGCGGTTTGCGCCGGCGCGGCCGGCGCGTTTTGATGATGGAGTCGCAAGCATGTCCAATAAGCAGTTGTCGCAGCGCCTGTGTGCATGGATCGACCAGCATTTCGATGAGGAAGTCGGCGTCCTGCAGCAGCTGATCCGCATTCCCACCGATACCCCGCCCGGCAACAACGCGCCGCATGCGGATGCGGTGGCCGAGCTGGTCAAGGCCTGGGGCTGGAATGCCGAAAAGCATGCGGTGCCGCAGCAGCAGGTGGCCGACTACGGCATGCAAAGCGTGACCAACCTGATCGTGCGTCGCCCTTACGCCGCCGGCGGGCCGACCGTGGCGCTCAATGCCCACGGCGACGTGGTGCCGCCGGGCGAGGGCTGGCGCCACGATCCCTACGGCGGCGAGATCGCCGACGGCCGCATCTACGGCCGCGCGTCGGCGGTTTCCAAGAGCGACTTCGCCAGCTATATCTTCGCGGTGCGCGCGCTGGAGGCGCTGGGCGTCGATCTGCGCGGCGCGCTGGAACTGCATTTCACCTACGATGAAGAGTTCGGCGGCCTGCTCGGCCCCGGCTGGCTGCTGGAGCAGAAGCTGACCAAACCTGACTTCGTGATCGCGGCCGGCTTCAGCTACAACATCGTCACCGCCCACAATGCCTGCCTGCAGTTTGAAGTCACCGTCAATGGCAAGGCGACTCACGGCTCCATGCCCGAAACCGGCCACGACGCCTTGCAGGCGGCAACCGCCATTCTCAATGCCATCTATGCGGCGGTACCGGGCCTGAAGGATATCCGTTCGGCGATCCCCGGCATCAGCCACCCGACCATGATCGTCGGCCGCATCGACGGCGGCACCAACACCAACGTGGTGCCGGGCAAGGTGGTGCTGAAGATGGACCGGCGCATGATCCCGGAAGAGGATCCGGCGCAGGTCGAAGCCGGCGTGCGCAAGATGATCGAGGATGCGGTGGCCGGTTTGCCCGGCATCCGGGTCGAGATCCGCCGCCTGCTGCTGGCGCGCGCGCTGCGCCCGCTGCCGGGCCACGAGAAGCTGGTCGACAGCCTGTTGCGCAATGCGCAGGAAGTCATGGGCGAGACGCTGGCCACCAACGGTTCGGCGCTGTATACCGATGCGCGCCTGTATGGCGAGCATGGCATCCCGGTGGTGCTGTTCGGCGCCGGCCCGCGCACGCTGATGGAATCGAATGCCAAGCAGGCCGATGAGAACCTGGCGCTGGACGACTTGAAGAAGGCCACCAAGGTAGTGGCCATGACGCTCCTGGACTTCGTCGGCCCGCAGGCTTGAGGGCGTCGTCCGGCCCGATCGGCGCCATCGGCCGATCGGGCCATTGTCATGACGGCCTCGCCGCTTGGCCCGGGATACATGCGTTGCCGATATGACAACGCATAGAAATTTTTCTGGAAAGCTCATCTTGATTACAATGGGAGCCCGCATCAGGCTTTCCTGCGGCAGCTGTCGACCGATAACAAACAAAAGAGCGATGGCGTGCCGGAGGGACGGTCCGGATGCGAAGCAGGGCTGAGAACCTTGTTCGCACTTCCCGCTGGAGCCGTTCAACGGCCCTTCAGGCCGGTTGCGGCATCCAGGCCACACGGTTTGCCTGGGTTTTGTACCTCGCCCTTATCCTGAAAGCGTATTTGTACGGCCCTTCGGAGAGCGCTTCGGCAGGTTTCCGAGAGGGCATGAATGCCAGGATGTCACCGAAAATCTTGTGAGGATCCTAATCAATCGCATGCAGAACGCCATCGAGCACACCTCTAATCTGGCGACACAGCCTGCCGCCAGGCCCGGCTATCTTGGATTGTCGTTCCGGCAGTTGCTGCTGGCCGCGTTCCTGCTGATCGCCGCGCTGTTGAGCGGTACCTCCGTCCATGCGTTGTTTACGCTGGACCGCATGGCCACCAACAGCAGCGACACGGCGCGCCAGGCGGTGCAACTGACCGAGGCCGCGCAACGCCTGGCCGAGCGTACCGTGGCGATGGAACGCAGCGCGCGCCAATACCTGGTGCTGGACGATCCGGCCTTCCGCGACCGTTTCGTGGAGGCGCGCGACCAGGCCAGGGAAGCGTTGGGCGAGCTGTCCGATTCGTTGCCGATGGCGCCGCGCGACATCTTCAGCCAATGGGGCGTATATGCCGACGAGGCGGCGGCCGTGCTGGATTCCGAATCGCGCAAGGACAAGTCCGAACAGTTGAAGGTGTTCCAGGACTTCGCCCGCCTGCCGCCGTTGAACGAGCGCGTGTCGCAGGAAAGCCGGCTCGAAGTCGAGCGCCGCAACAACGCGCTCTCGGCCGCGCTCGAACAGCAGCGCCAGATGCTGACGTTGCAAGTGGTCGGCGCCATCCTGCTGGCGGTGTTGCTGGCGTTTTGCTTCGGGCTGTGGCTGTCGCGCCCGCTGGCGCAGCTGGAGCATGCCATCGGCCGCCTGGGCGATAACCGTTTCGACCAGCATATCGAGGTACACGGCCCGGCCGACATTCGCCGCCTGGGCCAGCAACTGGACTGGTTGCGCCAGCGCCTGGCGGACCTGGAGGCGGAGAAGTCGCGTTTCCTGCGCCATGTATCGCACGAGTTGAAGACGCCGCTGTCGGCCTTGTGCGAAGGGGCGGCGCTGCTGGACGATGGCGTGGCCGGCGAGCTCTCCGACAACCAGCGCGAGATCGCCCGCATCCTGCGCCAGAATACGCAGTCGCTACAGACGCAGATCGAGGACCTGTTGCGCTATAACGAGGTTTCCTTCGATGCCCAGCATATCCAGCCGGTGCCGGTCGACCTGCGTGCGCTGCTGCACAAGGTGATCGACGACCAGCGCCTGCAATGGCTGGCGCGCGAGCTGAAGGTGGAGATCGAAGGCGCCGCGCGCACGGTGGTGGTCGATCCGGAGAAGATGGCGATCGTGCTGGGCAACCTGCTGTCGAACGCCGTGCGCTTCAGCCCGAAAGGCGGCTTCATCCGTTTCTTGCTGTCCGATGCGCCGGGGATGGTGCGCGTAGAATGCATCGACCAGGGCCCCGGTGTGGCGCCGACCGACGCCAACCGTATCTTCGAACCGTTCTACCAGGGTTTGCACCAGCCGACCGGCGCGCGCCGCGGCAATGGCATCGGCCTGTCGGTGGTGCGCGAGTATGTGCAGGCGCACAGCGGCTATGTGCAGTTGATGCCGTGCGAGAGCGGCGCGCATTTCAGAATCGAGTTGCCTGATGAAAAATAAAATCCTGCTATTGGCCTGCTGTCTTTTGCTGGCGGCTTGCGCTGCGCAGCCGGATGCGCCGACCTCTAATATCAAGCTGATCCACGCCGCCAGCAACACCGATGAGCTGCTGGCCTATAACGCGGTGCTGCGCAAGATGCCGGCGGCCGAGCTGGGGCGCGAACTGCAGCGCATCAACGCTTATCCGGCCAGCCCTTCCAACAACGTGCGGCGCGCCATGGCGCTGTCGATGACGCGCGATCCGATCGATCTGGCCAAGGCCGAAGCCCAACTGTGGAACGTCATGGCCGATAACAGCGTCGAAGCGGAGAAGCTCAAGCCGTTGGTTCAGCTGTTGGTCAGCTCTTACGCCGATTTGCGCCGCGTGGCCGACAACGCCGAGAAGTCGTCCATCCAGCTCAAGGAGGCGCAACGCAAGGTGGACCAGCTCAACGACAAGCTTGAGGCCCTCAAGAACATCGAACGGAGCCTGCCGGCCGGCGGCAAGTAACAGCGCCATCTCCCGTCGGGCCCGTTCCCCATATCAGGAACAGGAGCCCCGATGGGACATTCTTCCCCCTTATTGCTGGTCGACGACGATCCCGACCTGTTGCGCCTGCTGACGCTGCGCCTGAAGGCCAGCGGCCATCGCGTGGTCGCCGTGGAAAGCGCCGAGGCGGCGCTGGCGCAACTGGCCATCGCGCTGCCGTCGCTGGTGATCACCGATGTCCGGCTGCCGGGCATGGACGGCCTGGCGCTGTTCGATGAGATCCGCAGCCGCCATCCGACCTTGCCGGTGATCCTGCTGACCGCCCACGGCACCATTCCCGACGCGGTCGAGGCCACCACGCGCGGGGCCTTCGCCTACCTCACCAAGCCTTTCGACGGCACGCTGTTGCTGGAGAAGGTCGCCCAGGGCCTGAGTCTTTCCGCCCCGGCGTTCGAAACGGAAGACCAGGCCTGGCGAGCCGACCTGATCAGCCGCAGCCAGCGGGTCTCGGAATTGCTGGCCGAGGCGCGGCTGGTGGCGGCATCGGATGCCAGCATCCTGATCCGTGGCGACAGCGGGACCGGCAAGGAACTGCTGGCGCGCGCCATCCACCGCGCCAGCCAGCGTGCGGACAAGCCTTTTGTCGCGGTCAATTGCGGCGCCATTCCCGAGCAGTTGCTGGAGTCCGAACTGTTCGGCCACGTGAAGGGGGCGTTCACCGGCGCGATGGACAGCCGGGAAGGCCTGTTCCAGGCCGCCGATGGCGGCACGCTGTTCCTGGATGAGATCGGCGATATGCCGATGCCCTTGCAGGTCAAGCTTTTGCGCGTGCTGCAGGAGAAGACGTTGCGCCAGGTCGGCGCCAACCAGTCCAGTAGCGTGGATGTGCGCATCATCTCGGCTACCCATCGCGACCTGGAGGCGGCGATGGCCGAGGGGCAGTTCCGGGAAGATCTTTATTACCGGCTCAATGTGGTGGCGCTGCACCTGCCGTCGCTGGAAGAGCGGCGTGAAGACATTGCGCTGCTGGCCAACCATTTCCTCAAGACGACCGCCGCCAAGTATGCCAAGCGCCTGGCCGGCTTCGCGCCCGATGCGCTGGAACTGTTGAGCCTGGCGCATTGGCCGGGTAACGTGCGCCAGCTCTATAACGTAGTGGAGCAGGTTTGCGCCTTGTCGACCGCGCCGCTGATCCCGGCGTCGCTGGTGCAGCGTGCCTTGCATGCGCCGACGCTGGATCTGCTGCGCTATGCCGAGGCCAAGCAGAAGTTCGAGCGGGATTACCTGATCCGCCTGTTGAAGTTGACCGACGGCAATGTGTCGGATGCCGCCCGGCTGGCCGATCGCAACCGCACCGAGTTCTATCGGCTGTTGCAAAAGAATGGACTTGATCCACGGATGTTCAGGGGCGGAGAGGAGAGTGTCATTGCCGAGCGACAGGCATGATTCCTTATAAATCAATGACTTAGCTTATTTCGGCAGATGACCCTGTCGCCTTGAGGAGACGGAAAGCAGGGATATGGACGGTCCTGGAGCGCATGTATGGCGGGGGACTTTCTCCTAAGTCATTGAAAATATTGGAAAAGTGAGTGGGTGGCATGGGGATTGCGAAGAACAGGGCAGGCGGCGCCTTTTTAGGCGCCCACCGTTTTTCTTCTCTATATATAAGGAACCCATCATGGAAAAGACCAAGTTCATTGCCAGGCTGGTTGCCGCATCTTTCCTCGCGGCCGTTGCTGCGGCGCCGGCCGCGCGGGCGGCAGACACTGCCGATACCGGCGGTTCGCCCAAGAGCACCCAGAAAGCCGGCGCCTATATAGACGACTCCGTTATTACCGCCAAGGTTAAGGCGGCACTGGTGGGGGACAAGCAGGTATCGGCCATGAAGATCAAGGTGACGACCAAGGACGGCGTGGTGACGCTCAAGGGGGCGGTGCCCAGCGCTGAAGTCGGCCAGCATGCATTGCAGTTGGCCGCCGGGGTCGAAGGCGTGCAGGATGTGAAGAGCGAACTTACCGTCAAGGCCGGCTGAAGAAGTGAATTGAGCAGGCAGAAAAAGAGCCGGGGCCGTCCCGTCAGGGGCAGCCCCGGCTCTTTTTGAATTATTCACTCGTGGTGCCGCTTGCCGCCAAGCCAGTGCTGGCGCGGGTTTGGCGGTGAAGGCGAAGTAGGTTGGAAGGAGTTGGGTAAATTATTTTTCATTATTTTTAAAAAAGTACTTGCGTGGGTTGAGGTGGGTTGCTATAGTTCGCCCCCTGCTGACGCGACACACGAAGCGACGAGAAAAACGAAGCG
>NZ_JBWKPR010000007.1:0-181788 GCF_059418325.1 Herbaspirillum sp. GW821-FHT09A12
CCATTTTTTTGCCCGCTCCGCCGGCTGGTTAGATGCGGACTTCGGAAACGGCTCGCCTTCGGCATCGCGGTGCTTGCTGCTCGCCTGCGGCTTCGGTGTTGTGGCTCGCTATCTTGCTTTCTGCGTCATCCTGACGAAGTCAGGATTCAGTGTCATTCGTTGCGCATCAAGGAAAAAACGCCGGCATCTGCCGGCGTTTTCATTTCTGCTTGAATCAGCGTGAATCAACCCGCCTGATACGGATGCGCCTTCTTCCAATGCTCCGCAATATCGATGCGCCGGCAGATCCATACGCGCTCATGCGATTGCACGTAGTCGAGGAAGCGCTGCAGCGCGCGGAAGCGTCCCGGGCGCCCTAGCAGGCGGCAGTGCATGCTGATCGACAGCATCTTGGGCGATTCCTCGCCTTCTTCGTACAGCACGTCGAAGCTGTCCTTCAGGTACTGGTAGAAATGCTCGCCGGTGTTGAAGTCTTTGAAGTTTCGTCATCTGCTGGAGAAACATCAATTGGATGAGAAACTGTTTGCCGAGGTCGGACGCGTCCTGCAAGGCGGTGGCATGAGCTTGAAGAGCGGAACCATCGCTGACGCCACCATCATCGCCGCGCCCAGTTCAACCAAGAATCGCCAACAAGAGCGAGATCCCGAGATGCATCAGACTAAGAAATTCCATGTATCCGTGAACGAAATTCGTTCCGACGGTGGCCTATGCCGCCTGTCGTCACCAGATACTTCACGCGAGGGCTGGTGTTGGGGCAAGAGATAGGACGGGACTTTATCGGCGGCTCGTTGTTGGTTGCCCGCCGATAATTTGAAAACAGGAGAAGCGCGTGCATCAGTTAGCCAACGCTTCTCTTGCCTGCGCTTAAAAGAACGTTCGCATCCCTATAGTCAGGCCGGTCTGACTGGCATGTCCGTTGAAAGTGCCGACCGGGCTGTTGGTATCGTTGACCGAGGCACCGTTGAGTACATTGCGGTCCAATTCTGCGTAGACATTGGTGCGTTTGGATAACTGATAGTCCACCAGCGCAACCAGCGTCTTGATCTTGCCGCTGCGGTCACCGGCAACACCAGCCACATTATCGAGCATCAGGCTGGCGCCGACACGCAACATCGGAGTAGCCTGATAAACCGTTCCTAGCGAAACGAAAGAATCGAGCCTGGCTGAGGTCTGCAGACCCGACACCGTGATTCGGTTGGACAGCATGCTGGTATTGGCCAGCGCAGTGCCGGCGGTGCTGCCGATCACAAATCCGGCATCACGCCGCGAATGAATATAAGTCGCAAAAAACTTCATTGGCCCCATGGTGTAGTTAGCCCCGGCGCCCAACACATCCGCATGGTGTTCGCTGGCGTCCGTCGCCCGCTGGGCGATCAATCCCGCAGCTACGGCCTTGTCGCTATAGCTCAGGCCGACGGCAGTGGTGGCGCCAGACTTGGTATCGCCTGCCTGCTCGCCAAAGGATTGTTGCAGCTGTAAAGTGAACGGCCCGCTGGAAACGGTGTACTTCACCGAATTATCCAGCCGCACGCCGAAGAAACGTGTTTGCCATGCTTCGGCAAGATAGTTGGGAAAGTTGAAGGCATCATAGTTCGACAACTGCCAGAACGGCAAACTATAAATGCGCCCCGCTTGCAACATACCGTAGCGCTGATTTTCAAGACCGACCCAG
Organism: Herbaspirillum sp. GW821-FHT09A12; assembly: GCF_059418325.1. Taxonomy (NCBI): domain Bacteria; kingdom Pseudomonadati; phylum Pseudomonadota; class Betaproteobacteria; order Burkholderiales; family Oxalobacteraceae; genus Herbaspirillum; species Herbaspirillum sp. GW821-FHT09A12. Next base: position 1,673 of record NZ_JBWKPR010000007.1, read on the forward strand.
GCCTGGCGTCCAAATAGCTGGCCTTGTTGGTCGAGGCTGCCGGTGGTAGGAAGAAAGCCGTTTTCCAGGACGAAGCTGGCGCTGCTGCCGCCGCCCAGATCTTCCTTGCCGCGAAAACCGAGACGGCTGCCCATCAATGCGCCCGCACCCGGCCCCCATGTAACACCGCCGCCGGCGGTGGTGTTGTTGGTGTAACGAATTCCGGTATCGATGCCGCCGTACAAAGTGACCGAGGATTGCGCATACGATATCGAGCTCATGAAGAGGCTGGCCAGACCGCTGGTAACGCGTACGAAATTTTTGCTGAATGCCGTGGTTAACATCTGTTTCCCCTGAGGATTTTTTCTGAAGTTGAGGTGGCGCGCGTGAGGCTCGCATCTGCAGCGTTGAGCGCGGCCTGCCCGGGCGAAAGTGCTTATCTGTTGGAAAGTCCCGGATCGCCCAATGAGGCGACTGGCCGTGAAATCGTGTCGCGTGGGCATTGACTCAGTGCGATCAGGCTGATCACGGCACCGAAGGCCAGGTAGTAGGCCGGGGACAACTGATCGCCAGTCTTGCCGATCAGCCACGTCACGATGAAGGGAGCGAAGCCGCCGAACACAGTCACCGCAATGCTGTAACTGACCGACAGGCCGGTGGTGCGATTGCGGGTTCCGAACAGGCGCCCCATCAAAGCCGGTACCGGTGCGAAATACGCTGCAAGGCCTACGCCCAGAACGATCTGCACGAACACGATTCGGCCCACGCCTGGCTCCACCCCAATGTATTGGAAGGCTGGATACATGCCGATGCCGACCAGTAGCGCACCGGGTACCATCACCTTGGCAGCGCCCACGCGATCGGACAGGGCCCCGAATATCGGCGACAGGAAAAACTGTACCGCACCGGCGGCCATCACAGAATAGAACGCTAGTGACGGCGGCAGATGCAATTGCCGGATGGAATAAGTCGGCATGTACAGTAACAGCAGATAGGAACCGATAGTGGCCAGCACGATAAGACCGGTCGCCGGTAGAATTCCCACCAGGCCTTTACGGCCTGAGGCGACTGATGTGCTCACCCTATGCTTCTCTGCCTGCAGCACTTCTGCCACGAACTGCGGGCTCTCCTCCACCTTGGCCCGGATATAGAAACCGACCGGACCGATCAGTGCGCCAAACAGGAACGGAACGCGCCAGCCCCACGATGCCTGTGCATCGGCAGGCAGCAGCGAAATCAACAGGCCAAACAGAGCTGCCAGAAATGCGGTGATGCCCTGGCTGGCAACTTGCCAGCTGGCGTAGAAGCCGCGTTCATTTTCGGGCGTATGTTCCAGCAAGAATGCCGTCGAACTGCCGAATTCACCGCCAGCGGAAAACCCCTGAATCACGCGTGAGATCACCACCAGAATCGGTGCCCACACGCCGATTGCAGCATAGCTGGGTGTAAATGCAATCACCAGCGTGCCCAGTGTCATCAGCAACAGTGACAGTGTTAGTGCCGCCTTGCGGCCGGCACGATCTGCGTAGATGCCGAGCACAATGGCGCCGACCGGACGCGCTACGAATGCCACGCCGAAGGTCGCCACCGTCATCAGCAGCGAAGTCAGCTCGTCCTTGGCCGGAAAAAAAGTCTTGGAAATGATGATGGCGAAAAAACCGAAGATGATGATGTCGAACCATTCCAGCGCGTTGCCAACCGTCGCCGCGACGACAGCCTTGAGTTGCTGGTTCTTGCCCCCTCCAAGGGGCGGATGAGTGGTTTTCATATTGGCATTAATCCTTTTGTTCTGAGTGAGCGTGGCGATGTCCGTGATCGCGTGGCCTGCGCAATCCCATTTTCGAAAAAGCGATGGAGCTGATGTAGATTAAGATGCAAAAAACAAGCCCACAATGCACATAAACTCTTAGTGAATATTCATGCAAAGAATATTCACTCAGCTGCGCATTGCCAGCAGTGCCAACAGGCCAGCCAGCAACGCCCGGAAGCTCGATCCGATACCCAGCATGCTGATGCCTGACGCGCCTGTAAGGAAGGTCGGCAAGGAAGCCTTACGACGTACAGGATCGTGCAACATGCGCTGCAAGACATTGTTTAGCGGTGGCAATAAGCAAGGCCTGTCGCATATGGAATTGCCGGTTTGGGCAAGGCGCTGGAATGTCTGAGATCGGCTTTCAAAGACAGGCCACGGGGAGCCAGCGGCTGCGATCAGGCTTGCAGTACCTCCTTGGCAATCAGTTCTTGCTCCAGATCGTTGAGCGCACTAGCCAAGCCTTCAGCCAGTTCATCGATCTGCGCTTCGGTGATGATCAGCGGCGGTGTGATCATCTGGATATCGCCAAATACACCGCGATTTGCGCGACGGTTATATAGCGCGAGGCCGTATTTAAGCGCATGCGCAGTCAGCATTGCCGGTGCATTTAGCGCAACCGGCAAGGCTTGCTTGCTCTGCTTGTCGGCCACCAGCTCGATGGCCATCAGCAGACCTATGCCGCGCACGTCGCCGACCAATCGCGAGCCAGTCTGCACTTCCAGCAAACGTTTGCGAAGATGCGCTCCTAAGGGCAGCGAACGCGATAGCAATTCGCGCTCGATGATTTCATCGAGCACCGCTTTCGCGGTGGCGCAAGACATAGGATTGGAGAAATAGGTATGGCCGTGTACGAAACCGCCCTTGGCGGCAATCGTCTCGACAATACGGTTCGGCGCCAGCAAAGCGCCAAAGGGTGTGTACCCTGCGGCCAGACCTTTGGCCAGTGTCACCAGATCAGGTTGCACCTCAGGCCAGCGATGGGAAGCCAGGAAATAACCCGTGCGACCGGCACTTAAAATTTCATCGTGAATCAGCAGTACGCCATGTCGGGTGCAGATGTCGCGCACCGCGCGGTGATAGCTTTCTGGCGCCATTACGGCGCCACTGGCCAGGCCCCCGACCGGTTCGATGATAAAGGCCAGCACACTCTCCGGCCCTTCTGCAAGAATGCATTTCTCGAGTGCCTGTGCGCATTGCAGAGCGTAACTTTCGACATCCATGCCAGGAGGCAAACGATAGCTCAGCGGCGCCGGTACCTTGGGCATCTTGCACAGCATGGGTTCGTAGATCGAGGCAGTAAAGTCGTCTCCGGTAATGGCGACCGTCCCCAGCGTGGCGCCGTGATAACTGGGGGTGAGCGACAACACTTTCCAGCGCGAAGCCTGCCCGGTGACGACAGCATATTGACGCGCCAGCTTCATTGCAGCTTCGTTGGCCTCCGATCCACCCGATACGAAGAAGGCGCGGTCTAGGCCGGCGCCGGCCAGTTCGCATATGCAATCGGCCAGGGCCACCGTTTGCGGACTTTCAAAAAATCGCGGATAGGCAAAGGTGACTTTGGCCGCCTGTTCAGCCATCGCTTTCAGAACGCGCGGATTGGAGTGCCCAAGATTACTGACCATGGAGCCCGATGTGGCATCGAGGTAACGCGTGCCTAGATCATCGTATAGATAGACGCCTTCGGCGCGATCGATTCGGGGTGGACGGGCTGCGCCCTTAGGCACGTAGAAGCCAAGTACTGATCCCCCCTTGGGCGTGTCTCCCACGAGTCGGACGGTATTTTTTTCAGAAGACATATCGGTCGCTATTTCATTATTGACGGTTGAGGGAAGAGGAGGAACTGAAGCCGGTCACCACATTGCGCAATAGCGTGGCGACATTGTTGTGATAGCCGTTGTGAGAGAGCGCTCCGCAAAAGGTGATCGATCCGACTGAAAACACCTGGCCGCCAAATCCCGAGAAGTAATGAATCATGTCGGCGCGGATCAGTTGCTCCGGTGTGCCGCGCGACACGCTCATGGTGTGCGATAAAAGACTGTCTTGCGCGGCGCCAAAACCAGGGCCATGACCTTCTGAACTGGCCAGCAAGGTAAAGTCCTCCGGACTGCCGTCCACCGCTTGCACCGAATCCAGCTCGAAACCCGCGGCGCCGCCGCCGCATAGGCCAAAGTCGCCCAGCACAGGGCCTTCTACTCCTTCGAGAATCCAGCCGCCTCGCTGACTGCGCGCCTCATCCGGGATGCGGAAATACGAACCTTCATACGGCCCCTGCGCAGTAAAACCGATGCCGACCAGGCGATTGGGGGTACGTCCGCTGTTGCGCCACAATCCGCTGTAATGGCCGTCAAGCGCATGAAAATATTCCCCTGCGGGCGTGGCCCATGCGCGCGTCCCGCTTTCGCTGCGGCGCATTTCAAGCGCACCTGGAATGCTGTCGCTGCGGCCGATCCGCCAATAGAAACCATTGCCGCCGAGGTAGGCCAGATTGCCGCCGACGCGCAAATAGCCGGTCAGCGCATCCAGCGTTTCGGTAGTGTGGTATTCGGGGTGTGTGCCGGTCAGCACGCAGGGGTAAGAAGCCAGCAATGCTGCGCCGTCACGCTGTACGTCTTCGTCGGTGACGATATCGACCTTGATGCCCTCATGTTCCAGCCAGTCCAGCAAATGAGAATCGGCAATGTAATGACGGCAACCTGAACCGCGCGCATCGTCAAAGGTCATGAAGCCAGGGCGAAAGGTCAGCATAGGACGCAGACGCGAAGAAAAATAGACGCCGCTGCCGTCGCTGTGCAGGTTGTAAGTCGATAAACCATAATCACGGTGCTCATCTGGATTGTGCGGATAAGCTCCCCAGGCTGCGACCTTGGCTTTGAGTTTGGCGTCGTAATTGCCGCGGGCAAAATTGGCGTAGGCCTGATAGGTATAGGTGGGCGCCACGAACAACGCCTTGGCGCCGGGTTTCCCAAGTGCCGGGCGCACATAGAACGGCAGATAATCTTCGTGACCGCCGACTGTAATATGCATGGCATAAGCACCGCTGCGCAGCCCCTCGGGAATTAAGAAACTGAAATCGGTCTGCCAGCCCGCGTCGTGCAAGTCGTCATCATGAAAATGGATCGCAGCGTAGTGCGATGGCGCGTGACGCCAGCACATTTCATCACCGTTCCAGCTGCTGCCAGTGACACCGCGCGCCGGCAGATTGAATAGTGTGCCGTGCCGTCCATATGGCCCTTGGTCGATAATGGTCTGAGTGTCTATCCCCTGGCTGAAATCCCAGCAGGCGTAAATGGATGTATGGCCGGGCATAGGCCGCAAACTTGCACGAGAAGCTTTCTTCACTAGCCTCGCAGCCTCTTCCGCACCGGCGAGAATAAAGGGTTGCTCAAGTTTTCCATTGAAACTGCGGGAACGCATGCCGCGCAACTCGTCCGTGGCCAGGAGCAGATCGGCAGAAGCTCGTGTGCTGAAAGGCTGGCACAGGAATGCGTCAGTGGCGTGGAACGCCGGTGGCGTGCGCTGCATGTTCTGTTCGACGCCGGCAACGGCAATTTGCACCCTTCCCCGCTCCGGTGCGTAACTCAGAATTACATCGTGCCAATCTTTGCTCAAGGGTGCAGAGCAACGCACGTTTTGCTGCAAACCATCGGGACCATCAACCGAGAAGCTAAGGCCTGTATCGTCGATCAGCAGCGCAAAGCCTTGTCCGCTAGCCGGATCGCGTTGCGCCAGCAGGCATTGAGGCCCGGCGGCAAGCAAGGTCGGCAGAACCCGGACCGAAAAAGTAAAGCCATCGCCCTGACATAGAGCCGCGGCACCGGCGATGCGGGCATAAGAGCCGGTCTGCAATACCTGAAGACGCGAGGGAACGCGTCGCGCGAATATCTGTTCCAGTTTTTCAAACCTAAGGCCGGGGCCGGCTGGGTTGGCATCGGCATGAATGACGCGTACCAAGCTGGCCTGGTAAGGCTCCTGAACGCGACTTGAAACCTTGAACTCTATGGTCTCGCCGGCACATCCGGAGAGCCGGTCGCTATAGCCGATAAGGGGGATGGGGTCTGGCATGTGGAATCCTGAACTTCTGTTTTGATCTGGATTCCAGTCTATTGTCGGCTCTGAATTTCCGCGATGCAGGCAATGCTTTATAGTATATTCGCCACATGAATATCGACCTGAACCTCTTGCGTATTCTGCATAGTATCTATGCGGAAAGAAGTATCAGTCGTGCCGCGGCGCGGGTCGGGTTGTCACAACCTCGAGTCAGCAATGCGCTCGCCAGCCTACGCGAGATGTTGCAGGATCAGCTCTTCGTGCGCGAACCCGGCGGGATGTCGCCCACGCCATTCATGCGCCGCCTTGCGCCCTATCTGAATCGCGGTTTCGATGCGTTTGAAGAAGGGTTGGTACAGCAGCTGGCGTTCTCCCCGGCCACCTCGCGCCGCACTTTTCGCATTCAAATGAGCGACAGCGCAGAGCTGCTGTTTGCGCCGCCCCTGCGACGCATGCTGCAAAAGGCTGCACCGCATGCGACCCTGCATACCTTATCCAAAGCCTCACGCGATATCAGTCACGCGCTAGCCAATGGCGACGTCGATTTTGCTATTGGCCGATATAGCGGCAATGAATCCATTTTGCACAGGCCACTGTTCGATGAACGCTATGTACTGTTACGTGACGGACTGCGCGAGCCGCGCGAACACATCACGCAGGACATGCTGGCGGAGCTGGAATATCTGGTCGTGGGCGACTATCCGGATGTTGCGCAGCTGATCGCCGACTTCGGACTTGAAAGCCGTATCCGTCTGCGTACATCGTCTTATCTGGCGGTGCCCTCACTGCTGGAAGGTAGCGGTCTTTCACTGCTGCTCCCCTTCGGCGTGGCGCAGTTGATGGCACCGCTTGGGCCGTTTGAAATTCATGAACCCTGCCAGCCGCCACGCCGTATCCCCTTGTCGGTCTACTGCTATCGCTTGGCGCCTGAAGATCCCGGCTTGGCCTGGCTATGGGATCGTATCGTTCCGACCTTGTGCTTTCCCGATGCCAATGAGGGACAACATGAGTAGTAGCGCGGAAATTTTCGACAGCCTCGATCTCGAACTCTTGCGCACCATCGAGGCAGTTTATCTGGAACGCAACGTCGCACGCGCAGCACTACGTCTGAACGTTTCGCAACCGCTGGTGAGTCGGCGGCTGACCAGCTTGCGGCTACTATTGAAAGATCAACTGTTCGTCAGGGCGCCGCACGGCGTGGCGCCGACCGAATTGACCAAAAGCCTGGCGCCCAGCATTCACCGTGCACTCAGCGAGCTGCGGGAGTCTTTGCAGGGGGTGCGCCAGTTCGATCCGGCCAGTGCCGTGCGCCAGTTCACGCTGCATATGAGCGATAGCGCCGAAATGGCTTTTCTGGTGCCATTGCATCGCCATCTGCGTGTGCATGCTCCTGGCATTCGCCTGAAAAGCGTGCGGCTGCCGGCCGACGCGGTGCCGGCTGCGCTGGAGAACCAAAGCATTCATCTCGCCATCGGTGTTTTCCCGCAACTTGGCCCGGAGTTCGACCGCGCCAATCTGATCACGCAGGATTATCAATTGGTCATGAGTCGTTCGCATCCCTGGGGCCAGCGTGATATTAGCGCGGCGGATTTGATTCAACTGGATTTTCTGATGGTCGGGGATTTCCACGATGTCGAAAACATGATGGCCGAGCATGGCCTGAGCAGCCGTATCCGCCATCGTATCGGTCACTATCTGGCAGTGCCTTTGCTACTGGCGGAAGGCTCATTGGTAGCCTGGCTCCCGCGCAGCATCATCAAGCCGATGTCGATTTTCGGCGAATACCGCGCTTTATCGCCATTGCATCCCCAAAGAATTTTCAGTGTCTGCATCATCAGAACTGCCCGCAGCCGGCATGACCCGGGGATTCTGTGGTTGTGGCAAACAATCATAGACTGCATCCATGAGAACGCACGTGCATTGGGAACCGATCTGGAAGCTCCCCTCAAATCCTGAGACGATTGCAATGCTCGAAGGGGGGATGGCCGGCATTAGGGAATTTCTCACCCTAGTGCATAGATCCCTGGTTGCAGATACTTTTCAGGGCCGTATCGAAGCCGGCGTGTCAGCGTTAGCGGTCTTGTCTGCCCCTCGATACGCTGCTGCGCAGCTACTCAGGGCGAACGGGGCCTGAACTCCACAAACACAAATGCCGCTCAACACTTAACTGAACGGCATTACCGTCATCTGCCGGCGTTTTCATCTCTGCGTGAATCAACCCGCCTGATACGGATGCTTCTTCTTCCAATGCTCCGCAATGTCGATGCGCCGGCAGATCCATACGCGCTCATGCGATTGCACGTAGTCTAGGAAACGCTGCAGCGCGCGGAAGCGTCCCGGGCGTCCCAGCAGGCGGCAGTGCATGCCGATCGACAGCATCTTGGGCGATTCTTCTCCTTCTTCGTACAGCACGTCGAAGCTGTCCTTCAGGTACTGGTAGAAGTGTTCGCTGGTGTTGAAGCCTTGCGGGGTGGCGAAGCGCATGTCGTTGGCGTCCAGCGTGTACGGCACTACCAGGTGAGGTTGCGCATTGCCGTCGCTGGTCTGGACCTGGGTCCAGAACGGCAGGTCGTCGCCGTAGTAGTCGGAGTCGTAGGCGAAGCCGCCGTGTTCGACCACCAGCTGGCGGGTATTGGGCGAGTCGCGGCCGGTGTACCAGCCCAGCGGAGCGGCGCCGGTCAGTTCGCGGAAGATCTTCACGGCCTCGCGCATGTGGGCGCGTTCGGTTTCGATGTCCATGCTCTGGTAGTGGATCCAGCGCAGGCCGTGGCAGGCGATTTCGTGGCCGAGTTCGATGAAGGCTTGGGTCACGTCCGGGCAGCGCTGTAAGGCCATGGCCACGCCGAATACTGTCAGCGGCAGGCCGCGTTTCTCGAACTCGCGCAGGATGCGCCATACGCCCACCCGCGAGCCGTATTCGTAGATCGATTCCATCGACATGTGGCGCGCCGGATAGGCGGCGGCGCCGACGATTTCGGAGAGGAACTGTTCGGAGGCGGGGTCGCCGTGCAGCACGCAGTTCTCGCCGCCTTCTTCGTAATTCAGCACGAACTGCAGGGCCACGCGCGCCTGGCCGGGCCATTGCGCATGCGGCGGGTTGCGGCCGTAGCCGGCCAGGTCGCGGGGGTAGTGTGGTGGCAAAGACATAGTACTCATTCAGGTTGCGGTGAAAAGGAAAAACACGGCGCAGGAACATGCCTGCGTTGTCAAACGATTCATGGCCGGGCGAACTCCCGTAGCAGGCCATGGTAAGCCTTGGGGCGCGGCGGCGCCAGTTCGCCGTGCTTGGCGGTGGCCAGGCCCAGCGCTACCAGCGATTCGGCCAGCTTGACGGCGGCGCTCACGCCGTCGATCACCGGCGCGCCGATGTCGTGCGCGATGGCCGCGCACAGGTCGGCCATGCCGGCGCAGCCCAGCACGATCGCCTCGGCGCCGTCTTCGTCCAGCGCGCGCCGGCATTCCGCGGTGATGCGCGCGCGCGCATCGGCGGCCGGATCTTCCAGTTCCAGCACGGCGATGTCGCAGGCGCGCACATTGCGGCAGAAACGCCGCATGCCGTAGCGTTCGGCCAGGTGCCAGGCCATGCCGGAAGTGCGCGCCAGCGTGGTGACCACCGAGAACGAGGGCGCCACCAGGCTGGCCATGTGCATGGCGGCTTCGGCGATGCCGATCACCGGCCCCCGCGCCAGCTCGCGCGCGGCCGCCAGGCCGGGGTCGCCGAAGCAGGCGATCACGTAGGCGTCGAAGCCGTCGCGCTCGCCGCGTTCGATCTCCTGCAGCAGGCCCGGTACGGCCAGCGCTTCATCATAGTGGCTTTCGATCGAGGCCGGTCCCATCGACGGGCTGGCGCCCACGATCTCGGTCCCGGGCGCGGCCACCGCCCGGGCGCAGGCGGTCATGGCGTGCGTCATCGAGACGGTGGTATTGGGATTGATCAGTTTGATGCGCATGGCTTCTCCTTCCTGGCCAGGGCCAGGTAGAACAGCGCGCCCAGCGTGGCGCCGATGAACCATGAGAAGTTCGATGCCGCGCGCAGCTGCGGCAGCATCACGCAGGCCACGCACACCGCGGCGGCCAGCGCCAGCGCCTTGACCGCGTCGCGGTTGACGCCGTTGCTGTACCAGTAGCGACCGTCGCGGCGCATCGAGTACAGGTCCTCGACGGCGACCTGGCGCCGTTTCACCAGATAGTAGTCGGCCAGCAGGATGCCGTACAACGGGCCGACGAAGCCGCCCAGCACGTCCAGCGTGTAGTGGATCACCTCGGGGTTGCCGAACAGGTTCCAGGGGGTGATGAAGATCGAGGCGACGGCCGCGATCATGCCGCCGGCGCGCCAGCTGATGCGGCTGGGCGAGAGGTTGGAAAAGTCGAATGCGGCCGACACGAAGTTGGCCACGATGTTGATGCCGATGGTGGCCACCAGGAAGGTCAGCGCACCGATCACGGCGGCGGTGGCGCTGTCGATGCGCGCCACGGTCTCCACCGGATCGATGATGAGTTCGCCGAACACCGCGACGGTGGCCGAGGTGGTCACCACGGTGACCACCGAGAACGCCAGGAAGTTGACCGGCAGGCCCCAGAAGTTGCCGCGCTTGACCTCGCCGAAGGTGCGGCAATAGCGTGAAAAATCGCCGAAGTTGAGCATCGGCCCCGAGAAATAGGACACCACCAGCGCGATCGCCGTGAGCATCACCGGCACCGCCGCCCAGCCGCTGTACTTGACCTCGCCCAGGTTCAGGCCGATGTTTTGCCAGCCGGCCTTCCAGATCATCCAGCCGGCCAGCACAAACATGACGACATACACGGCCGGGCCGGCGAAGTCGATGAACTTCTTGATGGTCTCCATGCCGTTCCAGAACACCAGCGCCTGCAGCACCCACAACAGCATGAAGCCGGCCCAGCCCAGCGCGGAGAGGCCGGCGAAGGAGTGCACCTGGACGTCGGCCCAGGGTGCGAGCTCGGGATAGAACTTCAGCACCACCACCACGAAGGCGGCCGAGGCCAGGTAGGTCTGGATGCCATACCAGGCCACCGCGATCAGGCCGCGGATCATGGCCGGGATGTTGGCGCCGAGCACGCCGAAGGAGAGCCGGCTCATCACCGGATAAGGCACGCCGTGGACCTGGCTGGGCCGCGCTACCAGATTGCACAGGTAGTAGACGATGGTGATGCCCGCCAGCAGCGAGACCAGCACCTGCCAGCTGCCCAGGCCCAGCGCGAACAGGCTGCCGGCGAAAACGTAGCCGCCCACGCTGTGCACGTCCGACATCCAGAAGGCGAAGATATTGTAGGAACCCCAGGTCTGCCGCTTCAGCGGCGCCAGGTCGGCGTTGGTCAGGCGCGCGTCGTTGGCGCCGGAGGTGCGCGCGGCCGCGGATTGCGTATCGATGATGCTGAGTGATTTGATGGTCATTGCCGGTATTCGTCCAAATGAAAAGGATCCGCGCAAGCAGCAAGCTGCGCCGCACGGATCTGTGCAGGTATCCCTCCCTGCATGCTCTTCGGCATTCATTCAGTAGCCGGTCGCGGCCGTGTTGGCGGCGGCCGCGAATATGCGAACCGGGTTTACAGTCCCTTGCCGAGCACGGCGCGCAAATCGAACTGGTCGTCCGCATCCGGCCGCACCCGGTCCTCGCACAAATGCAAGTGATGTGCCATATGTTCCTGGGCGGCTTCGACGTCGCCGCTTTCCAGCGCTTCCAGCACGGTTTCGTGTTCGTCGAAGGAGCAGGCGTTGTGGCCCGGCGCTTCGGTCTTGGCGATCATCAGCGTGGTGCGCGACACCAGCTTGCGCAAGGTGTCCACCAGCAGCGCATTGCCGGTCAGTTCGGCCAGCGCCAGGTGGAACTGCGCCGACAGGCGGATCCAGCGCGGCCGGTCGCCGGTCAGGTACGACTCGCGCTCTTCCTCCACCATGCGCCGCAGCCCGGCGATCTGGCGGGTGCCGGCCTGGCGGCCGACTTTTTCCAGCACGGCGTGTTCCAGGATATTGCGCAGCTCGAACATGTCGCGCACCTCGGCATGCGAGGGGCTGGCGATGAAGGCGCCGCGGTTGGCCTCAAGGTCCACCATGCCTTCGGTGGCCAGGCGCGAGAGCACCTTGCGCACGGTGTGGCGCGCCGTATCATAGATCTGGCAGAGCGTCTGCTCGGTCAGCTTGGTCCGCGGCGGCAGGCGGTGTTCCATGATGGCATCGTAGATGTCCTGGTACATGCGTTCCTCGACGGCCACGGACGACTCCCGGTCGCGCGTGGAGACGGCGGCGCGGGTCTGGATGGCGGCCGTCGCGCGGCCGGATTTGCTGGCTTTGTTCATGATGCTCATGCTTTCGATGAAGATCCTGTTCCTGCGGATGCCGGGCATGCCTTGATGCGGATCGTCGACAATCACGGAAAATATTTGCAACAAAACGGGGCTATTTTGCACCAAAAAGAACGCCATCTGCTTTTCTTTGGTTCATCCTGAGCCAGCCGTTGATGCTGCGGCGCAGCGCAAAACCCGTGTTTCCTTGAGGTCGGCCGCAACAAGCCAGATACCGCCTGCCTCAACAGCCCAGGCCTGCGTACGGCATGTACGGCGCAAGGGATTGTCGCCAATCCATATGCTGATTCCCGGCAATATTTCTGGCCGATGTGGTCGTTTGCGGATTGCGGTTCCAGACAATCCATTCGCCAATCCGGCTCAGGACTTCCATGATGCAAGAAGCGTGCTTGATTTGCACGGGGCGTTTGAGGAAGGGGAGAGCGCCCGGCGCGGCGGCCGGGCGGAAGGGCAAAAATCTTAGTTGACGGCGGCGTACTGCTCCAGCTCCTGCAGCAGCGCGGCCTTGTCTTCCTCGGGCAGGAAACAGGCCTCGATGCCGTTGCGCGCCAGTTGCAGGACCTGTTCGCGGCTCAAGTCGAGCGCGCCGGCCACGGCCTGGTAGTTGGCGGTCATGTAGCCGCCGAAATAGGCCGGGTCGTCCGAATTGACCGTGACGGCCAGGCCGGCATCCAGCAGGCGCGCCAGGTTATGGTCGGCCATGTCCTTCACCACGCACAGCTTGAGGTTGGACAACGGGCACACCGTCAGCGGAATGCGCTCTTGCGCCAGGCGCTTCATCAGCGCCGGGTCTTCCTCGCTGCGCACGCCGTGGTCGATGCGTTCCACCTTGAGCACATCGAGCGCGCCGGTCACATAGGCGGCCGGGCCTTCTTCGCCGGCATGGGCCACCAGGCGGAAACCCAGTTCGCGGCAGCGCGCGTAGACGCGCGCGAACTTTTCCGGCGGGTTGCCGCGCTCGGAAGAATCCAGCCCGATGCCGCTCCACAGGTCCCGGTACTGCTCGCGCAGCGGCAGTGCCGCTTCCAGCGTGGCGAAGGCGTCTTCTTCCGACAGGTGGCGCAGGAAGGACATGATCATGGCGCCGCCGAAACCGTCGCGGCGGCGCGCATCGCGCAGCGCCGCGGCAATGCCGGCGAACACGGTGGCGATCGGGATGCCGCGTTCGGTATGGGTCTGCGGATCGAAGAAGATCTCGGCATGGCGCACGTTGTCGGCTTGCGCGCGCGCGATGTAGGCGGCGGTCATGTCGTAGAAGTCCTGCTCGGTGCGCAGGACGTCGGCGCCGGCGTAATACAGGTCGAGGAAGGATTGCAGGTCGCTGAAGTCATAGGCCGCGCGCAGGTCTTCGACCGAGGCGTAAGGCAGCGCGACCTGGTTGCGCTGGGCCAGCGCGAACATCAGTTCGGGTTCCAGCGTGCCTTCGATGTGCAGGTGCAGTTCGGTTTTCGGCATGCCGGCGATAAAGGCTTCAAGCGCCTTGCCCGACGCGGATGGAGAAGTGACTGCTGAGTTCATGGCTGACTACCCTTCAAAAATGGCGAGAACGATGGGCGCGACGAGGATATTCGCTCCCCGGAGCTGCGCGGGGCCTGGAAAAGTGCCTAACGCGCTCTAACCCCGCATTATCACGCAAATCCCATACCTGGCCTACCCGGCCACGGCCAAGGATGAACCTTGTCGCCGGCGCGCGCTCTGAACAGCAGGCCGCAGCGGCATGCCGATATCGAATGCGAAAGCGGTGTAAAGATTCGGTGAAAACGCTTGTACGGCGGCAAAGCATGTTTAAATGCAAACCTTCATGGGGGAAATGCATGCGCAAGACGATTCGGGGTTCGTTGCAATTGCTGGTATGCACAACGATGTTGGCCGGCATGTCCGGCTGCTCGCTGATGCCGTGGACGGAGCAGGAAGATCCGGCGGTGGTGCCGTTCAAGACCATCATGAGCGGTTCTTACCAGGGCTTCCTCAAGAATTGGGACGACAGCCGGCAGCCGGTTTTCTGCGCGCTGATCCGCAGCCGCGCCGAGTGGGACCATTGGATGGCGCCGGCGCCGGTGATGGAAGACAAGCGGCCGGCCGGCCCCTCGAGCGCGCATTTCGACACCACGCAATACCTGCTGGTGGCCCGCACCATGCAAGCCCCCGATGCCGCCGAGCGTCCGCATGTGTTCACGCCGCTGTCGGTCAGGCTGCGCGACGGCGGACTGCGGATCAATTACCTGTACCGCATGCCGGCCTCCGGCGCTTCCTACCGCATCAAGGACTATCTGATGCTGGCCATTCCCAAGGAGCGCTATACCACCGGGCCGGTGGTGTTCTACGAGAACGACCGCAAGGTGTGCGAGCTGGACCGCTGAGCGCAGCGAACGCAAAAAAAAGCCGGAAGCGCGCAAAACGCTTCCGGCTTTTTTGATGCGCCGATGCGGGATCAGGCGCCCTGGGTCATGCCAATGAACTGTTGCAGTTCCGGCGTCTTCGGTTGGGTGAACAGCTCTTCCGGCGGGCCGACCTCATGCACCTTGCCCAGGTGCATGAAGACCACGCGGTCGCACACCTCGCGCGCGAAGCGCATCTCGTGCGTCACCATCAGCAGGGTCATGCCTTCCTTGGCCAGGCTGCGCACCACGGCCAGCACTTCGTTGACCAGTTCCGGATCCAGCGCCGAGGTGATCTCGTCGCACAGCAGCGCCTGCGGTTCCATCGACAGCGCGCGGGCGATCGCCACGCGCTGCTGCTGGCCGCCGGAGAGCATGTCCGGGAACTCGTCGAACTTGTGGCCGAGGCCGACCTTTTCCAGGTTGGCCTTGGCCGTCACCATGGCTTCGGCTTCCGACGTGCCCTTGACGATCATCGGCGCGATCATCACGTTGCGGCCCACCGAGAGGTGCGGGAACAGGTTGAACTGCTGGAAGATCATGCCGACCTTCAGCCGCAGGTTGCGCAACTCCAGTTCGGAGGCGCCCAGCTTGGCGCCGGCCACGCTGATGTTGCCCTCGTCGATGCTTTCCAGGCCGTTGATGCAGCGCAGGAGGGTGGACTTGCCCGAGCCGCTCTTGCCGATGATGGCGATCACCTCGCCGGGTTCCACGTCCAGGCTGATGCCCTTCAAGACCTCGTTGTCGCCGAAGCGTTTTTTGACGTTATCAATGGCGATGAGCGGCATTGTATTTCCTTTCTAAAGACTGGCTGTACTTGGACAGCGGCCAGCAAAGCACGAAGTAGAAGAGGCCCACGATGGCAAACACCGTAAAGGGGCGGAAGGTAGCATTGGTGATCACCGAGCCGGCCTTGGACAATTCGATGAAGCCGATGATGGAAGTCACCGCGGTCGATTTGATGATTTGCACGCCAAAGCCCACGGTCGGCGCGATGGCGATGCGCAAGGCCTGCGGCAGCACGATGTGGCGCATCTGCTGGAAGTAGTTCATGGCCAGCACCGACGACGCTTCCCACTGGCCCTTGGGGATCGCTTCCACGCAGCCGCGCCAGATCTCGGCCAGGTAGGAGGCGCTCCAGAAGGTCAGCGCCAGGCCGGCCGCCAGCCAGGCCGGCACTTCGATGCCGAACAGGGCGATGCCGAAGAACACCAGGAACAATTGCATCAGCAGCGGGGTGCCCTGGAACAGTTCAATATACAGGCGGGCGATCTGGCGCAGCCAGTTCTGGCGCGAGGTGCGCATGAACAGGATGATCAGGCCCAGGGTGCCGCCGAGCACGAAGGTGACCAGCGACAGGAGGATGGTCCAGCGCCACGCCAGCATCAGGTTGCGGACGATGTCCCAGGTGGTGAAAGAGATCATGCGTTCCTCCGGGCGGTGATGAAGTATTGGCCGATCAGGCGCAGCAGCTGGCGCAGCAGGATCGCCAGCACCAGGTAGATCAGGGTGGCTACGATGTAGGCCTCGAAGGCGCGGAAGTTGCGGCCCTGGATGAAGTTGGCGGCGAACGACAGTTCTTCCACCGCGATCTGCGAGCACACGGCCGAACCCAGCATCACGATCACGACTTGCGAGGACAGCGCCGGCCAGATCTTTTGCAGCGCCGGGCGCAGGATGATGTAGCGGAAAATCTGCATGCGCGACATCGACAGCGAAGCCGCCGCCTCGATCTGGCCCCTGGAAACGGCCTGCACGCCGGCGCGGATGATCTCGGTGCTGTAGGCGCCGAGGTTGATCACCATCGCCAGGATGGCGGCCTGGATTTCGCTGATGTGGATATTGAGCGAAGGCAGGCCGAAGAAAATGAAGAACAGCTGCACCAGGAAGGGCGTATTGCGGATGATCTCGACATAGCCGCTGACGATGGGCTTGAGCCATGCCGGCCCTTGCGTGCGCGCCCAGGCGCCGAAGATGCCGACCGCGATGCCCAGCACGCCGCCGATGGCGATCAGCTCGATCGTCGTCAGCACGCCTTTGACGATGACGTCGCCGTAGTCGAAGGTTGATAGGAAATCGAATTGATAGGCCATGATGTCGTGTTTGCCCTGCCTCAGTGTTGCGGGGATTGCCGCGCGATGTTGCCGTCGCGGCGCCCCGGTGGTCCGCCTGCCCCCCATTGCTGCTATTGCCCGCATCGCCGGCGCCAGGCGAAATCGCGCCGGCGATGCGTTATTGCTTTAACTCAGCCCCAGCAAGTTACAGGCCAGCCGGCAGCGGCAGGCCCAGCCACTTCTGCGAGATGGCGTTCAGGCTGCCATCCTTCTTGGCTTCGGCCAGGATGGCGTCGACCTTGTCCTGCAGCTTCTTCTCGCCCTTGTTCAGGCCGATGAAGCATGGCGAGTCCTTGATCAGGAACTTGGTTTCCGGCTTCTTGGGCGGGTTCTTGGCGATGATGGCCGCGGCCACCACGTTGCCGGTCGCCACCAGTTGCACCTGGCCCGAGAGGAAGGAACTGATGGTGCTGTTGTTGTCTTCGTAGCGCTTGACGGTGGCGCTGGCCGGGATGATCTTGGTCAGCTCCAGGTCTTCCACCGAGCCGCGGGTCACCGCGATGGTCTTGCCGGCCAGGTCGGCCGCGCTCTTGACGGTCATGTCGGCCGGGCCGAACACGCCGTTGAAGAACGGCGCGTAGGCGGAGGTGAAATCGATCACTTTTTCACGCTCGGGGTTCTTGCCCATGCTGGAGATCACCAGCTCCACCTTCTTTGTGGTCAGGTAAGGAATGCGGTTGGCGCTGGACACCGGAATCAGCTCGACCTTCACGCCCATTTTCCTGGCGATCAGGTTGGCCACGTCGATGTCGAAACCCTGCGGCTTGAGGTCGGCATCGACCGAGCCGAACGGCGGGAAGTCGGCCGGCACGGCCACGCGCAGCGTGCCGCTCTTCTGGATATCGTCCAGCGCGTCGGCGCGCGCGGCGCCGGCGGAGAACATCATGGCGCCGGCCATCAGGCCGATCAGGAGTTTGGATAATTTCATGGCAGTTTCCCTTTACTTGACGACGTTGATGAGTGGGCTCTACGAGCTTCTTTTGGGGTGGTGGTGATGGCGCAGAATATCGGTGACGGCCGCGGTCTTCACGGCCCCTTCGTGCGACACCGGCGCCAGCGCCTGCCGCAACGGTTCCAGCGGATCGCTGCTGCGCACCTGGTTCAGCCCGGATTCAACATGCTGCAGGTGGGCCTGCATCAGTTGTTCCGCTTGTTCCAGATCGCCGCGTTCCAGCGCCTCGACGATCAGCACATGTTCCGAACATGAATCCTCCGCCTGCTCCGACGACTGGTGCAGCATGGCCGTGAGCGTGGTGCGCGCGGTCAGGTCGCGCAGCGTTTCCGACAGCAGCGAGTTGCCCAGGCATTCGCACAGGCAGACGTGGAAGTCGCCCAGCAGGTAGCTGCGCGCACCGACATCGGCGCCGGCGATGGCCGCCTCTTCACGCGCGATGTGCTCGCGCAGCTGCCCTACCGCGGCCTGCGGGATCGGCCGCATGCGCGCCTGGCGCAACAGGCCAAGCTCGATCACGCGGCGCGCCTCGAAGGCTTCGCGCGCTTCTTCCGGCGTCGGCTCGATCACGAACCAGCCGCGCCGCGCGCTGACCGTGACGATGCCGCGCGCCATCAGCCGCGTCAGCGCCTCGCGCACCAGGGTGCGCGACACGCCGAACAGGTCGGCCAACTGCTGCTCGCCCAGGCGGGTGCCCGGCGCAAGCTGCTTGGCCAGGATCGCCTCGGTGATGCGGATCGCGATCTGCGAAGAAGATTTGACGGAAGGATTTGTGCCCATGCCCACTCATCAGCAAGTTGCGTGCCACACTGATATACAAGATTGAAATACAAAACTGCGCGACGATTATTGGCGGCGAAAGCCTTGTGTGACAAGGGTTTTCAGACATGAATGCATGTGCGAACGCACAAAATTCCCAAAGGGAAATTTGTTGCAATGCAAGTTGGCGATGCTTGGGAAAGGAGGGGGGCGGCGCCTTCTGGTGCGCGCCCGCGGCGATGCCGTGCACCATCCTTGTGCGGTGCTTCACAGGCGGAAGAGTTGTTGATGGTGCAATGAAAGCCGGCTTTCCCGTCACGGGAAGAACGGCCTGGTTCAGCCGGGAATGCCCAGCCGCCGGCCCGCCAGCCGGTACTCCTCGTGGAGCTGCTCGACGATCTGCGCCGCCGGCAGGATGGCCGAGATGGCGCCGATGCCCTGGCCGCTGCCCCAGATCTCCTTCCAGCGCTTGGGCTTGCCGAAATCCAGCGCTTGCTTGTCTTCCTGGTCCAGCTGGTCCGGATCGAGCCCGGCGGCGCGGATGCTGGGCTTGAGGTAATTGCCGGGAACCCCGGAGAAGTGCGGCGTATACAAAATGTCATCGGCAGTGCCGTCGACGATCATCTGCTTGTGCAGCGGCGCGGCCGAAGATTCTTCCGAGGCGATGAAACGCGTGCCCATATAGGCCAGGTCGCAGCCCAGGGCCTGCGCTGCGAGGATGCCCTGGCCGTGGCTGATGGCGCCGGCCAGCACCAGCAGGCCGTCGAAGATGGCGCGCACTTCGGACGCCAGCGCGAACGGGCTCAAGGCGCCGGCATGGCCGCCGGCGCCGGCGCAGACCAGGATCAGGCCGTCCACGCCGGCGCCGATCGCCTTTTTCGCATGGCGCAGCGTGGTGACGTCGTGCAGTACGATGCCGCCATAGGCATGCACCTGCTGCACCACCCGGTCGGGCGCGTGCAAGGAGGTGATCACGATCGGCACCCGATGGCGCACGCAGGTGGCGAGGTCGTGTTCCAGGCGCGGGTTGGACTGGTGCACGATCAGGTTGACCGCATAAGGCGCCACCAGCGCTTGCGGGTGCTGGCGCCGGTAGGCGGCGAGCCCTTCGGCGATATCGGTCAGCCAGGTCTCCAGCGCTTCCTGCGGCCGGGCGTTGAGCGCCGGGAAGGAACCGACCACGCCGGCGCAGCATTGGGCGATCACCAGCGCCGGATTGGACACCAGGAACATCGGCGAACCGATCACGGGCAGGCGCAGGCGGCCCGGCAAGGCGGCGGGCGAAGGCAGCAGAAGTTCAGTCATGGCACGGTAGAGGAAAGGTCATTTCTTGCCGAAGGCGGCGATGCGCTGCTGCATGTCCGGCCCTTTGCCGGCGTTGCGGAACACTTCGTGCGCCAGCCCGGCTTCCAGCGGCAGGCCATCGGTTTCCAGCAGCAGGCGCTTGTTGGCGCGATGCGAGAACCAGGAGCCGGCCAGCAGTTCGCGCGCCAATGCGTCGACCCGGGCGTCGAACTCTTCATCGGCGAAGCAGAAGTTGGCCAGGCCGAGCGCGGCCGCCTGGGCGCCGCCATAGCTGCGGCCCAGCAGCATCATCTCTTTCGCGCGGGCTTCGCCGACCCGGCGCGGCAGGCGCTGGCTCATGCCCCAGAGCGGCGTCAGGGCCCACTTGGCATGGGTGTCGGCGAACTGCGCCGACTGCGCGGCGGCGATCAGGTCGCCCGCCAGCGCCAGCTCCAGCGCACCGGTGTAGCAGTGGCCATGCACGGCCACAATCACCGGTTGCGGCAGGCGCGCCAGGCGGTCGATGGCGCGCGCCTGCAAATGCGGTCGCGGCAACGGCTGGCCGGCGGCGAGGTCGCGCAGATCGTTGCCGGCCGAGAAGCAGCGGCCGGCGCCGCGCAGCAGCACCGCGCCGATGGTGTCGGTCTGCCGCTCCAGCGCCGCCACGTGTTCGTCGAGTTCGAGGAACATCTGCACGGTGAGCGCATTCATCTTGTCGGGACGGTTCAGCGTCAGCGTGCAAAGGCCGTCGCGATCCTCGCGCAGCACCTGCGCGCTCATGGCTGCGCCGCCTGCGAGGATTGTTCCTGCTGCTGGCGCGCGCCTTCATGAGTGAGCACCAGCACATCGCTGTCGCCTTCCTGCGCCACTTCGCCGCGTTGGTTGAGCAGGCGGAAGCGCCGCCCCAGCTTGCCGCTGCGGCCGCTCTTGCCGGGCTCGACCGACAGGATCTCCAGCTCCAGGTGTACCGTGTCGCCGATCATGATGGGCTGCTTGAAATTCCACTCGCGCAGGCCCAGCATGGCAATCACCGATTTCTCGAAGATGCCGATCTGGTGCAGCATCCCGGTACAGATGGCAATGCCCAGCGTGCCGTGCACCAGGCGCTGGCCGTAACGCGTGCCGCGGGCGAATTCGGCGTCGGCGTGGATCGGGTTCCAGTCGCCCGAGATCATCGAGAACATGGTCAGGTCGGCCTCGGTGATGGTGCGCCCGCTGCTGGTGAAGATCTGGCCGGGCTTGAAGTCTTCCAGGTAATACGAACTCATCGTTTGCTCCGAAAAGGGTCAGGCCGCCTGGGCCAATCGCTGCAGCGCCATGTCGCGCAGTTTCACGCGCTGGATCTTGGTGCCGTTGGAACTCTGCGTGGTGGGGAATTCGTCGACCAGCCAGATGTGCGCCGGCACCTTGAAGGCGGCCAGCGCGGCCGCTGCGGCGCGCAGCATCTCTTGTTCCGCCGGCCGGCTGCCGGGCGCGGCGATGACGAAGGCCACCGGCCGCGCCTGGTTGGCGATGTCGATGGCCACCACCTGCACATCGGCCACGCCGGACACGGTCTTGATCACATCCTCGATTTCCACCGGGCTGACCAGGTAGCCGCCCAGGCGCATGGCGTCGCCCTGGCGGGTCTGGTAGACGAAGCTGCCATCCTCGCGCAGGTAGCCGACGTCGCCGGTACGGAAGAAGCCCTCGGCATCGATGGCCTGGGCGGTGGCTTCCGGGTTGTTGAGGTAGCCGATGAAATTGGTGTCGCTGCGGATCTCGATGGCGCCGCTGTGGCCGACCGGCAGCAGTTCGCCGCTGTCGACATCGCGGATGCGCACCTCGGCGCCGAGGCCGTGGCTGGCCGGCATGCCGCCGCCCTTGATGCGTTCCTCCAGGGGCAGCGCGCGCTGCTGCAGCGAGAACAGCGCCTGCACTTCGGAGGAGCCGTACAGGCCGATCATCGGAATGCCGCGCGCCCAGGCCGCTTGCGTATATTCGACGATGCCGGGATGGAAGCAGGCAAAGCCGAACACGCGCGCGCTGGGGAAGGGCCGCTCGCCTTCGCCGTTCTCGATGATGCGGCGGAACATCTCGTCGCTGCCGAACACATGCGTGGCATGGTGCTGCCTGATCAGCCGCGCCGCGCCGGGGCCATCGAAGGTATCCATCACCACGATGGGCTTGCCCGCGGCAAACGCCGCCATCGCCGCGTTGAAACCGAACACGCCGGCGAACGGCAGCGCCGCCAGCAGGCGCACGCCTTCTTCCGTGAAGCCGTAGGCCGGGGCCACGCGCTGGCTGTGGAGGGTCACCGTGCGCTGCGGATGCAACACCAGCTTGGGGCCGGAGGTGGTTCCCGAGGTGGTGAACAGGATGCTGTGGGCGTCGGGCGCGGAGACGTCCGGCACATCGGCATGCGGCAACCCGGCCAGATCGAAGGCGACGGTGGGCTTGCCCAGTACTTCGGACGGTATGGCACTATCGGCGGCGCCGGCGGCGTCGACCACGACCACCTTCTTCAGGGTGCGGGCCGATTCGGCCGGCACGTCGCGCAGCACGGCGGGGAAATCGATCTTGCGGAAGTTCAGCTGCAGCACCAGCATGCAGGCTTGCGAGCGCTCCAGGATGTAGGCCAGCTCGTGCGAACGGTAGCGCGTGTTGACCGTCATCATGGCCGCGCCGATCCTGCCCAGGCCAAAGTACATCGCCAGCCATTCCATGCGGTTGACCAGCCAGACCGCCACGCGGTCGCCGGGCCGGATGCCTTGCTGCTGCAGCCAGGCCGCGGTGCGCCCGGCCATGCGGTCGAATTCACGGTAGGTGATGTGGCGCTCGCCATCGATGAAGGCGAGCGCATCGCCGCGCTCGGCGACATTGCGCGCCAGCAGCGCGGGCATGGTGAGGAGAAGGTCGGTAGCGGGCATGTCAGTACAGCTCCATCAGTTTCGCGTTGTCGTTCAGTTCCTCGGGCAGCGCCTCGCGGATGATGGCGCCGGACTTCATCACCACCACGCGGTCCGAGATCTTCAGGGCTTCTTTCACGTTCTGCTCCACCAGCAGGATGGCCATGCCAGTGTCGCGTTGCAGTTGCCGGATCGGCTGCAGCAAATCCTGGAACAGCTTGGGCGCCAGGCCGATGGAGGGTTCGTCCATCAGCAGGCAGCGCGGGCGCGAGAGCAATGCGCGCCCGATCGACACCATCTGCTGCTGGCCGCCGGAGAGGTTGCCGGCGCGGCGTTCATAGAATTGCTTCAAGGCCGGCAGCACCGACATCACCCAGTCCAGCCGCGCCGCGCGTTCGCCGGCGGGGACGCCGGCCGACCACAGGCCCATCTTCATGGTCTCGGCCACCGTCAGGCCGGGGAAGATGCCGCGGCCTTCCGGCACCAGCGAGATGCCGGCGGCGGTCAGGCGGCGCGGCTCCACGGCGTCCAGCGCCCGGCCGTCCAGCAGGATCTGGCCTGCCTGGCGCTGCACCAGGCCGAACAGGGTCTTGAGCAGCGTCGACTTGCCGGCGCCGTTATGGCCGATCAGGCACAGCACCTCGGCCGGACGCAAGCCGAAGTCGAAATCGCGCAGCACCGGGCGGCCGCCATAGCCGACTACCAGGCCGCGCGTTTCCAGCACCAGCGGCTGCGGTTCGTGATTGGGTTGCGCGCTCATGTGTTCTGGTCTCCGAAATAAATGGCCGCCAGGTGCGGATCCTTGAGCACCACATCGGGCAGGCCGTCGGCCAGCAGCTTGCCCTGGTCGAGGAAGGCGATGCGGTCGGAAATGCCGACCACGATGTCGAGGTTGTGTTCGATGATGCACACCGTCACGCCCTTCTTCACCTCGGTGCGCAGCAGGTCGAGGAACAGTTCGTAGGAACTGCGGTCCAGGCCCGAGGCCGGTTCATCGAGCAGCCAGATGTTGGCCTCGGCGGCCATGATGCGCGCCATGCTGAGGAACTTGCGCTCGGCATAGGCCAGGTCGATGGCGCGCGTGTGCGCCTTGGCGGCCAGGCCGGTGCGCTTGAGGATGGCTTGCACCTTCTCGCGTCGCCGGTTGCGCGCGGCGCGCCCGCCCGGCTGCCAGATCCAGGAAGTCGGCTCCATCACGGTCAGCACGTTTTCTTCCACCGTCATGTGGTTGAACAGGCGCAGGTCCTGGAAGGTGCGGGCGATGCCCATGCGGCTGATCTGGAAATGCTTCTTGCCGAGCACCGACTGGCCGCGCCACAGGATGTCGCCCGACTCCGGCACCAGGTGGCCGGTGATCTGGTTGAACAGCGTGGTCTTGCCGGCGCCGTTGGGACCGACCAGCGTGGTCACGATGCCGGCGCGCAAATCCAGCGAGACATCGTTGGTGACCTTCAGCCCGCCGAAGCTCTTGTTCAGGTTGCGGATCGACAGCAGCACTTCCCCGCCCGGATCCTGGCCGGCGGCCTGCAGCGCGCCGCGGTTGTGTTCGATGATGGCGTTCATGCGGCTTGCTCCTTGGTAGCGCGCGGTTTGCCGGAGCCGACGATGCCGCCCGGCCGGTAGATCATCAGCAGCACCATCGCCAGCCCGTAGGCGATCTGCTGGATCGAGCCGATCTCGGTCTGCGGCAGGAAGGACATATAGCTGAACACGCCCGGCAGCAGCATCAGCAGCACGGTGCCCACGATCGGCCCGAGCAGCGTGCCGGTGCCGCCGATGATGACCATCGCCATCAGCAGCACGGAAGTGTCCAGCATGAAGCTCTCGACGTTGATGAAGCCCATGTAGAACGCGTACAGCGCGCCGGCCACCGCCGCCAGCATGGCCGAGATCACCACCGACATGGTCTTGATGACGGCCACGTTCTTGCCGAAGGCGTGCGCCGCCGATTCGCTGTCGCGGATGGCCTTGAGGTTGCGGCCGAAGGAGGAGCGCAGCAGCACGCTGGTGACCAGCAGCACCGGGATCAGGCAGCATACCGCCAGCAGCAGGAACTGCACCGGGTCGGCCACGGCATGGCCGAAGATGTCGGCCGGCGGGATGCCGATCATGCCGCCCAGGCCGCCGGTGACCGATTTCCATTCGGAAAACACCGTCACGCCCAGCACCTGCAGGCCCAGCGAAGCGGCCACGAAGTATTCGCCGCGCACGCGCAGCGCCGGCAATGCCAGCACCAGCGACAGCAGCCCGGCCACCACCATCGCCACCGGGATCACCAGGAAGATGGAAGCGCTCACATTCAGCGCGAAATACGCCGCGCTGTAGGCGCCCACGCCGAAGAAGATGGCATGCGCGATCGAGAAGATCCCGGCGTAGCCCATGATGAAGTTGAGGGTGATCGCCAGTACCGCGTTGATGCACATGAGGGTGGCGAGATTAAGGATATAGGCGAGCATGGCAACCTCAGCTGGCAGTGGCCCGGCCGAAGAAACCGGAAGGGCGGAACAGGATGAACAGGAACAGCACGATGAAGGTAATGGCTTCGCTCCACTGCGGCTCGAACCAGGCCAGCGCCAGGTTTTCGGCCAGCCCCAGCAGCAGGCCGGCGCAGGCCGCGCCGCGCAGGCTGCCGACGCCGCCGACGATGGTGGCGGCCAGGCTGATGAGCATGACGTGGTGGCCGATGGCCGGGTTCAACCCGGAGCCGGCCGCCGACAGCAGCGCCGCCGGCACCACCAGCAACGAGCCCAGCGCGAACACCGTCATCGACAGGCGCCGCGGCGACAGGCCGTAGGCGCGTACCAGCTCGGGGTTTTCCGACAGCGCGCGCATGGCCATGCCGGTATGGGTGCGCATCAGGAACAGTTGCAGCGCGAAGAAAAACACCAGCGCGATGACGATGGCGATGCCGGCCAGCGGCGAGACGAACAGGCCGGGCAGCATTTCGACGCTGCGCGAGAGCGGCGTATTGACCGACACGAAGCTGCGTCCGAACAGCATGCCGCACAGGTTCTGCACCACGATGCCCACACCGAAGGAGGCGACGAAGACGGTGAAGAAGGAGCCTTCATGTTTCTGGATCGGCAGGTAGACGAAGCGGTTCAGCGCCAGGCCGAACAGGATCGCCGCCGCGCAGGCACCCAGCACCGCCACCGTCCAGTGCAGCTGCATGATCGCCAGCAGGTCGTAGAACACGTAGGCGGCGATGGTGAAGGTCGAACCGTGCGCGAAGTGGAAGATGCGGGTGGAACCGAAGATCAGCGAAAAGCCGACCGCGATCAGCGCATACAGCGCGCCTACCTGCACCCCGTTGATCAATAGCTGTAGCAGCAGCATGTCTTTGTCCTTGCGCCGCCGTCCCGCATGCGCGGGCCGGCGGCATCATTGCATCCGAAGCGGAATGGTCCCGCTCACTTGGCCGCGGCGCTGACCACCTTGCCGCCCTTGCCGTCGATCTCGTTGATTTGCATCGGCATGGTCACGGTGCCGTTCTCGGCGAAGCTCACCTTGCCGCCGACCAGGTCGAAGGTCTTGCTCTCGATGCGCTGCTTCAGCAGGTTCTCGCCGGTGATCGGCTGGCCCTTCTTGACCAGCTGCTGCGCCAGCAGGCCGAACATGCGTACCGCGTTGTAGTAGTTGGCGATGTAGGCGGTCGGCATCTTGTTGTACTTCTTCTTGTAGTCGTCGACGAAGCGCTTGGTCACCGGGTCCTGCGAATTCCAGTCGATGTTCTGCGAGGTATAGAGCGAACCGGCGGCCTCGGGCTGGGCATTGATCTCCGGGATCGAGAAGGCGGTGTAGCTGGCCAACTGCTGCTTGATGCCGTTGTCGCGGAACTGCTTGACGATCTGCGACTGCTGCGACCCGTAGGAGGCGATGTAGATCACGTCCGGATTGGCCGCGCGCACGCGCGCGGCGATGCCGCCGAATTGCTGCGCCGTGGCGGGGACCGACAGCGCCTCGGCCAGCTTGCCGCCGGCGGCCGGCAGCGCGCTTTCCATTTCCTTGCGGATAGCTTGTCCGAGCGGGTCGTCGATATAGACCAGCACGAAGTTCTTCATCTTGCGCTCGTTGACCAGGTAAGGAATGATGGCGCGCACTTCATAGTTGGCCAGCGGGATGATGTTCCAGAAATAGGGGCCCAGTTCGGCCAGGTCGGGGCCGACGCCGCCGCCATTGACCGCCACCGTCCTGGTGCGGGTGGCGATGGTGGAGATCGCCTTGGAGACGCCGGTGAACGCCGACAGCACGTACGGCACCTTCTGCACGTTGACCAGCTTGTTCATGCCGATCACGCCTTGTTGCGGCAGCGCCTGGCTGTCCTCGTACTGGATAGCCAGCTTGCCGCCCAGCAGGTTGTCGGCGTTGATGTGCTCGGCCGCCAGGTTGGCGCCGGAGCCGAAGATGTCGCCGTAAGAAGCGTTCGGGCCGCTCATCGGGAACAGTGCGCCGATGGTCACGTCGGCGGCATGGGAGGCGGCCGAAGCCGCCAGTACGCAGGCCAGGACGCCCGCTTGGATTGCCTTGCTGAACTTGGTCATCATCATCTCCTTCGTTTCCTGTTATGGTCGGCGCCGTTCCCGCGGCAGCCGTCTTTTTCTTCCTGTGCGGCCGGGCGATTGTGCGCCGGCCAATTGCCGTGTGCTTGCTGCTGCGCTGCTGCCTTCGGTCTACCGCCCTTTGAATACGGCACTGCGTTTTTCGCGGAATGCGGCCGCGCCTTCCTGGTAATCATCAGTATTGCCGAGCAGGCGCTGCGATGCCGTTTCCAGGTCCAGCTGCTGCGCCAGGGTGTTGCTCTGGGCGGCGTAAATGGCGTGCTTGGTCAGGGCCAGCGCGCGCGTGGCCGATTGCGCCAGTTGCGCCACCAGCGCGCGGCTGGCGGCGTCGAATTCATCATCCGGCACGCAGCGCCAGATCAGGCCCCAGTCGGCGGCTTGCTGCGCTTCCAGCTTGTCGTTGAGCAGGCACAGCGCCATCGCGCGCGCCGTGCCGATGCGCTGCGGCAGGAACTGCGAGGCGCCGCCATCGGGCATTAGCCCCAACCTGGTGAAACCCTGCAGGAAGTAGGCCGAGCGTTTGGCGATCACGATGTCGCAGGCCAGCACCAGGGTCGCGCCCACGCCTACCGCCAACCCGTTCATGGCGCACACCACCGGCGCCGGCAGCGCGCGCAGGCGCAGCATCAGCGGCTTGTAGTAACGCTCCAGCGCCGCGCCCATGTCGCGCTTCTGGCCGTCCGGCAGCGGCTTGCGGTCGCCCTGGTCCTGGCCGGCGCAAAAGGCGCGGCCGGCGCCGGTGATGACCAGCACGCGCAATGCCGGGTCATGCTCGATGCGGTCGAGGAAAGCGGCGATGGCGTCGTGCATCGCATCGTTGACGCTGTTGAGCCGGTCCGGCCGGTTCAGCGTGACGGTCGCCACGCCATCGGCGAACTCGCACAGCACGGGAGGCTGATCCATGTCGCTGGCTCCGTTCTCAGCCGCGCAGGTGGGCGCTGGCGCGGTCTTCGATCTCATGCCACAACCGGTAGGACATCGGCGACTGCGATTCTTCCAGGATGTGGCCCACCAGGCCGATGGCGCGCGCCATCACGCCGAAGCCGCGCACGATCTTCCAGGGGAAGCCGAACTCGCAGCAGATCGCGCCCAGCGCACCGGTGGCGTTGATCGGCAAGACCTTGCCGGTGGCGCGTTCGGCCTCGGCCTGGATCAGTTGCACCAGCTTGACGTACTTGCCGGCCATGCCGTTTTCTTGGGCCAGCTGGAACAGGCGCGGGGTGCGCGGATCGATGGGCTTGTGCAGCGGATGGCCCAGGCCGGGGATGGCCTGCTTGCGGGCGCGGAAACCGGCCACGGTCTGTTCGGCCAGCGCCTGCAGGTCGGGCTGGTCGCCGGCGCCTTCAAAGGCTTCGTACAGCATCTTGGCCGAGCCTTCGGTGGTGCCGACGAACACCGTGCCCAGCCCGCACAGGCCGGCGGCCACCGCCGCCTGCAGCGATTCGGGCGCGCCGGCGTAAGTCATGCGGGCGGCGATCGCGCTGGGGGTGATGCCGTGCTCGACCAGCGTGATCAGCAGCGCGTTGAACATGCGCGACTGCTGCGGCGTGGCGGTCTTGCCGGTCAGTTGCAGGTAGGCGAAATCGCCCAGGTTCATCTTGCCGAGGATTTCGTTGGGGAGATCCTTGCCGCGCACCACGATGCGGTCGGGGGTGCTGTAGGCGATGTCGGATCTGATGTCTGCTGTCTTGCCGGTCATGTCGTTCTCCGTTGTGCTTGCGGTATAGGTGGTGTCAGGCGGCGATTTCGGCCGTGCCGTTGGCCAGCACGACCTGGTTGCGTTCGAGCGCGCGCGACTGGAACTGCAATTGCGTACCGTCGCGCCAGATCTCGGTGCGGATGGTTTCGCCGGGATAGACCGGCGCTGAAAAACGTGTTGCGAGCGCGCGCAAGCGGCTGGCGTCGTAATCGCAACAGCTGCGCACCAGCGCATGGCAAGCCACGCCATAAGTGGCCAGCCCATGCAGGATGGGCGCGGAAAAGCCGGCGCGGCGCGCGGTTTGCGGGTCGGCATGCAGCGGATTGCGGTCGGCTGACAGGCGATACACCAGCGCGCTCTCGGGGCGCGTCGGCAATTCGCACACCAGGTCGGGCTCGCGTCCGGGCACGGCCGGCATGGCGGGCGGGGTGGCGTCGCTGGGCTGGCCTTGTTCGGCAAAACCGCCGTCGCCGCGGCAAAAGCTGGTCTGCTCGACGGTGGCCAGCAATTCGCCGGACGGGTCGCGCAGTTCGCGCTCGACGATCAGCAAGGCGCCCTTGTCGCGGCCCTTGTCGACGATCGCCTTCACGCGCGATACGCCGGTGACCGTGCCCGCCGATGGCAGCGTGCGATGCAGGCGCAGGCGCTGTTCCCCGTGCACGACCTTCAACAGGTCGACGCCGGCTTCCGGCGCGCCCATCCACAGGCCGGGGTGGGCCAGGATCACCGCCATGCTGGGCATGGCCTGCAAGTTCTTCTCATAGACGAAGCGCAGCGCGCCTTCACCGTCAGGCAAGGCCGCCGAGGCGCCTACGCCGATGCCCAGCGCGTACAGCATGCTGTCGTCTGCGCCGTAGCTGTGCTGCAGCACCGGGAAGTTCCAGTTCTTCAGCTTGTGGTAGTCGATGGCCATGGCTGTGTTTCCTTTGCCGCCGCGCTTACACCGGGTCCCACTGGAACACATCGGCCGAACGGTCCAGCGGGATGAAGCTGGCCTTCAGCGCCGGGATCGCATGCTCGGCCACCGTTTGCGGCGTCCAGCCTTCGGCGCGGTGGATCGAGCGCAGCGGGCGCGGCTGGCTCATCAGGAAGATCTCGTTGTTGCGCACCGTGAAGACCTGGCCGTTGACATCGGCCGCCGCATCGCTGGCGAGGTAGGCCGCCAGCGGTGCGATCTTGTCCGGCGTCATCTGCTTGATCTTTTCCACGCGCGCCTGCTGCTCTTCGCTCTTGACCGGGATCGAGCTGATCATGCGGCTCCAGGCGAAGGGGGCGATGCAGTTCGAGCGCACGTTGAATTTCTGCATGTCCAGCGCGATCGATTTGGACAGCGCGGTCAGGCCCAGCTTGGCGGCCGAATAGTTGGCCTGGCCCAGGTTGCCGATCAGCCCTGAGGTGGAGGTCATGTGCACCAGGCTGCCCGACTGCTGTTCGCGGAAATGCATGGCGGCGGCGCGGCTGACGTGGTAGGCGCCGTACAGGTGCACCTTGAGCACGGCGTCCCATTCGTCGCCGCTCATCTTGTGGAACAGCGCGTCGCGCAGGATGCCGGCATTGTTCACCACGCAATCGATGCGGCCGAAGGTCTGCACCGCCTGTTCGACGATGCGTTCGGCGCTGGCGGCATCGGCCACGCTGTCGGTGTTGGGGGCGGCGCGGCCGCCGGCGGCCTTGATCTCATCGGCGACCTGCTGCGCCGGGCCGGTGCTGGCGCCCTCGCCGGCAAGCGAGGCGCCGATGTCGTTGACCACCACGGCGGCGCCCTGGCGCGCCATCGCCAGTGCGATCTCGCGCCCGATGCCGCCGCCCGAGCCGGTGACGATGACTACCTTGCCTTCCAACATGCGTGCATTGCTCATGGCTGTGTTTCCCTGTTCGGAAACGATGGACAAGGCTGCGCCCTGCGGGCGTCCTCGCATTCTCGTTTCGGTTGGCTGGTGGCGGCGGCGCGCCTGCATGGATTGCCGCCTTAGTTTCTTCCGCACTGCTGCCGGGCGGAAAAAACCTGTCTCTTATTGCGTTGTTTCTTGGTGTTTTGCCGGAAGGCCGTGCGATGCTTCCGGTGCTGCGATGTGCGTATAGTCTGGAAGCGGGGAAGGGGTGTCAAGCAGGGTTTTGACGGTGTTCCGTACAACGGAATATGGCCGACCCTTCCAAAACATGGCGCGACAGGTCTGGGTATTGCGTCGTTGCATCTTGCGCTGCGGGATAAACCGATGCGCATGGCGTAAATTGAAGCAAGGCGGGCCATATACAGGGCTGTTGCGGCTTTTTCTTCATCGCCGCGACGACTGGCGCGGCGCAGCAATGAATGTTCGCCATTCAAAATGGTATTGAATATTTCAAAGTACGGAACATAAAATATTCATCGGTTGACCCTGCCGCGGCAGCTGCCGCATGGTGTCGGCAGAGCGCGAAAAAATACGCTTGCAGGTTAGCGCGCGGCAGAAAAAAGATGCGCATCCACACGCAGATGCACGGCAAGACAAGGAGACCCAGTGAATTTCGCCATCTTGTATGTAGAGCGCATGGTGCGGCATGAAGGGCGCGCATGAAGACGGCCGCGCGCAAGCCGGCGCGGCGCGTCAAGGACGTGCGCATCGTGCTGCGCGCGCCCAATCCCCCTGAATACCGCAACGGCAATACCCCGCTGCGCGCCGATGCGTCGGCGCCAGGCACCATCAAGCCGATCGAACGCGGCTTCGCCGTGCTCGATGCCTTCCTCGGCGAGGCCGACTGGCTGGCCAACCAGGACATTGCCTTGCGCACCGGCTTGCCCAAGGCCACCGTCTCGCGCCTGGCGCAGACGCTCGCCGCGCTGGGCTACCTGACCTACAGCGAGCAGCGCCGCAAATACCGCTTGGCGGTATCGGTGCTCACGCTCGGCTTCGCCGCCATGGTCGATACCGATGTGGTGCTGCAGGCGCGTCCGCTGATGCAGAAGCTGGCCGACGACAATGGCGTGTTTGTCGCGCTCGCCGGCCGCGACGGCCTGGACATGATCTTCTTTGAAAACTGCCACAGCGCATCCAACACCGCCACTGTCGGCCTGGGCGTGGGCGAGCATATGCCGATGGCGTCATCGCCGGTGGGCTGGGCATTGCTGGCTTGCCTGCACGAGAACGAACGCGGCTACCTGCTGGACCATATGCGGCCCTACCATAAGCGCGACGAGTGGATGGCGGTGCGCCAGAAGCTGACCGACGCCGAAACCCAGATCGGCGAGAAATCGTATTGCGTCTCTGCCGGCGACTGGGGACCGGACATCACCGTGGTGGCCACGCCGCTGAAACTGGCCGACCGCTTGCCGATGGTGCTCCTGTGCGCCGGCCAGTCGCGCACGCTGACCAAGGCGCGGGTGGAGCAGAAGGCCGGCCCGCAGTTGCTGGCGATGCGGCGGCAGTTGCAGGAAATGGAGGCGCAACGTGCGCAAGCTTGAGATATCGCGGCGAAGCAATGGGCGCAGTGGGCACAATGGGCGCGCCGAAGACGCCGCCTTGCCCGATGTGGTGCATGACGATGCCGCAGCCGCTCCGGAAGCGTCGGCCGGCACCCATACACTGGAGCGCGCGCTCAAGCTGCTCAAGGTATTCCATGGCAGCGCCAAGCCGCTCACGCATGCCGAACTGGTGCGCCGTACCGGCTATTCGAAAGCGTCGGTGTCGCGCCTGAGCGCGACCCTGGTGGCCTTGGGCTATCTCGACCGCGCCCCGGACGGCGTGCGCGTGCAGATCGGCGTGCGCGGCCTGCGGCTGGGCCACAAATATCTGGCCAACAGCCCGGTGCCCGACATCGCGCGGCCCATCATGCAGGAGTTCGCCGACCGCTACGACATGTCGGTCGGACTGGCCGTGGCCGACCAGCTCGACATGGTCTACCTCCAGTACTGCAACAGCAGCAAGATCGCCACCCTGCGCCTGGGCGTGGGACGGACGGTGCCGATGGCGCTCAGTTCCATCGGCCGCGCCTATGTGTGGTCGCAACCGCCGCAGCAGCGCCAGCGCCTGCTGTTTTCGATCTGGAAGAAGAGCGGCGAACACGGCCCGCAGGTGGTGGCGAAGATGGAGCGCGCCTTCGGCGACCTCGATACCCACGGCTATTGCCTGGCGGCCGGCGAATACCAGCGCGACACCTTCGCCATCAGCGTGCCGCTGGCGCTGGGCGCGCCGCCCCTGATGATGGGTCTGAACTGCAGCGCCGTGGGGCCCTTGCCCGACCGGCTGATGATCCGCGATGAGCTGGCGCCGGCGCTGATGAAGACTGCGCGCCGGTTGCAGCTGGAACTCGACGCGGTCGACAGCAGCCTGTTCTGACGCCGTCCCATGCCATGCACGTTTTGTTATTTCGTTATTTTGTTATTGCGGCAGCTGCTGCGCTTTCCATTTCTTCCACAGCCGGCGGACCTTCTCTTCGCCGTCGCTGACCTGCGCGGCCAGGAAGCCGCGCGCATAGCCGATGCCGGAAGCCAGCGGCGGGTGCTTTGCCTGCAGTTCGTCCAGCAGCTTGTTGGCGACCGAGATGTCGTTGAGCAGGCCCAGTTGATCCTGCAGGCGCGACAGCGCCTTGAGGTAGGGCTTGCTGTTCTTTTCCCGGTACAGCGCCTGGAAGAATTCGGTGTCGTAGCGCATCCGCTTGGCCGCGATGCGGGCGCGGTGGCGCGAACGGGGATCGTCTTCCATCTTGCTGCCGCGCTTTTTCATGCGCTTCTCGTCATGGCGCAGCATCTCGCGCGCGAAGCGCGACAGCGGCCGTTCCAGCGCCGCCAGTTGTCCCACGGTCATCGTTGCGCGCCATTGCGCGGCCAGCATCCAGCGGCTCAAGTGCAGTGCCAGCGCGGTGTAGCGGGGCGATGCCACAACTTCTACTGCGGCCTGGTGCATCGCCCGCGCCTGCTTGTAGGCCGCGTCCCGCACCGCAGCCAGGCCGGGCGCATCGGCCGGTCCGGCCGGCACCGACGCCAGGGTGGCGCCGGCCAGCACGTCCCAGTCGCGGGCGGCGCCGATGTGCCGGGACAGCCATTCGAATTCGCCCGCCAGCGCATCCGGCAACGCGATCTCTGCGCCAAACAGCGTGAAGGCCGAGCGCAGGCGGCGCAGGCCGACCCGCATCTGGTGCAGGCGTTCCACATCCCGGGCGTCGCCATCGGCGATGTCGTTGGCCTGGATCTGCTCCACGCAATTGCCGACGATGGCGCTGAAGGCTTGCTCCACGCTCATCTTCTTGGACAGCGCCAGCGCGGCCGCCTTGGTGACGTTGCTGACGTTGCTGGCGTTGCCGGCGGGCAGGCTGCCGGCGGCCCGGTGGTACAGCGTGTAGCCGCGCTGGGCCTTGCTCTGGATGCCGATGCGCAGCGGGATGTCCTGCAGCAGTTGCAGCGCGAAATCGAACAGCGCCAGCGGGCTGCCGGCCTTGAGTTCGAGTTCGATCTCGCACACCCGGGTTTTCAGGTCGCCATGTTCGACCGTGCCGCGGTCGAGCACGAACTCCACCTCGGAACCGTCGGGCAGCTTCAAGTCCCACAGCATGCGCTTGATGTTGGTGGCGAAGATGGGGCGGATCCGTTGGGCCAGGTCGGACGTAAAGACCAGCCTGGCCCATTTGGCGTCGGCCGGCACCATCTCGCGCAGCGCCGCGAGGTCGGGCTGTTCGCCCGCGACCTGGGACTCCCATTCGTTGCGCTGGTGCAGGCCGCCCTGTACGCCGCCGCCGGCTTTCAGGGTCTGGATGTATTCGCCGCCGGTGCGCCGCACGCGCAGGCCGGCGTCGTTGCGGCGCAAGTCGTTGCCGGGAGTATCGAAGTACACGCCGGTCTGGTCCTTGGTGCGCGGCGCGGCCAGCGCATGGCGCGCCAGCAGCGGATGCCTGATCAGTGTCTTGACGTGCCCGGGGGCGAGCAGCAGTTTCAGTTCGGTTTCCATGGTGGAAGAAGATAGTGAGGGTGGATTCCCAGTGTGCATGCCTGCGTTTTAAAACGGCAGGCCTGTGCCGTCAACAATCCCGCACGTCCGTATTCGCGCGGGACAGTTCCCGTTCGATCGAGGCCCGGTAGCCTGCCGGCAGGTTTTCCGGAAGCGCATCCGGCGCGAACAATCCTATCCGCTGGTGTTCATGGCTGATATCCGGCGCGAAGGCGCCGGCCAAGGCGCAGCGATAGGTGGCGATGAACACCCGCTTGCCGGGGATCACCTCGAACATCCAGGCGTCGATGATGGCGCCGACCTGGACTTTCAGGTTCAGCTCTTCTTCAATCTCGCGCGCCAGGCATTGCTGCGGCGTTTCGCCGTCTTCTATCCGGCCGCCGGGCAGTTCCCATTCGTTGCGTTCGTTTTCCAGCAGGACGATCCTGCCATCCGGCGCCTGCAATACACCCTTGATCGAGACCGGGTACATCGCCGGCCTCAGCGCTTGAGCGCGCGTGCGGCCGGCTTCGCGGCGCCGGCCAGCTTGCCGCCCTTGTAAGGCACGCGGCCCGAGGGCACCACCACCGCCGCGGTTTCGACATGGCCTTCCTGGTCGTCGAAGAACATATGGGCGCCGAAGGCTTGCAGCACGTCGGTTTTCTTCAGGCCGCCGAGGAAGAAGGCTTCGTCGACGTTGACGTTCCAGGTGCGCAGCGTGTGGATCACGCGCTGGTGCGCCGGGCTGTTGCGGGCGGTGACGATGGCGATGCGCACCGGGCATTCCTTGGGCGGAAACTGTTTCTGGATGGCGGAGAGCGCCAGCAGCAGCTTGGCGAACGGGCCTTCCTTCATGGCTTTCTTGCGGTGGCGCTGTTCGTGTTTGGCGAAGGCCTCCAGGCCTTTCTCGGCGAAGATGCGTTCGGACTCCGGCGAGAACAGCACGGCGTCGCCGTCGAAGGCGATGCGGATCTGGTTTTCCGGCGCGCTGTATTCGACCGGCGCGGTGTAGAGCTGGGCGGCGGCGACGCCGGCGTCGATGGCTTCCTGTACGTCGCCGGTATCGCGCGAGAGGAACAGGTCGATCTTGAAGGCCTGCAGGTAAGGCGCGGTCGGGCCGCCGCCGGTGAAGGCCGCGCGGCTGATGTCGAGCTTGTGGGCGGCGATGGCGTTGAAGGCGCGCAAGCCGGTGTCGGGCGTGTTGCGCGAAATGACCACCACTTCCACCAGGCGGCGTTCGGGAATCAGGTCGTTGAGCCGCAAGAGCGCCTTGACCAGCGGGAAGGCGGTGCCGGGTTCCAACGCATCATTTTCGTGGGTGCGCTGGTAGTCGGCATAGACATCCACCCCTTGCTCGTCATAGATGGCGTTTTCGGCTTCGAGGTCGAACAGGGCGCGCGAGGAGATTCCGATGACGAGTTTGTCTGAAAGGTCGTAGGGCATGAAGGCATTTCCGTGTAACTGGCTGGGTAAGCCGTGATTGTAGAGCGGCCCAGGCGGGGCAAAGTCGGCTAAATCGCCAGTTATATGAAATTTTAATGTCTGAGGTGAACCTGCCGATATAACTGATTAACATCGTTTAATTGTATTTATTTATCTCAATTAAAGGCTGTTTCTCCCGGTAAAAAGAAAAAATCGCGTTGCCGAGCCATTGATAAATTTGTATGATGACCGGATAACCTTACGATAACGACGCGAGACAGCATGTTTCAGAAAATCCCCGCGCAAGCGCTCAGCGACACGGTTGCCAGGCAGTTGCTGGAGAACATCGATGCCGGCGCTTTCCCCCGTGGCAGCAAGCTGCCGACCGAAGTGGTGCTGGCGCAGGAGTTCGGCGTCAGCCGCACGGTGGTGCGCGAGGCGATCTCGCGCCTGAAGCATGAGGGCGTGGTGGAACCGCGCCAGGGCAGCGGCGTTTTCGTGACGGAGCAGGCGGGCATCAAGCCGCTGCGCATTGACTATGCTGAAGTAAGTTCGCCCGATGCGGTGCTGCAGATCGTCGAGCTGCGCCGCGCCATCGAGGCGGAGGTGGCGGCCCAGGCGGCCAAGCGCCGCACCGGGGAAGACATCGCCGCCATCGACGCGGCGCTGGCGCGCATCGGCGCCGATGTGGCGGCCGGCGGCGACGGCGTGGCAGCCGATGTGGCTTTCCACCGCGCGCTGGCGCAGGCCACGCGCAACCCTTACTTCATCAAGACGCTGGAGTTCCTCTCGCAGTACCTGGAGGCGGCCACGGCGGTCACGCGCGGCAACGAAGCCCGCTACGAGGATTTCTCGCGCCAGGTGCGCGAGGAGCACGAAGCCATCGTCGAGGCGATCCGCGCCGGCGACGAGATGGCGGCGCGCAACGCGGCGCAGACGCATATGTTCAATGCGGCGCGCCGTTTGAGCCAGGGGCAAAGTTAGTTTTTCCCAACAAGGATTCAGTAACAGGCGACGCCGGCCTCGAGCCGGCGTCACATCATCAACCGGCGCAGCGGTCTGCATCACGATAATGGCAGCGGCGCCTTTTGCTTCTCAGTGGAGACAACAATGTCCAAGAATGTGGGTGTGATCGGTTTGGGTGCGATGGGCTTCGGCGTCGCCAGCTCCCTGTTGCGTGCCGGCTTCAATGTGCATGCCTGCGATGTGCGCCGCGAAGTGCTGGACAAGTTCGCCGCCGCCGGCGGCGTGGCCTGCGCCAACCCGGCCGAGCTGGCCGGGGCGGTCGACGTGGTGATCACGCTGGTGGTCAACGCGGCCCAGACCGAAGCCGTGCTGTTCGGCGAGAACGGCGTGGTATCCACCTTGAAGCCCGGCAGCGTGGTGATCTCCAGCGCCACCGTGGCGCCGGACTTCGCCGTCGAGCTGGGCAAGCGCCTGGGCGAGAAGGGCCTGCTGCTGCTGGACGCGCCGGTTTCCGGCGGCGCCGCGCGCGCCGCTTCCGGCGAAATGACCATGATGACCTCCGGCCCCGACGAGGTGTACGCCAAGATCGAAGACGTGTTGCAAGGCATGGCCGGCAAGGTCTATCGCCTGGGCAACG
Organism: Herbaspirillum sp. GW821-FHT09A12; assembly: GCF_059418325.1. Classification (NCBI taxonomy): domain Bacteria; kingdom Pseudomonadati; phylum Pseudomonadota; class Betaproteobacteria; order Burkholderiales; family Oxalobacteraceae; genus Herbaspirillum; species Herbaspirillum sp. GW821-FHT09A12. Next base: position 39,388 of record NZ_JBWKPR010000007.1, read on the forward strand.
CGCACGGCATCGGCTCCAAGGTCAAGATCATCAACCAGTTGCTGGCCGGCGTGCACATCGCCGCTTCCGCCGAAGCGATGGCCCTGGGCCTGCGCGAAGGCGTGAACCCGGATGCGCTGTACGACGTCATCACCCATAGCGCCGGCAATTCCTGGATGTTCGAGAACCGCGTACCGCACATCCTCAACGGCGATTACACGCCGCTGTCGGCGGTCGACATCTTCGTCAAGGACCTGGGACTGGTGCTCGATACCGCCCGCCGCAGCAAGTTCCCGCTGCCGCTGTCGGCCGCTGCCCACCAGATGTTCATGATGGCATCCACCGCCGGCCACGGCGGCGAGGATGACTCGGCCGTGATCAAGATCTTCCCGGGCATCGACCTGCCCGCGGCCAAGGCCAAGTAAGCAGTCAAGCAGCGCCGATTGGCATCAATGAGTATCGAACAGATTCCGGAGTCCACCATGTCCCAAGCCAAACCACTGCTCGGCTGCATCGCCGACGATTTCACCGGCGCCACCGACCTGGCCAACATGCTGGTGCGCGGCGGCATGCGCACCGTGCAAACCATCGGCGTGCCGGCCGAGATGCCTGCCGCAGTTTCTACATTGACCGCTGATGCGCTGGTGATCGCGCTCAAGTCGCGCACCATCCCGGCCGCCGAGGCCATCGAGCAATCGCTGGCCGCGCTGCGCTGGCTGCAGCAGCAGGGCTGCACGCAGTTCTTCTTCAAGTACTGCTCCACCTTCGACTCCACCGACGCCGGCAACATCGGCCAGGTGACCGATGCATTGATGCAGGAACTGGGCGTGGACTTCACCATCGCCTGCCCGGCCTTCCCGGAAAACGGCCGCACCATCTATCGCGGCTACCTGTTCGTGGGCGATGCGCTGTTGAACGAATCCGGCATGGAAAACCATCCGCTCACGCCGATGACCGATGCCAACCTGGTGCGCGTGCTGCAGCGCCAGACCGCATCCAAGGTCGGCCTGGTGCGCTACGACGCGGTCGCCCGTGGCGCGTCCGCCGTGCAGGAGCGCTTTGCCGCGCTGCGCGCCGATGGCGTGAAGATGGCCATCGCCGACGCGGTCTCTGACAAGGACCTGTTCGCGCTGGGCGAAGCCTGCGCCGAACTGAAGCTGATCACTGGCGGTTCCGGCGTGGCCCTGGGCCTGCCGGAGAATTTCCGTCGCGCCGGTTTGTTGCACGCGGCCGGCGAAGCGGCGCAGTTGCCCAAGGTCGACGGCCTGTCCGTGGTGCTGGCCGGCAGCGCCTCCAAGGCTACCAATGCCCAGGTCGCCGAATGGAAGGCCAAGCGCCCGTCGTTCCGCATCGATCCGCTGGCGCTGGCGCGCGGCGAAGACGTGGTCGGCCAGGCGCTGGCCTTCGCCGACCAACGCATCAAGGACGAGCCGGTGCTGATCTACGCCACCGCCACCCCGGACGAAGTCAAGGCGGTGCAAAAGGAATTGGGCGTGGCCAAGGCCGGCCATATCGTCGAGCAGGCGCTGGCGTCCATTGCTTCTGGTTTGAAGCAACGCGGCGTGCGCCAGTTCGTGGTGGCCGGCGGCGAGACCTCCGGCGCGGTGGTGCAGGCGCTGGACGTGCGCGCGCTGCGCATCGGCCCGCAGATCGATCCGGGCGTGCCGGCCACGGCCACGCTGGATGAACAACCGGTGGCCCTGGCGCTGAAGTCGGGCAATTTCGGCACGGTCGACTTCTTCGAGAAGGCGCTGCGCGTATTGGCGGGGAAGACGGCATGAGCAACGAAGCCAAACTGCGCGAAGAGATCTGCCGCATCGGCGCATCGCTCTACCAGCGCGGCTACACCGTCGGCTCGGCCGGCAACATCAGCGCACGGCTGGACGACGGCTGGCTGATCACGCCGACCGATGCCTGCCTCGGTTTCCTCGATCCGGCCGCGATCTCCAAGGTCGATGCCGGCGGCAACTGGGTGGCCGGCGACAAGCCGTCCAAGACCCTGGTGCTGCACCGCGCGGTGTATGACAACAACCCCGAGATGCATGCGGTGGTCCACACCCATTCCACCCACCTGGTCAACCTGACCATCAAGGGCGTGTGGAAGGAAGAGGATGTGCTGCCGCCGATCACGCCTTATTACGTGATGAAGGTCGGCCATATCCCGCTGATCAAATATGCCCGTCCCGGCGCGCCGGAAGTGGCAGAACAGGTCGCCAGGATCGCCACCCGGGTGCGCGGCGTGCTGCTGGAACGGCTCGGCCCGGTGGTATGGGAAAGCTCGGTCTCCAAGGCCGCCTTCGCGCTGGAGGAGCTGGAAGAGACGGCCAAATTGTGGCACCTGTCCGGTGGCGCCACGGGGCTGGAAGAGTCGGCCCTGCAAGAGCTGCGGGACGTATTCAAGGCGCGCTGGTAGCGCTGGTAAGCGGCCCGCATAAAAGATTGTCAGCAACAAGCATGGCGGCGCTGCCTGCGCCGCCATCCGTTTTCCGCGCCAGGCCGGCCGGAAGATGCAAGAGCCGGCGCCAGACCGGACGATCAATGTCAAGGGACGCAGTCTGTCGTTTGCCCGCCAGCCTGAGCGCCCATCCATATTGAATCCATAAATTGCCTGCATGCGAATGCAGGCGTCAAGCAACCAGCGGCCGCCACGAATGGCCGAATATTTCTTAGGGAGATGTCGCAGCATGACCACCGCAACCACCACTGGCGTCGCAAGCAGCGCCAACGATCAGGCCAGGGATGGCCTGTACAAGAAAGTCTTTTGGCGCATCATGCCGTTCCTGATGCTGTGCTACGTGATCGCTTACCTCGATCGCGTCAACGTCGGCTTCGCCAAGCTGCAGATGTCGGCCGACCTGGGTTTCTCGGAAACCGTGTTCGGCCTGGGCGCCGGCCTGTTCTTCATCGGTTACTTCCTGTTCGAAGTGCCCAGCAATGTCCTGATGCACAAGGTCGGCGCGCGCATCTGGATCGCCCGCATCATGGTCACCTGGGGCATCCTGTCGGCCTGCTTCATGTTCGTGCAGACCCCGACCCAGTTCTACGTCCTGCGCTTCCTGCTGGGCCTGGCTGAGGCGGGCTTCTATCCCGGCATCATCCTGTACCTGACCTACTGGTTCCCGTCGCACCGCCGCGCCAAGGTGATCGCGGTGTTCATGTCCGGCATCCCGGTCGCGGGCATCCTGGGCAACCCGCTGTCGGGCTGGATCATGGACGCCTTCCACGGCAGCAGCGGCATGCAGGGCTGGCAGTGGATGTTCGTGATCGAAGCGATCCCGGCCGTGCTGATCGGCCTGGTCACGCTGTTCTACCTGGACAACGACGTCAAGAGCGCCAAGTGGCTCTCCGACGATGAGAAGAAGCTCCTGCAAGCCGACATCGACGGCGACCAGAAGGGCAAGGAAAGCGGCCACAGCTTCGGCGACATCGTCAAGGATGCGCGCGTGTGGCTGATGTGCCTGATCTACTTCTCGTTCGTCATGGGCCAGTACGGCCTGACGCTGTGGATGCCGACCCTGGTCAAGGCCACCGGCGTGAGCGGCAACCTGCAGATCGGCCTGCTGTCGGCGATCCCGTTCGGCTGCGCCATCGTCGCCATGAACCTGATCGGCCGCAGCGCCGACCGCAAGCGCGAACGCCGCTGGCACCTGGTGGTGCCAGCCATGATGGGTTGCGTCGGCTTCATCGGCGCGGCGCTGTTCGCCGACAATACCGTGATCTCGATCGCCTCGCTGTCGCTGGCCGCCGCCGGCGTGCTGACCTGCGCGCCGCTGTTCTGGTCGCTGCCGACTTCGTTCCTGTCGGGCGCCGCCGCGGCGGTGGGCATCGCCGCCATCAATTCGGTGGGCAACCTGGCCGGCTTCGTCAGCCCCTACCTGATCGGTTACTTCAAGGACCTGACCAAGAGCAACGCGATCGGCATGTACATGCTGGCCGTGATGCTGGTGGTGGGCGCCATCGCTACGCTGGTCACCAAGCCCAGCGTGGTCAACAAGTAAGGACATGGCCGGTTCCGACTGAGCGGAGCCGGCCGCGCATCAACATTCAAGGAGAGCACGATGCTGCGTTTTGCCGCCAACCTGAGCATGATGTATGTCGAACATGACTTCCTGGACCGTTTCGCCGCCGCCGCGAAGGACGGTTTTCCGGGCGTCGAATTCCTGTTCCCGTACGACTACCAGCCTGAGGAAATCAAGTCGCGCCTGGAGGCCAACGGCCTGACCCAGGCGCTGTTCAACGCGCCTCCGGGCGACTGGGCCGGCGGCGAGCGCGGCATCGCTTCGCTGCCCGGCCGCGAAGACGAATTCAAGCGCAGCATCGAGACCGCGCTGAAGTACGCTGCGGTGATCGGCAACAAGACGCTGCACGTCATGGCCGGCCTGATCAAGCCCGAGCAAGACCGGGCCCGGCACCGCGCGGTGTACCTGGACAACCTGTCCTACGCCGCCCACCAGGCCGAGTCCGCCGGCATCACGGTGGTGATCGAGCCGATCAATACCCGCAACATCCCGGGCTTCTTCCTGAACCGCCAGGATGAGGCGCAGGCCATCTGCGCCGAGATCGGCGCGGAGAACCTGAAGGTACAGTTCGACTGTTACCACTGCCAGATCGTCGAAGGCGACGTCGCCGTCAAGTTGAAGCGCGACATGGCCGGCATCGGCCACATCCAGATCGCCGGCGTGCCCGAGCGCCACGAGCCGGACGTGGGCGAGCTGAACTATCCCTACCTGCTCAAGCTGATCGACACGCTCGGCTACCAGGGCTGGATCGGCTGCGAATACAATCCTGCCGGCGCCACCTCGGCCGGCCTGGGCTGGCTCAAGGCGATCGCGGCACAGGGACTGACGCAGCTGAAGGCTTGAGCGCGGCGCTTGCGGCAGGCCACAAACAAAAAGCGGAACGCATGTGCGCGTTCCGCTTTTTTCTTGCCCGCAGGCGAGGCGAGGGAAGCTGGCGCCGTCGCCGCGCCATCACAGGGGCACGTTTTTGGCCTGCTCGGTCACCGAGTCCTTGTAGCGGCATTTGACGCAGGTGGCGTAATGCCATACGGCCGACGCCAGCGGGTGCATGCCTTCCTTCTGGCCGCAGCGGCGGCACATCAGATTGCCCTGTTCAGGGATGTTCATTGTTGATCCAGGTCGAATGACGCAGGCCGCCGGCGCATGCGAATGCATATGCCCGGCGGCAAGCGCCCAAGCCTGCGATTCTACTTGCTGTTGCGTATCTTTGCGCGCGGGCTTGTCCGCGCTGCTGCCGTTGTGCAGATGCAAAGTAAAGGCGCGTTCGGTGCCTACGGTGCGGCCGGCGCCATGCCGCTTGCCCCGGTTCATGCAACGGCTTGGCCTGCCCGGGGCCGCGGGGATGAGTGATAACCGTCATCGCCAGCATCGGCGCAACATGTTAAGCTTGCCGCCTCAACATGACCCAATCCCGGTTCGCTCTGATGGAGACGTTTTTGTACAGGCATCGCTCAAATGCCGGAGACAGGAATCGGACAGGCAGTTGAATCCGGCAGGCACATTGAGCCAGGCTTGGTGTGCGTTGTGGCCAACGTCGGCCACACCCGGCAAAGTGTTGCGTACCCAGCGGTGGGCGCAATGCGGGTGGAATGGCAGGAGTGCTGCGCTTGACCTTTCAGGCTGGGCAGCCCTGGCATCCGCAAAGCCGGTTGTCTGAAATCCCCAAGTTCATGCAGGCATGCGCCATCGGTGACGAAAGTGCACTTTTTGGCCGTCGCATCCTGTATTTGTCATTTTGGCAAGCTTGGGGGCGGATCTCTCTTCATCAAACATGGATTAGAAAATGTTGAAAAAATCCTACCTGGCATTGCTGGGTTTTGTATTTGCGCTGGTGCTGGCACCGGCTTCGCAGGCGGCCGACGTCAAGAAAGTCGACGTGCTGCTGATCGGTGGCGGCATCATGAGCTCCACCCTGGCGGTCTGGCTCAATGAGCTGGAACCGGGCTGGTCGATGGAAATGGTGGAGCGCCTGGACGGCGTCGCCCAGGAAAGCTCCAACGGCTGGAACAACGCCGGCACCGGCCACTCGGCGCTGGCCGAGCTGAACTACACGCCGGAGAACAAGGAAGGCAAGATCGAGATCGCCAAGGCCATCGAGATCAACGAAGCCTTCCAGATCTCGCGCCAGTTCTGGGCCTGGCAGGTCAGGAACAGCGTGTTGAAGAACCCGCGTTCGTTCATCAACTCGACCCCGCACATGAGCTTCATCTGGGGCGACGACAACGTGACGTACCTGAAGAAACGCTATGAAGCGCTGCAGGCCAGCCCGCTGTTCGCCGGCATGCAGTATTCGGAAGACCACGAGCAGATCAGGAAGTGGGTGCCGCTGATGATGGAAGGGCGCGACCCCAAGCAGAAGCTGGCCGCCACCTGGACGCCGCTGGGCACCGACGTCAACTTCGGCGAAATCACCCGCCAGTTCGCCGCCTACCTGCAGACCCGCCCTAATTTCACGCTCAAGCTTTCCAGCGAAGTGCGCGACATCACGCGCAATGCCGATGGCACCTGGCGTATCGGCTACAAGAACCTGAAAGATGGCAGCACCACCGAGACCGACGCCAAGTTCGTCTTCATCGGCGCCGGCGGCGGCGCACTGAAGCTGCTGCAAAAGTCCGGCATTCCCGAGGCGCGCGAGTACGCCGGTTTCCCGGTGGGCGGTTCCTTCCTGGTGACCGACAATCCGGTGGTGGCCGAACGCCACCTGGCCAAGGCCTACGGCAAGGCCTCGGTCGGCGCGCCGCCGATGTCGGTGCCGCACCTCGATACTCGCGTATTGGACGGCAAGCGCGTGATCCTGTTTGGCCCCTTCGCGACCTTCTCCACCAAGTTCCTCAAGGAAGGCTCGTATTGGGACCTGTTCTCCACCACCACGACGCACAATGCCTGGCCGATGGCCAAGGTCGGCATCGCCGAATACCCGCTGGTGGAATACCTGGCTGGCCAGCTGATGCTGTCGGATGACGAGCGCTTCGCGGCGCTCAAGGAATATTTCCCCAATGCCAAGAAGGAAGACTGGCGCCTGTGGCAAGCCGGCCAGCGCGTGCAGATCATCAAGCGCGATGCAGACAAGGGCGGCGTGCTGAAGCTGGGCACCGAGATCGTGGTCGCCAAGGATGGCAGCATCGCCGGTTTGCTGGGCGCTTCGCCGGGCGCATCGACCGCTGCGCCGATCATGCTCACCGTGCTGGAAAAGGTGTTCAAGGACAAGGTTGCCACGCCCGCATGGCAAGCCAGGATCCGCGAGATCGTGCCGAGCTATGGCACCAAGCTCAACGACCATCCCGACCAGGTCGCCAAGGAATGGGCCTACACCAGCGGCGTGCTGCAACTGACGCCGCCCCCGGTCATCGCGCCCAAGCCGGCGCAGCCCGAAGGCAACAAGGCCAGCCTGGACAAGCCGAAGGAAAACGCGGCGGCCGACATGGCGCTGTGAGCGTGATGGCCTGATGCCAGGCAAATAAAAGTAAAGACAGCCGAGGCTGCCATGCCGTCCAGTGATTCACTGGACGGCATTTTTATTTGTACTGTTGCAATATGCCGCCCGTCAGGATTGACTCATCAGTAGCGCGCTGCGCATTGGCGCCAATAGTGGATTTCCCGATAAAAAAATACAACAGATGCCATTTTAATTTTTTGATCTCATCTAAAAAATTGCTTCTATAAACAAAGGTGAAGTCATGAAGAATCAGAAGCATTAATGTCTGTGCATCCGACTGAAAGTACGGATCCTCAAGACTATTTTTATAGAAGGATGTCAAATGAAAAAATCTCTGCTGGCACTAGCCGTTCTCGGCGCGTTCGCAGGTGCTGCTCATGCACAAAGCTCCGTCACCATCTACGGTATCGTCGATACCGGCGTTGTCTATCAAAGCAAAGTGGCGACCAGCACTGGTGGCACTGGCAGCAAATTTTCTCTCAACTCGGGCGTCATCCAGGGTTCGCGCATCGGCTTCAAGGGCGCTGAAGATCTGGGCGGTGGCCTGAAGGCAGTGTTCAACCTGGAAGTCGGCTTTTCCAACGACACCGGCGCCCTGCAAGGTTCCGATGCCTCGACCTCTTCGAACCTGTTCCGTCGCAAGTCGGTCGTCGGTCTGGCCGGCGGTTTCGGTAGCGTGTTGCTGGGTCGCCAAACCGACTTCGCCGATACCATTTCCGCTTACACCTCCGTCAACGACTTCGGTGGTTGGACCGGTAACGTGGGCCACAACCTGGATCGCCTGGAAGGTACCCGCACCAACAACTCGATCAGCTATACCACCAACAACCTGAGCGGCTTTACCGGTAACCTGATCTACGGTTTCGGCGAAACCGCCGGTCAAACTTCCGCCGGCCAGGCCTTCGGCGCCGGCTTGAAGTACGACAACGGTCCCCTGGGTCTGGGCCTGAACTACTACCAGTCCAAGGCGAACGGCACGGGTTACTCGTCTGACACCAGCCTGATCCCATCGTCGAGCACCACCGCTTCGGTCAACACGCAGTCCGGCAGCGCCGGCAACACTGCTTACAAGGGCTGGAACCTGGTGGCTTCGTACCAGTTCGGTCCGGCACGCGTGTACGGCAACTGGTCGCGCGTCAAGCAAGACCTGAACACCCAGACCAACCTGACCGCGGCCGGCGTTGGCTCGCTGGGCACATTGACCAACCGTACCCTGGCGCGCGCAAACAAGGCTGATGTGTACGAACTCGGTACCGCTTACGCGCTGAGCCCGTCGCTGAAACTGCTGGCGGCAGTGGATCGCACCAATGCGCAGTTCGACGGCGTGTCGGGCAAGGGCAAGCTGACCCAGTTCAGCCTCGGCACCGACTACTGGCTGTCCAAGCGTACCGACCTGTATGCCTTCCTGGCGTACACCAAGGCGACCGATATCGTCAACACCGGCGTGGCTGACAGCACCGGCACCGATGGTAACCAGGGCGCCGTGGCCGTGGGTATTCGCCACAAGTTCTAATGCGTCGGTCGTCATTCTGACGACAGTAGGCAAGACGTAAAAAGAGGGGGCACTGCATGATTGTTCATGCAGTGCCCTTCTTGTTTTCTATCCGCGGAACTGAAGGAATCGATTTGCGGATGAGCTCAAGCCGAGCCGTCACCGCGCCTGGTTTTTGGCCCGGATGATGCCGTATGTTGGTGCATCTTTGCAATCCTGAACAGTAACCGGGAACCCTGTAGTGGCGCGGTTCTTAACAAGCATCAGGCATTGGTAATAGTCCATTTCGCCGTGAAATTATTGGTGCCTGCCACTGCCAAAATAGCGCTGTCATCGAGGTTGGCGGCGATGGCGATCACGGTTGGCAGGAACCGCCAAATTGAACAACGTGCCTGACGCGACTGCATAGTCCAGCGATCCCCGGGGCACAGAAAACCGACGCAATGATTTGCGCCGGCGGGGGATCCTTTTGCCTTTGATTTTGCGATTCCGGCGGTCGTTGTATGGACATTCATGTTGGAGAGATCTGATGCCGCATCGTCCTGACATCACGTTTCACCACGCTCACGAAAGCGACAGGTAACACATGGCGACACGAGAAGAATTGGCCGTTATCAAAGCAGCACGGGCAGGCGAATCCAGGGCCCAACTGGCATTGGGAAGTCGTTACCTGTATGGCGGAACCGGCCTGCCCAGGAGCAATGGCACGGCATTCTATTGGTTGAAGCGGGCCGCGCAACAAGGCGTCGATGATGCCTGGATGATGATAGGGCGCAACATCTCCTATGAGCAGGTCAAGGATCTGTCGTCCCCGCGCGAAGCGGCGGTCTGGTACGAGAAGGCCTTCGATGCGGGGATTGCCCATGCCGGGCTCACGTTTGCCCGCCTGGTCCTGGACAACACGGAGCTGTTCGACAGCAACAGCCATGCCAGGGCCATCGGCGCCTTGTCTTTCCTGGCCAGCAAAGACGATCATCAGGCGCAGTGGCTGCTGGCGCAGCAAATGCAGATGCACGGCCAGGATGCGGATGACGACGACGATGCTATTGAGAAAAACTTCAAGGCGATCTTGCATGACGGCGCCCTCAAGTTCGAAGAGCGCCTGATCATCGAGGCGGCGCATGCGGGCATTGAACAGGCGCAATATGCCTTGCTCGATAAGGCCTGGAAAAAATCCGACTACGCGGGGTTTGCCCGTGACGCGGTTGCGCTGGTCGAGAAGCTGTTTGCGCGAAACGCCGTCGCAGTGGCGCAAATAGAGAAGGATGCGGATGTCACCGGCGGCATCCTCCTGTCATCCGCGGAGTCGACCCTGTTGCTGCGCTTTGCGCAATGGCGCCTGCAGGCGCCGCAGCCCGACCCCATCGGGATCGGCCACCTCCTGGAGTTGGCCGCCCTGGCTGGCAACACCGAGGCGCAACTCGAGCTCGGCCTTCTCTGCGCAAAGATCGACCGCGACGGCAACAGGGTATTCATGGAGCATGGCCTGGCGAATTTCAAGAAGGCGCTCAACTGGCTGACGCTGGCCGGCGAGGGCGGCTCGGCGCTGGCGTGGCATGCGCTGGCCAGGATCTATTCGCGCTCGATCTATTCGCAACGCAATCTCGAGGTCGCCTTGCAGTACCTGGAAAAGGCCGCCGACATGGGCCTGGTGGAAGCGCAATATGAGTTCGCCCAGATCTCCTGGAGAAACCGCCGCGATGACAAGCTTAACGATGTCAGGGCGCTTTATTGGTGGCAAAAGGCGGCGCAGCAGGGCCATGAACATGCGAAGACCGCGCTGGAGGCATTTTCAGCCGGCGCCAATGCCAATGGCTGGGCCAAGGATGCCGTGGGCTACCTGAGCGATAAATTCAGGAATGCGAATCCATTTCTCAGCGCCCGGGTCGAGCTGGCGGCGACGTTTGGCCTGACCAAGCCCGAAGCCTTGCTGATCGATGTGAAGAGTGCCGACTACGGCCATTGCCTGGTCGTCGATATTTGCGGCTACTACGCACGGAGCAAGCGTCGCCTGGTGGCCATCGAGACCGAGGAGCAGCGCTTCACGTTGAACCGCATCGGCCGCCTGTTCAGTGACGTCGATTGCAGCTTCAGCGGCCTTGAGGGGAATTACCGGCAGCGCCAATACCGCCTGAAGACATCGTTTCCCGCAGTCGCGTAGAGATAGGCACGCCGGGCATCCCGCCAACGGGAGTGGCGCGCATGCCGCCGAAATGCAAAACGCCAACCGGCGACGGTTGGCGTTTTGCTTGGGAGAGCCCGGCGGTTCGCTGCGGAACCTGGCCGGTCTTATTTTTTCTTTTTCTTGACGGTCTTCTTGGCAGCCGGTGCGGGCGCGTCGTCATCGTCCTGCACCGCGAGGTTGCCGCCAGTGCCCAAGCCGCCGGCGACGGTCTGTTGCTTGTAGTTGCGGATGGCGCGCACGACGTTGTTGTAGGAATCGGTGAACGCGGCAACGATCACTTTGCCTTCCGCGGTATTGGAATAGCCGCCCAGCGAGCCGCCGGCCGAGCTGCCGATGAGACGTCCCAGCGCGCCAAAGTCCATGCTGGTGGCGCTGCCTTCGGCCGCTGCCAGCTGTACGCCCGAACGGTTATCGATCACGGTCAGCAAGGTGCTGGCTTCTTTTGAGTTCATGTTGCCCGCAAGCGCGCCGATGGCCGAGCCGAACCCGCCGGGAAGGAGCCCGGCGACACTTGCGCCGGCGCCGCCCGCGTTGTTATTGGTAAAGGTGATCGATGGGCTCAGGCCGTAGTCGGCCGCGACCATTTTCCCTTTGCCGAAATTGGAGCGATTGCGCAATTCGCCGGAGTCTTGCAGGGAGCGCTCGCCCATCATCGTTGACATGCCGCGGCCGCGTTCCACCACCACGAAGCAATTGGACTGCTGGATCAGCAGTTTGAGCACCGGAACCGTCGAGCCCAGTTTGTATTGCCCGGTCAAAATCCCGTACCAGGGGGCTGTCGTGTCCTCAATGACCGCCATTGTGCCAAAAGGCTTGTCGCATTTCTCCAGCTGGGCATTCGCATTCTGCGCATTGGCGCCGCCAGCGGAGCCGGTAGCCGCTGTCTTCGCGCTGTTGCTTCCCATGTCCATGGTCGAGCAGCCGGCAAGGAGAAGACCGGCAAATAGCGCTGCCGCTACTTTGGCGTTTTTAATTGAAGTATTCATCGAATTTAACACCCCTAAATAAAGTTGATCTATCAAGGCGCACGAGGTCAGATTGGCGACTGCGCGATAAAACATGGGAGGAGCATTAAATAGTTGCTGAGTTGGAACTTCCTCCGCATTGCGGTGGTGATCCTAGCATATTTCTTTATGTCAATTGTATTTACACGATATTTCAGACATAAATTTCTTCGCAATACTTACGTTTTTTATTGAATTCAGGTCACCGGGTGCGGGGGCGGCAAGGCGCTATGCGTCGGCGGAATTTGACGTGTGCGGATCGATGGGGCGCCGTCTTGTCATGCCGGGAGGGGGCCGGGAAATGGAGGCGCGCCAGGCGATATTGGCAACGCCGGAAAAGCGCCGGGCAAACACAAAAAGACAAATTTCGCCCGATGGCTTCTGCATCAGGCTTTTCGCCTGGCAGAACGGTCGCAGTGCGCAATGCAAGGTGGGGTAAATGGAGCGGGCCGATCTCCAGGTACGCCGGCATGCGTCCAATGCATGAGTGAATATAATGGTTTTATTAGATAAATTCATTTTTATTCATGGATTGAACGGCATAGAATTCGTCTCGCACACCGTCAATGACAAGACTGCTGAATCAAAAAACCAAAAATTTGGAAGTACTGAAAAACAAGCGCACGCAGTGGACGCAGGCTTGATCTCAGAAATTAGGGTACCGGACCATCATGAGTAAAGAATTCACATTTGCCATCAAGAGCATTTGTTTCGATGAGGACTATCGTCCTTCAGAGAACACGCGCATCACCACCAACTTCGCCAATCTGGCCAGAGGGGAGAGCCGCCAGGAAAACCTGCGCAACACCTTCCGGATGATCGACAATCGTTTCAATGCCCTGGCGCATTGGGACAATCCCACGGGCGAGCGTTATAAGGTCCAGCTCGAGATCATCTCGGTCGAGATGAGCGTCGATGGCGAAAGCGCCGGCAACGCGCTCCCCCTGATTGAGATCTTGAAGACCACGATCATCGATCGCCACACCGACGAACGTATCGCGGGCATCGTGGGGAATAACTTTTCCTCCTACGTACGCGATTACGACTTCAGCGTTGTCTTGCCGGAGCTGAACAAGAACCAGCCGGTGTTCAGCGCGCCGGAGGATTTTGGCGACCTGCACGGCAAGCTGTTCAAGTCCTTCGTGAACTCGGACGCATACAAGAAACATTTCAACAAGCCGCCCGTCATCTGCCTGAGCGTGTCGAGCAGCAGGACCTATCAGCGCACTGAAAACCAGCATCCGGTACTGGGCGTGGAATACGTGCAGGACGCGTATTCCCTGACCGATGAATACTTCAAGAAAATGGGCATGAAGGTGCGCTATTTCATGCCGCCGAACAGCGCCGCGCCGCTGGCTTTTTATTTCTCCGGCGATTTGCTCGGCGATTACACGAACCTTGAGCTGATCAGCACCATCAGCACGATGGATACCTTCCAGAAGATCTATCGCCCCGAGATCTACAACGCCAATTCCGCGGCGGGAAAGTCCTATCAACCCAGCCTGAAGCATCAGGACTATTCATTGACCCGGATCGTCTATGACCGGGAAGAGCGCAGCCGGCTGGCAACCGAGCAGGGCAGGTTTGTCGAGGAGCATTTCATCAAGCCTTACCAGGCCGTTCTGGCGCAATGGTCCACCAATTGCGCGCACTGATTCACTGATTCATTGATTCATTCCACACACCAGGTCATCTATTGTGAAAAAACTGCTCCCTACTTCGACTGCCGGCAGCCTGCCTAAACCTTCCTGGCTCGCCGAGCCCGAGAAACTCTGGTCACCCTGGAAGCTGCAAGGTGAAGAACTGCGCGACGGCAAGCAGGACGCCTTGCGCCTGGCGTTGCAAGAGCAACAGCACGCCGGCATCGATATCGTCAGCGATGGCGAACAGACGCGCCAGCATTTCGTGACGACCTTCATCGAGCACCTGGATGGCGTCGATTTCGAGAAGCGCGAGACCGTCAGAATCCGCGACCGCTACGATGCCAGCGTACCGACCGTCGTGGGCGCTGTCTCGCGCCAGAAACCGGTCTTCGTCGAGGATGCCAAGTTCCTCCGTCAACAGACCGGGCAACCCATCAAATGGGCGTTGCCAGGTCCCATGACCATGATCGACACGCTGTATGACGCGCATTACAAGAGCCGCGAAAAACTGGCCTGGGAATTCGCCAAGATCCTCAATCAGGAGGCCAGGGAGTTGGAGGCCGCCGGTGTCGATATCATCCAGTTCGATGAGCCTGCATTCAATGTTTTCTTTGATGAGGTGAACGAATGGGGCGTTGCCACCCTGGAAAAAGCCATTGAAGGACTGAAATGCGAAACGGCCGTGCATATCTGCTACGGCTATGGCATCAAGGCCAATACCGACTGGAAAAAGACGCTGGGTTCCGAGTGGCGGCAATATGAAGAAGCGTTCCCCAAGCTGCAAAAATCCAGCATCGATATCGTTTCGCTGGAATGCCACAACTCTCATGTCCCCATGGACCTGATCGAACTCATCCGGGGCAAGAAAGTGATGGTCGGGGCCATCGATGTGGCAAGCAGCACCGTTGAAACACCCGAAGAAGTCGCCAATACCCTGCGCAAGGCACTGCAGTTTGTCGATGCGGATAAGCTCTATCCTTGCACCAACTGCGGCATGGCGCCCCTGGCGCGTGGCGTGGCAAGAGGCAAGCTCAATGCCTTGAGTGCCGGCGCGGAAATCGTCCGCAAAGAACTCGCGAAGTAATTCCGAGGCGGGAAATGGCCGTCGCGCAAAATTCGCGACGGCCAGACGCAAAGAGCCGTTTTGCCCTGGCCGGCGCCGGTTGACGCGCGCTTCCCACATCCGCAACGGCCGAAGTCAGCCTGCATGAGTCCGCTAACATTTCGGACGACTCCGGGCTCCCCTTAACACTGTCGATCCGTACCTGTATTCCATTCTTGCCATGTCACTTTCCAGTACTGCCGTCGAGCCATTGCGCTTTCGCGAAGCGCTCGGGCATTACGCTTCCGGTATCACGGTGATTACATCGCTCGTCGATGAGGAGCCGATCGGCTTCACCTGCCAATCGTTCTATAGCGTGTCGATGAGCCCGCCGCTGGTGTCCTTCAGCGTCATGTCCGGCTCGGCCAGCTATCCCAGGATCCGCCAGGCAGGCCGATTCGCGGTCAATATCCTGTCAAATGAGCAGGTCCGGATTTCCAACCAGTTCGCGCGTCGAGGCGCGGACAAGTGGCATGGCATCGAATGGCGAGAATCGCCGCTGGGCAATCCGCTCATTGCCGGTAGCCTGCACTGGCTTGATTGTGAAATCTACGCCGAACATGCCGCGGGTGATCACGTCATCGTGATTGGCGAAGTGAAAGCCTTGAACCTGCAAGAAGCGGTTGCCGCGCAGCCATTGCTGTATTTCAAAGGCCAGTATCGCAACATCGCCGCGCATAGCGTGGCTTGAGCGCTTGCCGCCGCCCGCTATTGCCGCTATTGCCGCAATCGTTGCTCGATAGCGACTGCGTCACTCTCTGATCTATAAAGGTCGCTGCCTTGAGCGTATTGAAACAGGCGCTGAACGAAGGGCGCTTCGTCTGCGTGCTTGAGGTCATTCCTCAACAGTCAACTGCGCGCCTGGCCGCACTTGAGCGGATCGTGCAGCGCGGGCATCTGGCCGGCTGGCCGTTGCTGCCGGCCTTTTCCGACCGGGTCGGCCTGCGCTCGGACCTGAGTCCCCTGGAAGGCGCCGGCGCATTGGGCGATCCGGCCTCATCCTTGCTCCACTTTTCAGGCAAGGATCGAGAGCGCGCAGACTTGCTGCTCCAGATGGAGGCGATGAAAGCCCGCGGCCTGCGCCAATTATTGCTGCTCAGCGGCGATCGCTTGCCGGGTCACCATCCCGGCCAGGCGCCGGTGCGTTATCTTGAGTCGGTGCCCGCGCTGCAGCTGGCCCGTGCGCATGGCCCGGACTGGCTGTTGGGCGCGGCGTTGAATCCATTCAAATACCGCGAAGAAGAAGGCGGCGCCCAGTATCTGAAGGCGCAGAAAAAGCTGTTGGCCGGCGCTGATTTCCTTACCCTGCAACTGGGTTTCGACACCGCCAAGCATCTTGAGGCCCTGGCCTGGATGCGCGCCCAGGCATGCGCGAAACCGATGCTGGCCTGCGTCATGCAGCTGACCGGCAAACGCGCGGCCGCCCTGCAGGAGGTGCCCGGCATCGTCATCACCGAATCCATGCGCGGGTTGCTGGAGCGGGAGCGGCAGGTAGCGCCCGCTTATGCCGGGGCACGAAGCCGCGAACGCCTGGCACTGCAGATCGTCGGCTTGCAATTGATGGGCTATGCCGGAGTGCATGTGTCCGGGCTGCATACGCTGGATGAACTGCTGGCGTTGGAGCAGGCGATCTGCAAGCAGCGCGACAGCGCGACCTCACTGACCGCTTGGCTCGAACGATGGCAGGCAAGCTGGGCGATGCCTGATGCGCCCAGGGTCTGCTTCACCCCCGAGGCCGGCGCCTGGGAAATGGGGCAATCCAAGGTTGCCGCCACCCGCAGGGAGCGCCTGAAATACACGCTGCTCTCCAAGGTACATGGCCGGTTTTTCAGTCGCACAGGGTGGCTCAGCAAAGCTTTTGGCTGGAGCGTGACGCGCCCGGTCTGGAAAGACGGCATCGCCGCGGAGGTACTGCATGCCGTCGAACGGATGATCAAACGGCCGCTGCTCGGCTGCGATACCTGCGGCAGCTGCCGCTTGCAGGCTACCCTCTACATATGCCCGGAGACATGCCCCAAAGGCCTGGCAAACGGCCCCTGCGGCGGCACCCGCCTCAATCGTTGCGAATTTGGCGACCGCGAGTGCGTGCATGGCGTCAAATACCGGATCGCCAAATCTGCCGGTCAGTTGCCTGTGCTGGCACAGACCTTGATTCCTGGCATCGATGCGGATGACAGGCACCGCAGCTCCTGGCCCGTGTGGTTTGCGCGGGTGGATTCGACGTCGCGGCGCTGAGTCGCGCCACGGAGGTGGATGGTTGGCCCCAAAGGTTGGTTCGGTGTTCAACTTTTGGGGCGCAGTTCAGATCTGGATGAAATCAGAAACGGTCATTTATTTGGCGAATTCTATCCGAGGGAGATTCAATTGACCGCCGACAGAAAAGACGGATTCTTTAACCGCGTTATGTAATGCCTCTCCCCATGCTACAAGTGCTTCCGGGACTTCGTGCAGATTTTGGGTTTCGCTGCGAGCATCTAGTAGCCCCAAGAATTTTTTGGCGGTCATCAGATTAACGCTCAGATACGTCCCTCCTTGGGAGCCATATTGCGTGCGAAGTGAATAACCGCCGGTGAATAGCTGAATATTTTGTTGTTTAAGAGCCGTGATGACTTCGGAGTCTTCCTTGTAGAACTTGAGTGGTGCAAAGGCGCTATTGACGATTAGACAGTCACGCGTATCAGGCTGCTTGTTGCTTCCGAAATCGTTAGTGAAGTATTTAGGCTTTGACTCAGGACATTGCTGGCTGATCCAGCGAATTCTGCTACCGCGCCCAGCCTCGGTGCTAGTGATGCTGAGGAGTGCGGAAACGGTTCCGTTCCCATCCGTTAATTTGAATACTCTCGTATGGAGCGGCATCTTACTGTATTGATCGAATGTGAGATTCCCCTCAAATTCGGTAAGGATAGACCAGCCATCTTCAGGCAGCTGCAGGTTGGTGCGCCCGATAGTTTCAGCCATACACGGATTCATCAATAAAGTGGCTACGCCCCAGAGAAAACTGATCTTCTTCATTCTTTTTATGTCCGTTGGAATATTTATTTAAGTTGAGAAAGAGAGTGAAGTGGCGATGAAGTGTAGCGCTCTCTTTACCAATTTTTACATTGATTCCTGACAAAACGCTGATGATGAGGCATGCGCTCGAGAAAATGCCATGTACCGGATTTTCTCTTTTTTTGAGGACGTTCTTGGGCGCTTACGGACGGATATCGGCGAACGGGAATTTAGCGCGATGGACTGCTCGTCGTAGCCATTATTTCACCGATGAGAGGGGATGCCGTCTCGTTCCAAGGCAGCGCAAACAGGTAGCATTGGGTACTGTTTGCATACTGGGATAATTGGTGTCAAGCTTATCGATGGGCGGTCGGGAACGTATCCTTTTTTTTGCATGCAAACCTGTGCACGGGCTGTTTCGCCGACGCTGACCGGCGATCCCGAGCCCAGGGGATTCGGATAGCCACACTCATACATCGCTACGATGGCAATGCGCTGATTGGCAATGCGCTGCTCGAAATGTTGAGACGCATTGGCAGCACGCCAAGAGATCAAATCAGCCGACCCTCTGTTCCACTTTGGCGAAAGAGTCCAAAAGCCGGGGTCGCCGGTGAATGGCAGCGACGCCAGTTCAGTGATGCTAACAGGAGAGCCTCGTTTCTCCTCGATACATGCCGGCATTGTGCGGTTGTAGTCGCAGATATTGAAATTCGACGTGTGCTGGAATCCCTTCCTTTTCATGCATAGATACATTTTCACGGCCTCGTTGTCGGGGGTATTTGCCGGTATCGCGCCAAGATTCGGAAAACCGCAGTCCTGCATCGTGCGTTGCACATCCTTCTCGGTCATGCCAGGTTTTTCCCATACCTTGAATAAGGGAGGGGGAGGGCATGCACTCAAACTGCACAGCAGAAA
Organism: Herbaspirillum sp. GW821-FHT09A12; assembly: GCF_059418325.1. Classification (NCBI taxonomy): domain Bacteria; kingdom Pseudomonadati; phylum Pseudomonadota; class Betaproteobacteria; order Burkholderiales; family Oxalobacteraceae; genus Herbaspirillum; species Herbaspirillum sp. GW821-FHT09A12. The sequence goes on from NZ_JBWKPR010000007.1 coordinate 58,154, forward strand.
CAAGATCAGCAAGTAGCGAAGCATGGATATCGATCAGATAGCGAAGACCGGGCGGGACGATCCGTGTGATGCTCCGAGCAACAGCATGACGGCACCCGCGGTGATGCCGACGTCTGCCACATTGAACACGCCGGTCCGGATATTGCCGATGCCAATATTCAGGAAATCGAATACACCGCCACCATAGATGGCACGATCAATCAAGTTGCCAGCACCGCCACCCACGATACAGGCGAATGCAATGAGCTCCAGGCGACGCATCTTTTGCGATGTCCAGATCCAGAACAGCAATGCGACAAGAATGGCTGAAACGCCGTAGATAAAGACGGTATCGCGTGCCTCGCTTGTCATGCCGGCGCCGAGGCTAAGAAAGGCGCCATGATTGAAGACAGGGGTGATGAGCAGAAGACCGGAAAAGTAAGAGATAACCTGATCCGGATGCAAAATTGCCTTGAGAAAGAGCTTGCAGGTTTGATCCGTTATGACCCATGCCATTGCTATGGCGGCAGCAAGTAAAAGTCGTTTTGTCCTGGACATAAGAAATGGGGCGCAGCGGCTATGCATAAGATTGGATTATGCCCTGAATGCCAAACGTGAAGCGAAGGTTCGCTTCTGGCCGATTGCGGACAGGCTTTCAGCGGATATGGAAGTAGAAAAAAAGACCTGACCCAATCACACCGATAACACCAAGCAGAAGAAAAATAAGAAACTCCTTCTTGGTTGTGGGGATACCTGCTAGAGATTCAGGAAAGCTAAGAATAAAAACAACTATTCCAACCACGACCATGCTTAATTTGGCGACGAACCCAAACACGATTTCAAAAAAACGCTGCCATTTGGGGGCGCTTCTTTCTTGTACATCATACGATTGAATTTCGTCAGACTCGCGCATCTCAGTGGCTATCTATTTTTTCATTATGTTTCTGCGTGCCGATAAATCCGTGATCGAACATATCGGGGAAGTTTTCTTCTCAGGCAGTCTCTGCAATCTCAATCAAATCACAATAACCGGAGCCAGGCAAAACAACGGCAGCCTCAAATAACGCATTAGCCACGTTTCCACCATCTCGTAAAAACTTCCGATAGTCTGGGTGAAACTTGATTCCTAGGCGATTTTCAGCCGCATCAATCTCCAGTCTGTTGGTGCCCGAAACGGGCTGTCGACTAAGTGTGTTGTCATAGCGAGTGTTCTAAAAAAGACCGTTTCTGGCCGCTTACGGACATTATGAATGGGGCAGTATCCATCAAAATTGGCCTACGAACCAGAACCCCCAAATTGCGGGCATAGATCGCAAGGTGATCTGCTGGGAAGCCGTCATGGCGCACACCAAAGCGATTAAGGAGTGCGCTGTATCGCATGGATAAAGATTGGGACATGCGCTATACCACTCTGCACAAGTACGTGAAGGACGCGCGCACCAGATGCGGAGACAGCTTTGAAGATGGCAGATGATGCAGGAATTGACCGTGGAGAAATGCTGGTCTTGATGGCATCGGCCGAGAAAACAAAAAAGGCAGCGACACTCGAAAGTGTCGGCTGCCAATTCTGAAAAAGATATTTTGGTGGCCCGGGGCGGAATCGAACCACCGACACAAGGATTTTCAATCCTCTGCTCTACCGACTGAGCTACCAGGCCAAGACGCAAGATTATAGCAAAGAAAAAAAATACTGCAAGGCCTTTCTCATAAATTGTTTATGGGGCGGCGTTTATAATGCGACCCATGACTTCCAATGCCCAATTCATGACTGCTTCGCCGGCTGCGGCCGGTACCGATATCTGCATCGTCGGCAATGGCGCGGTAGGCAAGGCCGCCGCGCTTGGACTGGCGCAGGCGGGTTTGCGGGTGACGTTGCTGGCGCCGCCGCCATCGCTATCGCCATCGCGTCCTGCGCCGGCCGATGAGGCCAGTTGGGATGTGCGGGTGTATGCCTTGAACCATACCGCGCGCCGGTTGCTGTCTTCGGTGCGGGTGTGGGAGGCGATGGATGCCGGGCGCATCGCGCCCGTGGATAACATGACGGTGCAGGGCGACGGCGCCTCGGCGCAGGGTGGGGCGGGCTTGCTGTCGTTCGATGCCTATGGCGCGCGCACCGACGCGCTGGCGTGGATTGTCGAAGACCGCAACCTGGATGCCGCGCTCAATGCCGCGTTGCGTTTTGCGCCCAATATGAAACTGGTGCAGGGCCGGGCGACGGCGCTGTCGGTGTCGCCTGAGGCCGCTACGCTCACGCTCGCATCCGGCGAGAGTCTGTCGGCGTCGCTGGTGGTGGGCGCCGATGGCGGCCATTCGTGGGTGCGCGGCCAGTGCGATATCGGGCTCGATTATCGCGCGTACGGCCAGCGCGCCATCGTCACCAATTTCAGTTGCGAGAAGCCGCACCTGGGCGTGGCCTACCAGTGGTTCAGCCCGGCCGAAGGGGTGGTGGCGCTGCTGCCGTTGCCGGGCAACCGCGTCTCGCTGGTGTGGTCGGCGCCGGATGCGCTGGCCGAGCAATTGTTGCGTTTGCCCTTGTCCGAGCTGGCGCAGCGACTGGCGATCTGGGCCGCGCCGGTGCTGGGTGCGCTCACGCCCCTGCAGCCGGAGGTGGTTAAGGAATTCCCGCTGGCGCTGATCAAGCCGCACGCGATGATTGCCGAGCGCGTGGCGCTGATCGGCGATGCCGCGCATGTCGTGCACCCGATGGCCGGCCATGGCATGAACCTGGGGTTTGCCGATGTCTCGGCGCTGATCGAGACGCTGGCCGCGCGCGAGCCGCAATACGACTGCGGCGACAGCCGCGTGTTGCGCCGCTATGCGCGTGCGCGCAAGGAAGAAGTCTTGCTGATGCAATTGGCTACCGATGGCTTGAACCGCATTTTTTCCGCCGATGCCGAGCCGTTGCGCATGGCGCGCAATATCGGAATGAACCTGGTCAACCGCCTGCCGGTCTTAAAGCGTCGGCTGATCGCGCATGCGCTGGGCAAGTGAGCAAGTGAGGCGGGCCGATTTGAGGTAAGGTAATGCGCCTGGCCGGATCTTGGGACCTGTTTGCGATCCGGCTACGGCGTTTGCGCCATCTATCAACCAATTCCCATGAGGTGACCGCCAGGGCAGGTGGGCAATGGGGCACGGCTTTCAGGCCGATGCCGCCAGGATTGCCCGGGCGTTTGATTTGAATCAGGAGCACTATGAATAATTTTCTGACCACCGGCCCGGCGCGCAAGCTGCGCCACATTGGCATGGCCGTGGCTTTGCTGGCATCGGCGGTGACGGGCGTTTCCGCCCATGCGCAGGCCGCGGCGGCCGACAGCACCGAGGCCACCATCAAGAAGCTGATCGAGCCGCGCCTGGGCCAGGGCGCCAAGGTCGATGCCGTGACCAAGACGCCGTATGCCGGCCTGTATGAAATCCAGATCGACGGCGACGTGATCTATACCGACGCCAAGGCGCAATATCTGTTCATCGGCCGCGTGGTCGATTCGCAGACTTACCGCGACTTCACCAAGGAAAAGATCGAGGCCATCAACACGGTGCCTTTCTCCGGCCTGCCGCTGGACAAGGCGATCAAGACCGTCAAGGGCAACGGCAAGCGCATGATGGCGATCTTCGAGGATCCGAACTGTATCTACTGCAAGCGCCTGCACAAGACGCTGCAGGAAGTCGACAACACCACCGTCTACACTTTCCAGTACAACATCCTGTCGCCGGACTCCATCGTCAAGTCGCGCAACATCTGGTGCGCGCCCAATCCGAGCAAGGCCTGGAGCGACTGGATGATCGACGGCAAGGAAGCGCCGGCCGCTGTCGCCAGCTGCAACGCACCGCATGACGAGGTGCTGGCGCTGGGCAAGAAGATGAAGGTCACCGGCACGCCGACCATCATCTTCACCGACGGCTCGCGTGTGCCTGGCGCGATCGACGCCAAGGCGCTGGAACAGAAGCTGTCTTCGATCAAGTAAGCAAGCAATGAAAAAGGGGCACCCGCATGGCGGGCGCCCCTTGTTTTTTTATCCGTGCGGACATGCGGATTCACTTGCCCGTGTGCAGCTCCATCATCGCCGCTTCGAACTTGCCCTGGCACAGCAGCGGGATGACATTCAGGCTCTTGTCCAGCGCCTCGTTGATCAGCGCCTGTTCTTCCTTGCGCGGGCGGTGCAGCACGAAGTCCGCCACCGGCTGCTGCAAACCGAGCGTGCGCGGATGGCCGATGCCCAGGCGCAGGCGCCAGTAGTCTTGCGTGCCGAGTGCGGCCGTGATGTCCTTCAAGCCGTTGTGGCCGCCGGACGAGCCGCCTTTCTTGATGCGCGCCACACCGGGCGCCAGGTCGAGTTCGTCATGCGCCACCAGCACTTCATCGGGGGCGATCTTGTAGAAGCGCGCCAGCGCGCCGACCGACTGGCCGGAGCGGTTCATGTAGGTCTGCGGTTCAAGCAGCCAGACTTCGTTGCCGGCGATCGATGTCTTGCCGGCCAGCGCGGCGAAACGCGCCTCGCGCGCCAGGCGCACCGGGCCGGCCAGGTTGTCGACCAGCCAGAAGCCTGCGTTGTGCCGGGTTTGTTCGTATTCCGGGCCGGGGTTGCCGAGACCGACGATGAGACGGATGGACATATTGCAAAAATGGACAGAAGTGCGATGTTGAAACGGCGATTATCCCGAGTTTGCCGTCGCCCGTCCAATTCCTTCGTACCGCATGCAAAGCGTTGCAACGCGTAATCGGCCGCTGTCAAGATTGGCGCGCGCGGTTGAATTGCGTATCATCCAACGCTTGTTTTTCTTTACTGTTGACTGGGTTTCACAATGCTGCCTTCTATCGAACAACGACTCGCCCTTGAACTCGTCGCCAAGCCGGGTCAGGTCGCTGCCGCCGTCGCCTTGCTGGACGAGGGCGCGACTGTTCCCTTCATCGCCCGCTATCGCAAGGAAGTGACCGGCGGCCTGGACGACATCCAGCTGCGCCTGCTGGAAGAGCGCCTGCGCTACCTGCGCGAGCTGGAAGCCCGCCGCGCCGCGATCATCGCCTCGATCGAAGAGCAGGGCAAGATGACGCCGGTGCTGCTGGACGCCATCGTCCACGCGGAAGACAAGACCCGCCTGGAAGACCTGTACCTGCCCTACAAGCCCAAGCGCCGCACCAAGGCGCAGATCGCCGCCGAAGCCGGCCTGACCGAGCTGGCCGATGCGCTCTTGGACGACCCGACGAAAAATCCGGAAGAAGAAGCCGCCAAGTACCTCAAGCCGGCCTTCACCACCGACAACGGCGACAACCCCGGCGTGCCCGATGCCAAGGCGGCGCTGGACGGCGCGCGCCAGATCCTGATGGAGCGTTTCTCGGAAGACGCCGAGCTGCTGCAGAACCTGCGCGAATACCTGACCGAACACGGCGTGGTCGAGTCGAAAGTGGTGGAAGGCAAGCAGGACGCCGGCGAGAAGTTCGCCGACTACTTCGATTACTCGGAAACCGTCGGCACCATCCCCTCGCACCGCGCGCTGGCGCTGTTCCGCGGCCGCCGCGAAGAGGTGTTGAATGTGGTGCTGCGCCTGGACAGCGAAGAAGAAAAGCCGAAGTGGGATGCCCCGCACAACCCGTGCGAAGGCCGCATCGCCTCGCGCTTCGGCGTTTCCAACAAGGGCCGCGCCGCCGACAAGTGGCTGTCCGACACGGTGCGCTGGGCCTGGCGCGTGAAGGTGTTCATGCACCTGGAAACCGAACTGATGACCAAGCTGCGCGAAGAAGCCGAAGCCGAGGCCATTAACGTCTTCGCCCGCAACCTGAAGGCGCTGCTGCTGGCCGCGCCTGCCGGCCCGCGCGCCACCATGGGCCTGGATCCGGGGCTGCGTACCGGCGTCAAGGTCGCCATTGTGGACGCCACCGGCAAGGTGGTAGCGACCGATACCATCTATCCGCACCAGCCGCGCAACGACTGGAATGGTTCGCTGCACTCGCTGTCGCAGCTGGCCGAGAAGCACAATGTGTCGCTGATCTCGATCGGCAACGGCACCGCCTCGCGCGAGACCGACAAGCTGGCGCAGGACCTGATCAAGCTGCGTCCGGAACTGAAGCTGACCAAGATCGTGGTGTCGGAAGCCGGCGCCTCGGTGTACTCGGCCTCCGAATTCGCTTCCAAGGAACTGCCCGACCTGGACGTGTCGATCCGCGGCGCGGTATCGATCGCGCGCCGCCTGCAAGACCCGCTGGCCGAGCTGGTCAAGATTGATCCCAAGTCGATCGGCGTGGGCCAATACCAGCACGATGTGAGCCAGACGCAATTGGCGCGCTCGCTGGACGCGGTGGTGGAAGACTGCGTGAACGCCGTCGGCGTGGATGTGAACACCGCCTCGGCGCCGCTGTTGGCGCGCGTGTCGGGCCTCAACGCCAGCGTGGCGCAGAGCATCGTTTCTTATCGCGACATGAAGGGCATGTTCGTCTCGCGCGCCGCGCTGCGCGATGTGCCGCGTTTGGGCGACAAGACTTTTGAGCAGGCCGCGGGTTTCCTGCGCGTGATGAACGGCGAGAATCCGCTGGATGCCTCCGCGGTGCACCCGGAATCGTATCCGCTGGTGGAAAAGATCCTGGCCGATATCAAGAAGGACATCAAGGGCGTGGTCGGCCAGACCTCGCTGTTGAAGGGCCTGTCGCCGGCCAAGTACGCCGATGAGAAATTCGGCGTGCCCACCGTCACCGACATCCTCAAGGAACTCGACAAGCCGGGCCGCGATCCGCGTCCGGAGTTCACCACCGCCACCTTCAAGGACGGCGTGGAAGAGATCAAGGACCTGCGCCCGGACATGATCCTGGAAGGCGTGGTGACCAACGTCGCGGCCTTCGGCGCCTTCGTCGACATTGGCGTGCACCAGGATGGCCTGGTGCATATCTCGGCGCTGTCGAACACCTTCGTCAAGGATCCGCACACCGTGGTCAAGGCCGGCCAGGTGGTCAAGGTCAAGGTGCTGGAAGTGGACGAGAAGCGCAAGCGCATCGCCCTGACCATGCGCCTGAACGACACCGCCCCGGCGCCGGGCGCGCGCAATGAGCAGCGCGGCGACCGCAACGATTCGCGCCGTCTGTCACAGCACCAGAACCAGCGCTCGCGCGAGCAGGCGCCGGCCGGCAATGCGATGGCGGCGGCGTTTGCCAAGCTGAAGGGGTGAGTCGTTCCGGCGCTTGATGTCGCATCGTTTCGCATCGTCGTCGGCCAATAGAAAACAGGCTGTTCCCGCCCAGGAACAGCCTGTTTTTTATTGCCTTGCCGATCAACGATCAGGCGGTGGTGCTGATGCGCGTCTGGGTCACCGAGACCGATATGCTTACCGTCGTCTGGCTGGCCTCTACGGTGCCTGCGCTGTTGTCGCCATTGTCGGCGTCGGTATCGTCGCCGTCCTGCTTTTCGCCCTTGACCTTGGCGATGAAGTCGGCCAGCGATTTTTGCACCAGGTCATAGGTCTTGTCGATGTTGCTGGCAATGTCGCCATTGAGCACGCTCAGGCTGTCGAGAATGCCGCGCGCTTCCTTGAAGCCCTGGTCGACGCCCTTGAAGATCAGGGCCATGTAGTCGTCGATATTGGCGGCGTCGTCCTTGTTCGGGTTGTGCTGCTTGTACAGTTCGAACATGTTGGTGATGAACGAGACGATGCGGCCCGCCGTGCCTTCGGGAGAGTTGTCTTGCGACATGGCGTTCTGGATGGCGTTGTCGCCCATCTCGGGGCGCAGCACGTCGTTGATGTTTTCGATGGCGCTTTTGTAGACCAGCGCCAGCGGATCGTTCTGCGAATTGATCGACACTTCCAGCGAAGCTTGCAGGATGGAAACGTTGAGCTGGGCACGGGCGCCGGATTCGGTCAGCAGGTTGGCCTGTTGCGCGTCGGCGATCTTGTCGTTGGATGAGGCGGTGGCCGGCTGGTTGGCCGAATCGGCGGAAGTGGCGCTGGCGGGCAGCAAGGGCTTGGTGTCGACGCTGCTGGCGGTAGTGCTGATGGACATAACGGTCTCCTGTGCAAGGACCGCGCTCAAAAAAAGGGGGACGGCAGTCCTTCTTCAACTTACGGCATCCGCAGCGGAATCTGAAGGTTTGAAAAACAACTTTTAATGATTTTAATGTTGAATCGAGACAGTACGTATCGTTTTGTCTGATGTTGCCTGATTTTAACAATGTCTTCGATTTGTCCCGCAAGCCGGCGATTGGCGCCCTAATGGGCGAAAGTGCCTGCCCTGGTGACGGTGGTGAGGTCGACATAGCTGGAGCCATGATGGTTGGATTCGGAAAAATTGATCCGGTATCCGAGGCCGTCGTAGTTCTCTTCATTGATGCTTTTCAGGGCGGCAATCAGCTTGTCCCGCGTCGGGGCGGGGCCGGCGCGCCTGATGCCTTCGGCCAGCACCTTGGCGGCGATGAATCCTTCCAGTTCCAGATAGCCGAACTCGCTGACGCGGGCCTGGCGCATCGCCTGCTGGTATTGGCGCACGATGGGGACGGTTTTCTTCCATGGGAAGGGCATGGCCTGCGAGACCACCATCCCGGCCATCGTCTGGCGCTGGGCGTTGTCCAGGGTGCTGTAGACGAGTGACGCAGCGTAGAAATAACCGCGATAGCCCTTGGCGCGCAAGATCTCGATCAAGGGAACATTGAGCGCCGGCGAACTGCTCATGACCAGGATGATGTCCGGCCGTGCGCGCAGGAGGTGGTCGGCCATTTCATCCATGCCCGGGCCGACCGCGCTGACGGACGCCACCAGCTCGGCCCCGGCGGCGTCGATCATGGTTTGCACGAGGGCGCCGCTTGGCACGCTGGGATGGTCGGTAAAGATGGCCAGGCGTTTCAGCCCGATCCTGGAAAAATGCGAGAACAGGTAGGTGTATTCGTCGGCGTAACTGGCGCGGATAGTGAATACATGGCGATTGAGCGCGTTGTAGACGATGCTGGCGCCGGTGAGCGGCGCGAAAAATGGGGCGCCGTTTTCATTGACGATGGAAAGCACGGCGCTGCTGGTTTGCCAGCCGACATAACCGAACAGCGCCAGCGCCTTGTCGTCTTGCAGCAGCTGCCGCGTGTTTTGGACTGCCGTGACGTGATCGCTCCGGTCATCCATTGTGACCAGCCTGATCTGGCGCCCATGGATGCCGCCGTTGCCGTTGACCTGCGCGAAGTAGGCATTGGCGCCGGTGAGGAACTGCCGGGTGATGTGGGCATGTTGGCCACTCAGGTCGGCGGACTGGCCGATGACGATGTCGTCGCCGTTGCCGGCGCCGGCGACCGGGCTGCACGCAAGAGCCAGCACGCCAATCAGCAATAGCGCAGGCATTCGCATGAGGATCTCCTTGTGGGCGCAGTTACCTGGAATCTTTGATGTTAGCAACGCCGCACAGGAGGGCAACGGCCATCAGCCGCAGTGATGAAAATAGAGAGTAAATCTCGTATTTTTTTTATTTATTATGTCTCTTCCATCAGGAACAGGCGCCGGTGTTCACGTATCGCGTAGCGGTCGGTCATGCCGGCGATGTAATCGGCCACCTGGCGCGCCTGCCGGTGCAGGCGCTGCGCCTCGTCGGCGATCTCCTTGACCTGGTAGGCCGGCGGCAGCAGGTTGGGCTGGCCGATGAAGGCCTGGAACATCTCGCTGATGATGCGGCGCGCCTTGGCGGTCATGCGGTTGACCTGGTAGTGGCGGTAGAGCTTCTCGCGCAGGAATTTTTTCAGGATCGCGGCCTCGGCCGCCATGGCGTCGGAAAAGGCGATCAGCCGCGGCGCGTTGCGCACGTCCTCGATGTCGCGCGGCGCCGCGTCGGCGATGCGCGCCTGCGAGGTGTCGATCAGGTCGACGATGAGCGCGTTGATCATGCGGCGCACCGTCTCGTGGATCACGCGGCGGCCGGTAATGCCGGGGTAGGCCTGCTCCACTTCGCGCAGGTGGCGCGCGAAGAAATCCACCTCGCACATCTGCGCCATGCCCAGCAGGCCGGAGCGCAGGCCGTCGTCGATGTCGTGGTTGTTGTAGGCGATCTCGTCGGCCAGGTTGGCCAGTTGCGCCTCCAGCGAAGGCTGCTTCTTGTCGATGAAGCGCTGGCCGATGTCGCCCAATTGTTTCGCGTTGTGCAGCGAGCAGTGCTTGAGGATGCCCTCGCGCGTCTCGAAGGTCAGGTTCAGGCCGTCGAAGGCGGCGTAGTGCTGTTCCAGCTCATCTACCACGCGCAGGCTTTGCAGGTTGTGTTCGAAGCCGCCGTATTCCTTCATGCAATCGTTGAGCTCATCCTGGCCGGCATGGCCGAAGGGCGTGTGGCCGAGGTCGTGGGCCAGCGAGATCGCTTCCACCAGGTCTTCGTTGAGTGTGAGATTGCGTGCGCAGGAGCGCGCGATCTGCGCCACTTCGATGCTGTGGGTCAGGCGCGTGCGGAACAGGTCGCCCTCGTGGTTGACGAAGACCTGGGTCTTGTATTCGAGGCGGCGAAAGGCGGTGGAGTGGACGATGCGGTCGCGGTCGCGCTGGAATTGGCTGCGCGAACCGGGAGGGGTTTCATCGAAGCGCCGGCCCCTTGAATTTGCCGAATTGGCGGCGTAGGGGGCCAGGTGGGGCGGCGCTTCGAAACTCATGTCACTCTCCGGTGCAGGCCGCCAGGGTTTGCATCAGCAACTCCTGCGGCGCGTTGGTAATCAGCGGGCTGCCCAGCGGCTTGACCAGGATGAACTTGATCTGGCCGCCCTCGTTTTTCTTGTCGACTTCCATCAGCTCCAGCCAGCGCTGCTCGCCCAGGTTTGGCGCTACCGTCGGCAGGCCGGCGGCGGCCGTCACGGCGCGGATGCGTTCGCGCGCGGCGGCGTCGATGTAGCCCAGGCGGTGCGACAGGTCGGCCGCCATCACCATGCCGCAGCCGACCGCTTCGCCGTGCAGCCATTGGCCGTAGCCCAGGCCGTTTTCGATGGCGTGGCCGAAGGTGTGGCCGAAGTTGAGGATGGCGCGCAGGCCGCCTTCGCGTTCGTCCTGGCGTACCACGTCGGCCTTGATCTCGCAGGAGCGCCGGATGGCGTAGGCCAGTGCGGCATCGTCCTTGGCCACCAGCCTGGCCATGTTGGCCTCGATCCAGTCGAAGAAGGGGGCGTCGATGATGGCGCCGTGCTTGATCACCTCGGCGATGCCGGCGGCCAGTTCGCGGGCGGGGAGCGTGTGCAGCGTGGCGGTGTCGGCGATCACCGCTTGCGGCTGGTAGAACGCGCCGATCATGTTCTTGCCCAGCGGGTGGTTGATGCCGGTCTTGCCGCCCACCGACGAGTCCACCTGCGACAGCAGCGTGGTCGGCACCTGCACGAACGGCACGCCGCGCATGTAGGAGGCCGCGGCGAAGCCGGTCAGGTCGCCGATCACGCCGCCGCCCAAGGCGATCAGGGTGGTCTTGCGGTCGCATTTCTCGGCCAGCAGCACGTCGAAGATCTTCATCAGGCTGGCCCAGTTCTTCTCGCCTTCGCCGTCGGGCAGCACGATCTCGGTGACCTGCTTGCCGGCCGCGCGCAGGGCGGAACTGACCTTTTCCAGATACAACGGGCCGACCTTGTCGTTGGTGACGATGGCGGCGCGCTTGCCCTTGACGAACTGCGGCAGCAGGGACGGGTCATCCAGCAGGCCGCGGCCGATGAGGATGGGATAGCTGCGTTCGCCCAGGTCGACTTCGAGGGTGATCGGGGCGGCGGGGGTATCGGCTTGGCTCATGCTGCGTGTGTTCTGGTGGTGGCCGGCGCTGGCGGCGCCGGTGAAGGTGGTGGTCGAGGAGGTGGCGGAGGCGGCAAAGACAACGTGGCCTTCACTTGCGACCAGCGTCGCGCTGGCGCGTTCGATGGTCACGGCGCCGCCGGCGAAGGCATCCGCCTCGGCCTGCTTGGGCGAAAGCTCCAGGTGGCTCATGATGGTCTGCACCAGGAACTGCACATTGGGGCGGTTGGTTTCGACGACGAAATCCGCCACTTCGCGGTACAGCGGCTCGCGCTGGCGGGACAGTTCTTCCAGCTTGCGGCGCGGGTCGGCGGTCTGCAGCAGCGGGCGGTTCTTGTCGCGGCCGGTGCGCTGGAGAATCTGGCTGATGCTGGCGCGCAGGTAGATCACGGTGCCGCCGCGCTTGAGGTTCTCGCGGTTTTCGGCGCGCAGGACGGCGCCGCCGCCGGTGGCCAGCACGATATCGGATTGCGCGCAGAGGTCACGGATGACTTCGGCTTCGCGACGGCGGAAGCTCTCTTCGCCCTCGATCTCGAAGATGACCGGGATCGATGCGCCGGTGCGCGCTTCGATTTCGTGGTCCGAATCGACGAAGCGCTTGTTCAGCTTCTTGGCCAGGGCGCGGCCTATGGTGGTCTTGCCGGCTCCCATCAGGCCGACAAGAAAGATGCTTCCTGTCATATCGAAAATTCTGCGCAGCAGGCCGGAAAGCGGCGGCGGTATTGCCGTTGCGCGGTTTTTCGGCCAAAACGCCGATTTTACCGTCCTTGGCCGCCCGCCGGGGAAAAATGCGCATCAATGGCGGTGCTGCGCCGCCACCACGCGCGGCGTCAGGAAGATCAGCAGCTCGGTCTTGTCCTGCACCCGGGCGCTGTGCTTGAACAGGCGGCCCAGCACCGGGATGTCGCCCAGCAGCGGCACCTTGGCTTCGCGCTGGTGTTCGGTCTGGGTGTAAATGCCGCCGATCACCACGGTACCGCCATCTTCCACCTCGACCTGGGTCTTCACATGCTTAGTGTTGATCGCCAGGCCGCCGGGGGTGGCGGTGCCGCGGCTGTCCTTGTTGACATCCACGTTCAGGATTACATTGCCGTCCGGCGTGATCTGGGGCGTTACTTCCAGCTTCAGGTTGGCTTTCTTGAAGGCGGTGGCGGTCGCGCCGCTGCTGGTGGATTGCTGGTAAGGAATTTCCTCGCCCTGTTCGATCAGCGCGGTTTGCTGGTCGGCGGTGACCACGCGCGGGCTGGAAACGATCTTGCCGCGCCCTTCGGATTCCAGCGCCGACAGTTCGATGTTGAGGAAGCGGTGCGCGGCCGCGTTGAACAGCGTGAAGGCAAAGCTGCCCGGCGGCGAGCCGCCGATAGGCTGGGCCGGGAGATTGACGGCGGGCTCCCGGGCGAAGGCGTCGGGCGCCGGCGGCGCCTGGCCGCTGAGCTCGACCGCATCGCCGTAGGAATTGCCGATGGCCGCGCCCTTGGTCCTGGCCGACAGGCCCAGCTTGACGCCGAGGTTGCGTCCGAAACTGTCGTCGGCCTCGACGATGCGCGCCTCGATCAGCACCTGGCGCGCGGCCACGTCGATACGCTCGAGCAGCTTGCGGATATTGGCCAGCACGGCCATGGTGTCGGTGACGAACAACTGGTTGGTGCGGGCATCGACCACTGCGCTGCCGCGCCGCGAGAGCAGCCCGTTGCGGCGTTCGGCCAGCGCCGCACCGTCCTCGCCGATGCCGAACGCGCGGCGGAAGGTGTCGGCGCGCTGGTAGTTGAGCTGGAACACCTCGGCATGCAGCGGTTCGAGGTCGGCGATCATGGCTTGTTGTTCCAGTTCCTGTTTTTCGCGCGCCAGCATTTCCTCGCGCGGCGCGATCCAGACGATGTTGCCGTTGCGCCGCATGCCCAGGCCGCGCGCCTGCATGATGATGTCCAGCGCCTGGTCCCAGGGGACATCCTTGAGCCGCAGGCTGAGCTGGCCGCCGACGGCATCGCTGGCGATGATGTTGAGCCCGGTGAAGTCGGCCAGCACTTGCAGCGCCGAGCGCACGTCGATGTCCTGGAAGTTCATCGACAGTGTGTCGCCCTGGTAATTGCGCTCGGCGGCCGGCCGCTGCGGCTGCGGCGCCGCCGGCTGCACCTCGATCAACAGCCGGCGGCCGCGCTGATAGGCGTCGTAGCGCCATAGCCCATGCGCTTCGATGATCAGCCGCGTGCCGCCGGCATGGCGCATGGCGCTGTAACGCGCCACCGGCGTGGCGAAGTCGCCGACATCGAGGCGCCGCTGCAGCGCGACGGGCAACGTGACGCCGGGGATATCGGCGACGATCTGCTGGCCTGACTGGCGAACATTGACCGTGGTGTGCGCCGATGGCAGTTCCAGTGCGATTTGCCCTGCGCCGGCCGGCCCGCGGCGAAAGTCGATGCCGGCCAGCAAGGGTTGCGCGTGCTCGTCCCGTTCCGGGGTGGCCAGCCGTTCGCGCAGCACGATGCGCAGCCGCCGCCCGTCGTAGTGCAGTTGGTGTGCCGCGCTTTGTTTGAGCTCCAGCAGCAGGCGCAGGCGTTGGCCGTCGGCGGCGAGGATGGCCTGCTGCATGAGGCCCACGCCGCGCATGCGTCGCTTGATGTCGCCGGCACTGGCGGTGCGGGGGAAATCAAGCACCAGGCGCGGCGGATTGACGGTCGAGAATTCGCCCACCTGAAGCGGCGCGGGCGGATGCGCGAAATCCAGTTCGACGATGGCGGCATCGTCTTCCTGTTTCACGCTGATCGATTCCAGCCGGTTTTCTGCCGTGCCGGAGAGGTCTGCCGCAGCCGACGGAAAAGACAGGAGCAGGCAGCCCAGCAAGCTGCACAGGCAGCCGAGCATCGGCATCATGCGCCGGCTCATGGCCGCACCCAATGGGCTTGTCCTGGCTGGCGCGCCGGCTCTACATCGGACGCCATTTCTTGCGTAGCGCCGCTGCCCACCGCCAGTATGCGCGTCGCGCCCCGGTTGGCCACTTGCACCGATTGCTCATCGATGCGCACGACACGCCCCACTCCCGCGGGGAGTTCGTCGCCGACGCGCACGCGCAAACTGCGGCCGTCTACCTGCAGCACGGCATAGGCGGAGGTTTCCTGCACCAGCGTGCCCAGTACCCGGATGCGCGGCGCGGATTTTCCGGCCGGCCCGGCTTGCTGCATGTCGGCGCCGTTGCGTGCGCTGGCCTGCCGATGTGCGGCTCGCCGTTGCGCCATGCCGAATGGGTCGGTTGGCGTATCCGTCAGGGTCATGGCGGTAGCGTCGCTGTGTTCCGCTTGGGCGTGTGCCGGCGCCGGCACGCGAGAGCCGGCTTCGCGTTTGGCCTGGGCGATCCAGGCGCGGGCGGCCTCGGTTTGATCCGCGGCGCCGCAACCGGCCAGCAGCGCGGCC
Organism: Herbaspirillum sp. GW821-FHT09A12; assembly: GCF_059418325.1. Lineage (NCBI taxonomy): Bacteria > Pseudomonadati > Pseudomonadota > Betaproteobacteria > Burkholderiales > Oxalobacteraceae > Herbaspirillum > Herbaspirillum sp. GW821-FHT09A12. The sequence goes on from NZ_JBWKPR010000007.1 coordinate 73,238, forward strand.
GCCAATAAATACATCGGCAAGCGGCGGGCCGGATGGCGGGAAACGAATGGCGCTGTCATCTTTGAGGAGGGGCGTCGGCATCGCGCAGCGCGGCGCCAAGGACGGCTTGCATCAGCAAGGTCTGGCCGCCTTCGCGGGCGGTGTGGAGGGCAAGCTCCATCGACTCGACCCGCACCGGCAGCGGCGGCTGGGTGACCAGTTCCACGAACCGCAGCAGGCCGGCGTACTCGCCGCTGAGCTTGATCTCGGCATGGGGTGCCGGCTGGCCGGCCGGAGGGGCCGATGCCAGCGGCTTGAACGATTCCATCTCCAGGCCGCATTCTTGCGCGCGGCGCGCCAGCTTGAGCTGCAACAGGCCGGCGCCGGAATGGCTGTCCTGCGGCCATAGCTGGTCTTGCGCGGCCAGTAATTGCATGTCGAGCCGGCCTTCCTGTGAACGCAGCGCGGGCAGTTCCGCTACTTTTACCAATGCGCTGGCCAGGCGCGATTGCAGGCTGTGGCGGAGATTTTCCGCGGCCTGGCGCAGTGCGCTGCGCTCTTGCGCATACAGGACAAGCCCGGCCGCGGCGCACGCCAGCGCCACGGCCAGCAGCAGGATGGCGCGCGCCGCGGGCGGCCAATGCGCGGGATGCGCCAGCAGTGCGGACTGGGGTTTCATTGCGGTGCGCCGGCATCGGCCGGCGCCTCGTCGCGCCACTGCGGTCGCGGCAAGGGTAGCGACAAGCTGAAGTCATAGCGCCCGCCGCCGGCGTTCTTGTCGGTGGCCCGCAAGTCCTGGATGGCGACGCCTTCCAGGCCGGCATGCAGCAGGGCATTGACGTAGGCCTGGATATCGCGGATCTCTGCCGCCTGGCCGTTCAGCTCTCCGGCGCGCGGCTGCAGGGCGATGCGGTGCAGCCTGATTTCCGGCAGCGCGGCAGCGGAGGCGGCGCGCAGCAGCGTTGCGGCTTGCGCGCGCAGGGCGGCTTGGCCGTTGAGCGCCGCCAGCCGGGCTTGCATGTCCGCGATGCGGGCCTGGCTTGACGCCAGTTGATCCAGTTGCGGCTGCAGGGTGTGCAATTCGTCGGCCAGCAAGCGATTGGCCATGCCGATATCGTTGGTTTGGGCATCGATGCGCAACGCCAGCGCCAGTACCGGCAAGACGCCCAGCAAGGCCGCCAATGCCAGCCAACGATAAAACGAGCGTTCGCGCGCCCGGCGGCGCTGGGCCAGGGTCAGGGCGAAGTTCGGGGAAGCCTGGCACTTGCTCACATGAGCCCTTCGCTTGCCAGCGCCACGGCGCAATGGAATGCAGGCAGCTGGCGCGGCGCGATGGCGGCCGTCACATGATCCGCTATCAGGATGTCGGGAGGAATCGCGGCCACGGCAGCGGGGATGCCGGCGTATTTGCGCAGCGCCGCGGCAACCGGGCCCAGGTCGGTGGCATCGCCGCTGAGCAGCAGTCGTTGCGGCGGCGGCCGCAGCAGCGGCGCCAGCTCTTCCAGCAGGGCGGTGATGGGCGCGTCGCCGCAACGCCATGCGAGCGCTTGCCAGCGTTGCGCCTGCGGCGACAGCCAGGCCGAGGCGGCATCCAGATGCAAGACGGCCGCGGCGGCGCCGCCACGCAGGAATGCCGCCAGGCTCCAGCCGTCGGCCACCACCGCGCGCGCTTGCAGGCCCAGCGCTTCGGCCAGGGCCAGCCGGTCTTCCACCAGCATGGCCGGCGCCGTGGCGGCCAGTACCTGCACATCGGCGGGGGAGGCCGGCGCCGGGCCGAGCACACGATAATCGAGCGCCAACTCATCCAGCGATTGCCGCCAGTGGGCCGCCACCTCGGCGTGGACTTGCGCCAGCCGTTCCAGTTCGTTGGAGGAGGCGGGCAAGGTCAGCCGCGTCAATGTGAGCGCTGCCGCCGGGATCGCCATGGCCACCGGGCCGGCATCGATCATGTGTTGCCGCAACAAGCGGCGGCAGCCATGCGCCAGCAGCTCGAAGTCGCCGATCAGGCCATCGTTGCAGATGGCCTGGCCGAAGGCATGTTCGGCCAGCAGTTCCAGCCGCAGCCTGTCGCGCCGCCGGCGCAGCACGGCCAGCCGGATGCGGTCGGCGCCGATGTCCAGTCCGGCGCACATGCCATGTGTGCCGATTCGCGATCTCTTCAATGCCAGTGAAAATGCCACGCGGAAATACCCAGTTCGGATGCGTTTCGATTGAGCCGCTGATTGTTCGGCAGGCCGCATCTGGCCGGCAATAGACGAAACTTGAGAATGCCGCGCAAATGAATCCGCGCCCGGCGGGAACCGCGGCGGCCGATCGAGTCAAAGGGGTTTGGTCTATTTGCAACACCGGGTCATTTGCCGGTACCGGATAATTGTCCGGCGATTGCATGAAATTGATGCGAATTGGACACAGATCGGGGCTAATCCTTTCTTGCGGCAGCTTTGGCGCTCTGCTTGCCTTCCGCGGCTGGCGCTCGCCCGGGCCCGGCCGCTTGGGTCGCAGTGGCGAGCCGCTATAATGCGTCCTTGTCTCTTTGATCCGGCTACGGCCCGATTTGACTCGCTTAGAACCTGTTTATGATCTCGCCGGGAGTTGATCGAATGCTATTTCAGGATGGGCTGCAAGGCGCAAAACGTAGCCGGGCCGGTGGCCCGGCGAGGCTTTGCAACGCCGTAGACCGCCTGAAAGGGTATTTGAGCGACCCCGGACGGGATCGTAAACAGGTTCTTATCTCGCATTTATCTAGTTAATTTCGAATGTCTTTACCTCCAAACGCTGGCGAAAAACCGAACCCGACTCCGGCTGGCAAGCCGCAGGCGGGCAAGGACAAAGCGCCGCGCAAGCGCCTGCACTGGTCTGTCCGCTTCATTCTCGGCCTCTTCGGCATCATCCTCGGCGTGGTGGCGATGGCCGTGCTGGGCGTGACCTTCATCGTCGCCCTGACCTATCCCAAGCTGCCCGACCTCGACACCCTGACCGACTACCGTCCCAAGATCCCGCTGCGCATTTTCTCGGCCGACGGCGTGCTGATCGGCGAGTTCGGCGAAGAGCGCCGCAACCTGGTGCATTTCAAGGACATCCCCGACATCATGAAGAAGGCCGTGCTGGCCATCGAGGACGACCGCTTCTATGAGCACGGCGGGGTCGACTACCAGGGCATCGTGCGCGCCACCTTCTCCAACCTCTCGGGCGGCGGCGGCGGCGCTTCCACCATCACCCAGCAGGTGGCCCGCAATTTCTTCCTGACCAGCAACGAACCGACCTTCCTGCAGAAGGCCACGCGCAAATTCTTCTATGAGATTCCGCTGGCCTGGAAGATCGAGAACAACCTGACCAAGGACCAGATCCTCGAGGTCTACATGAACCAGATCTATCTGGGCCAGCGCGCCTACGGTTTCGCCTCGGCCGCCCAGATTTATTTCGGCAAGCAACTCAAGGACATCACCATCGCCGAAGCGGCGATGCTGGCCGGCCTGCCCAAGGCGCCGTCGGCCTACAACCCGGTGGTCAATCCCAAGCGCGCCCACGCGCGCCAGCAATACATCCTGTTGCGCATGCGCCAGCTGGGCTATATCACCGAGCCGCAATACCTGGCGGCGCGGGATGAGGAACTGCGCGTCAAGGGCGACAGCTCGGCCTTCGGCATGCACGCCGAATATGTGGCCGAAATGGCGCGCCAACTGGTCTATGCCCAGTACAAGGAAGAGACGTATACGCGCGGCCTGAACGTGTTCACCACCATCACCAAGACCGACCAGGACGCCGCCTACATCGCCCTGCGCCGCGGCATCATCGACTACGAGCGGCGCCACGGCTACCGCGGTCCGGAAGGCTACATGGAGTTGCCTGAAGGCGCTTCCAAGGAGGCAGTGGAAGATGCCATCGAAGTGGAGCTGGCCGACCATCCCGACAGCGACGACATGATCTCGGCCGTCGTGCTGGAGGCCAAGCCCAAGGAAATCACCGCGGTGCTGGCCACCGGCGAGGAAATCACCATTTCGGGTTCCGGCCTGGGCTTCGGCGCCAACCTGCTGTCGGACAAGGCGCCGCCGCAAAAGAAGATCCGCCGCGGCGCCATCATCCGCGTGTTCCAGGACGGCAAGAACTGGATCATCACGCAGATGCCGGAAGTCGAATCGGCCTTCGTCTCGGTCAATCCGCAGGACGGCGCGATCCGTGCGCTGGTGGGCGGCTTCGACTTCAACCGCAACAAGTTCAACCACGTGACCCAGGCATGGCGCCAGCCGGGCTCGTCGTTCAAGCCGTTCATCTATTCCTCGTCGCTGGAAAAGGGCTTGTCGCCGGCCACCATCATCAACGATGCGCCGCTGACCTTCACCCAGACCGGCGGCCAGGTGTGGCAGCCGAAGAACTACGGCGGCAAGTTCGAAGGCCCGATCTCGATGCGCCGCGCGCTGCAGAAGTCGATCAACCTGGTCTCGATCCGTATCCTGGAGCGCGTCGGCGTGAAGTATGCGCAGGAATACATCACCCGCTTCGGTTTCGACGCCGACAAGAACCCGCCGTACCTGACCCTGGCGCTGGGCGCCGGCAACGTGACGCCGTTGCAGATGGTGGGGGCGTATTCGGTGTTCGCCAACGGCGGCTACAAGATCAATCCCTACCTGATCACCAAGGTCACCGACAACAACGGCAACGTGCTGTCGCAGGGCAAGCCGGCCACGGCTGACGATGAGTCCAACCGCGTCATCGATGCGCGCAATGCCTTCATCATGGACAGCATGCTGCGCGACGTGGTGCGCCACGGCACCGCGGTCAAGGCCCTGTCCTTGAAGCGCACCGACCTGGCCGGCAAGACCGGCACCACCAACGACTCGATGGACGCCTGGTTCGCCGGCTACCAGCCCAACCTGGCGGCCATCGCCTGGATCGGCTACGACCAGCCCAAGAGCCTGGGCGACCGCGAAACCGGCGGCGGCCTGGCCTTGCCGGTGTGGATCAGCTATATGTCCAAGGTATTGAAGGATGTGCCCAACGTGGACCGCAAGGTGCCGGACGGCATCATCGAGTCCGGCGGCGAGTACTACTATGCCGAGTATCCGCCGGCCGCCATGGTGCGCGACCTGGGCATGGGCGACCGCCCGGCGCTGTCGCCGGAAGAAGAAAAGGCCAAGACGCAGATGAAGAACGAATTGTTCTGACGTATCGGCCGACTGGCTGAAGACTGGCTGAAATGTGAACGCCGCCCGCCGTAATAGCGGGCGGCGTTTTGTTTTTTTGTTAACGGTGCTTAATCCTGGCCGGCAACGGCATGGGAAATCCTGCGCATGGCCAGCAAGGTCAGCACTTCGTCCTGTTCCACGCCATGGTCGCTCAGTTTGACGATCACGGTGCGGGTGGCGGGGTTGACGTAGAGGTATTGGCCGAATACGCCGATGGCGGAAAAGTCGCGGTCGGCTTCGTTGCCGGGCGGGATCCACCAGCCGTCGCGGTAGTCGAGGGCATTGCCGCGGTTGACCGGCTGGCGCGGTTCCTCGGTCCAGGCGGCGCTGACGACCTGCCTGCCGCCGGCTCGCCCTGCATTCAGGTAGAGCAGGCCCAGCTTGGCAAAGTCGCGGGCGCTGGTGTTGATGCAGCAGAAGGCTTTTTCGACGCCGTGGGCCTGGCTGTCGGTGCTCCAGCTGGCGTCCTGCTCCATGCCCAGCGGTTCCCACAGCGCCTGCTGCGCGTAGCTTGACAGGCTCTGGCCGGTCAGGCGCGCCAGCACGCGCGACAGCACCAGCGTATCCACGCTGCGGTATTCGAAGCGCGAACCCGGCGCGAAACGCAGGCCGTTGAGCCCGGCGAGGAATTTGCCGAGATCGGTGCTGACATACATGCGCACCACCGGCGAGGTGAGCGAGCCGCCGTAGCGTTCGTCGACATCGATGCCGGAGCGCATGTCGAGCAACTGGCCGACCGTGATGTTGCCGTAGGCCGGTGCGATTTCCTCGGCGCTGAGGTAATTGCCGATCGGCTCTTGCAGCGATGCCAGCTTGCCTTCGGCCAGTGCGGCGCCGGTCAGCGTGGCGACGAAGGATTTGGCGACCGAGAACGAGGTGAAGCGCGAGGCGGCGTCGTAGCCGTCGATGTAGCGTTCGAACACGACCGTGCCATCCTGCACCACCAGGAAGGCGTGGGTATGGGTGGTCTTGAGGAAGGCGGTGACATCCAGCGTGCCGCCATCCTTCCACGGCAGCGCGAGGTCGAGCGGGCGCAGCGCGGTCGGCAGCGGCGCCGGATGGCGGGAACGGCGGATCGGGTTGGCGTCGTACAGCTTGTAGGTCTGGCTGCGCGGCGTCAGGTCCAGTTGCAGGTCCACCAGCACCGGCAGGCTGGGCAGGTTGGCGGCGCGGCGCGCGATCTCGGCGCCGCCCAGCAGCAACAGCAAGGCGACGGCGGCGCCGGCCAGCAGCCTGGATTTCCTGGTCATCGGCATATGCTGGCCGGATCAGGCCGCTTGCTGGCGGGCGAGGTACTGGCGATAGCCGCGCGCACGCAGTTCGCAGGCCGGGCATTTGCCGCAGCCGTGGCCCCAGTCGTGCAACGCGCCGCGCTCGCCCAGGTAGCAGGTGTGCGTGTCGGCGCGCACCAGTTCGACCAGTGCCGCGCCGCCCAGCGTGCGGGCCAGTTCCCAGGTCTCGGCCTTGTCGATCCACATCAGCGGGGTTTCCACTTTCAGTTGCGTGGCCATGCCCAGGTTGAGCGCCACTTGCAGCGCCTTCATGGTGTCGTCGCGGCAGTCGGGATAGCCCGAAAAATCGGTTTCGCACATGCCGCCCACCAGTACGTTCAGGCCGCGGCGGTAGGCCAGGGTGGCCGCCACCGTCATGAACAGCAGGTTGCGTCCGGGCACGAAGGTATTGGGCAGGCCGTTGTCCTGCATGGTGATTTCGACGTCGCGCGTCAAGGCGGTATCCGAAATCGAGCCGATCAGCGACAGGTCGATCATGTGGTCTTGGCCCAGGCGCGCCTGCCATTCGGGCGAGAAGCCTTTCATCTTTTCCAGCAGCGCCGGGCGCACGCTCAGTTCGATGGCGTGGCGCTGGCCGTAGTCGAAGCCGATGGTTTCCACGCGCTGGTAGCGCGCGAGCGCCCAGGCCAGGCAAGTGGTGGAATCCTGGCCGCCGGAAAACAGCACCAGCGCGCTTTGGGTCTTGACGGTCGGGGCGACCGCGTCGTGAGAAATATCGGACATGTTGCCTGCCTGCGAAGATGAGGATGTAACGGCGCGGGGCCTGAGCCGGCATCGATGCCGGCTCAGGCCCCGCGCTGGGATTGCTTGCTAGCTTAGTTGGTTTTCTTGAGCGAATCCAGCGTCTGCTCGATATAGTCGCCATCCGGGTCGGTGAATTTCAGGCGCACCGGATACCACTCCATCGAGGGCGCCAGCCAGATGTCGAGTTTCTGGCCCTGGTCGTCCGGCGGCGGGGCGCGCAGGATGTGGACCGCGGTGGTTTCGCCCTGGGCGGTTCGGATCTTTTCGCGGCCCACGACCTTGAAGGTCCATTGTTCGGCGTCGCGCGGGCCGGCCACGAAGAACTTCCATTCCGAGTTCGGCGTCATCTTGGCCGGGTTGGCGCGGGCCACCGAAACCAGTTGCCAGGTGATGCCGGTGCGGTCCTGTTCGCCGCCTTGCAGCGGGAAGGTGTCGGAGGATTGGGTGAAGGTGATCTTGTTCTGCTCGCGATTGAAGGTGGTGGTCGACGGATCGCGGCGCAGGCGTTTTTCGACGAAGCGCTCCGGCGCCAGGCCGTAGGCATCGACCGCGCCTTCGCTGCTGGTTTCCAGGATCTTGCCCAGCAGCATCGCGCGCGTTTCGGTGGCGGCGCTGTAGGAGGTCTTGTTATTCGTCCATTTCACCAGGCCCTGGCCTTTGATGTCCAGGCCGCTTTGCCTGGCCTGGATCGAATAAGCCAGCTCGGCCGAGGGCGGCAGGTTGAAGGCACGTTTTTCGACCGGATGCGGGCCATCGGCGGCGTGCGCCAGCGGCACGGCGAGCAGGGCCGCCAGGGCGGTTGCGAGAAGGGGGGCGCCGAAGCGGGAAGTGCGGAGGTGGGTCATGGCGAGCTCTTCGTGTTGGTCTCTGTTGATGGTATGGGCATTGCCGGACGGCTTGGCGATGCCGGTACAGGTTGAGGCGGATGTGCCGCTTTCAAGCGGTACGGTGTCCCGGCCCTCCTGGACAGACATGCACCCGAGGGCGCGGTTCTGCCGCATGGATGGAGAATTGTTCTCAATTGTTTCCGATTTTGACAGGGCTTGCCGCTTGCTGCATCCCCAAGGTGCGGCGTCACTGCTTCAGCTTCTCCAGCAACATGTCCAGATAATCGCCATTCTGGCGCGGATCGGTATAGCGCAGGCGCACCGGATACCAGCCGTGCAGCGGCGCCAGCCAGATATCGATGCGCTGGTCGTAGGAGCCCGGCTTGGGCATGCGCACCACGTGCCAGGCGCGCAGTTCGCCGATGGGGAGCTTGAGGTCTTCTTCGCCCAGTACCTGGATGCGCCAGACTTCGGCGTCGCGCGCGCCGGCCACGAACAGGTCGATCACCGCGCCGGGCTGGTACTTGCCGGCATCGCCGCGGCCGATGGCCGCCAATTGCCAGACCAGGCTGGCGCGGTCCTGTTCGCCGCCGTTGCGCGGATAGTTTTCGGTCGAGGCCGAGAAACTGATGACATTGCGTTCGCGGTTGAAATGCGTGTTGGTGGCCGATCTGCGCATGCGCTTTTCGGTGTACAGCTCGGGCGACACGCCGAAGGCGTCGATCTCGCCATTGCTGGAGAAATTGAGGAAGGTGAAGAGGAAGTCCTCGGCCTTGCCGTCCAGCCGGTAGGTCTTGCCATCGGTTTTCCAGTCCAGCGTGCCGGAGCCGTGCACGGGCATCTGGTTATAGGTGGCCTGGACGTCGTATTCCAGGCGCGCCGTGGGAGGCGGGTCGGTGTCGTAGTGGGTGCCGGCGGCGGACGGTTCTGCCGCTGCCTGCGTTTGGGCGCTTTCGTCCTTGCTGTCCTTGCCGGCAGCGGCGGCCTCTTCCGCGCCGGCGCCGTCGGTTGCGCCAGATGGGGGCGCGGCGCTTTCCGGCGCCGGTTGCGCGCTGACGACGACTACCGTTTCGCGGATGGGTTCGTCGGGCGGCTCGATCGATTCCGCGACAGGCGGCGCCCGGCGCGGGGCGACGGCCTTTTTCGGCGGCGCGTTTTTGGCGGCGGGCGGCTTGGCCAGCGGCAGCGAGACCGGCTGTTGCGGCGGCGGCACCGGCCGCAGCAAGACCGAAATGGCGCGCTGCTCGTCCGGCGCCGCAGGCGCGATCAGGTGGCGCTTGCCCCAGTCCACCAGCAGCAGGTGCAATGCAAGGGAGAGCGCCACCAGCGCCAGCGCGCGTGGCCAGCGCTTGGGATGGCGGGAAACTTCTGTCATGGTCCCAAGTGTATCGGATCGTGCCGGCTTCGTCGTCGTGGCCGGAGCAATTCCGGGGGCAATTTCAAACAACGTACAATGCGGCTTCTCCGTGGGGGAGGCTGCGTGCCGGCATGGCGCGCGGCCTGTGCGCCCCGCGACTTTCTACCGGATATCGATGAGGGAAATCGTGCGACTGAAGTTCCATCCATTGCTGTGTGCCGTCGCTGCTGCCGCCGCGCTGGTCTTGCATGCGGCTGCGCAGGCCGCCGCGCCTGCGGCTCCTGCCACACTTGCCGCTCCCATCCGCATCGGCATGATCGACGGTTTGTCGGGCCCCTTCGCCAACGCCGGTGAGGCGGTGGTGCGCAACATCAGTTATGCCATCGACCGCATCAACGCGCGCGGCGGCGTCACCCTGCCGGACGGCAAGCATCCGCTGCAATTGTCCACGTTCGATAACAAGCTGGGGGTGGAGGATTCGCTGGTGCAGTTCCGTCAATTGACCGACCAGCGCATTCCCTTTCTGATCGAAGGCAACAGCTCGGCCGTGGCCGCCGCGCTGATCGATGCGGTCAACAAGCATAACCAGCGCGAACCGGGCAACCGCGTGCTGTTCCTGAATTACTCGGCGGTCGATCCGGCGCTCACCAATGAGAAATGCAGCTTCTGGCATTTCCGCTTCGACGCCAGCGCGGACATGCGCATGCAGGCGCTGACCGAGGCCATCAAGGCTGACGCCAAGACCAGCCGCGTCTACCTCATCGGGCAGGACTACAGCTTCGGCCGCCAGGTGGCCAAGGCCGCGCGCGAGCAACTGGCGGCCAAGCGGCCCGATATCGCCATCGTCGGCGACGAGTTGCATCCGATCGGCAAGATCAAGGACTTCGCGCCGTACATCGCCAAGATGAAGAACGCCGGCGCCGACGCGGTGATCACCGGCAACTGGGGCAACGACCTGACGCTGCTGGTGAAGGCTGCCAGGGATGCCGGCTTCAAGGCCAAGTTCTATACCTTCTACGCCAACAGCCTGGGCGCGCCCGCGGCCATTGGAGACGCTGGCGTGGGCACGGTGCGTGCGGTGGCCGAATGGCATCCGAACGCCGGCACCGGCGCGGCCGATTCGCCCAGCGACGTCTTTTATCAGGAGTTTCGCAAGCGCTATCCGCAGGCCAAGGATGATTACATGTACCTGCGCATGCAGGTCATGATCGAGATGCTGGCCAAGGCCATTGAAAAAGCCAAAAGCGCCGATCCCAAGGCGGTTGCATATGCGCTGGAAGGCGCGCATTATCAAAGCGCGTTCCACGATGCCACCATGCGCGCGGCCGACCATCAATTGATCCAGCCGTTGTACCTGATGCTGATGCAGCGCGCCGACAGCGGCGGGATCCGCTTCGACAACGAGGGCAGCGGCTACGGTTTCCGCACCGAACGCTTCATTCCGGCCGAGCAGACCGTGTTGCCCACTTCGTGCAAGATGCAGCGCCCGCCGCGCTGATGCCGTCGGTATCCGGCCGCGCCTTCATGCGGCTTCAATCTCCACAGGAGTATTCAATGCTGAATCAGGAAAAGATGCCGGGCGCAGGTTCGGTGGCCGATACGATCGAATTCATGAAGCAGATATGGGGCAGCATGGGGGCGCCATCGATGGCCGCGCCTTCGCTGTCGGTCGACGATATCAACAAGAAGATTGCCGACCTCAAGACTGTGGCCTCCTGGCTGGAGCTCAACCTCAACATGCTCAAGGCCACCATCCAGACGATGGAAGTGCAAAGCGCGACCTTGTCGACGCTGCAGGCCATGGGCGCCATCATGGCCTCGCGCGGGGCCGATCCGGAGCAGGCTCCGGCCGAAGAGCGCGAAGGCGCGCCGCCATTCCCGTTCGGTTTCCCGATGTGGTCGGGCGGCATGCCCGCCAACGCGGCCCGGGACGAGGCAGAGCAGGGGGCGGAACAGGAACCGGAACCGGCGCCGGCCGGGACGGAAAACCAGGCGCAACCGCAGCGCGGCGAGCAGGAGCCGGAGCCAGGACGGGAGCCCGATTTCCCGTCGGCGATTGGCAATCCGAATGCCTGGTGGAACGTGTTGCAGGAGCAGTTCAAGCATGCCGTGGGGAATGCCATGGCCGGCGCGCAGGCTGAACAGGAACCTTTGCTCAAGCCGGTAACACCCGCCGATGCCAGGAAGGCGGCCAAAACAGGCAAAACCGCCAAACGTAGCGAAAATAAGACAACGCGGCCGGCGGCCAAGCCCGCGCCCAAAGCCAGGCCCAAGCCTGCCGCCAAGAGGGCGGCGCCGGTGAAGCAGGCCGAAAAGCCCGGGGCGGACAGGCCGGCAGCCAAGAAAGTGCCCAAAAGTCCGGCAAATACGAGCACGCCGGCCAAGGCGGGTGTTGTACAATCCCGGCAAAACAAGAAGCCAGCCTCCCGCAAGCCAACTTCCCCCTGATTCCACCTGCTTCAAAACCCGGTACGCCAAGCCGGGTTGGTGAAGGTTGTCATATTCCTGAAACCTGACGGTTTTAGTATGGGATAGGGAAAAACTTTGTTAAAATCAAACACTTAACGCATATAGGCAAACCACAGATGCTGTACCCTGAATTGTTCAAATCGCTCGAGCAGGTCCGCTGGAACATGGATAAGGATATCCCCTGGGACAAGTTCGACGCTTCGCTGCTCACCGACGAGCAGGCCCAGACCATTCGCATGAATGCGATCACGGAATGGTCCGCGCTGCCGGCGACCGAGATGTTCCTGCGCGATAACCGCGGCGACAGCGATTTTTCGGCATTCATGTCGGTATGGTTCTTTGAGGAACAGAAGCATTCGCTGGTGCTGATGGAATACCTGCGCCGCTTCCGCCCGGAGCTGGCGCCGACCGAAGAGGAGCTGCACAACGTGCGCTTCGAGTTCGATCCCGCGCCGCCGCTGGAAACCCTGATGATGCACTTCTGCGGCGAAATCCGCCTGAACCACTGGTACCGCTGTGCCGCCGACTGGCACACCGAGCCGGTCATCAAGCAGATCTACAAGATCATCAGCCAGGACGAGGCGCGCCACGGCGGCGCCTACCTGCGCTATATGAAGAAGGCGCTCAACGAAGTGGGCGACAAGGCCCGCGCCGCCTTCGCCAAGATCGGCGTGCTGATGGCGTCGGCGCGCCGCACCGAAAAGCCGCTGCACCCGACCAACCTGCACGTCAACCAGGCGCTGTTCCCCAACGACACGGTGCAAAGCCGCCTGCCGGATCCGGAGTGGCTGGAGCGTTGGCTGGACAACCAGATCAAGTTCGACACCGAATGGGAAAAGAAGGTGGTCGACCGTATCCTGCACAACATGTCGCTGCTGTTCGAGCGCACTTTCGGGACGGTGCAGGAGCTCAATCGCTACCGCAAGGAAGTCTCCCAGCGCCTGATGCCGGGTGAAGCCGTCGTCGCGGCCTGAACACCGGGCAGCGCAACGTAAAGTAAAGGGGCGGCCCTGACGCGGTGGCAAACGCATAGTGCCGCACACGGGCGCCTCCCCAGGCAGTAAAATCAAAAGCCGCGCATTTGTTGCGGCTTTTTTCATTTACGGCGGTCATGCATCGCCGGCACAAACCGATTCCAAATGGCCGATTTCGAAGACAAGGTATGTACCCGCGCCCAACTCAAGGAGCGCATTTCCCAATTGCCCAAGCCGGTGGTGCTGACCAATGGCGTATTCGACATCCTGCACCGAGGCCATGTGACTTACCTGGCGCAGGCGCGCGCGCAGGGCGCTTCGCTGGTGGTGGCCGCCAATACCGATGCATCGGTCAAGCGCCTGGGCAAGGGCGACGATCGCCCGATCAACACCTGCGAAGATCGCATGGCCGTGCTGGCCGCCCTGGAGTCGGTATCGCTGGTGGTGCCGTTCGATGAAGATACGGCGCTGGAAGTGGTGCAGGAGGGGCAGCCCGAGATTTACGTGAAGGGCGGCGACTACGACATGGGCGCCATTCCCGAGGGCAAGGCGGTGGTGGCTTATGGCGGGCAAGTGCTGGCGATCGCCTTCGAACACGACCGCTCGACGACCAAGCTGCTGGCCAAGGTGCGCAAGCTGGCGGGTTGAGCTTGCGTCCCCGCAATGACAAGGCCGGCAGGAGCAAACGCTCCTGCCGGCCTTGTCGCTCCTGCTCGGTGCTGGCCGGGGTCAGTGGTGCATGTGGCCCTTCATGTCATCCTTGCCCGCGCCTGAGGCGGCCGCCGGATCTTCCACATTGAGCGTGACATCCACCTTGCCGGCCTTTTCAAAGGTCAGGCTCAGCGGCACTTTGTCGCCGGCCTTGAGCGGTTTGGACAAGCCCATCAGCATGATGTGGTAACCATTGCCCGGCTGCATGGCGATCTTCTGGCCCGGTTTGATTTCCAGGCCGCCATCGACTTCGCGCATCTTCATCAGGTTGCCTTCCATCGCCATCGTATGGATTTCGGTCGATTTGGCGACCGGCGACGACAGGGCGACCAGCTTGTCCGATGCCGCGCCCTTGTTTTCGATGCTGAAATAGGCGCCGCCAGCCGGTTGGCCGGGAACGGTGGCGCGCGCGTAGGGATGGCCGATTTCCAGTTGCCCCAGCTTGTATTCATGCGCCTGCGACAGCGGTGCGGCGACGAGGAGGGCTGCGGCGGCGGCAATGCCGGCGGCGCGTTGGAAGAATTGCTTCATATGATTGCGTCCTTTGGAGGTGTTGGCGCCGGGAGCGCGCGGGCCAATGCCGCGCGCATTCCATTCGGCCTGTTTTTGCTGCGTTTTCGAGGTGGATCAGGCCGCAGGCGGCGCTCTGGCGCGCGGCGAACCCGGCGCCAGGCTGGGCGCGCAGCCGGCTTGCCAGGCCCGCGCCACAGGATAGCTGATGCCGGGCGCGGCGGCGCCGGGCAAGTCGGCCGCAGGCAAGGGATAGGGCGTCTGGTTGCCGCAGCATAGCTGGCAATGGGCTGCGGCATGTGCCGGCGTGCCGCCGGAATTGGGCCCACCGCCGGTGTTGGCCACGCTGCAGATCGCCATGGCGGGGATATCTTGCGGCGCTTGCGCGAAGGCCGGCTGCAGCCAAGGGCCGGCTGCCATGAACAAGGCCAGCCACAGATGCAGCCAAGCGCGCCGCCCAAACGGCAACCCGGCGTGCGGCTTGTGGCGGCGTACGGCGGGGCAATGCGAGGCTGGCGGGCGTGAATGCATGACGGGGGATTATAGCAACAGGCCGCGGCAAGTTCGTTTGGCCGGGCGTGCGGCACCCATGCGAGGAGCGGCGTCAAAACGATCCGGTTCGTCTCGTTCATGGTCAACCTTGCCGTAAGGGCGGCCGCGGCAGGGCCGCGGCAATGGCGCTGTGCAAATTGATTGTTGGGGTGCGCTAGGCTAGACTTACCGTCTTTTCGGCTATTCCCAACAATTTTTCCAAGGGAGACTACATGTCCAATACCACCAAATTGACGCTGCGCGCCCTGGTTGGCGCATTGTCCCTGGCCGCAGTCTGCGCGGCCCCCGCCATGGCGGCGGACAAGGCAGTGTCGGTGACCGCCATCGTCGAACACCCGGCGCTGGACGCGATCCGCGATGGCGTCAAGGATGAGTTGAAGGATGAAGGCTTCGAAGCCGGCAAGAACCTGAAGTGGGATTACCAGAGCGCCCAGGGCAACACCGGCACCGCCGCCCAGATCGCCCGCAAGTTCGTGGGCGACAAGCCTGACGCGGTGGTGGCCATCGCCACGCCGTCGGCCCAGGCGCTGGTGGCCGCCACCAAGACCATCCCCGTGGTCTACTCCGGCGTGACCGACCCGGTCGCCGCGCAACTGGTGAAGGACTGGAAGGCCTCCGGCACCAATGTCACCGGCGTGTCCGATGTGCTGGAGCTGGACAAGCAGGTCGACCTGATCAAGCGCGTGGTGCCCAATGCCAAGCGCGTGGGCATGGTCTATAACCCGGGCGAAGCCAATTCGGCGGTGGTGGTCAAGGCGCTCAAGGAACTGCTGACCAAGTCCGGCATGACCCTGGTGGAAGCCGCCGCGCCGCGTTCGGTTGACGTCGGTACCGCCGCCAGGAGCCTGATCGGCAAGGTCGATGTGATCTACACCAATACCGACAACAACGTGGTTTCGGCTTACGAATCGCTGGTCAAGGTCGGCAACGACGCCAAGATCCCGCTGGTCGCTTCCGATACCGACAGCGTCAAGCGCGGCGCCATTGCCGCCCTGGGCGTGAACTACTACGACCTGGGCCGCCAGACCGGCAAGGTCGTGGCGCGTATCCTCAAGGGCGAAAAGCCGGGCGATATCGCTTCGGCCACCAGCAGCAAGCTGGAACTGTTCGTCAATACGGCCGCGGCGCAAAAGCAGGGCGTGACCCTGTCGCCGGAACTGGTGAGCTCGGCCAAGACCGTCATCAAGCAATAAGTTAAAGTAGCGCCTGACGTCCCCGATACAACGATCCCGCTATCGAAGCGGGATCGTTTTATTTGGGGGCAAGTCGCCATCTGTACATCGTTTCAACGCCATACAACGCCATATATGAATAACGGGCCAGGCAGCGCGGCTGCCCAGGCGCCGACCGTCATGAAAGAGGAGTGGACTGTGTTTGCATTAACTAAATCATTGCGCGCCATTGCCGGCGCGCTGGCCATCAGTGCCGTCTGCGCTTCCGCGCTGGCGGCCGAGAAGGTGGTCGCCGTGACTTCCTATGTCGAGCATCCGGCGTTGGATGCCGTGCGCGATGGCACCAAGGATGAACTCATCGCCGAAGGCTTCGAGCCGGGCAAGAACCTGAAATGGGATTTCCAGAGCGCCCAGGGCAATGCCGGCACCGCCGGCCAGATCGCCAGGAAGTTCGTGGGCGACAACCCTGACGCCATCGTCGTGATCGGCACCCCGTCGGCGCAGCCGATGGTGGCCGCGACCAAGACCATCCCGATCGTCTATTCGGCCATCGCCGACCCGATGGCGGCCCAACTGGTCAAGGACTGGAAGCCATCCGGCACCAACGTGACCGGCATGTCGCACATGCTCGATCCGGTCGCGCAGGTCGAGATCATCAAGCGCGTGGCGCCCAACGCCAAGCGCGTCGGGATCGTTTACAATCCGGGCGAAGCCAATTCCGTATCGGCGCTGAACAACATCAAGGGCGAGCTGCAGAAGCAGGGCATGACCCTGGTCGAGGCCGCCGCGCCGCGCTCGGTTGACGTGGCCCCGGCCGCCAAGAGCCTGATCGGCAAGATCGACGTGATGTACACCACCACCGACAACAACGTGGTCTCGGTCTTCGAATCGCTGGCCAAGGTCTGCAACGACGCCAGGATCCCGCTGATCGCTTCCGATACCGGCAGCGTCAAGCGCGGCGCCGTGGCGGCGCTGGGGGTGAACTTCTACGACCTGGGGCGCCAGACCGGCAAGATGGTGGCGCGTATCCTGAAGGGCGAGAAGCCGGGCGATATCGCTTCCTCGACCAGCAAGAACCTTGAGCTGTACGTCAACACCTCGGCAGCGCAAAAGCAGGGCGTGACCCTGTCGCCGGAGTTCCTGAAGTCGGCGACCAAGGTACTGAACTGATCTGCACGGCACCGCGAGGCATTGCGCCATCCCTGCGGCGCTTCGCGGAACGCAGAAGACATTCGGCACTGGCGTATCACGCCAATGCCGAATGTGTTTTTTAAGAAAGACCTTTTATGTCGCTGTATACGCTGTTGGGCGCACTGGAAATCGGCCTGATTTTCAGCCTCGTGGCCCTCGGAGTGCTGATTTCCTTCCGCATTCTCACTTTCCCCGACCTGACCGTCGACGGCAGTTTTCCGCTCGGCGGCGCCGTGGCCGCCACCATGATCGCGGCCGGCCATGATCCATTCCTGTCGACCGGCGTCGCCATCTTGGCCGGCGCACTGGCCGGCTTCACCACCGCCTGGTTGAATGTGCGGCTCAAGATCATGGATCTGCTGGCCAGTATCCTGATGATGATCGCGCTGTATTCGATCAACCTGCGCGTGATGGGCAAGCCCAACGTACCGCTGATTTCCGAGTCGACCATCTTCACCATCCTGCAGCCCGACTGGATCCCCGACTATGTCGGCCGTCCGTTGATCCTGCTGGTGGTGGTGATCGTCGTCAAGCTGCTGCTGGATTGGTTCTTCTCTTCCGAAATCGGCCTGGCCATGCGCGCCACCGGCGCCAATGCCCGTATGGCGCGCGCCCAGGGCATCGCCACCGGCGCCGCCACGCTGGCCGGCATGGCGCTGGCCAATGCGCTGGTGGCGCTGGCCGGCGCGCTGTTTGCGCAGACCCAGGGCGGTTCCGACATTTCCATGGGCATCGGCACCATCGTCATCGGCCTGGCGGCGGTGATCATCGGCGAGAACATCCTGCCGGCGCGCCGCCTGGTGTGGACTACGCTGGCGGTGATCCTGGGCGCCATCCTCTATCGCTTCTTCATTGCGCTGGCCTTGAACAGCGACTTCATCGGCTTGCAGGCGCAGGACCTGAACCTGGTGACCGCGGTGCTGGTGATGCTGGCGTTGGTGCTGCCGATGGGCAAGCGCAAGCTGAAACTGTTGATGAAGGGGGCCTGAGATGTTGAAAGCAAGCGATCTCAAGATCACCTTCAATCCCGGCACGCCGATCGAAAACCCGGCGCTGCGCGGCCTCTCGCTGGAAATCCCGACCGGCCAGTTCGTGGCCGTGATCGGTTCCAACGGCGCGGGCAAGTCGACCTTTTTGAACGCCATCTCGGGCGACTTGCTGATGGACTCGGGCACGATCGAAATCGATGGCGCCGATGTCACCAGGAAGCAGGCCTGGGACCGCGCCGGCATGGTGGCGCGGGTGTTCCAGGACCCGATGGCGGGTACCTGCGAGGCATTGACCATCGAAGAAAACATGGCGTTGGCGATGGCGCGCGGCCGCCGCCGCGGTTTCAACTTCGCCATCCGCGGCAAGATGCGCGAGCTGTTCCGCGAGAAGCTGGCGATCCTGAACCTGGGGTTGGAAAAGCGCCTCTCCGATCGCATCGGCCTGCTGTCCGGCGGCCAGCGCCAGGCGGTCAGCCTGTTGATGGCATCGCTGCAGCCTTCGCGCATTTTGCTGCTGGATGAGCATACCGCCGCGCTCGATCCCAAGACCGCCGCTTTCGTGCTGGAGCTGACCGCCAAGATCGTGACCGAGAGCAAGCTGACCACGATGATGGTGACCCACAGCATGCGCCAGGCGCTGGACTATGGCGACCGCACCGTGATGCTGCATCAGGGCAAGGTGGTGCTGGATGTGTCGGGGAAGGAACGCGCCGGGCTGGATGTGCCGGACCTGCTCAAGATGTTCGAGCAGACGCGCGGCGAGAAACTGTCGGACGATGCCTTGTTGCTTGGTTAAGCCAAAGCGTATCGCTCCATGAAAAACGGCTCCTGTGAATAGCGGGAGCCGTTTTTCATTGTCCTTCACATCTTCACATTCGCATCGTGTCTCAGCTCCCGCCCTCATAGCCATTCTGCCGCCACGCCTCATACACCACCACCGCCACGGTGTTGGAGAGATTGAGGCTGCGGTTGTCCGGCCGCATCGGCAGGCGGATGCGCTGCGCGGCCGGGAAAGATTCGCGCAACGCCGGCGCCAGCCCGCGCGTTTCGGCGCCGAACACGAAGGTGTCGCCCGGGCGGAAGGCGAGGCCGGCGAACGGCGTCGAACCGTGGGTGGTCATGGCGAACATGCGCGCCGGATCGAATTGCGGATCGGCGCGGCGGCGTTCCAGGAAGGTGTCCCAATCCGGGTGCACCTGCATGGTCGCGTAATCATGGTAGTCGAGCCCGGCACGGCGCATCTTGGCGTCGTCGAGCGGAAAGCCGAGCGGTTCGATCAGGTGTAGTTGCGCGCCGGTGTTGGCGCACAGGCGGATGATGTTGCCGGTATTGGGAGGGATCTCCGGCTCGACCAGTACGACGTGAAACAAGCAAATCTCCTGAAAATGCGATGCCGGATCAGCCCGGCAGGGTGCGCGCGAAAACCAGGTTGGTCACGCGCTTGGCGCCGAAACGCTTGAGGGTGGCGGCCAGTTCGTTGAGGGTCTCGCCGGTGGTCATGACATCGTCGACGATGCCTACGTGGCGGCCGCGCACATGATCCATGGCGTCGTAAGGCACCACGAAGGCCTTGCGGATATTGCGGCCGCGCGCCGCCAGCGGCAGGCCGGACTGCGCCTGGGTTTCTTTCACCCGTTCGAGCAGGGATGGATGCAATGGAATGTCGAGCAGCCTGGACAGCGGCTTGGCGATTTCCAGCGCCTGGTTGAAGCCGCGTTCCTGGAGGCGGACGCGGCCCAGCGGAACCGCCGCCAGCATGGTCGGCAGCGGCGCCTGGGCAGCGCTGCCCGGCAGCGGAGCGCGCAGCGCGGCGTTGCGGATCAGTTCGGCCAGCAGCGGCGCCAGCCGCAGGTCGCCGCCGAACTTCAGGGCCAGCACCAGTTGGTCGGACGGCGCGAAATAGTCGGTGGCGACAATGGTGGCGTCGAACGCAGGCTTGTTCTTGAGGCAGGCGCCGCAACGCAATTCCTTGCCGGTGGCCGGCATCGGCAGCGCACATTGGAGGCAGCGCCGATGCTGGCGCGTGAAGAAGCGCTGGCGGCAAGGCGCGCACAGCGTGTCGCGCCCGGCCTCGCCGCACAGGGCGCAGGAGGAGGGCAGCAGTTGCGGAATGCGGGCCAGCATGCGTTTCACCCAGCCGGCCTGTTGCGGCTTGGCCGGCGCTGCCCGCTTGTAGGCGGCAGCCGTCTTGGGCGCGGCAGGCGCATTGCTGGGTTTGTGCGGTTTGACGTCCATGGGGTTGCGCCCGGGGAAAATGGATTTCGACTAAACTACGGCCATTATCTCACCTGTTTCCCGATTCGATGTCCCTCAGTCCGCCATCCGCCAGCGCCAAACTCAGCGCGCCGATCGATTTGCCTTTGGTGCGCCGTACCTTTGGCCGGCCGCAGCGGGTGGCCGAATCCGACTTCCTGCGCCGCGAGGTGTCCTGGCGCATGCAGGAGCGCCTGGCGCTGGTGAAGATCGCTCCCAACCAGGTGCTCGACGCCGGCTGCGGCGAGGGCGCCGATTTGCCGATGCTGCAAAAGCGTTATCCCGAGGCTCAGGTGGTCGGGCTGGACGGCGCCTACAGCATGCTGTGCGTGGCCGCCGAGCACCAGCGCGGCGCCCGGTCGGCGGTCAACCGCCTGTTCGGCTCCATCAACAAGTGGCTGGGCGCTGCCGGCGGCAACGGCCCCGAGCTGGCGTGCGCCGATTTCGCCCAACTCCCTTTGGGACACAATTCGCTCGACCTGGTCTGGTCCAACCTGGCGCTGCACTGGCATCCGCAGCCCGACCGCGTGTTCGCCGAATGGCGGCGCGTGCTGCGGGTGGAAGGCTTGCTGATGTTCTCGTGCTTCGGCCCGGATACCCTGCGCGAAGTGCGCGGCGCCTTCGAGAGCATCGACCTGGCGCCGCATACCCTGCCGTTCGTGGACATGCACGACTTCGGCGACATGCTGGTCAATGCCGGCTTTTCCACGCCGGTGATGGACATGGAAACGATTACCGTGACCTACGAGACGCCGCAACGCCTGCTGCAAGACGTGCGCGCCTGGGGCGGCAATCCGCTGGAAACGCGCCGCCGCGGGCTGCTCTCGCGCGGCCAGCGCCAGCGCCTGCTGGCGGCCCTCGAGGCGATGCGCAACCGCGACGGCAAGATACCGCTGACGTTCGAGGTGGTGTATGGCCACGCCTTCCGGCCGGTGCCGAAACAGACCGCATCCGGCGAAAGCATCATCCGGTTCGATTTGCCCAGGAAGTAGTGGCAACGGCATATAAGGCTTAGTTGCCAAAGTCCATCTGGAATCGGCCATCGTTGTTGTATCGTTACGCCCTGCCAGAATCGGGCGCAGGCCTTGGAAGCCAGTCTGCAAGCCGGGCGGCGGGCGGCAGTGCCTGTTTGGAGCGGTTCGGTAAAAACGTTCAGGGGCATGGGATTGGGTTTGCTTGATCACGGGCGGCGTTACCCCTTATACTCAAACGGTTAAGAATTTAAGAATAAATAAAGAGCCGCCATGCGGACAGCACCAGCGCCACAGGGCGTCGCGGAGGGCGGCAACCGCCCCGTGATGCAGCGCCGGCGCGGTCTTCAGCGGTTCGACTTAGAGACACGCTCGACCGACAATCATGCTGGCGAGGTGCTATGGAGACGCGGGAATGGATATTGAAGCGCAATTGTTCGATTGCGCCGCGCCAGTTGGCGTGGGTCTTTGCAATACTCTGTGCCGTATCGCTGGCGGTCGCGTTGGCATTCACCGTCCATGGCGCCTGGATCATCCTGATTTTTTCTGTCATTGAGCTTTCGGCGGTCGGCATCGCCTTCCTGGTGTACGCCCGCCATGCAACTGATCGTGAATATGTCGCTTTGTTGGACGACTGCCTGGTCGTCGAATTGACGCAGGCAGGCAAGGCAAGCCGTATCAAGCTGGATCCGCGCCGCTCGCGCATCGCCTTCCCTGTCGCCCGCCAGTCGCTGGTGGGGCTGGAGTGTTCCGGCATGCGTGTGGAAGTAGGCCGTTTTATGAGCGAATGGAAACGACGCGAGTTCGCGCGCGAGCTGGAACGCGAATTGTCCGCAAGGATCGGCGTGTTGGCGAAATTCTAATTCTTATAAATTTTGGGCTTTTGAGGAAATCCATGAAACATGCGAAGCGCCTTCAATCGTTGACCCTCGGTGCATCGCTGCTGGCGGCGGGAATCCCGTCCTGGGCAGTGGTGGACAGTCCAGGGGGACCCGCAGTAAGGCAAATGAACTTCCAGCCGCCCGTCACCCAAATCGCCGAACAAATCTACGACCTGCACATCCTGATGCTGATCATCTGCCTGGTGATCTTCGTGGCGGTGTTCGGCGTCATGTTCTATTCCATCCTCAAGCACCGCAAGTCGCTTGGCCACAAGGCTTCCACCTTCCATGAAAGCACGACGGTGGAAATCGCCTGGACCGTGGTGCCGTTCCTGATCGTGATCGGCATGGCGCTGCCGGCCACCAAGACGGTGGTGGCGATGAAGGATACTTCCAATGCCGACCTCACCATCAAGGTCACCGGCATGCAATGGAAGTGGGGCTACGATTACCTGAAGGGCGAGGGCGAAGGCATTTCCTTCCTCTCCAACCTGGCCACGCCGCGCGAGCAGATTACCGATGCCTCGATCAAGAAGAACGACAACTACCTGCTGGAAGTGGACAACCCGGTCGTGGTGCCGGTCAACAAGAAGGTGCGCATCGTCACCACCGCCAACGACGTGATCCACTCGTGGACCGTTCCCGCCTTCGGCGTCAAGCAGGATGCGATCCCCGGCTTCGTGCGCGACACCTGGTTCCGGGCCGAGAAGATCGGCACCTATCGCGGCCAGTGCGTCGAGCTGTGCGGCAAGGACCACGCTTTCATGCCCATCGTGGTGAATGTGGTCAGCGAGGCCGACTACAAGACCTGGGTCGATGAAAAGAAGAAGGAAATGGCGGCCAAGGCCGACGATCCGAACAAGACCTGGACCATCGACGAGCTCAAGCAGCGCGGCGAAAAGGTCTATACCGCCAATTGCGCGGTCTGCCACCAAGCCAACGGCCGTGGTGTGCCCGGCGCCTTCCCGCCGCTGGACGGCGACCCGGTGGTCAACGGCCCCAGGGCGCAGCAGATCCATGTGGTGTTGAACGGCAAGAACGCCATGCCGGCGTGGAAGACCGTGCTCAACGACACCGAGATCGCCGCCGTCATCACCTATACGCGCAACAGCTGGTCCAACAAGGCGCAGGAAAACATCGTTCAGCCCGCCGAAGTGCTGGCCGGCCGCAAGTAATCGATTGGAGAACAGGACTATGACCACCACCGTTGATCACACCCCTGATCATTCCCACGATCACGCGCATGGCCACGATCACGACCACGCGCACGACCACGGCCATCCGCACGGCTGGCGCCGCTGGCTGTTCGCCACCAACCACAAGGACATCGGCACGCTCTACCTGTGGTTCTCGTTCACCATGCTGCTCTCGGGCGGCGTGCTGGCATTGCTGATCCGCGCCGAGCTGTTCCATCCGGGCCTGCAGTTCTTCCGTCCCGAGTTCTTCAACCAGTTGACCACCATGCACGGCCTGGTGATGGTGTTCGGCGCCATCATGCCGGCCTTCGTCGGCTTCGCCAACTGGATGATCCCGCTGCAGATCGGCGCCTCCGACATGGCGTTCGCGCGCATGAACAACTTCTCGTTCTGGCTGCTGCCGCCGGCGGCGCTGCTGCTGGCAGGCTCGTTCCTGGCGCCGGGCGGGGCCACCGCCGCGGGCTGGACGCTGTACGCGCCGCTGTCGACCCAGATGGGCCCAGGCATGGACATGGCCATCTTCGCCATGCACATCATGGGCGCTTCGTCGATCATGGGTTCGATCAACATCATCGTCACCATCCTCAACATGCGCGCGCCCGGCATGACGCTGATGAAGATGCCGATGTTCTGCTGGACCTGGCTGATCACCGCCTACCTGCTGATCGCGGTCATGCCGGTGCTGGCAGGCGCCATCACCATGACGCTCACCGACCGCCACTTCGGCACCTCGTTCTTCAACGCCGCCGGCGGCGGCGACCCGGTGATGTACCAGCACATCTTCTGGTTCTTCGGCCACCCCGAGGTGTACATCATGATCTTGCCGGCCTTCGGCATCGTCTCGCAGATCATCCCGGCCTTTGCGCGCAAGCCGCTGTTCGGCTATGCCTCGATGGTGTACGCGACCGCTTCGATTGCGATCCTGTCCTTCATCGTCTGGGCGCACCACATGTTCACCACCGGCATGCCGGTGACCGCGCAACTGTTCTTCATGTACGCCACCATGCTGATCGCGGTGCCGACCGGCGTGAAGATCTTCAACTGGATCGCCACCATGTGGCGCGGCTCGATGACCTTCGAGACGCCGATGCTGTTTTCGGTCGGCTTCATCTTCGTGTTCACCATGGGCGGCTTCACCGGCCTGATCCTGGCGGTGACTCCGATCGACATCCAGATGCAGGATACCTACTACGTGGTGGCGCACTTCCACTATGTGCTGGTGGCCGGTTCGCTGTTCGCGCTGTTCGCCGGCTACTATTACTGGGGCCCGAAGTGGACCGGCTACATGTACAACGAATGGCGCGGCAAGTTCCACTTCTGGGCTTCGCTGATCACGTTCAACGTCACCTTCTTCCCGATGCACTTCCTCGGGCTGGCCGGCATGCCGCGCCGCTATGCGGACTATCCGGCGCAGTTCACCGACTTCAACATGCTGGCCTCGATCGGCGCCTTCGGTTTCGGCCTGAGCCAGGTGTACTTCCTGTTCTGGGTGGTGATCCCATCGATCAAGGGCGGCAAGAAGGCCGAAGCCAAGCCATGGGAAGGCGCGGAAGGCCTGGAGTGGACCGTACCCAGCCCGGCGCCTTTCCACACGTTCGAAGAGCCGCCTGTTTTCAAGTGACGAGCCGGGCGCACGCGGGCAATGCCGGTGTGCGCCGACCAACCCGGGATTCCCATGTCTGATCGCAAGCAACCGAACAATCTGCGCACCGGCCTGTTGCTGGGGCTGGTGGCGCTGGCCTTCTTCGTCGGCATCTTCGTCAACCGCATCTGGTTCGCCAAATGAGCAAGAGCGATCCGCAAGGCGGGAGCCAGGAGCGCGTGCTGAACCGCGTGATGCTGCGCAAGCTGGTGGTGGTGGCGGTGCTGATGTTCGGCTTCGGCTACGCGCTGATTCCGTTGTACCGCAAGATCTGCGAGGTGACCGGCGTCAATTTCCTGACGCTCAAGGATGCGACGGTGGAAGCGCCGTCCAATACGCAGGTCGACAAGTCGCGCACGGTCACCATCGAGTTCGACGGCAATTCGCAGGGGCCGTGGCGTTTCCGGCCGACGGTGGCGAGCATGCAGGTGCATCCGGGCGAGATGACCCAGGTGACCTACGAAGTGGTGAATACGCAGTCGCGCAATGTGGACGCCCAGGCGATTCCCAGTTATGCGCCGCAGCAGTCGGCGGCCTTCTTCAAGAAGGTGGAGTGCTTCTGCTTCACGCAGCAAACGCTGGGGCCGAACGAGGCCAAGCAGATGCCGGTGGTGTTCTACATCGATCCCAAGCTGCCCAAGGATGTGACGACGATCACGCTCTCGTATACCTTCTTCGAGATCGGCGGCAAGGACAAGACGCAGGGTTGAACCGGCGGATGCGCCAGGAGGGCAGGCAGTGAGCGAGGATCTGAAACAGGCATCGCAACGCAAGGCGTCGTTCGGCGCGACGATGAAGGCGGTGTTCTGGTCCTTCTTCGGCGTGCGCAAGAAGAGCGACTACGAGTCTGATGCCGCCAGGCTCAATCCGGTCCACGTACTGGTGGCCGGCGTGATCGGCGCGGCCATCTTCGTGGCGGTGCTGGTGGTCATCGTGAAGCTGGTGGTGGCGCAGGCCGCGACATGACAATGCATCAACGGCAAGTGGCCGGCAGCGCCTGAAACGGGCGCAGGCCATTCAAAACAACGAAACAACGAGTCAGCTGAATTTCGTATCGGGAGATGGAAATGAGTTCTCAACAAGCCAAGGCGCCGCATTACTTCGTTCCGGGGCCGTCGCGCTGGCCGATGATGGCCGGCATATCGATGCTCATCACGATGGCCGGCGCATCGGCATGGGTCAACGGCGTACCATGGGCGCCGTATGTCAACATCTTCGGCATCCTGATGGTGCTGGTGGTGCTGTATTACTGGTTCGGCGACGCCATCAAGGAGTCCGAGTCCGGCCTCTACGGCGAGCACGTCGACCGCTCCTACCGCTGGAGCATGAGCTGGTTCATCTTCTCGGAAGTGATGTTCTTCGCCGCCTTCTTCGGGGCATTGTTCTATGCGCGCAGCATCACGATGCCCTGGCTGGCAGACCTCGACCACAAGGTGATCTGGCCCGACTTCGCCGCGCACTGGGGCAACGTCGGCCCGGCGGGCACCGTGGAGAGCTTCAACACCATGGGGCCGTTCCCGATCCCGACCATCAATACCTTGCTGCTGCTCAGTTCAGGCGTGACCCTGACCATCTCGCACCATGCGCTGCGCGCCGGCCACCGCCAGAAGACGGCGGTGTGGCTGTTCCTGACGATTCTGCTGGGCGCGGTGTTCATGGGGTTCCAGGCGTACGAATACATCCATGCCTACACCGAATTGAACTTGAAGCTGACCTCCGGCATCTATGGTTCGACCTTCTTCATGCTGACCGGCTTCCACGGCTTCCACGTGACGATGGGCGCGATCATGCTGTCGGTGGTGCTGTATCGCCTGTTGCGCGGCCATTTCACGCCGACCAACCACTTCGCCTTCGAAGGCGCGGCCTGGTACTGGCACTTTGTGGACGTGGTGTGGCTGGGCTTGTACGTTGTGGTGTACTGGCTGTAAGCCTGTTCCTGGCCTAAGGATGTGAAAAAGCCGCACCCGTGTGCGGCTTTTTCATGCGGTCAGCGTATGCCGGTGGGCTGTATCCATCCGAGCTTGTAGCTCAGCAGGATGAACAGGAACAGCGCCACCGAGAAGCCCACGCGCAAGGTCAGGGCCTGCACCGTGCGGTTGCTTTTGCCCTTGTCGCGCATGAGGAAGATCAGCGCGGAAGCCAAGCTGGCGAGGATGAGGATGAACGCGATCGCGACGATGATTTTCATGAGGGTAGAATCCCGGTGTCTCCGCCGCGTCGCCGGGGTGCATCGCCGGCGCGGCCGTTTGAAATATTTTCGTCCATTGTAGAGCGTGTTATGAATTATTTCAGCCCCCGCTGCGGGCCGCCTGCTGCCTTACTCCTCCTTGCCGTGGCGCCACCACGACGCGTCGTCGCGCCTTGCATTCGGCCCGTTGCCGGGGCTGCGCGGGGGGCTGAAATAATTCATAACACGCTCTAATGCCAATCAGATTCCGAATCCGCTGGATCCCCTTGTGCGCCACGATCGCGGTCGCCGCCGCCGGCATCGCCCTGGGGCAATGGCAGACCCATCGCGCCGAGGAGAAGCTGGCGATCCAGCAGCGCATCGAGGCGCGCGCCAAGGAAGCGCCCTTGCAGGCGCTGCCGCCCGATAGCGAGGCCGGCGCCAGCGAATTCCGCCATGTCCTGCTGGAGGGGGAGTTCGTGCCGCAGTGGACGGTCTACCTGGAAAATCGTCCGCATGACGGCGCGGTGGGCTTCCATGTGCTGACGCCGTTTAAAATAGCGGGTTCGCAGCGCACCGTCATGGTGGCGCGAGGCTGGGCGCCGCGCGATGTCGCCGATCGCGCCAAGGTGCCGCATCCGCCCACGCCGTCCGGCTTGACGCGCATCGATGGCGTCTTGCGCCGCGATGCCGGCCATGTGCTGCAGTTGGGGCAGGCCGATGCGCCCAGGCCGGGTGCGATCCTGCAGAACCTGGATATCGCCGCGCTGGCCGCGGCCAGCGGCTTGCAACTGTCGTCGCTGGTGGTGGAACAACGCGCCGCGCCGCCGGATGGCGACGATGGGCTGGCGCGCGACTGGCCGGCGCCTGCGCTGGGCATCGATCGCCACCGCGCTTATGCCTTGCAGTGGTATGCGTTGGCGGCGATGGCGCTGGTATTTTTTCTTGTTACGGGATTGAGACGCAAGGGTAACGACAGGCAATGACAAACCTCGATGCAAGCCGGCCGGCGGCTGCCGCTGCCGCCGACGATGAAAAGCGCCGCCGTCGCGGCCGCTGGAAGATGCTGCTGGTGGTGCTGGTGTGCGCGGCGCCGATGATCGCGTCGTATTTCACCTATTACGTGATCAAGCCGGAGAGCCGCAACAACTACGGCACGCTGATCGACCCGCGCCAGTATCCGATTCCCGACCTGGGCAGCAGCGCGCTCGACGGCGACCGTGCCGGGCTGGAGGATTACAAGGGCAAGTGGATCATGTTGCAGGTGGACAGCGCCGACTGTGCCGCCGCCTGCCGCAACAAACTGTTTACCATGCGCCAGTTGCGGCTGATGCAAGGCAAGGAAATGGAGCGCGTCGAACGCGTCTGGCTGGTGACCGACAAGGCGCCGGTGGAGACCATGCTCATACGCGAATACGACGGCACCGATATGCTGCGGGTGGATGCGGCCAGGCTGAAGGCCTGGCTGCCGGTGGAGGCGGGCGGTTCGGCCGAGGACCATATCTACCTGATCGACCCGCTGGGCAATTTGATGATGCGTTTCCCCAAGGACCCGGATCCGGGCAAGATGAAGAAGGATATTTCCAAGCTGCTGCGCGCCTCGGCCATCGGCTAGGCCAGGCGTGACGCGGCGCAGGTTTGAAAGAAGATGAACGCAACGACGCTGATTGAACTGGGGCTGACCGGCCTCCTGCTGGCATTGATTCCGCTTTCGCTGGTATGGCGGGCCAAGGGCTTCGACAACAAGTACCGCAAGCTGGTGTGGGTGACGATGTTCTTCACCTTCGACCTGATCATGTTCGGCGCCTTTACCCGGCTCACCGATTCCGGCCTGGGCTGCCCGGACTGGCCGGGCTGCTACAACCATTCCAATCCTTTGCTGGCGCATGCGCATATCAACGCCGCGCAGGAAGCCATGCCGACCGGCCCGGTGACCTGGGGCAAGGCCTGGATCGAGATGACGCACCGCTATTTCGCCATGGCGGTGGGCGTGCTGATCATCGCGCTGATGGCGATGGCCTGGCGGCGCTGGATCAAGTCGCAGGGGACCGAGCCCCAATACCGCCCGTGGTTCCCGACGGCCCTGCTGGGTTTCGTCTGCCTGCAAGGCGCCTTCGGCGCCTGGACCGTGACCATGAAGCTGCAACCCGTCATCGTCACCATCCACCTGCTGCTGGGACTGACGCTGTTGGCCATGCTGGCCTGGCTGGCCGCGCGCCAGAGTCCGCACCTGCCGGTGACGCCCGCCGCCCGGGCACTGGTGTGGCCGGCCACGATAGGGCTGGCGCTGCTGACGCTGCAGATCGCGCTGGGCGGCTGGGTCAGCACCAATTACGCGGCGCTGGCCTGCACCGACTTCCCGCTGTGCAACGGCAAGCTGGTGCCGGACATGGATTTCGAACATGGCTTCACCCTGTGGCGCCACCTGGGCATGACGGCCGGCGGCGACTTCCTGCCGTTCCAGGCGTTGACGGCGATCCACTGGGTGCACCGCAGTTTCGCCTTTGTCGTGATCTTGTATGTTGTATGGCTGGCACACAAGGCGCTGCGCGACGCAGGCCTGCGCAAGACCGGCCGCTGGCTCCTGATCATCGTGGGTTTGCAGCTGGCCACGGGCCTGGCGACCATCTACCTGAGCTGGCCGCTGGCCATTGCTGTGGTGCACAACGGCGGGGCGGCGCTGCTGGTCATATTGCTGGTCATGTTAAACTACAAGGCTCGATACGCTCCCGCCGGCATCGCCGAGGCTAATTCACAGCCGGCCGTTGCCGCGCCACTAGGCTCTGTATGACCACTCTGACCGCCCAACCCAACCGCATCGCCCAGTACTGGGCCCTGACCAAGCCGCGCGTGACGCAACTGGCCGTGTTCTGCGCCGTGATCGGCATGTTCCTGTCGAGTCCGGAGTTGCCGGACTGGCACAAGGTGGTGTTCGGTACCGTGGGCATCTGGCTGCTGGCCGGCGCCGCTTTTGCGATCAACTGCCTGGTCGAACGCGAAATCGATTCGCGCATGGCGCGCACCGCCCGCCGTCCGCTGGCGCGCGGCGAGATCACCGTGACCCAGACGCTGATATTCTCGGGCGTCATCGGCGGCCTGGGCATGTGGGTGCTCTACAACCTGGTCAATCCGCTGACCATGTGGCTGACCTTCGCCACCTTCGTCGGCTACGCCATCATCTACACCATCATCCTCAAGCCCGCCACGCCGCAGAACATCGTGATCGGCGGCCTGGCCGGCGCCATGCCGCCGGCGCTGGGCTGGGCCGCGATCGCCAACGACGTGCCGATGCAGGCCTGGGTGCTGGTGATGATCATCTTCATCTGGACCCCGCCGCACTTCTGGGCGCTGGCCATGTACCGCCGCGACGACTACGCCAAGTCCGGCCTGCCGATGCTGCCGATCACGCATGGCATGGAGGTGACCAAGTTCCACATCCTGATGTACACCATCGCACTGCTGGCGACCAGCATGCTGCCTTTCGCCATCGGGATGAGCGGCCTGATCTACCTGGCTACCGCTATCGTGCTGGGCGGCATCTTCTTCTGGTATTCGTGGCAGATCTACCGCCACTACACCGACCTGATCGCCCGCAAGGCGTTTGCCTATTCCATCGTCTACCTGTCGATTTTGTTCGCGGTGCTGCTGGTGGACCACTATTTCCTGTTCCGTACCTTCTGACCTGATGACGCGATTCCTCTCTACGCTGCTGCTGGCAGCTTGCGCTACCTTGCTGGCCGCTTGCGGCCAGTCCAAGCCAGAACTCAAGTTCAACAATACCGATGTCACCGGCCTGGATTACGCCAAGGATTTCGCGCTGACCGACCACACCGGCCGCCCGCGTACACTGGCTGATTTCAAGGGCAAGGTGGTGGTGATGTTCTTCGGCTATACCCAGTGCCCGGACGTGTGCCCGACCACCATGGTCGAGATGGCCAACGTGATGAAGGAGCTGGGCCCCGACGCCGACCGCGTGCAGGTGCTGTTCGTCACCGTCGACCCCGAGCGCGATACCCAGGAAATCCTGTCGCAATATGTGCCGGCGTTCGACCAGCGCTTCCTCGGCCTGCGCGGCGACCTGGCGCAGACGGAAAAGGTGGCCAAGGAATTCAAGGTGTTTTATCAGAAGGTGCCGGGCAAGCAGCCGGGCAGCTATACGATGGACCACACCGCGGGCAGCTATGTGTTCGACCCGAAAGGACACATCCGCCTGTTCATCAAGCACGGCCAGGACCCGCAGACGCTGGCGCACGATATCAAGCTGTTGTTGTCCTGAGCGCAAACCGTACAGACAAGCAAAAAGGCCAGTCATGATGACTGGCCTTTTTGCTTTGTGCCTTGCAGGGAAGATTACGAATACGCCTGCAGCGAAGTCTTCATCTTCTTCAGCGCTACCGCTTCGATCTGGCGGATGCGCTCGGCGGATACGCCGAACTCGTCGGCCAGCTCATGCAGGGTGGCGCCGGAGCCGTCGTCGTTGGCCAGCCAGCGGGCTTCCACGATACGGCGCGAGCGGTCATCCAGCTTGGACAAGGCGGTTTCAATGCCTTCCGACTGCATGCGGTCGTAACGCTTGGCTTCCATCACGCGGGTCGGCTCGGTGTTTTCCGAGGACAGGTAGGCGATCGGCGCGAACTTGTCGTCATCGTCATCGGTCGGCGACTCCAGCGCGATATCGCGGCCGGACAGGCGCGTTTCCATCTCGATCACTTCTTCGCGCTTGACGTCCAGCGTCTTGGCCAGCGCCTCGACCTGGGCCGGCGACATCGCGTCCAGGCCTTCCTTGTGGCTGCGCAGGTTGAAGAACAGCTTGCGCTGGGCCTTGGTGGTGGCCACCTTGACCAGACGCCAGTTCTTCAGGATGTACTCGTGGATCTCGGCCTTGATCCAGTGCATGGCGTAAGACACCAGGCGCACGTTCTGGCCCGGATCGAAGCGCTTGACCGCCTTCATCAGGCCGATGTTGCCCTCCTGGATCAGGTCGGCATGCGGCAGGCCGTAGCCCAGATAGCCGCGGGCGATCGACACCACCAGGCGCAGGTGCGACAACACCATTTTCTGGGCGGCGCCCAGATCGTTCTTTTCGCGCAGGTCGCGGGCCAGCTGGACTTCTTCTTCCTGCGTCAGCATGGGCAGGCGGTTCACTGCCGAAATATATGCGTCGATGTTGCCCAGGCTGCCGGAAAAACCGAGCGCGAGTGCATTCGACTCGACCGGCATGAGTGCAGATTGTGCAGACGCTGATTTCATTGATTCTCCTTGTTTCCTAAACGGAAGGACGTGTAGATTAAAGCAATGCTTTAAAGCTGGAGCATTTCGATAGGGTATTTTAGCACTCGTCATTTGAGAGTGCTAATTGCAAGTTTGGAAGACCCCGATAGAACTGCTCTATTGCAGTTCTGACAATCATTGCTTTCGTCCCTGCATATTAGAAGGACATGGGGGATGAAAGTTGCTGCGGCAGGTCAAAAAGGAAGTCAAAAACCTGTAACAAATTCTGCAAGACGGTAGAGCTAAATCTAGGGCTATTTGATGGCTTTTCAAGGATTATTGACAAAAATGGCCGCCGGCATCGCCAGCGGCCATTGCATTGCAGAAATGCCGGCTTTTTACTTCATGCGCGCCAGGTGCCGGCGCACCGACATCATCGCGCCGAACAGGCCGAGCAGGGCGCTCACCGCCAGCAGCAGGCCGATCGCCATGGCGCTGGGCGGCGCCAGCTGGAATTCGGATGCATACAGGTGGGCGAAATCCAGAATGGCGGCATTCAGCGGCTGCTGCGCGGCGATCACCAGGCCCAGCGCCACCATCCCGGCACACAAGCCGAGCAAGGCGCCGGTGTAGTAAAACGGGCGATGGATGAAAGCGTTGGTGGCGCCAAGGAGGCGCGAGACCTCGATTTCCTCGCGCTGCGTCATCACTTGCAGGCGGATGGTGTTGAACACCACCGCTACCACCACCGCGCCCAGCGTGATGCCCAGGAACAACAGCACCAGCCGCAGGATGCGCAGCAGCGCCGCCAGCCGCTTGACCCAGGCCGAGTCGATCTGCACCGTGTCCACCCCCGGCTGGTTGGTCAGCTGTTGCGCGATATCGTCGACCCGGCCGGCATCCATGGCGTTCTGGAAGCCCGGCAGGCGCAGCACGAAGCTGTCCGGCAACGGATTGCTGCCCAGCGTGGCCAGCACGTCGGCCAGGCCGGTCTTGCTCTTCATGGCATCGAAAGCCTTTTCGCGCGGGATGAATTCCACGCGGCCCACAGTGTCGCTGTCCTTGAGCACCTGGGCAATGGTCTTGCCCATGGCTTGCGCGGAATCCCGGCTGGCGTCCATCTTCATGAAGATGCTGATTTCGGGCTCGACCGACATCTGGTCGGAAATCGGCCGCACGTTTTCCAGCGCCGACAGGCCGGCAAACGGCAGCGCCAGCGCGATCGACACCACCAGCACGTTGAGGATGAAGTTGCCCGGCGAGCGCAGCAGGTGGCGCAGCGCGTCGGCCGCGGCGGCGAAATGTTGGCGCAGCCAGTTCATGGCGACACCTCCACCGGATTGGCCACGCCGTTGTGCCAGCCGTCGACGATGCGGCCGCGGTCCAGGTAGACGATGCGGTCGGCGCCGGTCAGGTATTGCTCGTCGTGGGTCGAGATCAGGCAGGTCACGCCCACGCCGTGGAACGACTTGAGCGCGGCCAGCACCTTGTTGGCATTGGCGCGGTCAAGGTTGGCGGTGGGCTCGTCGGCCAGGATGATCTGCGGGCGGTTGACGATGGCGCGGGCGATCGCCACGCGCTGCTGCTCGCCGCCGGACAGTTCTTGCGGCTCGGACTGCGCCTTGTCCAGCAGATCGACCTTGTCCAGCGCCGCGCGTGCGCGCTTTTCGGCGTCCGCGCGCGAGGCGCCGGTGACGATCAGCGGCAGCATCACATTGGCCAGCAGGTTGCGGTCCAGCAGCAGGCGCTGCTGCTGGAAGATCAGGCCCAGGTTGCGACGCAGGTAGGGCAGGCCGGAGCCCTTGATGGCGCCGATGTCCTGGCCGCTCACGGTCAGTTTGCCCGCGCTCGGGCGTTCGATCGCCGCGATCATCTTCAGCAGGGTCGATTTGCCGGCGCCGGACGGGCCGGCCAGGAACAGCAGCTCGCCCTTGCCGACCGACAGGGAAATGTCGCGCAAGGCATAGACCTCGCGCGAATATTGTTTGGATACCCGGGAAAATTCAATCATTGAACTCAGCTCAATAGGGCGTCGACGAAATCGGTGGCGTTGAAGGGCTGCAGGTCTTCGATCTTTTCGCCCACGCCGATGAAATACAGCGGCACCGGACGGGTCTTGGCGATCGCGGCCAGGATGCCGCCCTTGGCGGTGCCGTCCAGCTTGGTCACCACCAGCCCGGTCAGGCCCAGCGCATCGTCGAAGGCCTTGACCTGGGCCAGCGCGTTCTGGCCGGTGTTGCCGTCGATGACCAGCAGCACTTCATGCGGCGCCGAGGCCATGCCTTTGGCGATCACGCGCTTGATCTTCTTGAGTTCGTCCATCAGGTGCAATTGCGTCGGCAGGCGGCCGGCGGTATCCACCATCACCACGCTGGTGCCGCGCGCCTGCGCCGAATGCACGGCGTCGAATGCGACTGCGGCCGGGTCGCCCGACTCCTGGGCGATCACGCTGACATTGTTGCGCTCGCCCCAGATCGCCAACTGCTCGCGCGCGGCGGCGCGGAAAGTGTCGCCGGCGGCCAGCAGCACCGACTGGCCATGGGCCTGCAGGTGCAGGGCCAGCTTGCCGATGGTGGTGGTCTTGCCGGCGCCGTTGACGCCGGCGATCATCATCACCAGCGGTTGTTCGCGGCCCAGCACCAGCGGCCGCTGCAACGGTTGCAGCAGTTCGATCAGCAGGCTGCGCAAGGCGGTGCGCACCTGGGCGGCTTCGGTCAGGCGGTCGGCCTTGACCTTTTTCTTCAGTTCGTCCAGCAGCCACTGGGTGGCCTCGACGCCGGCGTCGGACATCAGCAGCGCCGACTCCAGCTCTTCGTACAGGTCGTCATCGATGCGCGCGCCGACAAATAGCGTGGTCAGGTTGCTGGACGTCTTGGACAAGCCCGATTTCAGGCGCGACAGCCAGGAACGCTTGGCTTCCGGCGTCGGCTGGGGGGCTTCGACGATGTCGATATCTTCGGCTGCGGCCTCGGCGACGGGGTCGGTAACGTCGCCGACCTCCGGTTGGGCCGGGGGCAAATCGGCTTCGGCCAGTGGCGTTGCCGGCACGGAAACCGGGGGTGTGGCTGGCGTTTCAGGCTGGATGGGGGGCGCCGGCCGGGTTTCCGGCTGCACTTCCAGTTCAGGTTGCGGCTTGGGTTTTCTTTTGAAGAAACTAAACATCGGTGGCGGAATGGAATCGGTCTGGTTGTTGCCCGCGGCGCAAGCGGTGTGGCGCGCAGCAGGACGATCCGGGCGGATCGGGTTGCGGCGAGGGCGCCGCAACATGCCCTGACAAGCGCATGGGACAGGTTACAATTGCCCATCCACAAGACCCGCGCACAGCCGCCAGGGTCAATGAATCCCGCATTTTATCAGAGCATAGCGAATGAAATTGAAGATCAGGGCAATCCTCACCATCGGTCTTTTCGGCGTTTGCGCGACGTTGGCGCAGGCGCAGACGGCCCAGGAATTCGTGCTCAAGAACGGGATGAAGGTGGTGGTCAAGGAAGACCGCCGCGCGCCGACGGCGGTGCAGATGGTCTGGTACAAGGTCGGTTCGGTCGATGAGCTCAACGGCACCACCGGCATTTCGCATGCGCTGGAACACATGATGTTCAAAGGCACCAAGACGCACAAGGCCGGCGAGTTCAGCCGCCTGGTGGCTGAGATGGGCGGGCGCGAGAATGCCTTTACCGCCAACGATTACACCGCCTATTTCCAGCAGATCGAGAAATCCCGCCTGGAAGCCGTGATGGCGCTGGAAGCCGACCGCATGGCCAACCTGCAGTTCGACGCCGATGAGTTCGCCAAGGAAATCCGGGTGGTCATGGAAGAGCGCCGCTGGCGCACCGACGACCAGCCCATGGGCTTGCTCAACGAGGCGCTCAACGCCGCCGCCTGGACCGCCCATCCCTACCACCATCCGGTGGTGGGCTGGATGGACGACCTGCAGCATATGACTGTGCAGGATATCGCCGCCTGGTACCGCCAATGGTATGCGCCCAACAATGCCACCCTGGTGGTGGCGGGCGATGTCGATGCCCGGCGCGTGCTGGCGCTGGCCAACAAGTATTTCGGCAAGATCCCGCCGCACGCGCTGCCGCGGGAAAAGCCGCAGAACGAGCCGCAGCAGCTGGGCATGCGCCGCGTGACGGTCAAGGCGCCGGCCGAGAATCCCTATGTGGTGCTGGGCTTCAAGGTGCCTGGCCTGCGCGATGTCGAGCAGGATCAGGAAGCCTATGCGCTGGACGTTCTCTCGACGGTGCTCGACGGCTATGAGAATGCCCGCCTCACTGCGCGCCTGGTGCGCACTGACAGCAAGGCCACCGTGGTCGGCGCCAGCTACAGCGGCGTGGCGCGCGGCCCGGTGCTGTTTACGCTGGAAGGCAGCCCGGCCGAGGGCGTCAGCACCGAACAATTGGAAGGATTGCTGCGCGCCGAAGTCGAGCGCATCGCCAGGGACGGCGTGTCGCCGCAAGAGTTGCAGCGGGTCAAGACCCAACTGATCGCTTCCCAGACCTACAAGCGCGACTCGGTGTTTGGCCAGGCCATGGAAATCGGCATGATGGAAACCACCGGCATCGGCCAGAAGAACATCGACCGCATCATCGACCGGCTCAAGACCGTCACGCCTGAACAGGTGCAGGCGGTGGCGCAAAAATATTTCAAGGACGACAACCTGACCGTGGCCACGCTGGTGCCGTTGCCGCTGGACGGCAAGAAGCCTGCCCCGCCGCCGCCGGGGATGCTGCACTGAGTATTTGCAGGAACGTCGTTTTTCGCAATCGGCCAGGTTCGCTGTTCTTCTCGGAGGAAAACATGCCTGTCATCGTTGTTGCCAATCCCAAGGGCGGAGTCGGAAAAAGCACGCTGTCCACCAACCTGGCCGGGTATTTCGCCAGCCGCGGGCATGGCGTATTGCTGGGCGATATCGACCGCCAGCAATCAGCCCGCGCCTGGCTGAATATCCGGCCGTCGCAAGCGCGGCCGATCACGACCTGGGAGGTCAGCGAGGACTACATCGCCAAGCCGCCCAAGGGCACCAGCCACGTGGTGCTGGATACGCCGGCCGGCTTGCACGGCTGGCGCCTGAATGACACGCTGAAGATGGCCGACAAGGTGCTGGTGCCGTTGCAGCCGTCGATCTTCGACATCCTGGCGACGCAAGACTTCCTGCGCCGCCTGGCGGACGAGAAAAATGTGCGCAACGGCGAGATCGACGTGGGCATTGTCGGCATGCGGGTCGATGCGCGCACCCGTTCGGCCGAGCAGCTGCATCGCTTTATCGATGGCCTCAAGCTGCCGGTGCTGGGCTACTTGCGCGACACGCAGAATTATGTGCAACTGGCCGCGCATGGGCTGACGTTGTGGGACATCGCGCCCTCCCGCGTGCAGCGCGACCTTGAACAGTGGCAGCCGGTGCTGGACTGGGTGGAAAAGAAACACGGCGGATGATGCGCCAGGACGCCGCCTGGAACGGGCGTCTATTGCTTTTAATTGGTATCGGGTCTCATGAAAAAATATTTCGGTTTTCTGTTGTTGGCAATCGGCCTCGGCCTTTCCATGCCCGCCTCGGCGGCTTTGCAAATCCAGTCGTGGACGCAAGCCGACGGCGCGCGCGTGCTGTTCGTGGCCAACCATGCGATCCCGATGCTGGATGTCAGCGTGCAGTTCGATGCCGGCCAGCGGCGCGATCCGGCCGGCCGTGCCGGCCTGGCCGAACTGACCGTGGCCAGCCTGACGCGCGGCGTGGAAGGTGGCCAAGGGCAGGATGGCGGCGGCCTGAGCGAGGCGCAGATCCTGGACGGTTTCGCCGATGTCGCGGCCGAACGCCATGCCGGCGCCGGCCAGGACCGTGCCGGCGTTAACTTGCGTACGCTGTCGTCGCCGGCCGAACGCGATGCATCGCTGGCGCTGCTGGCGCGCACCTTGGCCCACCCCAGCTTTCCGCAGGCGGGCCTGGAGCGCGACAAGGCGCTGGCCATTTCCGACATCCGCGAAGAGCTGACCAAGCCCGAGGCCATCGCCGAGAAGGCGTTCATGGCGGCGATCTACGGCAGCCACCCTTATGCCATTGACGCCAGCGAAGCCAGCGTGCAGGCCATCGGCCGCGATGATGTCGTGGCTTTCCATCGGGCCCACTATGTGGCCAACCGCGCCGTCATCGCCATGATCGGCGACATCACGCGCGCACAGGCCGAACAGATCGCGGCGCGGCTGACCCGCGAATTGCCGCAGGGCGCCCCGTTGCCGGCCTTGCCCGAAGTCGTCGCACCCACGGGCGGCGAGGTGCGTATCGCGCATCCGGCCTCGCAGTCGCACATCCTGATCGGGGCGCCCGCCATCCAGCGCGGCGATGCGGACTTTTTCGCGCTCACGGTCGGCAACTACATCCTGGGCGGCGGCGGTTTCGTTTCCCGCCTGACCGATGAAGTGCGCGAGAAGCGCGGCCTCACCTACAGCGTCTATAGCGGTTTCTCGCCGCTGGCGCAGCCGGGGCCGTTCCAGATCGGCTTGCAGACCAAGAAGGAGCAGACCGGGCAGGCGCTGCAGGTGGTGCGCGACACGTTGGCCAAATTCCTCAAGGACGGCCCGGCCGCGGCCGAGATGAAGGCCGCCAAGGACAATCTGACTGGCGGCTTCGCCTTGCGCATCGACAGCAACGCCAAGCTGCTGGAAAACATGGCCGTGATCGGTTTCTACGACCTGCCGCTGGATTACCTTGAGCGCTGGATCGGCCGCGTCCGCGAGGTCAGCATCGCCGACGTGCGCGCCGCATTGCGCCGTCATATCCATCCCGAGCAGTTGTCGACGGTCATCGTCGGCGCAGAGGCGCCGGCCGCACAGTGAGGACGGCGGCATGAACCAGGCAAACAGGAGTCGCCCGGCGCCCAAGGCCGGGCAAGGCGGCAAGCCGGCCTCGCGCGGCCCGCATCAGGTGCGCATCATCGGCGGCCAATGGAAGCGTACCCCGCTGCCGGTGCTGGATGCCGAAGGCTTGCGTCCGACCCCGGACCGCGTGCGCGAGACGGTGTTCAACTGGCTCACCCATTTGCTGGATGGCGATTGGAGCCGGGTGGCTTGTCTCGACTTGTTCGCCGGTTCCGGCGCGCTGGGGTTCGAAGCCGCCAGCCGCGGCGCGCGGCGTGTCGTGATGGTCGAGCAGAGCGGCCCTGCGGTGCGCCAGCTGGAAGCCAACCGCGACAAGCTCAAGGCCGATTCCATCGCCATCGTTCGCGGCGACGCGCAGGCCGTAGCGCGCCATGCCGCGCAGCGCGAACCGGGGGGATTTCAATTGGTGTTCATCGATCCGCCCTATCACCAGGGCTGGCTGGAAAAGATGCTGCCGGTATGCGAAGCGCTGCTGCCGCCGTCCGGTCTGGTCTATGCCGAAGCCGAGTTTCCGCTGGAGGGCGAACAGGCGCCGGCATGGATGGCGCCGTGGGAAGTGCTGCGTTCGGACAAGGCGGGCATGGTGTTCTATCATTTATTGCAACGCAAAAGCGGCGCGCAAATTCAGGCATAATGCGCGTTCTGATTGAATTGCCGGTGAGGAGACACCATGGTGACTGCAGTATATCCAGGGACATTCGATCCGTTGACGCGCGGCCATGAGGATCTGGTTCGACGCGCATCCGGATTGTTTGACAAATTGGTGGTCGGGGTAGCGGACAGCAAAAACAAGAAGCCGTTTTTTTCGCTTGAAGAGCGTTTGTCGATCGCCAACGAAGTGCTGGGACATTATCCGAATGTCCAGGTGGAAAGTTTTTCCGGATTGTTGAAGGACTTCGTGCGCCAGAACAATGCGCGCGTGATCGTGCGCGGCCTGCGCGCGGTGTCCGACTTCGAATACGAATTCCAGATGGCGGGCATGAACCGCTATTTGCTGCCGGACGTCGAAACCCTGTTTCTGACGCCGTCGGATCAGTACCAGTTCATCTCCGGCACCATTGTGCGCGAGATCGCGCAGTTGGGCGGCGATGTATCCAAGTTCGTGTTTCCTTCGGTCGAAAAGTGGCTGAAGGCCAAGATAGCGAAGCAGAACGGCTGAGGCCGGTTGCGGTAGCCAAATGCAGGCAGG
The DNA here is from genome assembly GCF_059418325.1 of Herbaspirillum sp. GW821-FHT09A12. Classification (NCBI taxonomy): domain Bacteria; kingdom Pseudomonadati; phylum Pseudomonadota; class Betaproteobacteria; order Burkholderiales; family Oxalobacteraceae; genus Herbaspirillum; species Herbaspirillum sp. GW821-FHT09A12. The sequence goes on from NZ_JBWKPR010000007.1 coordinate 113,571, forward strand.
GTAGGGAAATGAAGGTTGGAGCAGGAAAATTCGCAGACGGCAAGGCGCGGCGCGGGAACGGCGGCGCAAAGGAGCAGCCATGGCGCTGATGATTACCGACGACTGCATCAATTGCGATGTCTGCGAGCCCGAGTGCCCGAACGAAGCGATCTACATGGGGCCGCAGATCTATGAGATCAATCCGGACAAGTGCACCGAGTGCGTCGGCCATTTCGATGAGCCGCAATGCCAGCAGGTCTGCCCGGTCGCTTGCATCCCCTTCAATCCCGCGTGGCGCGAAAGCCGCGAGCAACTGATGGACAAGTACGAACGCCTGCAGGCTGGAGCCAAGCAAGGCTGAGGCCGGGATGCCCCATCCTGGCGCTGCGATAAAAGCCGGCATTGCCGGCTTTTATCTTTTGCCCGGGCCAAGCAAAGACAAGACACGACCATGCAACACATTCCCAAGCCTGCCATTGCGGCATTGCTGTTGAACACCACGATCTGGGGCCTGTCCTGGACCGGCATGCGCGCCCTGGAAGGCATGGGCTTGCATCCGCTGTGGGCCACCGCGGCGATCTTCGTGGGTTGCACCGCCATGCTGCTGGTGATCAAGCGCCGCGATATCGGGCAACTGCGCCGGCATCCCGAACTGCTGGGCGTGGCCTTGGCCACCGGGCTGACCAATGTCGCCTTCAACGTCGCCATCGCCTATGGCGACGTGGTGCGCGTGATCCTGCTGTTTTACCTGATGCCGATCTGGACCGTGGCGCTGGCGCGCGTGGTGCTGCGCGAAGCCATTACCGCGCGTTCGCTGGGGCGCGTGGCGCTGGGACTGACAGGCGCCGTGATCGTGCTGTACCAGCCGCGCCTGGGTTTGCCGCTGCCGCGCAGCTTGCCCGATTGGCTGGCGGTGCTGGGCGGCATGTGCTTCGCCGTCAACAATGTGCTGCTGCGCCGTTTGCACGGCGTGTCGGATGGCGCCCGCGCGATTTCCATGCTGAGCGGCGGGGCGTTCCTGGCTTGCCTGTTGGGCCTGGCGCTTGCGTTCTCGGGATGGATTGCCTGGCCAGCGGCCACGCCGATGGCGGCGTGGCCGCTGGTGGGGATGTGGTCGGTGCTGTTCCTGATATCGAACCTGTGCCTGCAATACGGCGTGGCGCGCTTGCCGGCCAATATCACGGCGGTGGTGATGCTGGCGGAGATCCTGGTGGCAAGCCTGTCGGCATGGCTGCTGGGCGCCGCCGAACTGCGGCCGCAGGATGTGGTCGGCGGCGTGCTCATCATTGCCGCCCCGTGGATCATCCGCGACCGGCGCGCGGTCGCGCCTGCGGCTGCCTGATCAGGCCATCGGCGCCAGCACCACGCGATTGCGGCCGCTTTCCTTGGCCTGGTAGAGCGCCTGGTCGGCAGCCTTGAGCATGGCCTGCTTGACTTCCTCGGCCGGGCGGCTGCGCTCCGGCGGCATCAGCGAGGCCGAGCCGATCGAAGCGGTGATCTTGAGCGGATCGCGCGAACCCTCGATCATGATGCCGCGGCCGCCGATGCCGGCGCGGATGCGCTCGGCGATGCGCGCCGCATCTTCGCGCGTGGCGTGCGTGAGCAGCACGACAAACTCTTCGCCGCCGAAACGGCCCAGCGCGTCCGACAGGCGCAGCTCCTTCTTGATCCGCGCCGCCACTTCGCGCAGCACATCGTCGCCGCTCTGGTGGCCGAACTGGTCGTTGACGCGCTTGAAATGGTCGATATCGATGAACAGGCAGGACAGCGCCGAGCGTTCGCGCTGGCCGCGCGCGACTTCCTCATGCATGCGCTGCTCGATATAGCGGCGGTTGTTGACCCCGGTGAGCGGGTCGGTGAGGCCGATATGTTTCAGGCGCTCGTTGTTGATCACGTTTTCGAGGCAGATCGCGGCTACCGTCGCCAGGCGCTGGATGAAGTCGGTGGCCAGCTTGCGCGTGAAGCGTTCCGGATAGGCGCTGCCCAGCGCCAGGTAGCCCAGCAGGCGATGCTGGCGCACCAGCGGCAGCACGGCCACGCTGACCGGCTGGTAGTTGGGAAATAGCGGGCCGTGCAGCGCCGCCAGGTACTCGCCAAGCCGGGGTTTCTCCGCCGACGGGCGGCGGCCGTCTTCATCGGGGAAGGCGATGTGCCGTTTCAGGAACAGCAGGTTGGGGAATTCGTTCAGGCCGATCTGCAGGTCGCGCAGGATGCGCTGGATCGCGTAGTCCTCGTCGATCAGGGACAGCGTCACGGTTTCCAGATTGAACACGCCGGGCATCATGGCCAGTATGGCCTCGATCAGCTCGCGGAATTCGCTGGCGCCGATGAGCTTCAGGTCGAAAGCCTGGTGGCGTTCGATGATGGATTGGTTGATGTGCGCCTGTTGCAGCAGATCCTGCAGCTCAGCCCGCAACTGCTGGTTGTCGGCGATGAGCGTTTCCGTGTCGACAGCGGATGTCATGTGCATTTTCCGGCGTTTGGCCGGCCCCCGTTGCGCAAACCGGTTTCCCGGTATCCCCTTGCTTTCCCGCCGGCGCTTGTGGCGTCCGGCAGCGTCATGCTGGCAGCTATATCGGCAGCTTCAGCCCCGCTCTGAAGCCCCGGTTTGAAACTCTGTCGCCAGAAGCGCCGCTATCTTAACCCCATTGCAAGAAATGTTCCCGCAGCCCTTCTTTGCGTTACCGTTTCAAGCGACCTGCGGCGCGAAGAAGCGCTCTCCCATCTCTTCCAGCCCCAGCGTGCGCAACACTTCCTGTAGCCGCTCGGCCGGACGGCGGCGCGGCAGGTCGCGGTATTGCGCGATGATCAGTTCATTCTTCATCGAATGCTCCCAGCCCACCAGCTCGGTCACGCTGACCTTGTAGCCGTGCGCTTCCAGTTGCAGACAGCGCAACACATTGGTGACCTGGCTGCCGAACTCGCGCGTGTGCAGCGGGTGGCGCCAGATCTCGGTGAGCGAATTGGCCAGCGACTTGCCCTTGTGGCGGTTCAGCACCGAAGCCACCTCGGCCTGGCAGCACGGCACCAGCACGATGAAACGCGCTTGCTTCTTCAGCGCGAAATGGATGGCGTCGTCGGTGGCGGTGTCGCAGGCATGCAGCGCGGTGACCACGTCGATCTGTTGCGGCAACTGGTCGGACACGATGGAGTCGGCCACCGACAGGTTGACGAAGGACATGCCGCCAAAGCCCAGGCGCGCGGCCAGTTCCTCGGACTTCTTCACCAGTTCTTCGCGGGTTTCGATGCCGTAGATGTGCGGCGCACCCTGCAATGCCTTGAAGAACAGGTCGTACAGGATGAAGCCCAGGTAAGACTTGCCGGCGCCGTGGTCGACCAGCGTCACGTCCGGATGGTCTTGCAGCACCTCGGCCAGCAGCGGTTCGATGAACTGGTACAGGTGGTAGACCTGCTTGAGCTTGCGGCGGCTGTCCTGGTTGAGCTTGCCGTCGCGCGTGAGGATGTGCAGTTCCTTGAGCAGTTCTATCGACTGGCCGGGGCGGATCTCATTGACCAGGGGCGCAGCATCGGCCGCTTGCGTCGGGCGCTTGGCGCGGCTTTTGTCGCTGCCCGGTGAGGGGATGGCTTGCTTGCTCATGGTGCTGCTATCAAGGTTGAAGCCGGCAGGATACCTGCCGGCGATGACTGCAATACGACAAAGCCTGGCGGCTGTGCGAAGTCAGACGTTGAATGGAAATAGTGGATGGAAGTCCACTTCATTGTGCAGATGCCTGCTTTTCAAACATGATGTCGAGAACGTACATAATGGGGGGGCTTGATTCAAGACAGTCTCCCTTAGGCAATCGCCTGGATGCCGTTCTTTTCTACTACGGTCAGCAGGCGCAAGGCCGGGCCGCCAGGTTTCTTTACGCCGCGTTCCCAGTCGGAGACAAGGTTCTTGCTCACGTTCAGGTAGAGGGCAAAGATGGGCTGCGACAAGTGCTCACGCTCGCGTAGCGCACGGATGCGTTCGGGGGGCATGGGTTGCGCCGGCGTCAGGCAGCTTTCGTCGAACTCGCGAATGGTCTGCTTGTTGATGGCGCCGACTTCATGCAGAGCCTCCATCGTCTCATGGATGGCCGCGTAGGCTTCACTCCTGTATTTCTTCGCCATGATCGTGTACCTCCGTAAATTGTCCTGCTTCGATCAGCTTCGCTAGGTGCGCTTCCGATAGTCCCAGTACATGCTCCGCCGCCTTCTTGAACGCAGCCTCTTCGTCATCGTCGATGTTGTCGCGTTCGTTCTTGGCGAATCCATACACGAAGAAAGCTCTCTCTACCACGCGGTACAGGATGATGGTGCGAAAGCCGCCCGACTTGCCTTGTCCAGGTCGCGCCACGCGCTGTTTGATGACGCCACCGCCTAGATCCGCATCAACTAATCCCCGTTCGGCGCGCTTGATAGCCTCTAGAAGACACTTTGTCTGCGATGCCCTGCTTGCGGGCAAAACGCTCGAACCAAGCGTTCTTGAAAACCCTCACGTAGTTCCCTGCGCAAATTAATCGTCACACATAGTATTACATGTGGCGATACCAATAGCAAGAGGGGCCTGGTTGACTGGAGAGCGCGGCTTGAGCACAGCTTCCAATGTTTCGCCATTCGGCGCTGTGGCGTAGTCGCCGATGGCGAGTACGCTTTCCTTGATATCCCCTTCACGGGCGAGCTTGATGCGGCAGCGCCACGCATTCATTGATGGATGGCGATGCGCAATATTGAACAAGCACAAACAAAAACCCCGCATTTAAGCGGGGTTGAAGGGATATTTGAACTTGGATAAACGTCGTTGAACAGTACGTTCCAGTTATACGTTGAACAGGAAGTTCATCACATCGCCATCCTTGACGATGTATTCCTTGCCTTCGGCGCGCATCTTGCCGGCTTCCTTGGCGCCTGCTTCGCCCTTGCAGGCGATGAAGTCTTCATAGGCGATGGTCTGGGCGCGGATGAAGCCGCGTTCGAAGTCGGTGTGGATCACGCCGGCGGCCTGCGGGCCGGTGGCGCCGACCGGCACCGTCCAGGCGCGCACTTCCTTGACGCCCGCGGTGAAGTAAGTCTGCAGGCCCAGCAGCTTGAAGGCGGCGCGGATCAGGCGATCCAGGCCCGGCTCCTGCATGCCCATGTCGGCCAGGAATTCGGCGCGGTCGGCGTCGTCCAGGTCGGCGATCTCGGCTTCGATGGCGGCGCAGATGGCCACGATGGGGGCGTTCTGTTCCTTGGCGTAGGCGGTCAACTGGTCCAGCAGCGGGTTATTGGTGAAGCCCGAGTCGGAAACGTTGGCCACGTACATGGCCGGCTTGGCGGTGATCAGGCACAGCGGCTTGATCAGCAGCATTTCTTCCGCATCCAGGCCCAGCGCGCGCACCGGCTTGGCTTCGTCCAGCGCCGGCATGATGCGTTCCAGCAGGGCCACCAGCTTGGCGGCATCCTTGTCGCCGGAGCGCGCCTTCTTCTGCTCGCGATGGATGGCCTTCTCGACGGTGCCCATGTCGGCCAGCGCCAGTTCGGTCTGGATCACGGCGATGTCATCGAGCGGATTGACGCGGCCGGCCACGTGGATGACGTTCGGGTCTTCGAAGCAGCGCACCACGTTGACGATGGCGTCGGTCTCGCGGATGTGCGACAGGAACTGGTTGCCCAGGCCTTCGCCCTTGGAGGCGCCCGCCACCAGGCCGGCGATGTCGACGAATTCGACCACGGCCGGCAGGATGCGCTCGGGCTTGACAATCTCGGCCAGCGCCGTCAGGCGCGGATCGGGGACTTCCACCACGCCCACGTTCGGCTCAATGGTGCAGAACGGATAGTTCTCGGCGGCGATGCCGGCCTTGGTCAGGGCGTTGAAGAGGGTGGATTTTCCGACGTTGGGCAGGCCCACGATGCCGCATTTGAGGCTCATGACAAATTCTTCCGAAAGCAAAACCGCCATTGTATCAAGCCGGGCGGGGTTGCCCTAGGGCGGGCATGCGCGGCCGGGCGCGAAACCGCATGCCGGCGACTTGCTGGAACGATGCGTATCGGCAGGCCTGCTCAAGAAGTAAGCAAACGTTGCATATGAACCACATTCCAATGAATTTGTTTGTTTTGCGGGGTTTTAATGACTGATATGTCATTAAGTGAGGTGTCGTTAAAAACCGGCAATTGACATGAAAATGTATGGAAGTTGTTAAGATCATGCATTTTCGTTGCAAGCCATTTACACGCTGTATTGCTGTCTTAAAAGCGATTTGTAAATTTTGCTCTACAATATCGGTTTTCCAGAGATATCAAAGAAACCGCTTTGCCAAATATCGTAGAAATCCGCGATCTGCATTTCCGTTATGGCGACCGTCCCATCCTGACCGGGTTGCGCATGGATTTCCCGCGCGGCAAGGTCGTGGCGGTGATGGGCGGTTCCGGTTCGGGGAAAACCACCATCCTGCGCCTGATCGGCGGCCAGTTGCATCCGCAGCAGGGTTCGCTGACGGTGGATGGCGAGAACGTCCCCGGGCTCGATACGAAGCAGCTCTATCTGCTGCGCCGCAAGATGGGCATGCTGTTCCAGAATGGCGCCTTGTTTACCGACATGACGGTATTCGACAACGTGGCCTTCCCGCTGCGCGAGCATACCGACCTGGGCGAGGAGCTGATCCGCGACCTGGTGCTGATGAAGCTCAACGCGGTCGGCCTGCGCAACGCCGCGGCCTTGAAGCCGGCCGAGATTTCCGGCGGCATGGCGCGGCGCGTCGCGCTGGCGCGCACGATCGCGCTCGATCCGCTGCTGATCATGTATGACGAGCCCTTCGCCGGCCTCGATCCGATTTCCATGGGCGTGACCGCCAACCTGATCCGTCGTCTGAACGACGCGCTGGGCTCGACCTCGATCCTGGTGTCGCACGATGTCAACGAATCCTTCGGCATCGCCGACTATGTGTATTTCCTGTCGCAGGGGCAGGTGGTGGCGCAGGGCACGCCGGCCGAGATGCGCACCTCGACCGATCCCTACGTCAAGCAGTTCGTGCATGCCGAGTCGGACGGCCCGGTGCCGTTCCACTATCCGGGCAAGTCGCTGGCCGAGGACCTGGGACTGGGAGGCCGCCCATGATCGTCAATTTGCTGGCCAGCCTGGGCCGCAGCATTCGCGAATTCATCGCCGGCACCGGTTTTGCCGCGCGCATGTTCTTCAATATGCTGGGGGCGTCGCTGGGCCTGTTGCGCCGTCCGCGCCTGATTACCGACCAGATCCACTTCATCGGCAACTATTCGCTGGTGATCATCGCGGTATCCGGCCTGTTCGTCGGTTTCGTGCTGGGGTTGCAAGGCTATTACACGCTCAATAAATATGGCTCCGAGCAGGCGCTGGGCCTGCTGGTGGCGCTGTCGCTGACGCGCGAACTGGGCCCGGTGGTGACCGCGCTGCTGTTCGCCGGGCGCGCCGGCACCTCGCTGACCGCCGAGATCGGCCTGATGAAGGCCGGCGAGCAGTTGTCGGCGATGGAAATGATGGCGGTCAATCCGTTGCAGCGCGTGGTCGCTCCGCGTTTCTGGGCCGGCGTGATCGCCATGCCGGTGCTGGCGGCGATCTTCAGCGCGGTGGGCATCATCGGCGGCTATGTGGTCGGCGTGCTGCTGATCGGCGTTGACGAGGGCGCCTTCTGGTCGCAGATGCAGGGCGGCGTGGATGTGTGGAACGACATCGCCAACGGCGTGCTGAAAAGCATCGTGTTCGGCATCGCGGTAACCTTCGTGGCGCTGTTCCAGGGCTATGAAGCGCAGCCGACGCCGGAAGGCGTGGCGCGCGCCACCACCCGCACCGTGGTGATCGCTTCGCTGATGGTGCTGGGCCTGGACTTCCTCCTGACCGCGCTGATGTTCAGCTGACAGAATCAATAAAAGGTATGACTATGCAACGTAAATCACTGGACGCCTGGGTTGGAATCTTCGTGCTGCTGGGCGTGGCCGCACTGGTGTTTCTGGCGCTCAAGGCCGGCAACATGAGCGCGATGTCGTTCGGCCAGAAAACCTACACCGTCAAGGCCAATTTCGATAACATCGGTGGATTGAAGTCGCGCGCGGCGGTCAAGAGCGCGGGTGTGGTGGTGGGGCGGGTCGATTCGATCCGCTTCGATGACCAGACCTTCCGTGCCATCGTCATCCTCAACATGGATGACGGCTACAAGTTTCCCAAGGACAGTTCCGCCAAGATCCTGACCTCGGGCCTGCTGGGCGAGCAATACATCGGCATCGAACCGGGTGGCGATACTGTCAACCTGGCCTCGGGCGATACGATAAAAATGACACAATCTGCCATTGTTCTGGAGAACCTGATCGGTCAGTTCCTCTACAGCAAGGCGGCAGAGGGAAAGGATGATTCGAAATGACTTACGCAGCACGCATCGGCGCATTTGCCCTGGCAGCGGCGGCCCTGACCGGTTGCGCCACCAGCAACAACAACCCCGGCGATCCGCTGGAGGGTTTCAACCGCGCCATGTTCAGCTTTAACGACACTGTCGACAAGGTGGCGCTCAAGCCAGTCGCACAAGCCTATGACACGGTGGTGCCGGATCCGGTGCAGGCCGGCGTGGGCAACTTCTTCGGCAACATCGGCGACCTGTGGTCGTCGATCAACCAACTGCTGCAGGGCCGTATCGAGCAGGGCGTGTCGACCTTCATGCGGGTGGCCATCAACACCACCTTCGGTCTGGGCGGTGTGCTGGACGTGGCGACCGAAGCCCGCCTGCCGCGCGAGAAGTCCGACTTCGGCCAGACCCTGGGCAAGTGGGGCGTAGGCTCCGGCCCGTATGTGGTGCTGCCGTTCTTCGGTCCGTCCACCATCCGCGACACCGCCGGCCTGCCGGTCGACCTGTATGGCGACCTGTGGACCTACAAGCGCCCGGTGCGCTGGCGTAACGTCGGCAGCGTGATCCGCGTGGTGGATCGTCGCGCCGAGTTGCTGGATGCCTCGACCCTGCTGGAAGATGCCGCGCTGGACAAGTACGACTTTGTGCGCGACACCTACCTGCAGCGCCGCCAGTCGCAAATCAACGGCGGCAATGCCGGCGCCGAGCAGAAGGAAGAGGCGGTCAAGCCTTGATGGCGCGGCCACGGCGGCGTTGCCGTCGGCGGCCGGCCTCTTGAAATTGCAGTAAATCGCACAAACTGTAAGATCCGTCGCCGTCTGTGACGGCGCGGGAACCCGATGGGGTGCGCGGTCTCGAAAGAAGGCCGGCAGTCGTCGGGCGTTTCACCGGCTCACCGACTTTCAGCGGCATGCGGATTCGCCGCTCCTATTCGAATGGACAAAGACCTATGAAGATGCTCACCAAATTTATCGCCATCGCCGTTTCCGCACTGGCCTTTTCCAGTGCCGCTTCCGCCCAGGAGGCGCCGGACGCGCTGGTCAAGCGCATCAGCTCGGAAGTGCTGGATACCGCCAAGAGCGACAAGGACATCCAGTCGGGCAACAACAACCGCATCATGCAACTGGTCGAGCAGAAGATCCTGCCTTATGTCGACTTCGAACGCATGACCCAGCTGGCGGCCGGCCGTTTCTGGCGCCAGGCTACCCCGGAGCAGCAACAGCAACTGATCACCGAATTCCGCAGCCTGCTGGTCTATACCTACTCCGGCGCGCTGTCGCAGGTGCGCGACCAGAAGATCGAATTCAAGCCGTTGCGCGCCGCTCCGACCGACACCGACGTGGAAGTGAATTCGCAAGTGATCTCGGCGCGCGGCGGCGAGCCGATCCAGCTGAGCTATCGCCTGGAAAAGAAGCCCGAAGGCTGGAAGCTGTATGACGTCAACGTGCTGGGCGCCTGGCTGGTGGAAGCCTACAAGGGCACCTTCACCAATGAAATCAACAAGGGCGGCATCGACGGCCTGATCAAGGCGCTGTCGGACAAGAACAAGCAACTGGCGGCGCGCTCGGCCGGCAAGAAGTAAGTTCAAGGCCCGATCCTACCGTTTCAGAAAGACCATCATGTTCAAGCCCGGCGCTTCGCTGACCGTCACCAATGCCCGTTCCGTCCTGAGCGAAGGGCTGTCGGCCATCGCCGCCGGCCAGGCCAGCATCGACGTCAGCGCAGTGGCGGTGGTCGACTCGTCGGCGGTGGCCACGCTCCTGGCCTGGCGCCGTGCGGCACAGGCCCGCGGCGCCGCGCTCGACTTTGGCGCGCTGCCGGCCAACCTGCAGAGCCTGGCCGACCTCTATGGCGTTTCCCCGCTGCTGCACGGCAATGGCTCGGCGGCGCCCACTTCCGCCACCGACCGACATCACTGACGGCCGCCGCCGCCGTCATGGCGGCACTCCCGAGGCTGCCGCCGCGTCTGCGGCAATCCGGCCCGGAAAATCGAATTCCCCTATAATCTCCTGTTTTACCGCCAGTTCATGACGCTGGTTCTGCGCCATTCCAGTGCGCCGCATCGTCGGCAAGCGGCATGGCCCATGGCGATGCTCTATGGCGCAGCGGCGCGGCGATCCATCCAATGACATCACAAGGCATCCGCAGGGACGCGACGACCGCCACGGCGGCCGCACCAGGATGCCGGGGCGAGGCCGACAGGGCGAATTCCTGTCACCTTATTCTTTCTTGCAAGTAACGAATGAAACGGGCTACCGGCAACATGGCCGCTTTGCAAATCAATGACATCAAGAAACGCTACCAGTCGCTGCAGGCGCTGGGCGGCGTTTCGCTGGCGATCGAAGAGGGCGAATTCTTCGGCTTGCTCGGCCCCAACGGCGCCGGCAAGACCACGCTGATCTCCATCATCGCCGGCCTGAACCGGGCCGACTCCGGCAGCGTCGCCATCCATGGCCACGATGTGGTCACCGACTATCGCGCCGCGCGCATGAAGCTGGGCGTGGTGCCGCAGGAGCTGGTGTTCGATCCCTTTTTCACCGTGCGCGAAACCTTGCGCATGCAGTCCGGCTATTTCGGTCTGAGGAACAACGACCGGTGGATCGACGAGGTCATGGAAAACCTCGACCTCACCAACAAGGCCGACACCAACATGCGCGCCCTCTCGGGCGGCATGAAGCGGCGCGTGCTGGTGGCGCAGGCGCTGGTGCACAAGCCGCCGGTGATCGTGCTGGACGAGCCGACCGCCGGGGTCGACGTGGAACTGCGCCAGACGCTGTGGAAATTCATCGGCCGCCTGAACCGCGAGGGTCATACCATCGTGCTGACCACCCACTACCTGGAAGAGGCGCAGGCGTTGTGCCACCGTATCGCCATGCTCAAGTTCGGCCGCGTGGTGGCGCTGGACTCCACCGAAGGCCTGATCAAGCGCATTTCCGGTTCGCAACTGGCGCTGCGCTTGAAGAACGGCGCCCTGCCGGACGCGCTCAAGGCGCTGGTGACCCATCCCGAAGAACTGTTGTCGGGCAATAAATACACGCTGCGCGTGAACGACTACCAGGAAGTCGAACCGATCCTGGCCGCGCTGCGCGCCGCGGGCGCCGAGATCGACGACATGCAATTGCAACAGGCCGACCTGGAAGATGTGTTCATCCAGATCATGGGAGATGAAAAATGACCGGCTTCCAGACCCTGTTCTACAAGGAAATCCTGCGCTTCTGGAAGGTGGCGACGCAGACCGTGACCGCGCCCATCATGACCGCGCTGCTGTACCTGCTGATCTTCGGCCACGTGCTGCAAGACCACGTGCAGGTCTATCCCGGCGTGCAGTACACCGGTTTCCTGGTGCCCGGCCTGGTGATGATGAGCGTGCTGCAAAACGCCTTCGCCAACAGTTCGTCCTCGCTGATCCAGTCCAAGATCACCGGCAACCTGGTGTTCGTGCTGTTGACGCCGCTGTCGCACTGGGAACTGTTCGGTGGCTATGTGCTGGCGGCGGTGGTGCGCGGCCTGGTCGTCGGCGCCGGCGTGTTCGTCGTCACCGCCTGGTTCGGCCGCCTGGATTTCGTGGCGCCGCTGTGGATTCTGGCGTTCGCCGTGCTGGGAGCGGCGATCCTGGGCACGATGGGCCTGGTGGCCGGCATCTGGGCCGAGAAGTTCGACCAGCTGGCGGCGTTCCAGAATTTCCTGATCGTGCCGCTGACCTTCCTGGCCGGCGTGTTCTATTCGATACACTCGCTGCCGCCGTTCTGGCAGGCGGTGTCGCATTTCAACCCGTTTTTTTATATGATCGATGGCTTTCGCTACGGCTTCTTCGGCCAGTCCGACATCAATCCCATGACCAGCCTTGGCATCGTGACCGTGTTCTTCGTGGCGCTGGCCACGCTGGCGGTGCGCCTGCTCAAGAGCGGCTACAAGCTGCGCGCCGGTTCGCACTGAAGCGCCGGCCCCATCATCGAACCTAGTGAAGAGCTGAACCATGCTACCCACACCCGAACTCGTCAAAAGCTATATCGTCGCCGGCCTTGAATGCCGGCATATCGAAGTCGAAGGCGACGGCCAGCATTTCAATGCCGTCATCGTTTCCGACGCCTTCGCCGGCAAGCGCCTGATCCAGCGCCACCAGCTGGTCTACGCCGCGCTGGGCGACCGCATGCGTGAAGAGATCCACGCGCTGTCGATGAAGACCCTCACTCCCGAAGAATTCCAGAAATAAGGCAAGAACATGGACAAGCTCCTGATCCGCGGCGGCAAGCGCCTCTCCGGCGAAGTCACCATCTCCGGCGCCAAGAACGCGGCGCTGCCCATCCTGTGCGCCGGTTTGTTGACGGCCGATGACCTGCACCTGAAGAATATCCCGCACCTGCAGGACGTGATCACCATCACCAAGCTGATGAAGCAGATGGGGCTGCGCGTGCAGGAAAACGGCGACGAGACCGTGCTCAACGGCAACGACATCACCAAGCTGGAAGCGCCGTATGAAATGGTCAAGACCATGCGCGCCAGTATCCTGGTGCTGGGCCCGCTGCTGGCGCGCTTCGGCGAAGCCAAGGTGTCGCTGCCGGGCGGCTGCGCCATCGGCTCGCGTCCGGTGGACCAGCACATCAAGGGCTTGCAAGCCATGGGCGCCGAGATTCATATCGACGCCGGCTATATCTATGCCAAGGCCAAGCGCCTCAAGGGCGCGCGCATCGTCACCGACATGATCACCGTCACCGGCACCGAAAACCTGCTGATGGCCGCCGTGCTGGCCGAGGGCGAGACCGTGCTGGAAAACGCCGCGCGCGAACCGGAAGTAGGCGACCTGGCCAACCTGCTGGTCAAGATGGGCGCCAAGATCGAAGGCATCGGCAGCGACCGCCTGGTGATCCAGGGCGTGGACAAGCTGCACGGCGCCACCCACGAAGTGATCGCCGATCGCATCGAGACCGGCACCTTCCTGTGCGCGGTCGCCGCCGCCGGCGGCGACGTCACGCTGCGCCGCACCCGTTCCGGCCTGCTCGACGCGGCGCTGGACAAGCTGCGCGAAGCCGGCGCCATCCTCACCTCGGGCGAGGACTGGATCCGTATCCAGATGGCCGCGCGCCCCAAGGCGGTGAGCTTCCGCACTACCGAATACCCCGGTTTCCCGACTGACATGCAGGCGCAATTCATGGCGCTGAACTGCATCGCCGACGGCACCAGCCACGTCACCGAAACCATCTTTGAAAACCGCTTCATGCACGTGCAGGAGCTCAACCGCCTGGGTGCGGCCATCGACATCGAAGGCAACACCGCCATCATCAAGGGCGTGGACAAGTTCGTCGGCGCGCCGGTGATGGCGACCGACCTGCGCGCCTCCGCCTCGCTGGTGATCGCCGGCCTGGCCGCGCAAGGCGAGACCCTGGTCGAGCGCATCTACCACCTCGACCGCGGCTACGATCGCATGGAAGCCAAGTTGTCGGCCATCGGCGCCGACATCGAGCGCGTCAAGTAACAGTACCGGACCTGAAGCAGACAACATGACCCAACAACTGACGCTGGCGCTGTCCAAGGGCCGCATCTTCGAAGAAACCCTGCCGCTGCTCCAGGCCGCCGGCATCACCGTGGCCGAAGACCCGGAATCGTCGCGCAAGCTGATCCTGCCGACCAACGACGCCGACGTGCGCGTGATCATCGTGCGCGCCTCCGACGTGCCGACCTACGTGCAATACGGCGCGGCCGACTTCGGCGTGGCCGGCAAGGACGTGCTGCTGGAGCATGGCGGCGAAGGCCTGTACCAGCCGATCGACCTCAACATCGCCAAGTGCCGCCTGTCGGTGGCGGTGCAGGAAGGCTTCGACTACGCCAACGCGGTGCGCCAGGGCGCGCGCCTGCGGGTGGTGACCAAGTACGTCAAGACCGCGCGCGAGCACTTCGCCGCCAAGGGCGTGCACGTCGACCTGATCAAGCTGTACGGCTCGATGGAGCTGGGCCCGCTGGTGGGCCTGTCGGACGCCATCGTCGACCTGGTCAGCACCGGCGGCACGCTGCGCGCCAACAAGCTGGTGGAAGTCGAGCACATCATCGATATCTCCTCGCGCCTGGTGGTCAACCAGGCTGCGCTGAAGTTGAAGCGCGAGCGCCTGCAGCCCATCCTCGACGCCTTCGAGAAGGCGTCCAAAGCCAAGTAAGACCGTAACGAAACCAAGCCGAACCCAGCCGTATTGCAGGTGACCCCATGAGCATTGCCATCCGAAAACTCGATTCCGCCGACGCCGGCTTCCGCGACAAGCTGTCGGCCGTGCTGGCCTTCGAAGCCGGCGAAGACGAGGCCATCGACCGCGCCGCCGCCGGCATCCTGGCCGACGTCAAGGCGCGCGGCGACGCCGCCGTGCTGGAGTACACGCAGCGTTTCGACCGCGTGCAGGCGGCTTCGCTGGCCGCGCTGGAAATCGGCAAGGAGGCCTTGCAGGCGGCGCTGGCCGGCTTGTCCGAGACGCGCCGTGCGGCGCTGCAAGCCGCCGCCGACCGCGTGCGCGCCTACCACGAGCGCCAGAAGAAAGAATGCGGCTCCGACGGTTTCCTGTACCGGGAGGCTGACGGCACTGAACTGGGCCAGAAGGTCACGCCGCTGGACCGCGTCGGCATCTACGTGCCGGGCGGCAAGGCCGCCTATCCCTCGTCGGTGCTGATGAACGCGATCCCGGCCAAGGTGGCCGGCGTGCAGGAAGTCATCATGGTGGTGCCCACGCCGGATGGCGTGAAGAATGAACTGGTGCTGGCCGCCGCCGCGATCGCCGGCGTGGACCGCGTGTTCACCATCGGCGGCGCGCAGGCGGTCGGCGCGCTGGCCTATGGCACGGCGACCATTCCGCAGGTGGACAAGATCGTCGGCCCCGGCAACGCCTACGTGGCCGCTGCCAAGCGCCGTGTGTTCGGGGTGGTCGGCATCGACATGATTGCCGGGCCTTCCGAGATTCTGGTGGTGTGCGACGGCAGCACCGACCCGGACTGGATCGCCATGGACCTGTTCTCGCAGGCCGAGCACGACGAGCTGGCGCAATCCATCCTGCTGTGTCCGGACGCCGATTACATCGCCAAGGTGGAAGCCTCGATCAACCAGCTGCTCGACGCCATGCCGCGCCGTGATGTGATCCGCACTTCGCTGACCGACCGCGGCGCGCTGGTGAAAGTGCGCGACATGGAAGAGGCCTGCGAGATCGCCAACATGATCGCCGCCGAGCACCTGGAAATCTCTACCGAAGATCCGCAGCGCTGGGCCGACCGGATCCGCCACGCCGGCGCCATGTTCCTCGGCCGTTTTTCGTCCGAAGCGCTGGGCGACTACTGTGCCGGTCCCAACCACGTGCTGCCGACTTCGCGCACTGCGCGCTTTTCGTCGCCGCTGGGCGTGTACGACTTCCAGAAGCGCTCGAGCCTGATCCGCGTATCCGAGGCCGGCGCCCAGACGCTGGGCAAGATCGCCGCGGAACTGGCCTATGGCGAGGGCCTGCAGGCGCACGCCCGTTCCGCCGAACTGCGCCTGAAGTGATGCGATGACGGCTGCCTCCGACCCGTTTGCAGGCGAAGGCTGGCTGGATCGCGTGCATTGCGAGGATGCGTTGCAGGGTTTGCGGCGCATTCCGGACGGCAGTATCGACCTCCTGATCGCCGACCCGCCGTACGGGCTGGGCAAGGACTACGGCAACGACTCCGACAAGCTCGATACCGTCGAATACCTGCGCTGGACCGAGCAATGGATCGATGCCGCGCTGCCCAAGCTCAAGGCCAACGGCAGCCTCTACATCTTCCTGACCTGGCGCTATTCGCCGGAGATTTTCGTCATGTTGAAGCAGCGCATGACCATGATCAACGAGATCGTCTGGGACCGCCGCGTGCCCTCCATGGGCGGCAGCACCCGGCGTTACTCCTCGGTGCACGACACCATCGGTTTCTTTGCGCGTGCCAAGGATTATTTCTTCGACCTCGACGCCATCCGCATCCCCTATGACGAGCAAACCAAGAAGGCGCGTTCGCGTTCCATCTTCGTCGGCGCCAAGTGGCTGGAGATGGGCTACAACCCCAAGGATGTCTGGAGCGTCTCGCGCCTGCACCGCGAACACAAGGAGCGCGCCGACCATCCCACGCAAAAGCCGCTGGAGATCGTCGAGCGCATGATCAAGGCGTCCTGTCCGCCGGACGGCGTGGTGCTCGACCCGTTCATGGGCAGCGGCACCACGGCGGTGGCGGCGCGCCGCTGCTGCCGGCGTTTCGCCGGCTTCGAACTCAATCCCGATTACTGCGAACTGATTCGCCAGCGCCTGGCGGCGCTGGAACCTGCGAGCCAACAAGATGAACAAGTCACCGGCTGACCCAAGCTCCTGCGACCCCTTGATTGCCAGCGTGATCCGTCCGCTGGTGCGCGGCTGGCAGGCGTATCACGTGCCTGACGCCGAGGGCATGCTCAAGCTGGATGCGATGGAGAATCCCTACCTCCTGCCGCCCGAACTGCGCCAGGCCCTGGCGCAGCGGCTGGCGCAGGCGGAACTGAACCGTTACCCGGTGCCGGGTTATGTGCGCTTGAAAGAGGCGATACGCAGCAAACTGGGGGTGCCGGACGGCTATGACGTGCTGCTGGGCAACGGTTCGGACGAGCTGATTTCCATCCTGTCGATGGCCTGCGCCGTGCCCGGCCGCAAGGTGCTGGCGCCGGAGCCCAGCTTCGTGATGTATCAGGTGTCGGCGCTGGCCGCCGGGCTGGACTATGTCGGCGTGCCGCTGCGCGAGGATTTCACGCTGGATCTGCCGGCGATGCTGGCGGCGATGGAGCTGCATCGCCCGGCCATCACCTATCTTTCCTATCCCAATAACCCGACCGGCACGCTGTTCGACGCGGACGACATCCTGCGCATCGTGCAAGCCGCCGCGCCGTATGGCCTGGTGGTGGTGGACGAGGCTTACCAGCCGTTCGCCCAGGCCAGCCTGATGCAGGCATTGCCGCAGTTCAACAATCTGGTGGTGATGCGCACGGTGTCCAAGCTGGGGCTGGCCGGCATCCGCCTGGGCTATATGTCGGTCGCGCCGGCGCTGTTGCGCGAATTCGACAAGATCCGCCCGCCGTATAACATCAATGTATTGACCGAGACGGTCGCGCTGTTCATGCTGGAGCACCTCGACGTGCTGGAAGCGCAGGCTGCGGCGCTGCGCAGCGCCCGCGCCGACCTGATGGCGCAACTGGCGGCGCTGGACGGGGTGGACGTGTTCCCGTCGGCCGCCAACTTCGTGCTGATCCGGGTCCCGGATGCCGAGAAAGTTTTCGGCGCTTTGCTCGCCGGTAAGGTGCTGGTCAAAAATGCCGGTAAAATGCATGCATTGCTGCATAACTGTTTGCGTATTACCGTTAGCACACAAGAAGAAAATACCGCTTTCCTGACGGCGCTGAAATCGGCGCTGCAAGCGCAATGAGGCACTTGCAGCCGGCGCTTCCGGAACCATCTTTGCAGAACCCTTTCGTTTGAATCCCGCTTTACCCTGACCATGTCTACACCCAGAACCGCGGAAGTCGTCCGCAACACCAACGAGACGCAGATCCGCGTCGCGATCAACCTGGACGGAACCGGCAAGCAAAAGCTCGATACCGGCGTGCCCTTCCTTGACCACATGCTGGACCAGATCGCGCGCCACGGCCTGATCGACCTTGATATCGAAGCCAAGGGCGATCTGCATATCGACGCGCACCACACGGTGGAAGACGTGGGCATCACCCTGGGCCAGGCCTTCGCCAAGGCCATCGGCGACAAGAAGGGCATCCGCCGTTACGGCCATGCCTACGTGCCGCTGGACGAAGCGCTGTCGCGCGTGGTGATCGACTTCTCCGGCCGTCCCGGCCTGGAATACCACATCCCGTTCACGCGTTCGATGATCGGCGCCTTCGACGTCGACCTGACCAGCGAGTTCTTCCACGGTTTCGTCAATCATGCGCAGGTGACCCTGCACATCGACAACCTGCGCGGCATCAATGCGCATCACCAGTGCGAGACCGTGTTCAAGGCATTCGGCCGCGCGCTGCGCATGGCGATCGAGCTCGATGAGCGCGCCGCAGGCACGATTCCATCCACCAAGGGCAGCTTGTAATCACCAGTATCCGGCGCGCTGTGCGCCGGACTTTCCGATATGAACAAAATTGTTGTAGTGGATTACGGCATGGGCAACCTGCGCTCGGTAGCGCAAGCCCTGCGCCATGTCGCGCCGGAAGCCGATGTACGCATTTCCGGCGAAGTCGCCGACATCCGCAATGCCGACCGTGTGGTGCTGCCCGGCCAGGGCGCCATGCCCGACTGCATGCGCTGCCTGCGCGAGTCCGGCCTGCAGGAGGCGGTGGTCGAGGCCGCGCGCAGCAAGCCGCTGTTCGGCGTGTGCGTGGGCGAGCAGATGCTGTTCGACTGGAGCGAGGAGGGTGATACCCCCGGCCTGGGCCTGTTGCCGGGCAAGGTGCTGCGTTTCGAGCTGGACGGCATGCTGCAGGACGACGGCTCGCGCTACAAGGTGCCGCAAATGGGCTGGAACCATGTCCGCCAGACGGCGCCGCATCCATTGTGGGAAGGGATTGCGGACCATGCCTTCTTCTATTTCGTGCACAGTTTCTATGCCGTCCCCGCGGACCAGGCGCATGTGGTCGGCCAGACTCCTTACGGCCGCGACTTCGCTTGCGCGGTGGCCCGCGATAATATCTTTGCAACCCAGTTCCACCCGGAAAAAAGTGCCGCTGCGGGTTTGCAGCTGTATCGGAATTTCGTACACTGGAAGCCCTGATTTTTGTATTTAAGGCAAGTCCGGCAAATCCTGCCGGGCCTGCCTTGCCCACAAACTCCTTTTACAGATAGTCATACCGTAGCCATGCTGCTGATACCCGCCATCGACCTGAAAGACGGTCATTGCGTCCGCCTGAAACAAGGCGATATGGAACAAGTCACCGTTTTCTCCGAAGACCCGGCAGAAATGGCCCTGCACTGGCTCAAGCAAGGCGCCCGCCGCCTGCACCTGGTCGACCTGAACGGCGCATTCGCGGGCAAGCCCAAGAACGAAGCGGCGGTCAAGTCCATCCTCAAGGCGGTCGCCGCCTACGCCGAGGAAAACGGCGTCGAAGAGATCCCCGTGCAACTGGGCGGCGGCATCCGCGACCTCGATACCATTGAGCGTTACCTGGATGACGGCCTGTCCTACATCATCATCGGTACCGCGGCGGTGAAGAACCCCGGTTTCCTGCATGACGCCTGCAGCGCCTTCCCCGGCCAGATCATCGTCGGCCTGGACGCCAAGGACGGCAAGGTCGCCACCGACGGCTGGAGCAAGCTGTCGGGCCACGAGGTGATCGACCTGGCCAAGAAGTTCGAGGGCTATGGCTGCGAAGCCATCGTCTATACCGACATCGGCCGCGACGGCATGATGGGCGGCGTCAACATCGAAGCCACCGTGCGCCTGGCGCAGGCGGTGTCGATCCCGATCATCGCCTCGGGCGGCGTGCACAACATCAAGGATGTGGAAGCGCTGTGCGGCGTGGAAGATGAGGGCATCGAGGCGGTCATCTGCGGCCGCTCGATCTATGAAGGCACGCTGGACCTGCGCAGCGCGCAGGACCGCGCCGACGAACTGACGCAAGCCGAAGGCGCGGATACCGAAGCCGGCGGCGACTGATGCAGCACATAAGGTAGCAAACAAGATGGCCCTCGCAAAACGCATCATCCCCTGCCTCGACGTGACCGCCGGCCGCGTCGTGAAGGGGGTCAATTTTCTCGAACTGCGCGATGCCGGCGATCCGGTGGAGATCGCGCGGCGTTATGACGAGCAGGGCGCCGACGAGCTGACCTTCCTCGACATCACCGCTTCCTCCGATGGCCGCGACCTGATCCTCGACATCATCGAAGCGGTCGCCTCGCAGGTCTTCATTCCGCTGACGGTGGGCGGCGGCGTGCGCGCGGTCGACGATGTGCGCCGCCTGCTTAACGCCGGCGCCGACAAGGTCGGCATCAACACTTCCGCCGTGACCAACCCGCAACTGGTGGCCGATGCCGCCAGCAAGTACGGTTCGCAATGCATCGTGGTGGCGATCGACGCCAAGCGCGCCGGCGACGGCAAGTGGGAGGTCTACACCCACGGCGGCCGCAAGGCCACCGGCCTGGACGCGGTCGAATGGGCGCGCAACATGGCGCGCCTGGGCGCCGGCGAGATCCTCTTGACCAGCATGGACCGCGACGGCACCAAGAGCGGTTTCGACCTCGATCTCACGCGCGCGGTATCGGAAGCGGTGAGCATTCCGGTGATCGCCTCGGGCGGCGTCGGCGGCCTGCAGGACCTGGCCGACGGCATTACCCGCGGCCGTGCCGATGCGGTGCTGGCCGCCAGCATCTTCCACTATGGCCAGCACACCGTGCAGGAAGCCAAGCGCTTCATGGCCGACCAAAACATTCCAATGAGGCTGGCATGAGCATCAGCGCCAAGTGGCTGAACAAGGTCAAATGGGATGAGGTCGGCCTGGTGCCGGTGATCACCCAGGAAGTCGGCAGCAACGATGTGCTGATGTTCGCCTGGATGAACCGCGAGGCGCTGGCCAGGACGGTTGAGATCGGCCAGGCCGTCTACTGGAGCCGCTCGCGCAAGAAGCTGTGGCACAAGGGCGAGGAGTCCGGCCACTTCCAGAAGGTGCACGAGATCCGCCTCGACTGCGACGAAGACGTGGTGCTGCTCAAGGTCGAACAGGTGGCCGGCATTGCCTGCCACACCGGCCGTCACTCCTGCTTCTTCCAGAAATTCGACGGCAGCGCCGACAATGGCGAATGGCTGACCGTGGAGCCGGTATTGAAGGATTTGCCGCCGGGCGCCGGCGGCGCGCCGGCGGCCAAGGCCGAGAAGGCCGCGGACAAGCCCAAGCGCACGCGCAAGACCGCCGACGCGGCCAAGGATACCGAACCGGGCAAGACCGAATCATGAGCGAAACATTGAAGCGCCTGGCCGAAGTCATCGAGTCGCGCAAGCCGGCCAACGGCGGCAACCCTGAAAAATCGTATGTCGCCAAGCTGTTTGCCAAGGGCGACGACGCCATCCTCAAGAAGATCGGCGAGGAAGCTACCGAAACCGTGATGGCGGCCAAGGATGCCCGCGTCTCGGGCGACAAGTCCAAGGTGCTCTACGAGTGTGCCGACCTCTGGTTCCATTCCATGGTGATGCTGGCCCAGTTCGACCTGAAGCCCCAGGACGTGCTCGACGAGCTGGCGCGCCGCGAAGGCCTTTCCGGCCTGGAAGAAAAAGCCGCGCGCAAGGATTGAGCGCGATCCCCCATCTGAGCAGGAGAACGGTGTTGGATAATTGTATTTTTTGCAAGATCGCCGCCGGTGAAATCCCGTCGAAGAAGCTGTACGAAGACGAGGATGTGGTCGCTTTCCACGACATCAACCCGGCCGCGCCGGTGCATTTCCTGATCGTGCCGCGCCAGCACGTCGCCACGCTGTCGGACTGCGGCCCCGGGCAGGCCGCCTTGCTGGGCAAAATGGCGCTGCTCGCGCCCAAGCTGGCGGCCGAGCAGGGCTGCGGCTTCCAGGTCGATGCCGACGGCAACCGCAGCGGCGGTTTCAAGACGCTGTTCAATACCGGACCGGATGGCGGGCAGGAGGTGTACCATCTGCATATGCACGTCATTGGCGGCCCGCATCCGTGGCGGGTACGCTTCGTGCAACAATAATGAGCCGGCGCGCATGCAGCGCCGGCAGGGACAAGGAACGTTTTGTAGACAGGGCAGGGATGTCCGCTTAGGAGAAGAGAATGGGTTCGTTCAGTATTTGGCATTGGCTGATTGTTCTGGTGATCGTCATGCTGGTTTTCGGTACCAAGAAGCTCAGCAACATGGGCTCCGACCTGGGCAAGGCCGTCAAGGGTTTCAAGGACGGCGTCAAGGGCGCTGAAGACGAGCAGGCCAAGGATCCGGCCATCGATGTCCAGGCCAAGGAAAAAGACAAGTCCGGCAGCTGATCAAGCGGCGCCTGTTGCGCGCCCGCTGCAGCGGCGCTATGCCGCATGCACGAGGGAAGCGTTGCAGGCCGCCTCCAGATTTCCGCGTCCGCCGCTGGTTCGGCGGGCACGTCCACCGCGCCTCGTTGCGCCTTGCCTGTTGTACTTTGCCATTAATGTCCAAGATCCATGATTGATATCGGCCTTTCCAAGCTGGCCCTGATCGGCGTGGTCGCGCTGGTCGTGATCGGCCCCGAGCGGCTGCCCAAGGTGGCGCGCATGGCCGGCACCCTGTTCGGCCGCGCACAGCGTTACATCAACGACGTCAAGAGCGAGGTCAGCCGCGAGATCGAGCTGGACGAGCTGCGCAAGATGCAAAAGGATGTGGAGCAGGCGGCCAGCGACGTGTCGGGCAGTATCCACAAGAGCGTATCCGACACCCAGGCCTCGCTCAACGACGCCTGGAACGGCGGCGACGACGCTTCGGTCGGCGACAGCGCCGCCTCGGGCGCCGGCAGCTGGAACCGCACGCCCAGCGCCGATATGCTCTCGATCAAGGCCAAGGCGTTCCGCCGCAAGAAACTGGCGCGCACCACCGCCGTCCCGGCCTGGTACAAGCACCAGAGCGGGCGCAAGACACGCGTGATCTCGGCCTCGGCGCGAGTGGCAAAATATCGTCCGATCGGCGCCGGCAAGTCGGCCGGTTTCTTTTAATCCCGACGGCGCCCCGCGTCCTCACCTTACCTTTGCGCAGCAAACTCCATGGCTGAAGAAAACAATACGGCCGGCACCGAAGACAGCTTCATCTCGCACCTGATCGAACTGCGTAGCCGCGTCGTCAAGGCCGCGGCGGTGGTGCTGGTGGTCTTCCTGTGCATGATGCCTTTCGCGGCCCACATCTTCGACGTGCTGGCGGCGCCGATGATCCATGCGCTGCCGGTGGGCAGCAAGATGATCGCCACCGGCGTCATTACCCCCTTCCTGATCCCGATCAAGGTCACCATGCTGGTGGCGGTGCTGGTTTCGCTGCCCTGGGTGCTGTACCAGCTATGGGCCTTCGTCGCCCCGGGCCTGTACGCGCATGAAAAGAAGCTGATCGCGCCGTTGGTGATTTCATCCTCGCTGCTGTTCGTCATCGGCGTGGCGTTCTGCTATTTCTTCGTATTCGGCGTGGTGTTCCCGTTCATCAACAACTTCGCGCCCAAGTCGGTCTCGGTGGCGCCGGACATCGACAGCTACGTCGACTTCGTGCTGACCATGTTTGTCGCCTTCGGGGTCACTTTCGAAGTGCCGGTGATCGTGATCGTGCTGGTGCGCATGGGCCTGGTGCCGTTGCAGAAACTCAAGCAGATCCGCCCGTACGTGATCGTCGGCGCTTTTGTGGTCGCTGCCGTGGTGACGCCGCCCGACGTCATGAGCCAGCTGATGCTGGCTGTGCCCTTGGTGCTGCTGTATGAGATAGGCCTGATTGTGGCGCCCATCTTCGAACGCGCCACGCGCGCGCCGGATGGCGAAGAGGCCAAATCTTCCGCTGCCGAGTAGGTCGGCCGCCTGTCCACTCCTCGAGCATCCCGGCCTGCGACGGCCCGCATTTGAGAGGACGCAGATCATGTTGAACAATAAACGTGTTGTCGTGACCGGAGGCGGTCGCGACTTTGGCCAGGCGGTGTCGGTCTGGCTGGCCCGCGAAGGGGCTCATGTCGATCTATGTGCGCGCCAGTTGTCCAGCGCCCAGGCTACCTGCGAAATCATCCAGGGCGAAGGCGGCTCGGCCCGTGCCTACCAGTGTGATATCGCCGATGCAGCATCGGTGCGCGCTTTCGCCAAACACCTGCAGGAAGATGAGCGTCCGGTGGACGTCCTGGTGCTGAGCGCGGCGCAGTGGCTCGAAGGATCGCTTGGAGAGGCCGACAGCGATGAAGACATCGCCGGCACCATCAACTCCGGGCTGATCGGTTCGATCATCCTGACCCGGGCGCTTTTGCCCAGTTTGCGTCGCTCAGATGCGGCCGACATCATGGCCATGATTTCAGTATGTGGCGTGCCACAGTTCACCAATTCCATCGCCCACCCGGCCTTCTTTGCCGCCAAGCATGGGATGAGCGGTTTCTGCCAGAACATGGCACATCAGCTGGCCCAGGAAAAAATTCGCGTCACTGGCTTTTATCCGCCCGATTTCGAAGTGACCGGCCTGGATGAAACGGTCAACCCTGCGGGCCAACTGCTCAATGGGCGTTCCATTTGGGAGACGATGCGCTTCGTGCTGACCCAGCCGCGCAGTTGCCATATCGATGCTGTGCATTTCCGGGGGCCTACCCGCGCGTGAGCTTTTTCACGTTCGGGCTTTCCCGGGCGTTTATTCTTCCGCCGCCTGCAGCGCAATATTGCGCAGCCAGTTCACCAGCGGATAAGCATCCTTGAATCCGGCCAGCACGTCCTTCTTCAGGTCGGCCGGCACTTTCTTCTTGATGCTGGTTTCGGTCCACACGATGAAGCTTTTCAGCTTCACGTATTCGATATTCGGGCTGTCCGGATCGAAGCCCTTGGGCGGGCGCACCAGCTTGCCTTCGTCCTGCAGGTCGCCGTAGGTTGCCACCAGTTTCTTGTTCTTGCGCATCTTGTTGAAGCCCGGCGCATCGCTGATGACCTGGTTGCGGATAGCGCGCAGGCGATCCGATGGCGGCATGTATTCGCCGCCGGCGATGAGCAGCTTGCCGTTCGCGTCGATGTGGAAGTAATAGGCCGGGCCGCCGCCCTGGCTGGGCTTTTTCAGGCCGCTGGCGGTGATGGCGGCGGAGAAATGGGTCTTGTACGGGCTCTTGTCGTGCGAGAAGCGCATGTCGCGGTTGATGCGGAACAATGCCTTCTTGGGATTGCATCCCGCGATGGCGGGATCGAACTTGGCGATGTCGGCGATCAACTGCGTGGTCAGCGCCAGGAACTCTTCGCGCAGGATGTCGTAGCGCGGCTTGTTCATCACGAACCAGGCGCGGTTGTTGTTCTCGGACAGTTCGGCCAGGAACTGGGTCAGGTCGCGCACGTGCATCTTGTTCGATCTCCTTGTGATGGCGATGGCCGCGCCCCGCTGTCGGGGCGCGTGGTATCGGGCATTCTAGCCCTTCTGGCTCTTCTTATTCTTCGTCGCTGTCATCGGTCTTGGGCGGCGGCGGACGCTTGCCCACGGTGATGCTGAGCTTGGTTTCCTGCGCCCGGCGCAGCACCGTCATGGCAATGTTCTGGCCGGGCGTGAGCTGGGCGATCACGTTGAGCATCTCGGTGGTGTCGGAGACCGGTTTGCCTTCGATGCTGACCAGGATGTCGCCCGGTTTCATGCCGGCGCGGTCGGCCGGGCCGCCTTTCAACACGCCGGCGATGATGGCGCCGGTCTTCTTGCCCAGGCCGAAGCTTTCGGCCAGTTCCGGCGTGATGTCTTGCGGCTCGACGCCGATCCAGCCGCGCACCACCTGGCCGTGGCTGATGATGGCTTCCATCACGGTCTTGGCGGTCGACATCGGGATGGCGAAGCCGATGCCCAGGTTGCCGCCGGTGCGCGAATAGATCGCGGTGTTGACGCCGAGCAGGTTGCCGTTGGTGTCGACCAGCGCGCCGCCGGAGTTGCCGGGGTTGATGGCGGCGTCGGTCTGGATGAAGTTCTCGAAGGTGTTGATGCCGAGATGGTTGCGGCCCAGCGCCGAGATGATGCCCATGGTGACGGTCTGGCCCACGCCGAAGGGGTTGCCGATGGCCAGCACCACATCGCCCACCGAACTGCTCTCGGGATGTCCCAGCGTGATGGCCGGCAGGTTGGGCAGCTCGATCTTGATCACCGCCAGGTCGGTTTCAGGGTCGATGCCGACTACCTTGGCGGTCGCCTTGCGGCCATCGGCCAGCGCCACTTCGATCTGGTCGGCCGCTTCCACCACATGGTTGTTGGTCAGGATATAGCCTTGCGGGCTGACGATCACGCCCGAGCCCAGGCTGGATTGCTTGTCGTCCTGCTGCTGGTCGTCGAACTGGTCGCCGAAGAACTTGCGGAAGAAGGGATCGTTCTGGAACGGGCTTTTTTGCGGACGCGCTTCCGTGGTGGTGAAGATGTTCACCACGGATGGCATGGCCTGCCGCGCGGCGTGCTGATAGGAACTGAGCGCGGGCGCGTCGGGGGTGGCTTCCTGCATTTGCACTGTGGACTGGGCGGGGCGTGCGCGGGAGCTGAAGGTGCCGGATGTCCAGTCGGGCTTCAAGGTCGTTACAATGAACCACACTGCCAAACCGATTGTCACGGTTTGGGCAAACAACAACCATAAACGTCGCATATAGAAACCAGATGAGGATGAAAATGAGCCGGCAAGTTACCAGGGACGCGTTCGGGAAATATCTCGGCCAGACGCTCAATGCCGTGCAATACCGCGATTATTGCCCAAACGGCCTGCAGGTGGAAGGGCGGGCGGCGATTGCCAGGGTCGTCAGCGGCGTGACCGCGAGCCTGGCGCTGATCGAAGCCGCCCTCGATCTGAAGGCCGACGCCATCCTGGTCCACCACGGTTATTTCTGGCGCGGCGAGGATATGCGGGTGATCGGCGCCAAGCAGCGCCGGCTAAAGCTGCTGCTGTCCAACGATGTCAACCTGTTCGCCTACCATCTTCCGCTGGATGCGCATCCGCAATTGGGCAACAACGCGCAGCTTGCGCGCCAGCTCGATCTGGCCGCCAGCGGCCGTTTCGGCGACGACGACCTGGGCTGGCTCGGGCGCAGCAACTCGCCTTCAGTGAAGACGGCCGCCGATCTCGCCGCGCTGATCGAAAAGCGCCTGGGACGCATGCCGCTGCTGATCGGCGATCCGCAGCAAGCGCTGGGCGAGATTGCCTGGTGCACCGGCGCGGCGCAGGGCATGTTGGCCGATGCGATCGCGGCCGGCGCTTCGGCGTATATCAGCGGCGAGATTTCCGAACCCACGGTGCATCTGGCGCGCGAGACCGGCACCATCTATATCGCGGCCGGCCATCACGCCACCGAGCGCTATGGCGTGCAGGCGCTGGGCGCGCACGCGGCGGAGCATTTCGGCATCGAACACCGGTTTATCGACATCGATAATCCGGTTTGAACGCGGCTTGAGCGCGGTTTGACCGGGAGCACAGCCCCGGCGCCGCGTATGCCATCAAAAACCCCGCATGGGGCTTTTTGATGGCGCAGTTGCCGGTTTACTTCTTCAGCGCATCGCGGATTTCGCGCAGCAGCAGGACGTCTTCCGACGGTTCCGCAGGCGCTGCTGCTTCCTCTTGCTTGGCGGTCAGGTCGCGTGCCTTGTTGATGATGCGAATCATCTGAAAGATGATGAACGCCAGGATCACGAAGTTGATCAGGATGGTCACGAAATTGCCGTAGGCGAATACCGCGCCGGCCTTCTTGGCCTCGACCAGCGACAAGCCGTAGGGCTGGCCGTTGAGCGGGATGTAGTAGCTGGCGAAATCGAGGCCGCCGAAGATTTTGCCGACGACCGGCATGATGATGTCCTGCACCATGGATTCGACGATTTTGCCGAAGGCGCCGCCGATGATGACGCCGACTGCGAGGTCGACTACGTTGCCCTTGACCGCAAATGCGCGGAAGTCTTTGAGCATGCTCATGGTTGATTTCTCCTGTGGAAGATTGCTATTTGTCTATGAAGGGATGGCGCTAGGGCGTTATATCCCGTCGCGCCTGAAAAGTAAATTGGCGGCGATCTTGTGCTGCATCGCAAAATAAGAGGCAAAAAGATCAGATTGACAACAGGTTGCGCCGCGCCGAATGGTTTTTTGCGCCAGTCGGCGCCATAACTGCCCGTTAGCTTCAAAACCCTATTCAGCTTATATATAATCAAAAGTTGCATGAGGGTCACTTAGAAGGTCCACGCTAACTTACATATGGAGATAGGGGTCTTTATGACGGATGAGAATCAGGTCGACGCAAGTCGACGAGGTTTGCTTGTTGCCACTTGCGCGGCCGGCGGTGTAGCAGGGTTGGCCACTGCCGGAGCTTTCGTCTCTACCTTGCAGCCGTCGGAACGGGCCAAGGCCGCGGGCGCACCGGTTGAAGTCGATATCTCGGCCTTGGCTCCCGGTGAAATGCGTACCGTGGAATGGCGCGGCAAGCCGGTCTGGATTCTCAAGCGTACCCCCGAGATGGTGGCGTCGCTCAAGCAGGTGGATGGCGAAGTGGCCGATCCGCAGTCCAAGCGCACTGATTTCTCCGAGACGCCCGACTATGCGCTCAACGAATGGCGCTCAATCCGCAAGGATCTGCTGGTGGTGGTCGGCATTTGCCCGCACCTCGGTTGCTCCCCCAGCGCACGTTTCCAGTCCGGCCCGCAAGCTTCGCTGCCGGATGACTGGCATGGCGGTTTCCTGTGCCCCTGCCACGGTTCCACGTTCGATCTCGCCGGGCGCGTCTACAAGAACAAGCCGTCCCCAGACAACCTCCAGGTGCCGCGTTACATGTTCGAAGGCGACAGCAGGCTGGTCATCGGCAAAGACGAAAAAGGGGAGGCATGACCATGGGTGCATTCCACGAAAAGAAACTGCCAGACGATGCGCCGGTCTCCGCCAAGGCGCTTAACTGGATCGACGCCCGTTTTCCGCTGACCTCGACCTGGAAAGCCCACCTTTCCGAGTATTACGCGCCCAAGAACTTCAATTTCTGGTACGCCTTCGGCTCGCTGGCGCTGTTGGTGCTGGTGATCCAGATCGTCACCGGCATCTTCCTGGTGATGCACTACAAGCCCGATGCCAACCTGGCCTTCGCCTCGGTGGAGTACATCATGCGCGATGTGCCCTGGGGCTGGCTGGTGCGCTACATGCACTCGACCGGCGCTTCGGCCTTCTTCATCGTGGTCTACCTGCACATGGTGCGCGGCCTGCTCTACGGCTCCTACCGCAAGCCGCGCGAGCTGGTGTGGCTGTTCGGCGTGGCGATCTTCCTGTGCCTGATGGGCGAGGCCTTCATGGGCTACCTGCTGCCCTGGGGGCAGATGTCGTACTGGGGCGCGCAGGTGATCGTCAACCTGTTCGGCGCGATCCCCTTCATCGGCCCTGACCTGTCGCTGTGGATCCGCGGCGACTACGTGGTCTCCGACGCTACCCTGAACCGCTTCTTCTCGTTCCACGTGATCGCCATTCCGCTGGTGCTGATCGGCCTGGTGGTGGCGCACATCATCGCGCTGCACGAAGTCGGCTCGAACAACCCCGACGGCATCGAGATCAAGGACAATCTTGATGCCAACGGCGTGCCGCTGGATGGCGTGCCGTTCCACCCGTACTACTCGGTGCACGACATCTTCGCCGTGTCGATCTTCCTGATCGTGTTCTCGGCGGTGGTGTTCTTCGCGCCGGAGATGGGCGGTTACTTCCTGGAGTACAACAACTTCATCCCGGCCGATTCGCTCAAGACGCCGCCGCACATCGCGCCGGTGTGGTACTTCACGCCGTTCTATTCGATCCTGCGCGCCACGACGGCCGACTTCATGGGCTGGCTGATCGCCGGGGTGGCGGCCTATGTCGCACTGCTGGTGTTCAAGTCGCGCCTGGGCAGCATGCTCAAGATCGCCGCCATCGTGATCGGCCTGGCAGTGATCGCCGGCATGCTGGTGTTCGACGCCAAGTTCTGGGGCGTGGTGCTGATGGGGCTGTCGGTGGTGATCCTGGGCGGCTTGCCGTGGCTGGACCAGTCGCAGGTCAAGTCCATCCGTTACCGTCCGGACTGGCATAAATATATTTATCTTGTCTTTGGCGTTGCCTTTATTGCGCTGGGTTATCTGGGCGTGCAGCCGCCGACTGCCATCGGTACTGTCATCTCCCAGGTCTGCTCGATCATCTACCTCGGCTTCTTCCTGCTGATGCCGTGGTGGAGTGCCGCCGGCACGTTCAAGCCGGTGCCCGACCGTGTCGTCTACCATCCGCACTAAGCCAGCCGCCAAAAGGACAAGAAGATGAAATTGCTGAAGAGACTGATCGCCACGCTGGCGCTGTTGCCGGCGTTCGCTTGCGCCAACGAGGGCAGTTTTGCGCTGGATCATGCGCCGGATCGCACCAAGGATGTTTCTGCATTGCAAAACGGCGCCAAGCTGTTTGTGAACTATTGCCTGAATTGCCATGCGGCATCATCGATGCGCTACAACCGCCTGCGCGACATCGGCCTGTCGGAAGACCAGATCAAGAATAACCTCTTGTTTACAGGGGAAAAAGTCGGAGATCTGATGAAAATTTCGATGCAGCCGCAGGACGCCAAAGCCTGGTTCGGGGCCACCCCGCCGGACCTTTCGGTGATCGCGCGGGCCAAGGCATCCGAACTTGGATCGGGTCCGGACTGGATTTATACCTACCTGCGCAGTTATTATAAGGACGACAGCCGCCCCACCGGCTGGAACAACATGCTTTTCCCCAATGTCGGCATGCCGCACGTGTTGTGGGAATTGCAAGGAATCCGGGGC
Organism: Herbaspirillum sp. GW821-FHT09A12; assembly: GCF_059418325.1. Taxonomy (NCBI): domain Bacteria; kingdom Pseudomonadati; phylum Pseudomonadota; class Betaproteobacteria; order Burkholderiales; family Oxalobacteraceae; genus Herbaspirillum; species Herbaspirillum sp. GW821-FHT09A12. Next base: position 144,303 of record NZ_JBWKPR010000007.1, read on the forward strand.
GCCAAGTACGTCGAGGAGAAAGATCCCCACGACGAAGGCAAGACTATCCACAAATTCGCGGGATTCGAGCAGATCAAACCGGGCAAGATGAGCGCAATCGAATATGATAACGCCGTCGCCGATCTGGTCGGCTATCTGCAGTGGATGGCCGAACCTGCGCAGAATACGCGCAAACGGCTTGGCGTCTGGGTACTGTTGTTCCTGGGCGTCTTCCTGGTTCTGACGTGGCGTCTGAACGCTTCCTACTGGAAGAACGTCAAGTAAAATCTCGACTCCGCGAAGTTTGCGGAATTGCGTATCGGGGTGAGCGTTATGCGTCTCGCCCCCCTTTTGTTTTTAGGGCTCTACAAAAATGATGGTTCTTTATTCGGGCACGACCTGCCCATTTTCGCAACGTTGCCGCCTTGTCCTGTTCGAAAAGGGCATGGATTTTGAAATCCGCGATGTTGACCTGTTCAACAAGCCGGAAGACATTTCCGTCATGAACCCCTACGGCCAGGTGCCGATCCTGGTCGAGCGCGACCTGGTGCTGTACGAGTCGAACATCATCAACGAATACATCGATGAGCGTTTCCCGCACCCGCAACTGATGCCGGCCGATCCACTCATGCGCGCCCGTGCCCGCCTGATGCTGTTCAACTTCGAGAAGGAACTGTTCATCCACGTGCACACGCTGGAGAATGAAAAGTCCAGGGCTGCCGAGAAGAACCAGGAGAAGGCCCGCAACGAAATCCGCGACCGCCTGACCCAACTGGCGCCCCTGTTCCTGAAGAACAAGTACATGCTGGGCGACGAGTTCTCCATGCTGGACGTGGCCCTGGCGCCGCTGCTGTGGCGCCTGGATCACTACGGCATCGAGCTGTCCAAGACCGCAGCCCCGCTGATGAAGTACGCCGAGCGCATTTTCTCGCGCCCGGCCTACATCGAAGCGCTGACCCCGTCGGAAAAGGTCATGCGCCGTTAAGTCGCACATGCCGTACATGCCGCCCGTTCCCGCGCCTCCGGCCGGGACGGCGGCAGCAGTCCAGACCGTTTTGCAGTTCCACCCCGGCCATGCCGGCAGATGCGCAGGCCCATGTCCGTGCATCGCACTACACACCCAGTCATGCCTGAAGTTTCAACCAAGCCTTATCTGCTGCGCGCCATTTACGAATGGTGCACCGACAACGGCTTCACCCCCCATATCGCAGTAGTGGTCGACAGCCGTACGCGCGTACCGATGCAATTCGTCAAGAACGGCGAAATCGTCCTCAACATCAGCTTCGAGGCCACCAGCAGCCTGAAGATGGAAAATGACAGCATCAGCTTCAGCGCGCGTTTTGGCGGCGTTTCCAGGGACATCATGATCCCGGTCGAGAACGTCATCGCCATCTACGCCCGCGAGAACGGGCAGGGCATGGCCTTCGAGGCGCCCAACCTGGGCGCTGCGCCCGACGAGGCTGAAGAAGAAGGTGAGAAGGATGGGGGCGCCCCCATGCTGTCTTCCGTCCCGGTTTCGGAGCCCGAGAAAAAGCCTGCCGCAACCGAAGCGCCGGGCGATGACGACCCGGAGCCACCGAAAAAAGGCGGGCGCCCTGTACTTACCCGCATCAAGTAGGCTATAATCGCCGGCTAAAGTTTTTGCTGGCTTAGCTCATCTGGTAGAGCACCTGACTTGTAATCAGGGGGTGGCGGGTTCAAGTCCTGCAGCCAGCACCAATGTCGAAGCGGCCCACAGTGATGTGGGCCGCTTTTTTTTGCTTCGCAATTTTTGCACTTACGTGATGTCGCAATAAATCAATCGCATTTCTTTGCGCCAGAATTCATTAGGTGAATTTTGAGAAATAGCGCTCACGCCTGGAGCGGGTCGCGCCTAGGCGGTGCAGTATCTTGCTCACCATGGGGTTATTTGGCGGCTTCAAGTCCGGCATGCTCAATCCGGCCAAGGTGGTCCAAGAAATTCGCGCGCGATCAGCTATGCACGGCTTGTGCCACCAGGCGCACGCCGAGCGCAGCGCAGACACGGTTGACCGTGTCGAAGCGCGGGGAGCTGCCAGGGCGCAACGCCTTGTAAAGCGCTTCGCGCGTAATGCCTGCCGACTTGGCAATTTCCCCCATGCCACGAGCACGCGCGATGTCGCCAAGTGCCGACGCCAGCAAAGCCGCGTCGTTCGCTTCCAGAATGTCGGTGAGATAGGCCGCAATGGTTTCCTCGTTATCGAGATAAGGGGCGGCGTCGAATTCTGGCAGCTCGTCAACTTTAATTCGTTTGGTCATAGTCATTTCCTTTCGTTAATCCAACATCGCTGCGAGCGCCTTGGCGCGCTTGATATCGTTCTTTTGTGAACGTTTTGAGCCGCCAACGAGCAGCACGACCATGTGCGCGCCGCGCTGCGTGAAATACACACGCCATCCAGCCCCAACATGAATGCGGAGTTCCGAGACGCCTTCGCCAACTGGCTCAACATCACCCATGAGTCCGAGTTCCAATCTTTTGATTCTTGCCACGACAAGGCCACGAACCGAGGAATCTTTCAGGCCGTCGAGCCATGCCGTGAATTCTGGGAGTGGTTTTATTGAGAACATGTTTGCATTGTAATCGATCGATTACAAATTATCAAAACGATGCCCTGAATGCTTCCTTGATTGCTGCGACCAAGGAGCGGGTGCAAGGACTCACGTAGAGCGTCCAGGCAAGGCGACAAGGATGTCGGCGAGAGTAAGGGGGGGGCGAGGGCCACGGCCTCACTTTGGCCATCTTGAGTCGCCTATGGCGATGTCTAAAAATATTGTCAAAATGGAATATTTAAGGCGATTTTACGCTGGCGCGTGCAGTTGCCCCATCCCGCGCCTGCCGGCTTTTCCGGGCTGTTTTGACTTAAAAATGCGTCACCGGCAAAAGTAAGCCCCCATGACATAGGAGCCGGTCCGAAGGGCGAATTTGACGCATTTTGATGTAGCTAGGAGTAATGCGGTTCAGTTAAGGCTAATTCTGAACCACTGATCACAGAGCCCGTTCGGGCTGAGTAGGCCCGCCAGGGCCGTATCGAAGCCAGCGCGCCAGCGTTAGCGGTCTTGCCTGCCCTTCGATACGCTGCTGCGCAGCTACTCAGGGTGAACGGAGTCTGGACTCCACAATGAGCCTTTTCTTGTGCTTGCAGCGTCCTGCGGGAAGACTGCCGAATCCGCTCATCTCCATTCACTTCGGATGATCGTCGGCGGCGAAGCGAAAACCCATGGTGCGCGCATGATAATAAAGGCCGCCATCCTGCACGATCAGGAACAAGGCGCGCGACTTGCCCGCATTGTGATGTGAATGCAACGCGGCCGGCGGCGTGATCATGGTGGCCCAGGGCGACCAGTCGCACCGCTCGCCGGCTACCATGGAATGGCAGCCTTCACCCTGGACGATCAGCGTGATCGCGGCCGAATTATGGCTGTGCGCGCGTTGCGCTTCAGCCGGCGGCAAGGTGTTGAACGACAGGGTCAGGGTCGGCAGGATATTGTGGCTGGCTTCCATCTTTTCTGTGGAGAAGATCAGCGCCAGCCCCGAAGTTTTTGCATCTTGCGTGGCGGCGAACACGTGCTCCAGTTGCAGCGCGATTTCCGCCGCCGGGTAGTGCACCGGCGCAGTAAATCCCGTTCCCGGCTGCAAGCCGTCATGCGCCAGTTGCGGGTCATTGGCGACCATCCACAGCGTGGCGCCGTCGCCGCCGCCCTGCAACACGATATCCGCGCCGCCCGGCAGCAGGAAGACATCGCCCTGGGCCCAATGGAAGTTTTCTGTCTCCTGCGCGCCCTGGCACAGCGTGGCGCCGCTGCCTGCAATCACATACCAGATCGATCCGGTGGCGGCGATGTTTGCCGACAAGCTGCCGCCGGGTGCAATACGCGCATAGCGTGCCAGCATCAGCGGCGTCGTCGCCGGAAAACCGCATCCCAGCTCGGCCGAACGGTCGCACAGAATATAGGCGCTGTTGCCGCCGCAGCCGGTCTGTTGCGCCAACGCAGCGGCGGGTTCGGCGCGGAAGACATGCGCCGGCACCGGCGGCAGTTTTACATTGAAGGCATTGCCGGAGTTGAAATAGCGCGCCCGCGACTGCGCCGCATCGGCCGGCGCCGACGGCAATTGCACCGGCATGTCGGCCATGTTGACGGGTTTTTCCTGCTTGCCGGCGAGATCTGCTTGCATGTCAGCTCCCGGCCAGTTGCATCAGCGTATCGAGCAGTACATTGGCGCCGGCGCCGACCTGTTCCGGCTCGCTCCATTCGTGCTCGGCATGGCTGACGCCGCCGCGGCACGGGATGAAGATCATGGCGCTCGGACATAAGGGGGCCATGTAGCGCGCATCGTGGCCGGCAGCCGACAGCAGGCGCATTGAGGGCAAGCCGCGGGCTGCGGCGGACTGTTCGACCAGGTCCTGCAGCGCGGCGTCGAACTCGTTGGAGGGGGCATTCACCAGCAGCCTGACCTCGGCTTCGCAGGGCCGTACTTCCGTGTTGCAGATCGCCTCGACCTGGTTGCCCAGGGCATTCAGGATCGCATTGTCGGGATGGCGCAGGTCGATGCTGAAACTAAGCGAGCCGGCGATTACCGATGGCGCGTTCGGCAACACCTGCACGCGGCCGATGGTGAACTTGACGATGTCGTCGTAGCCGCCGATCTGGGTATCCAGCGCGCAGCAGATGCGGGCGAAGGCGGTCACGGCATCGCGCCGATCGCGCATGGCCAGCGTGCCGGCATGGCCGCGCGCGCCCTGTATCGTGACTTCAAAGGTTTTCTTGCCCTGGATCGCGGTGACCACGCCTATGGTTTTTTCTTGCGCTTCCAGCACCGGGCCTTGTTCGATATGCGCCTCGACGTAGCCGGCCAGCGGAAACCCGAGCGGTCGTTGCGGCAGATGCGCGAAGGTGTGCAGCAAATGATCCAGCGCATCGCCGGCCAGCACGCCGTCGACATCGCGCGCGGCGCGGATGTCGGTCATCGAGCGATGATGCGCAAAGCCTTCCGACCCCATCATGCCGGGGGCGAAGCGCGAGCCTTCTTCATTCATCCAGGCCACCATGATCAGATCGCGCTGTGGCCGCCAGCCGCTTTCGGACAGGCTGACCAAGACTTCCAACGCCGCCAGTACGCCGTACACGCCGTCGAAGCGGCCGCCGGTCGGCTGCGAATCGAGATGGCTGCCGCTCAACACCGGCAAGGCCGCCGCATCGCGCCCGGCCAGCCGCAAAAACAGATTGCCGGCCGCATCGGTGAAGGCATCCAGTCCGGCCTCCGTCGCCCACGCCAGCATCACATGCCAGGCCTCGATTTCTTCGGCGCTGAGCGCCTGCCGGTTGACGCCGCCATTTGGCGTGGCGCCGATCTGCGCCAGCGTCATCAGGCGTTGCCAGAGCCGGGTTTGATTGATATTGCTGGGAGCGGATGCAAACATGGACATGTCCTCAATCGGTACGCATGACTTGATCCGGATTGGCGCGCGGGTCGCGCTTGCGCCAGGCGCCGGCTTCCACCTGGGCGATGAACTCGGCCACTTCCTGATTGAACCTGGCCGGCTCTTCCAGGTTCAGCGTGTGGCCGGTCTTGGGGAACACCACCAGGCCGCAGGCCGGAATGGTTTTCTTGAGATAGATGCCGGGTTGCAGGCAGTGGTCGTCTTCATCGCCGACCATCACCAGCGCCGGCAACTGCATCGCCTTCAGGCCGTCTTCCAGATCGTAGAAGGAAGGACGCCGCGCCTGCACGCCGCGCATGGTCATCGACGCGCCCCTGGCCGAATGGGTGGCCAGGCGCGCGGCAAAGTCGGCCCAGCCGCGCGGATCCTTGTTCTGGAATTGCACGCGGCTGGCGCCCAGCGCATAAATCTTCGCGAAGGCTTCCGAACCCATGCTTTCAAACTTGTCGGCCACGGTGCGCGAGACGCCGCGGAAGTACTCTTCGAGATCCTTTTCACAGCCGTAACCGGCCCCGGCGATGGTCAGCGACAGCGCGCGCTCGGGCGCCATCAGGCCGAAATGCACGGTGGCGAAACCGCCCATGGACAAACCGACGATGTGCGCCTTGTCTATGCCCAGGCCATCCAGCACCGCAACCGCATCTTCCACCGCCTTGACCTGTGAATAATCGTCCAGGTTGTCTGGAACGTCGGACGGCGGATAGCCGCGCGCGGCGTACGTGATGCAGCGATGGCGGCGGCTGAAGTAGCTGAGCTGCGGCTCCCAGGCCAGGTGATTGCCGCCGAATTCGTGGATGAACAAGATCGGCGTGCCGCTGCCGCATTCTTCCACATGCAACTGAAAATTGTCTTTGGTGGTGATGAACATGGGCTGCTCCTGCTTCAGAATGTGGTGGATCAAAATTGCGGACGGGTTTCCTTGACGGCACGCGCTTCTTCCACCATCTCCGGCAGGATGGCGCAGAAGTCTGTCACCCATTGAGCCGGCACCGAGGTGCTGATCTTGATGAAGCGCTCGCCGAAGCGCTGGGTGTGGTACGCGCCCTGGCGTATCATGAAACCGCGTCGCAGATAGCAATCAACCAGCGCCTCCGGCTTGATGTCGGCGCCTATGGTTTCCAGCACCAGGAAATTGCCCTGCGACGGATACACCGGCAAAGCCAGGCCGGGGATCTTCGCTACCGCGGCCGCGATCGCCGCCTTGTTGCCGCGGTCGATGGCGCGCACTTCCTGCATCCATTCCTGCTTGATCGCCAGCCCGGCCTGCGCCGCGCGTTGCGCCACCACGCTGGCGCCCAGCACGCTGCTGGTGAAGCCGGCGATTTCTTCGAGCAGCTTGGGCGACGCCACCAGTGCGCCGATACGCAAACCGGCCAGCCCCAGCCATTTGGAAAAACTCAGCGACACCACGGCGTTGTCGGGCGCGGCATGGATCGCCGGGTAATGGCTGTCGGCGAAATCGCGATAGGTGCAGTCATGCACCAGCAGCGCGCCGCACTCGTTGGCGATGGCCGCGAACTCTTCGATCTCGGCCCGGCTGTAGCAGATGCCCAGCGGATTGTTGGGGTCGACCAGATAGATGACGGCGGTGCGCTCATCGACGACCGCGCGCAAGGCGTCGGCGCTCAGCCGGTAATTGCAGGCCGCATCGTAGATCGGGATTTCGATCACTTCTGCGCCTTGCTGGCGCGCGAACAGGCAGGGCCATTTCCAGGTCGGATCGGTGGTGACGAAGGTGGTGCCGGGGCGGCAGCGCGCGCGGCATACCATCGCCAGCGCATTGACGCCGCCGTCGGTGATCAGCGCTTTGGCGTCCGGCGTGCCGAGGTCGGCCACGATGGCGTCGCGCAGCGCTTCGAAGCCCAGCGGCGGGGCGTAGGCGTTGAACTCGCCGGCCTCGATCGAGGCGATCATCGCCGCCTGCACCGACGGATGCGCCGGGATGTGATTGGTGTTCTGTCCCAGCCAGCGCAGGCCGGTGGTGGAAAACAGTTCATCGAAATACTTGTTGCGGATATCGGCGTTCGACGGTGTGGCGGTGTTGGACATGCGGTTCTCTTTTCGTATTGAAAGCGGCCAGGTCAGGCGCGATGAAGGTGCTGCCTCAGAACATGTTCTCAGATCACCGAGCCGCGCGACGCGATGCCGCCGTCGATGGTGACGATGGTGCCGGTGATATAGCCGGCTTTCGGCGAGGACATGAAGGACACCAGGTCGGCCACTTCTTCCGAGGTCGCCGGGCGCTTGCCGGGATATTTGTCGAACAGTTCTTCCCAGCGCGTCTCGTCGCCCAGCATGTCGATGGCCTTGCGCTTCATGATCTTGAGCATGCGGTCGGTGGCGACCGGGCCGGGATTGATGCCGACCACGCGGATGCCGTCGTTCAGGCTGGCGCCGCCCAGCGCCTTGGTGAAGGACATCAGCGCGGCGTTGCCGGTGCTGCCGGCGATGTAGCTGGCATCCCAGTTTTCGCCGGAGTTGCCGATGACGTTGATGATGACGCCGTCGCGGCCCTTCATCTTGCCGTAGAAGGCGCGCGCCAGCGTGATGTAGCCGAATACCTTGAGGTCGAAGCCCTTGCGCCAGGCTTCGTCGTTGACGATTTCCAGCGAGCCGGCCGGGATGTCGCCGGCGTTGTTGATCAGGATATCGACGTAGCCGACTTGCTCCACCAGCGCCTCCATGGCGGCGGTCGAGGACAGATCCAGCGCATGCACCGTCACCTTGATGCCCGGATAGCGTTGTTCGAGGTCGGCCTTGGCGCTGCTCATGGCGTCGCCGTTGCGCGCGGCCAGATGCAGCGTGCGGCAGCCTTCTTCGGCGTAGCTGTAGGCGCAGGCCAGGCCGATGCCTTTGGATGCGCCGGTGATCAAAACGGATTTGGTGTTCAGATTCAGCTGCAAGATGACTCTCCTGTGGGTGGGGTTAGGATATTGATATACAAAATCTAGCAATTTGCATACCAACTTCGCCGGCACACCACAAAAAGACGTCTTTACTGCCGATTTATTGCCCGAAAACTCAGTTGACGACGTTGAAATGGGCGATGAAGTCGCTCAGGTTGTCGCCCAGCAGGCTGATGTGGCCGCGCATCGCCGCGTGCGCGCGTTCGCCGTCATGGGCGAAGATCGCCTGCATCACTTCCTCGTGCTCGCGCAAGGTGTCGGCGATGCGGCCCGGCATATAGGTGACCTGGCGGCGGTAGGCGCCGACGCGGTTGCGCAGCGAGCGCGTCTGCTCGGCCAGGAACTCGTTGCGCGCCACGCTGTAGATGGCTTCGTGGAATTCCTTGTTGATATCGTAGAACTCGTTGGCGGTGCCTTCGGTGGCGGCCGCTGTCAGTCGTGCATGGATCTGTTCCAGCTGCGCGCGCTGCTCGGGCGAGATGCGGCGCGACGCCAGGCGCGCGCACAAGCCTTCCAGCTCGGCCATGACCTGGAACATCTCCAGCAGGGCCTGCACCTTGATGGTCCGGACCGTGACGCCCTGATGGCCGCGCAGGTCGACCAGGCCGCTGGCCGAAAGCAGGCGCAACGCCTCGCGCACCGGGGTGCGGGAAACGCCGAAGCGCTCGGCGATCTCCTTTTCGTCGAGCCGCATGCCGGGCCTTAGCGTGCCGTTGGCGATGTCGCGCTCGAAGCGTCGCTGCAGACTGTCGGCCAGTGTTTCATTGGGCTGGATCTCCAGCGTTTCACGCGCCACCGGAGTGCGTGAAGCCTCTTTTTGGGGGCGGGCGATCTCTTTTTGTGCACTTTCAGTCATTTTTATAATACCAATTGACGTTAATAATATACATAGTACTTCATTGTCCGCTTCTTCCGGCGACATGCCATGTTTGTGACGACTGCCTGTGACTCTCCATTCCGGGCGCCTTCCGGCACCGGCATATGCGCCGCCAACTCAGCAATTACCGCGCCAGCACAAGCATGCAGGCTACTCATGTTAACGCCGAATGTGCGGCGCCGACATGATTTGATGTACCTTTTGGCACGCATGTTGCTTAGTTGGGAATAACAATATGGAAGGGTTGGTATACATTGATGGCTACTATGCATTCCAAGATGGCGCTCCAGACCGCTCAAGGCGGTACCCATAGTACGCTGGGCGCGCCCGGCCAAGCCCGGCTTGAGACGGCGCCGGCAGCGGTTTGCGCTTCCTTGCTCAGGCTGGACGGCATTTCCAAAACCTTCGGCGGCACTACGGCGTTGCAAGGCCTGGACGTCGATATCCGCAAAGGCGAATTCGTCACCGTGGTCGGCCCCAGCGGCTGCGGCAAAAGCACCTTGTTCAATATTGTGGCTGGCCTGGAAGAGCCGGACGCCGGCGGCGTGCTGACCTTCGACGGTCGCCAGCAAAAAGCCTCGGCGCTGCTCGGCCAGGTCGCCTTCATGCCGCAAAAGGATTTGCTGCTGCCCTGGCGCAGCGTGATCGACAACGCCATCCTGGCGATCGAGATGGATGGCATGGGCAAGAAAGAAGCGCGCGCGCTGGCGCTGAAAATGCTGCCCGAATTCGGCCTGGCCGGTTTCGAAAACCAGTTCCCGCACCAATTGTCCGGCGGCATGCGACAGCGCGTGGCGCTGATGCGCACCTTCCTGTTCAAGCGCGACCTGATGCTGCTGGACGAGCCGTTCGGCGCGCTCGATGCCTTGACGCGCACGATGATGCAGCGCTGGTTGCTGGACGTCTGGCAACAACACAATCGCACCATCCTGTTCATTACCCACGACGTCGACGAAGCGATCTTTCTTGGCGACCGCGTACTGGTGGTGACCGCCCGTCCGGGCCGCATCAAGCTGGAACAGAAAATCGACCTGCCGCGCCCGCGTCGTCCGGAACTGGTGACCGAGCCGGCCTTCATCGCGCTCAAGCGCAGCTTGCTCGAAGCCATCGAGGAAGAAAGCATGAAGTCCTTCGTCTGATAAAGAAAGAGGAACGCCAAGATGACACTCATGAGCCGTCCCGCCCCGCTGTCGCGCAAGGCCGACATCGCGCCTGACGAATGGGAAGCGCGCGTGGCACTTGCGGCCTGCTATCGCCTGGTCGCCCGGCTCGGCATGGACGACCTGATCTACAACCATATCTCGGCGCGCGTGCCGGGCCGCGACGACCAGTTTCTGATCAATCCCTACGGCCTGCTGTTCGAGGAAATCAATGCCTCCAGCCTGGTCAAGATCGATCTGGACGGCAACAAGATCGACGACACGCCGCATGAAGTCAACGTCGCCGCCTTCGTGATCCACGGCGCGATCCACAGCGCCCGCCACGATGCCGCCTGCGTGTTGCACACCCATTCCGACGCCAGCGTGGCGGTCTCGGCGCAATCGGAAGGACTGCTGCCGCTGTCGCAATTTGCGATGCGTTTCTACCAGCGCCAGGCTTTCCACGATTACGAAGGCGTCGCCATCGATCGCGATGAGCAGCGGCGGCTGGTGGTCGATCTCGGCGAGTCGCGCCTGATGCTGATGCGCAATCACGGCGTACTCAGCGTGGGGCGCACGCCAGGCGAAGCCTTCATGCTGTTGTATTACTTCGAACGTGCGGCGCGTATTCAACTGGCATTGCAGGCGGCAGTCGCCGGCGGCGCCGACATTGTCGTGCCGCCGCACGATATCTGCGAAAAGGCAGCCTGCCAGTTCTGGGAGCAACAGGGCGACATCCTGGTGCCCGGCGAACGCGAATGGCCTGCGCTGTTGCGCCAACTGGATCGTCACGATTCATCTTTCAGGGAATAGGATCACCATGAATACCCGCGTTGCCGAATTTGCCTCTCCGAACCAACTTGCGACCGCAGTCGCCGATGCCGCACTCGATCTGGTCCCGCTGACGCCGGGTTTCGGCGCCGAAGTGCGCGGCCTGGACCTGAGCCAGGAACAGGACGACGCCACCGTCGATGCGCTGATCGCCGCGCTGAACCGGCATTCGCTGCTGATCGTCAAGCGCCAGAACATCAGCCAGGAGCAGCACGTCGCATTGAGCCGCCGCTTCGGAGACTTGATGATCCACGTGCTCAAGCAATTTCTGACCACCGGCCATCCCGAGATTTATGTGCTTTCCAACGTGGCCGAGAACGGCAAGCCGATCGGCAATCACAAGGAAGGCTGGAACTGGCATTCGGATTTGTCCTACATGGCGGAACCGAGCATGGGTTCGCTGCTGCACGCCATCGAGACGCCGCCGGAAGGCGCCGACACGCTGTTCGCCAGCATGCATACCGCTTATGAAGCGCTCGATCCGGCCATGCAGCGGCGTATCCGAGACCTGAAGGCGGTGCATTCCTATACCGGCTATTACGGCAAGGCCTTTGCCGACCGCGCGCCGCTGAGCGACGAGCAAAAAGCCAAGACCCCGGACGTGGTGCAGCCGGTGGTGCGCACGCATCCGGTCACCGGCCGCCTGTCGCTGTATGTCGGCCAGGATATCGTCAAGGAAATCGTCGGCCTGCCGGCGGCAGAGAGCGCCGCCCTGCTGGCTGAACTGAATGCGCATGCGGTCAGCGGCGCCTTCACTTATCGCCATAAATGGAGCGACGGCGATCTGGTGATCTGGGACAACCGCTGCACCATGCATTGCGCCACACCCTACGACGACAACAAGTATCGCCGCGTCATGCATCGCACGACGGTGCGCGGCGACCGGCCGTTCTGAGATAGCCGAGCCGGATTTCACACTTGAGTCTTTCAAATTCCATTCAGCAATCCCATTCTTGAGGAATATCCCATGTTGAAACGTCGTTTTCTCCTGGCACTGGGCGCCGCCGTGGCCTGCGCCGGATTTTCCGCGTTGGCGCAATCGGCCGAGCTGACCAAGGCATCGTTGCGCCTGAAGTGGTTGCCGCAAACCCAGTTCGCGGGTTTCTACGTGGCGCAGGCCAAGGGCTACTACAAGGCCGAGGGCATCGACCTGACCATCAACCCGGGCGGCCCCAATCTGCTGACCGAAAATCTGGTGGCGGCCGGCACCGACACCTTCGGCCTGTCCGGCGGCACCGACAGCGTGTTCGCCGCGCGCGACAAGAACCTGCCCATCGTCAGCATCGGCGTGGCGCATCAGGTGACGCCGTTCGTCTTCGTGGCGCGCAAGGATGGCCCGATCAAGACGCTGGAAGATTTCAAGGGCAAGAACATCACCGCCTGGTTCACCGGCGCCAACTATGTGCTGCTGGGCATGCTGGCCAACAAGGGCATCACGCCCGAGCAGATCAAGCTGCAACCGCAGCAGGTGAGCGTGACGCCGTTTGTCGACGGCAGCGTGGATGTGATCACCGCCACCTGGTACAACGAACTCAACACCATCAAGAGCCGCATGGGCGCCGACAAGCTGCGCCTGTTCGTGGCCGAGGACTACGGCATCAGTTTTCCGCGCGACACGCTGATCGTTTCGGAAAAAACGGCGAAGGAAAAGCCCAGGCTGGTGGAAGCTTTCCTGCGCGCCACCCTGCGCGGCTGGAAGGATGCCATCAACGATCCGAAAGGCGCGGTGGACACGGTCATGAAGATTGCGCCGACGCTCGAACGCGCGCATCAGGAAGCCATGCTGACCGAAGTGATACGTCTGATGAAGGCCGGCGACGCCGAAAAGAACGGCCTGTTCGCCATCGACCCGAAGGCCGTGGTCAAGGCGCATGACTTCCTGCTGAAATACAAGGTGATCAGCAAGCCGGTCGATCTCAATGCCGCTTTCAACGCCAGCTTCCTGAACGCCATTCCGCTGGCGGACCGTCTGCCATGATCGCGCTCCCTTCCACCAATACGCGCTTGCCTGCGGCAGCCGGCGCGCTGCTGCGCGGCCTGCTGTTGATCGCCGGCTTCGCGCTGGTGTGGGAGGGATGCGTGCTGTTCTTCGACATCCCGCTGCATTACCTGCCGCGCATCAGCGCCATCCTTGGCGCCATCTTCGCCACGCCGCAGGCCTATGTCGACGGCTTTTTGCGCACCTTGTCCGAAACCCTGATCGGCTTCGCCGCCGGCGCCGTGGTCGGCGTGCTCAACGGCGTGCTGTTCTCGCGTTCGCGCCTGTTGCGCAGCATGGTGTTTCCGCTGTTCGTGGTGTCGCAGACGATCCCCGTGATCGCCTTCGGCGCGCTGGTGGTGCTGTGGTTCGGCAATACCCTGTTGGCCAAGGCGGTGATTGCGTTTTATCTGACTTTCTTCCCGGTCACGGTCAACACGCTGGTTGGATTGCAGGCGGTCGATCCGCGCCAGATCGCCTTGCTGCGCAGCTTCGGCGCATCGCGCATGCAATTGCTGCTGCGTTTGCAACTGCCGATTGCGCTGCCGCAGATTTTCGTGGCGCTGCGCCTGGGTTCGACCCTGAGTCTGGTCGGCGCCATTGTCGGCGAATGGTTCGGTGACACCACCGGCTTGGGCGTGCTGCTGCTGCAGGCGATGTACAACGAAAATGTGGTCGCGTTGTGGGCGGCGATGCTGGCCTCGGCGCTGCTGGGCACCGCTTTCTACGGATTGCTGGCCTGGATTGAACATCGATTCGTCTTCTGGAAAAGCGAGTTGGCATGAGCGAGACCCTGCATATTTCAACCGACGCCGGCATCGAGGCGAAGACGGCAAAAAAACAGAAGCCGGCGCAAGTCCCCGCAGCCGATGGCAAGCAATCGCCGCAAGCCGCAATCGGCTGGGCCGTGCTGGGCGCGGTGGCGCTGATCGTGCTGTGGGAAGGATCGGTGCGGCTGCTGTCGTTGCCGGCTTACATCCTGCCCAAGGTCAGCGACATCCTGCTGGCGGTGTTCACCCAGCGCACGGCCTTGTTCGAGGCGGCGCAGATGACGGTGATGGAGGCGCTCAGCGGATTCATCCTGGGCACGCTGGCCGGTGTCGCGCTGGCGGTGGTCATGACCATGATCCCCGCCGTGCGGCGCGCGATGCTGCCGGTCGCGATTGCGATCAATTCGGTGCCGGTGGTGGCCTATGCGCCGCTGGTGCTGCTGTGGTGCGGCATCGGTCCGCAATCGAAGATCGTGATGGTGACGCTGGCGGTCGGTTTTACCATTTTCCTCAACGCGCTGGCCGGCCTGGACCAGATCGACCAGCGCGCCGTTGCATTGATGCGCAGCTTCGGCGGCAATCGCTTCGCGGTGCTATGGCGTTTGCGTATCCCGGCAGCCTTGCCGCTGATCGCCGCCGGCATGCGGGTTTCCACGGTGCGCAGCATGATCGTGGCGATCGTCACCGAAATGCTGGGCGCCACCGGCGGCCTGGGCTGGATGATTTTTCAGGCGGTGCTGCAGATCGACTTCGTCCAGGTCTGGTCCGCCATTTTCGTCGCCTCGGCGGCAAGCATGATTTTCTTTGGCGCGGTGGGCTACGCCGAGCGCAAGATCGTGTTTTGGAAATAAGCGCCTGTCGTTCATTTTCCGGCATCGCGATCCGGCATCGCGATGGCAGCGGATCAACCGTGGCCGATGACGCCGGCAATCCCACCGGCGGCGCCAAATAAAAATACCACCAGCCACGGTGGAAATTTCCAGAACATCAGGGCAACCAGCGCCAAGATTGCCATGGCAAAGTCAATCGGTTGGTGAATGGCGCTGGTCCACACCGGCTGGTATAAAGCCGCCAGCAACAGGCCGACCACGCCAGCATTGACGCCGGAGAGGGCGGCCTGCATGCGGGAATTTCCGCGCAGGCTGTCCCAGAAGGGAATGGCGCCGGCCACCAGCAGGAACGACGGGGCAAATATCGCCAGCAGGCAAATCAGGCCGCCAGCCCATCCGGAAGGGGAGGCATTCATGGATGCGCCCAGGAAAGCGGCGAATGTGAACAACGGGCCGGGGATGGCCTGGGCGGCGCCATAACCGGCCAGGAACGTATCGTTATCGACCAGCCCTGACGGCACCACTTCGGATTGGAGCAATGGGAGAACGACATGGCCGCCACCGAAAACCAGTGAACCTACGCGGAAAAACGAACTGATGTCGGCAATGGCGCCATGCGGGAACGAAGCGGCCAATATGGGAAGGCCGATGAGCAGGCAGGCAAAGAGCAGCAACAGGCAGGCGCCTGCCCGGCGGCTTACGCGCAGCGGCAAAGATTCATGGGCGTGCGCAGCGCCGGGCTTGAACGCCAGCATGCCGATCAGTCCGGCTGCTGCGATGACGGTCAACTGGCCGAATGCGTTGGGCAGGAGCAGGGCGATACATGCGGCAACAGCCATGATGGAGATGCGGGCGGCATCGGTGCATAGATTGCGCGCCATTGCCCACACAGCCTGCGCAACTACCGCCACGGCAACGACCTTCAAGCCATGCAATGCTTCTGGCGGAACGAGTGTCCCGAAATGGGAAATGCCAAGGGCAAACAGTATCAATGCAATGGCTGAGGGCAAGGTAAAGCCAGCCCAAGACGCTATTGCGCCAGGATAGCCATGCCGGAGCAGTCCAATGGCAATGCCGACCTGGCTGCTGGCAGGGCCGGGAAGGAATTGGCATAAAGCGACCAGATCCGCGTAACTCCGCTCAGAGAGAAATCGTCTTTTGGTAACGAATTCATTGTGGAAGTAGCTGAGATGGGCAATCGGGCCGCCAAACGAGGTGAGGCCAAGACGAAGGAAAATGAGGAACAGGCCACAGATACTCTCGTGATCGTTGGCTGATTTTTTTGGGTTTGAGTCCATGTGGCCGTCATTGGGGAAGCGAAGCAGGCGTCGTGACCATGCACCGATCAATCGTCGCCATTATCGTCCATGAAGGGCAAGTATTGCCGCTCTGAAAGCGCGCAATCTTGTCGCTCAGGAAATTTCCGATGCCGTGGATGCCCGGACTCCTGTAAAACATTGAAGTCGGTTCAAGCCGGCAGTTTCTTTGCGTTTTACAGGATGTGCAGGTATGGATTTCCCCAGTATTGTCATGATTGATGCCAGTCCCGAGGCTGCCGATCTGGTTCGCTTCGCGCTCTGGCGGGGCAATCTGCGTTGTTCCTTCCAGGTGTGTTCCGATGCGGCGACGGCCCGCCGCTGCCTGTTGCAGCAGCGCCGCCGCGCCAGCGACGGTCCGTTGCCGTCGCTGATCCTGCTGGAGTCCGACCTGGACTGCGGCGATGGCCTGGAGGTGTTGCGGGAATTGCGCGCCGACCCGCATTTGGCCGATGTTCCGGTGGTGGTTTTCCCTTCATGCGATATGGAGGGGGAAGCCGCGGCGCTGGCCGCCGGCGCTACCGAATACATGCCCAAGCCGGTGGATGCCGAACGGTATGCGCGCTGTATTGCCGAGTTCTATCGGCGCTGGTGCCTGCCTCAGGGGCAGGCGGCCGATGGCGCGCCGGTGTCGGGCAAGGCGCGTCCGGGCGACTGGATGCGCCCTGCGACACAGTGGAGAAAGCCGCCTGTTGTCGATTGAATGATTGCGCATGACGCAAACAAAAGGGCCGCGAGGCCCTTTTGTTTATCTGCGTCTTTGCTGTCGGTGCGCTGCCGTTCAGCGCTTGGTCTTGATCTTGGGCGTGGGCAGCGCGGTCTTGTACTTGATCTGTTTGAGCGCGAAGCTGGAGCGGATGTTCTTGATGCCGGGGATCTTGGTCAGGTGGTCGACGATGAAGTGTTCCAGCGTCAGCAGGTCGGGCACGACGATGCGCAGCAGGTAATCCTCGTCGCCGGTCATCAGATACACTTCCATGACTTCATCGAAAGCGCTCACCGCGCTTTCAAACTGGGCCAGCGCTTCGGCGCCCTGGCGCTCCAGGATCACCTTGACGAACACGTTGACCTTCAAGCCCAGCAGGTAGGGATCGGCCAGCGCCACATAGCGCGAGATGATGCCCTCGGTCTCCAGGCGCTTGACGCGCGCCAGGGTCGGCGAGGGGGAAAGGTTGATGCGGCTGGCGAGTTCCAGATTGCTGATCGAGCTGTTCTCCTGGAGGATGTTCAGGATCCGCAAATCGGTGGTATCTAGTTCCATTATCGAAATTTAATTCTGTAAGTTTCAATTTTTCAGCATGTGATGCTGAATATTGTATGACAACTTCTCATTTTAAGTGACTCATGCCGGAGCATCAGGCGTATCGTAAGCCAACCATGAATAAAAACGCTGAATAAGGCGTCCGGCGTGAGGAGATCAATGGCGCGGCCTGTGTTTTACCGGCTTTTTGTCTCTTTGCATAGATTTGCGTAGCAATGGCCTCGATTCGGCCTGCATTGCAACAACAGGAGATCAGGAAGTGGAGATGTCGTCAGCCAATGGTATTGCCCGCGATATTGATATCGATGCCCAGGAAACCCAGGAATGGCTGGAGGCGCTGCAAAGCGTGCTGGCCGAAGCCGGCCCCGAGCGGGCGCGCTTCCTGCTCTCCCGGCTGTCGGCCGCCGCCCGGCAACACGGCATCAACTGGCGCGATGCGCGCAATACCCCTTACCTGAACACCATCCGTCCTGAACAGGAACCACCTTTCCCCGGCGGCTCCGACGCGCAGGCCATCGAAGAGCGCATCGCCAGCATCATGCGCTGGAACGCGCTGGCCATGGTGGTGCGCGCCAACCGCTCCTATGGCGAGCTGGGCGGCCACATCGCCAGCTTCGCCTCGGCGGCCGACCTGTTCGAAGTCGGCTTCAACCATTTCTTCCGCGCACGCGACGACCAGTTCGCCGGCGACATCGTGTATTTCCAGCCGCACTCGGCGCCGGGCATCTATGCGCGCGCGTTCCTGGAAGGCGCGCTGTCCGAAGAGGACCTCGGCTACTACCGCCGTGAAATAGAAGCCAAGCGCGCCGGCAAGCAGGGCCTGTCGTCCTATCCGCATCCCTGGCTGATGCCCAAGTTCTGGCAGTTCCCCACCGGCTCGATGGGCATCGGCCCGATCAACGCGATCTACCAGGCGCGTTTCCTGCGCTACATGGAGCATCGCGGTCTGTTGCAGGACCAGAACCGCAAGGTATGGGGCGTGTTCGGCGACGGCGAGATGGACGAGCCTGAATCCCTGGCGGCGCTCTCGCTGGCCTCGCGCGAGAAGCTGGATAACCTGATCTTCGTGGTCAACTGCAACCTGCAGCGCCTGGACGGTCCGGTGCGCGGCAACGGTCACATCGTCGATGAGCTGGAGACCTTGTTCGCCGGCGCCGGCTGGAATGTGGTCAAGTTGCTGTGGGGCTCGGACTGGGATGCGCTGTTCGCGCGCGACAAGGACGGCGAGCTGGTCGATGCGCTCAACCGCACCGTCGATGGCCAGTTGCAGACCTTCGCCGCCAACGACGGCGCTTTCAACCGCGAGCACTTCTTCGGCCAGACGCCCGGCACCCAGGCGATCGGCGCCACGCTGACCGATGAAGAGATCAACCGCCTGCGCCGCGGCGGCCACGACATGAAGAAGATCTTCTCGGCCTACCAGGCCGCCGCCAGCCATCGCGGCCAGCCGACCGTGATCCTGGCGCAGACCAAGAAGGGTTACGGCATGGGGGCGGCCGGCGAAGGCAAGATGACCACCCACCAGCAAAAGAAGCTGGATGAAGAAAGCCTGCTGCAATTCCGCGACCGCTTCAAGCTGCCGCTGTCGGATGAGCAATGCCGCTCGCTGGCCTTCTACAAGCCGGCCGACGACAGCGCCGAGATGAAGCATCTGCATGCGCGTCGCGCCGCGCTGGGCGGCTATATGCCGCGCCGCCAGGCCGGCGATGCCAAACGCGCGGTGCCGCCGATGGCATCGCACAGCAAGTTCGCGCTGGAGGCCGAGGGCAAGGAAATGTCGTCGACCATGGCGCTGGTGCGCCAGCTCGGCAACCTGTTGAAGGACAAGGAGTTCGGCCGGTACGTGGTGCCGATCGTGGCCGACGAGGCGCGCACCTTCGGCATGGCCAACCTGTTCCGCCAGGTCGGCATCTATTCTTCCCAGGGCCAGTTGTACGAGCCGGAAGACATCGGCTCCATCCTCTACTACCGCGAAGCCAAGGACGGCCAGATCCTGGAGGAGGGCATCACCGAAGCCGGCGCCATCTCTTCATGGACGGCGGCGGCGACCGCCTACTCGGTGCACGGCACGCCGATGCTGCCGTTCTACATCTACTACTCGATGTTCGGTTTCCAGCGCATCGGCGACCTGATCTGGGCCGCGGCCGACCAGCGCGCACGCGGCTTTCTCATCGGCGCCACCTCGGGGCGCACCACGCTGGGCGGCGAAGGCTTGCAGCACCAGGACGGCAGCAGCCATGTGGTGGCGGCGTCGATCCCGAACTGCGTGTCTTACGATCCGGCCTATGCGTATGAGCTGGCGGTGATCGTCGACGACGGCATGCGCCGCATGCTGGAACGCAATGACGACGTGTTCTACTACGTCACCGTGACCAACGAGAACGAGGCGCAGCCGAGCATGCCGGCCGGGGTCGAGCAAGGCATCCTGCGCGGCATGTATTGCCTGGGCAGGAAGGCGAAGCCGCAGGCGCGCCTGCTCGGTTCCGGCCCGATCCTGAAGGAAACCGTAGCCGCCGCCGCGCTGCTCGAAAAGCATTGGCAGATCGACGCCGAGGTGTGGAGCGTGACCAGCTTCATCGAGCTGGCGCGCGACGGCGTGGCCGCGCAGCGTCAGCAGCGCCTGGCCGGCGGCGCTGCGCAAGCGTATGTGACGCAGCAACTGCAAGGCAGCGATGCGCCGGTGATCGCGGTGAGCGATTACATCCGCACGCTGCCTGAAAGCATCCGCGCCTTCGTGCCGGGCAGGTATGTCACGCTGGGCACCGATGGTTTCGGGCGCAGCGATACGCGGGTCAACCTGCGCGATTTCTTCGAGATCGATGCGCGCTGGATTGCCTATACCGCGCTGACCGAAGTGTTCGGCGACGACCGCGCCAAATTGCAGGCTGCCGCATCGACGCTGGGGATCGATACCGGCAAGCCGCTGTCTTCCTCGGTGTGAGCGCATGCCGGCGCCGGCCCATGCATGAATGCCGGCGCGGGGATTGAAAATCTCTCATCGAAGCGGCGCGCCGCGTTTGCTATAGTGAAAGCCGCCTGTGCGCAACAGGCGGCTTTTTTTTACGGCCGCGCTGGCGCATTGACATTCACCCACAAGATCAGACAGGAGTAGACACAATGGCAGCACCGAAACGAATTGCGCTGGTCACCGGCGCGGGCTCCGGCATTGGCCGGCAGATCACCCTGGCGCTGCTGCGCGACGGCTATGGCGTGGCCCTGGCCGGCCGCCGCCAGGATGCGCTGGCAGAGACCGTGAAGCTGGCCGGCGAGCATGGCGCCAACGCGCTGGTGGTCGCCGCCGACGTCACCGATCCGGCTTCGGTGAAGAACCTGTTCGCCAAGACCAAGGAGCGTTTCGGCCGTCTCGACATGGTGTTCAACAACGCCGGCATCTTCGCGCCGCCGGTGTCGCTGGAAGAGTTGACGGTGGAACAGTGGAAGTCGGCGGTGGACATCAACCTGACCGGTGTCTTCCTGTGCACGCAGGAAGCTTTCCGCATCATGAAGGAGCAGTCGCCGCGCGGCGGCCGCATCATCAACAACGGTTCGATCTCGGCGCACGCGCCGCGCCCGTTCTCGGCGTCGTACACCGCGACCAAGCATGCCATCACCGGCCTGACCAAGGCCACCTCGCTGGACGGCCGCCAGTACGACATCGCCTGCGGCCAGATCGACATCGGCAACGCCTCGACCGACATGACCACGCTGATGAAGAAGGGCACGCTGCAGGCCGACGGTTCGACCAAGGTGGAGCCGACCATGGATGCCGAGCATGTGGCCCGTGCCATCCTCTACATGGACAGCCTGCCGCTGGACGCCAACGTGCAGTTCATGACGGTGATGGCGACCAAGATGCCTTACATCGGCCGCGGTTGATCACTGTTGGTCTGCAATAAGAAAAACGCGCCGCAGGTTTTCCTGCGGCGCGTTTCGTTTGGGGCATGCGTTACGCTGCCGGTTCAGTCCGATGCGGGTTTCATTCCTTGCCATTCCGGCGTGAGCTGGTGCGCCAGACCGAACAGGTCAAGCACGCGCCCCAGCGTATGGTCGACCATCTGTTCCATCGAGGAGGGCCGATGGTAGAAGCCGGGCAGCGGCGGGAAGATCACGCCGCCCATCTCGGTCACCGCCGTCATGTTGCGCAGGTGGGCCAGGTTGAAGGGCGTTTCTCGCACCATCAGCACCAGGCGGCGGCGTTCCTTCAGCACCACGTCGGCGGCGCGCGTGATCAGGTTGTCGGAAAGGCCATGGGCCACCGACGCCAGCGTTTTCATCGAGCATGGCGCCACCACCATGCCGGCTGACGCAAAGGAGCCGCTGGCGATAGCCGCGCCGACATCGCGCACGTTGTAGACCACGTCGGCCAGCGCCTCGATATCCTTGCGGCTGCGGTCGAGTTCCTGGTGGATGTTGAGTACGCCGGCGTCCGAGATCAGCAGGTGCGTTTCAACCTGCGCGTGGCCGCGCAGGTGTTCCAGCAGGCGCACGCCATAGACCGCGCCTGTCGCGCCGGTGATGGCGACGATCAGGCGTTGGCGCGGCATGTGGCGGGAATGAGAGGAGTCAATACGGCGTGGCCGGGGCTCAGCCCTTGATCAGGGTTTGCAGTTCACCCGATGCGTACATTTCGTTCATGATGTCCGAACCGCCCACGAATTCTCCCTTCACGTACAGTTGGGGGATGGTCGGCCAGTTCGAATATTCCTTGATGCCTTGGCGCACGTCGGGGCTTTCCAGCACGTTGACGGTGACGATGTTCTCGGCGCCGCTGGCCTTGAGCAATTGGATCGCCTTGCCGGAGAAGCCGCATTGCGGGAATTGCGCGGTGCCCTTCATAAACAGCACGACAGGGTTTTGGGTCACGGTTTCCTTGATCCAGGATTGAACGTCGCTCATGGCTATGCCTTAAAAAATGGTGATTGCCGACATTATATGAAAAAGCCGCCATCCGCGTTTGAAACATGGTTGCGGAAGGCGCCCATGTTGTGCCCGGCCGCGTAAATCATTTGAATTATTTGCAATGTTTCCCGGCGGCCATTTCCATCGGGACGTTCCCGTGGGCAAGAAAGCCGGCGGAAATGAAAAAGGGCGCTTTCGCGCCCTTTCCTCATTGACGGGGCCTGGTACGACCCCGTCGTTGGCGGATCATTATCCGCTATGCACTTGCGCTTGCACTTGCCGCCGCGCCCGAAACGCTGTCTTCCGGCAGCCTCTTGGCCATCGAATGATGGTTTTGCAGACGATCCTTGTGCTTGATGACCTGGCGATCGAGCTTGTCGATCAATGCATCAATGGCCGCGTAGAGATCGTGGGCGATACTTTCCGCATGCAAATCCTTCCCCTTGATATGGACGTTGATTTCCGCCTTCTGTCTTTTTTCTTTTTCTGTCAGTTTATCTACGCTCAGGATGACGCTGATGTCGATCACATTGTCGAAATGGCGCTTGATTCGTGCCAGCTTGCTTTGCACGTATTCCCGGATGGCGGGGGTCAGTTCGAGGTGGTGTCCACTAATGGTCAGATTCATACAACACTCCTATCGTGAAGTCACTGGAGGTTCGTGCATCTCATCCATACGCCTGGAGAGAGTACAGCGTTTGTGTCTGAGGGCATGAATGCTTGCCTGAACACAGCGACGGCTGCAAGTACTACAGAAAAACCGAGGAAAAACTCAGAGGGATTTGCGGAGATTGACTGGTGGAATCTTCAGCACTTCGCGGTATTTTGCGACAGTCCGTCGCGCGACCACCATGCCTTGTTCTGCCAGCATATCCGCAATCTTGCTGTCGGATAATGGGGTCTGCGGGTTTTCGGCTCCTATCAGTTGTTTGATCAGTGCCCGTATCGCGGTGGAGGAGGCTTCACCTCCGGTTTCGGTCGCGACATGGCTACCGAAGAAGTATTTCAACTCGAACATGCCGTGTGGCGTGAGCATGTATTTCTGAGTTGTCACACGCGAGATAGTGCTCTCGTGTAGACCCAGTGTATCAGCAATTTCGCGCAGCACAAGGGGGCGCATGGCAACTGCGCCATGTGAAAAGAAGTTTCTTTGACGTTCGACAATAGCTTGTGCAACTCGCAAAATCGTATCGAAGCGCTGGCGCATATTCTTGATCAGCCACTTCGCTTCCTGCAGCTGCGATGTGAGTGAAACTTCGCCTTTGGATTGCTTGAGCGCACTCGCATACATCGCGTTCACGCGCAGCTTGGGCATCACGTCATGGTTGAGCGTGACCTGCCAGCCGTTCTTTGTTTGTTTGACAATCACGTCCGGCACCACATAGTCGGAGGCGTCGCGGGCGAATTCGGCGCCCGGGTGCGGCCGGCATTGGCGGATGACGGCCTGGGCTTCGCGCAGGTCTTCGTCGTCGCAGTCGAGCGCCTTCTTGATCTTGTTGAAGTCGCGCTGGGCGAACAGCGGCAGGTAATCCTCGACGATCTTCAGCGCCAGCTTGCGCGTGACGAAAGGCACGCCGGGCAGCCGGCGGATCTGCAGCGCCAGGCATTCGCTGGGACTGCGCGCGCCGACGCCGGCCGGGTCAAGGCTTTGCAGCAGCTTGAGCGCGATCGACAGCTCTTCAAGATCGATTCCCAGCTCTTCGGGCAGGTGCGACAGGATATCTTCCAGCGGCTCGTCCAGGTAGCCGTTGTCGTCCAGCGTATCGGCCAGCAGCTCCAGCAGCGCGCGGTCGCGCAGCGTGCGGGCGGTGACGCGGATCTGTTCCACCAGGTGTTCGCGCAGCGTGGTCTGGTGCGCTTCCAGTTGCGGCCGCGCATCCTCATCGTCGGATGATTTGCCGTTGCGCGCGACATCGTCGAAACTCCATTCGGATTCGCCGCTGACGCTGCCCTCAGGCGTGTTGTCCTGGTAGTCGAGGCTGGATTCGCCGTCGCTTGCGGGCGCGGGGGCCTCGGCGCCGCTTTCGCCGGCGCTGTCGGCCACGCCGCTGGAGGGCGAGGCGGAGAGGGCGCCGTCGGCCAGCAGCCGCACCGAATTGTCGAGCGCGTCGTCAAGCCGCTCGAGCAGCGGGTTGTCGGACAGGATCTGTTCCAGTTCCTGATGCAGTTCCAGGGTAGACAATTGCAGCAGCCTGATCGACTGCTGCAATTGCGGCGTCAATGCAAGGTGCTGCGATGTGCGTAACTGGAGGGACTGTTTCATCTGGCTTTCAGGCGCCGCGTGGCCGGCTTGTTACGTGCTGCTTTGTCGTGCGTTGCATGTCGTGCGCTGCGCTGGCGTGGCCTGGCGCAGGGCGCTCACATGCGGAAATGTTCGCCCAGGTAGACGCGCCGCACCGATTCGTTGGCGATGATGTCGTCCGGGCTGCCGCTGGCCAGCACCGTTCCCTGGTTGATGATGTAGGCGCGGTCGCAGATGCCCAGCGTCTCGCGCACGTTGTGGTCGGTGATCAGCACGCCGATGCCGCGTTCCTTGAGGAAGCGCACGATGCGCTGGATCTCGATCACGGCGATCGGGTCGATGCCGGCGAACGGCTCGTCCAGCAGCACGAAGCGCGGATCGGTCGCCAGCGCGCGCGCGATTTCGACGCGGCGCCGTTCGCCGCCCGACAGCGAGAGCGCCTGGCTGTCGCGCAGCTTCTCGATCTGCAGTTCATGCAGCAGGTTGTTGAGGCGGCCTTCGATTTCGTCGCGCGAGAGCGGCTTGCCGTTTTCCTGGCGCAGCTCGAGCACGGCGCGGATATTGTCTTCCACCGTCAGCTTGCGAAATACCGAGGCTTCCTGCGGCAGGTAGGACAGGCCCAGCGTGGCGCGCTTGTGGATCGGCAGGCTTGAGATGGCCGCGCCATCCAGGTCGATTTCGCCGCCGTCGGACGGCACCAGGCCGACGATCATGTAGAACGAGGTGGTCTTGCCGGCGCCGTTGGGCCCCAGCAGGCCGACCACTTCGCCGCTCTGCACTTCCATCGACACGTCGCGCACCACCTGGCGCGCGCCATAGCTTTTCTTCAGTCCGCGGACCACCAGCGAGCTCACCATGTTACTGGTCCTTTCCGGGTTGGGCCGGCTGCGTTGACGGCGCCGGCTGGACAGGCGGATTCTTGGGCTGGATCACCGCGGTGATCCGGCCCGCGCCCGGCTTGCTTTCACCCGAAGCGGTATTGTTGACCGAATAGAATTCGGCGCGGCTGTCGTAGGAGATGAACTCGCCGTTGACCTCGTCGGTAATGCGCTTGCCGTCCATGCGTTGGATGTGCGCGCGGTTGAACAGTTTGGAGATCTCGGTCTGCTCGGAATACTCGATGCGCTCGGCCTGGCCTTCGATCCACAGGTCGGGGCCGCCGTCGCGCTTCTGGCGGAAGCTGGCCAGCGAACCCGGCGCCGCATACAGCACCGCATATTCATAACCGTACTGGTCGGTGGTCAGCACCACGCGGCCGGCCTTGATCAGCAGCGTGCCGCGTGTGAGCACCACGTTGCCGGTGAAGGTCTTTACCTGGCGCACGTCGTCGTAGACCATCTGGTCGGCTTCGATGTTGGTGGGCTTGGTCGAGTCGGCCTTTTCCGCGCGCGCCGCACCGCAGATGGCGAGCAGCAGCAACCAGGGCAATAAGAGTGAGCGTTTCATAAGTTCCTGTCAGGTTGAGTCTTGGCTCAGCGTTTCTTTTGTGTCGGTTCGTAGTAGCCGCGCACGTTGCCCAGCAACTGCACTTCCTGCGTGGCATTGTTGGCGATCATCCCCACGCCGTTCAGTCTGGTGGTGCCCATCGTCATTGCCACCGGTTTGTCGGTCTTGACGATTTCGTCGTCCGGCAGCAGCAACAGGTATTCGGAGACCAGGTGCATCGGGGCCGCGCCGTTGGCGCCGCCGCGCGTGGCGTTGGCGTTGCCGTACATGTGGATCTTGGTCTGGTCGTCGGTCACGCGCGCGGTGTCGGAATACAGCTCCATCGGCGGCTTTTCCTTGTCCAGGCTGTGTACCACCGGCTTGGTGATTTCGAAGGAATCGTCAGTCGGGAAGTGGACCATTCTGGTGCCCGATATGTCGTAGCGCGGCAGCCCGGTCGGGCCCAGTTTCACGTAGTTGAAGTTTTCCAGGTAGTAGTCGGGTTTGCCGGTCGGACGGACGTAGGGCTGCTGGTCGCCGCTGTTGCGCAGCGTTTGCAGCACCCAGAAGCTGCCCAGCGCGAGCGCGATCAGCACCACCAGGAGCACGCCCAGGCGGATGCGTTGCGCCGCGCGCTCGCCGCTGCGGTTGCTCATGCCAGATACGGCGCCAGCGCCGCCTCGTAGTTGCCCTGCGCGGCCAGCACCAGGTCGCACACTTCGCGCACGGCGCCGTTGCCGCCGGTGGCGGCCGTCACATAGTCGCAACGCGATTTGACTTCACGGTGCCCGTTGGCCACGCAAGCCTTGAAGCCGACCCTGGTCAGCACCGGCAGGTCGATGATGTCGTCGCCCAGATAGCCGCAGTCCGCGGCCTGCAGGCCGGTGTGCTGCAATAGCTCCTGGAATGCCAGCCGCTTGTCATGGGCGCCCTGGAAGACGTGGGCGATGCCCAGGTCGTTGGCCCGGCGCAGTACGAAAGGCGATTGGCGCGCGGTGATGATCGCGGCGGCCACGCCGAACTGCTGCATCATCTTGATGCCGTGGCCGTCCAGCGCATTGAAGCGTTTCACCGATTCGCCGTCTTCGCCGTAGAACAGCCCGCCGTCGGTCAGCACGCCGTCGACGTCGAAGATCATCAGCCGCGTGGCGGCGGCCTTGGCGAGGATGGCGGGCGCCAAGGCGCTGGCGAAGGCTGGCGTCATCAGATCACCTTGGCGCGGGTCAGGTCATGGATGTGCAGCGCGCCGGTCAGCACGCCTTGCGCATCGGTCACCAGCAACTGGTTGATGCGGAATTCTTCCATCAATTGCACGGCGTCCACCGCCAGCTGGTCCTGGTTGACGGTGCGCGGATTGGCGTGCATGACGTCGGCGATGGCGAACCGGCTGAAATCCTGTCCGCGTTCCAGCAGGCGGCGCAAGTCGCCGTCGGTGAACACGCCGATCGGGCGGAAATGTTCGTCGACCACGGCGGTCATGGCCATGCCCTTGCGCGTGATCTCCATCAGCGCTTCCGACAGCGAGACATCCGGCCGCACGGCGGGGATGGCGTCGCCGCTGCGCATGACGTCGCGCACATGGGTCAGCAGGCGGCGGCCCAGGGCGCCGCCCGGATGGGAGCGCGCGAAGTCTTCTTCCATGAAGCCGCGCGCATCCAGCAGCGACACCGCCAGGGCGTCGCCCATGGCCAGCGTGGCGGTGGTGCTGGCCGTCGGCGCCAGGTTCAGGGTACAGGCTTCCTGGTCGACGCCCACGTTGAGGTGGACGGCGGCCAGCTCGGCCAGGCTGGATGCATCGTTGCCGGTCATGGCGATGATCACTGCCCCCATGCGCTTGACGATCGGCACGATGGCCAGCAGCTCGGCGGTTTCACCCGAGTTCGAGATGGCAATGAAGACGTCTTTGGGGGTAACCATGCCGAGGTCGCCGTGGGCGGCTTCGGCCGGATGCATGAAGAGCGCCGGGGTGCCGGTGGAGGCCAGTGTGGCAGCGATCTTGCGGCCGATATGGCCGGACTTGCCGATGCCGGACACGACCGCGCGGCCCTGGCAGCCAAGCAACAGATGCACGGCGCGGGCAAGCGGTTCGGAACTGTCGTCGGACAGGCGGTTTTTCAGCGCCAGGATGGCATCGGCTTCGATCTGCAAGGTCTGGCGCGCCAGCGCGATGGCGCGCCGTGCGTCCTCGGTCGAAAAAGATGCGGGCGTGGATTTATCATCGGTTACACTCATAACCGAAGTATAAACGAATTAGCAAAGCAAAAAACTTGCCAGATGTAAGGAGGGGATGCAATGACGGCAAGCGCGCCGCCATTGCGGTTGCGTTGCAGCAGGTGCGCAACACCCGGCTAACCGGTCTGGCAAGCGCCAATATGCCAGATTTGCTGCGCCGGCGGAACGGTCGGCAACGCTGAAAATTGCCATGATGACATGCCTGTTTCCGCCGCTGCCGGGATCGTTTGCATGAATGCCTGCACCGACTTGGTGGGGTTTGTATTGTGCGCCGCGCCGCGAATGCGCATGGCGGTGCGGGGAGGCGTAGGGAGACGCTACCGGGCATGTTTCTCGCTTAGCCGGTTCGCATAGTTCAGCCCATATAAGATCTAACAAGCGAATCATCCACACATGTTTTCTGGACTGGAACTGACTTTATTCCTGCTCGCCGCTGCCGTGCTCGGGGTGGTGGCTTTCCGCATGATGCATCTGCCGCCGATGCTGGGGTACCTGGTGGTCGGCATCGTGATCGGGCCGCATGGCCTGGGTTTCGCCGAAGACAATGAAACCACCCACGCGCTGGCCGAGTTCGGGGTGGTGTTCCTGATGTTTTCCATCGGGCTGGAGTTCTCGCTCAACAAGCTCTCGGCGATGCGCCACATCGTGTTCGGCCTGGGCATGGCGCAGGTGACTGCCACCATCGCCGTGACCATGGTGTTCGGCTGGGCGGTCGCCTATTTCCTGCCGCAGCTCACCTCCATCAGCTGGCAGGCCGCGTTCGCCCTGGGCGGCGCGCTCACCATGTCTTCCACCGCCATCGTCTCCAAGCTGCTCACCGAAAGGCTGGAGCTGGAGACCGAACACGGCCGCCGCATCCTCGGCGTGCTGCTGTTCCAGGATCTGGCGCTGGTGCCGCTCCTGATCGTGGTGCCGGCGCTGGCCAAGGATTCCGGCAACCTGATGGTGACGCTGGGCTGGGCGGTGGCCAAGGCGATGGTGGTGCTGGCCCTGCTGCTGTTCTTCGGCCACAAGCTCATGCGCAGCTGGTTCAAGGTGGTGGTCAAGCGCCGCTCGCAGGAGCTGTTCATGCTCAACCTGCTGCTGATCACGCTGGGGGCGGCCTGGATTACCGAGAAGGCGGGGCTGTCGCTGGCGCTGGGCGCGTTCATCGCCGGCATGCTCATTTCCGAGACCGAGTTCAAGCACCAGGTGGAGGAAGACATCAAGTCCTTCCGCGACGTGCTGCTGGGCCTGTTCTTCATCACCATCGGCATGCTGCTCAACGTGCATACGCTGATCGAGCACTGGTTCCTGGTGCTGCTCTTGCTGATCGGGCCGGTGCTGTTGAAATTCGGCCTGATCGCGGCGCTGGCGCGCCTGTTCGGTTCCAGCACCGGCGTCGCCTTGCGCACCGGGCTGGCGCTGGCGCAGGCGGGGGAGTTCGGCTTCGTGCTGTTGAACCAGGCCGGCGGCCTGAAGCTGATCGATCCCTTGCTGATCCAGGTGATCCTGGCCTCGATGGTGCTGTCCATGCTGGCCGCGCCGTTCATCCTGGCCAAGTCCGACGCCATCGTGATGAAGCTGTCGGCCAATGAATGGATGCTGCAATCGCTGGCGCTGACCCAATTGGCCACGCGCACCATGAACGCGCAGAAGCACGTGATCATCGCCGGTTTCGGCCGCAGCGGGCAAAGCCTGGCGCGCCTGCTGGAGGAGGAGGGCATCACCTACCACGCGCTGGAGATGGACCCGGAGCTGGTGCAGGATGCCCGCAGCGGCGGCGCCAATGTCTCCTACGGCGACGCCGCCCGGCGCGAGAGCCTGGTGGCGGCCGGCATCCACCGCGCCGCGGCGCTGGTGGTGACTTACGCCAGCACGCCGTCGGCCCTGAAGGTGCTGCACCATGCGGCCGAACTGGCGCCGGAGCTGCCGGTGATCGTGCGCAGCTACGACGATGCCGACCTCGACAAGCTGCTCGCCGCCGGCGCCACCGAGGTCGTGCCGGAGTCGCTCGAAGGCAGCCTGATGCTGGCCTCGCATGCGCTGGTGATGCTGGGCATACCGCTGCGCCGCGTGGTGCACCGGGTGCAGGATGCGCGCGATGAGCGCTATGCCTCGCTGCGCGGCTATTTCCATGGCGCCGCCGATATCGATGACGACAGCGAAGGGCTCAACGTGCGCCTGCAGTCGGTGACATTGATCGACGGCGCGCGCGCCATCGGCAAGACCCTGGCCGAGATCGACCTGCCCGGCCTGTGCGGCACCGAAGTCGCCATGCTCAGGCGCGGCAAGCAGCGCGTCGAGGCTGCTCAGGACACGATCCTGATGGGCGGCGACATCGTGGTGCTGCGCGGCAGTTCGGAAAACATCCTGCGGGCGGAGAAGCGCCTGCTCAGTAAATAACCCCCTCCCGCATGGCACTCATCGAACGCATCTGCAGCATCATCCTTCCGGTTTTCGTCATCATCGGCATGGGCTATGGCTACGCTCGCTGGCGCGGCGAAGTGGTGCGCATGGACATGGCGTCGGTCAACCGCGTCTCGATGGAGGCATTGGCGCCGCTGATGATCTTCAGCGCGCTCTCCTCCAAGTCGTTCGACCTTTACCACAACGGCTGGCTGATCCTGGCCAGCGTGCTGATCTCGCTTGGCTCCGGGTTGCTGGCATGGCCGGTGGCGCGGGCGCTGGGTTACGACAAGCGCACTTTCCTGCCGCCCATGATGTACAACAACGGCGGCAACATGGGGCTGCCGCTGTTGCTGCTGGCGTTCGGCCAGGATGCCTTGCCGGCGGCGGTGGCGCTGTTTACCGCCTCTACCTTCGTTTATTTCTCGCTGTGCGTGAAGATGATCCAGTCCGGCCGCGAGCAGCGTCCGGGTTCGCTGCTGCGGCTGGTGTCGAGCCCGATCATGCTGGCGATGATCCTGGGCGTCTTGTTTGCGGTCTTGCACATCAGCCTGCCGGCGCCGCTGTTCTCGGCCATGAAGCTGCTGGGCGAGGCCAGCATTCCCATCATGCTGTTTTCGCTGGGCGTGCGCATGATGGACATCAGCTTCAAGAGCTGGCATATCGGCCTGGTGGGCGCCGTGGTGTGCCCGCTGTCCGGACTGGTTTGCGCGCTGGTGCTGGACCAGCTGTTGCCGCTGACGGCGGTGCAGCGCGGCGAGATGTATCTGTTCGCGGCCTTGCCGCCGGCCGTGCTGTGTTTCATGGTCGCCGAGCAATATCGGCAGGAACCCGACAAGGTTGCCTCCATCGTGCTGATGGGGAATCTGGCGGCGATCGTATTTGTCCCGTTGGGGCTCTGGCTGGGATTGCCCAAGCATTGACTTCTTGCCGGCGGGCATGGCTGGTACGGGAAATGCTTGCGATTAGCTGCGGTATTCTGCGGTATCCATGGCCGTCGGCCACGGAATACAAGAAAAACCGATGTCGCGTTCCAGCGTTGTCGCGGCGTCAACAGCCATGACTCAAGGGGGCATATGTTCAGCAAATTGACGATCAAGGCGCGCCTGATCTTTGTTATCGGTTTCCTCGGCATCCTGTTAACGGCCTCCGGCGTGCTCGGGCTGGTCAGCCTCAAATCCACCAATACGCAGATGCGTTCGCTTTACGAGGATCGCCTGGTGGCGTTGTCCCAGTTGGAGACGATAGCCAGCGCCATCGACAGCGGCCGCTATGGCATCGCGACGGCCATCGTCGGCGACTCCGGCGAAATCGACAAAGGCATGGATCAGCTGGAGCAGGCCCTCAAGGGCAGCGACAAGGTCCTGACGGCCTATCTCGAGACCTACCTGACTCCGGAAGAAAAGGTCTTGGCCGACAAATTCATTCCGCAGCGCCAGAAGTTCATCGCCGAAGGCGTGAAGCCGGCAGTCGAGGCTCTGCGCAACCGCGATTTCCAGGGCGCCAGCGACCTGTATGGCAACGCCATGCTCAAACTGTTTTCCGACGTGCATGCCACCATGGGGGAGCTGATGAATTTGCAGCGCCGGGTCGGCCGCGAGCTGTATGAGGACGCGCAGCGGCGCTACCAAATCCTGGTGAGTGTGATGACGGCGACCATCGCGGCCGGGGTGGCGGTCGCGTTCCTGATGGGGTTCTTGCTGGTGCGCGCGATCTCGCGTCCGCTGGAGCAGGCGGTGAAGCTGGCGCAAGGGGTGGCCGCGGGCGACCTGAGCCAAGAGATCGAAGTGCGCAGCCGCGATGAGACCGGCCAGCTGATGCAGGCCTTGAAAGACATGAACGGCAACCTGCAGAAGATCGTCGGCGAAGTGCGCGTGGGCACCGACACCATCAATACCGCCTCGGCCGAAATCGCTAGCGGCAACCTCGACCTTTCTTCGCGCACCGAGCAGCAGGCCGGCTCGCTGGAAGAGACCGCCTCGGCCATGGAACAGCTGACTTCCACGGTCAGGCAGAACGCCGACAATGCGCGCCAGGCCAACCAGCTGGCGGCGTCTGCCTCGGATGTGGCGGCGCGCGGCGGCGATGTGGTCAGGCAGGTGGTCGACACCATGAGCTCGATCAATGCGTCGTCCAGGAAGATCGTCGACATCATCAGCGTGATCGACGGCATCGCTTTCCAGACCAACATCCTGGCGTTGAATGCGGCGGTGGAAGCGGCCCGCGCCGGCGAGCAGGGGCGCGGCTTCGCGGTGGTGGCCTCGGAAGTGCGTTCGCTGGCCCAGCGCTCGGCGGCCGCCGCCAAGGAGATCAAGGGCCTGATCGACGATTCGGTGGAAAAGGTCGGCAATGGCAGCGTGTTGGTGGCGCAGGCCGGACAGACCATGGATGAGGTGGTGGCCAGCGTCAGGCGCGTGACCGACGTCATGGGCGAGATCACCGCCGCCAGCCAGGAACAGAGCAGCGGCATCGAAGAGGTCAATCGCGCCATTACCCAGATGGATGAAACGACCCAGCAGAATGCGGCCCTGGTCGAGGAAGCGGCGGCCGCGGCTCAGTCCTTGCAGGAGCAGGCCGGCCGTTTGCTGAGCGCGGTCGGCGTATTCCGCTTGAATGGCATGCCGGAGATGCATGCGCCTGCTCCGGCGGCGGCCAATGCCTCCCGGGCGGCGCCAGTGCGCGCCAAGCCGCCGGCGCCGCCGGTGCCGCTTAAGGCAGCGGCATCCAAGGCGGCCGTTCCCAGGCTGGCGGCGTCTGCGCCGGCGTCCGGAAGAGCGGCCGCCGGCGATGATAATTGGGAGCAATTCTGAGCGGCTATCCTTCGCCGCGCTTTTTTCTTTGGCCGGGATGGCTCAGGCGGACATGCCGAGGTTTCCGCTATCCAGCGGGATATCGTCCGCCGCCGCCGAGCGCGTGCCCGGCACCGGCGGGTTGCCGCGGCCATGATAGGCGAACACCACCGAGCATTTGACCTGCTCGCTGTCGTTGCGGCCGGCAGCGTGGAACAGGCCGCTGTGGAACAGCACCACGTCGCCCGCTTCCAGGCTGGGGGCGATGCCTTGGGCGAACAGGGCCTGGTTGGCCGGCACTTCGGGACGCAGGAAGTCGAGCTCATCCATCTGTTCCGGCTGCAGTTGCGCCAGGTGCGAGCCGGGGATGAACTTGAGTGCGCCGTTGTGCGGGGCCTCCGCGCCCAGCGCCAGCCATACCGAGATCAGCTCATTGCGCGGGAACGACCAGTAACGGATATCCCGGTGCCAGCCGGTGGCGGTGCCGAAGGTCGGATGCTTGGTCATCACGCAGTTGTGGTGCGCCAGCGTGATGCATGCTGGCTCGCCGAACAGCTGCTGCAGTATGGCGACCAGCTTCGGGTCGGATGCCCACTGGCGGTAGGCCGGATCGCGCTGCCAGGCCGCGCGCAGGCGCCGGGCGGTGCGGCCGCCTTCGGCCTCCAGTGAGGTCGGGGCGCCTTCGTAGCCGACCTCGGCTTCGTATTCGAGCGGCGCCACGGCGTGCCTGAGGTGATCCTGGGTCACGGCCAGCATCTGTTCGCGCTGGGCGGCGGGGACCAGCCCCTTCAACAACAGATAGCCTTCCTTGCGGAAAGACTCGACCTGGGCGGGGGACAGCGGGTTTTGCATGGCGATTTTTCTCGATTGCAGCGGCAAGGTATAAACAGTCTGCCGATATTGTGCGCCTGACGGCAGCCGAATGCATGGCGATAAGAACCTGAACAGCTTCCAACGCATCGGGCCGGCGCGCAAGATACAGTTGCTGCTTTTATCTGTATCGTTTGCGCGCCCTCAAGCCGGCATCACTTTTTCTTCTTGAGCAACGGGGCGAGATACTTGCCGGTAACGCTGGCCGGGTTCTTGGCCACGTCTTCCGGGGTGCCGGCGGCCACGATCTTGCCGCCGCCGGCGCCGCCCTCGGGGCCGAGGTCGATGATCCAGTCGGCGGTCTTGATCACGTCCAGGTTGTGCTCGATGATGGTCACCGTATTGCCCTGGTCGCGCAGGCGGTGGATCACCTTCAGCAGCAAATCGATGTCATGGAAGTGCAGGCCGGTGGTCGGCTCGTCCAGGATATACAGCGTGCGGCCGGTATCGCGCTTGGACAGCTCCAGCGACAGCTTGACGCGCTGCGCCTCGCCGCCGGAGAGCGTGGTCGCGCTCTGGCCCAGCTTGATGTAGCCCAGGCCGACGTCCAGCAAGGTCTGCAGTTTGCGCGCGATCAATGGCACCGGCTTGAAGAATTCATGCGCATCCTCCACCGTCAGGTCGAGGATTTCGGTGATGTTCTTGCCCTTGTATTGCACTTCCAGCGTTTCGCGGTTGTAGCGTTTGCCGTGGCAGACGTCGCAGGGCACGTACACGTCCGGCAGGAAGTGCATTTCGACCTTGATCACGCCGTCGCCCTGGCAGGCCTCGCAGCGGCCGCCCTTGACGTTGAACGAGAAACGGCCGGCGCTGTAGCCGCGTTCCTTGGCCATCGGCACGGTGGAAAACAGGTCGCGGATCGGCGTGAACAGGCCGGTATAGGTGGCCGGGTTGGAGCGCGGCGTGCGCCCGATCGGCGCCTGGTCGACCGCGATCACCTTGTCGAAATGCTCCAGTCCGCCGATCGCCTCGTGGGCGGCCGGTTCGGTCTGCGAACCGTACAGGTGGCGCGCCGCCGACAGGTAGAGGGTGTCGTTGACCAGCGTCGACTTGCCCGAGCCGGATACGCCGGTCACGCAGGTCAGCAGGCCCACCGGCAGTTCCAGGTCGACGTTCTTGAGGTTGTTGCCGGTGGCGCCGGTAATGATCAGCTGGCGCTCGGGATCGGACGGCGTGCGTTTCTTGGGCACGGCGATTTCCAGCGAGCCGTTGAGGTACTTGGCGGTCAGCGACTTCTTGTTCTTGAGGATATCTTCCAGCGTGCCCTGGGCGATCACGTCGCCGCCATGCACGCCGGCGCCGATGCCCATGTCGACCACGAAATCGGCGGTGCGGATGGCGTCTTCGTCATGCTCCACCACCAGCACCGTGTTGCCGATGTCGCGCAGGTGCTTCAAGGTGGCGATCAGGCGGTCGTTGTCGCGCTGGTGCAGGCCGATGGACGGTTCGTCCAGCACGTACATCACGCCGGTCAGGCCGGAGCCGATCTGCGAGGCCAGCCGGATGCGCTGCGCTTCGCCGCCGGAGAGCGTGTCGGCGCTGCGTTCCAGCGACAGGTAATCGAGGCCGACATTGTTCAGGAATTTCAGGCGCGAGATGATTTCCTTGATGATGCGGTCGGCGATTTCCTTCTTGGCGCCGGTCAGCTTCAAGGTCTCGAAGAAGTGCAGCGTGTCGCGCAGCGGAGTTGCCGCCACTTCATAGATGGCGCGCTGCTGCTTGCCAGCGCCAACCTTCACATAGCGCGCCTCCACGCGCAGGCGGGCGCCGTGGCAGGACGGGCATTGCTTCTCGTTGATGAACTTGGCCAGCTCTTCCTTGACCGCCATCGAATCGGTTTCGCGGTAGCGGCGCTGCAGGTTGTTGACCACGCCTTCGAAGGTGTGCTCCTTGACCACGGTACGGCCGCGCTCGTTGACGTAGGCGAACGGGATGGCCTGGCGGCCGGAGCCGAACAGCACTGCCTGCTGCGCCTTGTCGTCCAATTGCTCGAAGGGGACGTCGAGTTCGAAACCGTAGAAGGCGGCGATGCTGGTGAGCATCTGGAAATAGAACTGGTTGCGGCGATCCCAGCCCTTGATGGCGCCGGAGGCCAGCGAAAGATTCGGGAAGGCGACGATGCGCTTGGGATCGAAGAATTCGATATGGCCCAGGCCGTCGCATTCGGGGCAGGCGCCCATCGGGTTGTTGAACGAGAACAGGCGCGGCTCCAGCTCCTGCAGCGAGTAGCCGCAGATCGGGCAGGCGAACTTGTTGGAGTACAAGTGCTCGCGGCCGGTATCCATTTCCAGCGCGATGGCGCGGCCCTCAGCCAGGCGCAGCGCGGTCTCGAAACTCTCGGCCAGGCGCTGCTTGATATCGGCCTTGACCTTCACGCGGTCGATGACGACGTCGATGGTGTGCTTCTCGGTCTTCTTCAGCTTGGGCAGGTCGTCGACTTCGTAGACCTTGGCCGCGCCGGTGCCGCTCTGGATGCGGAAGCGGATGAAACCCTGGGCCTGCATCTCTTCGAACAGGTCGGCATGCTCGCCCTTGCGGTTGGCCACCACCGGCGCCATGATCATCAGCTTGGTGTCTTCCGGCAGCGCCAGCACGGCGTCCACCATCTGCGACACCGATTGCGCTTCCAGCGGATGCTCGGGATGGTCCGGGCAATACGGTGTACCCACGCGCGCATACAGCAGGCGCAGGTAGTCGTGGATTTCGGTCACCGTCCCCACGGTGGAGCGCGGGTTGTGCGAGGTCGCCTTTTGCTCGATCGAGATCGCCGGCGACAGGCCTTCGATCATGTCCACGTCGGGCTTTTCCATGAGCTGAAGGAACTGGCGCGCGTAGGCCGACAGCGACTCGACGTAACGGCGCTGGCCTTCCGCATACAAGGTATCGAAGGCCAGCGACGACTTGCCCGAACCGGACAGGCCGGTGATCACGATCAGCTTGTTGCGGGGGAGGTCTAGGTTGATATTCTTCAGATTGTGCGTGCGTGCGCCGCGAATGCGAATTTCTTCCATGGATGCCTTCAGCAAAGTTTTCCTGCCGCCGCGCGGGCCAAGGCCAGGCGCGGGAGCATTGGGGGAGACAACATGTAACTATAACAGGACTGCCAGTCGCCGGCAGGGCTTGCTGGCGGGGCAAAGCGGATGTGGGCGCCGATCCGCAAAAGGAAAGTGTCACAATGGAAAAACCGGCATAAAGCCGGTTTTTGTTGTGTCAGTACAAGGGCCTGTTAACATTTAATTTACGAGTGCGAGTGTCCAGCAAGCGTTGTCTGCCTAGGCGTGGCGACGCGTCGTAG
>NZ_JBWKPR010000008.1:0-179535 GCF_059418325.1 Herbaspirillum sp. GW821-FHT09A12
ACCTTGCTGTCGCGTCGCCGCATCAATGCCGAGCACCAGATTGAAGTTGTGGGCGAGAAGTTGCGCGCCATGATGCCGTGGATTAAAGCTAACAAATTGGTTGACCAGACCAAGAACTAATACCGGTTCTAGTCGCAGGACAAAAAGAAAGGACGCTTCGGCGTCCTTTCTTTTTTTGCTCGGGTGCGGCTGAAGCGGTATCGGCCTGATATCAACAGATATCAACATATCATCGGATGATGTTGCTCCCGGCAGGTCTTGAGGCAAAATGCCAAGGCGGAGAAGATGTCGTCAGGGCAATAGGGGCTGTTCCGGCAACATCCTTGTATCTGCCGTTACGCCTTGTTGCATACGAAACAAGAACTAAATGCGAAGCGAGATCGTCGAAGTGCCGGGGGTCGATGGTGCCGACGCGCATCATGCGGAACCCGCTCCACCAACAACACCAAGCGAGGACAACATGACAACTACCCGCAAGTTGATGCTCGGCGCCGCACTGGCGACCGCCTGCATCGCCGTACAGGCGCAGACCATCCAGACCACCGGCAGCATGGTGGTGGTGCCGGCCACCGGCGAATTGAGCGTGCCCAATGACCAGGCGCGCGTGACGCTGCAGGTCGAGGAGCAGGACAAGGACAAAACGGTCGCCGCTTCGCGCGTGAACCAGAAGATGAAGCAGGGCATCGATATCCTCAAGCGCCAGGATCCGCAGGCTACGCTCAAGAGCTACGGTTATTACACCTATGCCATCTATGCCGAACCGCAGCCGATGACGCCGCAACCGCCTCGCGCCGTCGCCAAGGCGCGCCCTATCGTCGGCTGGCGCGTCGGCCAGTATCTGGAAGTGGTGACGCAGAATCTGTCCGGCCTGCCCAAGACGGTATCGTCGGCACAGAGCCTGCTGAGCCTGAACGGCCTGCAGTTCGGCCTGAGCCCGGCCGCGACCAAGAAGCTGGATGCGGCGCTGTTTGACGCCACCTACAAGAACCTGGAAGAACGCATCGGTTTCATCGCCGGTTCCATGCATCGCGCGACATCGGATGCGGTGCTGGAGACGCTGGACTTCGAAGGTTCCGGCAACTACGCGGGCAACGACCGGCCGATGCCCAAGGCGGCGATGATGATGCGTTCGGACATGGCGCCGGAGGCGGCATCGGTGGCCGAACCCAGCTTCGAACCGGGCGAGTCCACGGTCAGCATGCGCCTGGTCGGCAAGGTGCGCTTCAAGTAAGCGGGCGCATCATTCGCAATCCGTTGCCTCGGCCATGACATGATGGCCAGGCGCCCACAGGAAGGGAGGCTATAATCGGCCTCTTTTCCGTTTTTAAGGCCTCATCTCATGCGGGTAATGAAAAATCTCTCCGCGTTCCTGGCCAGCGGCCTGTTGTCGATCGGACTGGCGCATGCCGACATCTGCGCGGATATGGGCGCCGCCTATCAGCAGTCGCAATCCCATTTCGACGGCTGGAAAAAGGAAACCTCGGAAACCACGGAAGGCGCGCAAGGCGCCAGGAAGGAATACGCTTCCAACTTCCTGCTGGACGGCGCGCGCAGCTGCGCCATCAGCGGCGACTCCGCCGGTTATTCCTGCATCTGGCGTTTCGCCACGCCGGCCGAACTGGGCCAGGCCTACCAGCGCATGGTGGGGCAGATCAAGGCCTGCCAGCCTTTGTTGAAGCAAGCGCCGGGCATCATCAATGACAAGCCCGAGGAGCGCATCCAGGGCAATCTGCGGCGCAGCATGGAAGTGACCGGTTTCGATTACGGCGATGCGGGCGTGGTCGTGATGGTGGGGCAGATGCAGGTCACCAGTATCCAGTCCGGCACCAATGTGTCGCGCAATGAGTTGAAATTCTCCTTTGTGCGGGCCGCGGCGCGTCCTTGAGCCGTAGCGCTACGGCAGGGCTCCAGGGACATGCTGCATTGCGCGTGCCGGCGGCGCGCGCGAAATGCCGGATGATCGGTTCACGATCATCCGTAGTATCAGGGCCAATCTCACGCAAACAGAAGTAAATCCGGCTGCAAAGCCCGTTCTTTGCGCCTGTGGGAGGCGCATTTCGTTGCATTTGGCAGGAGCTGGACTAGAATAAGCACGCTTTTACTTTTGAAATTTCCGCGATCATTGGAGCAACATTGAACAATAACCACTATCCCCATCCCATTATCGCCCGTGAAGGCTGGCCGTTCCTGACGATCGCCGTCGTGGCTGCATTGCTGACGACCTATTTTTGCGGCGCCTGGTCGCTGCCCTTGTGGATCATCGCGCTGTTCGTATTGCAGTTCTTCCGCGATCCGCCGCGCGTAATCCCGCAGCAGGCCAATGCCGTGCTGTCGCCGGCGGATGGCCGGATCGTGGTGGTGGCCCGCGCCCATGACCCCTATACCGACCGTGAAGCGCTGAAGATCAGCGTGTTCATGAACGTGTTCAACGTCCACTCCAACCGTGCGCCGGTGGACGGCAAGATTGAAACGGTCCAGTATTTCCCCGGCAAGTTCGTCAATGCCGACCTCGACAAGGCCTCGCTGGAAAACGAGCGCAATGCGCTGGCCATCACCACCACCGACGGCCACAGCGTGACCTGCGTGCAGGTCGCCGGCCTGATCGCGCGCCGGATCCTGTGCTACGTGAAAGCCGGCGACGTGCTGGCGCGCGGCCAGCGTTATGGCTTCATCCGCTTCGGTTCGCGGGTGGACGTGTATTTGCCATTGAGCGCCACGCCCAAAGTCACCGTCGGCGAAAAAGTCTCGGCCACGGAAACCATCCTGGCCGAACTCTGACTCTCCCGTTATCGCTCCGCGTGAAGCAAGCCTTGTTTCGCGCGGTTTCCTGCAATACCAAACGATAAACATCCATGGCAACTTTCCGACGACGCAAAGCCAAAGGCGGCATCCCTTTCCCCAAATCCCTGCGCGGGCCCAAGGCCTATGCGTCGCAGTTGGATGATGCGGGGCCGGGTGTGGTGCGCCGCCGGTCGCGCGGCATCTACCTGTTGCCCAATGCGTTTACCACCGCCGCGCTGTTCTGCGGTTTCTACGCCATCGTGATGGCGATGAACCTGAAGTTCGACTATGCCTCCATTGCGATTTTCGTCGCCATGGTGCTGGACAGCCTGGACGGCCGCGTGGCGCGCATGACCAATACCCAGAGCGAGTTCGGCGCGCAATACGACAGCCTGTCCGACATGGTCTCGTTCGGCGCCGCGCCGGCGCTGGTGGTGTATGAGTGGTCCTTGCGCGGCATGGGCAAGCTCGGCTGGCTCGCCGCTTTCGTGTACTGCGCGGGCGGCGCGCTGCGGCTGGCGCGCTTCAACACCAACATCGCCGTGGTCGACAAGCGTTACTTCCAGGGCTTGCCCAGCCCGGCGGCCGCGGCGCTGGTGGCCGGTTTCGTCTGGCTGATGGACGACCTGCGCTTTGCCGGCACCGACCTCAGCTGGGCGGCCTGGGTCATCACCCTCTACGCCGGTATCACCATGGTTACCAATGTGCCGTTCTACAGCTTCAAGGACGTCAACTTCCGCAAGCCGGTGCCGTTCATCGCGGCCTTGCTGGTGGTGGTCTTGCTGGTGGTGATTTCCAGCGATCCGTCCAAGGTGCTGTTCGGCCTGTTCGTGCTGTATGGCCTGTCGGGATATGGGGTGTATGTCTGGCAACGCATCAAGGGCAAGCCGGTCAGTATCGTCCAGACCACGGATGAACATGGAGACGGCAGCCATTAGGCCACGGCATACGACAATCCGGCAGATTTTCCCAGGAACGCCCGCTTTGCCGGGCGTTTTGTTTGCGGCGCTTAGTCCGCGATCAGCGTCGCCAGCAAGGCGCGCAGATCCCCATCCTGGGCGCTGCGTTCGCTGACGCGGTGATCGACGCCGGGCAGGTCGACGATGCGGCATTGTTCCGCCGCATGGGCATTGGCGGCGATCAGTTCGGCGACTTCCTGCGGGATAACCTGGTCATCGCCGGCGCGGATGAGCGTGATGCGGCCGCGATAGCCGCGGATCAGCGCCAGCGAGTCGGCATCGCGCCAGCTATCCGGGCGCCGCAGCGCGGCGCTGAAGCCGGGGCCGAAAGGGAGCTTGAAGGCGGCGCCGTCATAGATGGCGCCGACGATGGTCACCAGATGGGCGATCCGGTTTTCCGGCCGGCAGGCCAGGCGCATGGCGATCTCTCCGCTCATGCTTACGCCGACGACCGTACGCGGCGCCTGGGTGAAGCGCTCCAGCGCAGCCTGGGCTTCATCCACCCGTTTGGCCAGCGAATTGGGGGCCAGCGCAGTGCTGTGGCCATGTCCGGAAAAATCGATGGCGGCGCTGGCGCATCCCCGCAGGGCAAGGGTGTCGCGCACCGGCCACTGGCGTTCCCGGGTGCTTTGCCCGGCGCCATGCAGGAACAGGGTGCGCACGGCGCCGCATCCGTTGGCGGAGATGACATCGCCCGCCAGCGTTTCCACGCCGGCTTGCAACTTGACATCCTCCCTGATGATGCGATGGGCGCCGGCAGTCGGCATGGCATGCATGCTTCAGTCCAGCGGCTGGCGGCGTTCCAGGCCCGGAGCGTCGGCATAGTATTGGCGCTTGGCCTCGTACATCAGCGTGTCCGCACGTTGCACCGCGTGCTCCAGGCGTTCGCCCGACATGGCGGTTACCGCGCCCATGGACAGGCTCAATGTGACGCCGGAATAGAACTGGTTGTTGAGGCCGACCAGCTTCTGGATCTGTTCTATCAGCGCGGCGCAGCTGCGTTCGTCGGTGGCCGGCAGCAAGATGGCGAACTCGTCGCCGCCGGTGCGCGCCACGCTGCCCGGACGTTCCACCGCCTTGCCCAGCACTTCGCCCACGCGGCGCAGCAAGGCATCGCCGGCGGCGTGCCCGAGTTCGTCGTTGACTTCCTTCAAGCCGTTCAGGTCGGCCACGATCACGCTCACCGGGAAGGGGCCCTTGCGCTCCAGCCGGTTCAGCTCGTCGACCATGTAGGCGCGGTTGTACAGCTTGGTCAGTTCATCATGCTTGCCGAGGAATTCCAGATAGGCTTCGGCCTTCTTGCGCGCGGTGATGTCGGTCAGCGCCACCAGCACCAGTCCCCAGCTGTCTTCGTAGCCGGGGAAGACCGAGAATTGCAGATGCACGTACAACTGGTCGCCATTGAGCGAATAGTTCACCACTTCGCGCTGATGGAACAGGTTGCCGTTCCATAGTTCGAGCAACTGCTCGTTGAAATGGTGCTGCATGTCGTCGCGGAAGATGTCGGACAGGCGCGACAGCAGGGTCGCCTTGTCCGGCGCGCCGAACATGGAAAGCGTTTGCAGGTTGACGTCGATGACGCGGATTTCCTGCATGCAGCGTTCGACGAATTCCGGATGCACATCGGTGAAGGTGCGGAAATCGGTGATGCCGATGCGGTGCAGGTCGTCGAACAGGCGCTTGACCTGGCTGAAGTCTTCCACCCACAGCGAGATCGGCGAATACTCGAACAGGCCGCGCGCATAGTTTTCGCTGCGCGAGAGCTTCTTGCGCGCCGTTTCGCGTTCGGTGACATTCTCGATGGCGAGCAGGATGTAATCCCAGCTCTCTTCGCTGCCGGGCATGATGCGCCCGGAGAGCTGGATATCCAGGCGCTTGCCGCCCAGCGTGTAGTTGACCGTGTAGCTCGAGAAGTTCTGCCGGCCTTCCCACAGTTGCACCAGCTCATCGATGAACGTGTCGATCATGTCATCGCGGAACACCTTGTCCAGGTTGGCAACCAGATGTTCCAGGTCGCGCGCCTCATACCACTCCAGCGTGCGGCGATTGACGTCGACCACGCGGATCTGGCGCGCGCAAGCCTGCGCGCGCGTCAGGTCTTCCTGCAGGTAAGCCCGCAGATCGACTACGCCCTGCGCGCGCCATTCGTCGAACAGGCGCTTCATGCCGCTGTAGTCTTCTTTCCAGAGGGAGACTGGGGTCAGGTCGAAAGTTTCCTGCTCGGACAATGCCTGGGCAGGATTGCGTGAAGCCGGTGGGGTATTGGAAGGATGGTCGTTCTGCATAACACTTCATCTTTGAGGGATGATGGAAGTGTAATGGTTTTACGGAAATCTCTGCAGTAACTTCGGATATTGGATCAAAGTATTTGTATAAAAATGTGGCCAGTAGCACGGTGTTTGCGTGACTTAACGACGGGAAATGTTTTCCCGTCGTTCACACATCATTGGCCGGCCGGCGCGGTCCGTTGTCCCCAATGCAGCAATCGCCTGCATGCCGCCCGCAGGCGTTGGGGCCATGGTTGCGGTTGCGGCCGCAGGCACAGGACTTCGCCTCCCTGCGGCGCCGCGATTTCCACCCAGCCGGCGTGTTCGATCGCCATGGCTTGTCCATCGCTCAGGGTGCTGTGCTGTGCGACCAACTGGTCGAACATCCATTGCGGCGCCTGGGTGACCCGTGCCGATGGGGCGTTGTTCACCACCAGGCTGCCGGCGGGCAGCCACACTTGCATGGTCTGGCCGCGCGCCAGCCGGACCGTTT
This sequence comes from Herbaspirillum sp. GW821-FHT09A12, assembly GCF_059418325.1. Taxonomy (NCBI): domain Bacteria; kingdom Pseudomonadati; phylum Pseudomonadota; class Betaproteobacteria; order Burkholderiales; family Oxalobacteraceae; genus Herbaspirillum; species Herbaspirillum sp. GW821-FHT09A12. The sequence goes on from NZ_JBWKPR010000008.1 coordinate 6,501, forward strand.
GGCTGGCCAGCGCATAGTCGGCGGGAATGGGAGCTTGCCACGGGCTTTGCATGATGTTCCTTTGTCTGTTGGGTTCTTGAAGTCTAAGGAGGGCGGCAAAAACGCAACAGGCACAGGAAAAAACAGACTGTGCCGTAACAGGCGATGGATTTTGAATCTGTTATCGTTCTTTTTCGAATACTCTGTATCTGTTCTGGTTTTTGCCGCAAGAAGATGATGCTGTTATGGATACCAGCCTGCTTATTCCCGACCCTACCGATACCCGGCCGACACTGGCCAACGCGACGGTTTCGGATGCTCCCGATGCCGCCGCTTCCCGCATACCGCTATACCGCAAGCTGTCCGAGCATTATCAGAGCGCGATACAGGCCGGCACCCTGGTGGCAGGCGACCGCATGCCATCGGTGCGCGACCTGATGCGCCAGCACCAGGTCAGCCTGTCGACTTCCTTGCAGACCTTGCGCCATATGGAAGAGGGCGGCTGGCTGGAAGCGCGGCCCCGTTCCGGCTACTTCGTGCGCCAGCCGCGCCGCTCGGCGATCCGTCCGGTGCAGGAGCCCAAGAGCCTGATGGCGATCGATCCGGCCCAATACGTCGGCATCCACGAAAAGGTCTCCAAGTACATCGCGCTGCGCCAGAAGTGCGCGCCGCGCATCGACCTGTCCGGCATGACTTGCGCGCCCGAGCTCTATGCCGTCGATACCTTGAAGCAGGCCGCCATGCGCGCCCTGCGCGAGCATCCCGAACTGCTCACCAGCGCCATGCCGCACAATGGCAACCAGGGGTTCCGGCAGGCAGTGGCGCGCCGCGCGCTCAACGCCGGCATGCGCATCGACGCCGACGAGGTGGTGGTCACGCACGGCTGCATCGAGGCCCTCAACCTGGCGTTGCGCGCCGTCGCCGGCCCCGGCGACACCATCGCGGTGGAGTCGCCGACCTACTTCGGCCTGTTGCAGGCGCTGGAAAACCTCGGCATGCGCGCGCTGGAGATCCCGACCAGCCCGCTCACGGGAATCTCGGCCGAGGCGCTGGAGCTGGCGGTGCGCACCTACGGCAACATCAAGGCCGTGGTGGTGGTGCCCAACCTGCAGAACCCGCTCGGCTGCATCATGCCCGATGCCAACAAGGACAAGCTGGTGCGCCTGTGCGAGGAATTGCATCTGCCGCTGATCGAGGACGATGCCTACACCGAGCTGGCCGACGGCAACGTGGCGCCCTCGACGCTCAAGAGCCGCGACCGCAGCGGCAATGTGATCTATTGCGTTTCATTGAACAAGGTGCTGGCGCCGGGCATGCGCCTGGGCTGGATGAACGGCGGCCGTTGGCATGAGCGGGTGATGATGCTCAAGTTCACCCATACCCGCGCCAACGAGGAGTGGACCCAGATCACGGCTGCCGATTTCCTGGCCAGCCCGGCTTACGACCGCCATCTGCGCCGTCTGCGCGAATTGCTCAAGGAGCAGCGCGAGCGCATGGCCGAATCGATCGCTGCCTATTTCCCCGAAGGCACGCGCCTGACCGTGCCCAGAGGCGGCGTCGGCATGTGGGTGGAACTGCCCTCGCAGGTGTGTTCGCAGCGCCTGTTCGAGCAGGCGCTGGCACAGGGCGTCGGGGTATCGCCTGGCGCCATCTTTTCCAATTCCAACCGCTACGGGCATTTCCTGCGGATCTGCTGCGGCCATCCTTTCACGCGTGAACTGGATCAGGCCTTGCGCCAGTTGGGCCAGATCGGGCATAGCCTGGCAGCCTGAGCGCGTTACCCCGGCATTTCTCCCAAGCCGCCTTCCATGAGGGCGGCTTTTTTTCGTCCTGCCGCCATGTCTTGAGCCGGGCTGGCACGGAATTTGTCGTTTACATACGTAAAGAAAATGTAAAGAAGCTGTACACTGGAGCAACATTGCCACCACTGTTCAGGGATCTTCAATGCCATCGCCAGAGCCGCTTTCCGACAACCATCCGGCGCCGCCCGTCTCGCTGCAGCAAGCCATCGATGCCCACATGGCGGGGCAAGCGGACGAGGCCGCCGCCATCTATGAGGCGGTGCTGGAGCAGGATCCGATCCATCCGGCCGCGCTGCATTATTTGGGGATTTACCTGCACCAGGTCGGACGGCACGATGAAGCCGTCGAAAAGTTGATGCTGTCCTGCGCCCTGGAGTCGGAGGATGCGGGTTGGCAAAACGACCTCGGCAATGTGCTGTTCGCGCTTGGCCGCTTCGATGAGGCCGAGCAGGCCTACGGCGATGCGCTGGCCATCGCGCCCGAGGACCATACGATCTGGAACAACCTCGGCGCCGCCCAGCTGCAGCAAGGCAAGCCGGAGGACGCCACGCAGTCTTTCCTGCGCGTGCTGGAGATCGATCCCGAATTCGCCCCGGCCCTGCTGCATCTGGGCAACATCTACGACGCCGCCGGCGACCAGATGCGGGCATCCCATTACCAATGCCGCGCCTACGTGCTGCCGCCGCTGGAAGGCAAGTCCAGGCAGATGCTGGGGATTTCCTTCTATTTCCTCGGTCGTCTGCAGGAAGCCGCACAGGCTTACCGCGCCTGGCTGGAGGAAGAGCCGGGCAATCCGATCGCGGCCCACATGCTGGCCGCCTGTTCGCAGCAGGAGGTGCCCGCGCGCGCGTCGGACAGCTATGTCGAATTCCATTTCGACCGCTACGCCGACACCTTCGAATCCAACCTGCTGGAGAGCCTGGGTTACCGCGGCCCTCGTTTGATCGGCGAAGGCCTGGCCCTGGCGGCATCGCCCGCGCGCCAGTTCGAGGCGCTCGACATCGGCTGCGGCACCGGCCTGTGCGGCCCCTATATGGCGCCGTTCGCGCATACGATCACCGGCGTCGACCTGGCCGGCAAGATGCTGGAGAAGGCGCGGGCCGGCGGGCATTATGCCAACCTGGAAAAGGCCGAGATCGGCGATTACCTGAGCCGCCATCCCCTGTCCTGCGACCTGGTGGCGGCAGCCGACACCCTGATCTACTTCGGCGACCTGGGCGCCGTGTTCGGCCCTGTCGCCGGCGCGTTGCGCAAGGACGGTTATTTCATCTTCACGGTGGAGGCGGTCACGCCGCAGGACGTCGCGCCGTCAGGCTTTTGCCTGCACGCCAGCGGACGCTATCGGCACAGCCGCGACCATGTGCGCCAGCATCTGAATAACAACGGCATGGAAGTGGTGCACGAAAGCGAGCAGATCCTGCGCGAAGAGATTCGGCAGTCGGTGGCGGGCATGCTGTTCGTGGCCAAGCGCCTGGGGTAGGCCGGGTTGCCGGCCGCGCCGGCAACCTGCCCAAAGCGCAATGGATATCAGGCGGCCTTTAGGGCCTGTTAACCTTTAATGTGCGAGTGCGAGCGGCCAGCAAGCGTTGTCTGCCTAGGCGTGGCGACGCGTCGTAGCGGTGCTACGGCAAGGAGCCACAACAACGGCAGGCGACGCTTGCTGGCTGCTCCCGAAGGGTTGCTCCCAGAAAGCGTGCTGGCAGCGTTGCACGGTGAGGCTGGTGGGCCCCACCACCAGCCTCATCGCGCGCCTTGCCACCCCGCTTTCTGGGAGCAACGCATCTCGCACATTAAAGGTTAACAGGCCCCAGGGCCGCTTCGACTTTCAGGCGGCTTGGAATCGGCTCGACCGCACCATAGCCGGTGGTCGACAGCGCCGCCGCCACATTGGCATAGCGCGCCGCGCTGAAGGGATCGCGGCCCGCCACCAACTCCGCCACAAAGGCGCCGCCGAAGCAGTCGCCGGCGCCGGTGGCGTCCAGGGCTTGCACCGGATAAGGCGCCACCATGCGGCGCTCGTCAGGCGTGGCGACATAGCAGCCTTGCTCGCCCAGTTTGAACGCCACCAGCTTGATGCCATACGACAGCAATTGGTCGACGATGGCGTCGCGCTCTTCCAGGCCGGTCAGCATGGCAACGTCTTCCCAGCTTGGCAGGCAGATGTCGCACAGCTTGAACGCTTCCACCATCTTCTCGCGGGCGCGTTCCAGCGGCCACAGGCGCAGCCGCAGGTTGGTGTCCAGCGAGGTCAGTACGCCGGATTTGCGCGCATGGGCCATCGCCGCCAGGCCGCTGTCGCAGGCGCTTTCGCTGATGGCCAGGCTGATGCCGGACAGGTGCAGCACACGGGCGCCGGCGATGGCGTCCAGCGGCAATTGCTGCGGCGTGTAGGTGCTGGCGGCCGAACCGGCGCGCAGGTAGTGGAAGTGGTGGCCGGCGCCGTCATGGGTGACGAAGTAGATGCCGGTCGAGGCGCCCGGGATCACGCCGACATGCCCGGTGCCGACCTGTTCGGTCTGCCACAGGTCCAGCAGGTTGCGGCCGAAGTGGTCGTCGCCGACCGCGCTGATGTAGGCGCAATCGGCGCCCTGGCGGGCGGCGGCGATGGCGAAGTTGGAGGTGTCGCCGCCGAAGCCTTCCAGGTAATTGCGCGGCTGGGAAATGCTCTGGTTGAATTCCACCATGGCTTCGCCGTAGGCGAGGATCTTGTTGCTCATGTTCTTGGCTGTGCTGGCTGCGGATGGGTCAGAAGAAGGTCTGGACGATGTCGATCACGTCGAACTTGCCGTCCACCACCGGCAGGTGGCGCCACTTGTCGAAGGTCAGGCAGGGGTGCGAGATGTCGAAGGCGAGCATGTCGCCGACCTTGATGTCGTCGCCGGCGGCGATCTTCAGGTAGGCGTGCTGGTCCATCATGCCGGTCACCTCCCAGTGCGCGGGCGTGGCCGACGGCAGGCTGTCGCTGCCCGGACGGAAACGCGCCACCGGCAGCGGCAATCCGGCGTCGAAGGCGGCGTCGCGCTTGCCCAGCGCAATGATGGCCTTGTCGGCCTCGGGGATCGACTGCACGTAGGCCCACAACTGCAGCGCCGGCTGCAACTGGCTGCGCATGCTGTGCGCCACCGGGTTGCGCACCTGGATCTGCGCCTGCGCGGCGCGGTAGATGCCCACATCGTGCGTCAGGTAGCAGCCGGGGCGCAGCACCACGTCGAGCGGCACGCCGATGTCGGCCTGGGCGAACTCTTCGGCCACCACGTCGTACCAGGCCGAACCGGCGCCGGTCAGCACCGCCGGGCCGCGCGCCACGCGCCTGGCCAGCAGGCCTTGCTGCGCGAGTTCCCTGGCGCAGGCCACGGCGCGTTGCAGAAACTTGCGGATGTCGGCTTCTTCCTTGAGCACGCCTTCATACACTTCCACGCCGGCCAGCGCGATGCTGTCCCAGCGCTTGACGGCTTCCAGCACGGCGGCTTGCTGTGCATCGTTACGCACGCCGGTGCGCCCGCCGGCCGGGCCCAGTTCCAGCAGCACATTCAGGGTTTGGCGGCGTTCGGCGAAGAAACGGCCGAGCTGGTCGACCAGATCGGCCGAGTCGACCAGGCAAAAGAATTCGAAAGAGGGATCGGCCAGCAGCTCCGAGATGATCGCCATGTTGCGCTTGCCCACCAGTTGGTTGGCCATGATCACGCGGCGCACGCCGTGGCGGTAGCCGGCCAGGGTCTGGTGCGCGGTGGCCAGGGTGATGCCCCAGGCGCCGGTGTCGAGCTGGCGCTTGAACAGCTTGGGCGCCATGGTGGTTTTGCCGTGCGGCGCCAGCTTCACCTGGTACTGGCCGACGAAGTCCTGCATCCACTTCAGGTTGTGGGCGAGCTTTTCTTCATAGAGGACGGCGGCCGGCAGGCTGATGTCTTCGTTGAGCAGGTTCCATTTGACCGCACCCGCCTGTTGCGGCGCCAGCGGCTGCTCCAGGGGGCCCAGGCCCTTGTTGACAGGGTCGATGATGCCGCTCTGATAAGCAATTTGGTAGTTTGTATCATTCATCGCAATTATTCCTGTAAAAATTGGATTGACGTAATAATATCCTTGAATTTACTATGTTTTACTCGTGTTAGTAAATAACATAAATTATTTAAAAGAAATTCCCGCGGCACATGCTGCACATGCGGCAAGGTAATACGCGGCAACCCGACGCACAACCTGCATACCTACATACGCAAATCCTCGACCCGATTTCATGGCGCACACTTTCGACATCGTCTCCCGCATCACCGAGCGCAGCAGCACCTTGCGCCTGGCCGAACAGAAAGTGGCCGAAGCCATCCTGGGCGACCTGTCCTCGGCCGCCAGCGCCAGTATCGGCGAATTGGCGTCCAGGGCCGGCGTCTCCGTGGCCAGCGTGACCCGCTTCGCCAAGGCCATGGGCTGCCGCGATGTGCGTGAATTCAAGTTCCTGCTGGCGCAGGCGGTGGCAGTGGGGCAGCGCTTCTTCGACGGCGCCAAGGCCGCGCCTTCGGCGCAGCCGCCGGAACTGGCCGACGTGGTCTATAACGATATCCACGCGGTGCTGGAACTCAATCGCGCCATGCTCAATCCGGACATGCTGATGGCCGCCGCCGGCCTGTTGCGCGATGCCCGCATGATCTACTGTTTCGGCATGGGCGGCGGCTCCACCATGATGTCCGACGAGGCGCGCTATCGCCTGGTGCGCCTGGGACGCCCGGTGGCCACCTATCACGACGCCATACTGCAAAAGATGGTGGCCGCCACGCTGGACAAGAACGATGTGCTGCTGGTGTTTTCCGCCACCGGCAATGTGCCTGAGCTGCTGGCCAATTGCGAGGTGGCGCGCGAATACGGGGTCAAGATGATCGCCATTACCGCACTCGGTTCGCCGCTGGCGAAGATGGTCGACGTGCTGCTGCCGATCAAGACGCTGGAAACCGACCTGATTTTCAAACCGTCCTCATCGCGCTACGCGATGATGGTCACGCTCGACATGCTGGTGCTGGAGCTGGCCCTGCTGCAGAAAGAGAACAGCCAGGAGCGCCTGCGCCGGCTGAAATACGTGCTCGACACGCATCGCGGCGGAGGCGATCGCCACCAGCCGCTGGGAGACTGACATGAGCTTCGCCAATTCCAATTTCGCCTCCGCCGCCGCGGCTGCCGGCCGTTGCGACACGCTGATCCGCAACGCCCTCGTCATCGACGGTTCCGGCGCCGATCCGGTCGCCGCCGATGTCGCCGTGACGGCCGGCCGCATCGCCGCCATCGGCCAACTGTCAGGCTGGCAGGCGGACACCACCATCGACGCCACCGGCCGCGTGCTCTCGCCCGGCTTCATCGACGTGCATACGCATGACGACACCAACGTCATCCGCACCCCCGAGATGTTTCCCAAGCTGTCGCAGGGGGTGACCACCGTGGTGGTCGGCAACTGCGGCATCAGCGCCGCGCCGGTGAGCCTCAAGGGCGATCCGCCCGACCCGATGAACCTGCTGGGCAAGTCCGAGGCCTTCCATTACCCGACCTTCGCCAGTTATGTGGCGGCGGTCGATGCCGCGCAGCCATCGATCAACGTCGCCGCGCTGGTCGGCCACACGGCGCTGCGCAACAACCACATGGACCGCCTCGACCGCGCCGCCAGCGAACCGGAGATCGCCGGCATGCGCGCGCAATTGCGCGAGGCGCTGGAGCATGGCGCGCTGGGCCTGTCCACCGGCCTGGCCTACGGCAACGCCATCAACGCGCCCACCGCCGAAGTGCTGGCGCTGGCCGAGCCGCTGGCCGAGTTCGGCGCCATGTACGCCACCCACCTGCGCAGCGAATTCGCCGACATCCTCGAGGCCATGGATGAGGCCTTCCGCATCGGCAAGCATGCGCGCGTGCCGGTGGTGATCTCGCACCTGAAGTGCGCCGGCGTCGAGAACTGGGGCCGCAGCGGCGAAGTGCTCAAGGCGCTGGAATTGGCCGGCAAGCATCAGCATGTCGGTTGCGACTGTTATCCCTATACCGCCAGCTCGTCGACCCTGGACCTGAAGCAGGTGACCGACGCTTACGATATCCAGGTCACCTGGTCCGAGCCGCATCCGGAGCAGGGCGGCAAGATGTTGAAGCAGATCGCCGCCGAATGGCGGCTCGACCTGCATGCCACGGCCGCGCGCCTGATGCCGGCCGGCGCCGTCTACCACTGCATGGCCGACGATGACGTCAACCGCATCCTGTCCCATCCGGCCACCGTGATCGGTTCCGACGGCCTGCCCAACGACCCGTTGCCGCACCCGCGCCTGTGGGGCGCTTTCCCGCGCGTGCTGGGCTATTACAGCCGCGAACAGAAGCTGTTCTCGCTGGCGGCGGCGGTGCGCAAGATGACCGGCCTGTCGGCGCTGCGTTTCGGCTTGCACGAGCGCGGCTTCGTGCGGGAAGGCTATTGGGCCGACCTGGTGCTGTTCGATGCCGATACCGTGCGCGACGCCGCCAGCTTCACCGACCCGATGCAGCCGGCGCATGGCATCGATGCGGTCTGGGTCAACGGCAAGCTGGCTTATCGCGGCAGCGACAAGAAGGCCACCGGCGAACGCGCCGGGCGCTTCCTGGCGCGCCAGCCGCGCGCGGCGGAGGCCGGACAAGCCTTCGCCCACGATTGAGCGGTGTCAGCAGGAATTCAAACAACAAGAACGTAAAGCCAATCGCAAACCGGATGCCCTGTCGCAGGCGCATTCATTTTTATCAAAGGAGCAGTAATGAGCATTCAACGATTCGGTGTGGAAGGCGGCAGCGGTACCGGCGGCCAGCATCTGCCGTTTGCCCGCGCGGTGGCGGCCGACGGCTGGCTGTATGTATCCGGCCAGGTGGCGATGGAAAATGGCGAAGTGATCGACGGCGGCATCGTCGCGCAGTCGCACAAGGCCATCCAGAACGTACTGGCGATCCTGAAGGAAGCCGGCTACGGTCCGGAACACGTGGTGCGTTGCGGCGTCTGGCTGGACGACCCGCGCGACTTCCAATCCTTCAACAAGGTGTTCAAGGAATACTTCGGCGCCAACCCGCCGGCGCGTGCCTGCGTGGTGTCGAGCATGGTGGTGGACTGCAAGGTCGAGGTCGATTGCGTGGCCTTCAAGCGCTGATCGGCGAGGCGCTTCGTCGCGATGCAGATGCGTTGGCGAATTAAATAAAGAGCCGGCAGGGGAGCTGTATGCCGGCAGGTGTTTTTACCTTCTGAAGAGGAGATCCAGATGGAGGCTGTACAAGGAACCGCGCTGTTGGTGTACGCACTGGTGGCGGTGGTCGCGCTGATCGTGCTGATCGCAAAATTCAAGATGAATCCGTTCATCGTCCTGATCGTCGTCTCGCTGGTGCTGGGCCTGGCCGTGGGCATGCCGATGGGTAATATCGTCAAGGCCTTCGAAACCGGCGTTGGCGGGGCGCTGGGGCACATCGCCCTGGTGGTGGGCCTGGGCACCATGCTGGGCAAGATGATGGCCGAGTCGGGCGGCGCCGAGCGCATCGCCAATACCATGATCAAGGCTTTCGGCGAGAAGAACGTGCACTGGGCGATGATGGTCGTGGCCTTCATCGTCGGCTTGCCGGTGTTCTTCGAAGTCGGTTTCGTGCTGCTGGTGCCGATCGCCTTCAACGTGGCCAAGCGCACCGGCACCAACATGGTGCTGGTGGGCATCCCGATGGTGGCCGGCCTGTCCGTGGTGCACGGCCTGATCCCGCCGCACCCGGCGGCGCTGCTGGCAGTGACCGCCTATAGCGCCGATATCGGCCGCACCATCATGTATGCGCTGATCGTCGGCATTCCGACCGCGATCATCGCCGGCCCGATCTTCGGCAAGCTGATTTCCAAGGTGGTCATCCCCAATCCGGATAATCCGCTGATCGCGCAGTTCGTCGACGAGGGCAAGCAGCAGCGCGAGCTGCCGGGCTTCGGCATCACGCTGTTCACCATCCTGCTGCCGGTGGCGCTGATGCTGATCGGCAGCTGGGCCGACCTGTTCTTTGCGCCCAAGACTTTCGCCAATGACTTCCTGCGCCTGATCGGCAATTCGGTGATCGCGCTGCTGATCGCCACGCTGGTCAGTTTCTGGACTTTCGGTAAGGCGCGCGGTTTCGGCGCCGACCAGATCCTCAAGTTCACCAACGAGTGCCTGGCGCCGATCGCCAGCATCACCCTGGTGGTGGGCGCGGGCGCCGGTTTCGGCCGCATCCTGATGGACGGCGGCGTGTCCAAGGCCATCGTCGGCATCGCCACCGATGCGCACTTGTCGCCGCTGCTGCTGGGCTGGTTCGTGGCCGCGCTGATCCGCGTGGCGACCGGTTCGGCCACCGTGGCGATGACTACCGCCTGCGGCATCGTGGCGCCGATCGTCGCCAGCATCCCGGGCACCCGTCCCGAGCTGATGGTGCTGGCCACCGGCGCCGGTTCGCTGATCCTGTCGCACGTCAACGACGGCGGTTTCTGGCTGGTCAAGGAGTACTTCAACATGACCGTGCCGCAAACCTTCAAGACCTGGACCGTGATGGAAACCATCGTCTCGGTGGTGGCGCTGCTGTTCACGCTGGCGCTGGCGACCGTGATCTGATCTGGCGCAGCATCCTCCTCATCCTGTGGCCGTGATTGGCGCAGTATGACAAAAGCAAAAGGCCGCATTTGCGGCCTTTTGCCTGGGTACGGCGGATGGAATGGCGATGCGGGGGTCAGAAGGGGAAGCGCGAATCGTCGAAACGCGGATCGGGGCCGTTTTCCACTTTCTGCACGATGCCCTGGTCGGTGAAATAGACCGTCATCTGTGAATTCCACACGCCGCTTTCCTTGAAGCCGTAGTTCCATGCTTCATACGGGATGCGCGCGTAGCGGGTGATCTCGGTCGGGCGGCCGACCCGGTGCAGCACGTCTTCTTTCGTATCCTGGCCGACACGGATGGCGCGGAAGTTTTCGATGGTCCAGACTTGCTGGTAGGAAACCAGCCGGCGGTCGGGGCCGATGCGCGCCATGTACTGGTATTGGCCGAAGGCGCCGGCGCCGTATTCGAACAGGCGGGTGTTGCCATCCTGATAAACATTGGTCGGCGGCCCCAGGCGGGCCAGGACTTGCTCTTCAGCCTCGCCGGGCGCGACCGGCGGCTGGAACAGCGATGCACATCCGGTCAGCATCGACGCCGCGGCGAGTACCGCCGCCAGCATCACGCGCGGGCGGCGCGGCAGGGGAAATAGGGTATGCATGGCTTGTCGTCCTGAAGTTTATTGCAATTCCGTCATTGTAGTGCCGCCGGGAAAGTTGTGTACAGGGCTGTTGCCCGCCTGCCGGGTGCGCGCTGGCTCTGCCATGGCATCTATCCGCTTGTCTCTAAGTATTTGAATAAACTGGATTTTGCTATATACTTTCGCGTCTGGTCATTTTGGCCGGAATTCAATTTTTTGTTCACGGTATGCAGGGCCCGGATCGGTTGCTCCGCACACCGCTTGTGAAAGGTAAATAGCATGTCCATCGAAAAAGCAGCCAAGGCTGTCATTATCTCCGATAACGCCCGTGGCACGAACGACACCGGCTCTCCTGAAGTGCAAGTTGCGCTGCTGACCGCGCGCATCAACGACCTGAACGGTCACTTCAAGGAACACAGCAAGGATCACCACTCCCGCCGCGGCCTGATCAAGATGGTTAACCGTCGCAAGAGCCTGCTCTCCTACCTGAAGGGCAAGGACGCCGACCGTTACCGCGCGCTGATCGAAAAACTCGGCCTGCGTAAGTAATTTGACTCCGCGTTTCCATCCGTTTCACGGGTCATAGCCAGAATGCCTGCGTCACTAGCTGACGCGGGCATTTTGTTTTTTACGATTCCATCGTCGCATGCGGAATCGTTCCCGCTTGCAGCATCGGCGGAATTCCCGGATGCAGTGCAGTTGGCAAGTCCGGATCATCGTTTCAGTCTCATCGTGGCGCAGCATGGCCGCGTTCGTCGTAAGCCGCATGCCGATAGGTTGCGGCTGTGGTGAGGTGAACGACAGCGCCTGAAAATCTGTCGGCAAAAGGAACCCGCGCACCGTGGACACAGTCGGGGCCGGCTCCATAAAAGAAAGGAAATACCGTGTTTAATAAAGTTACCAAGACCTTCCAGTATGGTCAGCACCAAGTCACGCTGGAAACCGGCGAAATCGCTCGCCAGGCCTCCGGCGCCGTGCTGGTGTCGGTTGAAGATACCGTCATCCTGGCTACCGTGGTGGCCCGCAAGGAAGCCAAGCCCGGCCAGGACTTCTTCCCGCTGACCGTCGACTACATCGAAAAAACCTATGCGGCCGGCCGTATCCCCGGCGGTTTCTTCAAGCGCGAAGGCAAGCCTTCCGAAAAGGAAACCCTGACCTCGCGCCTGATCGATCGTCCGATCCGCCCGCTGTTCCCGGAAGGCTACCTCAACGAAGTCCAGGTGATCGTGCACGTGCTGTCGGTCAACCCGGAAATCGATCCTGACATCCCGGCGATGATCGGCTCCTCGGCAGCGCTGTCGCTGGCCGGCATCCCCTTCAACGGCCCGGTGGGCGCGGCCCGCGTGGGCTACATCGACGGCCAGTATGTCCTGAACCCGACCACCAGCCAGTTGAAGTCCTCGCAACTGAACCTGGTCGTGGCCGGCACCGAATCGGCCGTGCTGATGGTCGAATCCGAAGCCGAGCAGCTGTCCGAAGAAGTGATGCTGGGCGCGGTCGTGTTCGGCCACGAGCAATCGAAGGCCGTGATCGATGCCATCCATGCGCTGGTGCGCGACGGCGGCAAGCCGGAATCCCAGTGGGTCGCTCCGGCCAAGAATGAAGCGCTGATCTCGCGCGTGTCGCAACTGGCCGAAGGCCCGCTGCGCCAAGCCTATCAGACCAAGGACAAGCAAGCCCGCACCGAGAAGCTCAAGACCGTGTCGGCGCAAGTCAACGAAGCGCTGGTGGCAGAAGCCGTGGCCAACGGCACCGTGGCTGCCGATGCCGCTGAAGTCGGTTCCATCCTGTTCGACCTGGAAGCCAAGATCGTGCGTTCGCAGATCCTGGAAGGCGAACCGCGCATCGACGGCCGCGACACCCGCACCGTGCGTCCGATCTCGATCCGTACCGGCGTACTGCCGCGTACCCACGGCTCGGCCCTGTTCACCCGTGGCGAAACCCAGGCGCTGGTCGTGGCCACGCTGGGCACCGCGCGCGACGAGCAAAAGATCGACGGCCTGCTGGGCGAGTACACCGACCGCTTCATGCTCCACTACAACATGCCTCCGTTCGCCACCGGCGAAACCGGCCGCGTCGGTACCCCGAAGCGCCGTGAAATCGGTCACGGCCGCCTGGCCAAGCGCGCGCTGCTGGCCGCGTTGCCGGCAGCTGACGAGTTCAGCTACTCGGTGCGCCTGGTGTCGGAAATCACCGAATCCAACGGCTCCTCGTCGATGGCTTCCGTCTGCGGCGGCTGCCTGGCGCTGATGGACGCCGGCGTGCCGATGAAGGCGCATGTGGCCGGTATCGCCATGGGCCTGATCAAGGAAGGCAACAAGTTCGCCGTGCTGACCGACATCCTGGGTGACGAAGATCACCTGGGCGACATGGACTTCAAGGTGGCCGGTACTGCCGAAGGCATTACCGCGCTGCAGATGGACATCAAGATCCAGGGCATCACCAAGGAAATCATGCAGGTGGCGCTGGAGCAGGCCAAGGAAGGCCGCCAGCACATCCTGGGCAAGATGCAGGAAGCCGTGCCTGCCGGCCGTGGCGAGCTGTCCGACTTCGCGCCGCGCCTGATCACCATCAAGATCAACCCCGAGAAGATCCGTGACGTGATTGGCAAGGGCGGCGCCGTGATCCGCGCGCTGACCGAAGAAACCGGCACCCAGATCGACATCAGCGACGAAGGCGTAGTCACCATCGCTTCCGTCGACGCGTCGGCTGGCCAGGAAGCCAAGCGCCGCATCGAAGAACTGACCGCTTCGGTCGAAGTGGGCAAGGTCTACGAAGGCACTGTGTTGAAGCTGCTGGACTTCGGCGCGATCGTCCAGGTCCTGCCGGGCAAGGACGGCCTGCTGCACATCAGCCAGATCGCCAACGAGCGCGTCAACGCCGTGGCCGACTATCTGAAGGAAGGCCAGCAAGTGCGCGTGAAGGTCCTGGAGACCGACGACCGTGGCCGCCTGAAGCTGTCGATGAAGGCTGCACAGGCTGAAGAAGCGCCGGAAGCGGCTGCTTCGAACGAAGCCCAGTAAGACCGGCTTGCAGGTGTCCGGCCCTGGCGCCGAACATTTGCGATGCTTGAACATCCCCCGTAGCCGCAAGGCTGCGGGGGATGTTCTTTTGTGGGCCGCTTATTGGAGCCGCTTACCAGGACGGCATGGGGTATGACAAAGTGGCCAAGTGCTTTCGAACCAAATATGTGAGATTCTGTCCGTCTGCATTGAGGAAAATCAAATTTTCTTCGCGGCCGCAATGTCATGGGGGAATCGCGGCCAGGCAACGCAAGCAGATCCGAATAGAGAGTAGGGGACAGCGCCGCCGTGGCCGACAGGCCGGGGTAGCCATAAAAACAATTTACTTTTGAAAGGAAGCCCATGCCCCACGTAGTCATCATCGGCTGTGGTTTCGGCGGACTGGCCGCCGCCCGCGAACTGGCGGGCGCGGATGTGCGCATCACCATGATCGATCGCAGCAACCATCACCTGTTCCAGCCCTTGCTGTACCAGGTGGCCACCGCGGGCCTGTCGGCCCCGGCCATCAGCGCTCCCATCCGCAACATCCTGTCGGAGCAGCGCAATGTCACCACGCTGATGGCCGATGTCATCTCCATCGATGTGCAGGGCAAGTCGGTCTGCCTGGAAGACGGCACGCGCATCGACTACGACCACCTGATCGTGGCCGCCGGTTCCACCCACAGCTATTTCGGACACGATGAATGGGCCGGCCTGGCACCGGGCCTGAAGACGCTGGAAGACGCCTTCGACATCCGCCGCCGCATCCTGATGGCTTTCGAATACGCCGAGCGCGAAACCGATATGCGCCGCCGCCAGGAATGGCTGACCTTCAGCGTCATCGGCGGCGGCGCCACTGGCGTGGAAATGGCCGGCACCCTGGTCGAGATCGCGCGCCATACACTGCGCGGCGAATTCCGCAACATCGACCCGCATTCGGCGCGCGTGGTGCTGATCGAGGGCTCGGACCGCATCCTCGGCGCTTATCCGCCCGACCTCTCCGAGAAAGCGCGCGAGCAACTGCAAAAGCTGGGGGTGGACGTGCGCACCGGCAGCCGCGTGGTGCATATCGACGAGCAATGCGTGCGCTATGCCAATTTTGACGGCGAGCAGACGCTGGCCTCACGCACCGTGATCTGGTCGGCCGGGGTGGCGGCTTCGCCGCTGGGCAAGTCGCTGGGCGTGGAGCTGGACCGCGCCGGTCGCGTGCCGGTGTCGCCTGAGCTGAACATCGCCGGGCACGACGACGTCTATGTGATCGGCGACCTGGCGGCCGCCCAATCGGACGGCAAGCCGGTGCCCGGCGTGTCGCCGGCGGCCAAGCAGATGGGGCGGGTGGCCGCGCGCAATATCAAGAACCGCATCGCCAACCGGCCGCTGCAAGCCTTCAAGTACCAGGACTACGGTTCGCTGGCCACCATCGGCCGCAAGGCGGCCATTGCGATGGTGGGCAAGTTCAAGTTCTCGGGTTTTCCGGCGTGGCTGTTCTGGCTGTTCGTGCACGTGTACTTCCTGATCGGTTTCCGCAACCGCGTGATGGTGATGAGCGACTGGGCCTGGGCTTACCTGACCTTCAAGCGCAGCGCGCGGGTCATTTCCAGCACCATGCATGGGCAACAGGAGAAATCGGACAAGAAGACGCTGCTCGAGTAGGCGCCTGCCCGGCGTCTTGCGTCAGGCATTCTCCTGCGGTAAAGGCAAAGGCCCTCGTGTTCGCATGTGCGACACGAGGGCCTTTGCCTTGCGCTTCCGTTTCATTTTCCTATCCAGCCCCAAAGGGCGTGCATTACGCGTACAACCTTACTTTCCAATCGGCGGCGGCATGCTGGCCGGCGTTCCTGGCGTATGTGTCCTGTATCAACGAGGCCTTGGTGCGCATGTTGGCCTTGACCCGCAGCACATGATCGGACAATCCGTGCCAATGCAGGGACGGACGCGCGATCAGATAGCCTTGCACGCCGGCGGCGCCGGCGCCTAGCGCCGCTTCCAGCTTGGCGGCGGTATCGATGCCTTCCACCACCACGCTCGCGCCGCGATCCTTGCACACGCTCGTCATGTGGCGCAGCAGTTGCAGCGGCAGTTCGCCATCGGCGGACTCTTGCAGCACGGACTTGTCGAACTTGACGATATCGGCGTGCACCTGGTCCAGGATAGCCAGCGAACCGGGCTCCTTGCCGATATCGTCCAGCGCAATGCGCACGCCCAGCAGTTGCAGATGCTGAATCAGCGCCAGCGCGCCGGCCTGCGAGGGGAAGGTGCTGGTTTCCGTGATTTCGATCACCAGCCGTTGCGCCAGGTCGGGACGATCCTCGAGATGCGCCATCAGTTCGCTCCACCAGCCGGTAATCACAAAGGAGCGGGCCGAGACATTGCAACCCAGGCTCAGCGCCTCGCTGTCAGCCAGCGCTCCCAGGGTGGTCCACAGCATGCTGCGGTCGAGGCGGTCCACCAGGTCCAGGCGTTCCAGCGCCTGGATCGCATCCGGCACGCTGTAGTCGCCATGCGCGGCTTTGGGGCCCAGGCGTCGCAGCAGGCATTCGTAGTACATCGACGAGCCGGCCTCGGAGGATCCGTCCGCGGTAACCGGTTGAAAGGCAACCGCCAGCTTGTTCAGGCGGAGATCGTCCAGCAGGCGGTTGGCCAACAGCACATCTTCCCGGAAGGCCTGTTCGGACACGCCGGCCATGAGTTGTCGGGGCGCATCACCGAGGTTGTTGTTGATGTTGTTCCACATGATTGCCGGCTCCTGTTCTCGTTTCAACTCTTGCTGGCCCTTGATGCGGGCCATTCGAATGGCTGTGAAACCGGTTGGCGGCACAGCAACTTCAGTATAGGAGGCCAGGCGGACTTGCCATATATGACAAGAATGAAGAGTTTTTCGGATCTCGTGGGACTAGTACTAAATTGCTTTTCAAGGGCAGCGTTGGAGAGCGCATGCCCGCGTAAAACGGGCGCGCATTGGGGGATTCGAAGGGGGAAGCGGCAGCCCAGGCGCAACGATCCTGGGCCGCCGTTGCCGGTTCAGGCGCGGCAGGAGTTGCCGCGCACGGCGTCAGCCTTCCAGCGCCAGCAGGGCGAAGGTCGCCAGCCAGTGGCCGCCGCTGTAGTGGCTGCCGACCACATGGTCGAGCGAGGCCGCGATATGGCGTTCGGCTGCGGCGCCGATGGCCGCGCGCGCCGGATGGTCGGCGTGCAGGTGGCGCAGGATGTGTTTCATGCACCAGGCGCGCGACAGGTTCAGGCCGTCGAGGTGGGCGATCTTGGGATCGGTGCGGTCGCTCACCGTGGCCGGTTGCATGATCTGCGCGATGTCGGCGATGCGCGGCAGGTAGTTGTCGAACCAGGGCTGGAAGCCGCCGGCCGGCAGCGCCCTGGTCATCAGCAGCGCTTCGGTCAGCGCGCCGGAGATGTATTCGTCGCCGCCCGGTTCGTAGTGCGCGGGGTAGTCGGTGTCGTTGGCGTAATAACGCCTGGCGGCATCGATGATGGCGGTTTCGAGTTCGGCGTCCTGAATATGGCGGGCCTGATCCAGCGCCAGCGCCAGCGCGAAGGCGGTGTTGTAGTGGGTGCCGACGCGGATCGGGTAGGTTAGCTTGGACAGGTAGTCCAGCAGGCGGCGGCGGATTTCGGCGGTCAGCGGCTGCATCGCTTGCCGCCAT
This sequence comes from Herbaspirillum sp. GW821-FHT09A12, assembly GCF_059418325.1. Taxonomy (NCBI): domain Bacteria; kingdom Pseudomonadati; phylum Pseudomonadota; class Betaproteobacteria; order Burkholderiales; family Oxalobacteraceae; genus Herbaspirillum; species Herbaspirillum sp. GW821-FHT09A12. The sequence goes on from NZ_JBWKPR010000008.1 coordinate 24,144, forward strand.
GCGGCTGCGCGCGGCAGGGCCGACTGCGCCAGCTCCTGGTCCAGCGCCAGGATCCAGCCGAAGCCGTAGGGGCGTTCAAAGGAGGCGCGGCCGCCCGCACGGAAATATTCGGTCTCGCACTCCATCGATGCTGGCGTGAAGTGCTCGTCGAAGATGGCGCTGATGTCGGCCCCGGCCGGCAGTTCCGGGTAGAGGCGCGCGCAGCGCAGCAGCAGCCAGTAGCCGTGCACCGCCGAATGCCAGTCGTAGCAGCCGTAGAACACCGGATGCATGGCGCGCGGCGACAGCACGTCATGCTCGCCGTTGAGCACATGCATGATGTGGTTGGGGTATTCCTGGCGCAGGTAGGCCAGCGGCATGCGGGCGAAGGCTTCGGCCTGTTGGATGTTCAGTTGCATGAAGGGACTCCTTGAAACGACCGCGACCGCCGCAGGGCGGCCACGGTGAGGGACGCTGCCGGAATGTCCGGGATCAGCGGAAAGCGAGGAAGTACATCAGGAAGACGTTGACCACGAGCAGCGTCAGCGCGGTCGGGATCTGCACCTTGATCACCTGGTACTTGTTCTTCAGCTCAAGCAGCGCCGCCGGCACGATGTTGTAGTTGGCCGCCATCGGCGTCATCAGCGTGCCGCAGTAGCCGGAGTACATGCCGATGGCCACCAGCGGCGCCGGATCGGCATGGTGCCCCAGGATCAGGAAGGGCAGGGCGATGCCCGCGCTCATGACCGGGAAGGCGGCGAAGGCGTTGCCCATCACCATGGTGAACAGCGCCATGCCGACGCAGTAGATCACCACCACCAGGAAGCGGTTGTCCGGATTGACGAACAGGCTCACCACCTGCTGCACCGAGTTGCCGGTCTTGGCGGCGACGAACACGCCGCCCAGCATGGCCAGCATCAGCGGCAGGATCGCCGCCCAGCCGATCGAGTCCACCAGCCGGCGCGACTGGCGCACCGCTTGCAGCGGCGTGCCGCCGGTCAATGCCCAGCCGGCGAGCAAGGCGCAGATACAGGCCACGCACAGCGCCGCCAGCGTCAGCTGCTTCTGGTCGAGCAGGAACACCTCGCCAAGCGAGACGCCTTTCAACAGCACGGTACAGGCCACCGTGATCACCGGGATCAGCACGGCCGGGAAGAACAGCCAGTTGCCCAGGCGCTTGGCGGAGGCCACGCGCTCTTCATAGGTAGTGGTGGCGTAAGTGCCCATGGACAGCAGGCCGGTGCCGGCGATCAGTGAAATGATGATCACGGTGGCGCCGATGATGCGATACCCCATGGATTTGCCCAGGTTCTCGACCAGCAGGTCGCCGAACAGGAACACGGCGCCGAACAGGAACCAGAACAGGGCGGTGGTGTAGCGCTTGGGGTTGCCCTTGTCGCGCAGGGTCATGCCGACCAGCAGCATGACGATGAAACCGATCAGGTAATAGATGCGGTTGATGGTGATCAATGTCGTCATGCCGGCACCTTGGATGGGTTGGATTGGGAAGCTTTCCAGGCGTCGACGTCGCGGCGGATGGAGGCGTCGAGGCGGGTCAGGCGGAACAGGTGGATCACCAGTGCCGACAGCGCGGTGGGGATGGCCCACAGGCCGATATGCAGCGGCTCGATGTTGGCGATGCCGTTTTCCTTGAGGAAGGCATCCATCAGCAGCACGGCGCCGAAGGCGATGAAGATGTCTTCGCCGAAGAACACGGCGATGTTGTCGCAGGCCGCCGAGTGGGCCTTGATCTTGTCGCGGATGTGCTGCGGCAGGTCTGCGCCGTAGGCGTTCACGGCGGCGCCTTCGGCCATCGGCGCCAGCAGCGGGCGTACGGTCTGCGCCTGGCCGCCGAGGTAGATCAGGCCCAGCGCCGCGGTGCCTTCGCGCACCACGAAGTACAGCATCAGGATGCGCGCCGAGGTGGCGCTGGCGATGCCGGCGATCCACGCCTGCGCACGCTCCTTCAGGCCGTAATGTTCGAGCAGGCCGATGATCGGCAGGATCAGCAGGAAAGTCGCCAGCGAGCGGCTGTTGACGAACTTCTCGCCGAAGGTCTCCAGCAGCATGCCGAAGTCCATGCCCACCGCAAGCCCGGTGGACAGGCCGGCTACGGTCACCACCAGCAGCGGATTGAAACGTAAGGCAAAGCCGGCCACGACGATCGGTATCCCGATCAGCGGCAGCAGAGTCGTGCTCTCCATGAAAAACTCCCTTGTGTTGAAAGATGAGAAACGTAATGGCGATTGCAAGGCCTGTGCCAATGCCGCATGCCGGACAACGCGCGCGCAGGCGGGGAAACCATGCGCGCACGACCTTGCCTGTGGCATCTCCAAGGCCTCATTCTTTTACTGCCGGGACTGCGGGAACTGCTGTTGCGACTGCTGGAAACGAAATAAAACGTGGGACAACAAATGGGACAACAAGCGGGACAGCAAGCGAAAGCCGGTGTGCCGCCGGGCGTATCTACGCGGCCGCCCGCACGGCGATGCGTTCGCTGTGCAGGCGCGCACGGATTTGGCGCGCGAAGTCCAGCGCATGCGGCCCATCTCCGTGCAGGCACACGGTCTGCGCGTTGACGCTGACGATGCTGCCGTCGATGGCCTTGACCCGCTTGTCCTTGACCAGCGACAGCGTCTGCGCGATCGCCGCTTCATCGTTGTCGATCATGGCGCCGGGCTTGCCGCGGCTGACCAGGCTGCCGTCGGCTTCATAGGCGCGGTCGGCGAAGACTTCTTCCAGCGCGGCCAGGTCGGCGTGGCGGGCGGCGGCGATCAGCTCGCTGCCGGCCAGCCCGACCAGGCTGAGTTCAGGGTTGAAGGTGCGAACGGCGGCGCAGATGGCGTTGGCCAGCACCGCGTCCTTGGCGGCCTGGTTGTACAGCGCGCCATGCGGCTTGACGTGCGTCATGCGGCCGCCTTCGGCGCGCACGATGGCGTCCAGCGCGCCGAGCTGGTACAGCATGCCGCTGAAGATGTCCTCGGGCGGCAGGTGCATGGCGCTGCGGCCGAAATTTTCGCGGTCGGGGAAACTGGGATGGGCGCCGATGGCGACATGGTTCTGCATCGCCCAGCGCACGCTGCGGCGCATGGTCGCCGCATCGCCGGCATGCCAGCCGCAGGCGATGTTGGCGGAGCTGACCAGGGTCAGCAATTGCTCGTCGGTGTCGCAGCCTTCGCCGAGGTCGGCATTGAGATCGATATGCATGGCGTGTCCTTATTTTCGATACAGCGTCGCGCGCGACCAGTCCAGCGCGGCCATCGTGTCGCGGATGGAATCCAGATAGCGTTGCTGCTCTTCACGGGCCGCCAGCGCGCCTTGCATGTCGCACGGTTCCAGGCGCAGGGTGGCGTTGAGCGGCGCTTGCGCCAGCTTCCACAAATCGGCGCCGATCACCACGCCGATTTTCGGATAGCCGCCGGTGGTTTGCGCATCGCCCAGCAGGATGATCGGCTGGCCCGAAGGCGGCACCTGGATCACGCCGGGCACCACGCCGTGCGAGAGCATGTCGCGGCCGTGCTTGCGCTTGAGTTGCGCGCCTTCGAGGCGGCAGCCCATGCGGTTGCTGTTGGGCGTGATGCGCCATGCATGGGCCCACAGCGCCGCTCTAGAGGCCTGGGTGAATTGTTCGAACTCGGGGCCGGGCAAGACGCGCAGCGTCACATGCCGGCTGTTTTCGCCTTCGCGCAAGGCCAGTCCGCTCCAGCGCGGCGAGCGCATGCCGAAGGCGGGGCCGCCGACGGCGGCATTGGCGGGGCCGGCATGGCCGATGGCGAGCCGGTCGCCTTTGCGTAGGGCGCGTCCCAGGTGCCCGCCGAAGCCGGCCTTGAGGTCGGTGCTGCGGGAACCCAGCACCAGCGGGACATCGATGCCGCCGGCCACGGCCAGGTAGGTGCGCATGCTGTGGCGCGGCGCTTGATGGGGGCTCTCGGGGGACGCCGGCGCCAGTTTGAATGTGCTGCCGGCGCGCACCGGAATGCTCCAGCAGGCCGCGACCGGTTTGCCGTCCAAGGTGGCGCCGATGTCGTCGCCGCCGAGGGCGATGCGGGTATCGGCGGCGAAGCGGATCTCGCACGCGCCCATGGTGATTTCGATGCCGGCCGCGCCGCTGGGGTTGCCGACCAGCAGGTTGGCCGTCGACAGCGCCAGCGTATTGAGCGCGCCGCCCGGATGGATGCCGAGCCGGCGGTGGCCATGGCGGCCGAGGTCTTGCACTGAGGCCAGCATGCCGGGGTGGACGATTTCTATCATTGTTCCACGCGCTCCACGGTAAAGCGCACATGGTCGCCGGGGCGCAGCAGCGTCGGCGGATCTTGCGCGGGATCGAACAGGGGGAGGGCGGTGCGGCCCAGCAACTGCCAGCCGCCCGGCGAGGCCATGGGATAGATGCCGGTCTGCTCGCCGCCGATGCCGACCGAGCCGGCCGGGATGGAGAGGCGCGGTTCGGTATGGCGCGGCGTGGCCAGTTCCGGCGCCAGCCCGCCCAGGTAGGCGAAGCCGGGCAGGAAGCCGATGAAATAGACCACGTAGTCGCCGCCGCTGTGGCGCTTGACGACTTCGTCGACGGGCAGGCCGGTGTGGCGCGCTACCGCGGCCAGGTCGGGGCCGTCCGCGCCGCCGTAGACCACCGGGATCTCGACGCTGCGGCCCTGCGCGCCGGCGGCGCCGAGCTTGGGCCAGAGCTGGCCGATGCGTTTGGCGAGCGCATCGAGTGCGATGGCGGGGCGTTTGAGGATCAGCGTCAGGTTGTTCATGCCGGGCACGACTTCGTCGACTTCATCCCAGGCGGCGGCCAGTTCGGCCAGGGCCCAGATGCGTTGCTGTTGCAAAAGCGTCGCCGGCGCGGGCAGGCTGCAGAGCAGCGCGCTGTCGCCCAGCGGATGAATCTGAGGTGCCTGCATGTGTCTCGCCTCGCCTGTTTGTGTTGAGGGGTGCCAATATCCTGAATTTTTTTGTGGATATTACATTTCATACAAAATATAAACAATATGTCGATAAATTATTTATTTGTGCTTGCGATATAGTGTTGCCATTTCGATGCTCCGGTGGGACAACAGCCATGAATAACGAGACGCCAATACCCGGCCAGCTTGCTGCCGGGGAAACTTCCCCGTCGCCCAAGGCGACCAAGATCGTGTCTTCCCAGCACCTGGTTTCCGAGCGCAGCGCCGAACTGTCCGAGCTTGAGTATGCGCTGATCATGGCCAGCAATGCGTTCAACCGCTGGATGGTGCGCTGCATGGCCGCGGCCGGCGCCAAGGACATGACCGCCATCGAGGTTTCCCTGCTGCATCACGTCAACCACCGCGGGCGCAAGAAGAAACTGGCCGATATCTGTTTTGTGCTGAACGTCGAAGACACCCATGTGGTCACCTATGCATTGAAGAAACTGGTGAAGGCCGGTTATGTCAACAGCGAGAAAGCCGGCAAGGAGCTGCTGTTTTTCGCGACCCCGGCGGGGCAGGCGCTGTGCATGAAATACCGCGAGGTGCGCGAGCGTTGCCTGATCGAAGTGCAGGTCGAGAGCGGCATTCCCAACCAGGCCATCGGCGAGGCCGCGCAACTGCTGCGCAATGCCTCCGGCCTGTATGACACGGCGGCGCGCGCGGCGGCATCGCTGTGAGCCGATCCCTATAGAAAAGGATAGAACATGCGAGCGATAGAAATTAAGGAATATGGCGGCCCCGAGGTATTGCAACTGTGCGAGCGCCCGCTGCCGGCGCTCAAGCCGGGGGAAGTGCTGATCAAGGTGCATGCGGCCGGGGTCAACCGCCCGGATGTGTTCCAGCGTACGGGGAATTATCCGGTGCCGCCGGGCGCCTCGGACTTGCCGGGGCTGGAAGTGGCGGGCGAGATCGTCGAGGGCGACCTGGCCGGCAGCGGTTTCAAGAAGGGCGACCTGGTGTGCGCGCTGGTGCAGGGCGGCGGTTATGCCGAGTATTGCGCCGCGCCGCTGGCGCAGTGCCTGCCGGTGCCCCAAGGATTGAGTGCGCTGGAGGCGGCGGCCTTGCCGGAAAACTATTTCACCGTCTGGAGCAATGTGTTCGACCGCGGCGCCCTGGCGGCAGGCGAAACCTTGCTGGTGCAGGGCGGCTCTTCCGGCATCGGCGTGACCGCGATCCAGATCGCGAAGGCGCTCGGGCATCGCGTGTTCGCTACCGCCGGCAGCGCCGAGAAATGCCGCGCCTGCGAGGCGCTGGGCGCCGAGCGCGCGATCAATTACAAGACCGAGGATTTCGAGGCGGTGGTCAAGGAGGCGACCGGCGGCATGGGCGTCAACGTCATCCTGGATATGGTCGGCGGCGACTACCTGCCGCGCGAAATCAAGGCGCTGGCCGACGATGGCCGGCTGGTCTTCATCGCCCAGCTCGGCGGCAGCAAGGGGCAGCTGGACATGGGGCAGGTGATGCGCCGCCGCCTGACCATCACCGGGTCGACGCTGCGCCCGCGCCCGGTGAGCTTCAAGGCGGCCATTGCCGCCAGCCTGCGCGAGCGCGTCTGGCCGCTGATCGAGGCGGGCCGGATCAAGCCGGTCATCCATCACACCTTCCCGCTGGAACAGGCGGCGCAGGCGCACGTCATGATGGAAAGCAGCGCGCATATCGGCAAGATCATGCTGCAACTGTAAGATCGCGCGGTTTGACCGTCTTTACGCCAACCGGCTACAATACGAGGTTATCCAAATTGAATACCAATCTCGTCAGAACACTATGCGGCGCAAACTTGTAGCGGGTAACTGGAAAATGAACGGCAGCCTGGCTGCCAACGCGGCCCTGGTTGCCGGCATCAAGGATGGCCTGCCCGCGCAGGCATGCGACGTGGCCGTTTGCGTTCCCGCGCCGTACCTGGCGCAAGTGCAGGCGGCTGTTGCCGGTTCGGCGCTTGCCCTGGGCGCGCAGGATATTTCCGCGCATGCTGCGGGCGCCTATACCGGTGAAGTCTCGGCGGCCATGCTCAACGAGTTCGGTTGCCAATACGTGATCATCGGCCACTCCGAGCGCCGCGCCTATCATGGCGAGTCCGACGCCGCCGTGGCGGCCAAGACGGTTGCCGCGCTCAAGGCGGGCTTGGTGCCGGTGGTGTGCGTCGGCGAAACGCTGGCGCAGCGCGAGGCCGGCAAGACCAATGAAGTGGTGGGCGGCCAGCTGGATGTGGTGCTGGAAGCGCTGGATGTCGCAGATGTCGCGCGCATCGTGGTGGCTTACGAACCGGTGTGGGCAATCGGCACCGGCAAGACGGCCACGCCGGAGATGGCGCAGGATGTGCACGCCATGCTGCGCGCGCGCCTGGCGGTCAAGAGTGCCGAGGCTGCGGTCAAGGTCCGCATCCTGTACGGCGGCAGCATGAAGCCGGACAATGCGGTGCAATTGCTGGCGATGGCCGATATCGATGGCGGCCTGATCGGCGGCGCGGCATTGAAGGCAGTGGATTTTGTGGCAATCGTTCAGGCTGCGGCCTGAGCTGTAAAGGGTTTGTCAGCCGGAGGCGAGATACTTCCGGCTGCGGGCGAAATATCAAGAGTGAGAGTGGATAGGCTGAAATGAATACTTTGTCTTTGGTTGTGGTTGTGGTTCAAGTGCTGGCGGCGCTGGCGATCATCGGTCTGGTGCTGCTGCAGCATGGCAAGGGCGCGGACATGGGCGCGGCGTTCGGTTCCGGCGCCTCCGGCAGCCTGTTCGGTGCGACCGGTTCGTCGAACTTCCTGTCGAAGTCGACCGCCGTGGCGGCTGCGATCTTCTTCGTCGCGACGCTGGGTCTGGCCTTCATCGGCAACCATCATGTGTCGCAAAGCGGCGGCGTGATGGACAGCCTGCCGGTTCCGGCGGCAGCGCCTGCGGCGTCGCAAGCTGCGCCTGCGGCACCCGCGGCTGCGGCCGATGCATCCAAGCCGGCCGACCAGTCGAATCAGATTCCGAAATAAGCTTTTGCAGATTCTGAAACAATGGGCAAATAAGCATAGAAGAATCGCTGTTTTCAGCTGATTGTGCATTGAACAAGAGTAACAAATGCAGGTACAATAGCAGTCTCAGGCCGACGTGGTGAAATTGGTAGACACGCTATCTTGAGGGGGTAGTGGCGAAAGCTGTACGAGTTCGAGTCTCGTCGTCGGCACCATAGAAATGAATCAAAAGCCAGCAAAGGTCCACGTGCCTGAGCTGGCTTTTTGTCGAGGAAGTTTCTGATTGATATTGAGAATCATTCCCATCGATTAAAACCAACGTAAAACGGCCAATCGTGAACCTCGAAAATTACTTCCCAGTCCTTCTGTTTATCCTCGTCGGCATCGGTGTCGGTGTCGCTCCCCAGCTCTTGGGGCGTCTGCTTGGTCCTCACAAGCCTGACGTGCAAAAAACATCTCCTTACGAGTGCGGTTTCGAAGCGTTTGAAGACGCGCGCATGAAGTTCGACGTGCGCTATTACCTGATCGCCATCCTCTTCATCCTGTTCGATCTGGAAACTGCGTTTTTCTTCCCGTGGGGCGTGTCCGTGCGCGAGCTGGGCTGGGCTGGTTTCATCACGATGATGGTGTTCATCGCTGAATTTGTTGTCGGGTTTTGGTACATCTGGAAAAAGGGTGCCCTGGATTGGGAGTAAACCATGTCTATTGAAGGCGTATTGAATGAGGGGTTTGTTACCACCTCGCTGGATAAGGTAATCAACTGGACCCGTACCGGATCCCTGTGGCCCATGACCTTCGGTCTGGCCTGCTGCGCGGTTGAAATGATGCACGTCGGCGCTTCGCGTTACGACCTCGACCGCTTCGGTGCGGTGTTTCGTCCGTCGCCGCGCCAGTCCGACCTGATGATCGTGGCCGGCACGCTGTGCAACAAGATGGCGCCGGCGCTGCGCAAGGTCTATGACCAGATGCCGGAGCCGCGCTGGGTGATTTCGATGGGCTCGTGCGCCAACGGCGGCGGCTACTATCACTATTCCTATTCGGTGGTGCGCGGCTGCGACCGCATCGTTCCGGTCGACGTTTATGTGCCGGGCTGTCCGCCGACTGCTGAAGCGCTGCTGTATGGCGTGATCCAGCTGCAAAACAAGATCAAGCGCACCAACACCATCGCGCGCTAAGAGGGCAGTATGACAACAAAATTGGAAACTCTCGAAGCAGCTCTGCGCAATGCGCTTGGAGGGTATCTTCAGAACCTGACGGTGGCGCTCGGTGAAGTCACCGTGGTGGTCAAGGCCTCCGACTATCTTTCAGCCATGCGCGTCCTGCGCGATCACGCCGATACCCGTTTCGAACAGTTGCTCGACCTGTGCGGCGTCGATTATTCGACGTACGGCGACGGCGCCTGGGACGGCCCGCGCTTCGCGGCGGTGTCGCACCTGATGTCGATCTCGCACAACTGGCGCGTGCGCGTGCGCGTGTTCGCGCCGGACGACGACCTGCCCATCGTGGCCTCGGTGTCCGGCATCTGGAATTCGGCCGGCTGGTATGAGCGCGAGGCTTTCGACTTCTACGGCATCCTGTTCGAAGGGCATGACGACCTGCGCCGCATCCTGACCGACTACGGCTTCATCGGCCATCCGTTCCGCAAGGACTTCCCGGTGTCGGGCTATGTCGAAATGCGCTACGACGCCGAGCAGCGGCGCGTCATCTATCAACCCGTAACGATTGAGCCGCGCGAAATCACGCCGCGCATCATTCGTGAAGAAAACTACGGGATCAAATAATGGCTGAGATTAAAAACTACACGCTGAACTTCGGTCCGCAGCACCCGGCAGCGCACGGCGTGCTGCGCCTGGTGCTGGAGCTGGACGGCGAAGTCATCCAGCGCGCCGACCCGCACATCGGCCTGCTGCACCGCGCGACCGAAAAGCTGGCCGAGCAGAAGACCTACCTGCAGTCCGTGCCTTACATGGACCGCCTGGACTACGTCTCGATGATGTGCAACGAGCACGGCTATGTGATGGCCATCGAGCGCCTGCTGGGCCTGGAAGTGCCGATGCGCGCCCAGTACATCCGCGTGATGTTCGACGAGATCACCCGCCTGCTGAACCACCTGATGTGGATCGGCGCGCACGCGCTGGACGTGGGCGCGATGGGCGTGCTGCTGTACGCCTTCCGCGAGCGCGAAGACCTGATGGATTGCTACGAAGCCGTCTCCGGCGCGCGCATGCACGCGGCGTACTACCGTCCGGGCGGCGTCTATCGCGACCTGCCGGACACCATGCCGCAATACAAGGCATCGATCGTGCGCAATGACCGCGCCATCCGCGCCCTGAACGAAAACCGCCAGGGCTCGATGCTGGACTTCATCGAAGACTTCACCAACCGTTTCCCGACTTACGTCGACGAATACGAAACCCTGCTGACCGACAACCGCATCTGGAAGCAGCGTCTGGTCGGGGTCGGCGTGGTGTCGCCGGAACGCGCGCTGCAAATGGGCTTTTCCGGCCCGATGCTGCGCGGCTCGGGCGTCGAATGGGATTTGCGCAAGAAGCAGCCGTACGAAGTGTACGACCTGCTGGACTTCGATATCCCGGTCGGCAAGAACGGCGACTGCTACGACCGCTACCTGGTGCGCGTGGCGGAAATGCGCCAGTCGAACCGCATCATCAAGCAGTGCGTGGAATGGCTGCGCAACAACCCGGGCCCGGTGATCACCGACAACCACAAGGTTGCGCCTCCGAAGCGGACTGAAATGAAGTCCAACATGGAAGACCTGATCCACCACTTCAAGCTGTTTACCGAAGGCTTCCGCGTGCCGCCGGGCGAGGCCTATGCCGCCGTCGAGCATCCGAAGGGCGAGTTCGGCATCTACCTGGTGTCGGACGGCGCCAACAAGCCTTACCGCCTGAAGATTCGCGCGCCGGGCTTTGCCCACCTGCAGGCCCTGAACGAAATGGCCAAGGGCCACATGATTGCCGATGCCGTCACGATCATCGGTACGCAAGACATCGTGTTTGGTGAAATCGACCGCTGATGTCGAATTGATGTCGAATACAAGGCGGGCTTCCATAAAGAGCCCGTCCGGTTTGGGGAATATCCAATAAAACCGCGCAAAGTAATGCGCATGGATGGCCAACGCTATGCTGTTAAGTCAAGAAGCTCTCAAGAAAATCGATCGCGAACTCGCGAAGTATCCGGCGGACCAGCGTCAGTCCGCGGTCATGTCCGCGCTGCGCATCGCCCAGGTTGAACACGGCTGGCTGCCCGCCGAGCTGCAGCAGGAAATCGCCGATTACATCGGCATGCCTGCGGTCGCGGTGCAGGAAGTGGCCACCTTCTACAACATGTTCAATACCAGCCCGCTAGGCAAGCACAAGATCACCGTGTGCACCAACCTGCCGTGCCTGCTGTCGGGCGGCGAGCGCGCTGCGCACCACCTGAAGCACAAGCTGGGCGTGGATTACAAGGAAACGACCGCGGACGGCCAGTTCACCGTGATGGAAGGCGAGTGCATGGGCGCCTGTGGCGACGCGCCTGTCATGCTGGTCGACAACCACCGCATGTGCAGCTGGATGTCGGATGAAAAGATCGACGCGCTGCTGGAGGAACTGAAGAAATGACTTGCCTGCACGACCGCCACATCAAACCGCTGATCCTGGCCGACCTGGACGGCAAGAACTGGCACCTCGACGACTACGTCAAGCGCGGCGGCTATGCGTCGTTGAAGCGCATCATCAGCGAGAACATGCCGCCTGAGCAGGTCATCGCCGAGCTCAAGGCTTCCGGCCTGCGCGGCCGCGGCGGCGCGGGTTTCCCGACCGGCCTGAAGTGGAGCTTCATGCCGCGCCAGTTCCCGGGCCAGAAATACCTCGTCTGCAACACCGACGAAGGCGAGCCGGGCACCTTCAAGGACCGCGACATCATCCGCTACAACCCGCACGCGCTGATCGAAGGCATGATCATCGGCGGCTACGCGATGGGCATCACGGTCGGCTACAACTATATCCACGGCGAAATCTTCGATGCGTACCTGATCTTCGAAGAAGCGCTGGAAGAGGCGCGCGCCGCCGGTTTCCTGGGCGACAACATCCTGGGCACCAATTTCAGCTTCCAGCTGCATGCGCACCACGGTTACGGCGCCTACATCTGCGGCGAGGAAACCGCGCTGCTGGAGTCGCTGGAAGGCAAGAAGGGCCAGCCGCGCTTCAAGCCGCCGTTCCCGGCCAGCTTCGGCCTGTACGGCAAGCCGACCACCATCAACAATACCGAGACATTCGCCGCCGTTCCCTTCATTTTCAAGGTGGGCGCGCAGGCTTATGCCGAGATGGGCAAGCCGAACAACGGCGGCACCAAGATCTTCTCGATCTCGGGCGACGTCGAGCGTCCGGGCAACTACGAGATCCCGCTGGGCACGCCGTTCTCCACCTTGCTGGAACTGGCCGGCGGCATGCGCGGCGGCAAGAAGATCAAGGCGGTCATCCCCGGCGGTTCGTCCGCCCCGGTGATCCGCGGCGACGTGATGATGGAAACCACGATGGACTACGATGCCATCGCCAAGGCCGGCTCGATGCTGGGCTCGGGCGCGGTCATCGTGATGGACGAGACGCGCTGCATGGTCAAGTCGCTGCTGCGCCTGTCCTACTTCTACTACGAAGAGTCCTGCGGCCAGTGCACCCCGTGCCGCGAAGGCACCGGCTGGATGTACCGCATGGTGGAGCGCATCGAGAAGGGCCACGGCAAGCTGGAAGACCTGGACGTGCTCAATTCGGTGGCCGACAACATCCAGGGCCGCACCATCTGCGCGCTGGGTGACGCGGCGGCGATGCCGGTGCGCGCATTCATCAAGAATTTCCGCGAAGAGTTCGAATACCACATCGAGCACAAACACTGCCTGGTTCCGGCATACATCTGACGGGCAGGGGATGCCCGGCTGCGGAACAAGCCGCCGGGTGTCATTAGCAAAGAATATTTAGCTTGGGCAAACAGCCATGGTTGAAATCGAAATAGACGGCAAAAAAGTTGAAGTGCAAGAAGGCAGCATGGTCATGGATGCTGCCAACAAGCTTGGCACTTACATTCCTCACTTTTGCTATCACAAGAAACTGTCCATCGCGGCCAACTGCCGCATGTGCCTGGTCGAGGTCGAGAAGGCCCCGAAGCCGCTGCCTGCCTGCGCCACGCCGGTAACCGCCGGCATGATCGTGCGCAGCGCCAGCGAAAAGGCGGTCAAGGCCCAGAAGGGCGTGATGGAATTCCTGCTGATCAACCACCCGCTGGACTGCCCGATCTGCGATCAGGGCGGCGAGTGCCAGCTGCAGGATCTGGCGGTCGGCTATGGCGCTTCGACCTCGCGCTACGAAGAAGAAAAGCGCGTGGTGGAACCGAAGGACGTCGGCCCGCTGATTTCCATGAAGGAAATGAACCGCTGCATCCACTGCACCCGCTGCGTGCGCTTCGGCCAAGAAGTGGCCGGCGTGATGGAACTGGGCATGCTGGGCCGCGGCGAGCATTCCGAGATCACCACCTTCGTCGGCAAGACCGTCGACTCGGAACTGTCGGGCAACATGATCGACCTGTGCCCGGTCGGCGCGCTGACCTCCAAGCCGTTCCGCTACAGCGCCCGTACCTGGGAGCTGTCGCGCCGCAAGTCGGTGAGCCCGCACGACAGCGTCGGCGCCAACCTGATCGTCCAGGTCAAGGGCGGCAAGGTGATGCGCGTGCTGCCGTTCGAGAACGAAGAAGTCAACGAGTGCTGGATTTCCGACAAGGATCGCTTCGCCTATGAAGCGCTGGACAGCGAAGAGCGCCTGACCAAGCCGATGTTGAAGCAAGACGGCAAGTGGCAGGAAGTGGACTGGCAGACCGCGCTGGAATATGTCGCGCACGGCCTGCGCAACATCCGCCACGAACACGGCGCCGATTCCATCGCCGCGCTGGGCACCCCGTACTCCACGCTGGAAGAGCTGAGCCTGCTGCAGAAGCTGGTGCGCGGCATCGGTTCCGACAACGTCGACTTCCGCCTGCGCCAGTCCGACTTCGCGCTGGACGGCCAGATCAAGCCGTGGCTGGGCATGTCCATCGTCGAATTCTCCGAGCTGAACCGCGTGTTCGTGATCGGCTCCTTCCTGCGCAAGGATCATCCGCTGCTGTCTGCCCGCCTGCGCCAGTCGGCCAAGAGCGGCGCCAAGATCAATGTGCTGCATGCCACTGACGACGACCTGCTGATGCCGGTCGCCAACAAGATCGTGGCAGCGCCGTCCGCATGGCTGGCCGCGCTGGGTGAAGTCGCCGTGGCGGTGGCCGAGGCCAAGGGTGTCGCCGCTCCCGCCGCCTTCGCCGGCGCCAAGCCTTCCGACGCAGCCAAGGCAACTGCCGCCAGCCTGCTGTCGGGCGAGTCCAAGGGCGTGTTCCTGGGCAACGCCGCCGTCCAGCATCCGCAAGCGTCGCAACTGCATGCCGCCGCGCAATGGATCGCCGAACAGACCGGCGCCAAGCTGGGTTACCTGACCGAAGGCGGCAACGCCGTCGGCGGTTACCTGGCCAACGCCGTGCCGGCCGCAGGCAAGGGCGCCAACGCGCTGTCCGTGTTCGCACAGCCGCGCAAGGCTTACCTGCTCCTCAACGCCGAGCCGGAACTGGACAGCTACGACCCGCAAGCCGCGCGCGCCGCGCTGAACCAGGCTGAAATGGTCGTGGCGATGTCGGCTTACAAGCATGGCGCCGATTACGCCGACGTGCTGCTGCCGATCGCGCCGTTCACCGAAACCGCCGGCACCTTCGTCAATGCCGAAGGCCGTGCGCAAAGCTTCAACGGCACCGTCAAGCCGGCCGGCGATGCGCGTCCGGGCTGGAAGGTCCTGCGCGTGCTGGGCAACCTGCTGGAACTGGAAAACTTCGAGTACGACACCGCCGAAGCCATCCGCGACGAGTTGCTGGGCAAGGAAACCGACCTCTCGGCGCGCCTGAACAATATCGCTTCGCTGCAGTTGCAAGCCGCTGCCGCCGCTGCCGGTGCGCTGGAACGCGTGGCCGATGTGCCGATCTACTTCGCCGATGCGATCGCCCGCCGTTCGCAGCCGCTGCTGGAGACCACCGACGGCCAGGCGCCCAAGGCATGGCTGTCGGCCGCGCTGGCCGCCAAGCTGGGCATCGCCGCCGGCGACCGTGTCAACGTAAAACAAGGCCAGGGCAGCGCCGTGCTGACCGCGGCCGTCGATAAGAAACTGCCGGAAAACGTGGTGCGCGTCGCAGCGAGCCATGCCTTGACCTCTGCCTTGGGCGGCATGTTCGGCGCAATCGTCGTGGAGAAAGCGTAATGGATCACCTGATCGCCCAAATCAATACCGCCGGTCCGGCCTTGCTGGGGCCGTACCTGTTCACCTTCGTGTGGACGCTGGTCAAGATCCTGGTGGTGATGGTGCCCCTGCTGATCTGCGTGGCCTACATGACCTACTGGGAGCGCAAGCTGATCGGCTGGATGCACGTGCGCCTGGGCCCCAACCGCGTGGGTCCGGCCGGCCTGCTGCAGCCGATCGCCGACGCCGTCAAGCTGATCTTCAAGGAAATCTCGACCCCGGCCAAGGCCAACAAGGTGCTGTTCTACCTGGCCCCGGTGATGACCATCATGCCGGCGCTGGCCGCCTGGGCGGTGGTGCCGTTCTCGCCCGAGCATGTGCTGGCCAACGTCAACGCCGGCCTGCTGTACCTGATGGCGATCACCTCGATGGAAGTCTACGGCGTCATCATCGCCGGCTGGGCCTCCAACTCGAAGTACGCTTTCCTGGGCGCCATGCGCGCCTCGGCGCAGATGGTGTCCTATGAAATCTGCATGGGCTTCTGCCTGGTGGTGGTGCTGATGGTGTCGGGCAGCCTGAACATGACCGAGATCGTGCTGGGCCAGACCCGCGGCCACTTCGCCGACATGGGCCTGAACTTCCTGTCGTGGAACTGGTTGCCGCTGCTGCCGATCTTCGTGATCTACCTGGTGTCGGGCATCGCCGAAACCAACCGCCACCCGTTCGACGTGGTCGAAGGCGAATCCGAAATCGTGGCCGGCCACATGATCGAATACTCGGGCATGTCGTTCGCGATGTTCTTCCTGGCCGAATACGCCAGCATGATCCTGATCTCGATCCTGACCGCCTTGCTGTTCTTCGGCGGCTGGTCGTCGCCGATCTCCGCGCTGGACTTCATCCCGGGCTGGATCTGGCTGGGCATCAAGACATTCTTCTTCCTCTCGGTGTACGTCTGGGTGCGCGCTTCGTTCCCGCGCTACCGCTATGACCAGATCATGCGCCTGGGCTGGAAGGTATTCATTCCGCTGACGCTGGTCTGGCTGGTCGTGGTGGCCATCTGGATGCAGACACCGTGGAATATCTGGAAATAAGATTGAAGGCTGAGGCTAAAAATGGAAGCGATTAAGGATTTTTTCGGCAGCCTGATGCTTCGGGAGCTGCTCAAGGGCCTGGCCCTGACCGGGCGCTACCTGTTCAAGCGCAAGATCACGGTGCAGTTCCCTGAGGAAAAGACGCCGCAGTCGCCGCGTTTTCGCGGCTTGCACGCGTTGCGCCGCTATCCGAACGGCGAAGAACGCTGCATCGCCTGCAAGCTGTGCGAAGCGGTGTGCCCGGCGATGGCCATCACCATCGAGTCGGAGCAGCGCGCCGACGGTTCGCGCCGCACCACCCGTTACGATATCGACCTGACCAAGTGCATCTTCTGCGGTTTCTGCGAAGAGTCCTGCCCGGTCGATTCGATCGTCGAGACGCACATCCTGGAATACCACGGCGAAAAGCGGGGCGACCTGTACTACACCAAGGAAATGCTGCTGGCGGTGGGCGACCGTTACGAAAACGAAATCGCCGCAGCCCGCACCGCGGACGCGGCGTATCGCTGATCCGCATCCCCGTCGCCGGCGTTGGCCGGACAGCGGGGAAGGGTGGCAAAGGCCTCCGGAAACGGGCGCCGATGCGGCAAGAATCGAATGCGTGCATGGGTAATAGATGTATTGCGATGGAATCCGGCCCCGCCGTGGTCCCGTGCTGACTGAACCAACTTCTGGTTGATTATGGAATTTAAAACTGTCTTGTTCTACGTGTTCTCGGTGATCCTCGTGATCGCCGCGGTGCGCGTCATCACGGCCCGCAATCCGGTGCATGCGGCCTTGTTCCTGGTGCTGTCGTTCTTCTCGGCAGCCGGCATCTGGATGCTGCTCAAGGCCGAATTCCTGGCCATCGTGCTGGTGCTGGTCTACGTCGGGGCGGTGATGGTGCTGTTCCTGTTCGTGGTGATGATGCTGGACATCAACCTGGACAAGATGCGAGAGGGCTTCTGGGGCTATTTCCCGCTGGCCGCCACCATCGGCGTGATCATCGTGCTGGAAATGGCCGCCGTGCTGCTGCGCAGCTTCTGGACTTCCGATTCGCAGGTGCCGGCCATCTCCGACACCATCGGCCAGACCAAGCCGCTGGGCATCCTGATCTACACCGAATACGTCTACGCGTTTGAAATCGCGGCCGTGATCCTGCTGGTGGCCATCGTCGCCGCCGTCGCCCTGACCCTGCGCAAGCGCAAGGACACCAAGTACTTCGACCCGGCCAAGGCCGTCAAGGTCAAGGCCTCGGACCGCGTGCGCCTGGTCAGCATGAAGTCGGAATCGACCCGCAACAACGGCACCGAAGCCGGCGCCGGCGACGGTACCCCGACTCCCGGACAACCATCTTAAAAAGGGCGAGAAGACAACATGGCAATTACGCTCTCTCACTACCTGATCCTCGGCGCGATCCTGTTCGCGACCTCGATCGTCGGTATTTTCCTGAACCGCAAGAACATCATCGTGCTGCTGATGGCCATCGAACTGATGCTGCTCGCGGTCAACATGAACTTCATTGCTTTCTCGCATTACCTCGGTGATGCGGCCGGACAGGTTTTCGTGTTCTTCATCCTGACCGTGGCGGCGGCCGAGTCCGCGATCGGTCTGGCGATTCTGGTGGTGCTGTTCCGTAACCTGGATACCATCAACGTCGAAGATCTGGACAGCCTCAAGGGCTGACGGATCGGGTGTGGGTCGCAGTCCGAGGCTCGATTTAAATTTCATTTAAAGATGGGAGGCCCCGCGGCAACAGAGCGGGGCAGCCAATAAGCGATAAGGTTCATCATGGCGGGGCAACTTAACCCACATCTTCTTCTTGCCGTACCCCTGGCGCCGTTGGCGGGTTCCGCCATCGCGGGCTTCATGGGTACCAAATTCTTCGGCAATGTGGTCGGCCGCAAGGTGTCGCATAGCGCGACCATCCTGGGCGTGCTGATCGCGGCCATCATCTCGTTCCAGACGCTGCTGGCGGTGCTGGACGGCGCCACCTACAACGGTACGCTGTATACCTGGATGACGGTGGCCGGCCTGAAGCTGGAAGTCGGTTTCATGGTCGACAGCCTGACCGCCATGATGATGTGCGTGGTGACCTTCGTCTCGCTGATGGTCCACATCTACACCATCGGCTACATGAAGGATGACGACGGCTACAACCGCTTCTTCTCCTACATCTCCCTGTTCACCTTCTCGATGCTCATGCTGGTCATGAGCAACAACTTCCTGCAGCTGTTCTTCGGCTGGGAAGCGGTGGGCCTGGTGTCCTACCTGCTGATCGGTTTCTGGTACACCCGCCCGACCGCGATCAAGGCCAACATGAAGGCCTTCCTGGTCAACCGCGTCGGCGACTTCGGCTTCATCCTGGGCATCGGCCTGCTGCTGGCCTACGCCGGCTCGATGAACTACAACGAAGTGTTCGACAAGCGCGCCGAGCTGGCCCAACTGACCCTGCCGGGCACCGACTGGATGCTGCTGACGGTGGCATGTATCTGCCTGTTCGTCGGCGCCATGGGCAAGTCGGCCCAGTTCCCGCTGCACGTCTGGCTGCCTGACTCGATGGAAGGCCCGACCCCGATCTCGGCGCTGATCCACGCCGCGACCATGGTGACCGCCGGCATCTTCATGGTGACCCGCATGTCGCCGCTGTTCGAACTGTCCGACACCGCGCTGTCGGTGATCCTGGTGGTCGGCGCCATTACCGCGCTGTTCATGGGTTTCCTTGGCACCATGCAAAACGACATCAAGCGCGTGGTCGCGTACTCGACGCTGTCGCAGCTGGGTTACATGACCGTCGCGCTGGGCGCCTCGGCCTACTCGGTGGCGGTGTTCCACCTGATGACCCACGCCTTCTTCAAGGCGCTGCTGTTCCTCGGCGCCGGCTCGGTCATCATCGGCATGCACCACGACCAGGACATGCGCAACATGGGCGGCCTGCGCAAGTACATGCCGATTACCTGGATCACCTCGCTCTTGGGTTCGCTGGCGCTGATCGGCACGCCGTTCTTCTCCGGTTTCTACTCCAAGGATTCGATCATCGAAGCCGCCGCCGAGTCGCACCTGGCAGGCTCCGGTTTCGCCTACTTCGCCGTGCTGGCCAGCGTGTTCGTGACCGCTTTCTACTCGTTCCGCATGTACTTCATGGTGTTCCATGGCGAGGAGCGTTTCGGCAAGGCGCATGACCACGGCCATGACGACCACCATGCGCCGGTTGTTGCCCACGCGGCCCACGCGGCGCACGACGACCATGGCCATGACGACCACAGCCACGACGAGCATCACCACGGCCTGGCCCCGGGCCAGAAGCCGCACGAGTCGCCGCTGGTGGTGACCCTGCCGCTGATCCTGCTGGCCATCCCCTCGGTCATCGTCGGCTTCTTCGCGATCTCGCCGATGCTGTATGGCGACTTCTTCAAGGGCGTGATCTTCTTCGGCGAAAACCACAAGGTCATGGAAGAACTGGCGCATGAGTTCCACGGCCCGGTCGCCATGGTGACCCATGCCTTCACCAGCGCGCCGCTGTGGCTGGCGATCGCCGGCGTGGCCGTGGCCTACTACTGCTACATGATCAACCCGCGCGTGCCGGCCTGGTTCAAGCAAAAGTTCAGCCTGGTCTACACGATCCTGGACAACAAGTACTACATGGACAAGTTCAACGACGTCGTCTTCGCCGGCGGCGCGCGCCTGCTGGGCAGCGGCCTGTCGACCGTGGGCGACCGCGGCATCATCGACGGCCTGTTCGTCAACGGCAGCGCCAAGGTGGTCGGCTGGTTCTCGAAATTCACGCGTCTCTGGCAGTCCGGCTACATCTATCACTATGCGTTCGTGATGATCATCGGCGTGCTGGGCTTCCTGGTGTGGTTCATGCCGTTCCCGTTTGGCAAATAAGCTGTAAGAAGATAACAACCATGATGCAGTCAACTTTTCCCATCCTGAGCCTTGCGATCTGGGTACCGATCGCATTCGGCATCCTCGTTCTGGCCGTCGGCCGCGACAGTAATCCGGGCCTGGCCCGCTGGCTGGCGCTGTTCGGCTCGCTGGTCGGACTGGTCGTTACTTTCCCCCTGATCCGGCATTTCGACGCGGCCGCGCACGGTTACCAGTTCGTCGAGAAGACGCCCTGGATCGATCGCTTCAACATCTCCTACTTCCTCGGCCTGGACGGCATCTCGCTGTGGTTCGTGCCGCTGACCGCCTTCATCACGGTGATCGTGGTGCTGGCCGGCTGGAAGGTGATCGAAAAGCGCGTCGGCCAGTACATGGGCGCCTTCCTGATCCTCTCGGGCGTCATGATCGGCGTGTTCTCGTCGCTGGACGCGATGCTGTTCTACGTCTTCTTCGAAGCGACCCTGATCCCGATGTTCATCATCGTCGGCGTGTGGGGCGGCGACAACCGCGTGTACGCGGCCTTCAAGCTGTTCCTGTACACGCTGCTGGGCTCGCTCTTGATGCTGGTCGCGCTGATCTACCTGTACTTCGTCTCGGGCGGCAGCTTCGACATCCCGACCTGGCACCAGCTGCCGCTGTCGATGCTGGAGCAGAAGATCCTGTTCTTCGCCTTCCTGGCCGCCTTCGCGGTGAAGGTGCCGATGTGGCCGGTGCACACCTGGCTGCCGGATGCCCACGTGCAGGCGCCGACCGGCGGCTCCATCGTGCTGGCCGCGATCATGCTGAAGCTGGGCGCCTACGGTTTCCTGCGTTTCTCGCTGCCGATCCTGCCTGACGCCAGCCATGCGCTGTCGGGCTTCATGATCTTCCTGTCGCTGGTGGCCGTGATCTACATCGGCCTGGTGGCGCTGGTGCAGCAGGACATGAAGAAACTGGTCGCGTACTCGTCGATCGCCCACATGGGCTTCGTCACCCTGGGCTTCTTCATGTTCAACGACATGGCGGTGCAGGGCGGCATCGTGCAGATGATCTCGCACGGCTTCGTCTCCGGCGCGATGTTCATGTGCATCGGCGTGCTGTACGACCAGATGCATACCCGCGAGATCGCCCAGTACGGCGGCGTGGTCAACAAGATGCCGCGCTTCGCCTTCTTCTTCATCCTGTTCTCGCTGGCCAACTGCGGCCTGCCGGCCACTTCCGGTTTCGTCGGCGAGTTCATGGTGATCCTGGGCGCCGTCAAGTTCAACTTCTGGATCGGCTTGCTGGCGGCCACCGCCCTGATCCTGGGCGCGGCCTACTCGCTGTGGCTGGCCAAGCGCGTGATCTTCGGCGCCGTCGCCAACCACCATGTGGAAGCGCTGGTCGACCTCAATTCGCGCGAATTCCTGATCCTCGGCCTGCTGGCGATCGCCACCATGGTCATGGGCCTGTATCCGGCGATCATCACCGACAGCATCCAGACCTCGGTGACCGACCTGTTGCAGCACGTTGCGGTATCCAAGATCAATTGATCTTGACGGTTGGAAGGTGGGGCGCCGATACGGGCCCTGCCGGTTGAGTAGGTAACAGACAAGCCGGCGCAGCATGCCGGCCAAGCGAAGCGATAGTCCGGCTGCGTTTCACGGTGAGCAGGAGCCTCGAAGGAAGCCAAAGGCGACCGGCGAGGGCAGCACCGTAGCTAGCGGGCCGATACGCCGACGAAACGAGCGGACGAACACAAGCGGTAACTAAATGAACAACATTAATCTGATCCCTGTCTATCCGGAAATATTTCTGCTGATCGCCACTTCGGTGATCCTGCTGATCGATATGTTCTTGCCGGAAGCCAAGCGCGTCATCACCTATCTGCTGTCGCTGGCGGCGCTGTTGGTTTGCGCGGTGCTGACCACCGGCGACCTTAACGGCGGTGCGACGGTCTACACCTTCAACAACATGTTCGTCTCCGACCCGCTGTCGAACCTGCTCAAGCTGTTCACCTACCTGGGCGTCGGCGTTACCCTGGTCTACTCGCGCCAATACAATAGCGCGCGCGGCATCACCGGCGGCCACCTGGGCGGCGAATACTACGCGCTGGCGCTGTTCGCCCTGCTGGGCCAGATGATCATGATTTCCGGCAACAGCTTCCTGTCCATCTACCTGGGCCTGGAACTGATGTCGCTGTCGCTGTACGCGCTGGTCGCCCTGCGCCGCGACAACGCCGCTTCGACCGAAGCCGCCATGAAGTATTTCATCCTGGGCGCGCTGGCGTCGGGCTTCCTGCTGTATGGCATGTCGATGCTGTACGGCGCCAGCGGCGGCTCGCTGGAACTCAATGAGGTGTTCCGCGCCATCGTCTCGGGCACCGTCGACCGCACCGTGCTGGTGTTCGGCATCGTGTTCCTGGTGGCCGGCCTGGCCTTCAAGCTGGGCACCGTGCCGTTCCACATGTGGGTGCCGGACGTCTACCAAGGCTCGCCGACCCCGGTGACGCTGCTGCTGGGCGCCGCGCCCAAGCTGGCCACGTTCGCGATCACTTTCCGCCTGCTGGTCGAAGGCATGCTGCCGCTGGCGGTGGACTGGCAGCAGATGCTGATGGTCATGGCCGTGCTGTCGATCATCCTGGGTAACGTCACCGCCATCGCGCAAAGCAACATCAAGCGCATGCTGGCCTATTCGACCATCTCGCACATGGGCTTCATGCTGTTGGGCATGATGTCGGGCGTGGTGGACGGCAACCTGTTCTCGGCCGTCAACGCCTACAGCTCCTCGATGTTCTACGCGGTCACCTATGTGATCACCACGCTGGGCACCTTCGGCGTCATCATCCTGCTCTCGCGCGCCGGCTTCGAAGCCGACAAGATCGACGACTTCAAGGGCCTGAACCAGCGCAGCCCGTGGTTCGCCGCGGTCATGATGATCCTGATGTTCTCGCTGGCGGGCATTCCGCCGCTGGTCGGCTTCTATGCCAAGCTGTCGGTGCTGCAGGCCGTGCTGGGCACCGGCCAGATCTGGCTGGCCGTGCTGGCCGTGCTGTTCTCGCTGGTTGGCGCGTTCTACTACATCCGCGTGGTCAAGGTCATGTACTTCGACGATCCGGTCGACAACGCCAAGATCGTCGCCACGCCCGACATGCGCCTGGTGCTGAGCCTCAACGGCATCGCCGCACTGGCCATCGGCCTGTGGCCGGGCCACCTGATGGATGCCTGCACCAATGCCATCGTCACCACGCTGGCGACCTTCCTCAGCAAGGTCGTCGCGTAAGGGACGGGGGGCGTGAACGTTTCCCTCTTCAGCTGGCTGGTGATCCTGTTGGCCGCTTTCGCGGCCAATTTGCCTTTCTTCAACCAGCAGCTGTTCGCGCTGGTGCCGCTGCGCAAGGACGACGGCTGGGTCAAGCCGATCTGGGTGCGCCTGCTCGAACTGCTGGCGCTTTACTTTGCCGTGGGCATCGTCGCCCACTTCCTGGAAGCCGGCATCGGCAACGTCTTTTCCCAGGGCTGGGAATTTTATGCGATCACCGGCTGTCTGTTCCTGGTGCTTGCCTATCCCGGCTACGTGCTGCGCTACCTGCGCAAGAGGCACGGCTGACTTCGAGCACGGCTGACTTCGAGTACGGCTCACTTCGGCAGCGCACCCCGACACCCGGTTCTCCCGGCCGCCACGGGCCGGAAAGAGCCGCGCCGTTTCCCACTCACCTTCGATCTCGCGAGCCCAACATGGATGCACACCTGAGAGAAACGAAAAAAGACAGCCAACAGGTCTATGACGGCCACTTCCTGAAGGTGCAGTGCGATACGGTGACTTTGCCCGACGGCAAGGAAGCCGTGCGCGAATACATCAAGCACCCCGGCGCGGTGACCATCCTGCCGCTGTTCGACGACGGCAGCGTGCTGATGGAAAGGCAGTTCCGCTATCCCTTGAATCGCGTCTTCATCGAATTCCCGGCCGGGAAGATCGATCCGGGCGAAGACGAGCTGGCCTGCGCCAAGCGCGAGTTGCTGGAAGAAACCGGCTACACCGCCACCGACTGGCAGCACATCTGCACCATCCATAACGCCATCGCCTATGCCGACGAGCGGCTCGAACTGTATGTCGCGCGCGGCTTGCAGGAAGGGGAGCGCAAACTGGATGAGGGCGAGTTCCTCGATATCTACAAGGCGCCCTTGTCCGAGCTGCTGGAACAGGTGCGCAGCGGCCGGATCACCGACGTCAAGACCGTGATCGGCACCTTCTGGCTGGAAAAGATCGTCAACGGCCAATGGACGCCAGCGGCATCTTCGTCTCCTGCCGCATGATGGAACGCTGAGGCATCATCGTTCGTGAGCGCCCATGAAAAAGCCGCATCGGAGATGCGGCTTTTGTCCGTGTGGAAGCGAGCGCTTACATCCCCGAATAATTCGGCCCGCCGCCGCCCTCCGGCGTCACCCACACGATGTTCTGGGTCGGATCCTTGATATCGCAGGTCTTGCAGTGCACGCAGTTCTGCGCATTGATCTGCAGGCGCTCGCTGTTGTCTTCATTCTTGACGAACTCATACACCCCGGCCGGGCAATAGCGCGACTCGGGGCCGGCGTACTGCGCCAGGTTGATCTGCACCGGCACGTTCGGATCCTTCAAGGTCAAATGCGCCGGCTGGTCTTCGCCGTGGTTGGTGTTGGAGATGAACACCGACGACAGGCGGTCGAAGCTCAGCTTGCCGTCCGGCTTCGGATAGGCGATCGGCGCGTAGTTGGCCGCCGGTTTCAGGCATTCATGGTCGGCATGCGTGTGGCGCAGGGTCCACGGCGCCTTGCCGCCGAACAGCACCTGGTCGATGCCCACCAGCAGCGTTCCGGTCACCAGCCCCTTGCTCATCGACGGCTTGAAGTTGCGCGCACGATGCAACTCGTCCTTCAGCCACGATTGCTCGAAGGTGGCCGGGTAGGCCGCCAACTCGTCGCCCTGGCGCTGTTCGCCGAGGGCGTTGAATGCGGCCTCCGCGGCCAGCATGCCGCTCTTGATCGCGGCGTGGCTGCCCTTGATGCGCGAGGCGTTGAGGAAACCGGCCTCGCAGCCGATCAGCGCGCCGCCCGGGAACACCAGCTTGGGCAGCGACTGGATGCCGCCGGCCGTGATGGCGCGCGCGCCATACGAGATGCGCTTGCCGCCCTCGAAGAACTTGCGAATCTCGGGATGGGTTTTATAGCGCTGGAATTCCTCGAACGGCGACAGGTACGGGTTCTGGTACGCCAGGCCCACCACATAGCCCACCGCCACCTGGTTGTTTTCCAGGTGATACAGGAAGGAGCCGCCATAGGTATCGTTCTCCAGCGGCCAGCCGGCGGTGTGCACCACCAGGCCCGGCTGGTGCAGCTCGGGCTTGATCTCCCACAGCTCCTTGATGCCGATGGCATAGGTTTGCGGATCGCGGCCGGCATCGAGCTGGTACTTGGCAATCAACTGCTTGCCCAGATGGCCGCGCGCGCCCTCGGCGAAGAAGGTGTACTTCGCATGCAGTTCCATGCCCAGCTGGAATTCGGCGGTCGGTTCGCCTTCCTTGTTGATGCCCAGGTTGCCGGTGGCCACGCCCTTGACCGAGCCGTCCTCGTGGTAGAGCACTTCGGCCGCCGGGAAGCCGGCGAACACTTCCACCCCCAGGGCTTCGGCCTGCTGGCCCAGCCAGCGGGTGACGTTGGACAGCGAGATGACGTAGTTGCCGTGGTTCTGGAAACAGGCTGGCAGCAGCCAAGACGGTGTCTTATAGGCTTTGCTGGCGGAGAGAAAAAGGAAACGGTCTTCGGTGACCGGGGTAGTGAGCGGCGCGCCTTGCTCTTTCCAGTCGGGGATCAGTTCGCTCAATGCGCGCGGGTCCATCACCGCGCCGGACAGGATATGGGCGCCGACTTCACTGCCTTTTTCCAGCACGCACACCGACACCTCGCGGCTGTGCTGCGCGGCCAGCTGTTTCAGGCGGATCGCCGCCGACAGCCCGGCCGGGCCGCCGCCGACGATCACCACGTCGTATTCCATCGCTTCGCGTGGGCCGTATTGTTCAAGCAAGTCTTGAGATGAAGTCATGAGTGTCCCGTCATTATATGAACCGCATATTTTCGAACGATCGTGCTATTGTTCAGTATTTTTCGCCGGAACGCTAGTAGACAATCGGGTTTTTATGCGTTCCGCGAATGAAATTTCTAGCCTCGGCAGCGGTTTCGGAAGCCGCGCCGGATGTGTTTTTCGGCAATGCCGCGTATTTTATTGGATTTTGCATCCGCCGCTCATACAGATATGGCGTGAGTTGATAACAGAATGTTATGCAATGCCGCCCGCGCGCGAAACGGCGGCGTTGTGAGTGATCCGCAAGATGGTTTTTCGGGGATGCTCCAGGGAAACATTGCGCCGCATCCGGCGCTGCCAGGATGAAAAGAATTTCACTGATTGATGAATCGAACGACAGAAAGGACCATGCATGAGCAGCCACGCAAACGCCGCCACCGCCAGACCGGACGC
Organism: Herbaspirillum sp. GW821-FHT09A12; assembly: GCF_059418325.1. Classification (NCBI taxonomy): domain Bacteria; kingdom Pseudomonadati; phylum Pseudomonadota; class Betaproteobacteria; order Burkholderiales; family Oxalobacteraceae; genus Herbaspirillum; species Herbaspirillum sp. GW821-FHT09A12. Next base: position 50,744 of record NZ_JBWKPR010000008.1, read on the forward strand.
CGGGAAACTGCTGTACACCTCGAAACAGGACATCCGCTGGGGCGACATGGATGCCCTTGGCCACGTCAACAACACCGTCTACTTCCGCTTCATGGAGCAGTGCCGCATCGAGTGGCTGGATACGGTCGGCGGCGCCATGGCGGTCGCCGGCCAGGGCCCGGTGATCGTCAATGCGCACTGCAACTTCCGGCGCCAGATGAAGTATCCGGCCAGCATCGCGGTGCAGATGCATGCGGGGCAGATGGGGCGCACGAGTGTGGAAACTACGTATGTCATCCGCGACGCCGGCAAGCCCGAGATCATTTATGCTGATGGCGCTGCAAAAATAGTTTGGGTCGATTTCGGAAAAGAAAAATCAACCGCGCTTCCCGACGCGCTGCGACAGCTCCTGACAGGGTTGTAAGCTTCGAGAAAGGAAACTGCGACAGAATCGGCCCGACACTCCCGAGCGAGCCGCCAGAAGAGCGGGGGAGTGGTGGGTTCCAAAAGCGCTTAGCCCGCCAAAAGATGTGCTAGCCGACAATTAAATTCCTGGAGGAAGACATGACATACAAGACCCAAGCCTTGGTAGCTGCCGCATTGATGACGTTCGCGATGTCGTCGCAGGCAGCCGACCCCATCAAGATCGGCGTATCCGGTCCGTACACCGGCGGTTCCGCCCCCATGGGCGCTTCCATGCGCGACGGCGTCAAGCTGGCCGTGGCCGAAATCAACGCCCAGGGCGGCCTGCTGGGACGCCAGGTGCAACTGATCGAGCGCGACGATGAAGCCAAGAACGAACGCGGCGTGCAGATCGCGCAGGAACTGATCAACAAGGAAAAGGTGGTCGCCACCGTCGGCTTCATCAACACCGGCGTGGCGCTGGCATCGCAGCGCTTCTACCAGGAAGCCAAGATCCCGGTCATCAACAACGTCGCCACCGGCAGCGTGATCACCAAGCAGTTCGAGAAGGACAAGGACAACTACGTCTTCCGCACCTCGGCCTCCGACCAGATCCAGGCCAAGATGATCGCCGATGAAGCGATCGACAAGCAGAAGTACACCAAGGTCGCGATCCTGGCCGACTCCACCAACTACGGCCAGCTCGGCCGCGAAGACCTGGAAAAGGCGCTGACGTCCAAGAAGATCACCCCGGTCGCCATCGAGAAGTACAACATCAAGGACGTCGACATGACCGCCCAGTTGCTGAAGTCGAAGCAGGGCGGCGCGCAAGTCGTGCTGACCTACGGCATCGGCCCGGAACTGGCGCAGATCGCCAACGGCATGGAAAAGCTGAACTGGCACGTGCCTATCATCGGCAGCTGGCCGCTGTCGATGGGCAACTTCATCGACAACTCCGGCAAGAACGGCAACGGCGCACGCATGCCGCAGACCTTCATCCAGGACGGCAATACCCCCAAGCGCAAGGCGTTCATCGAGGCTTACCAAAAGGCCTACAAGGTTGACCGCATGCCGTCGGCCGTGTCGGCCGCCCAGGGCTACGACTCCATCCTGCTGCTGGCCGCCGCCATCAAGCAAGCCAACAGCACCGACGGCGAGAAGGTCCGCGCCGCGCTGGAAAACCTCAACACCAAGGTTGAAGGCGTGGTCACCACCTATGACAAGCCATTCACCCATGACGACCACGAAGCCATCAAGCCGGCTACCGTCGTGATGGGCGAGGTCAAGAACGGCCGCGTCGTCCTCGGCAAATAAGACGCGACTGACGTTTTGCCTGCAGCGTTTTAAGTTTGAGGGCCAGTCCTTGCGATCCGGGGACTGGCCTTTTTCACACGATCTGTTGATGGATTTGCAATGGCGCGGCGGCGCATGCGCCATTTCAGCCGTATCGGCCGCATCATCGGCGCTACCCGCATAGTCCACACAGGTCAACGCCGCCATCCGGCGGCAGCCGCTTCTTGGGAAACACAATGGATATCCTGCTACAGCTGGTTTTTTCCGGCATCGCACTAGGCATGATCTACGCGGTGATCGCATTCGGTTACCAACTGACCTTCGCCACCTCCGGCACGCTTAACTTCGGCCAGGGCGAAGCCCTGATGCTGGGCGCGCTGGTCGGCCTCTCCGTGGTCGGCAACATCCACGGCGGGCCTTATCTCAACTACTGGCTGATGATCCCCATCGTCCTCATCTTCGGCGGCCTGCAAGGCATGTTCGTCGAATGGATAGGGGTGCGCCCGGCCATCAAGATCAAGTCCGAATTCGGCTGGATCATGTCCACCATCGCGCTGGCCATCATCTTCAAGAACGTCGCCGAAAACATCTGGGGCAAGGACGACCTGCCGTTCCCGTCGCCGATCTCCGGCACGCCGTTCCAGGTGCTCGGCGCCAATGTGCAGCCGATGCAAGTGCTGGTGGTGGTCGGCGCGCTGCTGATCATGGCCGCGGTCGAACTGTTCAACCGCAAGTCCATCTACGGCAAGGCCGTGGTCGCCACCTCCAACGACCGCGATGCGGCAGGCCTCATGGGCATCAACACCCGCATGGTGATCACCTTTTCGTATGCACTGTCGTCGGCCACGGCGGCGTTCGCCGGCGTGCTGGTGGCGCCGCTCACGCTCACCGGCGCCACCATGGGCGCGGCACTGGGCTTGAAGGCCTTTGCCGTCGCCATCATCGGCGGCCTGACCTCGGGCATGGGCGCCATCGTCGGCGGCCTGATCCTGGGCATCGCCGAGACCGTCACCGGTTTCTACATCTCCACCGGCTACAAGGAAGTGCCGGGGCTGCTGTTGCTGCTCCTGGTGCTGGCCGTCAAACCTGCAGGCCTGTTCGGCAAAACTGCGATCAAGAAGGTCTGAAGCGATGAACAAGAAAATCCTGCTGCTCTCGATACTCGGTATCGTCGCCCTGGCCGGCATTCCCCTGGTGGTGCACAACCCGTATTACCTGCACCTGATCGAAACCATCCTCATCTACGCCATCCTGCTGTTCGGGCTGGATATCGTGGTCGGCTACACCGGCCAGGTCTCGCTGGGCCACGCCGGCCTGTTCGGCATCGGCTCGTACACCGCCGGCGTGCTGTTCTTCAAGCTCGGCCTGCCGATCGTGCTGACGATCCCGGCCGCCATCGCGGTCACCGCCGTGTTCGGCGCCATCCTCGCGCTGCCCGCGCTGCGCGTGACGGGGCCGTACCTGGCGATGGTCACGCTGGCTTTCGGCACCATCATCCAGATCCTGATCAATGAGATGACCTTCCTCACCGAAGGCCCGCTCGGCATCAAGGTCGCCAAGCCCTTCATCGGCGGCGAGAAGATGAGCGAAGTGCAATTCTTCTACCTGGTCGCCATCCTCACCGTAGTGGCCATGGGCGTGGTGCACCGCATCCTCAAGTCCAACCTCGGGCGTGCTTTCCAGGCGCTGCGCGACAGCCCGATCGCCTCGGACTGCATGGGCGTGTCGGTATACCGCTACAAGGTCTACGCCTTCATCATCAGCGCCGCGCTGGCCGGCCTGTCGGGAGCGCTGTACGCGTATTCGGAAGAGTACATCTCGCCCAATACCTACAACTTCGAACTGACCATCCTGTTCCTGCTGGCGGTGATCATGGGCGGGCGCAAGTCGCGCATCGGTTCGCTGATCGGCGCGCTGATCGTGGTCATGCTGCCCAGCCTGCTGTCGGACATCGAGTTGTTCCGCCAGATCGCCACGGTACTGGCCGTGGTAGTGGTGGCGGGCTCGGCCGTGTCGGTCGCGAAGAAGGCCAAGTCGCTGCGCGCGGTGGCCGTGCCGGTGGTCGCCACCGTCATCATGGCCGCCTTCTCCTACAAGCTGGAGAACATCACCGACTGGCGCCTGACCATCTTCGGCCTGATGACGCTGTTCGTCGTCTACTACCTGCAGGATGGCATCGTCGGCTTTTGCCGCAGCCTGTTCGGCCGCATGCTGATCAAGCCGGTGCCGCTGGCGCAGCAGATCAGCGGCGACAAGGAGCATGCCGTCATCACCACCGACTCGGTCAAGGATGAGGGCGCCACGCTGTTGAAGGTCAGCCAGATCCTGATGCAGTTCGGCGGCCTGAAAGCCCTGAACCTGGTCGACCTGGACGTGAAGAAAGGCACCGTGCACGGCCTGATCGGCCCCAACGGTTCCGGCAAGAGCACCATGATGAACGTGCTCACCGGCATCTACCGTCCCACCGACGGCAGCGCCGAATACGACGGCCGCCAGATCTCCGGCAGCACGCCCTCGGCCATCGCCCTGGGCGGCGTGGCGCGCACCTTCCAGAACGTGCAGCTGTTCGGTGAAATGACCGCCACCGAAAACGTGCTGGTGGGCCTGCATCACACCTTCAACAGCAATGTGGTCGACGTCATGGTCAATACCCCGCGCTATGCGCGCGAGGAACGCCGGGCGCGCGAGCGCGCCGCCGCCATCCTCGAGTTCGTCGGCCTGGCCGACCTCGCCAACGAGGAGGCGCGCAACCTGCCTTACGGCAAGCAGCGCCTGCTGGAGATCGGCCGCGCGCTGGGCCTGAACCCCAGCCTGTTGCTGCTGGACGAGCCGGCCGCCGGCCTGACCGCGCCCGACATCAAGGACCTGATCGCCATCATCCGCAAGATCCGCGAAGCCGGCATCACCATCATCCTGATCGAACACCATATGGATGTGGTCATGTCGATCTGCGACACCGTCACCGTGCTCGACTTCGGCCAGAAGATCGCCGAAGGCAAGCCGGCGCAAGTGCAGGCGGATCCGAAGGTGATCGAAGCCTATCTCGGCGGCGGCGCGGGCGATGCGTCCGACGGCCCCGACCACAAACCGACACCCGCAGGAGCCTGAACATGCTGACCATTTCCAACCTGCACGCCGCCTACGGCAAGGTCGAAGTGCTGCACGGCATTTCGCTCGACGTCCCCAAGGGCAAGGTGGTGACCCTGATCGGTTCCAACGGCGCCGGCAAGACCACCACCATGCGCGCCATCTCCGGCATGATCAAACCGAAGGACGGCGAAGTCACGCTCGGCGGCAAGAACATCACCGGCCTGGACTCGCACAGGATCGCCCGCTTCGGCCTGGCGCACTCGCCCGAAGGCCGGCGCGTGTTCGCCACCATGAGCGTGACCGACAACCTGCTGTTGGGCGCCTTCCCGCGCTTCACCCGCTCGCGTCCCAAGGGCGACATCGCCCACGACCTGGAGCGTGCGCTGGAGCTGTTCCCGCGCCTTAAGGAACGCCAGACGCAATTGGCCGGCACGCTCTCCGGCGGCGAACAGCAGATGCTGGCCATGGCGCGCGCCGTGATGCTGAACCCCGAAGTGATTTTGCTCGATGAACCGTCGATGGGCCTGGCGCCGATCCTGGTGGAAGAAGTCTTTCGTATCATCTCGCGCCTGAAGGAAGAGGGCGTGACGATGTTGCTGGTTGAGCAATTCGCCGCTGCCGCACTGAATGTTGCGGATTACGGCTATGTGTTGGAGAATGGCAAGATCTCCGTACACGGACCCGCCGACAAGCTGCAAAACGACCCGGCGGTGCAAGCCGCCTACCTGGGCGGCGGCGCGCATCACTGATAGCTCAATGCCATTGCGCATCGGCAGATGCGCTTTTCAGGATACACCGGCTCGCACGTCGCTTAAGCGGATAGCGTGTCGGGTATATTAAGGGGGAGACATACCTCTTGAATGCTGATTAAGGCGCACCTTCGGGTGCGCCTTTTCTTTGGTCGCCCGTCTTGATCCCGCCTTGATCCCGACTCCCGGCCCAATGGCCAGATGGCCAGATGGCGTTGTCGTTGCAATGACAGCGACGAAGTGCGTTCAAGGGCACAATCCGGATTCACATCATGCGCAGGAGCCGCAAATGGCAATTCAAGACAGGGCGGAGGCAAACCGGTGGGGTGCAACCATCCCGTCGAGGCATGATCGGCATGCCGATATCGGCGGCCACCGGATCGCGGTCTCGACCTGGGGCTATCCGGCCGGCGATGGCGGCATCCCCATCGTTTTTTTCCACGACTCTCTTGGCGCAATCGACCTGTGGCGCGATTTCCCGGCGCAGTTGGCCGCCCATGCGGGGCATGCCGCCATGGCTTACGACCGGCTTGGATTCGGCCGCTCCGATCCGAATCCGGGCACACTCGGCCACGGCTTCATTCGCGACGAAGCAGGTGCGGCGCTGCTGCCGTTGATGGCGCATCTGGGCGCGGAGAAAGCCATCCTCTTCGGCCACAGCGTCGGCGGCGGCATGGCCATCTGCGCCGCCGCGCAATTCCCCGACCGCATCGCCGCGGTGATCACCGAATCGGCCCAGGCCTTCGTCGAAGAGCGCACGCTGGAAGGCATACGCGCGGCCAAGAAGAATTTTGTTGATCCGGCGCAGTTGGCGCGGCTGGCGAAGTACCACGGCAACGACCTGGAGAAGGCGCGGTGGGTGCTCGATGCCTGGACCGAAACCTGGCTGTCGCCGCAGTTCGCCGGTTGGTCGCTGGAGGAGGATTTGCGCAAGTTGCAATGCCCGGTGCTGGCCATGCATGGCGACCTGGACGAGTTCGGTTCCGAGCGGCATCCGAAGATGATCGCAGGCCTGCCGTCGGCGTTCGCGGGGCAGGGCGAGTATGCGATGTTCGAGGGATGCGGGCATGTGCCGCATCGCGAGCAGCCGGAGCGGGTGCTGGCGACGGTCGCGGATTTCCTGCGGCGGCGCTTGTCGTCGACAACAGGCTGAGTCCGGCGCCGGGTGTGCGCCGCTAGGGCGCTGCCTCCGCCCCACGACACGGCAACTGCTCTGCCAGCAAGCCCGGCCAGGCCGCGGCCCAGGCTCCTTCATGGGCCAGGCCATCGACGATGCGCAAGCGTGCGCAAGGGCCGGCCAGGGCGACAAAATGGCGGGCGATCGCGGTGGGGACGATGGCGTCGTCGGCGCCGCTGAAGTGCAACTGCGGGATTGCCGCGGTCTGCGCCGCCACGTCGATGGGGTTGAGCGAGCCGGGCATCGGCGATACGTCGTGCCAACGGTTGACGGCCTCGTGATCCAGGTTGCCGGCCACGGTGCGCAGGGAGGCGATGTCGCCATGCTGCCGTCGCCGTGCCGCCAGCAGCACGGCGACGGCGCCGCCGCCGGAGTAGCCCACCAGGTTGACGCGCGGCGCCGGCAGCTGTTGCAGATAGTGGGAGAGGGCCGCATCCATCGAGGCGATCACCTCGGGCGCGAAGCGCTTGTCGGTCCAATAGGCGACCGCGCAGGACGGGTTGCGGGCCATGGCGGTGAACTGGCACGGGCGCGCCAGGTAGAGCACGTTGGCGGCACGGTCGGCGGCCGCCAGCTGCAGCCCCAGTGCTTCGCGCGGCGTAGGGTCGGGAGACGGCTCTGTGCGCGTCAACCAGGCACGGCCGTCGCCTTCGATGTAGACCGTCAGCGGCAACGCCGGTTGGGTGATGCGCACGTAAGCGGTCAGTACGAAGTCGCCGCCCTTGATCTCTTCTTTGCGCAACCCGGCGGGTTGCGCCAGCGCGTCGGCATGTTCGCGCGGGTTGCCGGCGCATGCCGCCAGCAGCGACAGCGCAGCGGACAGGCACAGCAGCGCGCGCAGTTTGATCCATCCATCCATCGCGCAATTGTCTCCTGGAAGGGAAACGGCCCGCAAGTATTTGCGGGCCGTCGGTTCAGGGCGCCGGGCAAGGCCCGTGGACGGGCGGGATCAGAATGTCCAGCCGGCGCGCGCCGTCACCTGGTGGACCAGCGAGCGATCGCGCACTTCGGCGTCGTAACCCAACGTCGCGAAGCTGCCTTGCGCGCCATTCCAGCGGTAGCTGGCGCCGATCTGCAGGGCGTCGCGATTGGCCGACGCGCCGGGGGTGACGAAGCTGGGGCCGCCGGCGACGAAGCTGGCGGTGACATCCGGGCTGTTGGCCAATTCGTGCAGGTAGCGTGCCCGCAACTGCAAGCGGCCGCCGTTCTCGCCGACGCGGTTCACCTCCACGCCCAGCGTCGGCTGGACCGAGTTGGCATTGCTCGAGGCGACGTTTTGCGCGACGGCTGCATTGCCGCTTTCGGTATAGCCCTGGTTGCCGAGGTGCGAGGCGCGCAGGCCGGCCAGCCAGCGGCCGGACCAGGCCTGGTCGATGGCGAAGGGCAAGCCGGCCTCGATGCGCGCGCCGATCTGCCAGCCGTTGTAGCTGCCGTGCACGGTCTGGCCGAGGAAGTTGACGGCGCGTGTGCTGCGGTAGTGGTTGCCGCCCAGCATGAGCGAGGTGTCGAGCGTCCAGCCGCCCATGTCGCGTCCCATGTAGCCGCCGATGTTGATGGCGTCGACATCGACGTCGTTGCCGCTGGCGTTATCGCTGCCGCGGGTACCGGCGCGCGTGTAGCCGAGCGTCATGCCTGCCACTTCGCGTGCCGACAGGTCGGTTTCCAGCCCGGCGGCGATGCCGTAGGCATTGATCCTGTAGCCGTCGGCGCCGGCGCGCGCATCCTGCTTGCCCCAGGCGCCAAGGCCCTGGATCCAGACGCGGCCGCGCGCCGATTTTTCACCGGTCGCGATACCGCTGCGGCCATTGGCGGCGAGCGCGTCGCCGCCGCGCGCCGCGTCGATGCGCTCGCCGACCGCGGAGAACACGCTGCCCATGGCCACCTGCGCCGCCTGCTGGCTGGCGTGGTTGGTTTCTGGCTGCAGTTGCCGGATGGCGGCGCGATAGGCCGCCGTGGTCGGTTGCGCGTCCAGTGCGGTGAGCAATGCCACCGTCTGCGCGTTGTCGGCGCCGGCGCCGATGCCGGCGCCCAGCGCGTCAAGCGCCTGGCCGATACCGCCGCCACCGCCGCCGATGCTGCCGGCGCTGGCGGTGCGCTGCGCGGTGAGGATCAGGTCGTTCCCCGACTGCTGCAGCGAATAGTCCAGCGTCGCGGTATCGGCCACCTGGAGTTGCGCGACGTCGGCCTTGAGCCCGCCGCTGGCCGACAGGATGGTCCAGCGCGTGCTGGACGGCACATAGGTCTTCACCACCGGTTGCACCGTCGCGCCGTTGGCCAGCGTAGCGCTGCCGGCGGCGGCGATCTTGTCGGCCTGCGCACCGGCGATGCCGACCTGGAGCGTGCCGGCCGCGCCGAGCGAGAAGTCGCCGCCGACGGCGACGGTGCGTGTGGTCGCGCCCGACGCCGTCCTGAAGGTGCCGTTGACGGCGAGGTCGCCGCTGGTGCCGAAGGCGCCGTTGACCTGCAGAACCGCGCCCTGGTTCACGCTCATGTTGCTGACGGTGCCGAGGTCGTAATTGAAGGTCGTGACGCCGTCGCGGACGACGAAGTTCTCGAAGCCGGAGAGCACGCCCGCCGCGAAGGTCTGCGTGCCGCCGGTGGTCAGCGTGTCGGTGCCGTTGCCGCCGGCGATGGTGCCGATGACGGTGCCGCCCAGCAGCATCAGCGAATCGTCGCCGTCGCCCATGTCGATGGCCATGCCGTTCTTGCCTTCGATCCTGCCATAGTTGATCAGCGTGTCGTTGCCGCCGCCCATTTGCACTGCCGCGCCGGGGGCGCTGCTGCCGCCCTGGCCGGCCAGCGTGGCTTGCGCGCCGCCGGTGATGACGCCGGTGGCGTTGTTGATCAGGGTGTCGTCATAGTTGCCGACCAGCGCCACGGCCACGCCCTTGTTGCCGATGATGGCGCCGCTGTTGACGATGTAGGCGGTGGCGCCATTGACGGTTGCGGTGCCGCGGCCGGTGGTGTTGCCGCTGTTGTAGGTGATCAGCGGATTGCCGGCATCCTTGGACCAGTCGTTGCCGTCATCGATGAGGATGCCGTGGTCTTCGCCATAGATCAGCGCGCCTGCGTGGTTGATGAAGGTGCCGCCGCCGGCGGCGATGCCGTCGGCGCCGTTGGGCTGGCCGGTCGAGTCGAGGCCGCCGGCGCCGGTGCCCTTGATGGTGCCCCAGTTCTCGACATAGGCGATGCCGTCGATGTCGACGCCGTCGCCGTCGCCATTGTTGACCGTCGAGCCGTTGCCAAGCACGTCGTAGACGTTGCCGGCGCCGGCATAGTTGCCGGTGATGGTGCCGTAGTTGAAGACCACGCCGTGGCTGTCGAAGCCGATGCCGGAGCCGTTGTTGCCGGTGATGACGCCGGTGGCCTGGTTGATGACCACATTGTTGCCGATGGTGACGTTGCTGCGCGTGGTGCCGTCGGCGTAGGTCGCATCGAAGCTCACGCCGGCGGCGCCGATGTGCGCCACCAGTTGCACCGCGTTGGCCAGGTTGGCATCCGGCGTGGCGCTGACCGGATCGCCGCCGTCGATGCCGTGGCGCGCGCCGGTGATGTTGCCGTAATTGACGATGACGGCGTTCTTGATCGCGTCGTCGATGGAGATGCCATCGGCCGCCTTGGGCGGCGATCCCGTGGCGCAGGCGCTCAGGTAGTCGGGGCAGGACGTGTTGACCGGGCTGGAGGTGTAGATCTGACCGTAGTTGGTCACCATCGTATTGGAGCCCAGCTTGATCGCCGTCGCGCTGGAGGAGGTGATGGTGGCGCTGCTGTTGGTCGCCGATCCATTGACGATGGTGTTGCCGGTGGTCGAGAAATCGCTGTTGACGTTGATCGCGTAGTTCTTGCCGTTGTCCGCGTTGGTCGGGGTGGGACCGGTCTGCGAGATGGTGCCCAGGTTGACGATGGTGAAGGCGTCGCTGCCCTTGCCGACCACGATCGTCGGCGTCTTGGCGGCGTTGGACGAGCTGGTGATGAGGCCGCCGGCCTCGTTGGTCAGGACCAGGTTGATCTTCTTGTTGTTGATGTTGATCGCCGACAGGCCGCTGCTCTGGCTGATCGTGCCCGCGTTGCTGATCGTGACGGTGGTGAGGTTGTCGTTGTCCTGGGAGGACTTGATGGTGGCGGCGCTGCCGGAGCTCAGCGTGCCGCCGGCATTGATGGTGATGTTGTCGGCCACATTCTTGGTCAGCGTCTTGGCCGTGCTGTCGATGGCGCCGGTGGGAACCGTGTAGTCGGCGGCATGGGCTGCCGGATAGATGGCCTGCAGGGCGATCGCGACGGGAAGAAGTCGGAGATGTAAGGGGAGCCGCATGGTGTCAGGTTTTTGTAAGAAATTATTAAAACCTCGAATTCTGCGGAGAACATGTGACCGCTTCATTACACGCGTGTGATGATGGCGAACATGAGACAAGGCCGCTGTCAGCTCCTGGGGTTGGCGGCGCATGAAAAGAAATAGCGGGAATAGAGGCGGCGCCTGAAATGAAAAAGCGGGCCCATGGCCCGCTTGGTGAACTCCCGGCAATCAGACCCGGTTCATGATGCCGCCCGCGCGGTTGCCGCTGCCGCCGCGCGCGCCTGCACATCCCGGTCCAGCCGCCACACCAGCACCGACGCCGCCAGCGTGGTGCCGACGATCACATAACCCACCACATCGAAGTTGGCCAGGCGGCCGTCGGCGCCCAGCGTGACGATGTGGCCGGCCACTACCGAGGCGATGCCGCCCGACAATTGCTGGATCGACGCGCTGATGGCGTTGAACGAGCCGCGCTGGTTGGGCGAGGGCACTGTCGACACCAGCGCCTGGAAGGGGATCATGCGCGAGAAGATGCCCAGGAACAGCACCGCGTTGACCACGATGATCACCGGCACCGTGACCGGGCCGAGGTGGGTATAGACCAGCACCATGACGATCGACAGGGCGGCGCCGAACAGGAACACGCGGAACTTGCCGACGCGGTCGGCGGCGCGGCCGATCAGCGGGCCGAAGCCGATGGTGCAGATGCCGGTGACCATGTAGACCGTCGGCAGGTGGTGCAGGTCGATGCCGAGGTTGCCGACCAGGTAGGCGCTGGAGAACGGCATCAGCATGAAGCCGCCGGTCATCAGCAGCGCGGTGGTGGCGAAGGCGATCAGGTAGCGCGGTTCCGTCACGGTGTGGAACAGGTGCATCGAGGCGCTGTGTTCCTGTTTCAGCTTCAGGTGCTCGGCCACCGGTTGCATCTTCCACATCACGGCGATGCCGCCGAGCAGGCCCAGCGCCGCCATGGCGATGAAGGGCACATGCCAGTTCCAGCTGTTGGACAGGTACAGGCCGATCGGGATGCCCAGCACCTGGCTGGCGGCGAAGGCGGTCTGGATCAGGCCCATCACGCGGCCGCGCAGTTGCAGCGGGAACAGGTCGGTGGCGATGGCCAGTACGATGGAACCGATCACGCCGCCGAACAGGCCGGTGACGATGCGCGCCGCCAGCAGGCTTTCAAAGCTCTGCGCCAGCCCGCACCACAGCGTGCCGAGCACGAAACCGGCGTAGAAGAACAGCAGCAGGCGCTTGCGGTCGAAGCGGTCGGCGAAGCCGGCCGTCAGCAAGCCGGAGATGCCGGCCGAAAAGGCATAGGCCGAGACCACCAGGCCGAACTGCTGGGCGCTGATCTTCATGTCGGGCATGATCACGGCGCCCAGCGGCGACATCAGCATGAAGTCGAGGATCACGGCGAACTGCAGGAAGGCCAGCAGGCCGACCACGATTTTCTGGTAAGGCGTGAATTTGCCGGGCGTGGATGCGACGGCGCTGTTGTTGTCTTTGTTATTCAAATGAGTTCCTTGGCTTTTTATTGGCTATTGGCGATGGCCGCGCGTGCGCGCCCGCGCGGATGGCGCGGGCGGCGAAGATGTTGCGTGCGCGTTTGCATGCCGGAGGCGGCAGCAGTGAAGACGAAACAGGGCCGGGAATATTGTGCCGGGATCGTTGGAGGGACGGCGGACGAGCGGCAGCGGTGCGGCGGACAGCAAGAGTATGCCTAAGCGGCGCGTTGCGCAAGCTTCAGATGCTGACGCGGGGCTGACGCTGTGGCTGCCTGTGCACGCGGCGGGGGGAGGGGCGGTTGCGGTGCAAAAGATCCGGTCGTCCCGGCGCAGGCCGGGACCCGGTGACGTTCATCGTGCGTCGTGCGTCGAAGAACGCCGGTTCAGGTTCAGATCATGGTTTGAGCAAACTGCACTTGGACTCCGCCACGCTGGTGAACGCCTGTTCGCCGGGGATGGTTTCCAGCAGCTTCAGGTAATCCCACGGCTTTTTCGATTCGGACGGCGACTTCACCTGGTACAGGTACATGTCGTGGATGTTGCGGCCGTCGGCGCGGATGTAGCCCTTGTTATAGAAGTCGTCGATCTTGGTTTTCTTGAGTTCGGCCATGACCCTGGTCGAGTCGTCGGTGCCGGCGGCGGCCACGGCCTTCAGGTAGGTGGTGGTCGCGGAATAGGCCGCGGCCTGGTGCGTGCTCGGCATCTTCTTCATCTTCTGGTAGAAGCGCTGGGCGAACTTGCGCGAGGGCTCGTCCTTGTCCCAGTACCAGCTGTCGGTCATCATCAGGCCCTCGGCATTGGCCAGGCCCAGCGCGTGGATGTCGTTGATCACCATCAGCAGGCCGACCAGTTTCATGTTCTTGGTGACGCCGAATTCCTTGGCGGCCTTGATCGAGTTGACGGTATCTTCGCCGGCGTTGGCCAGCCCCAGGATTTGCGCCTTGGAGGCCTGCGCCTGCAGCATGAAGGACGACAGGTCGGAGGACTGCGGCGGGTGCTTGACCGAACCTACCACCGTGCCGCCGTTGGCCTTGACCACGGCGCTGGTGTCGTTGGCCAGCGAGTGGCCGAAAGCATAGTCGGCCACCAGGAAGAACCAGGTCTTGCCGCCTTGCCTGATCACGGCCTGGCCGGTGCCCTTGGCCAGCGCCACGGTGTCGTATTCATAGTGCACGGTGTAGGGCGTGCATTCCTCGTTGGTCAGGCGCGCGGTGCCGGCGCCGATGTTGATGTAGACGCGCTTCTTCTCCGCCATCACCTTGTTCATCGACAGCGCGGTGGCCGAGTTGACGCCGCCGATCAGCATGTCCAGGCCGCGCTCGTCGGCCCATTCGCGCGCGCGGGTGGCGGCGATGTCGGCCTTGTTCTGGTGGTCGGCCGACATGATCTCGATCGGCTTGCCCAGCACCTTGCCGCCGTAGTCGGCCACCGCCATGCGGATCGCTTCCAGGCCGCCGGCGCCGTCGGTATCGGCATAGGGGCCGGACATGTCGGTGATGAAGCCGATGCGCACGGCATCGTTGGATACCTGCGCTTGCGCGGCGCTACAGGCCGCGGTCACGGCGAGCGTGCAAGCCAGCAGGCGCAGCGATCGGCCGCGTGGGGTGGACTGGTTCATGGTGCTGTCTCCTTGGGTTTTCATCGGCCGCCTTGGGGCGGCTCGTGGGGGATGTCTCGGGTTGGCTTGCCTGGTTGGCTGACTGCATTGGCAGGCTTATTGCCCGCGCTTTTGCGCCAGCAGTTGCGCGGCATAGTCGACGCGCACATCGTGCCTGGCCACCATCTGCTGTACCAGCCAATCCATCTCTTCCGGCCTGGCGCCGGCCGCCAGCGCGATATTGCGCGCATGCAGCGCCATGTGGCCGCGCTGGATGCCTTCGGTGGCCAGCGCGCGCAGCGCCGCCATGTTCTGCGCCAGGCCCACGGCCACGGCCACCTCGGCCAGCTCTTGCGCGCTTTGCACCTTGAGGATCTTGAGCGCCGCGCGCGCCGCTGGATGGGTCTTGGTGGCGCCGCCCACCAGGCCGACCGGCATCGGGATTTCCAGCGTGCCGACCAGGTCGCCGTCGGCGGCGATCTCCCAGTGCGTCAGCGACGTGTAATGGCCGTCGCGGCTGGCGTAGGCATGCGCGCCGGCTTCCACCGCGCGCCAGTCGTTGCCGGTGGCGACGATCACCGGGTCGATGCCGTTCATGATGCCCTTGTTATGCGTGGCCGCGCGGTAGGGATCCACGGCGGCGAACTCATAGGCGTCGACGATGCCGTTGATCACTTCCTCGCCGCTGTAGTGTTCCGTGCCCAGCACCTTGGCCGAGACTTTCACGCGCGCCCGTGCCAGGCGCAGGTCGGCCAGGTTGGAGAGGATGCGCAGGCGCACCTTGCCGCCGGTGACCTGCTCGATATGCGGGGCCACCGCCTCGGCCATGGTGTTGACGGTATTGGCGCCCATCGCGTCGCGCACGTCGACGATCAGGTGGGTGACCACCATGGCGCCGCGCCGCGTGTTCGGGAAGACATGCACTTCGATGTCGCGGCAGCCGCCGCCGAGCTGGTTCAACAACTGGTCGCGGCTGTTGGCGATATCGATGATGGCCTGGCGCTCCTTGAGGATGGCCAGGCGCGCGCCGTGCGGATCGCCGATGCCGATCAGCTGGATCTGGGCGCGCATCAGCGGCGCGCTGCTGGAGGTCTGGAAACCGCCGCATTCACGGATCAGTTTGGCCATGAAGGAGGCGGCGGCCACCACCGAAGGTTCTTCCACCGCCATCGGCACCAGCACGTCGCGCCCGTTCAACTGGAAATAGCCGGCCACGCCCAGCGGCAGCTGGAAGGTGCCGACCACGTTTTCGATCATGCCGTTGGCGGTGGCCAGCGGCAGCGCGCCGGCGTCCGACAGCAGCGCCTGGTCGGCGGCGTCGAGGCCGGCCAGGCGGGCCACTTCGGCCAGGCGCTGTTCAGGCGCAAGGGAACGGAAGCCGGGCAGGCGGGAATCGATGGCAGTGCTCATGGGTGTGCGTCTCTCTTTATGTTTTGCGCTTGACCGGGAAGGTCGCGGGGCGGCCGGATTTGGAGCAGAATACCAGCGTGTACCAATATGAATGGATACAGTTTGGGCCAACAGTGCTGCAACTGTACCCAAGACAATCGCTTTGCGGCGCAACAAGAAAAATCACCGGAAGAGACCATGGCCACAGAAAACCGCAACCCCCGCACCTTGACCGGCAAGCTGGTACAACTGATCCGCCAGCAGATCGGGGAGGGCATCTATCCGCCCGGCAGCCGGTTGCCGTCGATCCGCGAGATGGCGGCGCGGCACGACTGCGCCAAGAACACCATCGTCAATGTCTTCGACGAGCTCACCGCGCTGGGCGTGGCCGAACCGCGCCGTGGTTCCGGCTTCTTCGTTTGCGCGGCGCCGCCGCCGGTCAAGGAGGATGACGAGGGCTCGCTGAGCCGGGCGATGGATGTGGTGTGGCTGATGCGCGAGCAGTTGAAGAGCGACCCCGGCCACCTGCGCCTGGGCGACGGCTTTCCGCCGGTGGATTGGTTGAACGATGTGCGCCTGGACAAGTTCCACCAGAAAGTGGTGCGCACCGGCATTGGCGCGCTGTTCGGCTACGGCAGCCGCTTCGGCTACCTGCCGCTGCGCCAGCACCTGTCGCACAAGCTGGCGCAGCACGGCATTGAGGCGGCCACCGGGCAGATCGTGCTGACCCACGGTGCCAACCAGGCGCTGGACATCGTGATCCGCAATTTCATCCGCCCCGGCGAGCGCGTGCTGGTGGATGAGCCGGGCTACTACATGTTGTACGGCAAACTGAAACTGTCCGGCGCGCGCATCGTCGGCATTCCGCGCCTGGCCGACGGGCCGGATGTGGCGGCGCTGGAGCGCGAACTGAAGCAGCCGGGCAAGCCGCCGCTGTTCTTCACGCAATCGCTGGCGCACAATCCGACCGCCTCCGACACCTCGCCGCACAAGGCGCACACGATCCTGCAACTGGCCGACCGCTACAACGCCATCATCGTCGAGAACGATGCCTTCGCCGACTTCAAGCCGGCCACCGCCGCGCGCATCTCGACGCTGGACCAACTGCGCCGCACGATCTATATCGGCAGCTTCTCCAAGTCGGTGTCGGCGGCGTTGCGGGTGGGCTTCATCGCCTGCCACCGGGATCTCGCCAGCGACCTGGCCGATATCAAGATGCTGGTGCATGTGAGCAGTTCCGAATACTGCGAGCGCACGCTGGATGTGATCCTCTCCGACGGCCACTTCAGCCGCCACACCGCGCGCCTGCGCGACCGCCTCACGCAGGCCACCGAGCATGCCATCCACCTGCTGCAACAGCTCGGCGCGGAACTGTTTTGCACGCCGCAGCAATCGATGTACCTGTGGGCGCGCTTTGCGCAATTCGAGGATGCCAAGCAATTGGCGCAAGGGCTGATGGCGCGCAATATCGTGCTGGCGCCGGGCAGCATCTTCCGTCTCGACACCGAGGAAACGGTGGCCTGGTCGCGCTTTAATGTGGGCTTGCTGGGGGATGAGCGCTTCCGGCGTGCGATGCCCGAATTGCTGGGGGAATACGCAGGCGGCGAGCTTGGCAGAATTTCAATCAATCCCGCCGCATGAATGCATTGTTGCAGCCGATTTGATCCATTTGCGAAGTAGAGGCGCAATCCGCGTTTGTTCTGCGCTTAGCTTGCTTGTTCCAGCACAGGCGGCGTGCCATAGTGCAACATGGCTGCCGGGATATTCGGCAGCGCTACACAAGAGAAAAAAGAACAAAACGCAAACAACTAAAAATGCATCGGCGCTGGCGCTGGCATTTGGGACGGAAGACATGACTATCCTCGGCAACATGAAAATCGGCAAACGCCTCACGGCCGGCTTTTCCCTGATCCTCGCTTTTTCCATCATCATCGCCGGCATCGGCGTCTGGCGCCTGCAGAACGTAGCGGCCGCCACGCGGGAGATGATGAACACGCCGCTGATGACGGAGCGCCTGATTGCCGACTGGTATGCCAACCTCGTCGGCGGCGTCCGTCGCACCATCGCCATCGCCAAGAGCAACGATCCCGCGCTGGGCCCGTATTTTGCCGAAGAGGCGGCGGCATCGTCCAAGAGTTCGGGCGAGTACCAGAAGAAGGTCGAGGCGCTGCTCAGTTCGCCGCAAGAGAAAGCCCTGTTCCAGAAGATCGGCGAATACCGCAAGGTCTACCTTTCTTCGCGCGACGAGATCAACAAGGCCAAGGCGGCGGGCGATGTGGACGAGGCGACGCGCATCCTTGACAAGGTGTTCGTGCCGGTTTCGGTCGCTTATCAGGACACCATGCGCCAGTTGATGGAAGTGCAGCGCAAGGAAATCGACGACACCGCCAAGGAAATCGATGCCATCGCCGACAAGAGCCGCACCCTGATCATCGCGCTGGAAGGCCTGATCCTGCTGCTGGGCATCTTCTGCGCACGCATCCTGACGCTGGGCATCACCCGTCCGCTGGATACCGCCGTCAGCATCTCGCGCCGCGTGGCCGAAGGCGACCTCTCCAGCGATGTGACGGTGAAGTCCAGGGACGAGACCGGCCAATTGCTGCAGTCGCTCAAGGACATGAACCACAGCTTGCGCGGTATCGTCAGCAACGTGCGCAGCGGCACCGATACGATCACCACGGCGTCGGCCGAAATAGCGGCGGGCAACCTCGACCTGTCCTCGCGCACCGAAGAGCAGGCCAGCTCGCTGGAAGAAACCGCATCGGCGATGGAAGAACTGATCTCCACCGTGCGCCAGAACGCCGACAATGCGCGCCAGGCCAGCCAATTGGCGGTGTCCGCCTCGGCCGTGGCGGAGCAGGGCGGCGGCGTGGTGAGCCAGGTGGTCGATACCATGGGCGCGATCAACGCGTCGTCCCGGAAGATCGTGGACATCATCAGCGTGATTGACGGCATCGCTTTCCAGACCAACATCCTGGCGTTGAACGCGGCGGTGGAAGCGGCGCGCGCCGGCGAGCAGGGGCGCGGCTTCGCGGTGGTGGCGTCGGAGGTGCGCTCGCTGGCGCAGCGCTCGGCATCGGCCGCCAAGGAAATCAAGGAGCTGATCAACGACTCGGTGGAAAAGGTCGGCAACGGCAGCCGCCTGGTCGAGCAGGCCGGCGCCACCATGAACGAGGTCGTCAACAGCGTGCGGCGCGTGACCGACATCGTGTCCGAGATCAGCGCCGCCAGCGCCGAGCAGACCAACGGCATCGAGCAGGTCAACCATGCCATCACGCAGATGGACCAGGTTACGCAACAGAACGCGGCGCTGGTGGAGCAGGCCGCGGCGGCGGCGGCTTCGATGCAGAACCAGGCCGATACTTTGGCGCGCCTGGTCAGCGTGTTTACGCTGCAGCCGGGCGAGCAGCCGGCGCGGCGCGAGATCGATATCACGCCGACGGCGGCGCAACTGGCGTCCCGGCGTTGAGCGGAGCAAACCAGGCATAACAAGCGCGAGCGTTATGGCGCGCAGGCGGCACGCCGCAATTTGATTGGCCCTGTCTCCCTCAGGGCGGCAGGAGATCGCCTGTGCGGCCAGGGGCCGGATGCGGCGCGGCGCCGGCATCGCTCATGGATGGCGTTGCGGCCGCCATTGCCATTGTTATCTCCGGCTGGAAGCGCAATTCGAATACCGCGCCCGGATGGGCATTGCCGGCTTCCAGGCGCCAGCCATGCGCCTTGGCGATTTCGGCGCAGATCGACAGGCCGAGGCCGGCGCCTTCGTCGCGCCGGTGCGGCCCGCGCCAGAAACGCTCGAACAGGTGCGGCATGGCCTCGGGCGCAATCCCTGCACCTTCGTCCCGCACCGAGAGGCTGAACTGGTCGGCATGGACGCTGACGATGCCGCCGGGCCCGGAGTGGCAGATCGCGTTTTCCAGCAGGTTCTTCACCAGCACCGACAAGGCGCCGGCATCGGCGCGGATGGGTTCGCCGAGGCGGGCCCCGGGCGCCGTGGAGACGATGCGCACCTGCCGTTGCTGCGCCAGTCTTTCCAGCTGCGCACAGGCTTGCGCCAGCACGTCGGCGGGATGGGTGTCGACCATCGCATAGTTGTGCGGTTCGCTGGCCTCGGCCAGGTGCAGCAACTGATGCACATGGCGCGCCATCTGGTCGATGTCCTGCAGCAGCATGCGGCGGTCGCCCAGGTCGCCCAGCTCGATCTGGCCGCGCATCAGCGCCAGCGGCGTCTTCAGTTCGTGGGCGGCGGTGGCGAGGAATTCGCGCTGGCGGCTGTAGCCTTCTTCGATCCGATCCAGCGCCAGGTTGAAGGCGCCGAACAGCGGCGCCAGTTCGCGCGGCACGCCCTCCAGCGACAGCCGGGTCGAGAGCTTGTCGGGATGGATGTCGGCGGCGGCCGCGGCGGCCAGGCGCAGCGGCTTGAGCAGGTGGTGCAGGGTGATCACCACGATCAGGGAAAACAGCGCCATGCCGACGATGGCGGCGATGATGGTGAGCGAGCGCACGCGCTGGCTATTGACGTCCAGCGAGATGCGCTGCAGCCGCTCGCTGCGCATGACCTGCACATAGATCGGGCGGCCCCGGTGCTCGATGGCCTGGGTGATGACCTGCAGTTTCTCGCCGTCCTGCACCAGGTTCAGGCGCTGGCGCGCGGGGTCGAAGGCGCTGCCCGGCAGCGCATAGGCCGATGCGGCGCCGTCGGAGGCCAGCAGTACCGTGCCGTGCTCGTCCAGCACGCGATAGACGCAATCCTTCTGCAGTACTTTGTAGGCGGTTCCCAGCCGGTTATCGATGATGACCTGGGAGGGGCGGCCGGCGGCATCGAACTGCAGGCCGTCGATGACGCGCTCGGCGTTGCTTTCCAGGGCGTGGTCCATCATCAGTTCCGGGCCCCAGCGCAGCACGGCGGCGATGGCGCCGACCACGGCGGCGCCGGCCAGCGCCAGCACGATGGCGGTCACGCCCAGCAGGCGCAGCGACAGGCTGCGCGCGCGCGGCGGACAGGCGCAACGGGCTTCAGGCGCTGCCATGGGTGTGCTTCAAGGCATAGCCCAACCCGCGCTGGTTGGCGATCTGCATCTGCGAGTCGATGCCGTTGAGCTTGCGCCGCAGGCGATGCAGCGCCACGTCGAGCGCATTGGGCGTGACCGGCTCGGCGATGCCCCAGGCGGCCGCTTCCAGCGCCGTGCGCCGTACCGTGGCGCCGGCCGCGCGCACCAGCATGAGCATCATCTGCAGTTCGGCGGCCGATAGCGAGATCGACTCCTCGCCGCAGGTCATGCGGCTTTCCACCGGATCGAGGCATACATCGCCATGCGCGGGCGCCAGGGCTTGCTGGCGCGGCGGACGGCGCATCAGGGCGCGCACGCGCGCCACCAGTTCTTCCATCGAGAAGGGTTTGGGCAGGTAGTCGTCGGCGCCGGCCTCCAGCCCGGCGATGCGGTCGTGCAGGGCATCGCGCGCGGTCAGCATCAGGCAGGGCGTGTCGACCTGGCGCGCGCGCAGGCGCCGCACCAGTTCCAGGCCGTCGCCGTCGGGCAGGTTGCGGTCCACCACCAGCGCCGGATAGCTGATGCGCGAGAGCCCCAGCGAGGCTTGCGAGATCGACCCGTAGACGTCGGTCTCGATGCCTGCCGCCGCAAGCGCCTTGACCACCAGCGCGGCCATGCGCTCATGGTCTTCCAGCAAGGCGATGCGGTTCATCATGTCAGAAACGGTACAGGTAGCCGGCGCGCACGCCGGCCGCGCTGGAGCGGTCGACCAGCGGGCTGTCGGTGATGCCGCTGCCGTAGCGGGTCACAGACACGTCGAGGAACAGCGACTGCGACGGCGTCAGGCTGTAGCCGGTGCGCAGGCCGCCCACCAGGTTGGCGGTCGAGCTGCCCTGGTAGGCCGCGCGCTGGGCGGTGGCTTCGTTTTGCCGCACGCCGAAGTAATAGTCCACGTAGTCGCTGCTCATCCAGTTGATCCCGAGATAGGGCGCCAGCGTGAAGCTGCCGGCCTTGAATTGATGTTCGGCACGCAGTTTGAGGGTTTGGCCGCCGCTGTTGCCGGAGGCGTCGGTCAGCCATTCCAGCGAGAGGTCGGCGTACGGGTTGCGCCAGGCCGCATGGGCGCCGACCCAGAAGCTGCCCTTGCGTTTTTCCATGCCGTTGAGGATGGGCGCGTCGCTGCCGTCATAGCCATCGTCGGCGTACTTGGCGCGCAAGGTAAAGCCGACCGGCCCGAGCGCGCCCAGCTTGAGGTCGGCGGTAGTGCCCATGAACTGGAAATAGCGGCTATTGTACATAACCATGGGCAGTGCCCGGGTCTTGTTGCCGTAGCCGCGATAAGGGCTTTGCTCGGTGCCGGCGGCCAGGCCCAGCGCCCATTGGGCGGCTTGCGGATCCTGCTGCGATGAAGCGGATGACGGGGTGGGTGAAGGGGCGGGCGAAGGGGCGCTTTCCTGGGCATGGGCGGCTTGCAGCATCAGGACGGCGGCGACGCCGCTCAGCAGGGAAAGGCGGGAAGGCAGGACTGGCATGGTGCAGACTCCGTTTCGGGATAGGGGAAATGACAGCGGATCATGTCCCAGGGAGTCTTACCGGATACTTACTTGCATTGCAGCATCGGCGGCCCGGCCGGCCGGGCCCGGTCAGCCGGCCTGTTTCCAGTAGTCCGGTTGCGCATAGGCATGCCGCAAAAAGTCGACGAAGGCGCGGATGCGCAGCGGCAGGTGGCGGCGCTGGGCGAACACGGCGTAGATGGACGGGGCGGGGGCGGCGAACTTGTCGAGCACCGTGACCAGTTGGCCGGCCTCGATGGCGGCGCCGACTTCCCACATCGAGCGCCAGGCCAGGCCTTTGCCGTTGAGCGCCCAGTTGTGCAGCACCTCGCCATCGTTGCAGACCATGTTGCCGCCTACCTTGAACACGCTGACCTTCCCGGATTGCTTGAGCGTCCAGCCGCGCTGGCTGCCTTCGCTGCTGATGGCCAGGCAATTGTGGCGCGCCAGTTCGTCGGGCGTTTGCGGCGTGCCGTGGCGGCGCAGGTAGGCGGGCGCGGCGACGATCACGCGGTCGTTGTCGGCCAGCTTGATGCTGACCAGGTTGGAGTCGGTCAGGGTGGCGATGCGGATGGCGACATCGATGCCTTCGCCGATGACGTCGGCGATGCGGTCGTTGAGGTTCAAGGTGAGCGTGACATCGCGATGCTCGGCCAGGAAGGACGGCACCAGCGGCGCCACGTGCTGGCGGCCGAAGCCGGCCGGGGCCGAGATCAGCAGGTCGCCGCTGGCGCGCGCGCTGCGTTCGGAGACCGCCGATTCCGCGTCTTCCAGGTCGGCCAGGATGCGCTGGCAATCTTCCAGGAAGGCGGCGCCTTCGTTGGTCAGCACGATCTTGCGCGTCGTGCGTTGCAGCAGCTTGACGCCCAGCCGTTCTTCCAGCGCATCGAGCCGGCGGCCGATCATGGCGGGGGCGATGCCTTCGGCGCGGGCCGCGGCCGACAGGCTGCCTTTGGCGATGACGTCGACGAAGGTGGAGATCTGCTTGAACTGGTCCATGGCGAGGCCTCAAAACGGGTTGCAGCGATTATCGGTTCACTTGTGACTAAAACGCAAAGATAAATTGATAAAACGTGCCACTCATATCGATTTGGTTTAAATATACTGCGTACATAACATTCCTGATGCAATGCAGCTAAAGGGCTGCCCATCAGGCACAATCAGACACGATTCAAACGTTTTTCTTTTCTTTTTGAGGAGTCCAGCATGACGCAATTGAAGCTGCCCGCCGGCATGGAAATTTCCGGCGCAATCAAGCCGGGTTACGAGAACATCCTGACCTTCGAAGCCCTGTCGCTGGTTGCCAAGCTGTCGCGCGCCTTCGAAGCCCGCCGCCAGGAACTGCTGGCCGCGCGCGTGGAGCGCGTCAAGCGCCTGGACGCCGGCGAGCGTCCGGACTTCCTGCCGGAAACCGCCAGCATCCGCACTGGCGACTGGAAGATCGCCCCGATCCCCGAGGCGCTGAAGTGCCGCCGTGTGGAAATCACCGGCCCGGTCGAGCGCAAGATGGTCATCAATGCCTTCAACTCGGGCGCCGACAGCTACATGACCGACTTCGAGGATTCCAACTCGCCGGTATGGGACAACCAGGTCAGCGGCCAGATCAACCTGTTCGACGCCATCCGCCGCACCATCTCGCTGGAGTCCAACGGCAAGAGCTACAAGTTGAACGACAAGATCGCCACGCTGGTGGTGCGTCCGCGCGGCTGGCACCTGGACGAGAAGCACGTCACCATCGACGGCAAGCGCATCTCCGGCGGCATCTTCGATTTCGCGCTGTTCCTGTTCCATAACGCCAAGGAACAGCTGGCGCGCGGCGCCGGCCCGTACTTCTACCTGCCGAAGATGGAATCGCACCTGGAAGCGCGCCTGTGGAACGACATCTTCGTGCTGGCGCAAAACGAGATCGGCCTGCCGCAGGGCACCATCAAGGCCACCGTGCTGATCGAGACCATCACCGCCGCCTTCGAGATGGAAGAAATCCTGTACGAGCTGCGCGAACACAGCGCGGGCCTGAACGCCGGCCGCTGGGACTACATCTTCTCCTGCATCAAGAAGTTCAAGAACGACAAGGACTTCTGCCTGGCCGACCGCGCCAAGGTCACCATGACCTCGCCGTTCATGCGCGCCTACGCGCTGCTGCTCCTGAAGACCTGCCACAAGCGCGGCGCCCCGGCCATCGGCGGCATGAGCGCGCTGATCCCGATCAAGAACGATCCGGAAAAGAACGCCATCGCCATGCAGGGCATCATCAACGACAAGCGCCGCGACGCCACCGACGGTTACGACGGCGGCTGGGTGGCGCACCCGGGCCTGGTCGAGCCATCGATGAAGGAATTCGTCGCGGTGCTGGGCGACAAGCCCAACCAGTTCGAGAAGCAGCGTCCGGATGTCGACGTCAAGGCGGCCGACCTGCTGAACTTCCAGCCGGAGACGCCGATCACCGAAGCCGGCCTGCGCTACAACATCAACGTCGGCATCCACTATCTGGGCGCCTGGCTGGCCGGCAACGGCTGCGTGCCGATCCACAACCTGATGGAAGATGCGGCCACCGCCGAAATCAGCCGCGCGCAGGTGTGGCAGTGGATCCGCAGCGCCAAGGGCAACCTGGAAGACGGCCGCAAGGTCAGCGCCGACATGGTGCGCGCAATGATCCCGGAAGAACTGGCCAAGGTGAAGGAAGTCGCCGGCAACGGCCCGACCTATGATCGCGCCGCCAAGATCTTCGAAGAAATGTCGACTTCGGCCACCTTCGCCGAATTCCTGACGTTGCCGCTGTACGAAGAGATCTGAGCCTCCTGAAGCGGCGCCGGCTCAGGCCGGTTTGCCGCGGTAATGAAAAATCCCCGCCTCTCGCAAGAGGGCGGGGATTTTGCATGGCTTGCCGCCGCGTCCGGTGCCCCGGGGACTGCCATCCGGCGCCGGTGCGATGGCTTGCGCACCTTGCCTGGGGCATGCGGGAGGGCCAAACAAGCAGACGAAAAAAATCCCCGACAAGTCGGGGATTTTTTATCTCAGCTGAAGCTTAAGCAACAGGCTGGATGTTCGAAGCTTGCTTGCCCTTCGGGCCAGTGGTCACTTCGAAGGAAACGCGTTGGTTTTCCTTCAGCGACTTGAAACCATTCGACTGAATAGCCGAGAAGTGCGCGAACAGATCTTCACCGCCTTCATCGGGGGTGATAAAACCAAAACCTTTTGCATCATTGAACCACTTGACGGTACCAGTTGCCATTACGGACTCCTAAATTAATTGATTGGGGCTGCTATGCCCGGCTCTTTATCGTTACTCGGGAGGAATGACAGCGAAGACCGCACTACCAGCTCGAATCCTAACGACGCGCTGATTATACTCATTAAATAGGGAATGCAAGCTATTTTCGGTAGCAAAGTTCAATTTAAATATTTAATTATTTTTGCTTGTACTTTAGTTTTCTATTCATGCCGAAAAACGGTGCGCAGAAATGCCCGGAATCCCTTTCCTGGTGCGGCTTTTAGCGTGTCCGTCATTGTCCTACGCGAATTTTCGAATTCGCACAATTCAATCATTTTTCTGATGGATCAGCACAACAGCTTCGGCCGCAATTCCTTCTTCACGGCCTAAATAACCCAATTTTTCGTTGGTTTTTGCCTTGATGTTGATTTGCTGGACAGAAATTCCCAGGTCGTCGGCCAGGTTTTTCACCATGGCGGGAATATGCGGCGCCATCTTCGGCGCCTGGGCGATGATGGTGGCGTCCACGTTGCCGATCGTATAACCGGCCGCGCCCAGGCGTTTGGCCGCTTCGCGCAGCAGGGCGCGCGAGTCGGCGCCCTTGAATTGCGCATCGGTGTCGGGGAAGTGGCGGCCGATGTCGCCCAGCGCGGCGGCGCCGAACAGGGCATCGGTAATGGCATGCAGCAGGGCGTCGGCGTCGGAGTGGCCGAGCAGGCCTTTCCGGTGGGGGATATCGACGCCGCCCAGGATCAGCGGGCGGCCTTCGACCAGCGCATGGCAATCGTAGCCCTGGCCGATGCGGAAGGGAAATGCGGTGGCGCTCATGGCGGTCAGCCTTTCAAAAAGAATTCGGCCAGCGCGGCGTCCTGCGCCAGCGTGACCTTGAGGTTGCGGGGACTGCCTTCCACCAGGCGCGGGCGCAGGCCCAGCATCTCGATGGCGCTGGCGTCGTCGGTGATGGCGCCGATGCGGCCTTGCTGCTCTGCTTGCCGCAAGGCCCGCCGCAGCAACGCGTAGCGGAACATCTGCGGCGTTTGCGCGGCCCACAGGCCGGCGCGCGGGACGGTTTCCTGCGAACGGCCGCCGGCGCCCTCGCGCTTGAGCGTGTCGACCACCGGCAGCGCCAGCAGGCCGCCCACCTCATCGTCGGCCAGCGCGTCGAGCAGGCGCTCGATCAGCTCGGCGTTCAGGCCCGGGCGCGCGGCGTCGTGCACCAGCACCCAGTCGGCGTCGCCGGCCACGTTGCGCATCTGGTTCAAGCCATTGAACACGCTTTCCTGCCGGGTGGCGCCGCCCACGCGCAGTACCGTGGCGCGTTGCGCCAGTTCGGGCGTGAGCAGTTCGTCGATCCAGCCGTCGTCGGCGCTGACCACCACGAAGGTATGGGCGATGCGCGCATGCGCGGCGAAGGTGTCCAGCGCATGGCGCAGCATCGGCTTGCCGGCCAGCGCCATGTATTGCTTGGGGGTAGCCGCGCCCATGCGAGCGCCGACGCCGGCGGCGGGGATCAGCGCGAAATGTTGCGGTTGCGCCAGGGCGGCGGTAGGGGAGGCCGGTCGGTTCATGTGATGCGGGGTGCCTGTACGGGCCGCGCGGCAGCCTGCGGCAAGGGCCATCGTTTATAATCGGAGGCTGAATTTTAATGCCAATCCTTCGCAAGCGGCCGGCATTTTGATCGCCTGAAACTGCCGGATCCGCTGAATCCCCGAACCCGCCGATGCCTTTCGACCTGAAAAAAAACCTTCCCAAGCCCGGCGTACGTTTTGTCCCGCCAGCAGCGCATGGTTCTGCCGACGCCTACCTGCTGGCGCAAGCGGCGCTGGCGCTGAAGGCCGAAGGCCGCATGCTGGCCGTGGTGGTGGCCGGCGCCACCGACGCCCAGCGCCTCCTGGCCGAGATCCCCTGGTTCCAGCCGGCCGGCGACGCGGCCGCCAAGCTGCGCTGCCATCTGCTGCCGGACTGGGAAACCCTGCCCTACGATGCCTTCTCGCCGCACCAGGATCTGGTGTCCGAGCGCCTGGCGACGCTGTATGAAGTGCAGTCGGGCCAGTGCGACCTGCTGATCGTGCCGGCGACCACCGCCTTGCTGCGCATGGCGCCGCCCGAATTCCTGGCGGCTTATACCTTCTTCTTCAAGCAGGGCGAGAAGCTGGATGAGGCCAGGCTCAAATCGCAGTTGACGCTGGCCGGCTACAGCCATGTCGGCCAGGTGATGTCGCCGGGCGAATATTCGGTGCGCGGCGGCCTGATCGATATCTTCCCGATGGGCTCGGTGCTGCCGTATCGCCTCGACCTGTTCGGCGACACGGTGGAAACCATCCGCACCTTCGATGCCGATACCCAGCGCTCGTTGTACCCGGTGCCGGAAGTGCGCCTGTTGCCCGGCCGCGAATTCCCGATGGATGAAGCGGCGCGCCTGGCCTTCCGCAACCGCTGGCGCGAGGTGTTCGAGGGCGACCCGTCGCGTTCGGCCATCTACAAGGACATCGGCAACGGCATCGCCTCGGCCGGCATCGAGTACTACCTGCCGCTGTTTTTCGAGCAGACCGCGACACTGTTCCAATACCTGCCGGCCGACGCCATGTTCGCCACGGTGGGCGACATCGAACAGGCCATCAAGCGCTTCTGGAGCGATACCCGCTCGCGCTGGCAGTTCCTGCACGCCGACCGCGAGCGTCCGGTGCTGGAGCCGAAAGCGATCTACCTCGATGACGAGGATTTCTTCACGCTGTTGAAACCCCATGCGCGCTGGATCGTCAAGACCGATGATGCGCCTTCCGAGCTGTCGGCGCCGCTGCCCAACATTGCCGTCAATCGCCGCGTCGACGATCCGCTGACCAACCTGCGTTCCTTCCTGCTGCAGACCGACAAGCGCGTGCTGATCTGCGCCGACAGCAATGGTCGCCGCGAGACGCTGCAGCAATATTTCGCCGAATACGATTTGCATCCCGCGCTGTGCGACGACTGGCAGGGTTTCCTGGCCAGCGGCGAAAGGCTGATGCTGGGCGTGGCGCCGCTGTATGCCGGCTTCGCCTTGCAGGACGAGGCGCTGGCCTTTGTCACCGAAGCTGAACTGTACGCCGGCAGCGGTCGCCGCGCGGGCCGCCGCAAGCAGCAGGCCGCGACCGAAGTCGAGCACATGGTGCGCGACCTGTCGGAGCTCAAGATCGGCGATCCGGTGGTGCACTCCAATCACGGCATCGGCCGCTACATGGGCCTGATCAGCATGGACCTGGGCGAGGGCGAGACCGAGTTCCTGCATCTCGAATACGCCAAGGAAACCAAGCTCTACGTGCCGGTATCGCAACTGCATGTGATTTCGCGCTATTCCGGCGCCTCGCCGGAAGACGCGCCATTGCACGCGCTGGGTTCCGGCCAGTGGGAAAAGGCCAAGCGCCGTGCTGCGCAGCAGGTGCGCGACACCGCCGCCGAGCTGCTCAACCTGTACGCGCGCCGCGCGCTGCGCCAGGGCCATGCCTTTGAATATTCCGCGCACGATTACGAAGCCTTCGCCGACAGTTTCGGGTTTGAAGAAACCGCCGACCAGGCCGCCGCCATCGACGCCGTGATCAAGGACATGACCGGCGGCAAGCCGATGGATCGCCTGATCTGCGGCGATGTCGGTTTCGGCAAGACCGAGGTGGCCTTGCGCGCGGCGTTCGTCGCCGTGATGGGCGGCAAGCAGGTGGCCATTCTTGCGCCCACCACGCTGTTGGCCGAACAGCATGCGCAAACCTTCGCCGACCGTTTCGCCAACTGGCCGGTGCGCATCGCCGAGCTGTCGCGTTTTCGTACCGGCAAGGAAGTCACGCAGGCGATCAAGGGGCTGGCCGACGGCACCATCGACATCGTCATCGGCACCCACAAGCTGCTGTCGGACGAGGTGAAGTTCTCGCGCCTGGGCCTGGTCATCATCGACGAGGAACACCGCTTCGGCGTGCGCCAGAAGGAGGCGCTCAAATCGCTGCGCGCCGAGGTCGACGTGCTCACGCTGACCGCCACGCCGATCCCGCGTACGCTGGGCATGGCGCTGGAAGGGCTGCGCGACTTTTCGGTGATCGCCACCGCGCCGCAAAAGCGGCTGGCGATCAAGACCTTCGTGCGCGGGGAGGGCGAATCGACCATCCGCGAAGCCTGCCTGCGCGAATTGAAGCGCGGCGGCCAGGTGTACTTCCTGCACAACGAGGTGGAAACCATCGGCAACCGCCGCGCCATGCTCGAAGCCCTGCTGCCGGAAGCGCGCATCGGCGTGGCCCACGGCCAGATGCACGAGCGCGACCTGGAAAAGGTGATGCGCGATTTCGTGGCGCAGCGCTTCAACATCCTGCTGTGCACCACCATCATCGAAACCGGCATCGACGTGCCGACCGCCAACACCATCATCATGCACCGCGCCGACAAGTTCGGCCTGGCGCAGCTGCACCAGTTGCGCGGCCGCGTCGGCCGCTCGCACCACCAGGCCTATGCCTACCTGCTGGTGCAGGATGTGCATGGCCTGACCAAGCTGGCGCAGCGCCGGCTGGAAGCGATCCAGCAGATGGAGGAACTGGGCAGCGGCTTCTACCTGGCCATGCATGACCTCGAAATCCGCGGCGCCGGCGAGGTGCTGGGCGACAACCAGTCGGGCGAGATCCACGAGATCGGTTTCCAGATGTACTCCGATATGCTCAATGAAGCGGTGCGCTCGCTGAAGAACGGCAAGGAACCCGACCTGGCCGCGCCGCTGTCATCCACCACCGAAATCAACCTGCACGTGCCGGCCTTGCTGCCCAACGATTATTGCGGCGACGTGCACGAGCGCCTGTCGCTGTACAAGCGTTTCGCCAATTGCGTCAAGCAGGACGCCATCGACGACCTGCAGGAAGAACTGATCGACCGCTTCGGCAAGCTGCCCGAGCCGGCGCGCGCGCTGGTGGAAACGCATCGCCTGCGCATCGCCGCCAAGCCGCTGGGCATCGTCAAGATCGACGCCCATTCCGAGGCCGCGCTGCTGCAGTTCATGCCCAATCCGCCGATCGACGCCATGCGCATCATCGAACTGGTGCAGAAGAACCGCCAGGTCAAGCTCAATGGCCAGGACAAGCTGCGCATCGCCGCCGCCATGCCGGACCTCAATGCGCGCGTGCAGCAGGTCAAGGCGACCATGAAGGCGCTGGCCGGGTGAGCGGGCAGGGCGGAACCTGCCCCGCAATCGAATGAATCCTTTATTTGACCTACTGAACCGATAACCAGACATGAACCTGATCCTGCAAGCATTCAAGAGCAATGCCACCGATATCAACGTCATCGCGGCGCTGGCCAGGGCGCAGCGCGTCGAGCCTGTCGACGGGCGCGTTCCCGATGTGCGGGCCTGGCGCTGCGTCGATGTGGACAGCGCCGCTGAGACCAGGGCCGCGGTCGATGCCGCCTGCCTGGCCGCGCAAGTGGACTATGCCTTCGTCGACCCGGCGCTCAGGCTGGCCGACTTCCGGCTGGTGGCGATGGATATGGATTCGACCCTGATTACCATCGAATGCATCGATGAGATCGCCGACATGCAGGGCCTGAAACCGCAAGTGGCGGAAATTACCGAAGCCGCCATGCGCGGCGAGATCGAGTTCAATGAGAGCCTGACGCGCCGCGTGGCGTTGCTCAAGGGACTGGATGCCGCCGCCCTGCAGCGTGTCTACGACGAGCGCCTGCAACTGTCGCCGGGTGCGGACAATATGCTCAAGGCGATCCAGGCGGCCGGTCTGAAGACGCTGCTGGTCTCCGGCGGCTTCACCTTCTTTACCGACCGCATGAAGACCCGCCTGGGCCTGGACTACACCCATTCGAACACGCTGGAAGTGGCGGACGGCAAGCTGACCGGCAAGGTGGTCGGCGGCATCGTCAATGCCGACGAGAAGCGGCTGACGGTGCAGCGCGTGTGCCGCGAGATCGGCGCCGACCCCTCGCAGGCGATTGTCATGGGCGATGGCGCCAACGATTTGAAGATGATGGACATCGCCGGCCTGTCGGTGGCGTTTCGCGCCAAGCCGGTGGTGCGCGCGCAGGCGGATGTGGGCTTGAATTTTGTCGGCCTGGATGGCATCTTGAACCTGCTTGGCTGAGCGCTGCGCGCCGGCGCGGATAATCGGCTTTTTTGCCGCAACCATCGCAAACGGGAGACCCGATGACGCAGGAACTGGTGTTCGACAACAAGACCCAATCGGCCAAGAGCCTGGCCTGGTGGCTGTATATCTTCCACGGCCTGTGCCTGGCGTTTTCGCTGGGCATGCTGTCGTGGCTGCCGCTGATCGTCAACTACGTCAAGCGCGAGGATGCGCTCGATACCTTCGTCTACAGCCACCACCGCTGGCAGATCCGCTCGTTCTGGTGGTATCTGTTCTGGATGTTCGCGGGCGGTCTGGTATGGATCACGGTGGTGGGCATTCCCCTGGCGATCCTGATCTGGACGCTGGCGTGGATCTGGAAAGCCTATCGGCTGATCAAGGGCTTCCTCGATCTGAACGACAACAAGCCCATGCCTGTTTGATCGCCTCGCCCAGGCGACGCGGCCCAGGACAAAACAAGGATACGACAGCAAGATGCGTGAAATTGCCACACTGGAAGAATTGAAATCGCTGGCCGGCCAGGAAGTGGCGACCAGCGACTGGATCGACGTGACGCAGGAACAGGTGAACCAGTTCGCCGATGCCACCGGCGACCATCAATGGATACACGTCGATGTCGAACGCGCGGCGCGCGAACTGCCGTTCGGCGGCACCGTGGCGCACGGTTTCCTTACCTTGGGGTTGTTGCCGCGCATGCTCGGCAATGCGCTCAGCCTGGGGCCGGACGTCAAGATGCTGCTCAACTACGGCTTGAACCGCGTGCGTTTTCCGGCTCCCTTGCCGGTGGGGCGGAGGGTGCGCGGCATCATCGTGCTGGAGTCGGTCGAGGATGTCCCCGGCGGCGCCCAACTGACCTGGGAGATCACCGTCGAATGCGAGGGTTCGGAAAAGCCGGTCTGCGTGGCGCAATTTCTGGTGCGCCGTTATTGATGCCGCTATTGATGCTGCTATCGGTGCCGGCACCGGCAGGCGGCGCGGATAAACCTGCAAATGGCCACGATGCCTGCGGTCGATTTGTTGGCATACAACATCGGATGAGGCCGGTCCGGATGATTTCCTTTCAAGTCCTGTTGCGATGATGCTAATGTAAATGCAGTTTGTAAGGACGTCTGGCGGCGCTGGCCTGGGGAGGCCGCCACTGCCGGACGATCGCGCGGCAGCTTGTCCTCGCCGCGCCGTTTGCGCAAGATTCGCCCATGACGCCTGACCGTTCAGCACACCAAGCCAAAACAGGTTTTCACCAGAAGGCGCTCGCATTCAACAATGTGACCCTTTCCTATATCGCCCGCGGGGCGCCGCTCGATCATTTGCTCGACCGTATCGCCGGCGGTTTCAGCCAGGCTTATCCGGCCCGTTCGCTGGGCATTTTCCTGTTCGATGCAGCGCAGCGCCGCTTGCGAATCGGTTCCGCGCCGGGCATGTTGCCGCGCCATGTGCAGCAGATAGAGGCGTTCGATGTGCCGCAGCCCGATACGCCCCAATTCTGGCGGCAGTTCCAGGACAGCGCCGCCGAACACGGCGTCGAGGTGATGGAGATGTTGCCGCTGCGTTCCTTCGCCGGGGATGTCGCCGGCATCCTGGTGGTATGCGGGCAAGCCGGCGCGCCGGACGATTTGCAATATGACGATATCGCCTACCGGCAGACGGTGGGGGCGGCGGTCTCGATGGCGATGCTGTCCATCGAACGTTCGATGGCGCCGGCGCATATCCGGCCGCCGGTCGAGACCGCCGGGCCCGGCGACGAACGCATGGCGCTGGCCATCGAAGGCAGCGGCACCGGCATCTGGGACCGCAATGCGGTGACCGGCGAGATCTATTATTCGCGTGGCTGGAAGGCGATCCTCGGGTATGAGGACTGGGAGCTTTCCAACCATATCGAAGACTCCTACAAGCGGGTGCATCCTGACGATCTGTCCTATGTGCAGGAGACCATCCGGCGCCACTTTGCCGAGAAATCCGATACCTATGTCGTGGAGCACCGCATTTTGTGCCGCGATAACAGCTACAAGTGGATTTGCAGCCGCGGCAAGGTGGTGGCGCGCGATGCCCAGGGCAACGCCTTGCGCATGATCGGCACCACCACCGACATCACCGAACTCAAGCTACTGACCGAGAAGTTGCGCAAAAGCGGCCAATTGCTGGCCGACCTGACCAACGAGATTCCGGGAATGGCTTTCCAGTACCGCATCCCGCCGGGAAAGGCGGGTTACTTCACCTATGTCAGCGAAGGCGTGCGGGAGACCTACGGCCTGGCGCCGGAGCAACTGCTGGCCGATGCCGCCGCGATTGAGGCCATCATGCATCCGGACGACCTGCCGGCTTATCTTGCCTCGCTCCAGTCCATCGCCGGCGGCGCCGGCCACTGGCGTCTGGAATACCGCGTGACGCCGCCCGGCGCCGGCCAGGAAATGCGCTGGCTGCGCGGCCATGCCAGGCCGCGCCGGTTGGGCGACGGCAGCATGCTATGGCACGGTTTTATCAGCGACGCCAGCGAAAGCAAGGCGGTCGAATTGGAATTGCAGGAGTTCGCGCTGACCGATTTCCTGACCCAGGTGCCCAACCGCCGCTATTTCATGCAGCGGCTGGAAGAAGAGCATGGCCGCATCCAGCGCAGCAGCGATGGCCGCGCGGCTTTGCTGATGTGCGACCTGGACCATTTCAAGGCCATCAACGATACCTACGGCCATGCCGTCGGCGACCAGGTGCTGAAGAACTTCGCCGGCGTGCTCAAGGCGCAGTTGCGCAAGAGCGATACGGTGGGGCGTTTCGGCGGCGAGGAGTTCGCGGTGATCCTGGCCGATGCCGATGCGCAGGTCGCGGCGGTTTTCGCCGAACGCTTGCAGCGCAGCTTCGCCGCCCAGCCGCTGGTATTGGACGGGCAGGCCATCCTGGTGACGCTGAGCATCGGCATCGTCGTCATGCATCCCGATTGCGAATGCCCGGAGGCGGCGCTGCGGCAGAGCGACGATGCGCTTTACCGCGCCAAGGAAAGCGGACGCAACCGTTTCGAGGTGGCGTCCGCGCAGGGCTGATGCCGGCCGCGGCTCAACGTTTCTGGTACTGGCCTTTGCCGAACAGCAGGTCCTTGGCCTTGTCATCGGTCAAGGGCTTGCGCTGGTCGGCCAGCACGGTCACGCCGCGCTGCACGGCCGGGCGCGCGCCGATGGCGTCGAACCAGCGCTTGACGTTGGGGTAGTCGGCCAGGTCGATGCCCTGGTTCTTGTGCGAACGGGTCCAGGGGAAGCTGGCGATGTCGGCGATGGTGTATTCATCGCCGGCCAGGTAGGCGTGCTTGCCGAGCTGCTTGTCCATCACCTGGTACAGGCGCCTGGCTTCGTTGCTGTAGCGGTTGACGGCGTACTCGATCTGCTCCGGGGCATACAGGCGGAAGTGGTGCGCCTGGCCCAGCATCGGCCCCAGGCCGCCCATCTGGAACATCACCCATTGCAGCACCTCATATTTCTCGCGGTCGGTCTTGCCGAGGAAACGGCCGGTCTTGCCCGCCAGGTAAATCAGGATCGCGCCCGATTCGAACAGCGAGATCGGCTTGCCGTCCGGGCCGTCCGGATCGGTGATGGCGGGAATTTTGTTGTTCGGGGAAATCTTCAGGAAGTCCGGCGCGAACTGGTCGCCGGCGCCGATATCGATGGCGTGCGCGGTGTAAGGCAGGCCGCATTCTTCCAGCATGATGTGAACCTTGTGGCCGTTGGGCGTGGCCCAGCTATAGACGTCGATCATGTGTGTCCTTGTCGTTATCCGGTTGATCCGATGGCGGCGCGCCGGCGATGACTGTCGTCAGGGGCGCGGTGCATTAGTGTAGCGGAAGGCGGATGCGGCTGCAGGAGGTGGGGAGTGGTGTGGGCAGGAGAGCGGGGGCCTCGCCCGGAGATGCCGGGGCGAGACCATGTTGCAGCGATGGGGTTACAGTTTTGCCAGCCGGTCCAGCGCCAGGCGCAGCGTTTCATCCTTCTTGGCGAAGCAAAAACGCACGATGCCCGATTCCCTGGGCGTGTTGTAGAAGGCCGAGACCGGAATGGCCGCCACGCCGATCTCGGTGGTCAGCCATTTGCAGAATTCGGCTTCGGAGAGATCGGAGATGGCGCCGTACTTCACGCATTGGAAGTAGGTGCCTTCCGAGGGCAGCAGTTCGAAGCGGGTGTTCTTGAGGCCGTCGCGGAACAGGTCACGTTTCTTTTGGTAGAAGGCCGGCAGCTCGAGGTAGGGCGCCGGGTCCTTCATGTAAGCGGCCAGGCCGTACTGTACCGGCGTATTGACGGTGAACACGTTGAACTGGTGCACCTTGCGGAATTCCGC
The DNA here is from genome assembly GCF_059418325.1 of Herbaspirillum sp. GW821-FHT09A12. NCBI lineage: Bacteria > Pseudomonadati > Pseudomonadota > Betaproteobacteria > Burkholderiales > Oxalobacteraceae > Herbaspirillum > Herbaspirillum sp. GW821-FHT09A12. Next base: position 86,389 of record NZ_JBWKPR010000008.1, read on the forward strand.
GGTCATGGCGGCCGGCGCGGCCACGAAGCCGACCTTCCAGCCGGTGACGTGATAAGTCTTGCCGAAGCTGGAGTTGATGAAGGTGCGCTGCGACAGTTCCGGATGGCGCGCCAGCGATTCGTGCTGGCAGCCGTCATAGACCATGTGTTCGTACACTTCGTCGGACAGGATCAGGATGTCGGTGCCGCGCACGATATCGGCCAGCGCCTGCACGTCGGCCGCCTTCATGATGCTGCCGGTCGGGTTGTGCGGGGTGTTGACCATGATCATGCGGGTCTTGGGCGTGACGGCGGCCGCCACCTTGTCCCAGGGAATGCTGTAGCCGCGCTCGTCCACGTTCATCTGCACGAAGACCGGGATGCCGCCGGCCAGTTCGATGGCGGGCACGTAGCAGTCGTACGCCGGCTCGATGACGATCACTTCGTCGCCGGCATGCACCGCGCACAGCACCGAGGTCAGGATGCCTTGGGTGGCGCCGGCGGTGACGGTGATTTCGCCGGCCGGATCGTAGCGGCGGCCGTGCAGCTTCTCGACCTTGTCGGCGATGGCTTCGCGCAGGAGCTGCACGCCGGCCATCGGCGGGTATTGGTTCAGGCCGTCCTGCATGGCGCCGGCGACAGCCTGCACCAGCGCCGGGTCGCAATTGAAATCGGGGAAGCCCTGGCCCAGGTTGACCGCGCCCTTTTCGCTGGCGAGCGCGGACATGACGGTGAAAATGGTGGTGCCGACGTTGGGCAGTTTGGTGACGATATTGGCTGGCGTGCTCATTGCTGCGGGGCCTGATCCTGGAGTGTTTTTTACAAGCCGGCTATTTTAGCCGGAATCGTCGCCCGGCATTTTTGCGTTGCATCAACAGGCTGTGGGGAGAAAGGCGTCGAGCCGCCAGTGCTGCGGCGGGACGATGGAAAACATGCCTTTGCGCAAGGTCTTTTTGGCCAGTTTCAGCACTGCCTTGTCTTTGCTGACCAGGACATGGGCCCGGCATTGCAGGGCCAGTTCCAGGAATTTCTGGTCATCCTTGTCGCTGCAGATCGGCAGGCCGAAGGTGTTGACCTCAGCCAGCGGCAGGCAGTGCAGCAGGCGGTCGAATTCGGCGCAGATGGCCGGCTTGTCGGCGGGCGTGAGCGGCAGGTGCGGGTAGTCCAGCACGGCCAGCCATTCGTTGCGGCAGTCTTCGCGGGTATAGGCCTGTACGCTGCCGTCCTGCAAGGCTTGCAGCAGGGCGTTCCAGCGCGCATCGCGAAAGACGAACAAGTCCAGGCAGACGTTGGTGTCGAGCACCAGCCGCTGGCGTTCGCCGGCGGCCGGCGCAGCGGCAGGCGTGGCGGATGCGGTGGGGGCGATAGGTACGGTGGGGGCGGTAGGGAGGGGTATTGCCGGAGTGCTCATTCAATCATCAATCTAGTTGTCGATGCCATGGTTGGCTTCCGGTGGCATGTCATGCGCTTGGAGCAGGTTGCCGCCGGCTTCGAGCACATCATACCCCTGGTCGGTGACGCGCCAGAAATTGTGCATGTCCACCGCCACCAGGCCGCGGTCGTGCAGCAGGCGCAAATGGTGGAGGATCAGCTCCGGCGCCAGGTGCTTGACCGACAATTCCCCCTGGATCTTTTCCACATCGCCGTAAATGGTGCCGAAGGAGGCCAGGGTCTTGAGGATGTCGCCCATCAGGGCCTTGTCGCGTTTCATGGTGTGCTCCTTGCCGCCTGGCATGGCTGCCGCAATCGGGGCGATTGTGCTTTTGCCAATGCACCACTATCAATGTAGGCGTTTCATGCATTGACCGCAAAAGCGGGCGCAAGTGCCTGCCGGGTTGATCGGCGATGTGCATGGTATTGGTTATCGGCAATTCGCATGGCGGACTTGAGTGCCATGCCGGCGAAAAAATCGCCTCGCGAATGAATTGAACCCCGCAAGTTGGGCATCAACTTGCGGGGTTTTTTATTGGCCGCGGCGGCAAGGCAGGGTGGGGCCTGCGCTCAAAACTGTTCCCACGCCTCGTCGTCGCCGGCGGGCATGAATTTGGGTTCGGCTTTTTTGGCGGGCAGGGCCGGCTTGCCCGGCATGGATTTGAGCGCGGGCGCCGCCGCCGGCTTGATGGCGGCTGTTGGCGCTGGCGCCGGTTTGGCGGCGGGCTTTGCTTCTGCCGGGGCGCCGGCGGTGGCGTGCGAACGGTCCAGCTTGAAGACGCTGACCAGTTCGGCGAGTTTTTCCGCCTGCTCTTGCAGGGAGCCGGCGGCCGCGGCGGCTTGCTCGACCAGCGCGGCATTTTGCTGGGTGACTTCATCCATCTGGGTGATGGCGAGGTTGACCTGTTCGATGCCATCGCTCTGTTCCTGGCTGGCCGAGCTGATCTCGCCGACGATGTCGGTCACGCGCTTCACGCTGGCGACCACTTCGGTCATGGTGGTGCCGGCCTGCTCGACCAGCTTGCTGCCGGTATCCACCTTGGCCACCGAGTCGTCGATCAGGGCCTTGATTTCCTTGGCCGCCGATGCCGAACGCTGCGCCAGCGAGCGCACTTCGGACGCCACCACGGCGAAGCCGCGCCCTTGTTCGCCGGCGCGCGCTGCTTCGACGGCGGCATTCAATGCCAGGATATTGGTCTGGAAGGCGATGCCGTCGATCACGCTGATGATGTCGGCAATCTTGCGCGAACTCTCGGTAATGCCTTCCATGGTTTGCACCACCTGGCCCACCACGCTGCCGCCCTGGACCGCCACATCGGAGGCTGAGTTGGCCAGTTGGTTGGCCTGGCGCGCGTTGTCGGCGTTTTGCTTGACGGTGGAGGTCAGTTCTTCCATGGCCGAGGCGGTCTGTTCCAGCGAGCTGGCTTGTTCTTCCGTGCGCGAGGACAGGTCGAGGTTGCCGCTGGCGATTTCGCGCGAGGCGGTGCTGATGGTATCGGTCCCTTGGCGTACCTGGCCGACGATGCGCAGCAGGCTATCGTTCATGGCCTTGAGCGATTGCATCAGGCGGCCGGTTTCGTCGCGGCTGGCAGGTTTGATGTCGACGGTCAGGTCGCCTTCGGCCACGCGCTCGGCGACATGCATGGCATCTTGCAGCGGGCGCGACACGATGCGCGCCACCCAGGTCGCCAGCAGCAGGCCCAGGCCGATGCAGCAGGCCAGCAGGACGGCGATCATCGTGCGCGCGTTGTCGTAACGGGTCTGGGCGTCTTGGTCGGTGGCGTCGGCGGTATCGATATTCAGGCTCACCAACTTGTCCAGCGTGTCGAACAGCCGCAGGTAGACTGGCGTGAGCTGGTCGAGCAGGATCGCGCGCGCTTCGTCTATCTGGTGTTCCTTGACGTGCCCGGCGATGGTCTGGTGGATGCGGGTAAAGGCCGCGAGATCGGCCTTGATGGCGGCGAAGCTGATTTCCTCCGCCTCAGAGTCGACCACTGCCGAGTATTTTTCCAGCGCCTTGTCCAACGCGCTGAACTGGCCCGCGATCAGTTTCTCGTTGTTCTCCACGTTGCTTTCATTGCCGGGCAGCAGGTGCTGGAGCTGGAGCGTCCGTATGCGCGCCAATGCGACCTTGACTTCCAGCGGATAGCGCACGCTGGGCAGCGATTCGGTGGCGATCATGGTCGAGGCCTGGTTGACTTTGGACAGTTGCACGATGGAAAACACGCCTTGAATGGCTGTCAGTACCAGGATCGCGGCGAAGGTGATGAGCAGCTTGCGCGCGATGCGCAGATCATAGAACCAGGTCATGGTTGTTTCCCCTATTGGATAGTTTTGTCGCAAAGCGTGGAGTGCGCAGGCGCGATCCCGTCTTGCATGGATGGTCTTGCGTCAGTGTAAAGTCTCGATTGCCGGGCAAAAGGCCTAAAAGGGCTGTATTTGCGCGGCAAATTCGCGTATCGCGGCGTCTTCCCGTCCAATAGGGCGTAGGGCGCTTTATTGCGGTGCACACAATTGCCGGGCTTTGGGTATCATTGCGCCAACCTGTTGATTGGATGAAATCCCATGCTGATTGTTTTGTCTCCCGCCAAGTCGCTTGATTACGATACGCCGCCCGTTACCGAGATCCACACCACGCCCGCTTTCATTGCGCGCTCGGCCGCACTGATCGAGCTGCTCAAGCAGCTCTCGCCGGCCCAGGTCGGCAGCCTCATGGGCATCTCCGATCAATTGGCGGTGCTCAACGTGAACCGGTATGCCGCGTGGTCGCGCAAGTTCACCGGCAAGAATTCCAAGCAGGCGGTGCTGGCCTTCAACGGCGATGTGTATGAGGGGCTGGATGCGAATTCGCTCAATGCCAAGCAGCTCGACTATGTGCAAAATCACGTGCGAATCTTGTCCGGTTTGTACGGCATGCTGCGCCCGCTGGATCTGATGCAGCCTTATCGCCTGGAAATGGGGACCAAGCTGGCCAATCCGCATGGCAAGGACTTGTACGCTTTCTGGGGCAGCGAGATCACCGAGGCCCTCAACGGCGAACTGGCGACGCAGAAGGCGCCGGTGCTGGTGAACCTGGCGTCGGAAGAGTATTTCAAGGCGGTCAAGCCCAAGCTGCTCAAGGCCAAGGTGATTGCGCCGGTGTTCGAGGACTGGAAGGGCGGCAAGTACAAGATCATCTCGTTCTATGCCAAGCGCGCACGCGGCCTGATGGCCCGTTATGCGGCGCTGAAGAATATCAGCCAGCCGGAAAAGCTCAAGGGCTTCGACCTGGACGGATATGCGTTTGCCGAAGAGGTATCGACCGACAGCAACTGGGTGTTTCGCCGCAAGCTGGAGGCTTGAGGTATCGGCGGCATCGGCGGCGATGGGCGCCTGGCGCGCCTTGCCTTCGGGAAATGAAAAAGCCTCGCATTGCGAGGCTTTTCGTTTGGCGGCTCAGGCCGGGCCAGCCGGGCGTGTCTTTACCAGATCTTCCACCAGGCTTTGTCTTCCTTCTTCGGGCCGCCGGTGTAGTAGGGGCTGTTCGGGTAGTTGGCCTTGATCACGCGTTCGGTATCGTCGCGCAGCTTGGTTTGGCCCAGCGCGTCGTAGGAGCGCATCAGGATGAACAGCGCCTCTTCGTTGGCCGGCGCGTCGGGGTATTGCTTGATGGCGGCCTGGGCGCGGTTGGCGGCTGACACATAGGCGCCGCGGCGGTAGTAGTAGTTGGCCACGTGCACGTCGTATTGCGACATGGCGTTGACCAGGTACTTCATGCGGGCGATGGCGTCCGGCGTGTACTTGCTGTCGGGAAAGCGTTCGGCCAGCAGCTTGAACGAGTCGAACGCGTCGCGCATCGCCTTGGGGTCGCGCTCGGTGTTGTCCTGGTCGGTGAAGGTGTCGAAGATGCTGGTGCGGTCGTTGAAGTTGATCAGGCCGCGCAGGTAATACATGTAGTCGACATTGGGATGGTTCGGGTGCAGCTTGATGAAGCGATCCACGGCGGCCAGGCCTTGCGCCTGGTCATTCTGGCGGTAGTAGGCGTAGGCGACATCCATCTGCGCCTGCTGGGCGTAAGTGCCGAACGGATAGCGCGATTCCAGCTTCTCGAAATACTTGATCGCCTTGTCATAACCGCCGGCGTTCAGCTCATCCTTGGCTTCCGAGTATAATTTCGCGGCAGACCAGCCGGTAGTCTCGTCCTTTTGCTCCGGCAACAGACCGCAAGCCGTGAGAGACAGGGCAAAGCCGACGGTGATTAACTTCAATAAGATTTTGTGCATGACTCTTGTGTGCTTGTCTGAATGCTTACCGTTTTTTTGCATGTCAGGCGCGAACGCCTTGCCGAGTCGGCTGCATGGTTAACCCAAATACAATCCACCCGATCCGGCGATTATAGCTGATGTCACGTAAGAAACCCCCTCAGATTACAAATGGCGAACAGCCTGTAAAGATCGACCTTCCCGACGACGAATTCGACGAGGGCGACGATGCCTCCGAGGCAGCGGCGTCCGCGCAGTTGTCCGAGCTGGCGCCCATTTCCCTGCGCCTGACCGACGATGCCATCGGCCAGCGTCTGGACAAGGTGCTGTCAGGCTTGATCCCCGAATTTTCGCGCAGCCGCATCCAGCAATGGATCGAAGAGGGCTACGTGACCGTCGACGGCGCCCCGGCCAAGGGCAAGATGACCATGCTGGGCGACGAGCAGGTGGAAGTGGCGCCGCAATCGTCGCCGCAGGATCATGCCTACGGCCCGGAGCCGATGGCGCTGGATATCCTGCACGAGGATAAATCCCTCATCGTGCTCGACAAGCCGGCCGGGCTGGTGGTGCACCCTGCCGCCGGCAACTGGAGCGGCACCTTGCTCAACGGCCTGCTGCACCATTGCCCGGGACTGGCCAATGTGCCGCGCGCGGGGATCGTGCACCGCCTGGACAAGGAAACCAGCGGCCTGATGGTGGTGGCCAAGACGCTGTCGGCGCAGACCGACCTGGTGCGCCAGTTGCAAGCGCGCAGCATGAAGCGCCAGTATCTGGCGCTGGTATGGGGATTGCCGCAACTGTCCGGCACCGTCGATGCGCCGATGGCGCGCCATCCGCGCGACCGCATCAAGATGGCGGTGTCGCAAAGCATGACGGCCAAGCCGGCGGTGACGCACTATCGCCGCCTGGCCACCGGCCTGATCGACAGCAAGCCGGTCAGCCTGGTGCACTGCCGCCTGGAGACCGGGCGTACGCACCAGATCCGGGTGCACCTGCAGTCGCTGGGGTTCCCGCTGGTGGGCGATGCGCTGTACGGCAAGCAGCACCTGGCTTCGGTGTTCCCGCGCCAGGCGCTGCAGGCGGCCCGCCTGGGGCTGACGCATCCGACTTCCGGCAAGTTCAGGCAATGGGCGGCGCCGCTGCCGCAGGATATGACGGAGCTGCTGGTGCGGGCGGGCATCGATCCGGCGCTGGCGATGATCCCGGAAATGTCGAGCGAACCGGATCCGGTGATGGGCGATCCGGACGACGACGATTATTGAGGAAGCCTGCATGGAGTTGCTGATCCCGGAATGGGATGCCCCCGACAATATCGGCGCGCTGGCCACTTTGCGCGCCGGCGGCTGCAGCGCGCATCCTTATGGCGACGGCGAGGGCGGCCCGGGCTTGAACCTCGGCGCCCACGTCGAAGACGATCCTGCGCTGGTAGCCAAAAACCGCGCCTTGTTGCGCCGCCTGCTGCCGCAGGAGCCGGCCTGGCTGTCGCAGGTGCATGGCACCACGGTGGTGGATGCGGCCGGCGCGGCGCCCGCCGTCCAGGCCGATGGCTGCGTCAGCGCCGCGGCCGGCGCCGTGTGCGTGATGATGACGGCCGATTGCCTGCCGGTCCTGTTGTGCGACCGCGCCGGGACGGTGGTGGGCGCGGCCCATGCCGGCTGGCGTGGGCTGGCGGCCGGCGTATTGGAAAATACCGTGGCGGCGATGCGCGCGCGCGGCGGACAAGACATCATGGCCTGGCTGGGGCCGGCGATTGGGCCGGCGCAGTTCGAAGTCGGCGCCGAGGTGCGCCAGGCCTTCATGCAGCACGATGCCGCGGCCGATGCCGCCTTTCGCAGTTGCGCAGGCCGGCCGGGCAAGTATCTGGCCGACATCTACCATCTGGCGCGCTTGCGCTTGCATGCAGCCGGGGTGGCCGATATTGCCGGAGGCGGGCTGTGTACGGTCAGCGATGCCCGTTTTTATTCTTACCGGCGCGACAAGACTACCGGCCGCATGGCTTCGCTGATCTGGCTTAAATAGTCGAAATAGCCGACCGGATCCCCGCTTGGAAAATGGCAGCCTGTGAGGGCTGCCATTTTTATTTGCGCTTGCCGTTGTCGCTTGAAGAAGATGGGGGCGGCCCCTTGGGCGGCCGATGCGAATGCGCCTGCAGGGCCTGGATCAATTCGCGCGTATGGCCGGGCAGGCCGTCAAGGCCGCGCACGCAGATCAGCAATTGCCGCCTGGCCCAGGCATCGGCCAGGGGCAGGGCGCGGATATCCATGTGGGCGGCGCAGGCGTAGGCCGCGGTTTCAGGGATGACCGCCACCCCGACCTGTTGCTCGACCATGCGGCAGATGCCGTCGAAGCTGCGTAACCGCACCCGGTATTGCAGGCGTTTGCCGGCGCGCGTGGCATGGCCGGCGAGATGTTGCTGCAAGGCGCTGTCGCCGGACAGACCGACGAAATCCTCGCCCAGCAGTTCGCCGAAGGCCAGCGATTTGCGCCTGGCCAGCGGATGCCTTCTGGCCAGCACGGCGACCAGGTGATCCTGGCGGAAGGGGAAGGTGTGCAAAGGGCCGCTGTCGGTCGAGTCGGCGATGATGCCCACGTCGGCCACGCCGTCCACCACGGCTTGCACCACTTCATAACTCAGCTTTTCTTCCAGTTCGATATCGGTGCGCGGATGGCGCGCCAGGAAAGAGGCCAGGACTTCCGGCAGGAATTCGGTCATGGCCGAGGTATTGCACAGCAGCCGGATATGGCCTTTCAAGCCTTGCGCGTACTGGCCCAGTTCGTCGCGCAACTGTTCCATTTGCCGGGTCATCATGCGTGCATGGTGCGCCAGCGCGCGGCCGGCGTCGGTCGTCTGGACACCGCGCCGCCCGCGTTCCAGGAGGGCGGCGCCGAGCGCGTCCTCCATGTTGCGGATGCGCGCGCTGGCCGAGGCCAGCGCCATGTGCGCACGGGTCGCGCCGGCGGTGATGCTGCCGCTTTCCACGATATGCAGGAAAAGGCGCAGGTCGGAAAGGTCGAATCGGTTGCTCATCGGCAGCAGGTGGCGTTGGTCTGCCTTCGTCCATGACGAAGGCTGGCTAAGTGTATTCCACATTTCCAGATGGCGCGAGGGCTGGCAGACTGCTCGTAACCTGACTTTTTTGCCGCCATCTTCCGAGCCCACATCATGCAATCGCTGCTTTCCTTCATGGGTATGAACGCCACTGTACTGGCGGCTTGCCTCGGCGTGTTTTTGCTGGCCGGCTTCGTCAAGGGCGTGATCGGCCTGGGGCTGCCGACCGTCGCGGTCGGGCTGCTGAGCCTTGCGATGCCGCCGGTGCAGGCCGCGGCGCTGCTGATTGTGCCTTCGATGGTAACCAATGTCTGGCAACTGCTGGCCGGCGGCGCCTTCATGGCGCTGGCCCGGCGGCTGTGGGCCATGCTGGCCGGGATCATGCTCGGCACCTTGGCCGGCAGCGGCTTCATGGGCGCCGACGGCGGCCGGCGCGCCATTGTCGCGCTGGGCGTGGCGCTGGCGCTGTATGCGATAGCGGGCCTGGCGTCGTTCAAGTGGTCGGTGTCGGCGGGCGCGGAGAAATGGTGGTCGCCGGTCATCGGCCTGGCGACCGGTTTGATCACTGCGGCGACCGGCGTGTTCGTGATCCCGGCCGTGCCGTACTTGCAGGCGCTCAACCTGGAGCGCGACCAATTGATCCAGGCGCTGGGTTTGTCGTTCACGGTCTCCACTGTCGCGCTGGCGATCAATCTGGGGCAGGGCGGAGCCTTCGGCGGCAGCGTAGCCGGAGCCTCGGCGGTGGTGTTGCTGCCGGCGCTGCTGGGCATGGGCATCGGCACCTGGGTGCGCGGCAAGGTGAAGGCGCAGACCTTCCGGCGCTGTTTCTTCGCCGGCCTGCTGCTGCTGGGCCTGCATCTGGCCTCGCACGTGGCGGAGTGAACGGCGATGGCGACTTGCGGAATTTCTTGCAACTGGAAGATCGAAGGGCCGCGCATGCATCCGCAAGACGAGGTGCATGTCTATGCTTACCTTGGCGGCCGGATGATCGGCATGCTTGACTGCCGCTTATGTGGCGGCGGCGTGCAGTTGCGGATGGCCTACGTGTCGCCGCCCTGGCGCGGGAGTGCGGTGCTGCGCGATATGCTGGCCGCCCTGCGCGGGCACTACCGGCAGGTTGCCGTGTTGCGTGCGCGGCGCCGCTGAGGTTGCCGCGGCATTGTCGTGCGATAGGGGCGCCAAGCCGGCTTTATCGGCCCGGATGATTGGCGCCGTCTTCCGGGTTTTTCTGCGCGCATTCGGCATGCTCGTCATTTGCCGAGTCTTCCTTGCGCGCAGCTTTCATTTTCTCTCTCTTTTGTCGATTCCGCTTGCGTTGCGGCGTACCCATCAGGTATAAAACAATGGTCAAGGGAAATACGCCGTACAGCAGGAAGGTGGTCACTCCGGCGACCGCATTCAGTTCGGTGATCGACATCATGAAGACGACGTAGAGCCATGCGATAGCAACGATATACATGGTGACTGGAGCTTCGGGATAAACCGTCAAGATACGCGAAAATTGCAGATCCGAGCATGAACAAGCAGAATCCGCAGCAACTCTCTCCTGATGTATCCGCATGGCTGGCGCAGATGTCCGATCCGAAATTCTGGGCTTCCCTGCCATCTCAATTTCAATCGCAATTCCAGCATTTCCAGCATTTCCAGCAACTCCAGCCTGCGTTGCCGTCTTTTCCCAATATGGGTTTTCCCTCCGGGGCGGCGGCCAGTGCCGGGCAGTTCGACCCGTCTTCGCTGATGAAGCAGTTGGGCGAGTTGGGCGCTTCGCTGGATGCGGCCGACATGCTCCGCCTGCAGCAGGATTACGCGCAGCAGTTTTCCGAACTCTGGCAATCGGCGGTGTCGGCCAAGACGCCGGCCATCACTGACCGCCGCCTTTGCGCGCCGGCCTGGCAAGAGAGCCCTTACTTCGCGTTTCAGGCTGCGGCCTACCAGCTCAATTCGCGCTTCCTGCTGGCCTTGGCCGATGCGGTCAAGGGCACCGACAAGGTGCGCCACAAACTGCGTTTTGCGGTGCAGCAAATGATCGATGCGATGTCGCCGGCCAATTTCCTGGCGACCAATCCGGTTGCCCAGCAAAAGATTATCGAGACCGGTGGCGAAAGCCTGACCAAGGGCATTGCACAATTGCTCGCGGACTTGCAGAAGGGCCATATCTCGCAGACGGATGAAACCGCTTTCGAAGTCGGCAAGGATGTCGGCGCCAGCGAAGGTTCGGTGATTTACGAGAATGAGCTGTTCCAGCTGATCCAGTACGCGCCGCTGACCAAAACCGTGCATGCGGTGCCGTTGCTGATCGTGCCGCCTTGCATCAACAAGTTCTACATCCTCGACTTGCAACCGCAGAATTCGCTGGTGCGCTATACGGTCGAGCAGGGGCATACGGTGTTCCTGATTTCGTGGCGCAATGCCGATGCCTCGATCGATGGCGCCACCTGGGAGCAGTATGTCGACGGCGCCGTGGCCAACGCCATCCATATCGTCCAGGAAGTGAGCAAGCAGCCGCAGATCAATGCGCTGGGCTTTTGCGTCGGCGGCACTATCTTGTCGTGCGCGTTGGCGCTATTGGCCGCGCGCGGCGAGGATCCGGTGTCCAGCCTGACGCTGCTGACGACCTTCCTCGATTTCGTCGATACCGGCGCCATCGATGTCTATATCGATGAGATGCAACTGGCCATGCGCGAGCAGATGATCGGCAAGCGCGGCCTGATGGCCGGGCGCGATTTTTCCAGTGCATTTTCCAGCCTGCGCCCGAACGACCTGTTGTGGAATTATGTCGAATCCAATTACCTGAAAGGGGAGACGCCGACCGCGTTCGACCTCCTGTACTGGAATGCCGACAGCACCAACCTGCCGGGGCCGATGTTCTGCTACTACCTGCGCCACATGTATCTGGAGAATGCCCTCAAGGATCCGGGGCGGCTGACGGTTGCCGGCGAGAAGATCGACCTGCGCAAGATCACCGCGCCGGCGTTCATTTACGCCTCGCGCGAGGACCATATCGTGCCGTGGAAATCGGCGTATGCGTCGGTGGCGCTGCTCAATGCATCCAGGCGCGCCAATAACCGTTTCGTGCTGGGCGCATCCGGCCATATCGCCGGCGTGATCAATCCGGCGTCCAAGAACAAGCGCAATTACTGGACCAACGACAAGCTGGAAGCCGATCCCGATGCCTGGTTCGCCAAGGCCAAGGAGCATCCCGGCAGCTGGTGGAGCGAATGGGTGGCCTTCCTGGGCAAGCATGCGGGGCGCAAGGTGGCCGCGCCCAAGGCTGCGGGTTCGGCAAAGCATAAGAGAATCGAGCCGGCTCCCGGGCGCTACGTGAAGGTCAAGGCCGACCAGATCATCTGAGTTTGCGGGGGAAACTGGAATTCAGGGCTTGCCCGCGCGGCCGCTACGGGGAGGCCGGCATGGAAAATGCATCGAGGGCCGCGCGGCCGGGCGACAGGCCTGCATCATGCAGCGATGCGTCGGATGAGGTTGGGATTCAGGGTGGCCGAAGGCAATCGGCGCTCAGGAAAACGCGGACGCAGAGCAGACGCGAGAGAGGGGAGATGTTGATGTCCCCGATAATCAATCCACACTAGGAGGCAGCACAATGAACAAGCGTATCGCATATGTGACCGGCGGCATGGGCGGTATCGGAACCGCCATCTGCACACGCCTTTGCAAGGACGGATATACCGTCGTGGCGGGTTGCGGTCCGAATTCCTCGCGCAAGGACAAATGGCTGGCGACCATGCGCGAGCAAGGCTACGATATCCATGCGTCCGAAGGCAACGTCTCCGATTGGGATTCGACCAAGGTGGCGTTCGAGAAGGTCCGGGCCGAGATCGGCGAAGTCGACGTGCTGGTCAACAATGCCGGCATCACCCGCGACGGCCAGTTCCGCAAGATGAGCAAGGACGACTGGGACGCCGTCATCAATACCAACCTGAATTCGCTCTTCAACGTCACCAAGCAGGTCATCGACGGCATGGTCGAGCGCGGCTTCGGACGCATCGTCAACATTTCATCCGTGAACGGCCAGAAGGGCCAGTTCGGCCAGACCAACTATTCCACCGCCAAGGCGGGCATCCATGGCTTCACCATGGCGCTGGCGCAGGAGGTGGCGACCAAGGGCGTGACCGTCAATACCGTCTCGCCGGGTTATGTCGGTACCGATATGGTGCGTTCGATCCGTCCGGAAGTGCTGGAGAAGATCGTCTCCGGCATCCCGGTCAAGCGCCTGGGCGAGCCGGAGGAAATTGCCTCCATCGTTGCCTGGATCGCTTCGGACGAAGGCGGCTACGCTACCGGTTCCGACTTCTCGCTCAATGGCGGCCTCTATATGGGCTGATGCCATTTGCCGCGGCCGGCGCCGCTTGCGCCGACCGCGGCATTGTTGCGAGGGCTTATTCTCCGCAATGCAATATTGGTTTGCCCATTCGCACTCTTTCCCCCCTATAATGTTCAGGCATGCTGCCCTGCAAAACCATGGGTTGTATGGTGTTCGAACGAGCAGGACAAAAGAAGAAAGAGTAAGAGAGAGGACAGATAAGAATGTCCCAGACGTCTGCGGGCTGGGAGGTAACTGAAGCGGCCCGCAATCGCTGCAAACAATAGCCGCAACAGCGGCTGACAAGAGAGACTGGACTTCAGATGACTACTGCAAAAAAATCGGCCGATCGCTTGATCAAGAAGTATCCCAACCGCCGTCTTTACGATACCCAGACCAGTTCCTACATCACCTTGACCGACGTCAAGCAGTTGGTGCTGGACAATGAGGAATTCACCGTGGTCGATGCCAAGAACGGCGACGACCTGACCCGCAGCATTTTGTTGCAGATCATCCTGGAAGAAGAGTCGCACGGCGCGCCGATGTTCTCCAGCGGCGCACTGTCGCAGATCATCCGCTACTACGGCCATGCGATGCAGGGCATGATGGGCTCCTACCTGGAAAAGAACATCCAGACCTTCATCGACATCCAGAACAAGCTGGCCGAGAACTCCAAGGGTTTCTACGAAGGCAAGCCGTTCAGCCCCGAGATGTGGACCCAGTTCATGAATGTGCAGGGGCCGATGATGCAGGGCATGATGAGCAACTATATCGAGCAGAGCAAGAACCTGTTCATCCAGATGCAGGAGCAGATGCAGAGCCAGACCAAGAACATGTTCGGCACTTTCCCGTTCGGCAATCCGCCGGACCAGAAGAAGTAAGGCGAAGCGCCGCGTTTGCCGGGCTTGCCGGCGGCGGCCTGAAAAGCGCCATGGTTCGACTTCCCAAACGGCCCATCGGGCCGTTTGCATTTTGGCAAGTGTGTGGCAAGCGTTGTGGCGGTTTCGAGGGGAATCTGCGCGAAAAAAGCGCAGAAGAGGGTGGGGCGCGGCGGACAAGGTACAATACGGCCCTGATTTTAAACGCATTTTTAAAAGCCTTTCCCGTTTTTCCTTCCAGCCAGTTTCTCCAGCCAGTCCATCATGTCCAACCCATCCTCTTCCCATCCCCCGGCGCAGCCCAAGGTCGGTTTCGTCTCCCTCGGTTGCCCCAAGGCGCTGGTCGATTCCGAGCAGATCCTGACCCAGTTGCGCGCCGAAGGTTACGACACCGCCAAGTCCTACGACGGCGCCGATCTGGTGATCGTCAATACCTGCGGTTTCATCGACGCCGCGGTGCAGGAGTCGCTGGACGCCATCGGCGAGGCGCTCAATGAAAACGGCAAGGTGATCGTCACCGGTTGCCTGGGCGCGAAGAAAGATGCCGACGGCGACGACATCATCCAGAAGATCCATCCCAAGGTGCTGGAAGTGACCGGCCCGCACGCGGTCGGCGAAGTCATGCAGGCGGTGCACAAGCATTTGCCCAAGCCGCATGCGCCCTTCATCGACCTGGTGCCGCCGCAGGGCGTCAAGCTCACCCCCAAGCATTTCGCCTACCTGAAGATTTCCGAAGGCTGCAACCACCGCTGCAGCTTTTGCATCATCCCGTCCATGCGCGGCGATCTGGTGTCGCGTCCGATTGCCGATGTCATGCTGGAGGCGGAAAACCTGTTCAAGGCCGGGGTCAAGGAATTGCTGGTGATTTCGCAGGACACCAGCGCCTACGGCGTGGACGTCAAGTTTCGCACCGGGTTCTGGAACGGCAAGCCGATCAAGACCCATATGACGCAACTGGTGGGCGCGCTGGGCGAGCTGGCGGCGCAGTACGGCGCCTGGGTGCGCCTGCATTACGTTTATCCGTATCCGCATGTCGACCAGATCATCCCGCTGATGGCCGAGGGCAAGATCCTGCCGTACCTGGACGTACCGCTGCAGCATGCGCACCCGGACGTCCTCAAGCGCATGAAGCGTCCGGCCAATGGCGAGAAGAACATCGAGCGCATCCAGGCCTGGCGTGCGATGTGCCCGGACATCACGATCCGCTCCACGTTCATTGCCGGTTTCCCGGGCGAGACCGAGGCTGAATTCGAATACCTGATGGATTTCCTCAAGGAGGCCGAGATCGACCGCCTGGGCTGCTTTGCCTATTCGCCGGTGGAAGGCGCGACCGCCAATGCGCTCGACAATCCGGTGCCGGAAGAGCTGCGCGAGGAGCGTCGCGCCCGCGTCATGCAGTTGCAGGAAGAGATCTCCAGGAAGCGCCTGCAGGCCAAGGTTGGCAAGACGCTGCGCGTGTTGATCGATGAAGTCGACCGCAACGGCGGCGTTGGCCGCACCTATTCGGATGCGCCGGAAATCGACGGCGTGATCTATGTGAAGCCGCCGTTCGAGCCGCACCGCAAGTTGGCCGTGGGCCAGTTCGTCGATGTGCGCATTACCGCCGCCGATGCTCACGATCTTTGGGGCGCGGCTGAGTGATGGCGTCGTTTGCGGGATGGCGCAGCCTGACCTGCGCGGCGGTGTTGCTGTCCGGTTTGACTGGCGTGCCTGCTGCGGCCGGTGACGCCGCCGCATTGGCCGTACCGCTGCAGCAAAGCCTGATGGAGCATGCCGTCGTTTTGCGCGGCGACATCGATGGCCGCCAGATCCAGTTGTCGCTGCAACCGAAGACAAACGAGGATGGGCTGGAAGGCCGTTACTTCTTTTTCGGCGGTTCGCCGGAGATCCTGGTCGCAGGCGAAGTGGAGGGCGACGACCTGGTGATGGAAGAATCGGTCAACGGCAAGGATGTGTCCGGCCAATGGGAAGGGCATCGCCAGGGCAATGCCATCAGCGGCACCTGGTCCAACGCCGACGGTTCCGTTACCAAGCCGTTTTCGCTGCAGCTTCCCTGAACCTGCGGTGCATCGCGCAGATGCGCGCCCGGGGCCATCACCTCTCCGGTAGCCTCCCCATTCTCCCCATGGAGCGCTGCGCGGGACTTGCCGTGCGCGTATAGTGAGATTTTCCTGAGGCAGCCCTGCATCGGTGCCGCCATTTCGTCGCCAGAGGCCGATTCGTGTCAGAACAAAAGAATACCCCGCAAACTTCCCTGATCCACAGCAGCTATCGTGCCCCGGATGGCTTCGAGGCTTTCCCGGTCGGCATTCACCATGCTTCCACCGTGCTGTTTCCTAATGTCGCGGCCATGCGCTCGCGCGACTGGCGCGAAAAGCTCGGCTATACCTATGGCTTGCATGGCACCCCGACCAGCTTCGTGCTGGAGGCCCGCTTGGCGGAGATAGAAGGCGGCAAGTATTGCCGCGTCACCCCCAGCGGCCTGGCGGCGATCGCGATGATCAATTTCGCTTTGCTGAAAAGCGGCGACGATGTGCTGCTGCCGGACAATGCCTATGGGCCCGGCAAGGATCTCGGGCAATGGCTGCAGCGCGACTTCAACATCACGGCGCGCTTCTACGATCCGATGATCGGCGCCGGCATCGCCGACCTGATTGAACCCAATACGCGCCTGGTGTGGACCGAGGCGCCCGGTTCGGTCTCGATGGAAGTGCCGGACATCCCGGCCATTTGCCGCGCCGCCCATGAAAAGGGCGTGCTGGTGGCAATCGACAATACCTGGGCGGCGGGCCTGGCGTTCAAGGCCTTCGAGCATGGCGTCGACATCGTCATGCAAGCCCTCACCAAATACCAGTCCGGCGGTTCCGATGTCCTGATGGGCGCGGTCATCGTGCGCGACCAGGCGCTCAATGAGAAGCTGGAGCTGGCGCACATGCGCCTCGGCTTCGGCGTGGGCATGGACGACGTCTACCTGGTGTTGCGCAGCCTGTCATCGATGCGTTTGCGGTTCGAGGCGCATGACGCGGGCGCGCGCAAGGTCGCCGCTTGGCTCAAGCAACGGCCGGAGATTGCCGCGGTACTACATCCCGCCTTCGAGGATTGTCCGGGGCACGCATTCTGGAAGCGCGATTTCACCGGCGCGGGCGGCCTTTTTTCGGTGATCTTCGATCCGCGCTTTGGCGAAGAGCAGACCGACCGCTTTGTCGATAGCCTGCGCCTGTTCAAGATCGGTTATAGCTGGGGCGGGGCGCACAGCTTGTGCGTGCCTTACCGGATGCGAAGCATGCGCAGCCAGTGGACGCGGGAAGGCCAATTGGTTCGTTTCAGCATCGGACTGGAATCGCCGGAAGACCTCATCGGCGATATCGAACAGGCGCTTGCCCGGATGTAGCTGCCCGTACGGTATCTAGAACTTATTCTGTGATGAGATCCAGATAAAGACGGTATTCCCGGCTATTTTCTCGCTTGTCATGGAAATGAAGGAAATGTTGCCCCTTTTCATCCCTTTATTCGCAGCACGAACGTTTTATAATTGTTCCTGTACTGCCATGTTGCGCAAACGATGTAATGTCTTGTAAAGATATGCAAGTTTTGTCCTCTGCGTTATGGAACAAAACTACATTGCTGGCAGCAAGGAGATGTTCGCTCTGTTGATGAGCTAGTCGTTGCCAAGCAACATAAGCGCCCCGCACGCAAATAATTTACATCTGGTTTTATTGTCCAAATGGTAATTTTTTTGAGAGGTTTCACTGCGGAAATTTTTTCTGTTGAAAAATGTAAAACATCTCCGAAAGTCTTCTGGCAGCTGTCTTCAAATAGCTTTTAATTAATTTATTTGAAACAAAAATAAGAATTTGTAGGACAAATTCCTACAAATCACACTGGGTCGTATCTGACGAAAAATACCGACCAAGTCTAATTTCCCGCCTTTCTCCCCCCCCTCAGAATTGGCTTGCAGTCAAGTAAATGTAACTGACTGTAAGCGGTTTCCTTTTGAGGCGGGGGTTCAAATGAATACTAACGACATGATGGCGGAGATTCGCGACGCCAACCTGAGCTATCTCATGTTGGCACAGCAGATGGTTCGTTCCGATAAGCCGACGGCGATTTTCCGGCTCGGCATCAGCGCGGAAATCGCCGATCTGATCGAAGGCTTGAGCAATGCCCAGATCATGAAGTTGGCCGCCACAAACATGATGCTGACGCGTTTTCGTTTCGACGACAGCGCCATTCTCGGCATGCTGACGAACTACAACAAGGATAAAAGCCTGGCCCAGTCGCATGCGGCCATTCTGATGGCTTGTCAGCCCAGCGAACAAATTTCGTAAAACAACAAGACAAGAAGAGCCGGTGCGGCTGCATGCAGTCAACGCACCGGAGGGGAAGACGTTGAGCAGGACATAAGTTGGTCTTGGAAGTTTGCAGTCTGATGTCTTGCTTACAGGCGGATGGCAAGGCAGAGTCGATACGAAATCATCGGGGGGTAGCATGGCTAAGAAAAGCGTTGTCACGGAGGCGCAGGAAATTCAGTTGGCCATAGAGCTGATCAATCTGGGGGCAAGGCTCCAGTTGCTGGAGTCCGAAACTTCACTCTCGCGCGAGCGCTTGCTGAAGCTGTACAAGGAACTGAAAGGCGTTTCGCCGCCCAAGGGCATGCTGCCGTTTTCCACCGACTGGTTCATTACCTGGCAGCCCAATATCCATTCCTCCCTCTTCATCAACATCCATAAATACCTGGTTGAGCATGCGCGCATTGCGGGTATCGAGGCGGTCATGAAGGCCTACAAGCTCTATCTGGAGCAGGTCGGCCAAACCGATTCGGGCGAGCCGGTGCTGTCGCTGACCCGCGCCTGGACGCTGGTGCGCTTTTTCGAAAGCAAGATGCTGATGACCACTCCCTGCTGCAAGTGCAGCGGCCATTTCGTGGTGCATCGCCTGGATCTGCACCAGGATTACCTGTGCGGTCTATGCCACATGCCTTCGCGCGCCGGCAAGACCAAGAAGGCCAAGGACGCCGTGATTGCGCTGATCGAGCCGGTGCTGTTGCCGGTTGCGGCATCGGCGCCGCTGGCAGCTGTGGCCTGAGTGCTTGCCTTATCTGGCAAACCTGGCAAACGGCAGTACGCGTACCCCGGATGAGGCCGTTCGCATAGATGCCAGCAGACCGGAATGATCCCGAAGTTCGTCGCAAGCCTTTGCTGCAGGCTCCGGCTGTCCAAGCGCTGTTCCTCTTTTGCATTGGCCTGGTCGGCGCCAATGTGCTGGACGTGCTGGCCCAGCGCCTCGGCCTGGCCCCGTTTTCCCCTGTCCAGACATCGCTGCTGCATGGCCTGATTGCCGCATTGCTGGCGCGGCTGCGGCGCATGGCGGCCTGGTGGTGGTTCATCCTGCTGGTGTTTCCCGCGGCCGCGCAGGGCGTGGCGCACCTGCATCTTCCTTCCTGGCTGTTCCTGGCCATCTTCCTGTTCATGCTGGTGTTGTTCTGGTCGACCTTTCGCAGCCAGGTGCCGTTCTATCCCTCCGGCCTTCCTGCGTGGAATGCGGTGGCCGAGCTGCTGCCGGCCGGACGCCCGATCCGCTTCATGGATATCGGCAGCGGCCTGGGCGGCGCCGTGCTCAATCTCTCGCGGCGGCGGCCGGACAGCGAGTTCAGCGGCATCGAGATCGCCCCTTTGCCGTGGCTGGTCAGCCGGGTGCGCGCCGCATGGGCGGGAAACCGTTGCCGTTTTGTCAGGGGCGACTACCTGCTGCTCGATTTTGCCGACTACGACGTCGTGTTCGCCTATCTGTCGCCGGCCGCCATGGTCGCGCTGTGGCAGAAGGCGTCGGCGGAAATGCGCCCGGGATCCTTGTTGCTCAGTTACGAATTCCATATCCCGGGGGCGCCGCCGGACATCGTGGTGCAACCGGATGGGGGCGGGCCCGCGCTGCATGGATGGCGCATATCGTCGGCCGCGCGGTAAGCGGAGGGTGAGTCGGCGTTGAAAATAAGGCGAGACGGAACGTATTAAGTTTCCCGGTTTTCAGCCGTAAATCGAAAAGGAAGGACGTTTTTCGGATATGTATTCCCCCATTTGCTTGAATGGAATACATGTAATCTGACGAACGTGAAAATACACTCAACGCCACCGGGACGGGAGTAGGCACTTGTTAGTCATCATTGGATATGTCGTGGTCATGGCGTCCGTCTTCGGCGGATTTGCCCTTGCTGGCGGCCACTTGGGGGCGCTGTTTCAACCGGTCGAACTGCTCATGATCGGCGGTGCGGCCGGCGGCGCGTTCCTGGTCGGCAACAACGCCAAGGCCATCAAGGCCACGCTGAAGGCGTTGCCGACTGTCCTGAAAGGGTCGAAGTACACCAAGGCGCTGTACATGGAGTTGATGGCGCTGCTGTTCGAAATCCTGACCAAGTCGCGCAAGGAAGGCCTGATGTCGATCGAAGGCGACATCGAAGAGCCTGAAAACAGCCCGATCTTCAGCAAGTACCCGGGCGTACTGGCCGACCATCACCTGATCGAATTCATGACCGACTACCTGCGCCTGATGGTGTCGGGCAACATGGATGCGTTCCAGATCGAAAACCTGATGGACAACGAAATCGAAACGCACCACCACGAAGGCGAAATCCCGGTGCATTGCATCGCCAAGCTGGGCGACGGCATGCCGGCCTTCGGTATCGTGGCGGCGGTGATGGGGGTGGTGCACACCATGGAATCGGTGGGTATTCCCCCTTCCGAGCTGGGCATGCTGATTGCGCACGCGCTGGTCGGCACCTTCCTCGGCATTTTGCTGGCCTACGGTTTCGTGGGGCCGTTGGCGAGCCTGCTGGAACAAAAGCTGCATGAATCGACCAAGATCTACCAATGCGTCAAGGTCACCTTGCTGGCCAGCCTGAACGGGTATGCGCCGGCGCTTTCGATCGAATTCGGCCGCAAGGTCCTGTTCTCGACCGAACGCCCGACCTTCCTCGAGCTGGAAGAGCACGTGAAGCAGGCCCGCAGCAAGTAAGGCGAACCGAACCGGCGACCATCGATTTTGACAGCAACCATCAGCACCCAGCAGGAGTAGAGACATGGCCGACGAAGGGCTGCGTCCCATTATCGTAAAACGGATCAAGAAGGGCGGCGGCGGCCACCATGGCGGCGCCTGGAAGATCGCATACGCCGACTTCGTGACTGCGATGATGGCGTTCTTCCTGCTGATGTGGCTGCTGGGTTCGACCGCCAAGGGCGATCTCAACGGTATCGCCGAATACTTCAAGACCCCGCTCAAGGTGGCCATGGCCGGCGGCTCCGGCAGCGGCGACGCCAATACCGTTTTGCCCGGCGGCGGCAAGGACCTGACCCGCCAGGACGGCCAGTTGCGCAAGGGCGAGAACGACGTCGTCACGCGCCGCCAGACCTTGAAAGAGGCGCAGCAGGAGCTGGAGCGCGCCGAGCGCGTCCGCCTGGAGCAGCTCAAGCAGCGCATCGAAAAGGCGATCGATTCCAATCCGACCCTGAAGCAGTTCAAGAACCAGCTGTTGATCGATATCACGTCCGAAGGCCTGCGCATCCAGATCGTTGACGAAAAGAACCGTCCGATGTTTGCTTTGGCCAGCGCCCAGTTGCAGCCTTACACCAGGGAGATCCTGCACGAGATCGGCAAGACGCTCAACGACGTGCCCAACAAGATCAGCTTGTCCGGCCACACCGATGCCACGCCCTATTCCAGCGGCGAGAAGGGATACAGCAACTGGGAGCTGTCGGCCGACCGCGCCAATGCTTCGCGGCGCGAACTGATCCTGGGCGGCATGGATGAATCCAAGGTGCTGCGCGTGGTGGGGCTGTCTTCCGCGGTGCTGCTGGACAAGGAAGATCCGTTTAACCCCATCAACCGTCGCATCAGTATCATCGTGATGAACAAGAAAGCAGAAGAACTGGTGGAGAAAGACAGCGGTTCGCTCAACGTCTCCACCGACGATGACGTACAGGAAGGCTTGATCGGCCCTGCCAAGAATTGACGGGATGTTTAACTGACCACGGGGAAGAGGGCCGGAAATGCCGACACAGACAATGCTGCAGGAGTTGAAACGCCTGCTGCTCGACACAGCCAGCGGAGGCAGCCGCCAATTGACGGAAGTGGAGTCGGATCTGGTCCAGACCAACATTCTGCTGGGCGAAGCCATCGGCAAGCTGGGCGGGAGCTTCATGGACCTGCACCGTTCGGTACAGGCGCAGCAGCAGATCCTCGAAGGCCTGATGAATGGCGGCGAGACGCTCAACGCGGAGAGCATCGAGAAGCTCAAGGAAACGCAGAATGCGGTGAGCCAGCATGTGAATGCCGCGGTAACGGGGCTGCAATTCCAGGATATGACCAGCCAATTGCTGGAGCGTATCGTGCGGCGCGTGATCGGCCTGCGGGAGGCATTGGGCGTATTGAGCGCCAACAGTTTCGAGATCTTGCCGGAACAGGGGCAGACGGATCAGGAGCTGGAGAACCTGCTGGCCAATACCGTGAACTCCATGGAAGAACGGTTGACCATGCTGGAACACGGGCTGTGGAAGGCCGTGCGGCAGACCCGAATGGAAAGCGGCGATATCGAGTTGTTTTAAGACCATGAACAGGGGCTGGGGCCCTGGCAACATGCCGATGGCAAGCGCAACGCCGGCAGCGGTATTGGGTTAGCGGCCTCCGGGGCCGGTCCGCATGGCTTGCAGCGGGAGTGCCGCGGGAGTGCGGCAAGGTTGAACTAGGTCATCTTGGGGCGCCGGCGGCAGTGCGGTTGGTGGCAATGGTGCGGCATAATCCGATATCGCGATTGATGTCCGTAATTGAAGAAACAGGGAGTAACAATGTCCAAAACGATTCTCGCAGTAGACGATTCCGGATCTCTGCGCCAGATGGTGGTATTCAGTCTGAAGGCTGCGGGTTACAGCGTCACCGAGGCGGTCGATGGCGTGGATGCGCTGGAAAAGGCCAAGGCGCAGACCTTTGACCTGGTGCTGACCGACCAGAACATGCCGCGCATGGATGGCCTGACGCTGATTCGTTCCTTGCGCGAACTGACCAGCTACCAGCGCATCCCCATCCTGATGCTGACCACCGAGTTCAGCGATGAGATGAAGTCCAAGGGCAAGGCCGCCGGCGCCAATGGCTGGCTGGTCAAGCCGTTCGACCCGCAGCGCTTGACCGAGGTCGTCAAGAAAGTGATCGGCTGAATTTTCAGAATAAGAACAACACGTACCGCATTCGTGACGGAGCCCAGGCATGAGCATTGATATGAGCCAGTTTTTCCAGGTGTTTTTCGACGAGGCCGAAGAAGGTCTCGCCGAAATGGAAAAGCTTTTGTTGGCCGTCAATGTCGCGTCGCCGGATCCGGAAGATCTGAACGCGATTTTCCGTGCCGCCCATTCCATTAAAGGCGGTTCGTCGACCTTTGGCTTGACCGATATCGCCGAGGTCACGCACGTATTGGAGTCGCTCCTGGACCGTATCCGCCAGGGCCAGATGGCCCTGACCGGCGAGCATGTGGATGCCTTCCTGGCCGCCAAGGACGTGCTCAAGTCCATGCTGGACGGCCACAAGCACGGCGCCGAGGTCGACCTGGATGCGGCCGGCGACGTGCGCATGCTGCTCGAGGCGCTGTCGCAGGGCAAGAGTTCCGCGCCGGCCGGCGCGGCGTCCGGCGCAGCGAGCGGGGCGGGCGGCGTGTGCCGCTATCGCATCGAGATGCCGGCCATCGTCGACAAGGATGCCGAAGCATTGGCCGACGAACTGGCGATGCTGGGCAAGATCGAGAAATCGAAGTCGCCGCAAGGGCGCTGGATCTTCATCCTGGACACCGCCGAACCCATCGATGACGTGGTGGCCATCTGCGCCTTCATCGTCAACGTTGCGGACCTGAAGATTTCACAGGCGCTTGGGCCGGCCCCGGCCAGCGCCAGGGAAGAGGAACAGGGCTACGGTTTCTTCGATAACTTCACGACCCAGGAAGACCGGGAGCGCATTCGGGGCTACGGCTTCCTCGACAACCATACCGCCATCGAAGACCGGGAGCGTACGCAGGGCTACGGCTTCTTCCCGCCCTTCGTGCCATTGGATCTTACCGCCAGGAAGGCCGAGCCGGAGCCGGATTTGCATCACCATCCGGACGAAGCGCCGTTGTCGATCACCGAGAGTGCCGCGCACGAGAAAAAGGCCGCCAAGGCCGGCGGCGCGGCGGCAGGCCATGAGTCATCGTCGATCCGCGTCAGCGTGGAAAAAGTCGACCAGCTCATCAACCTGGTCGGCGAGCTGGTGATCACCCAGGCCATGATCGAACAGCGCGTCGGCAAGCTCGACCCGATGACGCATGAGCATCTGCTCAACAGCGTCAGCCAGTTGAGTCGCAACACGCGCGACCTGCAGGAATCGGTGATGTCGATCCGCATGATGCCGATGGACTATGTGTTTTCGCGCTTCCCGCGCATGGTGCGCGACCTGGCGGCCAAGTTGGGCAAGCGGGTCGAGTTCGTCACCCACGGCGCCGCGACCGAACTGGACAAGGGCTTGATCGAGCGCATCGTCGATCCGCTGACCCACCTGGTGCGCAACAGCATCGACCACGGCATCGAACTGCCCGACGCGCGCCGCGCGGCCGGCAAGAGCGACGCCGGCACGCTGTCCCTGTCGGCCGAGCACCAGGGCGGCAACATCATTATCGAGGTCTCCGACGACGGCGGCGGCCTGAACCGCGACAAGATCCTGGCCAAGGCCAAGTCGCAGGGCATGCCGGTATCGGACAACATCAGCGACGCCGACGTCTGGCAACTGATCTTCGAACCGGGCTTCTCGACCGCCGAGCAGGTGACCGACGTGTCCGGCCGCGGGGTCGGCATGGACGTGGTCAAGCGCAACATCCTGGCCATGGGCGGCGCGGTGGATATCCGTTCCAGCAAGGGCTTCGGCACCACCATCTCGATCTCGCTGCCGTTGACGCTGGCGATCCTGGACGGCATGTCGATTCGCATCGGCGCGGAAGTTTACATCTTGCCGTTGGGGTATGTGGTTGAATCTTTGCAGCCGATAGCGCAAGATATCAAGGAAATCAGCGGACAAGGAAAAGTGCTGCGCGTGCGCGGCGAATACCTGCCGTTGATACCGCTTTATCAGCTTTTCAACATCGAGCCTTCGTTCACCGACCCGTCGCAAGGGCTGGTGGTGATCCTGGAGTCCGATGGCCGGAAAGCGGCGCTGTTTGTGGACGACTTGATCGGACAGCAACAAATTGTCGTAAAAAATCTTGAATCGAATTATCGAAAGGTAGCGGGCATTTCCGGTGCTACCATTCTGGGTGACGGCGGCGTCGCCCTGATTGTCGATGTGGCAGCCTTGCTGCGATCCAGCCGCCAATTGAATGACGAATCTGTGTTTTCCTGATTTTTAAAGGGCCTCAACATGTCTGACACTGCATCCAAGAATCTTTCCGGCTTCGGCGAAAAAACCGACAGCAATGGAAATGAGTTTCTTGCCTTTACCTTGGGCAAGGAAGAATACGGCATCGATATTCTGAAGGTTCAGGAGATTCGCGGTTACGAGGCGGTGACCCGCATTGCCAATTCGCCCGATTTCATCAAGGGCGTGGTCAACCTGCGCGGCATCATCGTGCCCATCGTCGACATGCGCATCAAGTTCCAGCTGGGCGAGCCGACTTACGACCAGTTCACGGTCGTGATCATTCTCAATATTTCCGGCCGTGTGGTCGGCATGGTGGTCGACAGCGTGTCTGACGTGATCACCCTGACCCAGGAGCAGATCAAGCCGGCGCCGGAAATGGGCACCACCTTCGACTCCGATTACCTGATCGGCCTGGGCACGCTGGAGCAGCGCATGCTGATCCTGGTCGATATCGACAAGCTGATGTCGAGCACCGAAATGGGGCTGATTGAAAAGCTGGCGGCTTAACGAGCCCGGCCGCAGTTCTCCGGAGCCGGAGGAGACCAAGGCCGGATGGCGCGTCGCGGTCATTCGGGAAAAGCGGGCGACAAAGCCCGATAGAGAAAAGAAAAAAGCATCTGCCGTCATGCGGCAGATGCTTTTTTTATTGCCAATCGGGCAATCCGGATGGGCGGGGTTTGCCGCCGGCGCGATCAGTGGAAATGCTCGGCCGCCGGCGGCGTGTCTTCCGGCATCTCGGCATGCACCAATTCCCCTTCGCGGTCCGGGAACAGCGGGGCGCCGCAGTCATCGCAGAATTCCATCGTGAAGCGTTCCGTATGGTGCTTGATGTGGACGATGCCGCATTCGCGCAGCACGGTCAGGATCTCCTGCAACGGGCTGGGGCCCGGCGACTCCGGCAAGGCGACGCCGGCCGGCATCAGCAGCGCCATGTCTTCGCCGCTTTCCTGTTCATACAATGGCCATACGGTGCCGTAGACCACGGTCGGGTCGCCGCCGATGGCAAAGCCGATGCGGTATTCGTCGACCTGGCCGTTGATGTCTTCGGAAAAGCCGCCAATGCTGGCATGCAGCTCGACCGAGGAAATATCCAGGGTCTGGGTCAGGAAGTAGTCCGCGGCACGGATCGAGGCCGGGCGGATACGCTTGTCGGCCTCGCGGCAGCCGAAGTAATAGGCTTGCGGCAGCAGCAGTTCGACGTTGCAGCCGGGCAGCATGCGGGTAAGCAGGGGCGTGACTTGCTGCTTCCAGGCGTCGATGGCGGCGCTCTTTCCGGCCGAGAAATGGCTTTGCTGCTCGCTTTCCTGCCAATGGAACAGGGCGGTGCCGGCCGGTACGGCGACGGCGGCGATGACGTAGCGGGTATCGGCCAGGAAGGCGGCGGAAGGCTGCTGCTCGCCGCGCAACTGCACCGGCGCGTGCTTGAGCGCAGATTGGCCGAGCTGCTGGGTGAGGGCGAAGACTTCGCTGTGAAAGCGCGGCAGCTGCTCGATCGCAAATAGCGTGGGCGCCAGCGCCAGTTTGGCATCGTTGGCCAGCACATGGGCGTGCAGGTGGGCGGCCAGCGCATTTTGCATGTCGGCGGCGATGGCGCCGGAGGCGATCGAAAAGCGCGTCCAGGCCAGCACCGGCAGCACCAGCAGTTGCACGTCGTATTCTTTCCCTTCGAATTCAATGGCGGTCGACTCGCTGCCGGCTTCGACGGCTTCGATCAGCACGTCGTAGGCATCCAGGTCGGCCTTGAAGAGATGGTCCAGGGCGGCGTCGATCAGCGTCTGGTGGCCGGTACGCAAGAGCTTGTGCAGCAGGGCGTCCAGCGGTTTGAGCCAGGCCTTTTCCTCAAGCCGGCTGGAGGCTTGCGCGATGGCTTGCGCGAAGGTCACCAGGTGCTGGCTGTCGGAAGAAAGCTTGGAGGAAGAACGTTTGGCGGGACGACGCATGGGTGTGTTTCTAGGGGATAGGGGAAACTTTGTATTGTAGATGATTTGGGCCTGAATTCCGGCCTTGGCGTCGCTGCAGCCGGTTTGGCAAGCTCTCATGCGCGAGAGCAATAAAAACGCCGGACAAGTCCGGCGTTTTTGTTTGGCCATGTCGCCCGTTCGCAGGCGGCATGGCCGGCATGGCCATGGGCAACGTCTGCTTGCTTAAGCGGCCAGCAGTTGACGCAGCACGAACGGCAGGATGCCGCCATGCTTGTAGTAGTCCACTTCGATCGGGGTATCGATGCGCAGCAGCAGTTTGACTTCCTTGGTTTCGCCGTTCTTGCGATGGATCACCAGGGTGGCTTCCTGTTGCGGCTTGATGTCGCCATCGAGACCCTTCAGGTCGAAGGTTTCCTCGCCGGTGATGCCCAGGGTCTGGACGCTGTCGTTGCCGATGAACTGCAGCGGCAGCACGCCCATGCCGACCAGGTTGGAGCGGTGGATACGTTCGAACGAACGGGTGATCACCGCCTTCACGCCCAGCAACTGGGTGCCCTTGGCCGCCCAGTCGCGCGAGGAGCCGGTGCCGTACTCTTCGCCGCCGAACACCATGGTCGGCACGCCGTCGCTGACGTACTTCATGGCCGCGTCATAGATCGCCATCTGTTCGCCGCTCGGCTGGTGGACCGTCACGCCGCCTTCAACGCCCGGCACCATCAGGTTCTTGATGCGCACGTTGGCGAAGGTGCCGCGCATCATGATTTCGTGGTTGCCGCGGCGCGAGCCGTAGGAGTTGAAGTCGGCCTTGAGCACGCCGTTGGCCTGCAGCCACTTGCCGGCCGGGCTGGAGTCCTTGATCGAACCGGCCGGGGAGATGTGGTCGGTGGTGATCGAGTCGCCGAACACGCCCAGGGCGCGTGCGCCGGTGATGCCGGTCGCCGCGGCCTTGGGCTCTTCGGTGAAGGTTTCGAAGAACGGCGGTTCGGCGATGTAGGTCGATGTCGGCCAGTTGTAGACCTCGCCCTTGGCGACGCCCTTGATGGCTTCCCACAGCTTGCCCGGCGCGCCCTTCACATCGGCGTAGTTTTCCTTGAAGGTCTTGGCGTTCATCGCGAACTTCAACAGCTTTTCGATCTCTTTCGAAGTCGGCCAGATGTCGCCCAGGAAGATGTCCTTGCCGCCACGACCCTTGCCGACCGGTTGCGTCATCAGGTCGACGTTGACGTTGCCGGCGATGGCGTAGGCCACCACCAGCGGCGGCGATGCCAGGAAGTTGGCGCGGATGTTCGGGTGGATGCGCGCTTCGAAGTTGCGGTTGCCCGACAGCACGGCCGCGGCCACCACGTCGTTCTTGACGATCGCTTCGTTCATGGCCGCAGTCAGGTCGCCGGCGTTGCCGATGCAGGTGGTGCAACCGTAGGCGGTCACGCCGAAGCCCAGCTTTTCCAGGTAGGGCAGCAGGCCTGCTGCTTCCAGGTACTTGGTCACCACGCGTGATCCCGGCGCCAGCGACGTCTTGATGTGCGGCGCGACCTTCAGGCCGGCTTCGACAGCCTTCTTGGCCAACAGGCCCGCGGCCAGCAGCACGCTCGGGTTGGAGGTGTTGGTGCAGGAGGTGATCGCCGCGATCAGTATGTCGCCGTTGTGCAGGTCCACGCCATCGGCGTTCTTGTAGGTCGCGCCCAGGTCGGCGGCCTTCTTGTTGAAGCCGTTTTCGGCGATCGGCTTGGTGAACAGGTCGGCGAAGGTCGACTTGACGTTGCCGATTTCGATGCGGTCTTGCGGACGCTTCGGACCGGCCAGCGACGGGGCGACGGTGCCCAGGTCCAGCGAGACTTCCTGGGTGTAATCGATCTGGCCGGCCTTGGGCACGCCATACAGGCCCTGCGCCTTGAAGTAGGCTTCGAAGGCGTCGATCTCGGCCTTGGTGCGGCCGGTGCCCTTGAAGTACTCGATGGTGGCGTCGTCGACCGGGAAGAAGCCCATGGTGGCGCCGTATTCCGGGGCCATGTTGGCGATGGTGGCGCGGTCGGTCAGCGACAGCGACTCGGTGCCTTCGCCGAAGAATTCGACGAACTTGCCCACGACCTTGGTCTTGCGCAGCAGTTCGGTGATGGTCAGCACCAGGTCGGTGGCGGTGACGCCTTCGCGCAGCGCGCCGGTCAGGTTCACGCCGACCACGTCCGGGGTCAGGAAGTAGACCGGCTGGCCCAGCATGCCGGCTTCCGCCTCGATGCCGCCCACGCCCCAGCCGACCACGCCGATGCCGTTGATCATGGTGGTGTGGCTGTCGGTGCCCACCAGGGTGTCGGGGTAGTACACGCCGGTCTTGTTGTGCACGCCGCGCGCCAGGTATTCCAGGTTGACCTGGTGCACGATGCCGAAGCCCGGGGGCACCACGCCGAAGGTGTCGAATGCCTGCATGCCCCACTTCATGAACTGGTAGCGCTCGTTGTTGCGCTGGAATTCCAGTTTCATGTTCAGGTCCAGCGCCTTCTTCTCGCGGAAGTGGTCGATCTGCACCGAGTGGTCGACCACCAGGTCGACCGGCACCAGCGGCTCGATGTTCTTGGGGTTCTTGCCCAGCTTGCTGGCGACGTTGCGCATCGCGGCCAGGTCGGCCAGCAGGGGCACGCCGGTGAAGTCCTGCAGCACCACGCGGGCGACCACGAACGGGATTTCATCCACGCGCGCGGCCTTGGCGCCCCAATTGGCCAGTTCCTTGACGTGCTGTTCGGTGACCTTCTGGCCATCGACGTTACGCAGGACCGACTCCAGCACGATGCGGATGGAAAGCGGCAGGCGGGAGATCTTCACGCCCAGCGATTTTTCCAGCGCTGGCAGCGAGTAGAACTTGCCTTTCTTGGAACCGGAAATCTTGAATTCCTTTAGGGTGTTCAATGTGTTGCGGGACATGGCCTCTTCTCCTTAGATGACAATTCAATTAGTGATATTAGCTAGTCGAATCCGGTTTGCGCTGCAATGTTCAAACTGCTGGGGGCTGCCTGATTCTGTGTTACGGCAGGAATCACTGATTCCTGATGCTTCCTGTTAATTCTTCGGCGCCGCTGCCGCTGCCGTTGCCACTGCCGGTGTGCTGGCAGCTGCAGCCGCTTGCTGCTGTTCGGCGTTTCTGCATTCATTGGCCAACTGCTGCCCCTTCTTGGCGTCCAGCAGCAGGCCCTTGGCCGGGATGCCGATCCAGACCAGGCCGACCTTGCGGTTCTCGAAGCGGTTGGCGCCGGTGGTGGTGTCGACCCGGGTCAGGCGGTGAATCCTCTTGTTCCAGCGCAGGGCAATATGCTTGTCGTCGTCGGCGTTCTTCCAGATGGTCAGCTTGTTGCCCAGTTCGCAGTTGAAGTCTGCGGAAAGGGTGCCGCCCAGTTCGGGTTCGCTGTCGTCATCTTCGGCTTCCGACGAGAACGGCATCTTGGCGACGGGCGCTGCCGCCGCTGCGGCAGCCGCTTTCTTGGCCGGCGCCTTCTTGACGGCCTTCTTCTTGGCGGCGGTTTGTGCCGATGCAGTTTGCGCCTGGGCGGCGGGCAGGCCGGCGGCGGCGAACAGGGCGCCGAGCAGGGCGATTGCGGTCAGTTGTTTTTTCATGAACGGTGATTCGGTTACTGAGAAATAAGTGATGGGGAATCGCCGGCGGCAAACCAGGGCGCCGCTGACGGCGGCAGCGCCACGCCGGCGGCGTGGGCGCGCTGCAGGATGCACCAGTAATAGCGATAGCTTGCCCGGTCGTGCAGGCTTCCCTCGTGCTGGATCGGGCCCCATTGCACGGCCTGGGCCTTGAGCAAAATTTGTGCCGCCTGGCCGGCTTCCTCGACGGAAGGCGACATGGCGCGCACGATCGGCCTGATCTGATCCGGATGAATGCTCCACATCCGGGTATAGCCGAACTCTTGCGCCGCGCGTCGCGCATCGTCGGCGACGGCGGCGGGATTCTTGATGTCGGTCGTCACGTTGTGCGACGGCGTTTTGCCATGGGCATGGCAGGCGGCGGCGATTTCCAGCTTGGCGCGGCGTACCAGCGGATGGTCGAATTGCCCGGGGGAGCGCATCGCGGCGCCGGGGATCGCACCATAATGCGCGGAGACGAAATCCATCACGCCAAAAGAGAGCGACTCGACCTGCGGCACCGCCGCGATCTTCCACACATCGGCCAGCGCGCCGTGGGTCTCGATCAGCACGTGCAGCGGCAGCGCATGGCGCCCGGCCGCAAGGCAGGTGGTGTTGATGGTTTCCAGCGCATGCAGCACATCGTCGGCGCCCTCGACCTTGGGCAGCATCACGAAGGCCAGCTCATGCGCCGCGGCCGAGCAAATGATGGAAACATCTTGCGCGAAGTGCGGGCTGCCGACGTCATGCACGCGCGCGCCGATGCGGCGGTGGCGGTTGTCGGGGCCTTTGATCAGCGAGGCGACCAGTTGCGCATGCGCGGCTTCGTTGCCGGCGGCCGCGCCATCCTCGCAGTCGAGCGTGATGTCGAACACCGGGCCGAGTTCCTGCTGCAGGGCGATCGACTTGCGCATCAGCTTTTCGGAGCCGGCGTAATGATCGCAAACCGGAAGCGAAACCGGTTGCTGCGCACCTGGGAACAAGACCTGGGAGGGATGCATTGCTGCTGAATGAATGGGGTTGCTGTTCAGTGAAAACTGCGCGGCGGCGGCAAGCCGCACGCCGCGCCGCAGTCGGTTAGCCGACCAGGTGCTTGACGCCTTCGCGCTCTTCCAGCAGCTCTTTCAGAGTGAGGTTGATGCGTTCTTGCGAGAACGCATCGATCTCCAGGCCCTGGACGATCTTGTACTCGCCGTTTTCGGTGGTCACCGGGAAGCCGAACATGGTGCCTTCGGGGATGCCGTAGGAGCCGTCCGACGGGATGCCCATGGTGGTCCACTTGCCGTTGGTGCCCAGCACCCAGTCACGCACGTGGTCGATCGCCGCGTTGGCCGCCGACGCCGCCGAGGACAGGCCGCGCGCTTCGATGATGGCCGCGCCGCGCTTGCCCACTGTCGGCAGGAAGGTGTCCTTGTTCCAGACCTGGTCGTTGATCAGGTCCTTGACGGACTTGCCATCGGCCGTGGCGAAACGGTAGTCGGCGTACATGGTCGGCGAGTGGTTGCCCCACACGCACAGCTTTTCGATGGCGGAGACCGGCTGGCCGATCTTGGCGGCCACTTGCGACAGCGCGCGGTTGTGGTCCAGGCGCAGCATGGCGGTGAAGTTCTTGGCCGGCAGGTTGGGGGCCGACTTCATGGCGATGTAGGCATTGGTGTTGGCCGGGTTGCCGACCACCAGCACCTTGACGTCGCGCGAAGCCACGGCGTCCAGCGCCTTGCCCTGCACGGTGAAGATCTGGGCGTTGGCTTCCAGCAGGTCCTTGCGCTCCATGCCGGGGCCGCGGGGACGGGCGCCGACCAGCAGGGCGACGTCGGCATCCTTGAACGCGGTCAGCGGATCGCTGTGGGCGGTCACGCCGGCCAGCAGCGGGAAGGCGCAGTCGTCGATTTCCATGATGACGCCCTTGAGCGCCTTCTGCGCTTTTTCATCAGGGATTTCCAGCAGTTGCAGGATGACCGGCTGGTCTTTGCCGAGCAGGTCGCCGTTGGCGATACGGAACAGCAGGGAGTAACCGATTTGACCGGCGGCGCCGGTGACGGCAACACGCTTGGGGGCTTTAGCCATGTTGAATCTCCAAAAGAGGTGATGAAAAAAAGCATTCCGGACTGCATCGAAGCGCACGTTGCGGTCGCGTCGCGTAAGGCGCGGCAGGGCCGTCTGCGGTTGCTTCTTGTTTGCGCAAATGTCTTGCGCGAGTTCCTCAAATTCTTGTTAGACCGCCATGATACCGTCGAAAACGAAGGGAGTCAGTTGCTTTCGCGGGCAGCGCCGCCGGCCGGTCGGAAAACCGTCGCACGCATGTCCGGCGCGCATGAAAATGCGGAATTCCGGAGGTCTAAATGCAATCGATTCTCGTTATCGTTGATTGGCCGGAAGCGCGCGTCGCGTCTGCGTTGCGGCTTTTCAGGTTGCTCGCGAGTGTAGGCCTGCGAAGGACGCGTGTCAATCAATATCTTATGTCTTATATAAGACATATTATTGCATCATTTTTGCTGGACGCCGGGAGCGGTTTTGTGGTGAAATTCGGGGTTATGAGCTCGATCCTGCCCAATTCGAACAACGGTGACGCGCAAGGCGTGGGATCGGGTGTTGCCGGCCCCGCGCCGACCTTCAGTCCGCTGTACCAGCAGATCAAGGCGCTCATCATGCAGCGCCTTGAGGCCGGCGAGTGGAAGCCGGGCGAGCTGATCCCCAGCGAAGTCGAGCTGGGCGGCCGTTTCAAGGTCAGCCAGGGAACGGTGCGCAAGGCCATCGATGAGCTGGCGGCGGAAAACCTGGTGGTGCGGCGCCAAGGCAAGGGGACGTTCGTTGCCACCCATCATGAAACGCAGGCGCAATTCCGCTTCCTTCGCCTGATGGCCGACAGCGACGAGCCGCAGCGTCCGGAAAACAAGATTATCGAAGTCAAGCGCGTGCGCGCATCCGCCGAGGTGGCGAGGCAGCTGGATGTGAAATCCGGCGACTCCGTCATCTTCATCCGGCGGGTCAAGTACTTCAATGGCGTTCCCATCATCCTCGAAGAAATCTGGCTCCCTGGCGTGATCTTCAAGGGGCTGACGGCCGAGCGCCTGGTGGAATACAAAGGGCCGTTGTATGGCCTGTTCGAGTCGGAATTCGGGACACGCATGATCCGCGCCGAGGAGCGCATCCGTGCCGTGGGGGCGGATCCGGAATCTGCGGAAATCCTGGGAGTTCCGCCCAACACGCCGTTGTTGAGTGTAGAGCGTGCTTCATTCACCTACGGCGACAAGCCGGTGGAAATGCGGCGCGGCCTGTATTTGACGACAAATCATCATTATCAGAGCGAACTGAGCTGAGGTCCGGCGGGGTGCGTGCCCTGGGCGGAAGGGGGAGATTGCTCCCCATTTGGCTGTGCTGCGAAGCGGAATAATGTTGGTGACGATTTGTAAAATCGGCGAAAATTGCAAGATTGTTTTAATCTGAGGAGAACCTTGTATGTCTGAAGCCGCTAAACCACAACGGCCGCAATTTCGTAACATACACCTTACCCAAATTGCCGGTTACCGCATGCCGCTGGCTGCGCTGGTGTCGATCATGCACCGCGTCAGCGGGCTGTTCCTGTTCCTGATGCTGCCTTTTATCCTGTATCTGCTGGATAACAGCCTGCTCTCCGAGGGCACTTTCGAGCATCTCAAGGGCATCGCCTCCAACTGGTTTGTCAAGCTGGTCATCCTCGCCCTGTCCTGGGCTTATCTCCACCACTTCTGCGCCGGCATCCGCCACCTGATCATGGATAACCATATCGGCCTGGACAAGGACAGCGCACGCAAGTCGTCGGCCGGCGTTCTGGTCGTCAGCATCGCGCTGATGATCCTGGTTGCATTGAAACTGTTCGGAGCATTCTAAACATGGATAACAATATCGGATCCAAGCGCCTCGTCGTCGGCGCCCACTATGGCCTGCGCGACTGGCTCGCGCAGCGCGCCACCGCAGTCGTGATGGCGGTCTACACCGTGATCTTGCTGGCGTGCTTCTTCACCTCCGTGCATTTCAGCTATGAAGGCTGGGGTGCGCTGTTCTCGCACCAATGGTTCAAGATCGCCACCTTCGTCACGCTCATGGCGCTGTTCTTCCACGCCTGGATCGGCGTGCGCGATATCTGGATGGATTACGTCAAGCCGGTCGCCCTGCGCCTGGTTTTGCAAGTTGCCACGATCCTGTGGCTGATCGGTTGCGCCGGCTATGCCGCGCAGATTCTGTGGAGAATGTAAATCGTGGCTGCTATCAAATCCACAATCACTACCCGCCGCTTTGACGCGGTCATCGTCGGCGCCGGCGGTTCCGGCATGCGCGCCTCCCTGCAACTGGCGGAAGCCGGCCTGAACGTGGCCGTGCTGTCCAAGGTCTTCCCGACCCGCTCGCACACCGTGGCTGCCCAAGGCGGCATCGGCGCTTCGCTGGGCAATATGTCGGAAGACAACTGGTACTGGCACATGTTCGACACCGTCAAGGGGTCGGACTACCTGGGCGACCAGGACGCCATCGAATTCATGTGCCGTGAAGCACCGAAGGCGGTGTACGAGCTGGAACACTTCGGCATGCCGTTCGACCGCAATCCCGACGGCACCATCTATCAGCGTCCGTTCGGCGGCCACACCGCCAACTTCGGCGAAAAGCCGGTGCAGCGCGCCTGTGCCGCTGCCGACCGTACCGGCCACGCGCTGCTGCACACGCTGTACCAGCGTAACGTGCGCGCCAAGACCCACTTCTTCGTCGAATGGATGGCGCTGGACATCATCCGCAATGAAGAGGGCGACGTCCTCGGCGTGGTCGCGCTGGAAATGGAAACCGGCGAAATCATGATGCTGCACGCCAAGACCACCCTGTTCGCCACCGGCGGCGCGGGCCGTATCTGGGCGGCATCGACCAATGCCTTCATCAACACCGGCGACGGCATGGGCATGGCGGCACGCGCCGGCTTGCCGCTGCAGGACATGGAATTCTGGCAATTCCACCCGACCGGCGTGGCCGGCGCGGGCGTGCTGATCACCGAAGGCGTGCGCGGCGAAGGCGGCATCCTGATCAACAGCAGCGGCGAACGTTTCATGGAGCGCTATGCGCCGACCCTGAAGGATCTGGCGCCGCGCGACTTCGTCTCGCGTTCGATGGACCAGGAAATCAAGGAAGGCCGCGGCGTCGGTCCGCACAAGGATCACGTCCTGCTGGATCTGCGCCACATCGGCGCCGACACCATCAAGAAGCGCCTGCCGTCGATCCTGGAAATTGCGCACAAGTTCGCCAACGTCGACGCGACCAAGGAGCCGATCCCGGTCGTGCCGACCATCCACTACCAGATGGGCGGTATCCCGACCAACGTGCATGGCCAGGTGGTCGTGCCCAAGGGCGGCTCGCAAAAGGAAGTGGTGCAGGGCATGTACGCCATCGGCGAATGCGCTTGCGTCTCGGTGCACGGCGCCAACCGCCTGGGCACCAACTCGCTGCTGGACCTGGTGGTGTTCGGCCGCGCCGCCGGCAACCACATCGTGGCCAGCGGCCTGCAAGACCAGAGCCACAAGCCGATCCCGGCCGGCGCGCTGGACCGTTCGCTGGAACGTATCGCCCGCATGGAACACAGCACCGGTTCCGAGCGCGTGCAGGACGTCGCCAACGACATCCGCGCCACCATGCAGAAGTATTGCGGCGTGTTCCGCACCGATGCGCTGCTGCAGGAAGGCGCCAAGAAGATCATGGAACTCGACGAGCGCCGCAAGCACGTCTCGTTCAAGGACAAGTCCAAGGTGTTCAACACCGCCCGCCAGGAAGCGCTGGAGCTGGACAACCTGATCGAAACCGCCAAGGCCACCATCACATCGGCCGCCGCCCGCAAGGAGTCCCGCGGCGCGCACGCGCACAGCGACTACGAGCAGCGCGACGACGTGAACTGGCTCAAGCACACACTGTGGTTTTCCGAGGGGAATCGTCTCGACTACAAGCCGGTCAACATGCAGCCGCTGACCGTTGAGACATTTAAGCCTAAAGCACGTACTTTCTAAGAGGTCGCAACATGACTCGCACTTTGAAATTCAAAATCTACCGTTACGATCCGGACAAGGACGAGAAGCCGTACATGCAGGACCTGACGGTCGAGTTGAAGCCGACCGACAAGATGCTGCTCGACGCCTTGCAGCGCATCAAGGCCGACGTGGACGACTCGCTGGCGCTGCGCCGCTCCTGCCGCGAAGGCGTGTGCGGCTCGGACGCGATGAACATCAACGGCAAGAACGGCCTGGCCTGCATCACCAACTTGAACGAGCTGACCGAACCCATCGTTCTCAAGCCGTTGCCGGGCCTGCCGGTCATCCGCGACCTGATCGTCGACATGACCAACTTCTTCAAGCAGTACGATTCGATCAAGCCTTACCTGATCAACGACAGCATCCCGCCCGAGAAGGAGCGCCTGCAGTCGCCCGAGCAGCGTGAAGAGCTCGACGGCGTGTACGAGTGCATCCTGTGCGCCTGCTGCTCGACGTCGTGCCCGTCGTTCTGGTGGAATCCGGACAAGTTCGTCGGCCCGGCCGGCCTGCTGCAAGCCTACCGCTTCATCGCCGACAGCCGCGACGAAGCCACCGGCGCCCGCCTGGACAACCTGGAAGACCCGTACCGCCTGTTCCGTTGCCGTTCCATCATGAACTGCGTCGATGTCTGCCCGAAGGGGTTGAACCCCAACGCGGCCATCGGCAAGATCAAGGAACTGATGGTGCGCCGCGCGGTTTAAGCGGCGCAAGCAGTACGAGCCGCCCGCGGCGCTGCCCAGCCGGGCCGCGGCGGTTCGAAACGGGAAGCAGGGCACAGGGGCTTCCCGCTGCCGAACCCGGAACGCCGGGATTCGGTAGTATTGAAGATGAAAAGTATAGAAGTGAGCGAGTTCATGACTACCCGTCACCAGGATGATCCGGCAAAACGCGCGCGACTGCGCTGGCGAGCACGCCGAGGCTTGCTGGAGAACGATCTGATCTTGACGCGCTATCTCGATGCCAACGAGGCCGGGATGAGCGACGAAGAGGTCGATGCGTTTTCCCGGCTGATGGACCTGTCCGACAACGACCTGATGGACTTGCTGCTGGCTCGCAAGGAGCCGGAGGCGGCGGTTGACCTGCCGCATGTGCACACGTTGTTGCAAAAACTGCGTACGGCCTGATTTTGCGCCTGGCCACAAGCCAGACGGATTTTGCTCGAACGCGGCCTGCTTTTTCACGCCACCCAGCGCATCGGATCATGGATGCCGCCAGGCAACGCGGTCGCGGTTTTGATTAACGGTTTCACCATCCCAGCAAAAGGAAAAGCTATGTCTAATACCGATATCAAAGCTACCCTGTCATTCTCCGACGGGTCTCCATCCGTAGATTTTCCTGTCTACAAGGGCACCATCGGCCCGGACGTGATTGATATTCGCAAGCTGTACGCCGGCACCGGCAAGTTCACCTACGACCCGGGTTTCATGTCGACCGCAGCCTGCAACTCCTCGATCACCTATATCGACGGCGACAAGGGCGAGCTGCTGTACCGCGGCTACCCGATCGAACAGCTGGCAGTGAATTGCGATTTCCTGGAAACCTGCTACCTGCTGCTGCACGGCGAGCTGCCCAACGCCGCCCAGAAGACCGAATTCGTCGATACCGTGACCCAGCACACCATGGTTCACGAGCAGATGAACTTCTTCTTCCGCGGTTTCCGCCGCGATGCGCACCCGATGGCGGTGCTGACCGGTTCCGTGGGCGCGCTGTCGGCCTTCTACCATGACTCGCTGGACATCAGCAATCCGGTCCACCGTGACGTGTCGGCCATCCGCATGATCGCCAAGCTGCCGACCCTGGTTGCGATGGCATACAAGTACAACATCGGCCAGCCGTTCGTGTATCCGCGCAACGACCTGTCGTACAGCGCCAACTTCATGCGCATGATGTTCGCCAACCCGTGCGAAGAGTACAAGGTCAACGACGTGCTGGTGCGTGCGCTGGACCGCATCCTGATCCTGCACGCCGATCACGAGCAGAATGCCTCGACCTCGACCGTGCGCCTGTCGGGCTCGTCGGGCGCCAATCCGTTCGCATGTATCGCCGCCGGCATCGCCTGCCTGTGGGGCCCGGCGCACGGCGGCGCCAACGAAGCCGCGCTGACCATGCTGGAGAGCATCGGTTCGGTCGACAAGATCCCCGAGTTCATCAAGCAAGTGAAGGACAAGAACTCCGGCGTCAAGCTGATGGGCTTCGGTCACCGCGTCTACAAGAACTACGATCCGCGCGCCAAGCTGATGCGCGAAACCTGCTACGAAGTCCTGAATGAACTGGGCCTGCACGACGACCCGCTGTTCAAGCTGGCCATGGAGCTGGAAAAGATCGCGCTGGAAGACGACTACTTCGTGTCGCGCAAGCTGTACCCGAACGTCGACTTCTACTCGGGCATTGTGCAACGCGCGCTGGGCATCCCGACCTCGATGTTCACCTGCATCTTCGCCATGGCGCGTACCGTCGGCTGGATCGCGCAATGGAACGAAATGATTTCGGATCCGGAGCAAAAGATCGGCCGTCCGCGCCAGCTGTTCGTCGGTTCGCCGCGCCGCGATGTGGCGCCGATCGACAAGCGCTGAACGGGCCCCGGGCCGGCTGGCGCAGAGTTGGCCGGCCGGCAATAACGGACGGTCGTGCGCTTGTCTCGCCTGTCCCGTGATCGGGGCGGGCGACGATGAAGCCTTGGTCGGCGCGGCTTTCCGGGCCGCTGTTGGCGGTTTGAAACGCCCAGCGGAAGCCGCAGCAAATAAAAAAGCGAATCCTGAGGGTTTCGCTTTTTTATTGGGGAGAAGGATATATAATTCCGTAGCGCTGGCTGGATGACACTGGTAGCAGCCATTTCATCAACAGGTATTCCCGCCTATTGATGAAATGGGTTCTGATACAGAAATTCAGATAGACAACAAGGTCCTTCCCCACAACTTGATGCAATCCGCTAACCGGTCAGGCCGTGTCGCGGAAGGTGTAGAAACCCGCTAATCTCGCGAAACGCGAAGAAAGGTGAGCAAATGACAAAGCTCTACGAGCAATATAACCTCAACTCCTACCTCTTCGGTGGGAATGCTCCGTACCTGGAAGAACTGTACGAAGCCTATCTCGACAATCCCGGATCCGTCCCCGACAACTGGCGCGCCTATTTCGACGCCGTCCAGCACGTTCCTGCCACCGATGGCTCGAGCCGTCCCGACGTCGCCCACGCTCCCGTTATCGCCTCGTTCGCCGAGCGTGCCAAGCAAGGCCCGATCCGTACCGTCATCGCCTCGGCCGACTCCGACATGGGCCGCAAGCGCGTCGCTGCCACCCAACTGATCGCCGGCTACCGCGACCTCGGTTCCCGCTTCGCCAACCTGGATCCGCTGCAACGCCAGGAACGCCCCAGCATCCCCGAACTCGATCCATCCTTCTACGGCTTCACCGATGCCGACATGGACATCGTGTTCAACATCAACAACACCTATTTCGGCCCCGAGACCGCATCGCTGCGCGACCTGCTGCAGATGCTGCGCGACACTTACACGCGCACCATCGGCGCCGAATTCACCTACATCTCGGACATGGCCGAAGTGCGCTGGCTGGAAGAACGCCTGGAGCCGACCCGCGCCGCGCCCAGCTTCTCGGCCGAGAAGAAAAAGCACATCCTGGAACGCCTGACCGCGGCCGAAGGCCTGGAGCGCTACCTCCACACCAAGTACGTCGGCCAGAAGCGCTTCTCGCTGGAAGGCGGCGAAAGCTTCATCGCCTCCCTGGATGAAACCATCCAGCGCGCCGGCGAAAACGGCGTGCAGGAAATCGTGATCGGCATGGCCCACCGCGGCCGCCTGAACGTGCTGGTCAACATCCTGGGCAAGACCCCGCAGGAACTGTTCTCCGAATTCGAAGGCCACCACGCTGACGACCTGCCGGCCGGCGACGTCAAGTACCACCAGGGCTTCTCGTCCGACGTCTCCACCCCCGGCGGCCCGGTTCACCTGTCGCTGGCGTTCAACCCGTCGCACCTGGAAATCGTCAACCCGGTGGTGGAAGGTTCGGTCAAGGCGCGTATGGATCGCCGCGGCGACAAGGACGGCTCGCAAGTGCTGCCGATCCTGGTGCACGGCGACGCCGCATTCGCCGGCCAGGGCGTCGTGATGGAAACCCTGAACCTGGCGCAGACCCGCGGCTACGGTACCGGCGGTACCGTGCACATCGTGATCAACAACCAGATCGGCTTCACCACCTCCGACCCGCGCGACTCCCGTTCGACGCTGTACTGCTCGGACGTGGTCAAGATGATCGAGGCGCCGGTGCTGCACGTCAACGGCGACGATCCGGAAGCCGTCGTGTTCGCCACCCAGATCGCTGTCGACTACCGCCTGAAGTTCAAGAAGGACATCGTGGTCGACATCATCTGCTTCCGCAAACTGGGCCACAACGAGCAGGACACCCCGGCGCTGACCCAGCCGCTGATGTACAAGAAGATCGCCCAGCATCCGGGCACCCGCAAGCTGTACGCCGACAAGCTGGCGGCCCAGGGCACCATCGCCGCCAACGGCGGCGAAGAGCTGGTCAAGGCCTTCCGCGCCGCGATGGACGCCGGCAAGCACACCATCGATCCGGTGCTGACCAACTTCAAGAGCAAGTACGCGGTCGACTGGCTGCCGTTCCTGAACCGCAAGTGGACCGACGCGGCCGAAACCGCCGTGCCGCTGGCTGAACTGAAGCGCCTGGGCGCCAAGATCACCACCATCCCCGAAGGCTTCAAGGCCCACTCGCTGGTCGAGAAGGTCATCAACGACCGCGCCACCATGGCGCGCGGCGAAATGAACCTGGACTGGGGCATGGGCGAGCACCTGGCCTACGCGTCGCTGGTGTCGTCCGGCTACGCCATCCGCCTCACCGGCCAGGACGCCGGCCGCGGCACCTTCGTGCACCGCCACGCCGTGCTGCACGACCAGAACCGCGAACGTTGGGACGCCGGCACCTATGTGCCGCTGCAAAACGTCGCCGAGAACCAGTCGACCTTCACCGTCATCGACTCCGTGCTGTCGGAAGAAGCGGTGCTGGGCTTCGAATACGGTTATTCGACGGCCGAGCCGAACACACTGACCATCTGGGAAGCGCAGTTCGGCGACTTCGCCAACGGCGCCCAGGTCGTGATGGACCAGTTCATCAGCTCCGGCGAAGTGAAGTGGGGCCGCGCCTCGGGCCTGGTGCAGATGCTGCCGCACGGTTACGAAGGCCAGGGCCCGGAGCACTCCTCGGCGCGCCTGGAACGTTACCTGCAACTGTGCGCGGACAACAACATGCAAGTGGTGCAGCCCACCACCGCCGCGCAGATCTTCCACCTGCTGCGCCGCCAGATGATCCGCCTGTTCCGCAAGCCGCTGATCATCATGACGCCAAAGTCGCTGCTGCGTAACAAGGATGCCGGTTCGCCGCTGTCCGACCTGTCCAAGGGTTCGTTCCAGACCGTGATT
The DNA here is from genome assembly GCF_059418325.1 of Herbaspirillum sp. GW821-FHT09A12. NCBI lineage: Bacteria > Pseudomonadati > Pseudomonadota > Betaproteobacteria > Burkholderiales > Oxalobacteraceae > Herbaspirillum > Herbaspirillum sp. GW821-FHT09A12. The sequence goes on from NZ_JBWKPR010000008.1 coordinate 128,733, forward strand.
CCGGAAGTCGACGAGTCCATCGACGCCAAGAAGGTCAAGCGCATCGTCGCCTGCTCGGGCAAGGTCTACTACGACCTGGTTAACGCCCGCAAGGAACGCGGCCAGACCGACACCGCCATCATCCGCGTCGAGCAGTTGTATCCGTTCCCGCACAAGGCGTTCGCAGCTGCCCTCAAGCAGTTCCCGAACTTCAACGAACTGGTCTGGGCGCAGGACGAGCCGCAGAACCAGGGCGCATGGCTGCAAATCCAGCACAACATCTTCGAAAATCTGTCCGAAGGTCAAAAGCTGGCTTATGCAGGCCGTCCGGCCAGCGCATCGCCTGCCGTGGGTTACTACGACAAGCACTATGCGCAGCAGAAGGCGCTGATCGAGACTGCGTTCTCGAAGCTCAAGGGCTTTGTCCTGACCAAATAATCACTGTTGCAAACCAGACGCGCCATCGCTGCAAGGGGGAGCGCGTCTGTGTTTCATTAAAACGAATTACCCGAATCGGAGAACTAAATGGCTCAAATCGAAGTAAAAGTCCCACAATTATCGGAATCCGTCGCTGAAGCGACCCTGCTGCAATGGCACAAGAAAGTCGGCGAACCGGTTTCGCGCGACGAAAACCTGATCGACATCGAGACCGACAAGGTCGTGCTGGAACTGCCGGCGCCGGACGCCGGCGTCATCACCCAGATCATCAAGGCTGACGGCGCCACCGTCGTCGCCGGCGAAGTCATCGCCATCCTCGATACAGAAGCATCGGCGCAAACAGCGCCTGCCGCCGTAGCTGCGGCGCCGCAAGCCGCAGCGCCTGCCGCCGCCGCTCCCGAGCCAGCCAACAAGGGCAACGTCGCCATGCCGGCCGCCGCCAAGCTGCTGGCCGACAACAACCTGTCGACCGCGCAAGTTACCGGCACCGGCCGCGATGGCCGCGTGACCAAGGGCGACGTGCTGGGCGCGCTGTCCGCACCGTCGGCCGCGCCTGCCGCCGCCGCCAAGCCGGCGCTGGCGCCGGTGGCCGCACCGAGCAAGGCCGGCCTGGAAAGCCGTCCGGAACAGCGCGTTCCGATGAGCCGCCTGCGTGCGCGCGTGGCCGAGCGCCTGCTGCAATCGCAAGCCACCAACGCCATCCTGACCACCTTCAACGAAATCAACATGCAGCCGGTCATCGACCTGCGCAACAAGTACAAGGACAAGTTCGAGAAGGAACACGGCGTCAAGCTGGGCTTCATGTCCTTCTTCGTCAAGGCGGTGGTGCACGCGCTGAAGAAGTACCCGATCGTCAACGCCTCGGTTGACGGCAACGACATCGTCTACCACGGCTACTTCGATATCGGCGTGGCCGTCGGTTCGCCGCGCGGCCTGGTGGTTCCGGTCCTGCGCGATGCAGACCAGATGTCCATCGCCGACATCGAGAAGAAGATCGGCGAATTCGGCCAGAAGGCCAAGGACGGCAAGCTGTCGATCGAAGAACTGTCGGGCGGCACCTTCACCGTGTCCAACGGCGGCACCTTCGGTTCCATGCTGTCGACCCCGATCATCAACCCGCCGCAATCGGCGATCCTGGGCATCCACGCCACCAAGGACCGCGCTGTTGTCGAAAACGGCCAGGTCGTGGTGCGTCCGATGAACTACTTCGCGCTGTCCTATGACCACCGCATCATCGACGGCCGCGAAGCCGTCCTGTCGCTGGTGGCGATCAAGGAAGCGCTGGAAGATCCGGCCCGCCTGCTGCTCGATCTCTAATGACTGCCGGGCAGGCTACTGCGCGAACCGATTTCGCCGATGCGATGCTCGCCGTACTCCGGTACGGCTGCGCTTCTCTCGACGACCTTGGCTCGCTCGCTACGCCTGCCCGACAGCCCACAGAGCCGGATCGGCGCTGAAAACCTTTTCTTTTCAGCGCCTTTTTTGTATCCGCGGAATACATGTCCGCGATAGACAAGATTGGAAAAAACATGAGCAAGAATTTTGACGTGGTCGTCATCGGTGGCGGCCCCGGCGGCTACATCGCCGCCATCCGCGCAGCGCAACTGGGTTTCAACGTGGCCTGCATCGACGAATGGAAGAACGACAAGGGCGGCCCGGCGCCGGGCGGCACCTGCACCAACGTCGGTTGCATCCCGTCCAAGGCGCTGCTGCAATCGTCCGAGCACTATGAGCATGCCAGCCACGGTTTCGCCGAGCACGGCATCGAAGTCAAGGGCCTGGGCCTGAACCTGGAAAAGATGCTGGGCCGCAAGAACACCGTGGTCAAGCAGAACAACGACGGCATCCTGTACCTGTTCAAGAAGAACAAGGTCACCTTCTTCCACGGCCGCGGTTCCTTCGTCAAGGGCGATGCCAACGGTTACGAAATCAAGGTGGCGGGCGCGGCCGAAGAAACCGTCACCGCCAAGCAGGTGATCATCGCCACCGGTTCCAATGCCCGTGCGTTGCCAGGCGTGCCGTTCGACGAGCAACTGATTCTGTCCAATACCGGCGCGCTGGCTATCACTGAAGTGCCGAAGAAGCTGGGCGTGATCGGCGCCGGCGTGATCGGCCTGGAAATGGGTTCGGTATGGCGCCGCCTGGGCGCGGAAGTGACCGTGCTGGAAGCGCTGCCGACGTTCCTGGGCGCAGTCGATGAACAGATCGCCAAGGAAGCGCAGAAGCTGCTGGCCAAGCAGGGCCTGAACGTCAGTCTGGGCGTGAAGATCGGCGAGATCAAGGCCGGCAAGAAGGGCGTCACCGTCGAGTACACTGACAGCAAGGGCGACGCGCAAAAGGGCGAGTTCGACAAGCTGATCGTCTCCATCGGCCGCACCCCCAACACCATCGGCCTGAATGCCGAAGGCATCGGCCTGAAGCTCGATGAGCGCGGCTTCGTCGCCGTCGACGGCGACTGCAAGACCAACCTGCCCAACGTGTGGGCGGTGGGCGACGTGGTGCGCGGCCCGATGCTGGCGCACAAGGCGGAAGAAGAAGGCGTCGCGGTGGCCGAGCGCATCGCCGGCCAGCACGGCCACGTCAACTTCAACACCATCCCCTGGGTCATCTACACCTCGCCGGAAATCGCCTGGGTCGGCAAGACCGAGCAGCAACTGAAGGCCGAAGGCGTGCAATACAAGGCCGGCACCTTCCCGTTCCTGGCCAACGGCCGCGCACGCGCGCTGGGCGATACCTCGGGCATGGTCAAGTTCCTGGCCGATGCCAAGACCGATGAAATCCTGGGCGTGCACATCGTCGGCCCGATGGCTTCCGAGCTGATTGCCGAAGCCGTGGTTGCCATGGAATTCCGCGCTTCGGCGGAAGACATCGCCCGCATCTGCCATGCCCACCCGTCGCTGTCCGAAGCGACCAAGGAAGCGGCGCTGGCAGTCGACAAGCGTGCGTTGAACTTCTGATGCGCGATGAAAAACCTGTTCAACGCCTCGTATTTCATCTTGAAATGACGTCAGGCTAACGCCCGTCGAGACATTGAACAGGTTCTAATGCGACAATACGCGTCGCCCATGCTTGTCATGCAGCCGCGTATTGAGCATTGACGATGCATCGTGATGGGCGAGCCTGGCTCGCCCATTTTGCTTTACGGAATTTGAAAAACGGCGCCCGGCACAGGGCCGGCGCAGATGGTCGGAGTGATGCGGCGAGAGGCTGCGCCGCCGAGACTTACCGGGAATAAAGAACCGCACCATGGATGTCCGCCAATTTTACGAGCACTCGCTGGGCGAGCGCGGCTACCAATCCGACGAGGCGCAATTGCGTGCGATCGACCGCTTGCAGCGCGCCTATGAGGAGTGGGTCGAATACAAGGCACAGCGCGCCAGTACCTTCAAGCGGCTGATCAGCCGCCCCAGCGTGCCGCGCGGCGTCTACATGTGGGGCGGGGTGGGGCGCGGCAAGTCGTTCCTGATGGACAGCTTCTATTCGGTGGTGCCGTTGGTGCGCAAGACGCGCGTACACTTCCACGAATTCATGCGCGACGTGCACCGCCAGCTGGATGAGCTCAAAGGCATCGCCAATCCGCTGGACGAGGTGGCCAAGCGCATCGCCAAGAAATACCGGCTGATCTGCTTCGACGAGTTCCACGTCTCCGACATCGCCGATGCGATGATCCTCTACAACCTGCTCAAGGGCCTGTTCGACCAGGGGGTGTCTTTTGTCATGACCTCCAACTACGAACCGGGCACGTTGTATCCGGATGGCCTGCACCGCGACCGCATGCTGCCGACCATCGCGCTGCTGAAGGAAAAGCTGGACGTGATGAACATCGACGCCGGCATCGATTACCGCAAGCGCGTGATGGAGCAGGTCAGGATCTACCACACGCCGCTCAACGCGCAGACCAATGAAGAGTTGCGCACGGCCTTCGCCGCCGTGGCCGAGACCGCCGATGAGGACCCGCGGGTGCATATCGAGGCGCGCGAAATCCGTGCGCTGCGCCGCGCCGGCAGCGCCATCTGGTTCGACTTCGCGACCTTGTGCGGCGGCCCGCGCTCGCAGAACGACTACCTGGAGCTGGCCAGCCAGTTCCAGACGGTGATTTTGTCCGACATCCCGCGCATGTCGGCGGCGATGTCGTCCGAGGCGCGCCGCTTCACCTGGCTAATTGACGTGTTCTACGACCACAAGGTCAAGCTGATCATGTCGGCGGCGGTGGAGCCGGATGAACTTTACACCGCCGGCACCCTGTCCAATGAGTTCCATCGTACCGTTTCACGTATCATTGAGATGCAGTCGAAGGAGTATTTGGAGGCGGATCGCCGCATTTTGGCCGACCGGCTGTCATGAACCATACCAAGATGGACAAGAATTACATGCAAGGTTTCTTCGCTGACGCCAATGGCGTTTCCCGTTTCCTTTGCGGCCTGGCGCTGATGCTGGTCGCCGGCTGGAGTTCGGCCCAGACGGCGGCCCAGACTGCGGCCCAGACGGCGGCGCCCACGGATCGCCAGGCTCCTGCCGCGGGCCAGGCATCCATGTCCAGGTCGACCTTCGAAGCGCTGGAGGCGCGCGCGCCGATTAACCAGCGCTATCCGGCCGGCTCGATCAAGTCCGGCGAGACCGCGCAACAGGCACTGACCGAGGCGGCCCAGGATCGGGATGCGGTTGGCGTGCGCTACATCGTCGACCAGCGCGCCTGCTATCAGAAGTTCCTGGTGGCGTCCTGCCTGGAAGACGCCAAGGAGCGCAAGCGGGCGGCTGAAAGCAAGATCAAGCAAGTAGAGATCGAGGCCAACACCTACCAGCGGCAGGCGAATGTGGACGAGCGCGACCAGGCCCTGGCCGAACAGCAAAAGAAGGACCAGGAAGACGCCGCGCGCCGCCTGCAGGAGCAGAAGCAGAAAGAAGCCGATTCCGCGCGCAAGGTGCAAGATAGCGACGCCAAGCGCCAGCAGGTGCAACAACGCATCGACCAAAACCAGGGACAGTCGCCGGACTACCGCATCCGGGAGCATGAAGCCAAGATGCGGCAGCAACAGGCCGAAGAAGCGGCCCGCGCGCCGGAACGCGCCGCCAATGCGGCCGCCCGCGAGCAGCGCATCAAGGATGCGGAAGCGCATCGCCTGGATGTGGAGCGCAAGAAGGCCGAGAACGAGCGCGAGCGCGCCGAGCGCAAAAAGCGCGAGGCGCAATCCGAGACGCCGCCTGCCGCCAAGTAACGGAGCCGCCCGCCAGGGGCGATTGTTGGCGCGACAGGGCTGGATTACACTAGGGCCTGTTAACATTTAATTTAAATGAATTGTTAACAGGCCCTAGCACACATTTCCCCGGACGCAAGCTTGAGCCGCGCGTTGACAACGTATTGGCCGCCGCTTCCGGCCTGAAGCCAGATACGCATTCAGCCATCCATTATGACCAGCACGCATCGCGAAGACATCCAGCGCCGTATCATCGAACTCGAGGTTGAACACCGCGACCTCGACAGTGTGATCGACTTGCTCATGCGCGATCCGCGTTCGGAAGATCTCCAGTTGCGCCGCCTGAAGAAGCGCAAGCTGCAACTGAAAGATCATATTTCCCTGCTGAAGATGCAGCTGGTTCCCGATATTCCGGCGTAATTCCATGGTCTTCGGCGGGGCGCCGGCTACGCCATCTTTCCTTCCGGACATCAGGCCTGCATGCCGATACGGCTTGCTGTGCCGACTCCGCGTAAAATAGCGGGTTATAGTGGGTTATAGCGGTTTGCCTTGTTAGGCATCCATAGCCCGGCGAATCCGCCATCCCGTTTTCTCATCCCTACAGGTTTGCCGCAGTGAGCGCTCAAGAAGATACCGCCGTATCGGAAACACCAGGTATCCATGATGCCGAGATCGAACAGTTGTTCGGCGCCGGAGGGGCGCTGGGCGGCGCCGTCGGCAGCTACCGGCCGCGCCATTCGCAAACGGCAATGGCCAAGGCCATCGCGGCGGCCATTGCCAACCGGGGAACCTTGATCGCCGAGGCCGGCACCGGCACCGGCAAGACCTTCGCCTACCTGGTTCCGGCATTGCTATGGGGCGGCAAGGTGATCGTTTCCACCGGCACCAAGACGCTGCAGGACCAGCTCTACACGCGCGACATCCCGACCGTGCGCAAAGCCTTGCAGGCGCCGGTTTCGGTCGCGCTGCTGAAGGGGCGTTCCAATTACGTCTGCCATTTCCATCTTGAGCGCACGCTGCAAAACGGCCGCCTGACCGCGCGCGAGGATGTCGGCTATCTGCGTGAAATCTCGCGCTTCATGAAAACCACGTCGTCAGGCGACAAGGCCGAACTGACCTCGGTGCCCGAGACAGCGTCGGTCTGGAACCTGGTCACCTCCACCCGCGATACCTGCTTCGGCTCCGAATGCCAGTATTACCAGGATTGTTTCGTGATGAAGGCGCGCAAGGAAGCCCAGCAGGCCGATGTGGTGGTGGTCAACCACCATTTGTTCTTCGCCGACGTGGCTCTGAAGGACACCGGCATCGCCGAGCTGCTGCCGGCGGCCAATACGGTGATTTTCGACGAGGCGCACCAGTTGCCTGAAACGGCCACGTTGTTCTTCGGTGAAACCGTGTCGACCTCGCAGGTGCTGGAATTGTGCCGCGACGTGCTGGCCGAAGGTTTGTCGCACGCGCGGGACGGCGCCGACTGGGCGCGCCTGGTGGCGCCGGTGGAGCGTGCCGCGCGCGACCTGCGGCTGGCCTTCCCGGAAGACTCGGTGCGCCTGGCGCTCAACCAGATCGCCGCATCCAGCGTGTTCTTCCCCGCGCTGGATACGCTCAAGGGCTGCATGGATGACATGATCGCCGTGCTGGAAAAGCAGGCCGAACGCGCCGAAACCATCCAGCAATGCCGCGACCGCGCCAACGAGATCCTGCGCCAGCTGGAAAACTGGAGCGTCTTGCCGGGGACGGCGCCGGCCAAGCCCGCGGCGGACCGGCAGGGCAAGGGGGAGGCGAAGGTGGCGGCGAAGGTGGTGGCGGAGACGGAGACGGAGGCGCCTCAGGAAAAGCCGTTCTATGTGCAGTGGGTGGAGGCGTATTCGTCTTCGCTGCAATTGCACCGTACGCCGCTGTCGATCGCGCCCATCTTCAACAAGCAGCGCGAAAGCACGCCGCGCTCCTGGATTTTCACTTCGGCTACGCTGGCGGTGAAGCGCGACTTCAACCACTATGCATCCCAGATGGGCTTGTGGAACGAGCCGGCCCAGTCCTGGCCCAGCCCATTCGACTACGAGCAGCAGGGCATCTTGTATGTGCCGCAACATCTGCCGCAGCCCAATTCTTTCGAATACACCGACGCCGTCATCGACGCCGCTTTGCCCGTCATCGAGGCCGCCGGCGGCCGCTGTTTCTTCCTGTGCACCACGCTGCGCGCGGTCAACCGCGCCGCCGAGCGCCTGCGCGCCGAATTCGAGGCGCGCCAGCTGCCTTATCCGCTGTTCGTGCAGGGCGAGGCCGGGCGCACCGAATTGCTGGATCGTTTCCGGGCCGCCGGTAATGGCGTGTTGATCGGCAGCCAGAGTTTCTGGGAAGGCGTGGACGTGCGCGGCGATGCGCTGTCGCTGGTGATCATCGACAAGCTGCCATTTTCGCCGCCGGACGATCCGGTGCTGGCCGCGCGCATTGCCGAAATGGAAAAGCAGGGCCTCAACGGTTTCGTGCACCACCAGTTGCCGGCCGCCATCATCAACCTCAAGCAGGGCGCGGGGCGCCTGATCCGCGATGAAGGCGACCGCGGCGTGCTGATGATCTGCGATCCCCGCATCATTACCAAAAACTACGGCCGCCGCATCTGGCAGAGTCTGCCTCCGTTCAAGCGCACCCGCGAGGCCGCCGTCGTGCAGGAATTCTTCCGCCAGCAGGCGGCGTCCCGCGCTGAGGAAGGGGCCGCGGCGCCACAGCCCGAGCCCGACCTGGCTTGATCCGGTCGGCCCGATTTTGTCTGCCGTATCGCGGATTTTTATCCCCGGCCTTCGGTTAAAATGCAGCCAATGAAAATCCTCATCAGCAACGACGATGGCTACCTCGCGCCAGGCATCAACGCCTTGGCCGAAGTGCTTGCGCCCATCGCCGACATCACTGTCGTGGCGCCCGACAGCAACCGTTCCGGCAGCTCCAATTCGCTCACATTGGATCGTCCGCTCTGGGTGGAGCAAGCCGCCAACGGTTTTTACTATCTGAACGGCACGCCCTCCGATTGCGTCCATGTGGCGCTGACCGGGCTGCTCAAGGAACGGCCCGACCTGATCGTTTCCGGCATCAACCAGGGCCAGAACATGGGCGACGATACGCTGTACTCGGGCACGGTCGCGGCGGCGACCGAAGGTTTCCTGTTCGGCATTCCATCGATCGCCTTTTCGCAGTTGCACAAGGGATGGGGCGAGTTGAAGGCGGCCGCGCGCATTGCGCGTGAAGTGGTCGAGCGCCAGTTCGACGCGTTGCCCAAGCCTTACCTGCTGAACGTGAATATCCCCAATCTTCCCTACGAAGAATTGAGGGGCTGTGTGGCAACCCGCCTGGGCAAGCGCCACACCTCCGAACCGGTGCACAAGCTGACCGATCCGCATGGGCGCGACCTGTATTGGATCGGCCCGGCGGGCGCGGCCAAGGATGCCGGCGAGGGCACCGATTTCCACGCCACTTCGAACGGCTATGTATCGATCACCCCGTTGCAGATCGACCTGACCCACAGCGCCCAATTGGACAATCTCAAGAAAGCGCTTGCATGAGCGACAAGCAGAGCCGCTTTCCGCTGAGCCTGTCCTCGGTGGTCGACAAGAAAAAGAACGGCGCCGCTTCCGCCAAGACGGTGGCCAATGGCGCGCGTGCGCAAGCCACCACGCAGACTGCGGCCAAGAATGCGGCGCTGTCGTCGCAGCGGGTCGAGCGCTCCGCGCCCAAGCCGCTCAATCCGGTGCAGCAAGGGCTGTCGCAGGCATTGCGTTCACAGCCGGCGCCGCTGCCGGCAGCCTCCAGGCCGCAGACGCCGGCACAGCCGTTGTTGAGCGCGGCCCCGGCGCCCAGGACGGCGGTACGCAATGTGATGACGGTTACCCAGACCAACAATTCAAGCCATGCGTCGCCGCTGGCATCGGAAGCGGTGCGCCGTGCGATGGTGGCGCGCGTGGCCAAGCAAGGCGTGGCCGACGCCAAGGTGCTGGCGGCGCTGGAGGCGGTGCCGCGCCATATGTTCGTCGAGCCGGGGCTGGCCAGCCAGGCATATATCGACGCCTCCTTGCCGATTGGCCACCATCAGACCATTTCCCAGCCTTACATCGTGGCGCGCATGATAGAAATCATGCGCCAGAACCATAAGGGCGGCAGGCTGGATCGTGTGCTGGAAATCGGCACCGGCTGCGGCTACCAGGCCGCGGTGTTGTCGCGGGTGGCGGGGGAGGTGTATTCGATCGAACGCATCAAGCCGTTGCACGAACTGGCCAAGAACAACCTGCGGCCGCTGAGAATTGCAAATATCCGCTTGCATTACGGAGATGGTATGCTTGGCTTGCCTCAAGTGGCGCCGTTCGACGGCATCATTTTGGCTGCCGCGGGCCTTGAGGTGCCGCAAGCTTTGCTGGAGCAACTGGCAGTGGGCGGCCGGCTGGTGGCGCCCGTGGGCGGCCGCCAGCAGGTGCTGGAACTGATCGAGCGCGTAGACCGGTACGAATGGCGCCGCACGACCATGGAGCAATGCCATTTCGTGCCGTTGCGGCCGGGAACGGTATAAGGTCCGGAGCGGCGTATCGGCATCCTATTGGCTCGTTATAGGATGGATTGGCGCCGGTATCAAGATCTGCAGCGGATTGCCGAAACAGGCATGGGCAGGATGCGGCAAGTATCACGGATCGAAGACATGCTGCAGTCGGGCAATGATGGTGAAGTGGCAAGGCGGCCGGCAAATAGGCGGCTGCGGCTTGTGTTTCCCTGGATGAACTTCTCACGCTGGCGGCGGGTCAACTAGCGTTGTACAAAATTTAATGTAAGAGCATGAAGAAAATTCGTTTGGCTGTGCTGGGAATTGTCGTCGGAATTTTGGCTGCTTGCAGCTCGACAACCAATCAGCAGGCGCCGGTCGTCGAGCGCACCAGCAGCGGCGGCAAACCGGCTGAGGCCGCGTCGGCGGCAGTGCCTGCGGCAGCGGCGCCGGCCGGGCGCGGCTACTACACGGTGAAGAAGGGCGATACCCTTTATCGCATCGCGCTTGAGGCCGGCCAAAGCTATCGCGACATCGTCACCTGGAACAACCTGAGCAATCCGAACGACATCAAGGTCGACCAGGTGTTGCGCGTGGCGCCGCCAGACGGCGCAAGCGGCCAGGTTCAGACGGCGGCAGTGGCTCCGGCGCCGGCCTCGGGCATCGAGGTCAAGCCGCTGGGCGCGCCCGGTGCGGCGACGCCGGCTATGGCCGCGGCCGGGGTGTCGAACAAGACCGGCCCGCGCGGCGACAAGCGGGCTTATTCTGAAAGCGCATTGGCGGAACTGGAGCGGCCGGACACGGCGGGCGCGCCGGCCGTACCGGCCGCAACGGCGCCTGCGGCGCCGGCCAAGGCCGAGCCTGCGCCCTCCGCGGAGAAGCCGGCGCCTGTGGCGACCGATGACGAAGGGGTGTCCTGGATGTGGCCGGCCGAAGGCAAGGTGGTCGGCACTTTCGACGGCGGCAAGAAGGGCCTGGACATTGCAGGCAAGTCCGGCCAGGCGGTGCTGGCTGCCGGCGCCGGCAAGGTCATGTATGCCGGCAGCGGCATCCGCGGCTACGGCAACCTGGTGATCATCAAGCATACGAACAACCTGTTGTCGGCCTATGCGCACAACAAGGCCATCCTGGTCAAGGAAGGCCAGAGCGTGACCAAGGGGCAGAAGATCGCCGAGATGGGCAATTCCGACAGCGACAGCGTGAAGTTGCACTTTGAAATCCGTCAACAGGGCAAGCCTGTCGATCCTGCGAAATACTTGCCGCCACGTTAGGGCGTGTCATGAACGATTTCGGCCTTCGCATCCAGATCAGAATGGATGCAGTACAAGGCGCGCCGGAACGTTCAGGGCAGTCCCGGGACGGGGCGCCGGTGGCCTGCTCCAGTGGCCATGGTACGCCCGCGCCTTGCATGCGGCCCCTTTCCGGGGCGGCGCGGGAACTGAAACGGTTCATCACACGCTCTAGCACATGACAAGCAATCGCCGCGATCACTTGCCAGACCAGGATCCTCCCAGCGAGGATATTGACGATCCCATCGAGGAAGTCGATGAACCGGAAGTGACCGACGGCGATTCCGCTGCCGCTGCGGAGCAGCAGGAGCCGGCGGTGGCCGAGGGCGTGGACGAGCTGAAGAAAGTGCTCGCCGCCGAACTGTCCACCGACACCACCCAGCATTACCTCAACAAGATCGGCGCCAAGCCCTTGCTGACCGCGGCCGAGGAGCTGCATTACGCCACATTGGCCAAGCAGGGCGAGTTCATCGCGCGGCAGAAGATGATCGAGCACAACCTGCGGCTGGTGGTATCCATCGCCAAGCATTACATCAACCGCGGCGTGGCCTTGCTGGACCTGATCGAGGAAGGCAATCTCGGCCTCATGCGCGCCATCGACAAGTTCGAGCCCGAGCGCGGTTTCCGTTTTTCGACCTATGCGACCTGGTGGATACGCCAGAGCATCGAACGCGCCATCATGAACCAGGCGCGCACCGTGCGCCTGCCGGTGCATATGGTGCGCGAACTGAACCAGATCCTGCGCGCCAAGTATCACCTGGAGGCCCAGCAGCGCGACGGCCGCGACGCCAGCGTCGAAGATATCGCCCACCTGGTCGAGCGGCCGGTGGAAGAGGTGCAGGACGTGCTGGCCTTGTCCGAGCATGCGGCGTCCCTGGACACGCCGCTGGACAACGATCCGCAAGCCAGTTTGATGGACCTGCTGCCCAGTGCGGTGGAAGAGCATCCCGACAGCCGCGCCGAAAGCCATGAAATGGCGATCCTGATCCGGGAGTGGCTCAAGAGCCTGTCGGAAAAGCAGCGCGTGATCGTGGCGCGCCGCTTCGGCCTGGATAACGACGATCCTTCCACATTGGAGCAACTTGCGGGCGAAATGGGCATCACCCGCGAGCGGGTGCGCCAGGTGCAGCAGGAGGCGCTGGTCAAGCTGAAACGGCTGCTGGCGTCACGCGGGGTCAACCGCGACGCCCTGTTCTGAACCGTATTCCCGTTCAATCTGTGCGCCCGCCTGTGGCGCGCCATCCTGGTTCCTTGCGCGATTGGGCGGTGCGCGTAGCGCCGGGCGCGCATCGCGCTTCCCTCCGGCTGCCGGATCGCGGACAATATCGCTTTTGTTTTCCGGCAGCGGACAATTGGAGCGCATGGCGCGCTCTGGTCCCACCCTGCGGTTTCCTTCATGCAACAAGACATCATCATTGAAATCAAGTCGCTCGATATGGACGGGCGCGGCGTCGGCCATCTTCAAAACGAGGACGGCACCCAAGGCAAGGTGATCTTCGTCGAGGGCGCCTTGCCTGGCGAACGGGTCAGTTTCGAATCCTTCCGTCGAAAACCCAAGTGGGAAGCGGCCACCATGACGGCGCTGCACCGCGAATCTTCGCTGCGGGTAAAGCCGCGCTGCGCGTATTTCGGCACTTGCGGCGGCTGCGCCATGCAGCATCTGGAGCCGTCCGCCCAGGTGGCGATGAAGCAGCGGGTACTGGAAGACAATCTTTGGCACCTTGGCAAGACCAAGGCCGAAACCATGCTGCGCCCGATCTACGGGCCGACCTGGGGTTATCGTTACCGCGCCCGCATTTCGGTGCGTCACGTGGCCAAGAAGGGCGGCGTGCTGGTGGGTTTTCATGAAAAGAGTTCGGCCTTCATCGCCGACATGAAGACTTGCGAGATCCTGCCGCCCAATGTCTCGGCGCTGCTGGTGCCGCTGCGCGAACTGATAGCCGGCCTGTCGATCCGTGACCGCTTGCCGCAAATCGAACTGGCGGTGGGCGAGGGCGACAATGGCGCCAAGGTCACGGTGCTGGTGCTGCGCATCATGGAAACGCCGAGCGCTGGCGATGAAGCCAGCCTGAAGGCGTTTGCCGACCTGCACGACATCGAATTGTGGTTTCAGACCAAGGGGCCGGACACGGCGGCGCCTTATTATCCGGCGCAATCGAGGCTGCAGTACACGCTGCCGGAATTCGGCATCCGCATGCCGTTCAAGCCGACCGATTTTACCCAGGTCAATCACCAGATCAACCGCGTCCTGGTGGCGCGGGCATTGCGCCTGCTGGATGTGCAGCCGGAAGACCGCGTGGCCGACCTGTTCTGCGGGCTGGGCAACTTCACGCTGCCGCTGGCTACGCAGGCGCGCGAGGTGGTGGGGATTGAGGGCAGCACCGCGCTGACCGAGCGCGCGCTGGACAACGCCAAGATCAATGGCGTGGATGGCAAGACGAGGTTCTACTGCCGCAACCTGTTCGAGGCCAAGCCTGAGGATTTCGTGGCGCTGGGCAAGTTCGACCGCATGCTGGTCGACCCGCCGCGTGAGGGCGCGCATGAGGTATGCCGCGCGCTGGTCGAATTGCCGCCCGGGCAGCAGCACCTCAAGCCCAGGCGCATTGTCTACGTTTCCTGCAACCCCGCCACGCTGGCGCGCGATGCGGGTGTGCTGGTGCATCAGGGCGGCTATGCATTGAAGTATGCCGGGGTGGTCAACATGTTCCCGCATACGGCCCACGTCGAATCGATCGCGGTATTCGATCTGCCGCAGTAAAGATTGATATTTAAAGATTGATATTGATGCAATAAAAAAGCCGGCTCACATTGGGCCGGCTTTTTCACTATCGCAGAGATGGCTTCAGTTGCGGTTGCCGCCCAGGATGCCTAGGATCGACAGCAGGTTCACGAAGACGTTGTAGACGTCCAGGTAAATGGCCAGCGTGGCCGAGATGTAGTTGGTCTCGCCGCCGTTGACCACGCGTTGCACATCAAACAGGATGTAGGCCGAGAAGATCGCGATGGCGATGACCGAAATGGCCAGTTGCAGCGCGGGCATGTGCAGGAAGATATTGGCCACCGACGCCACCAGGATCACCAGCACGCCGGCGAACAGGAATTTGCCCATGCCGGAAAAGTCGCGCTTGGAAACGGTGGCGATGGTCGCCATGCCGCCGAAGATGACCGCGGTGCCGCCGAAGGCCGTCATGATCAGCGCGCCGCCGTTGGAAAAGCCCAGCGTGAATTCGATCAGGCGCGACAGCATCAGGCCCATGAAGAAGGTGAAGCCCAGCAGCACGACCACGCCCAGGCCGGAATTCTTGGTCTTTTCAATGGCGTAGAAGAAGCCGAAGGCGATTGCCAAAAACAGCACGAAGCCGATCATCGGGCTGCCCGCGAACAGGCTGAAATGCATCTGCACGCCCAGCCAGGCGCCCAGCACGGTCGGAATCATCGACAGCGCCAGCAGCCAATAGGTGTTGCGCAGTACGCGGTTGCGAGCGGCCAGGCCCACGGTCGAATGGCCGAAAGTCGTATCCAGGTGTTGGTTCATTTGTCCTCCAATTGCGTTGAAATGCGAGTGACAGCATAGCACGGCGAGTCATGCTTAAGACAGGTTGCCGGGCGTTCAAGTTCGTGGCCGGCGCTGGATATATGCCAAATCAAGCGTAAAGGCCGCCTGCAAGCCTCGAATTGCCATGTCAGTTGATGGTTTCATGCTAAAATACAAGGTTCATTGGATTATCAATTATTGGCTTTAAGCCATTATTTTTATTGGAGTTTTTTCTCATGGCAACTCAACGCACCCTGTCGATTATCAAGCCGGACGCAGTGGCTAAGAACGTGATCGGCCAGATCTACACCCGTTTCGAAAACGCCGGCCTGAAGATCATCGCCGCGCGCATGGCCCAACTGTCGCGCGCTGAAGCCGAAGGCTTCTACGCCGTGCACCGCGAGCGTCCTTTCTTCAAGGATCTGGTGGACTTCATGGTGTCCGGCCCGGTCGTGATCCAGGTGCTGGAAGGCGAAGGCGCCATCCTGAAGAACCGTGACCTGATGGGCGCGACCGATCCGAAGAAGGCCGAGAAGGGCACCATCCGCGCCGACTTCGCCGATTCCATCGATGCCAACGCCGTGCACGGTTCGGACGCCGAAGAAACCGCCAAGGTCGAAATCGCTTATTTCTTCCCGGCACTGAACGTCTATTCGCGTTAATCTGTTCCTGTTTTTGATCGGTTTTCCGGATTTGGGCGGAAACCGGCGCAGCGGTTCTTGCCGCGCCTTTTCGTTCAGGTCCCAACCGAAGGCATCATGACTACAGCTCTCACCAACTTGCTGGATATGGATCCCGCGCAACTCGTCGCTTATTGCGGCGAGTTGGGTGAGAAGCCGTTTCGCGCCAAGCAATTGCAACGATGGATACACCAGTTCGGCGTTGCTGATTTCGATCAGATGACCGATCTGGCCAAATCGTTGCGCGACAAGCTGAGAACCCGCGCCGAAGTGCGTGCGCCGGCCATCATCAGCGACCATACCTCGACCGACGGCACCCGCAAGTGGCTGGTGGACGTGGGCCAGGGCAACGCGGTGGAAACCGTGTTCATCCCCGAAGAAAACCGCGGCACGCTGTGCGTTTCCACGCAGGCGGGCTGCGCAGTCAATTGCCGGTTCTGCTCGACCGGCAAGCAGGGCTTCAACCGCAATCTCAGCGTGGCCGAAATCATCGGCCAGCTGTGGATGGCGGAATTCGAGCTGCGCAAGACCAAAGGCATCGAAGGCGGCCCCAAGGGCGAGCGCCAGATCACCAATGTGGTGATGATGGGCATGGGCGAGCCCCTGCTCAACTTCGAGCCGACCGTCACCGCGCTGCGCCTGATGCTGGACGACAATGCCTACGGCTTGTCGCGCCGTCGCGTCACGCTGTCGACTTCCGGCGTGGTGCCGATGATCGACAAGCTGGCGCAGGAATGCCCGGTGGCGCTGGCGGTTTCCCTGCACGCATCCAACGATGCGCTGCGCGATGGGCTGATCCCCCTGAACCGCAAGCATCCGCTGCGCGAACTGATGGCGGCGTGCCAGCGCTACCTCGAATTCGCCCCGCGCGACTTCATTACTTTCGAATACTGCATGCTGGACGGCGTCAACGACAGCGATACCAATGCCCGCGAACTGGTGGAGCTGGTGACGCAGGGCGATACCGCCATCCCGTGCAAATTCAACCTGATCCCCTTCAATCCCTTCCCCGAGTCGGGATTGAAGCGTTCGCACAATCCGCGCATCAAGGCGTTCGCGCAGATCCTGATGGATGCGGGCATCGTCACCACCATCCGCAAGACGCGCGGCGACGATATCGATGCCGCCTGCGGGCAACTGGCGGGCGAGGTCAAGGATCGCACCCGCGTGCAGGAGCGCATGCAGAAGATGGCTGAGTATCAGGGCAAGTTCGGCAAGGATTTTGGCCGCATCGTGGAGATCACCGGGTGACGGCAGGTTTGCTGAAGGTTGCTGTCAGCCGTGCCATACGATCCGCCGCCGGGGGCGCGACAGTGCCATCGGCGCGTCTGGAAATGTTGTTTGCCGTTGTCTCCGCAAGGACGCCGGCGGCGCGCTTTTTGGCCGTTGCCGCGCGTCCTTTTGTATTTTTTGTTCAAGGTTTTACGTCCGTTGCATGCTTCATGCGGCGGGCGCCGCAGTTGTCGAATTCCCGGGAGGGGCGTAGCGAGCGCTGCGCCGGGACGCTCCAGAAGAATCCGGCATGGGCCGGTTTAAAAAAGGTTTTTCCATGTGGAGCATTTGATGAGTGATCAACAAATGAACGAAGTACCTTCGCCGCAAGAAGGCGTTCAGCCTTCGCCCGCTCCCGCGTTGCCCTTGCCGGGCGCCGTGCTGGCTGCGCAGCGGCAGAAGAAAGGGTGGTCGGTGGAGCAGGTCGCAAGTCTGGTCAAGCTGGCGCCGCGCCAGATTCAGGCGATCGAAGCGGACAACTATTCGGTCTTGCCCGGCCTGGCCGTGGCGCGCGGTTTTGTGCGCAGCTATGCCAAGGCATTGGGGCTGGATGCCAATGCGGTGATCGCTGGCATGCCGCAGGAGTCGCCGGTGGCGCAGCGCGACCACATCGTGCCGCAGTATTCGCTGTCGACGCCGTTTTCCGAGGCGCCTTTGCCGGCGATGATGGGCAGCCGGGGCAACACTTCGCCGGCGGCAGTGATCATCGGCGCGCTGGTGGTGGCCGTGGCGGCCGGCGCGGCCGCCGTACGCTGGACCGATGTCGCCGGCAATGTGCCGCAACTGGCGTGGCTCAAGGCGCATCAGGCGGATTCCGCCGCCGCGCCGGAGGCCGCTTCGGAGGCCAATGCCGCGGATGCCCCGGGGGCGGACACGCCGGTCAATGCCCGTGTGGAAACGATCGAACCGGCAGCCGGCGATAACGCCGACAAGGCGGCCAATGTGGCCAATGCGGCGCCTGCCGAGCCGGCCAGGCCGGTTCCGGTCGTGCCGGCCACGCCCTCCGCGTCGGTGCCGGCAAGCGCTCCATCGGCAGCGGCTGTGCCGGCAGCAACGGCGGCAGCGGCCCAGTCCGGCCAGCCATCGTCGACGCCGGCGGCTGCCGCGGCAGAGTCTCCCGGATTGCATATCGTCAACAGCAAGGATTTGTTGCGCCTGACCTTCCGCGAGGATTCGTGGGTGGAGATCCGCCGCACGGACAAGACCACGCTGATTTCGCGCCTGCTCAAGGCGGGAACCACCGAGGCATTCGACGTATCCGATGCCACGGTGCTGGTGATCGGCAACGCCGCCGGTGTCGACGCCACGTTGCGCGGCCAGCCGCTGGACCTGAAACCTGCAAACGGCAGCAATGTCGCACGTTTGAATTTGAATTGACGCCATGTCTTCTTCCCCGATCGCTTCCGGGCCTTGGGCCCGCCGCCAGAGCCGCCGTGTGCTGATCAGCTACGGCGCGCGCGAGATCGCCGTCGGCGGCGGCGCGCCGGTGATGGTGCAGTCGATGACCAATACCGACACCGCGGACGCCATCGGGACCGCGATCCAGATCAAGGACCTGGCGCGCGCCGGCTCGGAAGTGGTGCGCTTGACCGTCAATACGCCGGAAGCTGCCGCCGCCGTGCCGGCCATTCGCGAGCAGCTCGACCGCATGGGCGTGGACGTGCCGCTGGTGGGGGACTTCCATTACAACGGCCATACGCTGCTGACCGAATATCCGGACTGCGCCAAGGCCTTGTCCAAGTACCGCATCAACCCCGGCAACGTCGGCAAGGGCGCCAAGCGCGACACCCAGTTCGCCCAGATGATCGAGGTGGCTTGCAAGTACGACAAGCCGGTGCGCATCGGCGTCAACTGGGGCAGCCTGGACCAGGCGCTGCTGGCGCGCATCATGGATGAGAACGCCGGCCGCGCCGAACCCTGGCCGGCGCAGGCGGTGATGTACGAGGCGCTGGTGACTTCCGCCATCGAGAATGCCCAGCGTGCCGAAGAGCTGGGGCTGGCGGGCGACAAGATCATCCTCTCGTGTAAGGTCTCCGGCGTGCAGGACCTGATCGCGGTATATCGGGAACTGGCGCGCCGTTGCGACTATCCGCTGCATTTGGGCCTGACCGAGGCCGGCATGGGCAGCAAGGGTATCGTGGCATCCACGGCGGCGCTGTCGGTGTTGTTGCAGGAGGGCATCGGCGACACCATCCGCATTTCGCTCACGCCCGAGCCGGGCGGCGACCGCACCAGGGAAGTGGTGGTCGGCCAGGAAATCCTGCAGACCATGGGGCTGCGCAAGTTCACCCCGATGGTGATCGCTTGTCCCGGCTGCGGACGCACCACATCGACCGTGTTCCAGGATCTGGCCGACAAGATCCAGACCTACCTGCGCGACCAGATGCCGGTGTGGAAGGGCAAGTACCCCGGCGTCGAGAGCATGAACGTGGCGGTGATGGGGTGTATCGTCAACGGCCCCGGCGAATCCAAGCACGCCAACATCGGCATCAGCCTGCCCGGCACCGGCGAGTCGCCGGCCGCGCCGGTCTTTATCGATGGCGAGAAGCGGATGACGCTGCGCGGCGAACGCATTGCCGAGGAATTCCAAAGCGTGGTGCTGGAATATGTCCAGACCCGCTATGGCCAGGCGGGCCAGAACGGCCAGGCCTGACCACGGTTTTAGGTCGCGGGAAGGGAAGCGCGGCCGTAGCGATACAGTACACTTGCGCCAGCCATGCGCCGTGCATCACGGCGATGGCAGGCAATCCAATTTGAATTGAAGACAACACTATCCGGTATCGGTATGTCAGAGCAAAAGAAAGTCGAGAAGATCGTTGGCGTCAAAGGGATGAATGACATCCTGCCCGCCGACGCGCCACTGTGGGAACTGTTCGAGAACACTGTGCACTCCGTGCTCAAGAGCTATGGCTTCCAGCAGATCCGCACCCCCATCGTCGAGCCGACCGCGCTGTTCGCGCGCGGCCTGGGCGAGGTGACCGACATCGTCGAGAAGGAAATGTATTCCTTCACCGACTCCATGAACGGCGACAACCTGACCTTGCGTCCGGAAAACACCGCCGGCGTGGTGCGCGCCGCGCTGGAGCACAACCTGACCTACGACGGCCCCAAGCGCCTGTGGTACGTCGGCCCCATGTTCCGCCACGAGCGTCCGCAGCGTGGCCGCTATCGCCAGTTCCACCAGGTTGGCGCGGAAGCGGTCGGCTTTACCGGCCCGGACATCGATGCCGAACTGATCATGATGTGCCAGCGCCTGTGGGATGACCTGGGCCTGTCCGACATTCGCCTTGAACTGAACTCCATCGGCGATGCGGAAGAACGCAACAAGCATCGCGCCGACCTGATCGCCTATTTCGAGCAGCACAAGGACTTGCTGGATACCGACGCCCAGCGTCGCCTGCATGCCAATCCGCTGCGCATCCTGGATACCAAGAATCCGGCCATGCAGGAAATGGTCAACGGCGCGCCCCAACTGCTGGATTACCTGGGCGAGGAATCGAAGACCCACTTCGAGGGCGTGCAGAAGATCCTGCGCCACAACAACATTCCGTTCACCATCAATCCGCGCCTGGTGCGCGGCATGGATTACTACAACCGCACCGTGTTCGAGTGGGTCACCGACCAGCTCGGCTCGCAAGGCACGGTCTGCGGCGGCGGCCGTTATGACCCGCTGGTCGAGATGTTCGGCGGCAAGCCGACGCCGGCCTGCGGCTTCGCCATGGGGGTGGAGCGCCTGCTGGAGCTGATGAAAGCCAGCGGCGAACAATATGCGCCCAACCAGTGCGATGTCTACCTGGTGCATCAAGGCGAAGACGCGCAGATGCAATCTTTCGTATTGGCCGAGCGTTTGCGGACTGCCGGCCTCGATGTTGTGCTACATTGCGCATCGTCGAACGGCGGCGGCAGCTTCAAGGCGCAGATGAAGCGCGCCGACGGCAGCGGCGCCGCCTTCGCCGTGATCATCGGTGAAGACGAAGTGAAATCCGGCACGGCGACCGTCAAGCACATGCGCGAGGGCGATGCCGGAGATGGCCGGGCCAACCAGAGCAGCATGGCATTCGATGCGGTGGTCGACTACATCGTCGACCAGATCGTCGATGGCCACGATCATGGACATGATCACGAGCACGTGCACTACCATCCCTAATCGTTAAGACTTTTTGCAGAGTTACATGGCATACGATCTCGAAGAACAAGAACAGCTCGACTCCATCAAAGCATGGTGGGCGAAATACGGCAATCTGATTACCTGGCTGGTGATCGTTGCGCTGGCGGCTTATGCCGCCTGGACCGGTTGGAACACCTACCAGTCCCGGCAGGCGGGGCAAGCGTCGGTACTGTATGAAGAACAGCAGAAGTCGCTGGCCGCCAAGGATAATGCCAAGGTGCAACGTACCGCGGCCGATCTCCAGGACAAGTTCAGCGGCACCGCCTATGCCGAAATGAGCGCGCTGGTAGCGGCCAAGTCGGCGTTTGACGCCAATGACGCGGACGCCGCCAGGAAGCAGTTGCAGTGGGTGGTCGACCATGGCCGCGGCCCCGAATACAAGGCGATTGCCGCGGTGCGCCTGGCCGGCGTGATGCTGGACGCCAAGGCCTATGACGATGCCCTGAAAGTGCTGTCGGGGGACTTCCCGGCGCAGTTCGCCGGCGCCATCGCCGACCGCAAGGGCGACGTGCTGTTGGCCCAGGGCAAGCGCGACGATGCCCGTGCCGCTTACAAGCTGGCGCTGGAAAAGACCGAAGCCAAGGATCCCAGCCGCCAGCTGATCCAGATCAAGCTGGACGCCATCGGCGGCGAAGCGCCCAAGGCCTGAACCGGAAATGGCATGTGCGCGTCCGGCCGCTGCGGGGCTGCGCGCAGCCAGCCATGGCCGGGGTCTCCGGCTGAAGAATCAACCGCAATCCCACCGCGAATCCATCCATCGCTCAGAGGAAAACAATATGCGTAGTGCGACAGCGACTGCTGCCAAGGCAACATCTTTTGCTCGATCCCGGTCCGCCGGCAAGCTGGCGTTGAGGCTGGCCGCCGCGGCGGCGGTTGTGGCCCTCTCGGGCTGCGCCTGGTTTTCCAGCAAGAAAGACCCGAATCCGCCGGCGCCGCTGGTCGAATTCACCCAAAAGCTGCGCGTGCAGACGGCCTGGTCGGTCTCGGTCGGCAAGGCCGGCAACTTTACCTTCACGCCGGCCTATGCTGCCGGTAGCGTGTTCGCGGCGGCCGCTGACGGCACCGTGGTGCGCATCAATGCCGAGAACGGCCAGACCCTCTGGCGCGTGCGTACCGACATGCCGCTGACGGCGGGCGTCGGCACCGATGGCAGCACGGTGGTCGTGGTGGGCGAAAAGGGCCAGATCCAGGCATTCGACGCTTCCGGCAAGCCGACCTGGAAGGCGCAAGCCTCCAGCGAAGTGCTGTCGGCCCCGGCTGTGGGCGAGGGCCTGGTCGTGGTGCGCAGCATCGACAATCGCGTGACCGCCTATGATGCCGACAACGGCAATCGCCGCTGGATGGCGCAACGCACCGTGCCGTCGCTGACCCTGCGCAATGCGCCGGGCATCGTGATCGGTTCGCAGACCGCCTTCGTGGCGCTGCCGGGCGGGCGCCTGTCGGCGCTGGCATTGAACAATGGCGGTCCGCGCTGGGAAATCCCCGTCGGCGACCCGCGCGGCACCACCGAGCTTGAGCGTATCTCCGATGTGTCCGGCGTGCCCGCGCTGGGCGCGCGCGACATCTGCGCGGTGGCCTATCAGGGCCGTATCGGCTGCTTCGACTTGATCAACGGCAATGTCCGCTGGATCAAGGAGTTTTCCAGCGACGTCGGCGTGTCGCTCGACGACAATTATGTCTATGCCGCCGATGTCGGCGGCGTGGTCACCGAATTCGCGCGCGACACCGGCGCCAGCATATGGCGCAACGACAAGTTGAAGAACCGCCAACTGTCCACGCCGATCAGCGTCGGCCGTGCAGTGGCTGTGGGCGATTACCAGGGGTATATTCACTTCTTGTCGCGTGAAGACGGTGCCTTCGTGGCCCGCCTGTCCAGTGATGGCAGTCCCATCCAGGCTCCTCCGGTCAATGCCGGCCAGTCTGCCGTTTTCCAAACCAAATCAGGAACTGTGGTCGCTGTCGCGACTGAATAATATTGAAATGAAACCGGTAATTGCACTAGTAGGCCGTCCCAACGTCGGCAAATCGACGTTGTTCAACAGGCTCACCCGCAGCCGTGATGCATTGGTTGCGGATTTGCCCGGCCTCACGCGCGATCGTCACTACGGCGAAGGCCGGGTAGGCGAACGCCCGTTTTTGGTGATCGATACCGGTGGTTTCGAGCCCGTCGCCAAGGACGGCATCATGTACGAGATGGCCAAGCAGACCAAGCAGGCGGTGGTCGAGGCCGACGCCGTGGTGTTCATCGTCGATGGCCGCCAGGGCCTGACGCCGCATGACAAGACCATCACCGACTTCCTGCGCAAGTGCGGCCGCCCGGTGCTGCTGGTGGTCAACAAATCCGAAGGCATGAAGTACACCTCGGTCACGGCCGACTTCTACGAGCTGGGCATGGGCGATCCGTATGTGATCTCCGCCGCCCACGGCGACGGCGTGGCGGACCTGGTGGACGAGGCGCTGAACGTTGCCGAGGCGCAGCGCATGCCGGAACCGGAGCCGGAAGAGGCTGCCATTCGCGGCATCAAGATCGCCATCGTCGGCCGCCCCAACGTGGGCAAATCGACGTTGGTCAACACGCTGCTGGGTGAAGAGCGGGTGATCGCTTTCGATATGCCCGGCACCACCCGCGACTCGATCGAGATCCCGTTCGAGCGCGATGGCCGGCACTACACGCTGATCGACACCGCCGGCATCCGCCGTCGCGGCAAGGTGTTCGAAGCCATCGAGAAATTCTCGGTGGTCAAGACGCTCAAGTCGATTTCGGACGCCAACGTGGTCTTGCTGTTGCTTGATGCCCAGCAAGATATTTCCGAACAGGACGCCCATATCGCCGGCTTCGTGCTGGAGTCGGGCCGGGCGCTGGTGGTTGGCGTCAACAAGTGGGACGGCATGCAAAGCGACCAGCGCGACCAGATCAAGACGGATCTGGAGCGCAAGCTCAATTTCCTTTCGTTCGCCAAATTCCATTTCATCTCGGCCCTGAAGTCGAGCGGCATCGGGCCCCTGATGAAATCCATCGATTCCGCCTATGCCGCGGCGATGGCCAAGCTCTCCACGCCCAGGCTCACGCGGGCGCTGGAAGAGGCGCTGGAACACCAGCAACCGCGCCGCAAGGGATCGATTCGTCCGAAGCTGCGCTATGCGCACCAGGGGGGGCAGAATCCGCCGGTGGTCGTTATCCATGGCAATGCGCTGGAAGCCATCGACGACAACTACAAACGCTATCTGGAGAAGCACTTCCGGGAAACTTTCTCCCTGGTTGGCACTCCACTGCGTATCGAGTTCCGTTCTGGAAAGAACCCGTTTGTCCGTCAGGACAAATAATCCGTAGAGATGCTGTAATTTAGTTAATGATTTTTGGCGTTGCAGGGAAAATCGTTTACATTGATGAAGCATACATTGGTAAAGCACTTGTTTTTTATTAAAGTGCCTCCAAGTCCTAATCACAACAACACTGTGGAGCTGCCATGAGCAACAAAGGGCAATTGTTACAAGACCCATTTCTGAACGCATTGAGAAAAGAGCACGTTCCCGTCTCTATCTATCTGGTCAACGGCATCAAGCTGCAAGGCCATGTGGAGTCTTTCGATCAATACGTGGTCCTGCTGCGCAACACCGTTACGCAGATGGTTTACAAACACGCCATTTCCACCGTCGTGCCTGCGCGCGCGGTCAACCTGAGTCTCGACTCGTCCGACGCCGAATAATGGTCTACCGAGCCGGCGTAACGCCGTGTGCATCTTGATATGCGTGCCGCGTTAGTCGGCCTGGATTTCGGCAAGAATGATTTCGCCGCAAGTCTGGATGAGTTGTTCCTGTTAGCGAAGTCCGCCGGCGCGGAGCCGGTGATCACCATCACCGGACGTCGTGCCAGTCCGGACGCAGCTCTTTTCGTCGGTTCCGGCAAGGCGCAGGAAGTCGCCGATGCAGTCGCCGACCTGGAACTTGAGCTCGTTATCTTCAACCATGCATTGTCACCCGCCCAACAGCGCAATCTTGAGCGTGTGCTGAAGGTGCGTGTGCTCGACCGCACCAGCCTGATCCTGGATATTTTTGCCCAACGGGCCAAAAGCCACGAAGGCAAGGTTCAGGTCGAGCTGGCGCAATTGCAGCATCTGGCGACCCGCCTGATTCGCGGCTGGACTCACCTGGAGCGGCAAAAGGGCGGTATCGGCCTGCGCGGCCCCGGCGAAACCCAGCTGGAAACCGACCGTCGGCTGCTCGGCGAACGGGTCAAGGCGCTGCGCGCGGTGCTGGCCAAGTTGCGGCGGCAGCATGCGACGCAACGACGGGCGCGGGGGCGCAACGAGACCTTTTCGGTGTCGCTGGTGGGCTATACCAACGCCGGCAAATCGACCATTTTCAATGCGCTGGCCAAGGCCGGCGTTTATGCCGCCAACCAGCTTTTCGCCACGTTGGATACGACCTCCCGCCGCGTTTATCTGGGCGAGGTCGGGCATGTTGTCATTTCGGATACCGTCGGCTTCATCCGCGAATTGCCGCACCAATTGGTGGAGGCCTTCCGGGCGACGCTGGAAGAGACCATCCATGCCGACTTGTTGCTGCACGTTGTCGATGCCGCCAGCCCGGTGCGCATGGAGCAGATCGAGCAGGTCAACGAGGTCTTGAGGGAGATCGGCGCCGACCATGTGCCGCAGATCCTGGTCTGGAACAAGATCGATGCGGCCGGCCTGGAACCGGCGGTCGAGTATGACGAGTATGGTAAAATCCAGCGGGTTTTCGTCAGTGCGAAGTCTGGTGCTGGCTTGGATCTGCTGCGCGAAGCGGTGGCCGCTTCGCTGAAGGCCGCATTGGAGGCCAGGGGCCGCAGCCGATCGCAGCCTGTTGATTCCGAAGGTGTGCCCGTCTGAGCAATTCCCTGAGGGGCACTAACCAAATGTCGTTGGCAAGGCGTGCCGACGCCGACAATACGAAGTACGGCAAGGAGGCGCAACGTCGCCAGCGGCGTTTTGTTGGTGATTCTGAACGCGCATTCCTCCTTGATTCACTTATCAATAACTACAGCCGGATCGCAAACGCATGCTTGTGTCTTTATTCAAGAAAATCGGTGTGAAGTTTTCGTTGAACGACCCTCAATGGGGGCGTGGTTCGCAAGACGACAACCGCGACAATCAGAATAACGGAAGTAACGGCGAAAAACGACCCGAGAAGCCATCCGGCAACGGCGGGCCGCCGGATCTCGACCAGCTCTGGCGCGATTTCAACCAGCGCCTGTCCGGCATGTTCGGCCGCAAGGGCGGTGGCGGCGGTTCCTCCGAGGGCGGCGGCTTCAACCGTGGCGACGTCAAGGGCGCCGGCATCGGCGCGGGCGTGATCGCCATCATCGTCGCGTTCCTGTGGCTGGCCAGCGGCTTCTTCATCGTCCAGGAAGGCCAGACCGCCGTCATCACCACCTTCGGCCGCTACAGCCATACCACCTTGCCGGGCTTCAACTGGCGTTGGCCGTATCCCATCCAAAGCCACGAAATCGTGAACATGTCGCAGGTGCGTACCGCCGAGATCGGCTACCGCGGCAACGTGCGCAACAAGCAACTGAAGGAATCGCTGATGCTGACCGACGATGAGAACATCATCGACATCCAGTTCGCGGTCCAATACACGCTCAAGAATGCCGCCGAATGGCTGTTCAACAACCGCGACCAGGACGACTCCGTGCGCCAGGTGGCCGAAACCGCGATCCGCGAGATCGTCGGCCGCAGCAAGATGGACTTCGTGCTCTATGAAGGCCGGGAAAAGGTCGCGATGGACGTGAACCAGCGCATGCAGCAAATCCTCGATCGCTACAAGACCGGCGTGCAGATCACCAACGTGACCATGCAGGGCGTGCAGCCGCCCGAGCAGGTACAGGCCGCTTTCGATGACGCGGTCAAGGCCGGCCAGGATCGCGAGCGCCTCAAGAATGAAGGCCAGGCCTATGCCAACGACGTGATTCCGCGCGCTTCCGGCGCCGCTTCGCGCCTGCTGGAAGAAGCCGAGGCCTACCGTTCCCGCGTCATTGCGAACTCCGAGGGCGATGCCTCGCGCTTCAAGCAGGTGCTGGACGAGTACCAGAAGGCGCCGGCCGTGACGCGCGACCGCATGTATCTCGAAACGATGCAGCAGATCTTCGCCAACACCACCAAGGTGATGGTCGATGCCAAGAGCGGCAGCAACCTGCTCTACCTGCCGCTGGACAAGCTGATCCAGCAGACCGCGGGCGAGCAGCCCGCGGCATCCGGCAAGCCGCAGGCCGCACCTGCGGGGCAGCCCGCCGGCGCGGCAGCTTCTTCCAATCCGACTTCGGGAAATGACACAGTGTATTCGTCCGAGCTGATGCGCGACATAAGAAACCGGGATCCGCGCGAAGCGCGCGAAAGGGAGGTGCGCTGATGGGCCGCCTCATTACTTCCGTCATCGTCGCCGTCGTGGCGATCTGGCTGGCTTCCTCGACCATCTTCGTGGTGGACCAGCGTTCCTCGGCCATCGTGTTCGCGCTGGGCGAAGTCAAGCAGGTGATCAGCGAGCCGGGCTTGCACTTCAAGTTGCCGCCGCCGTTCCAGAACGTGATGTACCTGGACAAGCGCATCCAGACCCTGGATACGCCCGATGCCGACCGCTTCATCACCGCAGAGAAGATGAACGTGCTGGTTGACGCCTACGTCAAGTGGCGCATCATTGACCCGCGCCTGTACTTCGTCAGCTTCGGCGCCGACGAGCGCCGCACGCAGGATCGCCTGTCGCAGATCGTCAAGGCGGCGTTGAACGACGAAATCACCAAGCGTACCGTACGCGAAGTGATTTCCAGCCAGCGCAACAGCGTCATGGATGCGCTGCAGGCGCGCGTGGCCAACGAGGCCAAGCAGATCGGCGTCGAAATCATCGACGTGCGCCTGCGCCGCGTGGACTATGTCGACCAGATCAGCAACTCCGTTTTCGAGCGCATGAAGTCCGAGCGGGTGCGCGTGGCCAATGAGCTGCGTTCCACCGGCGCCGCCGAGTCCGAAAAGATCCGCGCCGATGCCGACCGCCAGCGCGTGGTGATCCTGGCGGAAGCCTACCGCGCATCCGAGAAGATACGCGGTGCGGGCGATGCCAAGGCGTCGCAGGTCTATGCACAGGCCTTTGGCCAGAACCCGGACTTCTACAAGTTCTACCGCAGCCTCGAGGCATATCGCGCGAGCTTCAAGAACCGCCATGACGTGATGGTGGTGGATCCGAGTTCGGAATTCTTTAAATATTTCAAGGGTGTCGGCAACAGCAGCGTTTCCAAGAAATAAACCGACAACGTGAACCAAGTAAGGCCCGCGCTGCATAAGGGCGCAACGGGCAAGAGGATGGATGCCGCTGGTTGAGGGCATCTTTCCTTTTTTTGTGTGGCGGATTGTTCCGGGCAGGCAAGTTTCCCGGATTGCAGGAGTGGGGCGTCAGGATGTTCTTCTATCCCGAAACGCCCCGGTTTTTCGTCCAGCTCCAGCCTCCAGCCCCAGACTTGCAGCGTTGATGGTTTGCCCATGCAGACCGCCGGGCCGCCCGCCTGTTTTTTTTCCTGAGTTATTTTCGTCTATGCCTAACTGGCTTCTTCCTGAAAACATTGCCGACGTCTTGCCGTCCGAAGCGCGCAAGATTGAAGAGTTGCGTCGGCGCCTGCTCGACAATTTCCGCCTGTACGGCTACGAAATGGTCATGCCGCCGCTGCTGGAATACCTGGAGTCGCTGCTGACCGGCGCCGGCCAGGACACCGACCTGCGCACCTTCAAGCTGGTCGACCAGTTGTCCGGCCGCACGCTGGGCGTGCGCGCCGACATGACCACCCAGGTCGCGCGCATCGACGCCCACCTGCTCAACCGCGCCTCGGTGACCCGCCTGTGCTACGCCGGCAGCGTGCTGCATACCCGTCCGTCGGGCCTGCACGCGACGCGCGAGCCGATCCAGATCGGCGCCGAGATCTACGGCCATGCCGGCATCGAAGCCGACGCCGAAATCCAGGAGCTGGCGCTCAATTCGCTGGCGCTGGCCGGTATGCGGCAGATCCGCCTGGACCTGTGCCATGTCGGCGTGCTGCGCGCGATCATCGCCAACGACCCGGCCGCCAAGCGCCAGGAGGCCCAGTTGTTCGGCCTGCTGGAGGCCAAGGATGTGCCGGGCCTGCAGGAAATCACCGCCGCCTACCAGGACAGCACCCGCCAGGCGCTGCTGGCGCTGCCGGGCTTGTACGGCGACATCGCCGTCATCGCGCGCGCGCGCATCACGCTGCCGGCCTTGCCGGGCATCGCGCAGGCGCTCGATGAGCTGCAGGCGCTGGTCGAACTGGCCGGCAGCCACGAAGGCGCGGCCGTGACCATCGATCTGGCCGACCTGCGCGGGTATCATTACCACAGCGGCGTGATGTTCGCCGCCTATGTGCCGGGCCTGCCCAATGCGGTGGTGCGCGGCGGCCGTTACGACCATGTCGGCGAGGCTTTCGGCCGCGCCCGTCCGGCCACCGGCTTTTCGATGGATTTGCGCGAACTGGCACGCCTGATGCCGGGCGCGGAAAGAAAGCGCGCAATTCGCGCGCCGTGGGGTACCGAAGCCGGCCTGCGTGAGAAAATAGCGCAATTGCGGCAGGCGGGGGAAATCGTGATCCAGAGCCTGCCGGGTCACGAAAACGATCAGGACGAATTCGACTGCGACCGCGCCGTCGAATTCAGCAATGGAAACTGGATTATCAAAAACTTGGGCTGAGTCATGTTACAGAATAGCAATGCAAAGAATGTCGTCGTCATCGGTACGCAATGGGGCGACGAAGGTAAGGGCAAGATCGTCGATTGGCTGACCGACCACGCGCAAGGCGTGGTGCGTTTCCAGGGCGGCCACAACGCCGGCCATACGCTGGTCATCGGCGGTCAGAAGACTGCGCTGCAACTGATTCCGTCCGGCATCATGCGCCCCGGCGTGGCATGCTACATCGGCAACGGCGTGGTGCTGTCGGTGCCCGACCTGCTGCGCGAGATCGACAAGCTGGAAGCCGCCGGCGTGGAAGTGTGCTCGCGCCTGAAGGTGTCGGAAGCCTGTCCGCTGATCCTGCCTTACCACGTCGCCCTGGACGTGGCGCGCGAAACCGCCCGCGGCGCCGACAAGATCGGCACCACCGGCAAGGGCATCGGCCCGGCCTATGAAGACAAGGTGGCGCGCCGCGCCATCCGCGTGGCCGACCTGCTCAACGAAAAGCGTTTCGCCGAGAAGCTGCTGGCCAACCTGGACTACCACAACTTCGTCCTGACCCATTACCTCAAGACCCAGCCGGTCGACTACCAGAAGACCCTGGACGACGCGCTGGCCAACGTGCCGCGCATCCGGCCCATGGTCACCGACGTCTCCAGCGACCTGTACGCCGTGCACAACGCCGGCGGCAAGCTGCTGTTCGAAGGCGCGCAGGGCAGCCTGCTGGACGTCGACCACGGCACCTACCCGTTCGTCACCTCGAGCAACTGCGTGGCCGGCAATGCCGCCGCCGGTACCGGCGTCGGCCCGGGCATGCTGCACTACATCATGGGCATCACCAAGGCCTATACCACCCGTGTCGGTTCCGGCCCGTTCCCGGCCGAATTGCCGACCGATGCCGGCGTCGGCAAGCACCTGGCCTCCGTCGGCCATGAGTTCGGCACCGTCACCGGCCGTGCGCGCCGTTGCGGCTGGTTCGATGCTGCGCTGCTCAAGCGCTCGGTGCAGATCAACGGCGTATCCGGCATGTGCCTGACCAAGCTCGACGTGCTGGACGGCATCGAGTCGCTCAAGCTGTGCACCGGTTACAAGCTCAACGGCAAGCAGGTCGACATCTTCCCGGTCGGCGCTGAAGAAGCCGCGGCGTGCGAACCGATCTACGAAGAAATGCCGGGCTGGAGCGAGTCCACCGTCGGCGCCAAGTCGCTGGATGCGCTGCCGGCCAACGCCCGCGCCTACATCGCGCGCATCGAAGAGCTGGTCGGCGTGCCGATCGACATGATTTCCACCGGTCCCGACCGCGAAGAAACCATTGTCCTGCGTCATCCGTTCAAGTAAGCGTATCCCCTGGAACAACCGTAACAAGCAATTCGCAACAAGCAATAAACAAGATGAAGATCTCTGACGACAAAGACCTGTGGGTCACCTGGGACGACTACAACCGCCTGATCGAACGACTGGCGCTGAAGGTCTACGAGTCCGGCTGGCAATTCGACCAGGTGTTGTGCCTGGCGCGTGGCGGCCTGCGGCCGGGCGACGTGATGTCGCGCATTTTCGACGTGCCGCTGGCCATCCTCTCGACCAGCTCCTATCGTGAAGCGGCCGGCACCATCCGCAGCTCGCTGGACATCGCCAAGTACATCACCATCACCAAGGGCACCCTGGGCGGCCGTATCCTGCTGGTGGACGACCTGGTCGATTCCGGCGTGACGCTGCAAAAGGTGCTGGTGCACCTGAAGGAGCACTATCCCGCCGTCACCGAGATCAAGTCCGCGGTCCTGTGGTGGAAGGGATGCTCGGTGGTGGAACCCGATTACCACATCGACTACCTGCCGACCAATCCCTGGATCCACCAGCCTTTCGAAGACTACGACAGCCTGGGCCCGCACCAGCTGGCGGCCTGGATCAAGAAGGGCGACGCCTGAGCCGTTGGCGTTTTGCCGGTCCCAATGAAAAGAGCTTGCCGCGGCAAGCTCTTTTTTTGCGTGTACACATACAGGGCGCACTCAAGGGATGACCTTGTTCCGCCTGAACTCCTCGAACAGCCGGTAGAACATCTGCTCGCTCTCCACATACTCATGGAAGCCGAAACGCCGTGCCTTGGAACCGTCGCCGAACATGTCGTAGTCCCATGAGAACACGAAATCGGCGAATCCCCACGACGACAGCGTGTCGTAGGAATGCGCGTCCAGGCCGTGGGCGCGCGCGATGCTTTCCCACAGCGGCGCCTTGTCGCTCATCACGTCGGCCAACGCCAATGGCAGCGGCGGCCCGACTTCCATGTCGAACCAACGCGCGATCTTCGGCCACATCTCGCTCCAGCGGAAGATGTCGCCGTTGCCGATGTTAAAGGCTTGGTTGGCGCAGCCCTCATTGGCCGCGGCCCAGACCGTCGCCTTGGCCAGCAGGCCGGCATCAGTCATTTCCACCAGCTTGTCATAGGCGCCCGGCTTGCCGGGAAAGCGCAGCGGCAAGCCCAGCGCTTTCGAGATGCTGGCATACACCGCAATGGCCAGCGCCAGGTTCATCGGATTGCCCAGCGCCGCGCCGCCCACCACTGCCGGCCGGATCGCCGACCAGCTCCAGCGCTGGCCTGACTGCGCCTGCCGCTGTTCCAGGTAGCGCTGCTGGTCGAACATGAATTCGGGCGGCATGAATTGCGCATCGGTTTCGCGCGCCGGCGTCTTGAAAGGGCCCAGGTGGCCGCCGTAGACCTTGTAGCCCTGCATCAGGCTGATGTGGCGCAGTCCCGGCGCGGCCGCTTCGACTGCTTCCACGGTGTTCTCCAGCATCGCCAGGTTGGGCGCTACCAGTTCGCTCCAGGTGGCGCGATGCTGGTAAGCCGTGTAGAAAATATGGGTGACATGCTCCAGCGGCGCCAGCTTCGCGCGCGTGTCGGCCGCATCCAGCAGGTCGACCGCGATGTGGCGCAGCCGGCCGTGCGCCTGGTCTTCGCCGCCACGGCGCGACAGGCCGATCACGTCCCAAGCGGGCAGCGTGAGCAGGTGCTCGATCAGCTTGCTGCCGATGACGCCGTTGGCGCCGACCACCAGGACGGTTTGCTTGCCTGCGTTTTCAGTAGACATCCGGTTGCTCCGGTCAAGGTAAGGTCAGCAGGCTTCGACGCCGGCGGAAGGAACCGCGGCCGCCTTGCCATCCATCTTCCAGCTCACCAGCGCCACCACGATGCCGGCAATCGGCAGCAAGGCCGCGACGTAAGGCACCGAGTGCAAGCCGGGACCATGGTCGATGGTCAGGCCGCCCAGCCAGGCGCCTGCGGCATTGCCCAGGTTGAAGGCGGCGATGTTGGCCGAGGAGGCGAGGTTGGGCGCGCCGGTGGCCTTTTCCAGCACGCGCATCTGCAACGGCGGCACGGTGGCGAAGGCGGCCATGCCCATCAGGCCGACGCCGATGATCGAGGCGATCTGGTGGCCGTTGGTCAGGCCGAACAGCACCAGCACCACGGCCAGCGCCACCAGGCTGCCCACCAGCGTGGCCATGAGCCTCTTGTCAGCCAGCTTGCCGCCCAGCAGGTTGCCGATCACCAGGCCCACGCCGAACAGCAGCAGGATGGGCGAGACGGCCGCCGCCGGAAAACCGCTGATATCGGTCAGGATAGGGGCGATATAGGTAAAGGCCGCGAACACGCCGCCAAAGCCCAGCACCGTCATGAGCAGGCCCAGCAGCACCTGCGGACGGCCCAGCACGCGCAGTTCCTTGCCGAAGTCGGCCTGTTCGCCGCCTTGCGAGCGCGGCACCAGCAAGCCGGTGCCAGCCAGCGCGACCAGGCCGATGGCGGTCACCGCCCAGAAGGTGGCGCGCCAGCCGTACATCTGGCCCAGCCAGGTGCCGAAGGGCACGCCCAGCACGTTGGCCACCGTCAGGCCGGTAAACATCAGGGCGATGGCGGAGGCCTGCTTTTCCTTGGGCACCAGGCTGGTGGCCACCACCGAACCGACGCCGAAAAATGCGCCGTGGGCGAACGAGGCGACCACGCGCCCGATCATCAGCATGTTGTAGTCCGGCGCGAGGGCGCACATCAGGTTGCCGATCACGAACACCACCATCAAGGCCATCAGCAGCGTCTTGCGCGGCAGGCGGCCGGTGGTGGCGGTGACCAGCGGGGCGCCGACGAATACGCCCAGCGCGTAGCCGGTCACCAGGAGGCCGGCGGCCGACAGGCTCACGCCCAGGTTGGTCGCGACTTCCGGCAACAGGCCCATGATCACGAACTCGGTGGTTCCGATGGCGAATGCGCTGATGGTCAGCGCCCAAAGTGCAATTGGCATATCAAATCCTTGTTGTTGGCCGGCGTCCGAAAAGACTTTGCCAGCGATGGAAAGGATTGTGCCTGCGATCTTTCTTGAGAAAAATACCGTTAAAATCAAAGAATATTTGATTTGGAGTCAATGATGTCAATTCAATCGGAAGAATTGCGCACCTTTGTTGCCGTGGTGGAAGCCGGCAGCCTTTCCGCCGCCGCGGAGGTGCTGGAGCAGACCACCTCCGGCGTGAGCCGGGCCCTGTCGCGGCTGGAAGAAAAGCTGGGGGCGAGCTTGCTGACCCGTACCACGCGGCGCATGGACCTGACCGAAGAAGGGCAGACCTTCCTTGAACAGGCGCGCCATATCCTGGCCGCGATGGAGCATGCCGAGGAGGCGGTGCGGGCGCGCACGCAAAAGCCGGTCGGCAAGCTGCGGGTGGATGCGGCCGTGCCGTTCATGCTCCATTGCGTGGTGCCGCACGTGGGCGCTTTCCGCGAGGAGTATCCCGAGATCGAGCTGGAGCTGACCACCAATGACCGTTTCATCGATCTGGTGGAACAGCGCACCGACATCGCCATTCGCATCGGCGAGCTGCAGGACTCCACATTGCATGCCAAGCCGCTCAGTTCGGCGCGCCTGAACATCGTCGCCAGCCCCGGTTACCTGGCGCGCCATGGCGAACCCCAATCAGTGGAGGCGCTGGAGCAGCACCGGCTGATCGGCTTCTCCCTGCCCGAATCGCTGAACCAGTGGCCGCTGCTGCATGCCGGCGGCGACCGCTATCCGGCCAGGCCGGCGATCCGCGCTTCCAGCGGCGAGACCATCCGCCATCTGGCGTTGCACGGGCAGGGCATCGCCTCGCTGTCGAACTTCATGACGGATGCCGATATCGCTGCCGGCCGGCTGGTCAAGTTGCTTGAGCCGGCCTACAGCGGTTACCGGCAAAAGATTTCGGCGGTCTATTACCGCAATACCCAATTGTCGAGACGCATCAGCTGCTTTCTGGACTTTTTGCAATGCAAGCTCTGATACGCTCTCCAGCCGGGCAACAAATTGCCGTAATTCAGGTCACAGCGCCATAACAAGATCGATCCGGAGAAAACAAGATGAAGCAAACGGAGGCCTGCATGGCCGCAGCATGGAACGCCAGGGCAAAGCAGATGCTGCAGGCGCGGGTTGCCATCCGCAAGGTGCGCAACCGGTGCAGCGCATTCGGCGCGAGCTTGCTGGCCATCGGCGTCTTGGCCGGCCTGGCCCTGTCGCCCTCCAGCGCGGTGGCGGCCGGCGCCAGTGTGACCAGTTTTTCGCCGCAGGGCGAAGTGTCGCGCATCCGCCAGGTACGGGCGCGGTTTTCCGAAGCCATGGTCAAGTTCGGCGATCCCAAGGCCGGCTCGCCCTTCGACGTCGATTGCCCGGTAGCCGGCACTTCACGCTGGGCCGATGACAAGAACTGGATCTTCGACTTCGAACGCGACCTGCCGCCCGGCACCAGCTGCAGCTTCAACCTGCGCGCGGGAACCAGGTCGGCGGCCGGCAACCCGCTCGGCGGCAAGGGGCGCTTCCAGTTCAGCACCGGCGGCCCGGCCGTGACGCGTGTGCAACCCTATGCCGGCGCGCGCATCGCCGAAGACCAGGCGTTCATCCTGTTCCAGAACGGCGCGGCGACGGCAGCTTCGGTGCGCGACCATCTGTACTGCGAAGCCGAAGGCGTCAATGAACGCATCCCCACCAAACCGCTGGCCGAAAGCGACCGCCAGGCGCTGCTCAAGGAGTTCGCCAGGAATATCGATCCTGCCACGGTCACCACGGTGCAATGCCAGCAGCGCCTGCCCAACGACGCCCATGTGCAACTGGTGTGGGATCGCGGCATCGCCGCCGCCAATGCCCCCGCCATCGTGACTGCTCAACCCCAGGTGTTCAAGTTCCAGGTGCGCAGCGAGTTCACCGCCAGTTTCAGTTGCCAGCGCGAGAATGCCAATGCCGCCTGTTCGCCGATCTTGCCGGTGACGCTGTCGTTTTCCTCGCCGGTGCCGCGCAAGCTGGCCGCGCAAATCGTGATGAATACCGCCACCGGCAAGATCAAGCCCGACCTGAACCCGAACGAGCAGGGCGAGACCATCCACGATCTCAGCTTCAAACCGCCATTTCCGGAAAAGTCCGAATTCACGATCACGCTGCCGGCCGGCTTCCAGGACGAGGATGGCCGACCGCTGGGCAATGCCGGGTCGTTTCCGTTGAAGTCGGCGCTGGCGGACTTTCCGCCATTGGCCAAATTCCCCGCGGCGCCGTTCGGCATCATCGAACTCAATGCCGACCCGGCCCTGCCGGTGACCTTGCGCCGTGTCGAAGCCGGTTTGCAGGTGCGCGGCGCGGACGGCAAAGCCATGCCCGGCAAGGTGGCCGACCTCAAGGTCGACGGCGACAAGGGCGTCATCGCTTGGCTCGCCCGCCTGAACAAGTATCACGAGAAATGGGGCGACCCGAAGAAGGTCGATTCGCGCAGCATCAGCCTGCTGCAGAAGGAACCGGGCGTGAAGCAGCTCGACCTGCCGCCGCTGAAGGAAGCCAAGGATGGCGTGTGGCCCTTCGAGGTGGTGGGCATTCCGTTGAAGGACCCGGGTTTCTATGTGGTCGAACTGGAGTCGCACAAGCTCGGCGCATCGCTGCTGGGCAAACCGCAGCCGATGTATGTGCGCACCAGCGCACTGGTGACCAACCTTGCCGTCCACGTCAAGCTGGGCCGCGCCAACGGCGCCGTGTGGGTGACTCGCCTGGATAACGCCAAGCCGGTTGCCGATGCCGATGTGCGCGTGTCCAATTGCGAAGGCACGCAGCTGTGGCAAGGCCGGACCGACGCCAACGGCGTGGCCCTCATGCCGGCGCTGGAAGACGCCTGCGCCAGCCGGCCCTACAGCGCAGCGAATGAAGGCAGCATCAACGGCCTGTTTGTCAGCGCCCGCAAGACCGATGAGAAAGGCCGCGCCGACATGGCGTTCGCGCTGAGCTCGTGGAATGACGGCATCGAGTCATGGCGTTTCAACCTGCCGACCGAGACCGCAAAAGTCGCCACCACGCGCGCCACCACCATCTTCGACCGTACGCTGTTTCGCGCGGGCGAAACGGTATCGATGAAGCATGTGATCCGCAGCGAAACCATGCAAGGTTTCGCTACGCTGCGCAAGGAAGACCTGCCCACGCGCGCGCGCATCATCCACCAGGGCAGCGGCCAGGAGTTCCAGTTCCCGCTGTCCTGGCGAGGGCAGAAGAGCGCCGAAACGGTATTTGCCTTGCCCAGGCAGGCCAAGCTCGGCATCTATGAGGTGGTGCTGGACGACGGCAAGGTCAGCGCCAGTGCCAATGGCCAGGATGCGAACGACAACCAGGCCGATGGCGAGCGCGGCTGGGATGGCGGGCGCCGCAGCTACTATACCGGCAGCTTCCGCGTCGAGGAGTTCCGCCTGCCGCTGATGCAGGGGCGCATCACGCCGCCCAAGGGCGCGCAGGTCGCGATCAAGGAATTGCCGCTCGACCTGCAGCTGAACTACATCAACGGCGGCGGCGCGGCAGGGCAGAACGTGAGCGTGTCCAGCCTGGTGCGTTCGCGCAGCGTCAGCATCGGCGGCTACGACGGTTTCTCCTTCGAGCCGCCGCGCGCCGACGACAGCAGCAATGCCGATGACCAGAAGATCGTGGCCGACAAGCTGCCCGTCACGCTCGACAAGAACGGCGCCGGGCGCGCCGTGATCGCCCGGCTGCCGGCCTCGCCACGGCCGCAGGAACTGGTCACCGAGATGACCTACAGCGACCCCAACGGCGAGGTGCAGACCATCTCCAGCGTGACGCCGCTGTGGCCGTCCGCCGTGGTGGTCGGCCTGCGTGCCGGCAACTGGATTTCGGTCAAGAAAAAACTGACGCTGACGGCGGTGACGCTGGACACCGCCGGCCGGCCGCAGGCCGGTGTGCCGGTCGAGATCCGCGCCATCGCGCGCAAGACCAACTCGCACCGCAAGCGCATGGTCGGCGGTTTTTATGCCTACGAAAACGACCAGAGCACGCAAGACCTCGGCAAGCTGTGCTCGGGCAAGAGCGATGCGCACGGCATGTTCCTGTGCGATACCGAGTTGTCGGAACCGGGCAATGTGGATCTGATCGCCTCGGCCAAGGATGCGCGCGGCAATGCCGCCGCGGCGTATTCGTCGGTGTGGGTGACCGGCCGCGGCGAACTGTGGTTCGAGGGCGAGAACCAGGACCGCATCGACATCCTGCCGGAGAAGAAGAGCTACCAGCCGGGCGACACCGCCAGGTTCCAGGTGCGCATGCCGTTCCGCTACGCCACCGCGCTGGTGGCGGTGGAGCGCGAAGGCGTGATCGATACCCAGGTAGTGCAATTGTCGGGGCAGGACCCGAGCATCGCCGTGCCGGTCAAGGCCGGATATGGGCCCAACGTTTATGTGTCGGTGCTGGCCGTGCGCGGGCGCATGCGCGAGGTGCCCTGGTATTCCTTCTTCCTGTGGGGCTGGAAGGAGCCGATCAACTGGTGGCATGAGTTCCGCGAATACCAGGCGCCGGGCCCCATCGTCGATCTCTCCAAGCCGGCCTGGAAGTTCGGCATTGCCGAGATCAACGTCGGCGAGGCCGGGCATCAGCTGCAAGTGACGGTGAGCGCCGACAAGCCGGCCTATCCGATCCGGGCCACGGCCAAGGTCACGGTGCAGGTCAAACTGCCCGACGGCCAGCCGGCGGCCGGCGCCGAATTCGCGCTGGCAGCGGTGGACGAGGCCTTGCTCGAACTGCAGCCCAACACCAGTTGGGATGTGTTGCATGCGATGCTGCAGCGGCGCAGCTATGGGGTGGAAACCGCGACCGCGCAGATGCAGGTGGTCGGCAAGCGCCACTACGGCAAGAAGGCCACCCCGGCCGGCGGCGGCGGCGGTCGTGCGCCCACGCGCGAACTGTTCGACACGCTGCTGCTGTGGAAACCCAATGTGACGCTGGACGCGCAAGGCCGCGCCCAGCTCGAGGTGCCGTTGAACGATGCGCTGACTTCCTTCCGTATCGTCGCCGTGGCCGAAAGCGGCGCCAACTACTTCGGCACCGGCAGCGTCAATATCCGCTCGACCCAGGATGTGCAGGTCATCTCGGGCTTGCCGCCGCTGGTGCGTGAAGGCGACAGCTTCAGCGGCATGGTCACGGTGCGCAACACCACCACGCATGACATGAAGATCAAGCTGACGGCGCGCGCCCAGGGCAACCTGCCGGCTGTCGCGCTGAGCCTGCCGGAGCGTGACGTGGCGGTGGCTGCCGGCCAGTCGGCCGAGGTGGCGTGGCCGGTGCAGGTGCCGGAAGGCATTGCGCAACTGGCCTGGGAAATCGGCGCGCAGGAACAGGGCGGGCAAGGGGCCAGGGACGCCATGAAGTTCAGCCAGCGCGTATTGCCGGCGGTGCCGGTCACGGTGCAGCAAGCCACGCTGTTCCAGCTCGACAAGAGCGCCGCCATCAGCGTCGCCCAGCCTGCGGGCAGCCTGCCGGGGCGCGGCGGTTTGACGGCAACGCTCAGGCCCAGCCTGGCCGGCGGCGCCGAGGGATTGACGCGCTACTTCACTAACTATCCGTTCTCTTGCCTGGAACAGAAAACCTCCAAGGCCATCGGCCTGCGCGACGAGGCCGGCTGGCAGAAGATCGCCGCCGACCTGCCGACCTATCTCGATGGCGACGGTCTGGCGTATTACTTCCCGCCGTCCGACAGCGGCGCGCGGCGCGGCAGCGATACCCTGACCGCCTACCTGCTGGCAGCCACCAGCGAGGCCGGCTATGCGATCCCGCAGCAAAGCCGCGACAAGATGCTGGAGGGTTTGGCCAACTTCGTCGAGGGGCGTGTCACGCGCGATTTCTGGTCGCCGCAAAAAGACCTGGACGTGCGCAAGCTGGCCGCGCTGGAGGCGCTGTCGCGCTACAACCGCGTGCAGCCCGCCATGCTCGGCTCGCTGCAGATCAATCCCAACCAGTGGCCGACTTCCGGCCTGCTGGACTGGATCGCGCTGCTGCAGCGCGTGCCGGCCATCCCCGAGCGCCAGAAGAAGCTCGATGAGGCCGAACAGATCTTGCGCGCACGCCTGAACTTCCAGGGCACGCGCATGGGTTTCTCCAATGAGGAGGGCGATTACTGGTGGTGGTTGATGAGCGG
The DNA here is from genome assembly GCF_059418325.1 of Herbaspirillum sp. GW821-FHT09A12. NCBI lineage: Bacteria > Pseudomonadati > Pseudomonadota > Betaproteobacteria > Burkholderiales > Oxalobacteraceae > Herbaspirillum > Herbaspirillum sp. GW821-FHT09A12. Next base: position 168,960 of record NZ_JBWKPR010000008.1, read on the forward strand.
CGGCGATGCCAACGCCAACCGCCTGATCCTGCTGGAACTGAACAATCCTGCCTGGCGCGACGACATGCCGCGCCTGGTGGCCGGTGCGATCGGCCGCCAGCAGCGCGGCCATTGGAACACCACCACCGCCAACGTCTGGGGCAGCCTGGCGCTGGAAAAATTCGCGCGCAAGTTCGAGGGCGAGCCGGTCAGCGGCAGCACGCGCGCCACAGTGGAGCAGGGTGGGGCCACGGTCGCCACCCAGGCCCTGGCATGGAGCGGGGCGGCCGCCGGCGGCAAGCTGCAATTGCCCTGGCCCAAGGCCGATGCCGCGGGTGGCACGGTACGCTTCACGCAGGAAGGCAGCGGCAAGCCATGGGTGACGCTGCAAAGCCTGGCCGCGGTGCCGCTGGCGCAGCCGTTCTCCAGCGGCTACCGGATCACGCGCAAGGTGGAAGCGGTGGAGCAGAAGCAGGCTGGCAGCTACACCCGCGGCGATGTGCTGCGCGTGACGCTGGAGATCGATGCCCAGGCCGACATGACCTGGGTGGTGGTCACCGACCCGGTGCCGGGCGGCGCGACCTTGCTGGGCTCCGGCCTGGGCCGCGATTCGGCCATCGCCCAGGGGCAAGAGGACAAGCCGCGCGATCGCGGCCTGGGTTGGCTGGCCTATGAGGAGCGCAGCTTTGAAGGCTATCGCGCCTACTACGAGTCGATGCCCAAGGGGCGTACCAGCATCAGCTACACGGTGCGCCTGAACAACGCCGGCGAATTCAATTTGCCGCCGACGCGGGTCGAGGCGATGTACGCGCCGGAAATGTTCGGTGAGGTCCCGAACCGCAAGGTCGTGGTCAAGGCCGCGCAATAAGGGAGCAGACATGTCGATCCGATGCGCAATGGGACGCAAGCTTGCAAGACTGCTGCTGCTGGCAGCCTTGCTGGCGCCAGCGGCCGCGCATGCCGTGCCCGGCTTCGCCGAGGTGAAGCGGGATTTCCTGCCATCCGAAGCCAGCCTCTACGACCGCCATGGCGAGCTGCTGCAGCAGCAGCGCGTGAACATGGACGAGCGCAAGCTGGCCTGGGTCGGGCTGGAAGACGTATCGCCGGCGCTGCGCAATGCGCTGGTGGCGTCGGAAGACCGGCGCTTCTACCAGCACAGCGGCATCGACTGGAACGCGGTGGCCGCATCCGCCTGGGGCAACCTGTGGCACACGCGCACGCGCGGCGCGTCCACCATCACCATGCAACTGGCCGGACTGATCGATGCCGACCTGCGCCGCAAATCTTCCCCGCGTTCGGTCACGCAAAAGATCTCGCAAGCGTTTGTGGCGCAGGCGCTGGAGCGCTCGTGGCGCAAGGACCAGATCCTTGAGGCCTATCTCAACATGGTGGCGTTCCGCGGCGAGCTGGTCGGCGTGCATGCGCTGTCGCGCGTGATGTTCGGCAAGCATCCGAGCGGCCTCAACCAGAGCGAGGCGGCCATCGCCGTGGCACTGATCCGCGCGCCCAACGCGACGCCGCGGCGCGTATTCGAACGCGCCTGCGCGATCCTGAAGGAAGAGCGTGCGCCGGAACAATGCCATGGCCTGGACGGCGCCACCGAACTGGCATTGGCGCGCGCCAATGCCCACCGCGATTTGCCGGGCGCCAGCGATGCGCCGCAGCTTGCGCCCCATCTGGCGCGCAAGCTGCTCACCCAGCCCGGCCAGCAATTGCGCTCGACGCTGGACGCCGACTTGCAGCGCTTCGCTTCGCAGGCCTTGCGCCGGCAACTGGCCGGCCTGGTTGAGCGCAACATCGAAGACGGCGCGGTGATCGTGATCGACAACGCCAGCGGCGAGGTGCTGGCCTGGGTCGGCTCCAGCGGCAGCGCGCTGTCGGCGGCGGCCAATGTCGACGGCGTGGTGTCGCAGCGCCAGGCCGGCTCGACGCTCAAGCCGTTCCTGTATGAACTGGCGATAGAAAAGAAATGGATGACCGCGGCCTCGCTGCTGGACGACTCGCCGGTCAACCTCGCCACCTCGGCCGGGCTCTACATTCCGCAGAACTACGACAAGCAATTCAAGGGGTTGGTCAGCCTGCGCACTGCGCTGGGGTCGTCGCTCAACATCCCGGCCGTGCGCACGCTGGTGACGGTGACGCCGGAACGTTTCTTCCAGCGGCTGCAGGCGCTGGGTTTCAGCCTGCGCGAGAGCGGGGACTATTACGGCTACAGCCTGGCGCTGGGCAGCGCCGACGTGACGCTGGCCAACCTCGCCAATGCCTATCGGGCGCTGGCCAACCAGGGGCGGTATTCGCCATTGCGCACCCGCCTTGATGAAGGCCGCGCGCCGGCCCGTTTTACCCGGGTCATGGATGCCGATGCCTCGTTCATCATTGGCGACATCCTCTCCGACCGCAGCGCCCGCGCGCGTACCTTCGGATTGGAGAATGCGCTGTCCACGCGCATCTGGAGCGCGGTCAAGACGGGGACCTCGAAGGACATGCGCGACAACTGGTGCGTCGGTTACTCGGCGCGCTATACGGTCGGGGTGTGGGTCGGCAACGCCTCGGGCGCGCCGATGTGGGACGTGTCCGGCGTGACCGGCGCCGCGCCGGTGTGGCAGGAGGTGATGCAATACCTGCACGCACGCAAGCCGGAGGCGGCGCCGGCCAAGCCCGTGAACGTGACGGCGCGCGCCATTCGCTACGAGGACGACATCGAGGCGACGCGCACAGAATACTTCTTGCCGGGCACCGCGCAATCCGACATCCGCATCGCCCGCGCGCGCGAGATCCGTCCCGCCATCACTTACCCCACCGGCGGCATGCTGGCGGCGCTCGATCCCGACATCCCGCCGGCACGCCAGCGCATCCGCTTCCGCGCGCAAGGCGCGCCGGTTGGCAGCCGCTGGGTGTTGGATGGAAAGGTGATGCCTGATGCCGTCATGCGTTCCGGTCGCGCGCATGTGCGGCAGATTGCGGCCAACGCTTCTGCGGATACGGATCAGGAACTGGCGTATGACTGGATGCCATGGCCCGGCAAGCATGTACTCGCGCTGCAGGACAAGTCGGGGACGGAGCTCGACAGCATCCGGTTTGAAGTGCGCGGCGCGGTGGAGCGGCCGCAGGAAAAAATGAAGAAGAAATAACGCAGCCCAAAATGCAAAAGGCCGATTGATTTTCATCAATCGACCTTTTATGTTTTGGTGCCCACGGAGGGACTCGGTCACGTACCGCGACCCCGCCCGGCCTTGCAAGGCCGGGCTTTCGAGTCCCTCCCGCAAAGCGCGCAGGCGCTTTGCTCGTGCGCCCCAAAAACGCAAAAGGCTGATTGATTTTCATCAATCAGCCTTTTATGTTTTGGTGCCCACGGAGGGACTCGAACCCCCACACCTCGCGGCACATGGACCTGAACCATGCGCGTCTACCAATTCCGCCACGTGGGCTTATCAGACACGGCGGTAAAGCTGCTGTGCTTGAAAGAGGCTGCATATTAAGGGTAATTGGGCGAAGGGTCAACAGGGGAATTGAATTTTTTACGGATTTTTTGGGGCCGCCCCAAACGGCATGCGTATCCGGCCTTTTTAATCGCGCCGGCGGCAAAAAGAAACGGCGGCACAAGGGCCTAATGCCGTTCAGTTAAGCCGAAATTTCTCCGTCGCCCTGACGAAGGTCAGGGTCCAGCGTCGTTCAACGGCCATTGAGGCACAACGAAAGACACTGGATCCCGGCCTTGGCCGGGAGGACGATTTGCAGATGGAAGGCTTAACTGAACGGCATTAGGCACAAGGGCCGCCGTTTTTGCCGGAAGGAGAACGGGGCGCTCAACCGCCCAGATACGCTTCCACCACCTTCGGGTTGCCCAGCAGGTTGGCGCCGGTGTCTTCCAGTACGATCTTGCCGGTCTCCAGCACGTAGCCGCGTTGCGCGATGCGCAGCGCCTGGCGTACGTTCTGTTCCACCAGCAGCACCGTCATGCCGGTCTTGTTGATCTCTTGCACGATGCGGAAGATCTCCTGGATGATCAGCGGCGCCAGGCCCATCGACGGTTCGTCCAGCAGCAGCACCTTGGGCCTGGCCATCAGCGCGCGGCCGATCGCCAGCATCTGCTGTTCGCCGCCGGAGAGGTTGCCGGCCAGGCCGGCGGCGCGGTTCTTCAGCACCGGGAACAAGGAATACACCCAGTCCAGGTCGCGCGCCACGCCGTCCTTATCCTTGCGGGTATAGGCGCCCAGCGCGAGGTTTTCCTCGACCGTCAGCGTGGTCAGCGTGGCGCGGCCTTCGGCCACCTGTACCACGCCGGATTCGACGATCCGGTGCGGCGACAGCTGGGCCAGGTCGTCGCCCTCGTTTTTTTCCCCTCTGTACAGCACGCGGCCGCGCTGCGCCTTCACCAGGCCCGAGATGGCCAGCAGCGAGGTGCTCTTGCCGGCGCCGTTGGCGCCGACCAGCGCGGTGATCTCGCCCTCGTTCAAGGTCAGGCTGATGCCCTTGACCGCCTCGATGTGGCCGTAGGCGACGGCCAGGTCCTCGACCTGCAGGATGGGTTTGCTGTTGCCTGTCATGCTTCTTCCTTGCCGAGGTAGGCCTCGATCACTTCCTGGTTGTTCTTGATCTGGTCCGGCGTGCCTTCGGCGATGATCTTGCCGAAGTTGAGCACCGCGATGCGCTCGCACAGGCCCATCACGAAGCGCATGTCGTGCTCGATCATGAAGATCGAGAAACCGCGCTCTTTGATGTTGACGATCTCGGCCATCAGTTCGGTCTTCTCCGCCGGGTTCATGCCGGCCACCGGCTCGTCCAGCAGCAAGAGTCTGGGCCTGGTCGCCAGCGCCCGGGCGAACTCCAGCTTGCGCTGTTCGCCGTAGGAGAGGCTGTCGGCCAGCATGTGCGCCTTGTGCTCCAGGCGCACCCAGGACAGCAGTTCCAGCGCGCGCTCGCGCGCTTCCTTCTCGGCCTTGCGGAAGCCGCCCAGGTTGAACAGCATGCCGGCCACGCCGTAGTTGAGGTGGTCGTGCATGCCGACCACCACGTTTTCCAGCAGCGTCATTTCCTTGAACACGCGGATGTTCTGGAAGGTGCGCGCGATGCCGCGTTCGGTGATCTTGTGCGGGGCGACTTCGCCGATGTCTTCGCCGTTGAAGGCGATGCTGCCGGAGGAGGCGCGCAGCAGGCCGGTGATGAGGTTGAAGACGGTGGTCTTGCCGGCGCCGTTGGGGCCGATCAGGCCGAAGATCTCGCCTTCTTGCACATTGAAATCCACGCCTTGCAGCACCTGCAGGCCGCCGAAGTTCTTGCTGATCTGCTTGAGTTCTAAGAGCATCACTTCACCTTCTTGTCAGCAGCGTTGCGGCCCAGGATGGCGCGGATGCGGCGCGGGTCCCAGATGCCCTTGGGCAGGTAGAGCACCACCAGGATCAGGATCAGGCCGTTGATGGCCAGCCGGAAATCCTTGAAGTGGCGCAGCACTTCGGGCAGCAGCGAGAGGATGGTCGAACCGATCATCGGGCCGATCAGGTTGCTGGTGCCGCCGAACACTGCCATGGTCAGGATGTCGACCGCGTTTTCGAAGCCGTAGTTGTTGGGGCCGATGGTGAAGGTGAAGTGGGCGTTCAGGCCGCCGGCCACGCCGGCGATGGCCGCGCCGATGACGAAGGCCAGTAGCTTGTAGCCGGCCACGTTCACGCCCATCAGGCGCGCCGCCACCTCGTCTTCCTTGATCGCCTCGAAGGCGCGGCCGGTCTTGGAGCGGCGCAGGCGCGCCAGGCAATAGACGGTCACGCCCAAGAGCAGCACGATATGCCACCATTCGGTCAGCGGCGGTACGCCGTTCAGACCCATCGGGCCGCCCGTGACTTCCAGGTTCAGCACGATCACGCGCACCACTTCGCCGAAGCCCAGCGTGGCCATCGCGAGGTAGACGCCCGACAGGCGCAGGGTCGGAATGCCGATCACCAATGCCACCAGCGCCGGCAGCACGCCGCCGGCGGCCAGCGCGACCGGGAAGGGCATGTCGAACTGCATGGTCAGGAGCGACGCGGCATAAGCGCCGATGCCCATGAACGCCGCGTTGGCCAGCGACAGCAAGCCGCACGACAGCGTCACGTAGATCGACAGGGCCAGCATGGCGTTGACGCCGATGCTGAAAATGACAGTGTTGTAGGTGGCCCAGAAGCCATCCCACCATTCCATAAAGCTCATGGTCTTATGCCTTTCTTTCCAGCACTTTGCCAAACATGCCGGACGGCTTGACCAGCAGGATCAGGAACAGGAGGCCGAAGGCCACCGCATCGCGGAAGTCGCTTGAGATATAGGCTACCGTCAGCACCTCGGCGAAACCGAGGAACAGGCCGCCGATCATCGCGCCGCGGATGTCGCCCATGCCGCCCAGGATGATCACGGCGATGCCCTTGTGCAGCATCGGCTGCCCCATGAAGGGGGAGATCGCGTTGAACGACACGCCCACCAGCACGCCGGCGGCGCCGCCCAGCGCGGCAGCGGCGAACGAGGTCAGCAGGAACAGGCCCTCGACGTTGATGCCCAGCAGGTAAGCCGCCTTGGGCGACTCGGCGATGGCGCGCAGCGCGCGGCCGAGCTGGGTCTTGCGCATCACGCCCAGCAGCACCACCATCAGCACGAAGGCGATCACCACGATAGCCACTTGCACCGCAGTGATGTGCAGGTTGCCCAGGCTGACGCTTTCCTCGGGGATGGTGCCGACCGGGAAGCGCTTGTTCTCGGCGCCGAACAGGCCCTGCGCGATGTTGGTGATCATGATGGCCACACCGATGGTGGCGATCATCGGGATCAGGTGCGGCGCGTTGCGTTTGCGCAAGGGCTTGAGGACCAGCACGTCGATGATGAGGCCGAGCAGGCCGGTGGCGAGCATGGCCAGGATCAGCGCCAGCCACAGCGGCAGCGCCATTTGCTCGACCAGCAGCAGGGCGGCGTAGCTGCCCAGCATGAAGATCGCGCCGTGCGAAAGATTGATCACGCCCAGCACGCCGAAGACCAGCGTGAAACCGAGCGCGAAGAGCGCATACACGCTGCCCAGCGAGAGGGCATTGATGAGCTGTTGTTCTAACATAGAGCCTGCGATAGGTAATGGGAAGTGCTCTCGCGCCTGGCTTGTCCCGGTCAGGCGGGCGATGTATCCCTCGTTACATCGGAAGTGCGGCCCTTTCTTGTTGCAGGCCTGTTCTGGTTTCCGTTTTGTTCAAACCGGATGGCAGCCGGCGATCCTTGGTGCGTCTGCGGCGATGCGCATGACCGGCCAATGGGCCGGTCATGCGCTACCGCAACTCAGGAGAGCTTGCCGATGCCGAATTACTTCAGCAGGACGAACTTGCCGCCCTTGGCGATGTTGACGATCGCTTCCTGGTCGGCGTCGAAGCCCACCTGCTTGCCGGCGACTGCCGGAGCGGGGCGGAACGCGAACTTGCCGGTCGCGCCTTCGATCTTCACCGCCGGCAGCGCCTTGCGCACGGCGTCGCGGTCGTTGGCCAGGTTGCCCGACAGCTTCACGTTCTTCAGCGCTTCAGCCATGATGTACAGGGCATCGTAGGCCTGTGCCGCGAACTGGTCGGGCTCGGAGCCGAACTTGGCCTTGTAGGCCGCGATGAAGGCCTTGTTGACCGGCGTCAGGTTTTCCGACGACCAGGGGCTGCCCATCAGGGTGTTGTCGCCGGCGTCCTTGGCGATCTCGAACAGCTTCGGCGAGTTCAGGCCGTTGCCGCCGATGAAGGGCTGCTTCATGCCCAGCGCGCGGGTTTGCAGGATGATGTTGGCGGCTTCCTCGGCCAGGCAGGAGCAGACGATGGCGTCCGGGTTGCCGGCCTTGATCTTGGTCAGCTGGGCCTTGAAGTCGACGTCGCCCTTGGCATAGGCCTCGGTGGTGGTGGTCGGGATCTTCTGCTGTTCCAGCGTGGCCTTGAAGACGTCGTAGCCGGACTTGGTGAAGGCGTCGTCGTTGCCATAGATCACGGCGACCTTCTTGATGCCGAAGTGCTTCACGGCAGCCTTCACGGTAACCGGCAGCACGTCGGCTTCCATCACGGAGTTGCGGAAGGTGAACGGGCCCATCGCGGTGATGCCGTCAGCCGTGTTGCTGGTGCCGAAAGCCACGACCTTGGCGGCGTTGGCGATCGGGTCGGCGGCGAAGGCCGAGTTCGACAGGGTGGGGCCGAACACCGCCAGCACCTTGTCCTGGAAAATCAGTTTCTTGAAGACGTTGATGGCTTCTTCCTTCTTGCCTTGTTCGTCTTCAATCACCAGGGCCAGCTTGCTGCCGTTGACGCCGCCCTTGGCGTTGACTTCCTCGGCGGCCAGGGTGAAGCCGTTCTTGATGGCCACGCCGTACTTGGCGGCCGGGCCGGTCAGCGCTTCGGCAACGCCCAGCTTGATGTCGGCGGCCAGTGCGCCGGTCGACAGGGTCGCGCCCAGCAGCAGCGCGGGAATGGTCTTGAGCATGGTATTGAATTGCATCGAGTTCTCTCCTCAGTTAGATATTGTAGAAATCGACTGTCGTCTCCCGTGCAGCCCGGCGCAGGTTCTGACAGTGATTCCTTCATCGAGGATGATGCAAAAGGCGCCCGGGATAACGGGACTTGTGCTCCATCCTCTGAAGACCGTTTTGCGGCCTCTTTCGATACAGCCGGCACAGCATATCCCAAAAATACGCGTGCCGGCTTTTACAACCCGCTTCAATGCGTCCGGGTAGGGCGCATCGCAGCGGCATGCGAATCCAGTCCCGCAGGGCTGGCGGGTGGTGCTTGCTTCAGTTCTTCAATTCGTTGCGGATATGCGCAATGGCCGCACGCACCTGGTTGGGCGCGGTGCCGCCGATGTGGTCGCGCGCGGCGACCGAGCCTTCCAGCGTCAGTACCTCGAACACATCCGCACCGACCAGCGACGAGAACGCGCGCAGCTCGTCCAGCGACAGGTCGGCCAGGTCGCAGCCCTTGTCGACGCAGGTGCGCACTGCATGCGCGACGGCTTCATGGGCGTCGCGGAAGGGCAGGCCCTTCTTGACCAGGTAGTCGGCCAGGTCGGTGGCGGTGGCGTAGCCCTGCAGCGCGGCGGCGCGCATGGCGTCCGGCTTGACGCTGATGCCGCGCGCCATGTCGGCGAAGATGCGCAGCGTATCGGTCAGGGTGTCGACGGTGTCGAACAGCGGTTCCTTGTCTTCCTGGTTGTCCTTGTTGTAGGCCAGCGGCTGGCCCTTCATCAGGGTCAGCAGCGACACCAGGTGGCCGTTGACGCGGCCGGTCTTGCCGCGCGCCAGTTCGGGCACGTCCGGATTCTTCTTCTGCGGCATGATCGAGGAGCCGGTGCAGAAGCGGTCGGCGATGTCGATGAAGCCTACGCGCGGGCTCATCCAGATCACCAGCTCTTCCGACATGCGCGAGATGTGGGTCATCACCAGCGCCGCGGCGGCGCAGAATTCGATGGCGAAGTCGCGGTCGGAGACGGCGTCCAGCGAGTTGCGGCAGACGTCGTCGAAGCCCAGCGTGCTGGCCACGCGCAGGCGGTTGATCGGGAAGGTGGTGCCGGCCAGGGCGGCGGCGCCCAGCGGCAGGCGGTTGATGCGCTTCCTGGCGTCAAGCATGCGCTCGGTGTCGCGGCCGAACATCTCGACATAGGCCAGCACGTGGTGGCCGAAGGTGATCGGCTGCGCCACCTGCATGTGGGTGAAGCCCGGCAGGATGGTGTCGGCGTGCTGCTCGGCCAGGTCCAGCAGGGCGCTGCGCAGCTCGCGCAGCAGGCCGATGATGTCGTCCACGGCGCCGCGCATGTAGAGGCGGATGTCTGTTGCGACCTGGTCGTTGCGCGAACGGCCGGTGTGCAGGCGCTTGCCGGCATCGCCGACCAGTTCGGTCAGGCGTTTTTCAATGTTCAGGTGGACGTCTTCCAGGTCCAGCAGCCATTCGAACTGGCCGGCGTCGATCTCGCCCTTGATCTGCGCCATGCCGCGCTGGATGTCAGCGTAGTCGGCGGCGCTGATGATGCCCTGGTGGGCCAGCATCTCGGCGTGGGCCAGCGAGCCCTGGATATCGACCTGGGCCAGGCGGTTGTCGAAGAAGACCGATGCGGTATAGCGTTTGACGAGGTCGGAGACGGGTTCAGAAAAGCGAGCCGACCAGGCTTCGCCTTTTTTCGAAAATTGGTCTGTCATATTGGGAATTCCGGAGAATGGGCGATTATAGCAAGCGCCGCAGCGTCAAGCCATGTCGCGGCCGCCGGAAATGCTGCGCGCCGCGGCTTTTTCGCATCTGTCGCATTGCCGCATGCACGCTTTCCCCATCTTTCCGTCGCCGGATTCCCGGCGCCTGAAACGCGGCTTCATGCTGTTTCCCGATGGCATCGTTTATGCATGTCGTTTCTGCGCAGCCTTTTTTGCGAAACGCAAAAAGCTTGCACGATTGGCAAATCGAGCCGCTATACTCGAATCGCGATGATTGGCCTGATTAACTGGGGGTAAGCGAAAAGTTAAACGGCACTCGCTGAGAGATTGGCAAGATGTTCGGGGGTCATCTTACAGAACTCATTTCATCAATAGGCGTGAGATGCGTTCTGCTCAGAAAGGGCGCTGGCAAGGCGCGCGACGCGTCGTGTG
>NZ_JBWKPR010000009.1:0-175260 GCF_059418325.1 Herbaspirillum sp. GW821-FHT09A12
TGCGGCTCCTTGCCGTAGCACCGCTACGACGCGTCGCCACGCCTAGGCAGACAACGCTTGCTGGACACTCGCACTCGCAAATTAATTGTTAACAGGCCCTAACACGCTCCAGGAGTGACACCATGAACACCATCAAGAATATCCATGGCAATGTGCTGACGCCCCAGGGCTGGGTCAGCGGCGATATCGTCTTCGACGAACGCATCCGCTCGATCGAAGGCCGGCCGCTGCGGCGCGAACCGCGCCTGATCGACGAAGGCGACTACATCCTGCCGGGCTTCATCGACCTGCATGTGCATGGCGGCGGCGGCCGTGATGTAATGGAAGGCGGCGATGCGGTAGCCGCCATCACCCGCCTGCATGCCCGGCACGGCACCACCAGTCTCTTGGCCACCACCATGACGGCGCCGCTGGATGAGCTGGAAAGCGCGCTCAAGGCAGTCGGCGCGGCCTGCGCGCAACGCGCGGCCGGCCACGCGCGCATCCTCGGCGTGCACCTGGAAGGCCCCTACATCAACCCAGGCAAGCTGGGCGCGCAACCCGACTTCGCCATCGAGGCCTCGCTGGAGCAAGTCGATTACCTCAACAGCCTGGCGCCGTTGAAGCTGATCACCATCGCGCCCGAAGTCGACGGCCACCTGAAGCTGGTCTGCAAGCTGGCCAACCGCGGCCTGAAGGTGCAGATCGGCCACACGCTGGGCAGCTATGACGACGGCGTGGCCGCGCTGGCGCATGGCGCTTCCGGCTTCACCCACCTGTTCAACGCCATGAGCGGCTTCCACCACCGCGAGCCCGGCATGGCCGGCGCGGCGCTGGCGCACGCCAAATATGCCGAGCTGATTCCCGACCTGCTGCACGTGCACCCCGGCGCCATCCGCGCCGCGCTGCGCGCCATCCCGCGCCTGTATTGCGTGACCGATTCCACCGCCGCCGCCGGCATGCCCGACGGCGACTACACGCTGGGCCGCCAGGTGGTGCACAAATGCGCCGGCGGCGTGCGGCTGGCCGACGGCACCCTGGCGGGCAGCATCCTGACCATGGACCAGGCGCTGCGCAACCTGGTTTCGCTGGGGCTGGACGTGTCGGAAGCATCGCTGCGCACCTCGACCTATCCGGCCGACTATCTCGGCCTGGATGACCGCGGCCGCCTCAACGCCGGCTGCCATGCCGACATCGTGGTGCTGGACCGCCAGTTCGCCTTGAAGGCCGTTTATGTGGAAGGAGAAGAGATTGACCTCGCTCATGCCTGATGAGTCCCAAATGCTCAAGGAGGCCCGTTCGGCCGCCGACCATGTGGCCGTGCAAGTCACGCGCGAGCGCGAACGCTACGCCGAACTCGGCCAGCGGCTGCGCGCGGCGCCGCCCTCGGGCATCGTCACCGTGGCGCGCGGCAGTTCCGACCATGCCGCCGGCTATTGCGCCTATCTCACCATGGCGCGGCTGGGGCATATCGTGGCCTCGCTGCCGATGTCGCTGGTGACCTTGAACCGTGCGCCGCTGATGACGCAGAACGCGCTGGCCATCGCCATTTCGCAGTCTGGCCAAAGCCCCGACGTGGTCGAACCGATCCGCTATTTTCGCGCCGGCGGCGCCACCACGCTGGCGCTGGTCAACGATGCCGCCTCACCGCTGGCGGCGGCGGCCGAATGGAGCATTCCCTTGCATGCCGGCGTGGAAACCAGCGTGGCCGCCACCAAGAGCTTCATCGCCAGCCTGGTGGCCGGCGCGCTGCTGGCGGGCCACTGGCAGGACGATGCGGCCTTTCTGCACGGGATCGACAGCCTGCCCGATGCGCTGCGCCTGGCGGCCGGCAGCGACTGGTCGGCCGCCGTCGAGGCGCTGGCCGCCAGCGACCGCATCATGGTGGTGGGCCGCGGCATCGGCTTTCCGCTGGCGCTGGAAGCCGCCCTGAAATGCAAGGAAACCTGCGCCATCCAGGCCGAAGCCTTCAGCGGCGCCGAGATCAAGCACGGGCCGATGGCGCTGATCGACGAGGGGTATCCGCTGCTCATGTTCGCCACCCGCGGGCCGACCCAGGCCGGCATGGTGCAGTTGGCCGACGAGATGCGCCATCGCGGCGCCAAGGTGCTGCTGGCCGCCCCGGCCGATATCGCGCAGCGCGACCTGACGCTGCCGGTGGCAGCCACGCCCGACCTCGATCCGATTGTCGCCATCCAGGCGTTCTATGTGATGGCCGCGCAATTGTCGGCGGCGCGGGGCATGGATGCGGACCAGCCCAGGCATCTGAGCAAGGTGACCAAAACCAGCTAGGGCCCTGGCGGCGATAACCGGCATCGGCCGTTACTGCGCCCTGGCTTTTTTGGCGGCGGCCTTGCGCGCGGCCGGCGCGCCTTGCGACAGGATCGCCGACAGCAGGCCCGGGAACCGGGCTTCGATATCGGCGCGGCGCAGCGTATTCATCAGGGTGGTGCCGGTGCTCTCGGTCAGCACCAGGCCCGCTTCGCGCAGGACCTTGAAATGGTGCGAGACGGTGGATTTCGGGCGGCCGCCGTCGAGCTCGCCGCAGGTCGCACATGCCACGCGCGCCAGGTGACGCACGATGTCCAGGCGGATGGAATCGCTCAAGGCATAAAGCACGCGTTCGAGGACCAGCTCGCTGGCGGCGGGATGTTTGTAGGGGCGCATCTGCAACATGATACACCTTGGGTTATACTGTTTCCATATTTCGAAAATATTCGAACTACCGAATATGACCCCATCTCAAGAGGCCCCAATGTCCGCCCTGTTCCAACCGTTCAAGCTCAAAGACCTTACCCTGCGCAACCGCATCGCGGTGCCGCCGATGTGCCAATACATGGCCGTCGACGGCCGCGCCAACGACTGGCACCTGTCCCACTACGCCAGCATCGCGCGCGGCGGCGCCGGGCTGGTGATCGTCGAAGCCACCGCCGTCTCGCCCGAAGGCCGCATCACGCCGGCTTGCACCGGCATCTGGTCGGACGACCTGGCCCAGGCCTTCGCGCCGGTGGTGCAGGCGATCAAGAAGGCCGGCGCGGTGCCGGGCATCCAGATCGGCCATGCCGGACGCAAGGCCAGCGCCAACCTTCCGTGGGAAGGCGACGACCATATCGCCGAAGGCGACGCCCGCGGCTGGCCGACCATCGGCCCCTCGGCGATTGCTTATGGCAAAGGCCTGCCCAAGGTACCCAAGGCCATGACCATCGACGACATCGCCCGCGTGCGCCAGGACTTCGTCGATGCTGCCATCCGTGCGCGCGACGTCGGTTTCGAATGGCTGGAGCTGCACTTCGCCCATGGCTATCTGGCGCAGAGCTTCTTCTCCGCGCACGCCAACCAGCGCGACGACATCTATGGCGGCAGCGTGGAAAACCGCGCGCGCTTCCTGCTGGAAACCCTGCGCGCGGTACGCCAGGTGTGGCCGGAAAAGCTGCCGCTGACGGTGCGTTTCGGCGTGCTCGAATATGACGGTCGCGACGAACAAACGCTGCTGGAATCGATCGGCCTGGTGCGGGAATTCAAGGCTGCCGGCATGGACATGATCAGCGTCTCCATCGGCTTCACCATTGCAGAAACCAATGTCCCCTGGGGACCGGCCTTCCTCGGCCCGATCGCCGAGCGCGTGCGCCGCGAAGCCGATGTGCCGGTATCCTCGGCCTGGGGCTTCGGCACCCCGGAGATCGCCGAACGCATGGTCAAGGAGCAGCAACTGGATGTGGTGATGGTCGGCCGCGCGCACCTGGTCAATCCGCACTGGCCTTATTTCGCCGCCAAGGAACTGGGCGTGGAGCGCCCCTCGTGGACATTGCCGGCGCCCTACGCGCACTGGCTGGAACGTTACTGATCCGCTCCAGGCTGGCGCGCTTGCGCTGCTGTATCAATAAAACAGCAGCGCAATCAGCGGCACGCTCGACAGCAGCAGGCATCCCAGAAAGGCGGCGAGGAACAACAGTTTTTTCTTTCGGTTCATGGACGGTTTGGCAAGAAGGAAAAGCGCGGATAAAAATGCGCGAGACCGAAGTGTAACCTCCCCGCCGCATGCAGCCCCATTCCCCCAGTCCATCAAGGGTAAAAACTCAGGCCATGCCGTTGCGTCCAAACGCGCGAAAGCCCGGCCGTTGCGTCAGCAATGCATAGTAGGCCGCCACCGCCGGCAAGTCCGGATGCGCCAGCGGCGTGCCGAACCAGCGGTTGACCGACAGGCCGACCGGGATATCCGCCAGCGAAAAGGCATCGCCGGCGACATAGGCGCCGGTCTGCTGCAATTGCCGCTCCAGCACGCGCATGAAACCGCTCCAGCTTTCGATGGCAGCCGCCAGTTGCTGCGCGTCGCCATGCGCCGGCGACTTGCGCACCAGCGCCATGAAGGCGTAGCTCCATGCACGGTTGAGGTCGCTGGCCTGCCAGTCGATCCACTGGTCGATGCGGGCCCGCTCGCGGGGCGCTATCGGATAGAGCACGGCGGCGCCGTATTGGCCGGCCAGGTAGCGCAGGATGGAATTCGACTCCCATAGCACAAAACCGTCGTCATCGATCACCGGCACCATGGCGTTCGGGTTCATGTCGAGAAACGCCGGTTCCCTGGTCGAGCGAAAACCGATGCCCCAATCCTCGCGCTGGCATGCGATGCCCAGCTCGGCACAGGCCCACAATACCTTGCGCACGTTGATGGAATTGTCCCTGCCGTAGATCTTGAGCACATCCGCCTCCCTTTATGTTGACCGTGCAGACATTAGCAGTTGTACGGATCAAGCGACATGTACAGTTGAACAACAGCCGCACGCAACACTGTTACGGACGCGCAAGGTGGCCCGGTGGAAATCCGTGCAACTGTACCTATGCCGCAGGTGACGACGCGCATTACACTCGCTGCTCCACCGCATTCGATCGCCGCCATGTCTTCATCGAATATCGCCAGGCTGCTCCTGCTCGCCGCCATCTGGGGCACCAGCTTCATGCTCATGCGCATCGCCGCGCCGGTATTGGGGCCCATGCTCACCACCTTCGGCCGCACCGCCCTGGCCACGCTGGCGCTGCTGGCTTTCGCGCGCTCGCGCGGCGTGCCGCTGCAATGGCGCCGCAACTGGTTGCCGTACCTGGTCATCGGCATCGCCAATACGGCATTCCCGTTCAGCCTGTTCGCCTGGTCGGCGCTGTACATCCCTTCCTCCTACATGGCCACCATGAATTCGCTGGCGCCGATCTTCACCGCGCTGTTCGGCTTCCTGTTGCTGGGCGAACGGCTGACCTCGGTGCGCATGGCGTCTTTCGTGCTGGGCCTGTTCGGGGTTGGGGTGCTGGTGGGCATCGGGCCGATGCGGGTGGATGCGATGGTGATCCTGGCCGTGCTTGCCGGCATGGGCGCGGCGCTCAGCTATGGCTTCGCCGCCACCTTCACGCGCATGCGCGGCGGCGGCATCTCTCCCATCGCGATCGCGGCCGGCAGCCAGCTCGCCGCCTCGCTATGCCTGTTGCCCCTGGCCCTGCCCGGCCTGCCGCACGCGCTGCAGGCCGGCACCCTGGCATCGCTGCTGGCGGTGCTGGTGCTGGGCGTGGTCTGCACCGGCCTGGCCTATGCCCTGTTCTTCCAGTTGATCTCGACCGAAGGCGCCACCCGCGCGGTCACGGTCACCTTCCTGATCCCGGTGTTCGCCTCGCTGTGGGCCTGGCTGCTGCTGGATGAAGCGGTCACCGTCGGCACCGTGGCCGGCATCGCCACCGTGCTGCTGGCCACGGCCATCGCGCTGCGCGCCAAGCCGGCGCCGCCGCGCGTGCCGGACAAGGCATCGGCCTGAGGCCAATACGCGCCGCTCAAAGAAAAACGCCGCAGACCATCCCGGCCTGCGGCGTTTTCTCATGCCACAACAGCAGCGCTTACCAGCCGTACTTGGCGCAAGCCTTGCGGTAAGCCAGGCCGGCCAGCGCCACGTCTTCCAGGCCGATGCCGATGGCCTTGTAGATCACGATGTCGTCGGCGCGGCGCTGGTAAGGCATGCTGCCGTCCACCGCCTGCGCCAGTTCCAGCACCTTGTTCCAGTCGAAGGTGCCGGGCGCGCATTGCAGCAGGTCGCCGGCTTCCTGTTGCGCCTGCGGCTTCCATTCGACAAACAGCGCGGCGGCGCGCGCGATGGCGGTGTCGTCCAGCTCGCGCACATTGGCCTTGGAGGCGCCGACCGCCGCCACGAAGGCGCCCGGGCGCAGCAGCTTGCCGTCGAACAGCGGCGTGGCCGAACGGGTCACGGTCACCAGCACGTCGGCGGCAGCAGCCGCTTCATCGACCGCTACCACGCGCGCCGGCACGCCCAGTGTGCGGGTGATTTCCTCGGCCAGTTCCTGCTGGCCGGACAGGCCGGCCACCAGCACTTCCTTGAACTTGCGCACCTGCAGCAAGGCCGGCACATGCGAACGCGCCTGCACGCCGGTGCCGATCACCGACAGCACCTGCGCATCGGGACGCGCCAGCGCGTCGCAAGCCACCGCGGTGGCGGCGGCGGTGCGCAGGCCGGTCATGGTGTCGGCTTCGATGGTGGCCAGCGGCGCGCCGGTCTCGCTGGAGAACAGCACGATCACGAACTTGAACTGCCCCTTGATGGTGGTGTAGACCTTGGCGCCGGCGATGCCCGCGCCGGGAATCACCGCGCCCATCATCGACAGCATCACGCCATTGGAAGCGCTGGTGCGCACGCGGCCCTGGTGGGCGCCTTCGCCGGCTGCCGCGAACGCTTCGCGCATGGCGCCGATGGCGTCTTCGGTGGTGAGCAGCTCGCTGATCTGCTGGTTGCTGAGCAATTTCATGGGGACTCCTTCAATCGGGTGAAAATGTTGAAACGGTTCAAATGCAGGCCGGGCATGCGGGATCGTCATCCGCCCGCATGCTCGGCCTTCAGGTAATTCCAGATGCGGTCGATTTCCGGATGAGCGCCGTCCAGGCGGCGATAGACGCGGATATTCATTTCATCGCACCACAGCCCTTGCTCCAGAGCTTCGCTGTCGTTGGGGGCGATCGCCAGCGTCAGCTTGCCTTCGGCCACTTCGCGCGCGACCGCGCTGGCCGGCAGCCAGGCGATGCCGTGGCCTTCCACCGCCATGTTCTTCAAGCCTTCGGCCAGGTCGGTCTCGAACCGGCGGAACAGGTGCACGCGGCGCGGGCTGGTATGCAGCGCCTTCTCGACGATGCGCGAAAGCGACGAATACGGCGAATAACTGAGGAACGGCAAGGGATCGTTGGGCGTGCCCGGCAGTACGTATTTGGGCTTGCCGTTGGGCAGCGTCTTCACATAGGGGCGCAGCGGCTCCTTGCCCAGCGACAGCACGTCATAGCGCTCGGTGTCGAGGGCGATGCCCTGCTGGCGGTGGTCATAGCAGATCAGCAAGTCGCAGTTGCGTTCGACCAAGGCCATCACGGCATCGTGCACGTTGCCGGCCATGACCATGGTGGCGATGGCGCCGACTTTCTTTTCAATCTCCGACAGCAGCTTGGGAAACACCGTCAGCAGCAGCGTGTGCGGCATGGCGAACCTGACCGCCGTCTGCGCGCCGGCCAGCTGGCCGCGCAAGACCAGCCGCGCCTGCATCGACTGGTTCAGCATTTCCCTGGCGATGGGCACGAAGGATTCGCCGGCCGGGGTCAGCGTGCAAGGATAGGAAGAGCGGTCGAACAGCTCGGCGCCCAGCCAGGTCTCGAGCGAGCGGATGCGGCGGCCGAAAGCCGGCTGCGTGACATTGCGCAGCTTGGCCGAGCGGCTGAAATTCAGCGTCTCCACCACCGAGAGGAAGTCCTCAACCCATTTGATTTCCATTGTTTCCCGATCCACCTGGCGCAGACGGTGCGCCGCCCGACGATTCGCCCGGCAGCCACTATACAAATGCAGGCCGCCGGTGTCCCATGCCATTTTGGCATAAGGCGCGCCGGATGCGGGATTGGCATGAAAAAACAAGGCCGGGAAGGCGATCTGCCTGACGCCGACGGCGCTGCCGTCGCGGCCCGCGCACCGCGTCCAAAAAAGCGAAAGCCCGATGCGACATCATTCGCATCGGGCCACTCTTGCCAGAGTACTCAGGAAAGAGGAAGACTCAGGCGCGGCAATTGCCGCCGATATGTTCATCGCGCGTCCTGCGCGAGGCGTCACGACGGTGCCGCACGCGCCGCAGGCGTTGCGAGACCCGGTATACCGCCCGCTGGGTCAGCATCATGCTGAGCGTTCCCATGCTGAACTCGGCGGCGATCAGCAGGCCGACCAGGGCGGCGAACTGCATGTAGATCCTCGGATAGACGGACAAACCGCGTGAGAACAGTTGGTGCAACATGATGGTTTCCTCTTTTCTTGTTTTACCTGCTTTTCAACTACGCAATGACAGTGGGCGGGAAGCGCCGGCATGGTTCAACCGCGCGCCCCGCCCTGCCGGCCATCAGGCGCCGGCGTAAGTCGACGATTGGGCGCTGCCGGCGGTTTGCAGTCCGCGATTGGCAGGGACCGTGGTCACGATCGGGTAGACCGAATCAGCCTGGTTCGCCAGGCCTTGTTCCTGTGCCTTGGCCAGCTCGGCCTTGACGGCGGCGCGGGTGGTGTGCGAAACGAAAGGCTTTTCAACCGGATACGGTGCTTCGGCAAATGCCAGGGAAGAAGCGGACAGGGCCAGTGCGGCGGCGACGATATACTTTGCAGACATGATATTTCTCCTTAGGGTGTTGAGTCGGATATGCGCGATGGCATTCAGCGGTACATGTTTCGGTTATGTGAGATGACATGTGCCTCTCTCTCAGAACCGCATCGTTTCTTGCGTTGCGATGTCGTTCATCGATGACTGCAGTGTAGGGATTCGCATCATGGAGAAAAACGCGGGAAACGAGAATTGAGTGTTCTGCCAAGTGGAATAATCGCCGGCAGCTATCGCCGGGATAGAAATAAAGCTATCGGGAAATTACTCCCCGATGCCGGGCAAAACCAGCGTGGGCAAGCCTTACGGCACAATGGCCGCATTCTTGCGGCAACCCGGCCCGCCCGGCGCCCCATCCTTCGCTTATTTCAAGTTATCGGAAACGGAAATATCTCCCGGCCGCACAAACGCCGCCGGAGGGCGCAAGCCATGGCATGGAAAATGCTCTCCTGACAAGGCCGCGGCAACCCGGTTTCCGGTCATGCACGTTTCGCGGCAGCCATCGTCCATTCCAGGGAGAGCCCATGTCCGTAGTCGAAACCGCGTCGCCGCTACCCGCCTCCACGGCGTTGAATGAACACGATGCCACCTTCCGCCGGGTGGTCTGGCGCATCGTCCCCTGCGTCACGCTGATCTGGTTCCTGGCCTGGATCGACCGCGTCAACGTCGGCTTTGCCAAGTTGACCATGATGAACGACCTGCAATGGTCGGATGCGATCTACGGCGCCGGCGCCGGCATCTTCTTCATCGGCTACTTCCTGTTCGAGGTGCCGAGC
Source organism: Herbaspirillum sp. GW821-FHT09A12 (assembly GCF_059418325.1). Lineage (NCBI taxonomy): Bacteria > Pseudomonadati > Pseudomonadota > Betaproteobacteria > Burkholderiales > Oxalobacteraceae > Herbaspirillum > Herbaspirillum sp. GW821-FHT09A12. Next base: position 9,414 of record NZ_JBWKPR010000009.1, read on the forward strand.
AACATGCTGCTGCAAAAGATCGGCGCGCGCAAAACCATCATGCGCATCACCATCGGCTGGGGCATCGTGTGCGTGGCGATGGCATGGGTGCAGACGCCCGGCCAGTTCTACCTGTTGCGCTTCCTGATGGGCGCCTTCGAAGCCGGCCTGCAACCGGGCGTGATCCTTTACCTCACCTACTGGCTGCCGACGCACCGGCGCGGCAAGGCGCTGGGCCTGTTCGTCTCGGCCTCGGCCATCTCGCTGGTGGTGGGCAGCCCGCTGGCGGCCTACATCATGGAAATGAGCCAGGGCGCTTTCGGCATGCAAGGCTGGCAATGGCTGTTCATCGTCGAAGGCATTCCTTCGGTGATCGTCGGCATCGTCGCCTTCTTCATCCTGACCGACCTGCCGTCCAAGGCCAAATGGCTCTCCGCGCGCGAAAAGGAACACATCGCCGCCGAGCTGGCCGACGAAGACCGCAAGCTGGGCCCGCGCGAACACAGCTTTTTCGCCTCGCTCAGGAACGGCAAGATCTGGGTGCTGATCGCCGTGTTCTTCTGCATCATCGCCGGCAACGCGACGCTGGTGTATTACGGCCCCAGCCTGGTCAAGGAGGTCGGCTTCACCGACATCAAGACGCTGGGCTGGATCATGAGCGGCATCTATGCCTGCGGCTGGGGCGGGATGGTGCTCAACGGCTGGCTGTCCGACCGCCGCCAGGAAGCGCGCCTGCACACGGCGGTAGCCGCCGCCATCGGCGCCGCCGGTTTGCTGCTGGCGGCCTATTTCGTCGGCGAAAAAAATGCGGCCGGCCTGATCCTTTCGCTGGCGCTGTCATCGGCCGGCACCATGGGCGCGATACCGATCTTCTGGCAATTGCCGGGGCAATACCTGTCCGGCAGCGCCATCGCCATCGGGCTGGCGGTGATCAATTCAGTGGCCAATCTCTCCGGCTACTTCTCGCCGCAACTGCTGGGCTACCTGAAGACCACCACCGGCCGCTACACCCAGGGCCTGATCGGCATCGCGCTGGTCGAATTGCTGGCGATGGTGCTGATTGTCTGCTTCGTTGGCAAACGCGCAGCGGTGGCGCAAGCTTAGGATCGGAGCTGTTGTTGGGGGTCTGTTGTTTAGGGTCTGTTGTTGGGGTCTGTTAACAGGCCCTAAACAGCCCCTGGGACGAAGGGGATGAGGTTGCGACTACCCTCTCGGCAATCCCCGCTCCCAGCGGCGCCAGCAAAGCCTGCAACTCTTCCTCGCCGAACTTGACCGTTTGCGTATCGTCGCGCCCCAGCACGCCTTCGGCCAGCGCCGACTTGCGCGCCTGCAGTTCCAGCAGCCGCTCCTCGATGCTGCCTGCCACCACCAGCTTGTAGACGAACACTTGCTGCGTCTGCCCCAGGCGGTGCGCGCGGGCGATGGCCTGCTCTTCCACCGCCGGGTTCCACCAGGGGTCGACCAGCACCACCGTATCGGCCGCGGTCAGGTTCAGGCCGACGCCGCCGGCCTTGAGGCTGATCAGGAACAGCGGCGCCAGGCGCGCCTGGAATTGCGCGATCACGGCGCCGCGCGCGGCAGGTTCGGTGTCGCCGGTGAGCGCGAGCCAGGGCAGGCCGAGTTCGCGCAGCTCGGCTTCGATCAGCGCCAGCATCGCCGTGAATTGCGAGAACACCAGGATACGCCGCCCTTCCGCCACCAGCGCCGGCAACATGTCGCGCAGCAGCTCTAGCTTGGCGCGCTCGATGTCTTTGGGCATGCGCCCTCCTTTGAGCAGATAAGGGTCGCAACAGACCTGGCGCAGCTTGAGCAACGCATCCATCACCGTGACGTGCGAACCGGTCAAGCCGCGACGCAGCAGCGCGCGCCTGACCTGTTTGTCGGCGGCGATGCGCACGCTTTCATACAGCTCGCGCTGGCGCCCTTGCAGTTGCAGGCGTTCGATGATTTCGATGCGCGGCGGCAGTTCCTGCAGCACGTCTTCCTTGCGCCGGCGCAGGATGAAGGGACGCACGCGCTGCGCCAGCAAACGTGCGCGCACGGTCTGGCCCTGCTCTTCGATGGGCTTGCGCCACAGGCGCGAGAAGCTGCGCGCATCGCCCAGGAAGCCCGGCATCAGGAAATGGAATTGCGTCCACAACTCGCCCAGATGGTTTTCCAGCGGTGTGCCGGTCATGCAGATGCGGTGGCGCGCGTGCAGCTTGCGCGCGGCGGTGGCGCTGCGCGAAGCAGCGTTCTTCACCGTTTGCGCCTCATCCAGCACCAGCAGGTGGAAGCGCAGGCGGGCCAGTTCGCCCAGGTCGCGCCATAACAAGGGATAGGTGGTCAGCACCAGGTCGGCCGCGCCGTTGCCGATGGCTTCGATATGCCGGGCGCGCCCTTCGCCATGCAGCACCAGTACGCGCAAGGCCGGCGCGATGCGCTGCGCCTCCTGCTGCCAGTTGAACAGCAGCGAGGTCGGCACCACCACCAGCGCCGGCAGGTCGAGCCGGCCGGCTTGCTGTTCGATGAGCATGTGCGCCAGCACCTGGGCGGTCTTGCCCAGCCCCATGTCGTCGGCCAGGATGCCGGCCAGCCCTTGCGCGCGCAAATACTGCAGCCAGGCCACGCCTTGCAGCTGATAGCCGCGCAGTGCGATGCCCAGTCCCTGCGGCGCGTCGATGCTGCCCAGTCTTGGAACCGCGCCGGCCTCGCGCAAACGCCGCGCCAGTTGCAGCACGCCGGCTTCGCCGCTCATGTGCCAGGGCGCGCCGCCGTCCAGATCCAGCAGCGCGGCATGGATGGCGTCCAGCCGATGGACGTCCCAAGGCGTCAGGGTCAATGGCCCCTCTTTGCGCCTGACGTCGCCCAGCAAATCGAGCAGCGCCAGCACTACGGCTTTCAACGGCCCGGCCATGGCGTCGATGCGGCGCCCTCCCGGCGCGCGCAGCGAGATCACCGCGTGGTCGTCCATCTTTTCGACCTGCTGCGCATCGGCCCAGCGCGGGTCGCGCCGCAGCAAATCGGCCACCATCGGGCCGACATCCATGCTCTCGCCATCGACCTCGATGCCGATCGACAGCAACCAGCGCCCGGACGGATCGAGGCCGTCGAACACCTCGCTTGAAAATGCGCGCGGCTGCAAGGGCGCGGCCACTTCCTTGCCCAGCACTTCGCCGGTCTCGCTGCTGACGATGAAACGCCAGGCGGTCACCGGCACGCTCTCATGCGCGAAGCCTGGCTTGACCACCAGTTGCCAGCCGAGCTGCTGCAGGCGCGGCGCCTGGTCGGCCCAGAAGTCGCCGAAGGAAGCTTCCTGCACCAGCGTCCATAACGGGCCGGCATCGTGCAGGGGATTATGCGCGCGCCATTGCAAGGCGTCTTCGCGCAGCGGCAGGAAACCCTGTTCGCGGATCAGTTCGAGCGCCGCCGTTTCAGCCGGCACGTCGCGCACCACATGCGCCGGCGTGTAGCCGGCGCCGCCTTCGTCTTCAAAGCGCACCGGGGCCGGCATGCTCCAGCGTTGTGCGCCTTCGCCATAGATCCAGTCGATCTGCGCCACCGTCACCATGCCGCCGCGCGGGCCGAACAGGCCGTGCGCGCGCATGCCGAGCAGGCCGTCGCCGCGCGTGAGCGTTTGCAGCGTCAGGCGCGGATGGAAACGGATGGGAGAACGGGAAGTGGCGGATTGGGGGCGCATGCGGCCTCGTCAGTAAAACGAGCGCCCATTTTAACGGCTGGCGACGTTTACTTTCCGGCGGCTGCCGGCGGCGTAATGCAGAAGTCGAACATGGCGAAAGGCGTCCGGCCCTCGCCGGTAGCCCAAACCCAGACGGCCCAGCACAACAAGCCGCACACCAGCAACAGGGCCAGCACGATGTGCAGTCCTGAGGCCTTGCGCATGAATGTTTCGACGCGATCGAAAAGTGCGGTCATGGGGAAGATGGGGAATTGCCGGTTCGATGGAGAACCGCCATTCTATAAAATCCCGCCCATGCCCGGCAATGGGACAAATTGCCGCAGTGGCGCAAAAGCAATAGATCGGGGCCTGGCTTCAAATAATTTCGCATTTACAACTGCGGAATTCTTCCTTCCCGTGCGCCCCGCCGTTGCCTACCCTGTTGCCTTTTGGATGATAAAAGGGGATCGGGCATGAACGGCGGACAACACAATCTCAAGCGGCGCCTGCTGCTGCAAGGCCTGGCGGCCGGCGCGCTGGCCGGCGGCGCGCCGCTGGTGCGGGCCGCGCAGGACAAGGTCTTGCGCATCGGTTACCAGAAGTTCAACACGCTCAATATACTCAAGGGCACCGGCCAGCTGGAGCAGGCGCTGCAGCCGCGCGGCTGGTCGGTGAAATGGTTCGAGTTCGCGGCCGGCCCGCAACTGACCGAAGCGCTCAATGCCAACGCCATCGATTTCGGCCACGCCGCCGATACGCCATCGGTGTTCGCCAACGCCTCGGGCGTGAACGCGGTCTACCTCGGCGCCGAGCAACCGTATCCCAAGGGCATCGCCATCTTCGTGGCCCAGGATTCGCCGATCCGCACCGTCAAGGACCTCAAGGGCAAGAAGGTCGCCACCGGGCGCGGCTGGAACGTACAGTTCCTGCTGCTCAAGGCGCTGGAAGAAGTGGGCCTGACCTACAACGACATCGAACCGGTCTACGTCACCAACGCCGCCGATGTGCGCGCGGCGTTCCAGTCCGGCAACGTCGATGCCGCCACGCTGTGGGACCCCTTCCTGGCCGGCCAGGAGATCACGACCCGTCCGCGCATCCTGCGCGACGGCAGCGGGCTGTCCAACAACCGCACCTTCCATCTGGCCGTGCCGAAGTTCGTCGACCAGAACAAGGACATCGTGCGCACGCTGTTCGCCGAACTGAAGAAGGCCAACAACTGGACCCAGTCGCATCCGCAGGAAACCGCCGACCTGCTGGCGCCGCAACTGGGCGTGGATCCCAAGGTGCTGAAGCTGGCCACCGAGCGCCGCAACTACACCACGGTGGCGGTCGACGCCGGCATCGTCGCCGAACAGCAGCAGATCGCCGACGCCTTCCTCAAGCTGGGCCTGCTGAAAAGCGCGGTGCGGGTGCAGGACAAGGTCTACCCCGAGGTACTGGTCTAATGCACCTGGCCGCCTTCCTGATCGCCGGCAATGCCGCCCACAGCCAGGCGCTGTGGCGGCATCCACAAAGCAGCCCCGGCGGCTTCCTGCAGCTGGACTATTACCGCCACATCGCGCAGACGCTGGAGCGCGCCAATTTCGACCTGCTGTTCTTCGCCGACCGGCTGGCGGTCTCGACCCGCTACGGCGAGAGCCACCGCCACGGCATCGCCACCGGCGACCAGGACGCCACGCGGCTGGACCCGTTGCCTATCCTCGGCGCGCTGGCCGCGGTCACTGAACGCATCGGCCTGGGCGCCACGCGCTCCACCACCTATTCGCAGCCCTACAGCCTGGCGCGTGAGTTCGCCACGCTGGACCACCTTTCCGGCGGGCGCGCCGCCTGGAACGTGGTGACCTCGGTCAACCAGGGCGAGGCCGACAACTTCGGCCTGAAGGAAACGCTGCCGCACGACGTGCGCTACGACCGCGCCGACGAATTCCTCGACGTCGCCCACAAGCTGTGGCGCAGCTGGCAGCCGGACGCCTTGCAGCTGGGCGCCGACGGCCGCTATGCCGACGCCGGCAAGGTCGAGGCCATCGACCACGCCGGCACGCATTTCAATGTGCGCGGCCCGCTCAACATCCCGGCCTCGCCGCAGCGCAGCCCGGTGATCATCCAGGCCGGTTCATCCGACCGTGGCCAGGACTTCGCCGCGCGCTGGGCCGAAGTGGTGTTCAACATCCAGCCCGACCTGGCGCGCATGCAACGCTTTTACGACGACCTCAAGGGCCGCGCCGACAAGTTCGGCCGCCGCCCGCAAGACATCAAGATCCTGTCCGCCGTCATGCCCTTCGTCGGCCAGTCGCGCGCGCATGCCGAGCAGTTGCGTGAAGAAGCCAACGCCCTGGCCGACCCGCTGGTGGGGCTGTCGACCTTGTCCAGCCACATGAACGTGGACTTCTCCGCCTACCCGCTGGATGCGCCCATCGGCGATGTGCAGGTGGGCGGCATCCAGGGCCTGTTCAAGCTGTTGAAAGAAATCTCGGCCGAGCGCCAGCTCACCCTGGCCGATGCCGGCCGCCTCTACGCGCAAGGCGTGCTGACGCCGCAAGTGGCCGGCACCGCGACCGATATCGCCGACTGGCTGGAGCATATCGTCGAACAAAAAGGCGCCGACGGCTTCGTCATCTCGCCCTCGCATCTGCCTTACGGCTTCGACGACTTCGCGGCCAAGGTGGTGCCGGAATTGCAGCGGCGGGGATTGTTCCGCAAGGAATATCGCGGCAGGCATTTGCGCGACCATCTGGCGCAATGAAGGCAGGCACGCGGCGGGGGCCCACCACAATGCCACCTGGTCCAACCTCGGCGCGTATGACGTGCGCACGACCGTCAAGGCAGTGCAGGACATTGCATTCTGAAGTCTCAGAAACGCTGCGCGCTGAACGGCGCCAGGTCGATCTCCGGTTCCTGCCCCGCCAGCAGCTGGGCGGCGATGCGCCCGGTGCGCGCCGAACACCCCAGGCCGATATGGCCGTGGCCGTAGGCATGGACGATGTCGCGGCTGGCGCTGGCATAGCCGATGCAGGGCATGCCGTCGGAGGTGCTGGGGCGGCGGCCCAGCCAGAATTTCACATCCGCTGCCGGCAGCTCGCGCGGCAATCCCGGGAACAGTTTCAATGCGATGTCGCGCATGATCTCGCCGCGCCGCCAATCGGGTGCGGCCTCGAACGAGGCGAACTCGACCTGGCCGGCAATGCGCAAGCCGCCATCCATCTGGGTGGCGATGACCTTAAATTCGGACACCATCATCGGCGTGCGCGCAGTGGCTTGCTGCGCATGGCCGGCGATGCTGGCGTGGTAGCCGCGTTCGCTCTCCAGCTGCACGCGGTCGCCGGCAGCGGCGGCCAGTTGCCTGGAACGCGCGCCGGCTGAAATCACGGCGGCGTCGCAGGCAAGTTCGCCATCCCCGGTCAGCACCGCCTTCAAGCGCCCCTCTTCGATACGGAAACCGGTGGCGCGCCCCTGCACCCGGCGCGCGCCCCGTGCGCACGCATAGGCTTCCAGCGCCTGCATGTAAGCGCCGGGGTTCCGGCAATGGCCGGCCTCATCCACATGCACGGCAAACCCGAACGCCGGATCGAGATCCGGTTCGCGCCGGCGCAGCGCCTCGCCTTCCAGTTCGGTCCATCGGATGCCAAGTTCATGGCGCACGCCCCAACCGAAGGCATCGGCCTCAAAGTGCCGGCGCGAACGGTAGACATGCAGCACGCCCGAAGAGGTATCGATCAGATGGCCGACGCCGGCACGCTGCGCCACCTCCTGGTGCAGCCGCCGCGCATCGACCGCCAGCGAACGCAAGGCGCGGGCCGTGGCGCGGATGCGCTCGCGCCGCGCACTGGCCAGATTGCGCAGCAGCCACGGCATCAGCCGCGGCAGATAACGCCAGCGGATCGACAGCGGCCCCAGCGGATCGGCCAGATAGCCCGGCACCTTTTTCCACATCCCCGGCTCCACCGGCGGAATCACCGAATGCGACGACAGCCAGCCGGCGTTGCCGTAGCTCGAGGCCTCTTCGCTGCCGGCTTCGTTGAAGTCCAGCAAGGTCACCTGCAGCCCCTGGTCGAGCGCATGGATGGCGCTCATCAGGCCGATGGCGCCGGCGCCGATGATGACGGCGTGGCGGGGGAAAGGGAATTCGTCGGAAGCAGGCATGGGCGGCAAAGGTTGGCTCGGGAAAAGAGGAATGATATGTGAAGTTGGCGGCGTATGCGGCATGGATGTGCTTGCGCGTAGCGCGCGTTTGCGCCGGCCCCGGACAGGCATACTATAAGGGCTGTTTACGAACCGTGGATCACGGCCGTCCCGCGGTATAAGCCCGACAGCAAGCGCACACACGGATCGCTTGCCATTTTCTTCAAGGAGGAAACACCCATGAACACCCTCAACACCGTCCGCCTGCACCGCGTCCTGCGCGCCAAGCCCGAGCGCGTCTATCGCGCCTTCCTCGATCCCGATGCGATGGTGAAATGGCTGCCGCCGCATGGTTTTACCGCCAAGGTGCATCACATGGATGCGCGCGTGGGCGGCTCGCACAAGATGTCGTTCACCAATTTCAGCACCGGCAGCTCGCACTCCTTCGGCGGCACCTATGTCGAGCTGGCGCCCAATGAGCGCATCGTCTACACCGACAAGTTCGACGATCCCAACCTGCCCGGCGAAATGAAGGTGACGGTAACGATCCGGCCGGTGCTGACCGGCAGTGAACTCAACGTCGTGCAGGAAGGCATCCCGCCGATGATCCCGCTAGAGTTCTGTTATGCCGGATGGCAGGAATCGCTGCAGCTGCTGGCGCAACTGGTGGATCCGGAGATTCCCGACGGCGCCTGACGCCGGCCGATGCCTGGCGGCAACGGCAAGTGGATCCCTCGGTCAAGCGCCCGCGGGCGCCATGCCGAGCAGATCCACATAAGCCGAGTCAATCAGTTGCGCAGCTTCAATGCCGAGCTTTTGCATGATGTCTTCCGCTTCGCGGATGCCGTCCTCGATGGCATCGCCTTCCGATAACACCACTTCAAGTTCGACGAATTCCCCCAGCCCCTGCACCCGGTCCAGGTGGATACGGGTTCGTCCTGCATGGAACAGGGTGCGCTGCTTGATGACCCGGCCAGATTCGCCGTAAGCCAATGACAGGGCCTCGCGCAGGGCGGCCGGCTCGGCGGTGGCAGTGCGGACGAAAAAGGATTCCTTGGGGCCGGCCTGATTGGCGCGGCGATAAAAAATCAATTCGCCCTGATCGGTGGAAAACTGGCGGAGTTTCAATCGCCCGGCATCGCAGCGGAAAAAGGTGTCGTCCTGCGCAATTTCAATGGGGCCCTGGTCGGCAATGCCCACCACCTTGTGCAGGATGGCTTGAATGCCCGGTATGCGGGCTTTGATTTCTACGTTACGGGACATCGGCAACAGCATCCGGAGGGGAAATCCCGATCATCGCCGAAAAATGTGACGTCGCCAAGACGGCGGCAAAACGCCCCGAAGGCTGGAGGCAATCCAGCCTGCGGGGCGTTTGCATGGCGCAGCCGTCAGGACGCGCTCTTGCCGTCCGCAACCGCCTGCGGCGGCTGGCTCTGTTCATTCCATCCCCCGCCCAGCACCTTGTACAACGTGATGCGGTTGCTCTGCTCGGTCAGTCGCAGCGAAATCAGCGTCTGTTGCGCGCTGTACAGCGAGCGTTGCGACACCAGCGTCGTCAGGTAACTGTCGATGCCGTTGCGGTAACGCGCTTCCGACAGGCGATAGGATTTCTCGTTGGCCGCCGCCACCCTGGTTTGCGCCTGCATGCGCTGGTCCAGCGTGGCGCGCACCGCCAGCGCATCGGCCACTTCGCGGAACGCGGTCTGGACCGCCTTCTCGTAATTGGCCACATCGATATCGCGCGTGATCTTGGCCGAGTCGAGGCTCGCGCGCAGGCTGCCGGCGTTGAAGATGGGCAGGTTGATCGACGGCACAAAGCTCCATGACGCGCTGCCCGGCTTGAACAGCCCGCCCAGCGTGCGGCTGGCGGTGCCGCCGTCGGCGGTCAGCGTGATGCTGGGGAAGAAGGCGGCGCGCGCGGCGCCGATGTCGGCATTGGCCGACTTCAGCGTATGCTCGGCCGCCAGCACGTCGGGACGGCGCAGCAACACTTCGGACGGCAAGCCGGCCGGCGTCTCTAGCAGCACGCTGGCGGTCTGCGGCAAGCCTTGCGGAAGCAGCGCCTCATCCAGGTCGGCGCCTGCCATCAGGCGCAGCGCGTTGATGTCTTGCGCCACCTGCGCGGTGTACTGGGCGACATCGGCGCGCGCCGATTCCACGGTCGCTTCCTGGCTGGCCAGGTCGACGCCGGAGACGGTGCCGATGTCATGGCTGCGCTGGCTCAGTTCATACGTGCGCGACTGGCTTTGCAGCGTGTCCTGCGCCAGCTTGAGCAACTCGCGGTCGGAAGCCAGCGTCAGCCAGGCCGTGGCCACTTCGGCGACCAGGCTGATGTGCGTGCTGCGACGGGTTTCGACCTGGTACTGGTAGGTTTCCAGCGCCGCATCCGAGAGGTTCTTGAGGCGGCCGAAGAAGTCCAGCTCATACGCACTGATGCCGACCGTCGCGCTCTGCTGGTGCGACACGGTGGCGCTGCCGCTGGAAGAGAGCTGCGCCGGCGTGCGGCTGGCGGTGCTGCTGCCGGTGGCGGAAATGGCCGGGTAGCGGTCGGCGTCGGTAATGCGGTACTGCGCGCGCGCCTTCTCGATATTGAGCGCGGCCACGCGCAGGTCGCGGTTGTTCTCCAGCGACATGGCGATCACCTGCTGCAAGCGCGGATCGAGGAAGAACTGGCGCCAGCCGATGCTGTCCGCATTCGCATTGTTCGTTGCCGCCTGGTCGCCGGCAGCGGCAACGATCTGCTTGCCGTCCACCTTTTGCGACCAGTTGGCCGGCACCGGCGCGGCCGGTTGCGCATAGTCCGGCGCCAGGTTGGCGCAGCCGGCCAGCGCCGTGGCCAAGGCCAGCGCCAGCGCCGAACGCCGCAGGAAAGTCTTGTTGTTGTCAGCGAGCGTTTGCATCACACGCCCTCCTTTTGCATGGGTTGGTCGTTGCCGTGATTGCCATCGGTCTTGGCTTTGGCCTTGCCCTTGCGCTCCAGCCAGGAACCGATCACGAAGTAGAACAGCGGCACGAAGAACAGGCCGAGGATGGTGGCCGAAATCATGCCGCCCAAGACCCCGGTGCCGATCGCGCGGCGGCTGGCCGAGCCGGCGCCGGAAGCGATGGCCAGCGGCAGCACGCCCATCATGAAGGCCAGCGAGGTCATCAGGATCGGGCGCAAGCGCAGTTGCACCGCTTCCAGCGTGGCATCCCACAAGGACTTGCCGGACTCGTGCAATTGCTTGGCGAACTCCACGATCAGGATCGCGTTCTTGGCCGACAGTCCCACCGTGGTCAGCAAGCCGACCTGGAAGTAGACGTCGTTGCTCATGCCGAACAAACCGGTCAGCAGCACCGTGCCGACGATGCCCAGCGGCACCGCCAGGATCACCGCGAACGGCACCGACCAGCTCTCATACAGCGCGGCCAGGCACAGGAACACGAACAGGATCGAGATCGCATACAGCATCGGCGCCTGGTTGCCGGACAGGCGTTCCTGGTAGGAGGCGCCGGTCCATTCGAAGCCCACGCCGGCGGGCAGCTTGGCCACCAGGTTCTGGACTTCCGTCATGGCGTCGCCCGAACTCACGCCGGCCGCCGGTTCGCCCACGATCTCGAACGAAGACACGCCGTTATAACGCTCCAGCAGCGACGGGCCGAACGACCACTTGCTGGTCATGATGGCCGAGAACGGCACCATCTGGTCGGCCGAATTGCGCACATACCAGCGGTTCAGGTCTTCGGTCTGCATGCGGAAGGCGGAGTCGCCCTGCACATAGACCTTCTTCACGCGGCCGTTGGACAGGAAGTCGTTGACATAGGTGCCGCCCATGGCGGTGGCCATGGTGTCGTTGATGTTGGCGGTCGAGATCGACAGCGCGTCGGCCTTGCGGTCGTCGATGGTCACGCGCAGCTGCGGCGTGTCGTCCAGGCCGGTGGTGCGCACGTTGGCCAGGCGCGGATTCTGGCGCGCCAGCAGCAGGAACTGGTCGCGCGCCTGCACCAGCGCATCGTGGCCGACGCCGCCCACATCCTTGAGCTCAAGGTCGAAGCCGGAGCTCTGGCCCAGGCCGCGCACTGCCGGCGGATTCATCAGGAACACGCGGGCGCCGCGGATCTTGGACAGGTCGGCGTTGGCGCGGCGCACCAGTTCGGTGGCCGACTGGCCGGCGCCGGTGCGCGCGCTCCAGTCCTTCAGGCGGATGAAGGCGCGCGCGCCGTTCTGGCTGTTGCCGCCGATGCCGGCGCCGACGATGGCCAGCACCGAGTCCACCACTTCCGGCTTGTTCATGAAGTATTCCTGCACCGTCTTGACCACCGCGCTGGTCTGCTCTGCGGTGGCGCCGGTGGGCAGCTGGATCTGCGCCATCAGCACGCCCTGGTCTTCCTCGGGCAGGAAGGAGGTGGGCAGGCGCATGAACATCACCGCCATCGCCGCCACGATCAGCCCATACATCAGGAGGCCGCGCTTGCCGCGCTTGAGCAGGCCGCCCACGCCGCCGCGATAGCGGCCCGCGTTGCGGTCGAAAGTGCGGTTGAACCAGCTGAAGAAACGACCCTGCTGCACATGGTTGCCGGCATGCGGCTTCAACAGCGTGGCGCACAGCGCCGGGGTCAGCGTCAGCGCCACCATCACCGACAGCGCCATGGCCGAGACAATGGTGATCGAGAACTGGCGATAGATCACGCCGGTCGAGCCGCCGAAGAAGGCCATCGGGATGAACACCGCCGACAGCACCATGGCGATGCCGACCAGCGCGCCGGTGATCTCCTGCATGGACTTGCGGGTGGCTTCCTTGGGGCTGAGCTTCTGCTCGTTCATCAGGCGTTCGACGTTTTCCACCACCACGATGGCGTCGTCCACCAGCAGGCCGATGGCCAGCACCAGGCCGAACATGGTGAGCGTGTTGATCGAGTAGCCGAACATGGCGAGGATGCCGAACGTGCCCAGCAGCACCACCGGCACCGTGATGGCCGGAATGAAGGTGGCGCGGATGTTCTGCAGGAACAGGTACATGATCAGCACCACCAGCACGATGGCTTCGATCAGGGTCTTGACCACTTCTTCCAGCGACACCCGCACGAACGGCGTGGTGTCATAGGCGATGTTGGTCTTCAACTTCATCGAGGCCGGGAAGTAGGGCTCGAGTTCGGCCATCTTCTTCTTGACCGCGTCGGCCGTGGCCAGCGCGTTGGCGCCGGTGGCCAGCTGGATCGCCAGCGCCGAGGAAGGCTTGCCGTTCTGCTGCGAGGCGACCTGGTAGCTTTCGCCGCCCAGCTCCACGCGCGCCACGTCCGACAGCTTGACCACCGAACCGTCGCTGGAGGACTTGACGATGATCTGCTTGAACTCGTCGGCCGTGGTCAGCTTGCTGCGCGCGGTGATGGTGGCGTTGATCTGCTGGCCGGGCACCGCCGGCAGCGCGCCGATCTCGCCGGCCGAGACTTCGGTGTTCTGCGCTTCCAGCGCGCTGGTGATGTCGGAGGGCATCAGCGCGTACTTCTGCAGCTTGGCCGGGTCGAGCCAGATGCGCATGGCGTAGTTGGTGCCGAAGGCGGTGACATCGCCCACGCCTTCGACGCGGCTGATCTGGTCGGTCAGCGTGCTGCTGATGAAGTCGCCGATGTCGATGGCGGTAATGCGCGGGTCGTCCGAGGTCAGCGACATCACCATCAGGATATCGGTGGAGGCCTTGGTCACCGTCACGCCGTTGTTCTGCACCGCCTGCGGCAAGCGCGCGGTGACCTGCTGCAGCTTGTTTTGCACCTGCATCTGCGCCACGTCCGGATTGGTGCCGGCGGTGAAGGTCAGCGCCACGGTGGCGCTACCGGCCGAGCTGGAGCTGGCCGACATGTATTGCAGGTTGTCCAGGCCCTTCATCTGCTGCTCGATGACCTGGGTCACCGAGTCTTCCAGGGTCTTGGCCGAGGCGCCGGTGTAGGTCGCCTTGATGTTGACCTTGGGCGGGGCGATGTCGGGATACTGCTCCAGCGACAGCGAGCGAATCGACATCATGCCGCCCAGCATGATGATGATGGCGATGACCCACGCGAAGATGGGCCGGTCGATAAAGAAACGTGCCATGTGTTCCCCTTACTTCGCGCCGGCGTCGCCGCCGAGGGACGGGTCGGCGGCCGCGGCGGCCGCTTCCCTGGCAAGATCCTTCTGCAGCGTGTCGGTGATGTCGATGGCGCGCGGCACGTCGCCGCTGCGCACCTTCTGCAGGCCGTCGACGATCAGCTTGTCGCCGGGCGTGATGCCCTTGGTCACCCACCAGTTGTTGCCCACCGCGCGCGCCACCGTCAGCAGGCGCTGTTCGACCTTGCCGCCTGCGCCGATCACCAGCGCGGTCGCGACACCGGTCTGGTCGCGGCTGACCGCCTTTTGCGGCACCAGCAGGGCCTGGTCGTCCACGCCTTCTTCCAGCACCGCGCGCACATAGGCGCCCGGCAGCAGGATGCCATCCGGATTGGGCACCACCGCGCGCAGCGTGATCATGCCGGTGCCGGTGTCGACCGACAGGCCGGAGAATTCCAGCTTGCCCGGGCGATCGTAGGTGGAACCGTCTTCCAGCACGATCTTGACCGGCGCCGAATTCTCGCCGCTCTTCCTGATCTGTCCGCTGGCCAGCTCGCGCCGCAGGCGCAGCAGTTCCACCGTCGATTGCGTCACGTCCACGTAGATCGGGTCGATCTGCTGCACCGTGGTCAGCGCGGTGGTCTGGCTGGCCGTCACCAGCGCGCCCGGCGTCACGCTCGACTTCTCGATGCGGCCGGAGATGGGCGACAGGATCCTGGTGTATTCGAGATTGATGGCGGCGGTCTTCACGGCCGCCTTCTGCACTTCGACGTCGGCCTGGTTCTGGCGCAGCGTGCTTTGGGCGTCGTCGTTGTCCTGCTTGGCGACGGCGTCGATCTTGTCCAGTTCGGCGTAGCGCTGGGCCTTCAGGCGGGAGGAAGCCAGCGTGGCCTCGGCCTTCAACAGCGAAGCCTTGGCGCTGTCATAGGAGGCCTGGTAGCTGGCGGCGTCGATCTGGTACAGCGGCTGGCCCTGCTTGACCGTCGCGCCTTCCTTGAACAGGCGCTTCTGGATGATGCCGCCCACCTGCGGGCGGATATCGGCCGCCAGGTAGGCGGTGGTGCGGCCGGGCAGTTCGGTGGTGAGCACCTGGCGCTGGGCCTTGACCACCACGTAGCCGACCTCGGACTGGCCCTGGGCCGGCGGCTGGTTGCCGGACTTGGAGCAGGCCGCCAGCGCGGCGGCCAGCATCAGGGCCGCGGCCAGGCGGGTCATCGCCGGCAGGCCGGGCAGGGAAATGGAACGGGATGAAGTGTTCTTGTCGGGCATCGTCGTTGGCTTTCTGCCCGTCCTGTTGCTTGAAATTCTGGCAAGGGCCGGGCGTAATGGACTTAATTTGGACCTTGCATCATAAAAACCAAATGTGGGGGAAAATTGAGCAAAGCTTCATTTACAACATCATCCCCCCCAAGCGCCTTATCTTGTTAAGCTGGTACAAGTCGCAGGCCATGCCCGCATGCCCTTTGCCATCTCCTTACATCCGTTTACAGCATCGACTTCCAACCGTGTCCAAGCTCATCCCCGATCCGATAGCGGACCTGACCGACCGCTTCTTCTACCGCGCCAACATCCGCCTCAAGCTGTTCTACGCGATGCTGGCGCTGATCGTGGTGCTGATCGTGGCGATCAACGGCGCGGGGCATTACATCTTCACCCGCGATTTCCTGGGCTATCTCAACGAGCAGGCGCAGCAGCGCATGGAAGACCTGGTCCCGCGGGTGGAACAGGCCTACCGCGAAAACGGCAACTGGGAGTTCATCCGCGACAATCCGCGCACCTGGTTCGAGCTGATGAAACCGGTCATCGTCGAACACAACGGCGCCGCTTCCGGCCCCACCTTCACGCCCTCCGACCTGACCGGCGCCACGCTGCGCTTCTCGCTGCTCGACGCCAACCGCAAGCTGGTCATCGGCTATCCCAACATCGGCCCCGACGCGCGCCTGCGCCCGCTCATGCAAGACGACGCCATTGTCGGCTGGATCGCGCAAACGCCGTTCGAAAACGTGATCGGCGCAGTCGACCTGCGCTTCCAGCAGAGCCAGTTCCTGGCGCAGATCATCATCGCGGTCATCGCCATCATGCTGGCGGCCTTCATGGTGATACGCATCTCCGGCGTGCTGCTGCGGCCCCTGACGCGCGTGGCGCGCGCCACCCACCGACTGGCCGGCGGCGACTATGCGATCCGGGTGGAAGTGCAATCGGGCGACGAAGTCGGCCGGCTGGCGCAAGACTTCAACCAGCTGGCCACGACGCTGGAACGCAACGAAAAGCTGCGGCGCGAATTCATGGCCGACGTCTCGCACGAACTGCGCACCCCGCTGGGCATCCTCAACGGCCAGCTGGAAGCACTGGAAGACGGCGTGCTGCAACCCGATGAGCAGACCCTGCGCTCGCTCAAGAGCGAAGTCGACCATCTCAACAAACTGGTGGGCGACCTCTACGACCTGTCGCTGGCCGACGCCGGCGCGCTGGCCTACCGCAAGACCGACATCGACCTGGCGCTGCTGTTGCGCGACACCGCCCGCAGCTATGAAGAGGGCTTTCGCAAACGCGGCCTGGATATCGCCCTGCACCTGCCCGAATCGATACCGTTGCACGCCGACGGCGCGCGCCTGCAGCAGCTATTGAACAACCTGTTCGAAAACAGCCTGCGCTATACCGACCGGGGCGGCAGGTTGGAGCTGCGCTGCAGCCTGCAACAACAGCAACAGCAGCAACAACAACAATGGCAACTGGTCCTGGACGACAGCGCGCCGGGGGTGGAAGCGCCGGCGCTGGCGCGCCTGTTCGAGCGCTTCTTCCGGGTCGAGGCTTCGCGCAACCGCGCCAGCGGCGGCGCCGGCCTGGGCCTGGCGATCTGCCGCCGCATCGTCGAGGCGCATCAGGGCACGATCAACGCCGAGGCCTCGCCATTGGGCGGCTTGCGCCTGACCATCGCGCTGCCGGCGGGCGCCCCGGCGCCGGAGGCAATGGCATGAACGACAATTTCCAGTTCGAAGCGCCTGCCAGCGCCGAGATCCTGATCATCGAAGACGAGCCCAAGCTGGCCGAGCTGCTGCAGAAATACCTGGCCGCCGCCGGCTACAGTTCGCGCCACGTGGCCCATGGCGACGACGCGGTGCCGGCGGTGCGCGCCAGGCTGCCCGACCTGGTGCTGCTGGACATCATGCTGCCCGGACGCAACGGCTGGGACATCTGCCGCGAGCTGCGCGGCTTCACCGACGTGCCGGTGCTGATGCTGACCGCGCGGGTGGAAGAAGAAGACCGCCTGCGCGGCCTGGAGCTGGGCGCCGACGATTACATCTGCAAGACCCCGTTCAGCCCGCGCGAGATCGTGGCGCGCGTCAAATCCATGCTCCGCCGCAACGGCCGCCTGCAGCGCCCGGCCAACGATGCGCCGGCAACCTCGGCAGCCTCGCCGCTGGTCATCGACGAAGCCCGCCTCCAGGCCAGCGTGCGCGGCGAGGCGCTGGCCCTCACGCCGCTCGAGTTCCGCCTGCTCAAGACCTTCGCCGGCGCGCCGGGACAAGTGTTCTCGCGCGAACAGCTGCTCAACCACCTGCACGATGAATACCGCTCGGTCACCGACCGCGCCATCGACACCCATATCAAGAACCTGCGGCGCAAGCTGGAGCCGTTCTTCCCCGGCCACAACGCGATCCAGGCGGTGTATGGGGTCGGCTACAGCTTCGAACTGCCGGCGGCCGCTCAAGCTTGATAATTTTCCGATATGAGTTGCCCGAACGCCAGGCTCGCAGGCGTCCTGCCATCGGCATTCCAGATGAGCGAGAAGTTCGCCTTGGGCAAGGCGGGCAAGCCGTAGCAGCCGTCGATGACGCGCATGCCCGGCTCAAGATTTTCGCGCGGCAAGATGGAAATGGCCAGGCCTGACAGGACGGCGGCACTGATGCCCTGCTGGCTTGGCGAGGTAAAGACCGCCTGCCATTTCACCTTGGTATCGTCCAGGGCACGGATGGCGACGTTCCGGTTGATGCAGGGTAGCGGAAAAAAAGCAAAGGGAAGCGGGCCGCCCGGCGGCAGGTAAAACGTGTCGGCGGCCACCCAGACCAGTTGCGATTGGCGGATCAGCGTGCCTTGCTGCGGCTCTCCCGCCGTCATGACAACGGCCAGGTCGAGCTCGCCCGTCGCCACCAGCGCATGCAAATCGAGGTTCATGTTGACGCGCACGTCCAGCCTCACGGCGGGGAAGGCGCGGGCAAACTGGCAGAGCAGCGTGGGCAGGCGGTCGCCAACAAAATTCTCCGGCGCGCCAAAGCGAACTTCTCCGACGATAGGCGACGGGCGAAAGCGCTGCTCCAGGGCATCCAGCGCCTCCAGGATCCGTTGCGCATATTGCACCAGATCCATCCCGTCCTCGGTGACGCTCAAGCGGCGCGTGGTGCGCAACAGCAGCGGCCGTCCGAGCTGCTCTTCGAGCCGCCGGATCTGGTGGCTCACGGCCGATTGCGTCAAGTGCAGGCGTTCGGCCGCACGCGTGAAACTGCCCGTGTCATGTACGGCCACGAAAGTGCGCAAAAGGGAAGAATCCAGATTCATGATGGCCCGCCGCCAGGAAAATTCATTACGAATCTTAATATATTGAACGAAATTAAATCATTTGTGGCATGAATCAGTATTACCTAGAATCGGTTTCCCATCCGCATTCCTGCCAAGGAAACCCAGTCCATGCCGCTTTCGTCCTCCCGCGCCAATCTGTTCGCCTTGCTCTCGGTCTGTCTTGCCGCCCTCATGTTCGGCCTGGAAATCTCCAGCGTCCCGGTCATCCTGCCGACCCTGGAGCGCCTGTTGCATGGCGACCTGAAAGACATGCAATGGGTCATGAACGCCTACACCATTGCCTGCACCACCGTCCTGATGGCCGCCGGCACGCTGGCTGACCGCTACGGCCGCAAACGCCTGTTCATCGCCGCCTTGTCCTGCTTTGGGATCACTTCGCTCATCTGCGGCATCGCCGCCAGCATGCCGCTGCTGATCGTCAGCCGTTTCCTGCAAGGCATGAGCGGCGGCGCCATGTTGATCTGCCTGCTGTCAATCCTGGCGGCGCAGTTCCGCCAGGAGCGCGAACGCAGCCGCGCTTTCGGCGCCTTCGGCATCGTGTTCGGCGCCGGGCTCGGATTCGGCCCATTGGCCGGCGGCAGCATCGTGGCCCTGCTGAACTGGCAATGGGTGTTCCTGGTTCACGTGCCGCTGACGGCGCTGACCCTGCTCCTGACTTGCCTTGGCGTGGAAGAGTCGCGCGACGCCGATGCCGACGCAAAGCGGCTGGATCTTGCCGGCATGTGCACCTTGTCCCTCGGGGTCTTCGGCATGACCTACCTCATCACGCAAGGCGGCGATCCCGGCATCGCCAGCATGGCAGGCGCTTGCATCGCGGGCGCCGCCCTCCTGAGCCTGGCGCTGTTCGTCCATGTGGAAATGCGCAGCGCCCATCCGATGTTCGATTTCTCGGTGTTCCGGATCCGGCATTTTTCCGGCGCCTTGCTCGGTTCCATCGGCATGAACTTCAGCTTCTGGCCGCTGATGATCTACCTGCCCCTGTATTACCAGTCGGTGCTCGGCTACGACGCCTTCGACGCCGGCTTGTGCCTGCTGGCATATACCTTGCCGACCCTGGTCGTTCCGCCGTTCGCCGAACGCCTGTCTTTGCGCCATGGCCCCGAGCTGGTGATTCCCGCAGGATTGTTGACGCTGGGCCTGGGTTTCATGTTGATGTGGCATGGCTGCGGCGTGGAACATGCCAACTGGCTGAGCATGCTGCCGGGTTGCCTGCTGGCCGGCATCGGGCTGGGCCTGACCAATACCCCGGTGACCAATACCACGACTGGCGCGGTGCCCGCCAACCGCGCCGGCATGGCATCGGGAATCGACATGAGCGCGCGGCTCATCACATTGGCCATCAACATTGCGGTGATGGGATTGCTGCTGCAGGAAAGCGTGCTGTCTTATCTGCGCAAGAACATGGCGGACAATATCCCGACGCCGCAATTGCACGCCATGGCGGAATCGATTGCTGCAGGAAACCTGGCCTCAGGCGCCGCCGAAGCGCTGGCGCGGGCCGCGCTCGTCAATGGCTTCGGCGACCTGATGCTTTACGGGGGCATCGGCGTGTGGATATTGGCGGCCATGAGCTACACCGTCTTCGACCATAAAAAGGCGCCGGGATCGGTCGTGGATGCCGACGCGTAAGTCCCCGGGCATCGGGGCCGGCGCCGGGCAGACGGCGCGCCTCCTCCATCGCACTTTTCTTCCTGCATCCCCCCGCCAATTATTCGTTTGTGCACTTGCAGCACAACTCCGACACTAGGGACTGTTCCATCACTCTACGGACTCCCGACATCATGAACACCAAAGCACGCAAGAACACGATTGCCGCCTTTGCGCTGGGCACGCTGGCCCTCGTTGGCAACCAGTTGGCCCATGCGGACCAGCTCGACGATGTCAGGAAAAAGGGGACGCTGGTCTGTGGCGTCCTGGGTTCCGTCCCGCCCTTCGGCTACCAGGATCCCAAGACCCGTGAGCCGGTCGGCTACGACATCGAGATGTGCAAGCTGATCGCCCAGCACCTCAAGGTCAAGGCGGAAGTGAAGGTCGTCGCCGTCGCCGCCCGCATTCCGGAAGTCAGCCAGGGACGCGTCGATATCGTCGCCGGCGCGCTCGGATGGACGCCGGCCCGCGCCGAGCAGATCGATTTCAGCTATGCCTATTACAAGACCTTGACCGTGCTCGGCTTCCCGGCCAGCGCGTCATACACCTCGTGGGAGCAGTTTGCCGGCAAGCGTATCGGCGCCGGCAGCGCAACCACCTCGGCAGCGGCGGCCAAGGAAAAGATCCCCCAGGCCACCCAGGTGACTTTCGACGATATCGCCCAGGTCCTGCTGGCGCTGCGCCAGGGCAAGATCGACGCGGTGGCGCTCAATGAGATCTTCCTGCAGCAATACAAGAAGCGCATGCAAAACACGCCGGATGCGATCAACCTGCTGGTCGATCCGCCCTTGTTCGCGGAGACGTACGGATTGGGCATCAAGAAGGGCGAAGGCGCATTGGTCGAGGCGGTCAACCAGGCTTTGCTGGATGCCGACAAGAAGGGCGAGCTGGACAAGATCTTCGACAAGTTCGTCGGCAAGGACTCGGAGTTCAACATGGTCCGGCGCTTCAAGGTCGAGAAGATCGCCCCGTAAATGCAGCGCAGCGGAGCATAAAGGAGCATAAAGGCGCGCCCCAGGCGGCCTTGCGCTCCCACCACCTTGCCGCGGCCGGCGCCGGAAGTCAGGCGCCAGCCGCAACGACCTACCTGCCCCGGTCTCCATCCATGCAGCTATCCGACTTTCTGGCAGTGCTCAGGGCGCCCTATGGCGGGCAGCTGCTGGCCGGCGTCATCGAGATGCTCAAGCTGACGCTGCTGATGTTCCTCTTCGGTTTCGCCTGGGGCATCGTGCTCACCGTGCTGCGCGCCTTGCCGTTGCGCCTGCTGCGCTGGAGCATCGCCCTGTATGTCGAATTCCATCGCAATGTGCCGCTGGTCATCCAGATTTTCATCTGGTACTTCGGCGTCCCCCAGCTCTTCCCTGAAGGCATGCGGCTGTGGATCAACCGGCAGCCGGTCGAATTCCTGTTTGCCTTCATCGCCATGGCATCGGCCTTCGGCGCCTATGTCTCCGAAGACCTGCGCAGCGGCATCCGCGCCATGGATGCGCGCCAGGTCGAAGCCGCGCGCGCGCTCGGCTTTTCCTACTTGTCGTCGATGCGCTGGATCGTATTGCCGCAGGCGCTGCGCACCGCCGCGCCCGCCATCATGAACCAGGCCCTGCTGTTCTTCAAATCGACCAGCCTGGCCATGACGATAGGCGTGGTCGAGCTGACCTATCAGACGCGCGCCATCCAGGACGCCACCTACCGCACCTTCGCCGTCTTCACCGTGACCACCGTGATCTATGTCGCCATCGCCTTCGCCCTGATGGCCGCCGGCGCCCGGCTGGACAAACCCCGCTGGAGGGCCGGCAAATGATTCAGATGGTCCAGATCATCCAGGACAACTGGCTGCTGTTGCTGATCGGCCAGTATCCCTACGGGCCGCTGGGCGGCCTGTGCATGACGCTGATCGTGGCCGTCGCCAGCCTGCTGCTGTGCATCCCGGTATCGATCGCACTGGCGCTGGCCATGACCTCGGGCATCGCCTGGCTGGCCCGGCCGGCCACGGCGCTGGTCCAGCTGATGCGCGCCATGCCGTTCCTGATGCTGATCTTCTGGGCCTATTTCGCCTTGCCGCTGCTGATCGGCAAGGAGATCGGCGCGGTCACGACCCTGATCGGTTCGCTGGTGCTGTACAAATCGGCCTACATCGCCGAAATCATGCGCGGCGGCATCGTCGCCCTGCCCAAAGGGCAGATGGAGGCGGCCCATGCCCTGGGCATGGGTTATGCGACGCGCACCTTCTGCATCGTGCTGCCGCAGGTCGTCATGAACATGCTGCCCAGCATCGTCACGCAGTTCGTCGGCATCGTGAAGGACACCTCGGTCGGCTACATCATCGGCGCCAACGAGCTGGCCTTCGCCGCCAACCAGCTCAATGCGACATTGTTCACCCAGCCCTTTGAAGTCTTCCTGATCGTGGCGCTCGCCTATTTCATCATGAACTATCTGCTGAGCGGCTTTGCCGCCTATCTGGAGCGGCGCATCCAGCGCGCCCGCTCCTCCGGCGCCATGGCGCCAACGGCGCTGCACACGGAAGCCGCGCCATGAGCATCGATACCGTGATCCTCGAAAACGTCGTCAAGAAATACGGCGAACAGCTGGTGCTCAATGGCATCAGCGCCACCGTGCCGCAAGGTTCCACCATCGTCCTGTGCGGCTCTTCCGGATCGGGAAAATCGACGCTGATACGGATGATCAACCGTCTGGAGCCGATCAGCGGCGGGCGCATCTTCGTCGGCGGGCAAGACATCCACGACGGCCTGATCAACGTCAACCAATTACGCAGCAGCATCGGTTTCGTGGCGCAGTCGTTCAACCTGTTCCAGCATCTGTCGGCGCTCGACAACACCGCGGTGGCGCTGCGCCGGGTCAAGCAGATGGGCAAGTCCGAGGCGCTCGAGCGCGCCATGGCGCAACTGCGCCGGCTGGGCTTGCAAGCGCATGCCGCCAAGTATCCGTCGCAGCTTTCCGGCGGCCAGCAGCAGCGCGTGGCGATCGCGCGCGCACTGGCCATGGAGCCCAGGCTGATCCTGTTCGACGAGCCCACCAGCGCGCTCGACCCGGAAATGGTCGGGGAGGTGCTGGCGGCGATGAAAAGCCTGGCCGAAGAAGGGATGACGATGATGTGCGTCACGCATGAAATGCACTTCGCCAGACAGGCGGCGGATCGCGTCTGGTTTCTTGAACAGGGCGCGCTCTTGCAGGACGCGCCGACCGAGCAGTTTTTCATGGACAACCAGAACGAACGCGTGCGCAGGTTCCTGAGTTCTGTACGGCACTAGCGTTCCCGACTTCCTTTGTTATTTGATTAAGCCGTATGCCACGGCGGGGGCGAACTCGCGCCTGCGCCATTGACCTCTTTGCAACTTCAACCAGGAAAACCAGATGAAACTCTCCCAACGCGCGATGCACAGCGAACCTTCGATGACCATGGCCCTGATCGCGCTGGCCAATGAAAAGAAAGCGCAAGGCCAGCAGGTCATCTCCATGGTGGCCGGCGAGCCCGACTTTCCGACGCCCGACAACATCTGCATGGCCGGCATCAAGGCCATTGCCACCGGCGACACCAAATACGGCTCGGCCACCGGCAGCCTGCCGTTGCGCCGAGCCATCGCGCGCAAGTTCCTGGAAGACAATGCCCTCGCCTATGCGCCCGATGAAATCGTGGTGGCGACCGGCACCAAGCCGCTGCTCTACACCGCCTTCATGGCATTGTGCGACGCCGGCGACGAGGTCATCGTGCCGGCGCCCTACTGGGTCTCGTACCCATCGCTGGTCACCCTCGCGGGCGCGTCGCTGACGATCCTGCCCTGCCCGGAAGACAGCGGCTTCAAGCTCACCCCGGCGACGCTGCGCGCGGCCATCACGCCCAGCACCCGCGTACTGCTGCTCAACTCGCCCGGCAACCCGACCGGCGCGGTGTACAGCCGGGAGGAATTGCAGGACGTGCTGGCCGTGCTGCGCGACTATCCACGCATCTTCATCGTCACCGATGACATCTACGAACACCTGGTCTACGACGGCAAGCAACACTATTGCGCCGCGCAGCTGGCGCCCGACCTGAAAGAACGCATCATCGTCATCAACGGCTTTTCCAAGGGCTACGGCATGATCGGCTGGCGTCTCGGTTTCGCCGCCGGCCCCAAGCAGGTCATGACGGCCATGGGCTCCTTCCTCAGCCATATCCTCGGCGCGCCCAGCACGATTACCCAGGCCGCGGCGCTGGCCGCGCTGGAAGACCCCAAACCCTACATCGCCAGCAACCGCGACGATTACGCGCGCCGCCGCGATGGCGCCATGCAACTGCTGGCGCGCATTCCCGGCTTGCAATGCGCCTCGCCCGGTGGCGCCTTTTTCCTGTTCGTGAATTGCGCCGGCCTGTTCGGCAAAACCACATCCAAGGGCGCGCGCATCGACGACGATGCGGCCTTCGCCAAGGCCGCCATCGACGAGGCCGGGGTGGCTATCGTGCCGGGCTCCTCATTCGGCATGCCGGGCTATTTCCGCCTGTCCTACTCCATGTCGCAAGACGAGATCCGCCAGGGCCTGGACGCGCTGGCCCGCTTCTGCGCGGCGCTGTCCTGAAGCGGCAGCGAGAACCATCATGAAAATTTGTATTCTGGGATGCGGCGCCATCGGCGGCCACCTGGCCGTCAAGATGTCGCTGGCCGGCGCCGACGTCAGCGCGCTGGCCAGGGGCGAGATGCTGCAGGCGATCCGCGCGCGCGGCCTGCGCCTGAAAACGGCGGCCGGGCGCGACTGGCTGGCGCCCATCCGCGCCGCGCAGGATGCGCGCGAGCTGGGGCCGCAGGATATCGTCATCGTGGCGGTCAAGACCACCGCGCTGGCCGATGTCGCCGGCGCCATTGCGCCGTTGCTGATGCCGCATACCGGCGTGGTGTTCATGATCAACGGCTTGCCGTGGTGGCTGCTCAACAAGCTGGGCGGCGCCGATGCCGTATGGTCGCCCCGCATTGCCGCCACCATCGACGCGTTATCGCAGGCAGTCGATGCGCCGCGCATCATCGGCGGCATCGCCGGGTCGGCCAACCAGGTGATCGAACCGGGCGTGATATGGAACTCCAGCCCGCACGGCGCCTTTACCTTCGGCGAGCCCGACCATCGGCACTCGGCGCGGGTCCAGTACCTGGCCGGGCTGCTCAACCAGAATGACAGCGTCGGCATCGCGTCGGCGCAACTGGCCGACGATATCTGGAAGAAGCTGTTCATGAACATCGTGACCGGCCCCCTGGGCGGGCTGACCGGCGCCTGCAGCGCCGACCTGATCGATGATGCCGAGCTGCTGCCGCTGGTGCAGGCGATGGGGCAGGAAATGATCGCGGTTTCCCACGCCTGCGGCTACCGCGCATCGGCCGATCAATATGGTTTCATCAAGGGCATCGGCAGGCACAAGAGTTCCATGCTGCAGGACTTCGAAGCGCTGCGGCCGCCCGAACTCGACAGCCTGCTGGGCGCCCTGCTCGACCTGGCGCGCATGAAGCAGGTCGCGGTCCCGACCCTGGGCGTGGTGCACGCGTTGCTGCGCAAGCGCGCGCAGGTGCTGGGGATTTACCGATGAGCGTATTGTCCGCAATCATTCCCGTGTTTGCCGTCATCTTCGGCGGCTGGGCGGCGGCCCGCTTGCGCTATGTCAGCGAGAACGTCGAGAAGGGCCTGACCGAGTATGTGTTTTCGATTGCCGTGCCGGCGCTGATCTTCAATGCCTTGACGCGGCCCGACATCCAGGGCGAACTGGTGCCCGGCTTCTGGCTGGCCTATTTCGGCGGCGCCGCCATCGTCTGGATCGCCTGCGCACTGGCGGCCCGCTTCTGGCTCGGCCAGCCGCGCAAGCATGCGGCGATGCTGGGATTTTCCACCAGCCAGTCCAATACCGTGTTCGTCGGCGTGCCGCTGATCCTGCACACCTTCGGCGATGCCGGCGCCCTGCCGCTTTTCATGCTGCTGGCGCTGCACATGCCGCTGATGATGGGCGCGGCCACCTTCGTGCTGGAGGCGCAGGACGGCACATCGGTATCGGCATCGATGCGCAGCATGGCGCGTTCGCTGCTGAAAAACCCGATGTTCCTGGCGCTGCTGCTGGGCGCGCTGGTGCGCTTTTCCGGCATCCCGTTTTCCGGCATCGGCCGCGATATCGTCGCCGCCCTGGGCGCCACCGCGTCGGCTTGCGCCTTGTTCGCGCTGGGCACTTCGATCCAGCGGCTGGGGCTGGCGGGGCAATGGCGCGGCATCGGCCTGATCTGCGCCGGCAAACTCCTGATCCATCCGCTCGCCGTATGGCTGCTGGCGACGCGGGTGTTTTCCATGCCGCCGGTGTTTACCGGCGTGGCGGTGCTGTTCGCGGCGATGCCGGTGGGCATCAACTCTTACCTGCTGGCGATGCGCTACCAGGCCAATGAGCAATCGATTGCCGCCGGCGTCGCGGCCAGCACGCTGGTTTCCGTGCTGAGCACGACGCTCTGGCTGGCCATCCTGGAACGGGCGGGCTAGGGCCTTGGCGCCGGCTATTGCAAGACCGCCGGCGCCGGGCCGGCACGCTGGCGGATGTCTTCCGCAAGCGCCGCGCGCGTGGGGCTTTTTCCGGCCGGCGCGCGTTTGGCGCCGCGCGCCGGCGGCGGCATGTGCGGCCACGGCTGCGCCGAGAAATCGCACACGGTACGGGAGGCTTCAATAATCGATTCGGTCAGCGGATGCACCATGTGCTTGCGGTAGACCACGTAGAACGGCAGCCTTTGCACGCCGGCCTCGGTGCTGACCTTGACCAGCGCCCCCGCATCCAGATGCGGCTTGAGATAGGTCAGCGGAAGAAAGCTCACGCCCACGCCGTTGATCGCCAGCTGCGACATGACCAGCATACTGTTGGCCGTCATGGTGTTCTTGCCGGGGATGCCGCACAAATGCTGGTTGATGTTCGCCCCCGACACGCCTTGCGCCGTATGGATCAGGATCGGATAACGGGCCAGCCCCTCCAGGGTCAGGTTCTCGCCGGAAATGCCCAGCGCCGGGCTGGCCAGCCAGGCGAAATCTTCCGCGCCGATCGGTATGCTTTCGAATTCGCGCCCGAAGATCGCGCCGGGGCAGATGGCGACGTCGACCATGCCCTCGCGCAACGAGGCCAGCAGGCCGACGCCGGAATCGACATGCATTTCCAGCAAGGCGCCGACATGGTTCGCGCGGATGTTCTGCACCAACTTTGGGAGCCAGGTCATCGAGACGAGTTCAGACACGCCGAGCTTGACGCGCCCCTGATACGCCGCGACCTGGCTCATCGTCGCCAGCAGCTTGCCGTTGGCGCTGAGCACGTCTTCGGCGCGCAGCAACAGGCTCTCGCCTTGCGCCGTCAGCTTGGACTTGCGCGCGGAGCGATCCAGCAACTGCGCGCCGAGCAGGCTTTCCAGTTCGGTGACGCGTTTGGCAACGGCCGATTGCGAGGTGCACAAATGCGCCGCCGCAGCCTGGAAACTGCCCAGGCGGGCGGTCCAACAAAATGCCTCAAGCTGCTTGATGGTGGGATTGTGTAGCGTCATGGCATGCGCAGTCCTATCGAGCCGTTGGTCAACTCGGATTGGCAAGATCCATGCCAATGGACATGCGCCAGGCGCCTGTTTGCGCGATCTCCCGGAAGCCAGGAGGATCGGAGAACAGACGCCCTCAGGCGGGCAAACTCAGTGCCTGAGCTTGAATACCCCGACCACCTGCTGCAGGCGGCCGGCCTGGTCTTGCAGCGACTGCGCGGCGGCGGCGGCTTCTTCGACCAGCGCGGCGTTTTGCTGCGTGACCTCGTCCATCTGCGTGATGGCGCGGTTGATTTCCTCAAGGCCGGTGCTCTGCTCCTGGGTGGCGGCGGTGATCTCGCTGACCACGTCGGTCACGCGCTGCACGCTGCTGACGATCTCGCTCATGGTGTGGCCGGCCCGTTCGACCAGCGCGCTGCCGGCATCGACCTTGCCCACCGAGTCGTCGATCAGCCCCTTGATCTCCTTGGCGGCCGCGGCCGAACGTTGCGCCAGCGAGCGCACTTCCGACGCCACCACCGCGAAGCCGCGCCCCTGCTCGCCGGCGCGCGCCGCCTCCACCGCCGCGTTCAGCGCCAGGATGTTGGTCTGGAAGGCGATGCCGTCGATCACGCTGATGATGTCCACGATCTTCCTGGACGAGGCGTTGATCGAGCCCATGGTCTCCACCACCTGGCCCACCACGCTGCCGCCCTGGCTGGCGATCTCGGAAGCGGACACCGCCAGCTGGTTGGCCTGGCGCGCGTTGTCGGCGTTCTGCTTGACGGTGGAGGTCAGCTCTTCCATCGCCGAGGCGGTTTCTTCCAGCGATCCGGCCTGCTGCTCGGTGCGCGAGGACAGGTCGAGGTTGCCGCTGGCAATCTCGGACGAGGCCGTGCTGATGGTGTCGGTGCCGATGCGCACTTCGCCGACGATCTTTTGCAGGCTGTCGTTCATGGCCTTGAGCGAATGCATCAGCTGGCCGGTTTCGTCGGTACTGGTGGCGTGGATGTCCACCGTCAGGTCGCCCTGCGCCACGCGCTGCGCGACCTCGAGCGCATCGCCCAACGGCCGCGACACGATGCGCGCCACGCTGACGGCCAGGCCGAAGGCGATCACCACGATCGCCGCCAGCAGGCAGCCGATCCACAGCTTGGCGGCCTGGTACATGTCCGCGGCGGCCTGGTCGGAATGCATGCTGCCGGCATCGTTGATCTTGACGATGCCGTCCAGCTGCTCGTTCATCGTGCGAAACAGCTTGTTGGACTCGCCCTTGAACAGCGCCCGCGCCTCTTCTTCCTTGCCGTCCACGGCCAGGGCCTTGAGTTGCTTGCTGACGTCGATATAAGTGGCGAAGGTCTTGGAAAACTGGGCGTAGAGGGCCTTCTCTTCCGGCTCCGAGATCATTGCTTCATAAGCGGCGCGTTGCTTGCCGATGATCTCCAGGCGCGTCTTGATGGCCTTGTCGGCATCATTGCGGTCGCTGTCCTGGTTGGCCGTCACTATCTGCAATTCGGAGATGCGCATGCGCGGCATCGATGCCTGGATGGCTTGCGCGGCCTTGATGGCCGGCAGCCAGTTGTGCGCAATGTCGGTGGACGCCTGGTTCACCGCACTGAGCTGACGGATGGCAAAGCCTCCCAGAATCACCGTCAGCAAGATCACGGCGGTAAAGGAAAGGATCAATTTTCTGGCTATTTTCAGGTTGTAGAACCAGTTCATGGCACCCTCGAATTGACGATTGATACAAAGTCCCCTCGGAGATTCTATGCAGGGATGCGATGTGCCATATCGGCAAGCACAGGCGGGTTTAGCCGGTAATTTAACCCTTGGCGAGCAGTTGCCCGCCGGCATGACAAGAGGCCGTCAGCAAGATGTCAGCGGCGCCGGGCATGGGGCGGCGCGGCCTTGCCATTGAATCAAGGAATGGCCCATGGGAAATGCGGCGGCGCATCACAGGCCGGCGCATCAAGGACCGGCGTTTCCCAATGGCGGCGAAGGGTGATGGATCGATAGTGCGCCGGCGCAATTATTTGCCCGCGCCCGGGCTGGCCGCCTGGGCTTGCGACGGGAATGCCGCTTCGCGCCGTTCATGCCAGTCGCCGCCCAGCGCCTTGAACAGGAACACCGACGTCAGCAGCCGCTGCCCCATCAACTGCGCCGCCTGCCGTTCGCTGTTCAGCAATGCCTGCTGCGCGCTGATGACGTCGAGATAGGGCGTGACGCCGCCTTCGTAGCGGCTGTTGGCCAGCTCCAGCACCCGGCGCGCGCTGGCGATGGCCGCTTGCGACTGGCTGTAGGCGCGGTCCAGCGAGGCGATGCCGGTGATGCCGTCTTCCACTTCCTGCATCGCGGTCAGCACGGTGCGGCGGTAGGCGGCGACCGTGGCTTCGTATCCGGCCTGGGTGAAATCGACGCCGGCGCGCAGGCGCCCGGCGTCGAACAGGCTCTGCGTGGCCGATACGCCAAGCGACCACAATACGCTGGGCGCGTTGAACAGCGCGCCCCAGTTGCGGCTGTCGACGCCGTATCCAGGCTGCAGCATGAAGCTCGGATAAAAGGCCGCGCTGGCCACGCCGATCTGCGCGTTGGCGGCGGCCATGGCGCGTTCGGCGGAAGCGATATCGGGACGCCGTTCCAGCACCTCGGATGGCACGCCGAGCGGGATGTCGGGGAATGCGATGGCGGCGGTCGACGGCGCGATCGAGAAACCGGGCGCCGGGGTGCCGGTCAGCGTGGCGATGGCATGCTGGTACTGCGCGCGCTGCTTGCCCAGCACGTCGACCTGGGTCAGCGTGCTGTCCAGCAGCGCCTGCTGCTGCGCCACATCGAGGCCCGAGGTGGCGCCCAGATCATGCCGCGCAGTGGCCAGTTCCAGCGCGCGGCGTTGCAGCGCAATGGCGCGCGTCACCACATCCAGCTCGATGTCCAGCTCGCGCAGGTTGAAATAATTGCTGGCCAGTTCGGCCGTGAGCAGCAGGCGGGTGTTTTCGAAGTCGGCCGCCGACTGCTGCGCCGACGCCGCCGCGCCTTCCACCGAACGCTGCACGCGGCCGAACAGGTCGAGCTCATAGCTGACGTTGAGCCCCAGCGCGAAGTCGTTTTGCACCGTCGCATAGTTGGGCGCGTTGTAGTTGGTCAGCGGGCGGTTGGCGGAAATGCGCTGGCGCGCCGCGCGCGCATTGATGCCGACTTGCGGATACTGCCCGGCCGACGCCACATTCAGTTGCGCGCGCGCCTGCGACAGGCGCGCCGCGGCAATCGCCAGGGTCTGGTTGCCGTCCAGCGCCTGCTCCTGCAACGCGTTCAATTGGGCATCGCCGAAGCGCTCCCACCATGCGCCGCGCGCGGCGGCGTCCTGCGGCTGCATCGGGCGCCACGGCGCTTCCGGCGTCCAGGCGGCGGGCATGTCGACCTGCGGCTTCTTGTAATCCGGGCCGACGGCGCAGCCGGCCAGCGCCAGCGCGCAGGCCAATGCGCCCAACGTGCCCAGCGTGCGGCGGGCAGTCACGATGCGGCCTCTTTCTTGCCGCCTTCCTTCTGCTCCATGCTCGGCTCAACCTGGTCGCCTTCGGCCAGCGAATCGGAGGGATTGAGGATCAGCTTTTCATTGCCGTCCAGGCCGTCCAGCACCTCGACCGTCAAGCCGAGATTGCGCCCGACCTGCACCTTCTTCAGGCGCACCTTGTTGTGCGCATCGACGGCCGCCACCATCGCCCCATCGCGCCGGAACATCAGGGTGTCCGCCGATACCAGCAAGGTGCCGCTGGGCTTGAGCGGCAGCGCAACCTGGACGAAGGCGCCCGGCAGCAAGGCATTGTCGACGTTGGGCAGGCTGACCTCGATCTGCATCGCGCGGGTCGACGGGTCGATGGAGCCGGCGGTGCGCGCGACCTTGCCTTCAAACTTGCGGCCGCGCAGTTCGGCCTGGGTGACGACCACCTTCTGCCCCGGCTTGACCAGGTTGGCGTAAGACTGCGGCACGTTCACATATACCCGCAGCGGGTCGGTCTGCGACAGCACGAACAGCGCGCGCCCGGCGCCCGGATCGATCAGGTCGCCCACATCGACGTTGCGGCGCGTGATGATGCCGGAGAACGGCGCGACGATGCGCTTGAAGCCTTCCACCTGGCGCAGGCGCTCGACGTTGGCCTCGGCCGCGGCCAGGTTGGAATTGGCCTGGGCGTAGGCGCTGCGGCGTTCGTCCAGTTCCTGTTGCGAGACCGCGTCCTTCTTGCGCAGGGCTTCCCAGCGCGCCATCGAGCTCTTGGCCAGCTCCATGCCGGACACCGCCTGCTGGCGGGCGGCCACGGCCTGCGACAGTTGCTGGTCGATTTCCGGCGTATCCAGCTCGGCCAGCAGTTCGCCCTTCTTCACTTCGCTGCCGATGTCCTTGTACCAGCGCTTGAGGTAGCCGGAGGAGCGCGCGGAAATGGGCGACTGCACGAAGCCCTGCAGCGTGCCCGGCAGCGCCAGGGTCTGGCCTTCAGCGCTGCTCCTGGCTGCGGTCACGCGCACGAATACCTTGGCGCGCTCGGCGGTGCCGGCTTGCAGTTCGCGCGCGTTGGCCACGCGGCTGATGACGGTGCGCGCGGCGCCCGCGACCAGCAGGATCAGCACCACCAGCAGCACCAGCCTGGCGCGCCGCATCATCTGCTGGCGCTTCAACGGCTCGCCCTCATCAGGCAGGGCATGGATGCCCAGTTCGGAATGGCGTTCTTGCGACATGACTCAATTCTCCTGTACGTGCCCGGCCGGCGGAATAGGCGATCCGCGTCGCTCCGCCCGACGGGCCAATCTCTGATGCACGCCGGCGAATACCACCGGCACGAAAAACAGCGTCGATACGGTGGCCAGCAGCAGGCCGCCGATCACCGCGCGCCCCAGCGGCGCATTCTGCTCGGCGCCTTCGCCCAGGCCCAGCGCCATGGGGATCATGCCGATGATCATCGCCAGCGCCGTCATCAGCACCGGCCGGATGCGGGTCGCGCCCGACTCCAGCGCGGCGGCCAGCGGCGTGGCGCCATCCTCCCTGCGCTGGCGGGCGAAGGCCACGATCAGGATACTGTTGGCGGTGGCCACGCCCATGGTCATGATGGCCCCGGTCAGCGCCGGCACCGACAGCGTGGTGCCGGTGATGAACAGCATCCAGGCGATGCCCGCCAGCGCCGCCGGCAAGGCGGCGATGATGATGGCGGCGTCGATCCACGACTGGAAGTTGACCACCACCAGCAGGTAGACCAGCACGATCGCCATCGCCAGGCCGACGCCCAGGCCGATGAAGGAGGACTGCATGGTTTCCACCTGGCCGCGGATCACCACCTGGCTGCCGCGCGGCAGCTTGGGCCGGACCTCGTCCACCAGCTTTTCCACCTTGCCGGCCACGCTGGCCAGGTCGGTGCCCTGCACGCTGACGAAGACATCGATGGCCGGCGAGATGTTGTAGCGCGAGGCGATCGCCATCTGGCGCCCGGCGCGCACGTCGACCAGGTTGCCCAGCAATTGCGTGTTGGCGTTGGGCAGCGCGGCATTGGCTGCCGCATTGGCGCCGGCGCCGACCGGAATGTTGAGCAGCGCGTCGAGCGAATCGACCGTGTATTGCGGGGACTGCACCGCGATGCTGTAGACCACGCCGTTGTTGGGGTTGAGCCAGAACGCCGGCTGCGTCTGCGAGCTGCCCGACAGCGCGATCAGCAGGTTCTGGCCGACGTTGGAGGCCGACAGGCCGAACTGCTGCAAGCGCGTGCGGTCGATGCGCAGGTCCAGCGCCGGGCCGTCCAGGCGCTGGTGTACGTGGGCGTCGACGGCGCCGGGGATCTGCCGGATTTGCTTGGTCAGCTCGGCCGCCAGTTCGGCATTGCGCTCCATGTTGGCGCCGGTGAACTGCACGTCGATGGCGGCCGGCAAACCGAAGTTGAGGATCTGGGTGACGATGTCGGCCGGCTGGAAGAAGAACTCCACGCCCGGGAAGCGCTTGGGCAGCTCGGCGCGCAGCAGCGCCATCAGCTCTTCGCTGGGGCGGTGGCCCTCTTTCAGCGCCATCAGCATTTCGCCGTCCAGCGTGCCGATGGTGCCGGAGTTGCTGTAGGAAAGGTTGATGCCGGAGTTGGGCACGCCGAGGTTGTCGAGGATGGTTTCCAGCTCGTTCTCGGGAATCAGCTCGCGGATCACGCGCTCGACCTGGTCGGCCAGGCGCGCGGTTTCTTCGATGCGGGTGCCGGTGGGCGCGCGCATGTGCAGGCGCAACTGGCCGGCATCGACGCTGGGGAAGAAGTCGCGGCCGAGGAACGGGTACAGCAGGCAGGACAGCAGGCAAAAGCCGAGGAAGGCCAGCGCGAAACGGCGCCGGTGCGACAGCAGCGAGGACAGCACCAGCGTGTAGCCGCGCCGCACGCGCTCGAAACGGTTGTCGAAGGCCAGGTAGACGCGCTGCAGCAGGCTCTTCTTGGCGCCGTCGACCTGGCCGTGGCTGCCCATGAGCAGCATCACCAGCGTCGGCACCAGCGTGCGCGACAGGATGTAGGACGCCACCATCGCGAACACCACCGCCTCGGCCAGCGGCACGAACAGGAAGCGCGCCACGCCGGAGAGGAAGAACATCGGCACGAACACGATGCAGATGCACAGCGTGGAGACGAAGGCCGGCACGCCGATCTCGCCGGCGCCGACGATGATGGCGTCATGCAGCGGCTTGCCCAGGTGCATGTGGCGTTCGATGTTCTCGATGGTGACGATGGCCTGGTCGACCAGGATGCCGACCGACAGCGCCAGGCCGCCCAGCGTCATCAGGTTCAAGGTCTCGCCCAGCGCCGCCAGCGCCAGGATGGCGGCCATGATCGACAGCGGAATGGTCAGGCCGATGATCAGCGTGCTGCGCCAGTTGCCCAGGAACAGCAGCACCATCGCCGCGGTCAGGCCGGCGGCGATCAGGGCTTCGCTGATCACGCCGGCCACCGCCGCTTTCACGAACAGCGACTGGTCGAACAGCGGCGTGATCTTGACGTCTTCCGGCAGGGTCTGTTGCGCCTGCGGCAGCATCTTGCGCAGGTTGGCGACGATGTCCAGCGTGGAGGCGCCGCCGTTCTTGAGGATCGACAGCAGGACGCCGCGCGCGCCGTCCTGGCGCACCACGTTGGTCTGCGGCGAGAAGCCGTCGCGCACGTTGGCCACGTCCTTCAGGTAGATGGTGGCGCCGTTGGCGGTGCGCACCGGCAGCTCGTTGAGCCCGGCCACCGCTTCCGGCGAGCCGTTCATCTTGACCGTGTATTCGGTGGCGCCGAACTTGGCGGTGCCGGAGGGCAGGATCAGGTTTTGCGTGTTGACCGCGTTGACCACGTCGATCGGCGCCAGCCCGCGCGCCTGCATGGCCTGGGTGTCGAGGTCGACCGAGATCAGGCGCGACTTGCCGCCATAGGGATAAGGCACGGCCACGCCGGGGATGGTGATCAGTTGCGGACGCAGCGTCTGCACCGCGGCGTCGAACACGGTCTGCTCGGGCAGGGTCGGCGAAGACAGCGCCAGCTGCATCACCGGAATGCTGGAGGCCGAATACTTGATCACCAGCGGCGGCGTGATGCCCGGCGGCAGCTGGCGCACCTGCGACTGCACCGAGGCCACCACCTGCGCGATCGCCTGCTGGATGTTGGCCTTGGGCTGGAAGAACACCTTGATCACCGAGACCCCGGCCAGCGATTGCGACTCGATGTGCTCGATGTCGCTCACCACCGTGGTCAGCCCGCGCTCGTTCTGGGCGGCGATGCGCTGGCCCATTTCCTGGGCCGACAGGCCGTTGTAGTTCCAGATGATGCTGACCACCGGGATATTGATTTCCGGGAAGATGTCGGTGGCCATGTTGAGCAAGGTCAACGGCGTGGCGAGGACGATCAGCATCGCCATCACGATGAAGGTGTACGGGCGGCGCAAGGCCAGCGCAACCATGTTCATGGGGTGGAACTCATTTCATCAATAGGTGCGGGCGAGCGCGCGTCGATGGTTTCCGGCTATCGCCGGCTGCGACGCGGCGTGTCGTGGCCGCCCTGTTTGCTTTTTTGTCATGCGCGGCCGCGCGTATCCCCTGTGCGGCCCCGCTCCCTGATTCCAAGTCCTGATGCCTTGCCGGGCCGTCTCCCCCTGCCGCCGGCTTTCGCCTGTGCGGATCTAGTGTCCTGGACACTAGCCTGTTCTTGTTTGTGAACGGCCTGCAGCGTCGGTTATTGTAGCGGTGCACAACGCGGCGTGCCGGCCGGCGGGCAGGAATTTTTTCTGACAGAAATGTCAGTTAGGCGCGCCCACGGCGGCCACTTCCGAGAGATGCCGACAGGCTGTGGCAAACTGCCTGCTGCTCTCCCCCCAATCACCCTGGATTCTCATCGCATGGAATTCCTGCGCAAGCGCATCGAAGCCAGCGTGCTGGCCATCAGCCGTCCGCCCGGCAGCGCCGACTTCCTCACCCCGCCCGGCGACCCCGGCCTGTTCGGCCCCGACTCGGCCGCCTGGCAGGTGCACAGCGACTTCACCGCCATGCTGACCGGCGGCGTGGCGGCGCTGCTGCTGCAGATGCTGCACCCGCTGCCGCTGGCCGGCGTATGGGACCATTCCAATTTCCAGGACGACATGCTGGGCCGCCTGCGCCGCACCGCGCAGTTCATCGCCGGCACCACCTTCGGCAGCCGCGCCGACGCCGAACGGCTGATCGCGCGCGTCCGGCATATCCACCTGCAAGTCAGCGGCACCGGGCCCGACGGCACGCCGTATGCCGCCAGCGACCCGGCATTGTTGAGCTGGGTGCACACGGCCGAGGTCAGTTGCTTCTTGCGCGCCTACCTGCGCTACCGCAACCCGGATTTCGCGCCCGCCGGGCAAGACCGCTACTTCGATGAGATGGCGCGCGTGGCCGAGGCGCTGGGCGCGCTGGATGTGCCGCGTTCGCGCGCGGCGGCCGATGCCTATATCGAAGGGATGCGCCGGCAACTGCGCTGCGACGACCGCACCCGCAAGACGCTGGAGCTGGTGTTGAACGCGCCTGCGCCCAACGCGCTGGCCCTGCCGTGGACGCGGCTGATGATGCGCGCCGGGGTCGACCTGCTGCCGGACTGGGCGCAGCAGATGCTGGGCGTGACACAACGCTCGCCCGCGCGCAGCGCCCTGCTGACCCGCTCGGTGGCGGTCGCCGCGCTGCCGGTGCGCTGGGCGGTGCGCAACGGCTCGATCCACCTGGCGCGCCGGCGCATGGGGCTGGCGCCGTTCGGTTGACTGCTTGTACCTACTTTTGCAGTCGGCGCTGGAACCGGCGCGGCGCCCGATCTCTCATCCCATCATCGCCGCCACTCCCGCACAGAGCAGCAAGGCGGACACGATGCGATGGAACCAGCGTTGCGGCAGCATCCCGTAGATGCGCTCGCCCAGCGCCACGCCGGCGGCGAATGCCGGCGCCAGCACGGCGCTGGTCCACAATTGCGGCGCACCGACCTGGCCATCCATTGCCAGGATCAGCGCGGCGCCGGAAAACAGCAAGGCGAAGTAGCCCAGCAGGTTGGCGCGCAGACCGGCGATATCGCTCTCCTGCGCGTCGTCTCGCCGCTGGGCGTCGATGCCATTGAAGTAATACACCGCCGCCACCCCGCCGATGCCGCACAGCGCCGTCATGGCGCCCGACACCGCGCCAGCGGCCAGTGTCGGCGTCACGCCGCCGGCATGCCGCCAGCGCCAGCCCAGCATATGCAGGGCCGTTACCGCCAGCACGCAGATGCCGATGGCGCGGTGCAGGTCTTGCCAACTGCCGCCGGCGATGACGCGCACGCCGATGGCGGTACAGGCCAGCGCGATCGCCGCCAGCGGCGCCACCGACTTCCAGCGCACCATGCGCAGCCAGCGCCGGCACCCTTGCAGCGAGGCCGCGCAATTGACCAGCACGATCAGCGCCGCGGCCTGCGGCGCCGGCAAGACCAAGCCGAACAAGGGCGCCATCACCAGCGCCCCGCCGAAACCGGTCACGCCCTTGGCCAACCCGGCCAGCAGGCTGACTGCGAGCAGCACGGCAAGCGCCGCCGCGTTCAGGTTCATGCCCCGCCTCCT
Source organism: Herbaspirillum sp. GW821-FHT09A12 (assembly GCF_059418325.1). Taxonomy (NCBI): domain Bacteria; kingdom Pseudomonadati; phylum Pseudomonadota; class Betaproteobacteria; order Burkholderiales; family Oxalobacteraceae; genus Herbaspirillum; species Herbaspirillum sp. GW821-FHT09A12. The sequence goes on from NZ_JBWKPR010000009.1 coordinate 47,029, forward strand.
CCGCGCCGCAGAAGGCGGCGCCGGCGCATGCGCGGCACGGCGAGATAGATGACGACAGGCATGGCCCGGCTCCAGGATGAGATGGCGCAATCATTGCATTGCTTGCGGCGTACGCATGAGGCCAAATCCGGCTTTCGATGGAGCCAGCGCAAGCGGCCGCGCCGCATGCACAAAAAAGGTGCCGATCGCGAATCGCTGCACAGCGGGAATGCACGCCGTGCCCGCATGGCGGCCTGGTTGCGCGCCATGGGCGCCGTGCCGGCCGCTCCCGCCGTCGACCGCCGGATATGCTTGCCCGCGCCGGCGCCAACGCCGCCACTGGTCCAATCGAAAGCGCGCTGTGGCTCCATCGGCTGGCGCGCTTTCTGCGTCACAGTAGATGCGTTGCAGCATGCAGTCCCGCCGTGCCGGGCGGCGCCGAACCACATGGCGGCCCTGTTCCGCGGCATTTGCCGGCTGGATCTCCACATCACAACTCATCGAGGGGTATCGCATGAAAACATCTGTTTTGCGCAGCATGATCTCCAACCTCCGGCTGCTGGCCGCGGCCGGCCTGATCGCCGCCGCCGGCAACGCGCTGGCCGCCGGCAAGGAAGTCACCATCGCCTTTCAGGACATGATGGTGCCGTGGCGCTACGCCCAGCAACTCGACGAAGCCGCCAAGGAAACCGGCTACAAGGTGAACTACCGCAAGTTCGGCGGCGGCGGCGATGTGATCCGCGCCATGGCCTCGGGCAACGTGCAGATCGGCGAGGCCGGGTCCAGCCCGGTGGCCGCCGGCCTGTCGCAGGGCCTGCCGATCCAGCTGTTCTGGATCCTCGACAACATCAACGACGCCGAGGCGCTGGTGGCGCGCAACGGTTCCGGCATCGCCTCGGTGGCGCAACTCAAGGGCAAGCGCCTGGGCGTGCCGTTCGTCTCCACCAGCCACTTCCACGCGCTGCTGGCGATCAAGCAGGCCGGCCTGTCGCCTGCCGACGTCAAGGTGCTCAATATGCGCCCGCCTGAAATCGCCGCCGCCTGGGAGCGCGGCGACATCGATGCCGCCTACATCTGGAACCCGGTGCTGGCCAAGATCGGCGCCAACGGCAAGGTGGTGACCAGCTCCGGCAAGATCGCCGCCGACACCGGCATCGCCACCTTCGACGGTTTCGTGGTCAACCGCGACTGGGCCAAGGACAACGAGAAATTCATGCTGAGCTTCGTCAGGATCCTGGCCAGGTACGACGCCATGTACCGCGCCAATCCGGGCCAGTGGACCGGCGACACGCCACAGGGCAAGGCGGTGGCGGCCATCTCCGGCGGCGAGCCGGGAGAGGTGGCGGCGGCGCTCAAGCTGTACCAGTTCCCGACGCCGGCCGAGCAGGCTTCGGCCAAGTGGCTGTCGGGCGGCAAGAGCGCGGGCGCGGTCAAGTCGCTGCAAGCCACGGCTGAATTCCTGAAAGAGCAAAAGACCTTGCAGGCCATCCTGCCGGACTATTCGGTGGGCGTGACCGACCAATACGTCAAGGCGGTCGCCGCCGACAAGTAAGCGGCATATCGGCGGCGTCGGCGGCATCATCGGCCATCCATCCACGGAGAACGGACATGCTTGAAATCAACCAGGTCTCGATCGAATATCCGGCCCGCAAGGGACCTCCCAGCCTGGCGCTGGACAATGTCTCGCTGTCGATCCCGGCGGGCGAGTTCGTGGTGGCGCTGGGCGCCTCCGGCTGCGGGAAGACCACGCTGTTGAACACCATCGCCGGTTTCATCCCGCCGACCCGGGGCGAAGTGTTGCTGGACGGCGAGCCGGTGGACGGCCCGGGGTCGGACCGCGGCGTGGTGTTCCAGAAGCATGCGTTGATGCCGTGGATGAATGTGGTGGAAAACGTCGAGTTCGGGCTGAAGCTGCGCAAGATGCCGCTGCATGAACGGCGCCGCATCGGCCTCGAATGCCTCAACAAGGTGGGCCTTCTGCCGTCGGCCTACAAGCAGGTGTACGAACTGTCGGGCGGCATGCAGCAGCGCGTGGGCGTGGCGCGCGCAATCGCCTCGTCGCCGGCGGTCATGCTGCTGGACGAACCGCTGGGCGCGCTGGATGCCTTCACCCGCGAATCGATCCAGGAACTGCTGCTGAACTTGTGGCACGAAGCGCAAGGCGTGTTCTTCTTCATCACCCACGATGTCGAAGAGGCGCTGTTCCTGGCCACGCGCCTGATCGTGATGGCGCCCAACCCCGGCCGCGTGATGCATGACCTGCCCATGCCCTTCGCCCGCCGCTACCTGCAATCGCGCGACGCCCGCGGCACCAAGGCCGATCCCGAATTCATCGCCGCGCGCGAGCGCGTGCTGGCCCTGGTGCACGAGACCTCTTCCGGAGCGCATTGATGAACAGCGCCGCCGCTGCCCCCGAGCTTGCCCCCGCCACCGACTGCCGCGAGTTGCCCATGACGAACGATCACCACGCCCCCGCCCCCGGCCCGGCGACAGCCCGCGCGCGCAAGCGCCGCCGCATGCGCAGCTATGGCGCGCCGGGCCAGGGCAGCACCTGGCTGATCAGCACCATGACCGTCGCCGCGCTGTTGCTGCTGTGGTGGATGGCCACCGCGCTGCACTGGATCAAGCCCTTGTTCCTGCCGACGCCGCAGGCCACTTTCGCCGCCTTCGTCGGCGCGCTGCAGGGGCAGACGCAGGGCGATACGCCGCTGGCCCAGCATATGCTGATCAGCATCACCCGCGTGATGTCCGCCTTCCTGCTGGCGGTGGCGACCGCGGTACCGCTCGGCATCGCGATGGGCACCTCGCGCCTGGCGCGCGGCATTGCCGACCCCATCATCGAGTTCTACCGGCCGCTGCCGCCGCTGGCTTACCTGCCGCTGATCGTGATCTGGCTGGGCATCGACGAAAGCGCCAAGGTCACGCTGATCTACCTGGCCTGCTTCGCGCCGCTGGCGATGGCTTCCAAGGCCGGTGTGCGCTCGGTGGCGATCGAGCAGATCAACGCCGCCCGTTCGCTGGGCGCGAGCCACTGGCAAGTGATCCGCCTGGTGGTGTTTCCGGCGGCGCTGCCGGAAATCCTGACCGGCATGCGCATCGCAGTCGGCTTCGGCTGGACCACCCTGGTGGCGGCCGAGATGGTGGCGGCCACGGCCGGCATCGGCCAGATGGTGCTCAACGCCTCCAACTTCCTGCGTACCGATGTGGTGATCATGGGCATCGCCGTGATCGGCCTGCTGGCTTACCTGATCGACCTGCTCATGCGCAAGATGGAGCAGCGACTGATTCCGTGGAAGGGCCGCATGTAGGCGCGAGCGCGTTCTGGCATGGTTCCTGCGTGAAGGAAAACATTGCAACTGCGGAGAAGCCCCGTGCGCGGCAGCGAGTCCCATCAGGTGATGTGGCGCCAGATTTTCCCCGATCCGGATCGGCACGGGGCGACACTGCAAAGCCAGCTGCGCGTGCAACTGGTCGACGCGGTGCTGGACGGCCGCCTGATGGCGGGCATGCGCCTGCCGTCCAGCCGCGAACTGGCCGACATGCTGTCGATCTCGCGCAATACCGTGGTGCTGGTCTACGAGAAGCTGGCCGAAGACGGTTATCTGGAGAACCGGCCGCGCAACGGCTACTACGTCAGCGAACGCTATCCGCAGAGCCGGCACAGCGCGCGCGCCGCGCAAGCCGGCGAGCAGCGGCCGCAACAACGCCAGGTGGACTGGCCTGCGCGCATGCACGCGTTGCCGGCCGGGATGAAATGGCTGGACAAGCCCGGCGACTGGCAACGCTACCGCTATCCCTTCCTGTACGGCCAGTTCGATCCCAGCCTGTTCCCGATTGCCGACTGGCGCGAATGCAGCCGCCAGGCGCTGGATGTGAGCTCCATCCGCGACTGGGCGCCGGATGCCATCGACCACGACAACGGCTCTTTGGTGGACCAACTGATTAAACGCGTGCTGCCGCGGCGCGGCATCGCCGCACGGCGCGATGAGGTATTGCTCACGGTGGGCGCGCAACAGGCGCTCTATCTGGTGAGCGAACTGCTGGTGCCGCCAGGTTCAACCGTGGCGGTGGAAGATCCCGGCTACATGGATGCGCGCAATATCTTCCTGCGGCGCGGCGCCGGCCTGGTGGGCTTGCCGCTCGACCGCGACGGCGTGCAGCCCGACGAAGCCCTGCTGCGGCAGGCGCAAACCCTGTACTGCACCCCCAGCCACCAGTGCCCGAGCGGCATCACGCTTTCCACCGAACGCCGGCTGGCCTTGCTCGATTGGGCGCGCCGGCACGATGGCCTCATCATCGAGGACGACTATGACGCCGAGATGCAATACGTCGGCAAACCGTCGCCGGCGCTCAAGGCGATCGACCATGAACAGCGCGTGATCTATATCGGCAGCCTGTCGAAAACGCTCTCGCCGGGCCTGCGCATCGGCTATATCGTGGCGCCGGCGGAAGTGGTGGTGCAACTGCGCGTGCTGCGCCGCCTGATGATCCGCCATCCGGCCAGCAACAACCAGATGGCCGCGGCGCTGTTCATCTCGCACGGCCACTACGACCGCTTCCTGCACCTGATGCGCGAGGAGCTGGCGCGCCGCGCCTCGGTGCTGATCGAAGCGGTGCGCGCGCATCTGCCGATGCTGGAATTCATCGCGCCGGACGGCGGTTCGGCCTTGTGGGGATGCTTCCCCGCCGGCACCGACACGCGCGCGCTGCGCCAGACGGCTTTCGAGCAGGGTATTCTGATCGAGTCGGGCGACCCCTTCTTTCTGCGGCAAGAAGGCCGGTTCGATTGCGTGCGGCTGGGATTTTCCTCGATCGCGCTGGAGCGCATCGAACCCGGCATCCGCGAACTGGCCGCGCTGGCCAACCGGCTGCGTCCGCCGCGCTGAAGCGGCGGGCGGCGGACAATGCCGTTCAGTCAAGACTAGAACTCATTTCATAAATAGGCGTGAGATGCGTTCTAATTCTGAAACTCTCATCACAGACCCCGTTCGGGCTGAGTAGGCCCGCCAGGGCCGTATCGAAGCCAGCGCACCGGCGTCAGCGGCTTTGCCTGCCCTTCGATACGCTGCTGCGCAGCTACTCAGGGCGAACGGAATCTGGACTCCACAAACCACCACAAACACAAATGCCGTTCAGCGCTTCACTGAACGGCATTACTGGCGTTGGCCCTTTGCCGTTGCCTACAGCACTTCGTCGCGCAGCCAGTACCAGCGGTAAAGCATGCTTTGCCCCAGCCGCCGGAACGGCGCGGCCCATTCGCCCTGGCGCGGAAACGGCAATGCGCTGCCGTAGATCGGCAAATCGATCTCGGGCCCGCGCAAGCCGGCGATGCGCTCGGCCATGCGCCGCCCCGCGTGCGCCGAGAATGACACGCCGTTGCCGCCATAGCCCAGCGCGTAATACACGCTTTGCGCCGGATCGGGTTGCACCACGCGCGGCATCATATCGTGGCTGACATCGACCCAGCCCCACCACGAATAATCGATCTGTATGCCCTTGAGCGCGGGAAACTTGCGCGCCAGCCCATCGGCCAGCAGGCGGTAATGCGATTCCCGATGCGCGTCGGCGCCGGCGATGGCGCTGCGGCTCCCGATCTGCACGCGGCGGTCCGGCAGCAAACGGTAATAGAAGCGCAAGGTGCGGGTATCGGTGATGGCCTGATGCGTGAGAAAGTTGGTCGCCGCCAGTTCTTCGTCGGTCAGCGGGCGCGTGACGATGGAGTTGGAGAGCACCGGGAAAATCCGGTTCTTCAGCAGCGGCGTCAAGCCCGGCAAGCCATAGGCGCCGGTGGCCACCGCCACTGCGCGGGCGCGCACGATGCCGCCGGGGGTGCGCAGATGATGCACACCGTTGCGCGTTTCCCAGCCGGTGACCGGGCTCGACGGATGCACGCGGGCGCCCAGCGCGCGCGCCTTGTCCAGATAGCCGAAGGCCAGCTTCAGCGGATGCACGCAGATGCCTTCCGGCTCGTGCATGGCGCCTGCCGCCTCCTGGTCCGCGCACCAGTCGCGCCGCACTTCGTCGCCGCCGAGGATGCGCGTGGCGTAGCCGAAGTGTTCGCGCATCACGCGCGCCTCGTTTTCCAGGAAGGCCATCTTCTTGGGCCGGTGCGCGATGTAAAGATGGCCGCCCGGCTGGGGATCGCAATCGATCTGCTGCACCAGTTGGCGGAAGGTGTCGAAGCCGGCGCGGATCTCCTGGTCCAGGCGCAGGGCGGCGGGCAAGCCCCAGCGCTCGATCCACTGCGAGCGGTACAGCCGTCCGCTGGCGTTCTGGCCCTGCCCGCCGTTGCGGCTGGTGCAGCCCCAGGCCACCCGGTTCGCCTCCAGCACGGTGGCGCGGATGCCATGCTCCTGCGCCAGGAACAATGCGGTCGCCAAGCCGGTGAAGCCCGATCCGATGATGACCACATCGGCATCGACGTCGCCCGCAATGGGGCCGTCATCGGCCGGCGGCGCGCCGGCGCTGGCGACCCAGTAGGTAGGCGCGTAGTCCATGTTGCGGCCGGGCGATTGCGACACCAGCGGATCGAAAGCCGGATCGTAGGGAGCGGCGGCGGCAGGGAAACGGTTCATGGCAGGGGCGGCGGAAAGGGATCGGGCGACCAAGGGATCAGGCGACAATGCGCGGGCGGTCCTTGCGGAACGCGTTCTTTTGCAGGATCTTGCCGTCGCGGAAGAGGAACAGGTCGACGCCGTCGGCTTCCACCCGCGTCCCATCGGCCGCGGTACCGGTGAAGGTCCATTCGGATACGCCGCGCTCGCCTGCCACCCAGTGCCGTCCGTTGCGCCACTGGGCATCCGGGAAGCTGGCCCAGGCCGAGGCGAAGGCCTGCGCCACCGCCGCATGGCCGGCATGGCGGGTGCCGTGCGCGGCATTGCCGGCGGCGCTCAGGAAGACGCAATCCTCGTGCATGAATTGCATGAGCGCGTCCAGGTCGTGGCGGTTCCAGGCGTCCGAGAAGGCTTGCAGCATCTCGACGTCGACGCCCGGCAAGAATGGAGAGGATGGGGAAGATCGGGACATGAACGCTCCGGCTTTGTCGATGCCCGTCAAGGGCGATACGACAGAGCCTAAATGAGGCCGGCGGCATGGCCATAGAGCCAGCCGCCGCTTTCGATCAGGCCAGCGATGCCTGCCCGCAATCCCTCAATGCGCATCCGGCGGCGGCGCCTTGGGCGGTTCCACCTTGCGCATCAGCGGCACCATCAGCGTGGCCGCCAGCAGGCATAGCATGATGACGAAGAAGGCGTCGGCCACGGCCTGGGTCTGCGCCTCGCGCATGGCCAGTCGCGCCAGGTTGCGCAAGGCGCCGGCTTCGTTCGCGCCGGCATCCACGCCGGCGGCCAGCAGGTTGTGCGCGCCGTTGCGCAGCATGTCGGCCATCGCCTCGTTGCCGGCGTTGAGGTGTTCGGCCAGGCGCAGGAAATGCAGGTTGGTGCGGTCGTTCAAGATGGTGCCGCACACCGCGATGCCGATCGCGCCGCCCAGGTTGCGCATCAGGTTGAACAGCCCCGAGGCCAGCTTCAGGCGTTCCGGCGCCAGCGAGCCCAAGGTCAGCGTCACCACCGGGGCGACGGCGAACTGTTGCGAGAAGCCGCGCAGCGCCTGCGGCAGCAGCAGCTCGCGCCAGCCCCAGTCGTGCGTGACGGGCGTGAAGTTCCACAGCGACAGCGTGAAGCAGGCCAGCCCGAACATCATCAGCCAGCGCAGGTCGACCCTGCGCGCCACCATGGTGTAGACCGGGATGGCGAGGATCTGGAACAGGCCGGTGGAAAAGATCGCCAGCCCGATGTCGAGCGCCGAGAAGCCGCGCACGCGCGCCAGGAATACCGGCGTCAGGTAGATGGTGGCAAACAGGCCGATGCCGGTGACGAAGGAAAAGAAGCAGCCCAGCGCGAAGTTGCGCTGCTTGAGCGCGCGCAGGTCGACCACCGGATGCGCGTAGGCGAGGCTGCGCCAGACGAAGACGATGCCGGAGATCGCCGCCACCCAGGCGGTGGCGCGGATCACGTCATCGCCCATCCAGCCGTAGCGCGGCCCTTCTTCCAACGTGTATTCCAGGCAGCCCAGCGCGAGCGCCAGCAACACCATGCCCGGATAGTCGGCGCCGCGCAGCAGCGACAGGTCGGGCTTGTCGATCTTCACCATCATCGGCACCACCACGGCCACGAATATGCCCGGCACCAGGTTGATGAAGAACAGCCAGTGCCACGAATAGTTGCTGGTGATCCAGCCGCCGACGGTCGGCCCCAGCGTGGGCGCCAGCGAGGCCAGGGCGCCCACGGTGGCGGCGGCCAGCACGCGCTGGTTGCCCTGGAAATAGAAGAAGGCGGAGGTGAACACCAGCGGGATCATCGAGCCGCCGAGGAAGCCTTGCAGCGCGCGGAAGGTGATCATGCTGTTGATGTCCCAGGCCAGCCCGCACAGCAGGCTGGCGACGGTGAATCCCACCGCCGAGGCCGAGAACAGCCAGCGCGTGGACATCACGCGCGAGAGCCAGCCCGACAGCGGGATGACGATGATCTCGGCGATCAGGTAACTGGTCTGCACCCAGGCGGTTTCATCGGCGCCCGCCGAGAGGCCGCCGCCGATATCGGCCAGCGAGGCCGAGACGATCTGTATGTCCAGCAGCGCGATGAACATGCCCACGCACATGGTGGCGAAGGCGAACACGCGCTGGCGGGTGGTGAGCGTGAGCCCCATGGCCGGGGCCGGGGCAGGCCGGGGCGCGACCGGCGCGGCGGTGGCGGCGGACGCCATGTCAGCTCCGGCCGGCGCGCTGGTCGACTTCGGCGGTCACCGACAGGCCGGGACGCAGCTTGCCCAGCCGCGCGCCCTCGCCGTCCAGCGCGATGCGCACCGGCACCCGCTGGACGATCTTGGTGAAGTTGCCGGTGGCGTTCTCCGCCGGCAGCACGCTGAACTGCGCGCCGGTGGCCGGCGCCAGGCTCAGCACGTGGCCGCTGAAGGATTCGCCCGGCAGCACGTCGGCCTTGATGGTGACGGCCTGGCCTTGCTTCATGCGGGCGATCTGGCTTTCCTTGAAATTGGCATCGACCCACAGGCCCTGTGCCGGCACCACCGACAGCAACTGCGCGCCGATGGTGGCGTAAGCGCCGACCCGCGCGCGGCGGTTGCCGACCACGCCATCGACCGGCGCCCGCAATTCGGTATAGGCCAGGTTCAGTTCGGCCAGGCGCTGCTCCGCCTGGGCCTGTTGCAACGCCGCCTGCACCCGCTGCTTCTGCGTGGCGATCACGTCCAGCTGGCGCTGCGCGGCGTTCAATGCCGCCTGCGCCTTCTGGCCGTTGGCCTGCGCCTGCCGGTAGTCGGCATCGGCCTTTTGCGCCGCCTGCAGCGACACCGCCGCCTTGGCCGAGAGGTTCTGGTAGCGCGCCTGGTCGTCGCGGGTGCGCGATGTCTCGGCCCCGGCCGCGGCCACGCCGGCACGGCCCTGGTCGATCACCGATGCCTGCAGGCGGCGCTCGGCGTCGAGATTGGCCAGCGCCGCATCCTGCGCTGCCACCGCCGCCGTCGCCTTGGCCAGCGCGGCCTGGTAGTCGCGGCCATCCAGTTTCACCAGCAGGTCGCCGGCATGCACGGCCTGGTTGTCCTTGACCAGCACAGCCTCGATGTTGCCGGCCACCTTGGGGGAGATGACGGTGATGTCGCCGCCGACGTAAGCGTCGTCGGTGCTCTCGATATAACGCCCCACCGCCAGCCAATGCGCCAGCCAGGCAACCGCCGCCACCACGGCGATGGCCAGCAGCGCGTATGTCAGCAGGGTGGATTTCTTCCTGGGCGCCGGCATCGTTGCGGCGGGTTGCGCGGGGGCGCCGGTGGTGCTCTGGGTGGTCATGGTGGTCTCGATGGCGGTTGGATGTGGATGACGGCCTGCCCCGTCGTCTTTTCCCGTTGCCGCGACAGGCCTCAAATAGAGGTTGCTTTCAAAACGATAGTGAGTTTAAACTTCAAGCTATCATTTTGCAAGTAACCATCAAAAACCTGATCGACCACTTCTTCCGCCGCCGTCCCCGGCATCGGAAACAGATGAAAAGGCCAGAAGCATGCATCCCCCGTTTCCCTCGCGCGCCGGCCGCCTGCCGGCATTGGGCGCGCTAGCGGCCGCGCTGGCATTGAGCGCCTGCACAACCGGCCCGGACTACCGGCGCCCCGAATACCAGGACACCCCGCTGCGCAACGTCGCCCTGCTGCAACAGCGTTCCGCGCAAGCGCCGGCGCCGGCGCTGGATCATTGGTGGGATGGGTTCGACGACCCGGTGCTGAGCGGCATCATCCAGCGCGTGCTGGCGCAGAACCTGGACTTGTCGGCAGCGCTGGCACGCGTCGAACAGGCGCGGGCGAGTGCACGCATCGCCGGCGCGCGCCGCTTGCCGGAAGGCGAACTCGGCGGCCAGGCCGCGCGCGCGAAACAATCGCTGCAAAGTCCGCTGGGCGAGATCGCCAGCGGCTTCCCCGGCTACCAGCGCACGCAGAACCTGTTCGAACTGGACGCCGGCGCCAGCTGGGAACTGGACCTGGCCGGCGCCTTGCAGCGCGGCGCACAGGCGGCCGATGCCGAGCTGCAGGCGGCCCAGGCGCAGCAGCTTGGCGTGCGCATATCGGTGGCGGCGGAAGCGGCGGATGCCTACTTCCGCATCCGCGGCGCGCAAGCGCGCATCGCGCTGGCCGAACACCAGGTCAAGGCCAGCGCCGAGCTCGGCGAGATCGTGCGGCTGCGCCTGCAGGATGGCCTGGCAAGCGTGGCCGAGATCGCCCAGGCCGATGCCCGCCTGGCGCAATCGCGTGCAGCGCTGCCGCCGCTGCGCATCGAACTGGAACGCCAGACCAACCGCCTCGACGTACTGATGGGCGCCGCGCCCGGGACTTACGCACGGCAACTTTCCGAGGGCGCCGACGCCAGCCGCGTGCCGGCCATCGCGGTGTCGCAGAGCAGCGTGGAACTGATGCGCCGCCGGCCCGACGTGATCGCGGCCGAGCGCAGGCTGGCCGCTTCCAATGAGCGCATCGGCCAGGCGATGGCGGCGTGGTATCCCGACCTGTCGCTGTCGGCGCTGCTGGGCTTCCAGAGCCTGGGGGCGGCCGGCTTGCTGACGGCCAACAGCCTGCAGGCCCAGGGCGGGCTCGGCTTGCGCTGGCGCCTGTTCGACTTCGGCCGCATCGATGCCGAGATCGCACGCGCCGAAGGCGCCCATGCGGAAGCCTTGGCGCTGTACCGCAAGAGCATGCTGACGGCGGTGGAGGATGTGGCAAACGCCATCATGGCGCTGGTGCAACTGGAACAGCAGTCGCGCGAACTGGCGGCGCAGGTCGATGCCCAGCAACGCGCGCGCGGCAACGCCGAGCAAGCCTACCAGGGCGGCGTGCTGAGCCTGGCCGAGGTGCTGACCGAAGACCGCCTGCTGCTGGCGGCGCAGGACCAGATGGCGCAGGTGCATGCCGACAACGCGCGGGCAGCGGTGTCGGTGTTCCGGGCGCTGGGGGGTGGTTGGTAAGGAAGCGGGAGATGCTCGGGATGCCCGGGACGCCTTGGGCGACCCAGGCATCCCGATCTCAGGACGACGCGCGCGCCCGATGCGCCTCGTAGGTCTTCAGGTGCAGGTAGGCCAGTTGCAGCAGCGTGGTCTTGGCGCCCTTGGCGTCGCCGCGGCGGATCAGGTCGCCGATGATATGGTCGGACTCGATCCGGTTGCCGTTGCCGATGTCGCGGAACATCGACGCCGTCAGCGACGAGCCACGCTCGGTCAGCATGCCGCGCGTGCGGTTGTAGAAGCTCTCGCCCGGCTGGTAGCCTTGCAGCCCGGCGATGCCGGCGCACTCGGCCAGCATGCCCTCGATGAAGGCCAGGCCGCCCGGGCCTTGCAGGATATCGCCCACCGGGGCGCGCATCAGCGAGGTGGAACTGGCCAGCGTGGCCAGCATGGTCCACTTCTCCCACATCGATTGCAGGATGTTCTCGCTCAGCTTGACGTCGAATCCGGCGCCGGAGAGGACATCGGAGATCGCCTGCGCGCGCGCCGTGATGCCGCCGCCGCGTTCGCCGAAGGTCAGGCCGGCGACATTGTTCAGGTGCACGATGGCGCCGTCGGCGTCGAGCGTGCCGGCGATCACGCACTGGCCGCCCAGTACGGCGGCGGCGCCGAAACGCTGTTCCAGGATGTCGAGATGCTGCATGCCGTTGAGCAGCGGCAGGATCGCCGTCTGCGAACCCACGGCCGGCGCCAGCGATTCGATCGCGCTCTCCAGGTCGTAGGCCTTGCAGCTCAATAGCACCAGGTCGTAGTGCGGCGCCAGTTCGGCCGTATCGAGCAGGCGGGCATCGCGCAGCGTCAGGTCGCCCGCCGGGCTTTTCACGCGCAGGCCGTGTTCACGCAGCAGCGCGGCGCGCCGCGGACGCACCAGGAAGCCGACGTCGCGGCCGGCCGCATGCAGGCGCGCGCCGAAATAACCGCCGACGGCGCCGGCGCCCACGATCAATATCTTCATCTTGTTCTCCTTGTGGTCTGTGCCTGCATCGCTGCTGGCGGCAGGCTGGTTCTCAGGCCTTGCATTGTGGCCGCTTTCAGCCTTTCTTGCCGGCATCGCCGCGTTGCCCAAGGTACAGGCGGCCCCAGCCGCGCAGGGCGGCGATCACCGGCTGCAGCGCGCGGCCGGCGTCGGTCAGCACATATTCGTCGCGCGGCGGATGCTCGCGGTAGCGGCGCCGTTCCATCAGGCCGGCGTCGACCATCGCCTGCAGGCGGCGCGAGAGGATGGCGGGGGAAATGTCGAGATTGCGGCGAAATTGCTCGAAGCGCGTCATGCCGCGCAGGGCATCGCGCACGATCAGCACCGTCCACCATTCCCCGATCAGTTGCAGCGAGCCGGCGATCGGGCAGGGTTGGCCCTGCCGCGTCAACTGGCGCGCCGCCTGCGCCGCCCGCGCCTGCTGGCGCGGGCCGGGCAACTCAGCCGGCATGGTCCAGGTAACGCGCGGCGGGCCGGTTGCGCGAGAGATTGGGGCCAAGCGCATGGCGTGCGGAGGTGAGCGCGTTCCAGTCGGCAACGTCGGGCAGCGAGGGGATGGTGACGGCTTCGCCCTGGTCGAACCCGGCCAGCGCGGCATCCACCATGTCGTCGACTTCCATCAGCATTTCCGGCGGCAATTGATCGACGCTGCCGCCGGAGCGTTGCCAGATCTCGGTACGCGTGGCGCCGGGCAGCACCGCCTGCACCTGCACGCCCAGCGGGCCGAGTTCCTGCTGCATCGACTGGCTCAGGTTCAGCACGTAGGCTTTGGTGCCGCTGTAGGCGCCATTGAACATTTCCGGCGCCAGCGCCAGCACCGAGGCGACATTGATGATCGCGCCACGGCCGCGTTGGCCGAAGTTGGCGGCAGCCGCCGCGGCCAGGCGCGTGACCGCCACCACGTTCAGCTGGAGCATCGCTTCGTAACGGTCGATGTCGGCGTCGATCAGCTTGCCCTGCACCGCCATGCCGGCGTTGTTGAGCAAGAGCGAGATATCGGCGTCGCCGCGCAGACGCTGCTCGACCTTGAGCAGGTCGGGCTTGGCGGTCAGGTCGGCCGGCAGCACCTCCACCTGCACGCCGTGCTTGCCGCGCAATGCGGCGGCGAGCTGCTCCAGCCGGGCGGCGTCGCGCGCCACCAGCAGCAGGTCGTAGCCGCGCGCCGCCAGGCGTTGCGCGTAGGTTGCGCCGATACCGGCCGATGCGCCGGTGATGAGGGCCTTGCCTGGCCGTTTGCTGGTATTCATTGGGTTTCCTTGTCTGCTTCGTTGGTCGATGTGCTGCGTTCGAGAGGAATGTCGCCTGCTGCGGGAACTGACTTTCATTAAGATAGTAACTATCATTATAAAAGTAACCTGGCGTCTGTCAAGCCGTCATCTTTTCGGGCGAGCGTTTTTGCAACGCCGCACAGGGCGGCCAAACCGACCAGCGCCATGCAACAAGGGCCGCTACCTTGCGGCGCGGCCCTTGCAGGAATGGAACAGGTTCGGGGAAAACCGTTACGGCGCCAGCAGCATGTCGGGGATGCCGCGCACCACGCGCGTGAAGACGGCGGTGCTGCCCTGGGCGCGCGACACCACCAGCGCGCCGTGCAGCATCACCATCCCGTCCTCGGCGCGGCGCACGGCCTCGGCGGGAGCGATGCCGGCGTCTTCCAGCACGGCGGCGATCAGCTTCACGGTGTTGCCGATGTTCTGCTTGAACTGCTGCTGGAAATAGCCGGCCGCCTCGCCGATGGTGAACAGGTCGGTCAGGCAAGGGAGCGTGCCCTTGGCGTAAAAATCGCTCATGGCGGCGAAATAACGCTTGAGGCGTTTTTCCGGCGCGGCATCCGAGGTCAGCAGCGGGATCACCTTCCCGCGCATCCACTGGCCGACCACTTCGATGGCGGCGCGCCCCATATCAACCTTGCCGTTGGGGAAATAGTGGTAGAGGCTGGACTTGCCCAGGCCGGTGGCGGCCGACAGGCTGGACAGGCTGGCGCCTTCATAACCGGAGCGGCGGAATTCGGAAAGCAGGATTTGCGCGACTTCCTCGCGCGACAGGCTGGGTGCGGGCATGGCGGTTTTCTGTTGATGCGCAATGTTGCGCCTGCATACGCAGGCATGGCGGGCGACTTCGAACGAAACTGAAGCGCGGGGTTGCGTTCGATTATAAGACTGCTGGCATGCAGGATCAGCTTGCTCCCCGCGCTCCGGGATAAAAATATTTTCCATGCCGATGGTTGACAGCTGAAATCCGATCGCCTATTGTACCGATCGTTCGGTTCATTATAGTTCACAAAACTCCATCGCGCCGGCAACATGCCGCCGCCAACCCACCCTCCGTCGGGAGAAGAAGATGCCGCAACCACAACCCATCCGCCTTTACGGCTTTCCATTGTCCGGCCACGCACACCGCGTGCGCCTGCTGCTGTCCATGCTGGGCCTGCCGCACGAGGTGGTCGATGTCGACCTGCCGCACGGCCAGCACAAGCAGCCGGAGTTCCTCGCGCTCAACCCGCGCGGCCAGGTTCCGGTGGTCGTCGACGGCGACATTACGCTGTACGACTCCACCGCGATCCTGGTCTATCTGGCCAAGCGCTACGATGAGGGACGGTGGCTGCCGGCCGATCCGCTGGGCGCGGCGCAGGTGCAACAATTCCTGTCGCTGGCCTCGGGCGAGATATGCGAAGGCCCCAACCGCGTGCGCCTGGTGAAACTGTTCAAGCGCGAGCTCGACTATGCGCTGGCGCACCAGAAGACCCTGGCCGTGCTGGAACTGCTCGAGCGCCATCTCGCTGGTCGCGGCTTCCTCGCCGCCGGCCACGCCACCATCGCCGACCTGGCCTGCTATACCTATGTCGCCCACGTGCCGGAAGGCGGCGTGGACCTGGCGCCCTATGCCAATGTGCGCAGCTGGATCGCACGCATCGAACAGTTGCCCGGCTTCGTCCCCATGCCGGCCTCGCCGCACGCCATCGCCGCCTGACCGTCGCCGCCAAGGAGCCTGCCATGCCATCCACTCCACCCATCCCCGCATCCGGGGCGCCGGACCGGGCCTTCCATCGCGGCGAACTGCTCGCCCAGCAGCGCGCCGGCATGCTGGAGCAGATGGCGACGGTCGGCCCGCGCGTGATCCGCGACTTCATGCCCGACCAGCACCGCGCGTTCTTCCAGCAACTGCCCTTCATGGTGGTGGGGTCGGTGGATGCGGAAGGACGCCCCTGGGCCTCGATCGTGAGCGGCGCGCCGGGCTTTGTGCGTTCGCCCGATGCGCGCACGCTGCAGGTGCGCGGCCAGCACATCGCGCCGGGAGATCCATTGCATGGCAACCTGCGGCAAGGCGCCAGG
This sequence comes from Herbaspirillum sp. GW821-FHT09A12, assembly GCF_059418325.1. NCBI lineage: Bacteria > Pseudomonadati > Pseudomonadota > Betaproteobacteria > Burkholderiales > Oxalobacteraceae > Herbaspirillum > Herbaspirillum sp. GW821-FHT09A12. The sequence continues at coordinate 62,871 of NZ_JBWKPR010000009.1, forward strand.
CTGGGCCTGCTCGGCATCGAACCGCACACGCGCCGGCGCAACCGCGCCAACGGCGTGGTGCAGGCGCTGTCGGACGATGGCATGGCAATCGCCATCGAGCAGAGCTTCGGCAACTGCCCCAAATACATCCAGGCGCGCCAACCCGAACTGCTGGATGCGCATGCCCTGCCCGCGCCGGCGATCACCGACGCCCCCGCGCTCACTCCGCAAATGGCGCAGATGATCCGCCGCGCCGACACCTTCTTCATCGCCACCGCATTGGCGAACGACGATAAAGAAGCGCAGGGAGCCGGCCGGCGCCATGGCGCCGATGTATCGCACCGCGGCGGCAAACCCGGTTTCGTCCGGGTCGATGGCGACCACATGCTGACCGTGCCAGACTTCATCGGCAACTCGTTCTTCAATACCATCGGCAACCTGCTGCTGCAGCCGCGCGCCGGACTGCTGTTCGCGGATTTCAGCAGCGGCGCATTGCTTTACCTCGGCGTGACGGCGCAAGTGACCTGGGAGGGGCCGGAAGTGGATGCCTTCACGGGCGCGCAGCGGCTGCTGCGGTTTTCGGTGGAATCGGCGCGGCTGCTGGAGCATGCGTTGCCGCTGCGCTGGGGCGAGGCGGGACTGTCGCCTTTCCTGGAACCGACGGGTTCTTGGACTTGACGGCGCTGGCCGATACCAGATCGCTGCTTGGGCAAAAGCGGTAGACAAAAAACAAGGGCGCTGAATCCAGCACCCTTGTGTTGTCCATCAATTTGAAACGCTCAGACCGCGCTCACATCCAGCGCCGCTTCGGTCTGTTCGATCACTTCTTCCTTGGTCACGCCGGCCGCCAGTTCGATCAGCTTCAGGCCGTTCGGGGTGACGTCGATCACGCCGAGGTCGGTGATGATGCGGTTGACCACGCCCACGCCGGTCAGCGGCAGGTTGCATTCCTTCAAGATCTTCTTCGAGGTGGAACCGTCCTTGGCCTTGGCCACGTGTTCCATCAGCACCACCACGCGGCCGACGCCGGCCACCAGGTCCATCGCGCCGCCCATGCCCTTGACCATCTTGCCGGGGATCATCCAGTTGGCCAGGTCGCCTTTGCCGGAAACCTGCATCGCGCCCAGGATGGCGATGTTGATCTTGCCGCCGCGGATCATGCCGAACGAATCCGCCGAGCTGAAGAAGGACGAGCCGGGGATGGTGGTCACGGTCTGCTTGCCGGCGTTGATCAGGTCGGGATCGACCTTGTCTTCGGTCGGGAAGGGGCCGATACCGAGCAGGCCGTTTTCCGACTGCAGCCACACTTCGATGTCGGCCGGCACGTGGTTCGCCACCAGGGTCGGCAAGCCGATGCCGAGGTTGACGTAGAAGCCGTCCTGCAATTCCTTCGCTGCGCGCGCAGCCATTTCATCTCTGGTCCAAGCCATTGCTGTCTCCTTATTTCGCCGCGCTGACGGTGCGTTGTTCGATGCGTTTTTCCGGCGTGGCGTTGACCACGATGCGGTGCACGAAAATGCCGGCGGTGTGGATCTGGTCCGGATCGAGCTGGCCGACCTCGACCAGTTCTTCCACCTCGACCACGGTGACCTTGCCGGCCATGGCGACGTTGGGATTGAAGTTGCGCGCGGTCTTGTTGAACACCAGGTTGCCGGCGCGGTCGGCCTTCTGCGCCTTGACCAGCGAGATGTCGGCCACCAGCGAGCGCTCCATGACGTACCTGGCGCCGTCGAATTCGCGGATTTCCTTGCCTTCGGCCACCAGCGTGCCCACGCCGGTCTTGGTGAAGAACGCCGGGATGCCGGCGCCGCCGGCGCGCAGCTTCTCGGCCAGCGTGCCCTGCGGAGTGAATTCCAGTTCCAGTTCGCCGGCCAGGTACTGGCGCTCGAACTCCTTGTTCTCGCCCACGTAGGAGGCGATCATCTTCTTGATCTGGCGGGTGGAGAGCAGTTGGCCCAGGCCGAAGCCGTCGACCCCGGCATTGTTGGAGATGGCGGTCAGGTTCTGCACGCCCGAATCACGCAGGGCGGCGATCAGCGCCTCAGGGATGCCACACAGGCCAAAGCCGCCGACCGCGATGGTCTGGCCGTCCTTGACGATGTCTTTCAACGCGGTGGCCGCGTCTGGATACACTTTGTTCACGAGTCTCCTTTCGGCTCTTAGAGACGGCTGCACCTAGAAACATGAGATGTTTCTTGGCGAAGCCGTCTCTTATGCGAGCATAGCTGCACATTGTGCTATTAAAAAGCGCCAATCATCATAGGTCAGCGAAATAGGCCATACAATACGGTAAAAATACCTGGCGCAATGCAGCATACACCGAGCCGCAGCCGCCAGGCTCGAGGGAACCCCAGGACATCCGCAGCACATCATGAGCATCCCACCGGCCATCGATTTCGAACAGGTATTCATGCATGCCCCGATCGGCATGTGCGTCTCGCATCACCGCGTCATCCAGCAGGGCAACCTGGCGATGGCGGCGATGTTCGGCTATGCGGTCGGGGAACTGCGCCAGATGTCGTTCCAGACCATCTATCCGACCGCCGCCGAGTTCGAGCGCACCGGCCTGCGCCTGGTGCCCATCCTTAACGAAAAGGGCTTCTACTCCGACGAGCGCATCATGAAGCGCGCCAGCGACGAGATGTTCTGGTGCCACGTCACCGGCCATTCGCTGGTGCTGGGCGATCCGCATGCGGCCGGCATCTGGACCTTCGAAGACGTCAGCGCCAAGCGCCCCATCGCACCCGGCCTGACGCCGCGCGAGCGCGAGATCGCGGCGCTGCTGGTGGAAGGCAAGACCAGCAAGCTGATCGCGCGCCAGGTGGAACTGAGCCCGCGCACGGTGGAGATGCACCGGGCCCGGCTGATGCGCAAGTTCGCCGCGTCGACGTCTTCCGAACTGGTCCACAAGCTGCTCAGCATCACGCCCTGAGCCCGGCATCATTCAAAACGGCTGCCCGCCGAAACGTTCCGCCAGGAAATCCAGCATCGTGCGCAAGGTCGCCGGCATGTGCTTGCGCGAGGCATACACGGCATACATGCCGAGCTGGACCGGTTCATACTCCGGCAGCAACTGCACCAGTTGCCCGGAAGCCACCAGCGGCGCCGCCGAATAGGCCGGCATGTGACCGATGCCCACGCCGGCCAGCACCGCCTGCAGCAACACCGTCACCTCGTTGGCGCTGATGCTGCCGCCCACCGCCACCGAAGCCGGCTTGGCGCCCCGCCCTTTGCCCTCGAACTGCCACAGGCTGCGGCCGACGTAGGAGTGCGTGAGGCAATTGTGCAGGGCCAGGTCTTCCACCTTCTTCGGCGTGCCGTGGCGCGCCAGGTAATCGGGCGCGGCGCAGATCACCGAGCGGCACACGGTCAGCTTGCGCGCGATCAGGTTGGGTTCCAGCCGGGTGGTCATGCGGATGGCCAGGTCGATGCGTTCCTCCACCAGGTTCACCGTGCGGTCCAGCGCCACCAGGTCGACCGCCACTTCCGGATAGCGGCGGCCATACTCCACCACCGCCTGCACCAGCTGGCTCTGCGTGAACGAGGTGCTGGAGGTGATGCGCAGCAAGCCGCGCGGCGTCTCGCCGGGGGCCTCGACGGCGTGGCGCATGTCGTCGGAAAACTCCAGCATCTGCCGGCAGCGCGGCAGGATCTCGTTGCCGGCCGGGGTCAACGACAGCCGGCGCGTGGTCCGGTGCAGCAGGCGCGCGCCGACCCACTCCTCCAGTTCGGCCACATAGCGCGACACCACCGGCCGCGACAGGTCGAGCTGCTGGGCCGCGGCCGACAGGCTGCCGCCATCGACCACCGTCACGAATACTTGCATTGCCGTCAACCGGTCCATTGGCGCCCTCACCTGAACGTTTCAAGAAACAAACTATGTTCAATTATGCTGTTTTTCCGGACGAAATAAAGGGCTAAGCTGCATCTCAGCATCAAACGACACCCAAGGCTGCATCGGCGCCCTCGGGCAATTTCTCCAAGACACGAAAGGACATCCATGAACATCGCCATCATCGGCGCCACCGGCAACGTCGGCAGCCGCATCCTCGAAGAAGCCCTGCGCCGCGGCCACCACGTCATCGCCATCGCCCGCGACGCCTCCAAGATCACCGCCCGCGCCAACGTCACCGCCCGCAGCGCCGACGTCAAGGACACCGCCGCCTTGGCCGCCGCCATCAAGGGCGCCGACGTGGTCGTCTCCAGCGGCCGTTTCGCCAACTTCAAGGCTGCCGACCTGCTGCCCGCAGTCAAGCAGGCGGGCGTCCAGCGCATCGCTGTCGTCGGCGGCGCCGGCAGCCTGGAAATCGCACCGGGCAAGGCATTGATCGACACCCCGGAATTCCCCGCCGAATACAAGCCGGAAGCCTCGGCCGGGCGCGACTTCCTGAACGACCTGCGCAAGGAGCAGGAGATCGCCTGGACCTTCCTCTCGCCGTCCGCACTGTTCGTGCCGGGCGAGCGCACCGGCAAGTTCCGCCTGGGCCAGGACCAGCTGCTGGTGGCCGCCGACGGCAAGAGTTCGATTTCCTATGAAGACTTCGCCATCGCCCTGCTGGATGAGCTGGAACAGCCGAAGCATGTGCGCGCGCGTTTCACGGTAGGCTACTGAGCATGAGCGCCGCAACCCAAGTCCTCCACTACATCCACGATCCGCTGTGCGGCTGGTGCTACGGCGCCGCGCCGCTGGTGGCGGCCGCGCGCCGCGTGTTGCCGGTACAGGCGCACGGCGGCGGCATGATGGCGGGCCGCAATCGGCGCCAGGTCGATGCCGGGTTGCGCGACTATGTGATGCCGCACGACCGCCGCATCGCGCAGATGACCGGGCAGGTTTTTGGCGAGCCTTACTTCAACGGCCTGCTCAAAGATACCGGCGCGGTGTTCGACTCGGCGCCGCCGATTGCCGCCGTGCTGGCGATGCAGGCGCTCAAGGGCAATGACGCCGGGCTGGACATGCTGGCCGCGATCCAGCGCGCGCATTATCAGGATGGCCTGCGCATCTCCGACGAAGGCACGCTGCTTGAACTGGCGCAGCAGCTGGGCGCCGATGCGAACGCCTTTACGCAGGCCTTGCGCAAGATCGAAGAAGAGGAACTGGCCCGACACATCGACGCCAGCCGCGCACTGCTGAACCAGGTCGGCGGGCGCGGCTTCCCCACTTTCGTGCTGCAGCGGGGCGATGCGCTGGAAGTGCTGGATACGGGAATGTGGCTGGGGCGGCCGCAGGAATGGGCGCGGTTCCTGCAGCAGGAAACCGGTGGCGAGACGACCGGCCATGCCGGTTCATCGGTCGCGCAATGCGATATCGACGGCGGCCATTGCAACTAAGCCGTCATCTCTAATCCGTCATCCCGGCGCAGGCCGGGATCCAGCGGCTTTCGCCGCATACCGACAGCGGCTGAACGACACTGGGTCCTGACTTTCGTCAGGACGGCGGCACATTATTTATAACGGCAATCCCAGCAGCTTCAACTGCGCACGCGTCTGTCCCGCATCCACATGATGGATGCCGTGCCAGCCCAGCGCCTGCGCCGCCTCGACATTCTTCTTCACATCGTCGATGAACACCAGCTCGCCCGGTTTCAGGTCGGCCAGGCGGCGCCCGTAACGCGCCAGCGCGATCTGGTAGATGCGCGCATCGGGCTTGATGCATTTCTCTTCACCCGACACCACGATGTCCTGGAACACGTTGAGGAAATCATAGTTCTCGCGCGCGAACGGGAAGGTCTCGGCCGACCAGTTGGTCAGGCCGAACAGCGGCACCTGCCGCGCATGCAATTGCTTCAACAGCGCCACGCCATCATCCAGCGGCCCGCGCAGCATTTCCTTCCAGCGGTCGTAGAAGGCGCGGATCAGGCTTTCATGCTGCGGATGCTGTCGCACCAGCAGCTCGGTGCCTTCTGCCAGCGTACGCCCGCCGTCCTGCTGGATATTCCATTCAGGCGAACAGACCTTGGTGAGGAAATGCAGGCGCTCGGCATCATTGGCGATCAGGTGCCGGTAGACGTGCAGCGGGCTCCAGTCGAACAGCACGCCGCCAAAGTCGAACACGACGGCGCGGATGCCGGAAGTCGGTGTAGTGATGGTCATGCCTGGCGTTCCTCGCGAATGTGGAACGGCCATTCTACTGTTGCGCCATGACGCCTGCGTGAAGAAGTGTAAGCGGTTCTTGGAACATGTTCACGATCTCGCCGGGAGTCGGTCAAATGTCATTTCAGGATGGGATGCAAGGCGCAAAACGCAGCCGGGCCGGTTGGCCCGGCGAGGCTTTGCAACGCCGCAGACCGCCTGAAAGGGCATATGAACGGCCCCGGCGAAATCGTGGGCAGGTTCTTACTACAGGGAGCGGAAGAAATCGAACAGCTCCGGCACATCCGCATAACCCACATTGAAACGGAAGCTGGCCTGCTCCGGCGCCGCCAGGTGGAAGAAATCGCCCGGCGCCAGCCAGATGCCCTTCTGCCGCGCGCGGTCGGCGATCTCGCGCGCCGGCAGGCCGCTACCTTCCAGCGTGGCCCAGGTGAACATGCCGCCGCGCGCGGCGGTGAACGGCATCAGGCCGGCTTCGGCCAGCTTGGCGTTGAGCGTGGATTGGGCATTGAGCAGTGTGGCGTTCAACGTCTGCACATGGCGCCGATGATGGCCTTCGGTCAGCACGTTATGCACCAGGCGCTCGTTGATCTCGGAATTGGTGAGCGTGAGCACCATCTTGGTATGCACGATCTGGCGCGCCAGGTCGCGCTGGCAGGCGACGTAACCCACGCGCAGCGAAGGCGCGATGGTCTTGGAATAGCTGCCCACGTAGATCACCCGCTGCAGGCCGTCCAATGCGGCCAGCATGGGGTCGGTGGCCTGGCCCAGCTCGCGGAAGATGTCGTCTTCCACCACCCAGAAACCATGCCGCTCGGCCGCTTGCAGCACGCGCATGGCGCAGGCCGGCGTGTAAGAGGTGCCGGTCGGGTTCTGCAGCACGCTGGTGGTGAAGAACATCTTGGGCCGGTGCGCGCGCGCCAGCGTCTCCAGCATGTCGGTATCGACGCCGCCCGGCGTGCGCGGCACGCCGATCACGTTCAGCCCGGCCAGGCGCAACATGGCGATCAGGTTGCAGTAGCCGGGGTCGTCGATCATCACCGTGTCGCCGGGTTGGGTCATGGTGCGGATCACCAGGTCCAGCGCCTGCGTGGCGCCGTGCGTGGTCAGCACCTGGTCGATGGCCACGTCCAGCGACCAATGCCCGAGGAATTGCGCGATCAGCTGGCGCAGCGGCGCATAACCGAAAGGATGGCCGTAGCCGACCTGCTGCGCGCCGGGCGAACGGATGATGCGGCGCTCGGCCTGGTGCAGGCCTTCGTCGTTCAACCACTTGCCGGGCAGCCAGCCGCAACCGGCCTTGATCGGCACCCGCTCGTCGGCGAACATTTCCGACAGCAGCCAGGCCGAGTCGATCACCGGTTCGTGCGGCATGAACACCGCGCGCGCACCGGATTGCCCGGCGCGCGCGGCGACGAAGAAACCGGCCCCGCGCCGCGCCAGCAACATGCCGCGCGCCACCAGTTGTTCATAGGCCTCGACCACGGTGGAGGCGCCGATGCCGTGGCTCTCGGCCAGTTGCCGCACCGACGGCAGGCGCTCGCCGGAGCGCAGCTCGCCGCGCTCGATCAGCAGCGCCAGGCCATCGGCCACCTGCTCCACCAGCCGGGCGGCGGTATTCCTTTGCAAATCCAGTTGCAGCGGCGCGCGCTGGAGCTTGGCCATGAACATCCTTTCGGCGTGTTGTCGGGCGACTTCATTGGTCGACCGACTGGAGTGTCTTGTTTTTCCAAGAAGTGTATTGCTTGCGGCAGGCGCAGCCTGCCATGTCCTTCTCTCTGTCATGAATGACTGGAATCGCCGTCATTCGACGTTTGCCGGCGATACGGCCGAATCATCCGCATGCTGGCATTCCCGCCAAATGAATCAATACAGTTCACTCAAACAAACAATACAGTCTCGGATCAAATTGAAAAGTGTAGCTAACAATACTGCGAGTGTCTGGCAATAATCAAGCCATTCTCAACTTCGTCAACTCTCACCCTGCCACGGTGCGCCCCATGACCACTTCCGAACAGAAATCCGGCCTGTCGGCCTACTGGATGCCCTTCACCGCCAACCGCAACTTCAAGGCCAGCCCGCGCATGCTGGTCTCGGCCGAGGGCATGTACTACCGCGACGACGCCGGCAACGCCATCCTCGACGGCACCGCCGGCCTGTGGTGCGTGCCGCTGGGCCACGCCCATCCAAAGATCGTGTCGGCCGTACAGAAGTCGGTGGCCACGCTGGACTACGCGCCCTCCTTCCAGCTCGGCCATCCGGGCGCCTTCGAACTGGCCGAGCGCCTCAAGGCCTACACCGGCAACCGCTTCGCCAACGTGTTCTACACCGGCTCCGGTTCGGAAGCGGTCGACACCGCGATCAAGATCGCGCTGGCCTACCACCGCGCACGCGGCAACGGCACCCGCACCCGCATGATCGGCCGCGAACGCGGCTACCATGGCGTGGGTTTCGGCGGCATGTCGGTGGGCGGCATCGGCGGCAACCGCAAGACCTTCAGCACTGCGCTGCTGCAAGGCGTTGACCACCTGCCGCACACCCACAACCTGGAACAGAACGCCTTCACCAAGGGCGAACCGGAATACGGAGCCCATCTGGCCGACGAACTGGAACGCCTGGTCGCGCTGCACGACGCCTCCAACATCGCCGCCGTGATCGTCGAACCGGTGGCCGGCTCCACCGGCGTGCTGGTGCCGCCCAAGGGTTATCTCAAGCGCCTGCGCGAGCTGTGCACCAAGCATGGCATCCTGCTGATCTTCGATGAAGTGATCACCGGCTTCGGCCGCCTGGGCACGCCGTTCGCCTCCGACTACTTCGGCGTCGATCCGGACATCTTCACCACCGCTAAGGGCCTGACCAACGGCGTGGTGCCGATGGGCGCGGTGTTCGTCAAGCCGGAGATCCACGACGCCTTCATGAACGGCCCGGACGGCATCGAACTGTTCCACGGCTACACCTATTCCGGCCACCCGCTGGCCTGCGCCGCCGGCCTGGCCTCGCTGGACGTGTTCCAGCAGGAAGGCGTGCTGGAGCATGCGCAGTCGGTGTCGGACTACTTCCAGGACGCCGCGCACGCGCTGCGCGGCCTGCCGCATGTGATCGACGTGCGCACCATCGGCCTGATCGCCGGCATCGAACTGGCCTCGATCCCGGGCAAGGTCGGCGCGCGCGCCTACGACGCCTTCGTGCGCGCCTTCAACGACGGCATCCTGATCCGCGTGACCGGCGACATCATCGCGCTGTCGCCGCCGCTGGTGATCAACAAACAACAGATCGACGAGCTGTTCGGCAAGCTGGCCGCGATCCTCAAGACGCTGGCCTGACCGCATCAACGCATCAACGGAGCAACGAGCAACAATGGAAAAGATCACCCACTACATCGGCGGCAAGCGCGTCGATACCGCCAGCGGCCGCTACGCCGATGTGTTCAACCCGGCGCTGGGCGTGCCGGTGGCGCAAGTCGCGCTGGGCACGGCCGATGAGGTCGACGCCGCCGTCAAGTCCGGCGCCGCCGCCTTCCCCGCCTGGTCCAACACTCCGCCGCTGACCCGCGCGCGCGTACTGTTCCGCTTCCTGCACCTGATCCAGCAACGCGCCGACGACTTCGCCCGCATCATCGTGCGCGAGCACGGCAAGACCTTCTCCGACGCGCAAGGCGAAGTCGCGCGCGGCATCGAGATCGTCGAGTTCGCCGCCGGCATCCCGCAGATGTTGAAGGGCGAATACACCGACCAGATCGCGCGCGGCATCGACGCCTGGTCGATGCGCCAGCCGCTGGGCGTGGTGGCCGGCATCACGCCGTTCAACTTCCCGGCGATGGTGCCGATGTGGATGTTCCCGATCGCCATCGCCTGCGGCAACTGCTTCATCCTCAAGCCTTCCGAACGCGACCCGTCGGCCGCCTTGCTGATCGCCGAGCTGCTGCAGGAAGCCGGCTTGCCGGACGGCGTGTTCAACGTCGTGCAAGGCGACAAGCTGACCGTCGATGCGCTGCTCGACCACCGCCAGGTCAAGGCCATCAGCTTCGTCGGCTCGACCCCGATCGCCGAGTACATCTACGCGCGCGGCAGCGCCAAGGGCAAGCGCGTGCAAGCGCTGGGCGGCGCCAAGAACCACATGGTGGTGATGCCCGACGCCGACATGCAACTGGCGGTCGACGCGCTGATGGGCGCGGCCTTCGGTTCGGCCGGCGAACGCTGCATGGCGATCTCGGTGGCGGTGGCGGTCGGATCCGCCGGCGACCAGTTGGTGACTGCGCTGGCCGAACGCGCGCGCAGCCTGAAGATCAACGAGGGCAACGTGGCCGGCGCAGAGATGGGTCCGGTGGTGACCGCTGCGGCCAAGGAACGCATCGAAGGCCTGATCGGCCGCGGCGTGGAAGAAGGCGCCAGGCTGGTGGTCGACGGCCGCGGCCACAAGGTGGCCGGTTTCGAAAAGGGCTTCTTCGTCGGCGGCACGCTGTTCGACCACGTCACGCCCGACATGACCATCTACAAGGAAGAGATCTTCGGCCCGGTGCTGTGCGTGCTGCGCGCGCCCGACATCGCCAGCGCGGTGGAACTGATCAACGCGCATGAATACGGCAACGGCGTGGCGGTGTACACGCGCGACGGCGGCGTGGCGCGCGAGTTCGTGCGCCAGATCGAGGTCGGCATGGTCGGCGTGAACGTGCCGCTGCCGGTGCCGATGGCGTTCTCCAGCTTCGGCGGATGGAAGCGCAGCCTGTTTGGCGACCATCACATGTACGGGCCGGAAGGCGTGCGTTTCTATACGCGCGCCAAGGCGGTCATGCAGCGCTGGCCGAATACGGCAAGCGCGGGCGCCGAGTTTGCTTTCCCGCAGATGAAGTAAGACGGAACGACAGGAAACGGCATGAATTCTTCATGCCGTTTTTTGCTGTTGCAGGCAGCGGGGTGGGAAGCGCCGGTTATTGGTGCAGGCGGCAAGCCGCAGCGACGCAAAATGCACCGCGATGTCGATGAAAAATCTTAAGCGCACAACGGGAGGGAAAAGACGACAATCCTGAAGGAGGCAATACATCTCCGGCAAAGAAGAAAATCCGCATGGCCACCGCATGAACATACATCGGGGCATGGACAACGGATGGCAGCATCGAAGAAAGACCAAAGAGACATCGCATTTCACGGCCAGGAGGAGCCCGCCATGATCGTTCGCATCATGTCATGCCCGTTCGCCCCTTTTTATCCGCGTTTTTCCGGCGGAGGAATTGGCTCGTCCTGCCGCCATGCCGGCGTCTCGTTTCATTCGGATTTTCACTCTTGTTGGGCATGGAATTTGCGTTGATGCGTGTTGAAGTTTCGTGGATGTCACCTGTCGTTTTTAATCCTGAGGGAGATGTGAATATGTTCAGTCGTCGCGATTTTCTGAAGCTGTCCGCACTGGCCGCGCCGGGCGCGCTGTCGTTCAACGATGTCTTCGCGCAAGCCGATGCGATTTCCTTCGGCTGCCCGGTGCCGATGTCGGGCCCCTTCGCCGCCAACGGCAAGTTCGCCGACATGGGCATGAAGCTGGCGCTGCAGAAATACGGCAAGGTGCTGGGCAAGAACACCAGCTACGTCACGCTCGACACCGAAGGCAAGCCGGCCACCGCCGTGCGCAAGATGCAGGAGACCATCGAGAAGGGCACGCGCTTCTTCGCCGGCGGCATCCTCTCCGGCGAGGCGCTGGCCATGGGCAAGGAAGCCGACAAGGCCGGCGGCATCTTCATCACCACCGCCGGCGCCGACGAGATCACCGGCAGCGACTGCAACCGCTCCACCTTCCGCTGGTCGGTGCCGACCTTCGGCGCCATCGAACAGACCGTGCGCCCGCTGCTGGAGAAGCTGCCCAACGCCAAGCGCTGGTACACCATCACACCGCAATACGTGTTCGGCGAAGGCTTGCTGGCGGCGGCCAAGAACATCTTCAAGGAAAAGGGCATCGAGCACGTCGGCAACAGCTACCACTCGCTGACCGAGAAAGAATTCTCCGGCTACCTGACCAACGCCATGGCCGCCAAGCCGGACGTGCTGCTGCTGCTGAACTTCGGTTCGCAGTCGTCGGACACGCTGCGCCAGGCGGCCAGCTTCGGCATGAAGAACAACTGTACGATCCTCATGGCCTGGGCCTCGGGACTGGAGCAGTTCGAGACGCTGGGCGCCGACATCTGCGACGGCGTGTACTTCGGCGCGCAGTACTGGCACGCGATCGATTCGCCGTTCAACAAGGAGTTCGTCAAGCTGGTCAACGACACGCTGAAGATCGACCCGAACTACAGCCTGGCCGGTTCCTACATCTGTACCAAGATCATGCTGGACGCCATCATCAAGGCCAACAGCACCGCCCCCAAGGCGGTCATCGCGGCGATGGAAGGCATGAAGTACGAAGGCCTGACCGGCACCGAGGAAATCCGCAAGGGCGACCACCAGGTCATCAAGAACTACTATCTGCTCAAGGGCAAGGCGAAGTCGAAGATGGCCAACAAGAACGATTACGCCGACATCGTCTCGTCGGGCAAATCGTTCCTGGCGCTGGACAAGACGCAGTGCAAACTGTGATGCGTTCGAGCTGGAGCGTCTACTCAACCGTTCGGACTGAGTAGCCGCCCCAGCGGCGTATCGAAGACGCGACTGCGTGCGAAACATGACGGTGCGTCTTCGATACGACCCTTCGGGTCTACTCAGTCCGAACGGTCATTGTGTATTACTGAGTGTCACGAGGCCTCATGAATATCTATCTGCTGCAGATCGCCAACGGCATCGGCATCGGCATGCTCTACTTCCTGCTGGCGGTAGGGCTGTCGATCGTGTTCGGCTTGCTGCGTTTCGTCAATTTCTCGCACGGGGCGTTCTTCCTGCTGGGCGCCTACCTGTGCTTCCAGATCGTCGACATGGGCATCAGCTTCTGGTGGTCGCTGCTGGTGGCGCCGCTGGTGGTAGGGCTGTTCGCCTGGGTGGTGGAGCGCTTCGTGCTGCGGCATGTGTATGCGCTGCCGCACCACTTCCATATCCTGTTCACGGTGGGCCTGGCGCTGGTGCTGCAGGAGGCCGTGATCTCGTATTGGGGGCCGCTGGGCAACAATGTCTCGCCGCCCGACATATTGCAGGGCGTGGTGATGGCCGGCGGCTTCGTCTATCCCAAGTACCGCCTGTTCGTGATTGCCGTCACCGCGGTCATGGCCATCCTCTTGTGGTGGGTGCTGGAAGGCACGCGCCTGGGCTCCATCGTGCGCGCCGGCAGCGAGTCGACCGAGATGGTGTCGCTCCTGGGCCTGAACATCAACCGCATCTTCAGCCTGGTGTTCGCGCTGGGCGCGGCCACCGCCGGGCTGGCCGGGGCGCTGGCCGCGCCGATCCGCGGCGCCGACCCGTTCATGGGGGTAGAGGCGCTGGGCATTGCCTTCGTGGTGGTGGTGGTCGGCGGCCTGGGCAGTTTCTGGGGTGCGCTGATCGGCGGCATCCTGGTCGGCATCGTGCAAAGCGTGATGAGCACGGTGTGGTCCGAAGGCGCGCACCTGATGATCTATGTCGCCATGGCGGCGGTCATGCTGCTGCGGCCCAATGGCCTGCTCGGCCGGCCCGGCGCGGCGTAATGGCGGGAAGAGGAAACTGATGAAACATATCGCGCATTTCCGATACACATTGCTGGCCGCCGCCGTCGCCCTGCTGCTGCCGCTGTGCCTGGGTTCGGGCACGCTGGCCACCGAAGTGCTGGTGTTCGCGCTGGCCGCGCTGGGCTGCAACCTGCTCCTGGGTTACACCGGCCTGATGTCGTTCGGCCAGGGCATCTTCTTCGGCGTGGGCAGCTATACCGCCGGCGTGGTGCTGCTGCAGCTGAAGGCGCCGCTATTGGCGACGCTGGCGATGGCGGCGCTGGGCGGCGCGATCGCCGCGCTGCTGGTGGGCTGGTTCTCGATCCGCCAGCGCGGCACCTACTTCGTGATGCTGACGCTGGCCTTCGCCCAGATGTTCTACTTCCTGGCCTACACGATGAAGGACGTCACCGGCGGCGACAACGGCCTGCTCGACATCCCGCGCCCGCCGCTCGCCCTGTTCGGCCTGACGCTGTTGCCGACCGCGTCCTCGTGGCAGTACTACACGGTGGTGGCGATCCTGTTCGTGCTGGTGTTCTGGCTGCTGCAGCGGGTGGTCGATTCGGTGTTGGGCCGCACCTTGCTGGCGGTGCGCGACAACGAGGCGCGCGCTGCGGCGGTGGGTTACGACATCCGCCTGCTCAAGCTGGCCGCCTTCGTCATCTCGGGCGCGGTGACGGGCCTGGCCGGCGGCCTGCACGCGATGATGACCGGCGTGGCGCCGCTGTCCAACATCGAGTACCACACCAGCGAGTCGATTTTGATCATGACCGTCATCGGCGGCACCGGCAACCTGTTCGCCTCGGTGCTGGGCGCGTCGTTCTACGTGCTGGCCGGCAACTGGCTCTCCACCTTGTGGCCGCGCTGGCTGATGCTGCTGGGCCTGCTGCTGATCGCGGTCAGCCTGTACATGCAAAAAGGCCTGTTCGGGCTGGCCATGAAACTGGTCAATGCGGCGCGCCCCGCCAAACCCGATAGCGCCGTCGAGCTGGCCGCCAAGGAGAAGCATTCATGAGCGCACCGATCCTGCAAGCGGTCAACGTCACCAAGCGCTATGGCAAGTTCACCGCGGTCAACAGCATCACGCTGGATATCATGCCCGGCACCGTGCATTCGGTGATCGGCCCCAACGGCGCCGGCAAGACCACGCTGTTCCACACGCTGACCGGCACCACGCCGATCACCGAAGGCAGCATCCGCGTCGAAGGCGAGGAAGTGGCCCACCTGCCCGGCTACCAGCGCGTCAGGAAAGGGCTGGCGCGTTCCTTCCAGGTGACCAGCCTGTTCCCCAACCTGACGGTGTGGGAAAACCTGCGGCTGGCCGCGCAAGGCCGCCATCCACTGGCCGCGCTGAACCCGTGGAAGCGCGCCGAGCAAATGCACGCGGCCTGCGCGCTGGCCGACAAACTGCTCGCGCGCCTGTCGCTGCAAGGCGTGGCGCAACGCGTCTCGGCCGAACTGTCGCATGGCCAGCAGCGCCGGCTGGAAGTGGGCATGGCCATGGCCGGCCAGCCCAAGGTGATCTTCCTCGACGAACCGACCTCGGGCATGGGCATCGACGACATCGCCGACATGAAGCGCCTGATCCATTCGCTGCGCGATGATTACACGGTGGTGCTGATCGAGCACAACATGGATATCGTGATGGACATTTCGGATCGCATCACGGTGATGCAACTGGGCCAGATCCTGGCGCAGGGCAAACCCGACGAGATCCGCAACGACGAGCGCGTGCGCCGCGCCTATCTCGGCAGCATGATTACCGGAGGCAAGGCATGATCCTGCAAGTGGAAGACGTCCACGGCTACTACGGCAAAAGCCACATCCTGCAGGGCGTCTCGCTGCAGGTGGATGCCGGCGAAGTAGTGACGCTGCTGGGGCGCAATGGCGCCGGCAAGACCACCACGTTGAAGAGCATCGTCGGCGTAGTGCCGCCGGCCCAGGGGCGCGTGCTGTTCGAAGGCAAGCAGGTCAGCGGCCTGCCGTCCTACAAGATCGCCGCGCGCGGCGTGTGCCTGGTGCCCGAACACCGCGGCATCTTCAAGCTGCTGAGCGTCGAGGAAAACCTCAAGATGGCAGCCCGCAAGGAATCGGCCTGGGGGCTGGAAGACGTCTACCGGATCTTCCCGCGCCTGAAGGAGCGCCGCAAGAACGGCGGCGGCCAGCTCTCCGGCGGCGAACAGCAGATGCTGGCGATCGCACGCGCGCTGATGACGTATCCCAAGGTGCTGATGCTGGACGAGCCGGTGGAAGGCCTGGCGCCGGTGATCGTCGACGAGATCGTGGCGCAGATCAAGCTGATCAGGGGCACCGGGATGTCCATCATCCTGGTGGAGCAGAACCTGGAAGTATGCACGCAACTGGCCGACCGCCATTACATCGTCGAACAGGGACGCATCGCCTACAGCGGCAGCAATGCCGCGTTCCTGGCCGACGACGGCGTGAAGGATCGTTACCTGGGCGTGAACCTGGCGGCATGACAAATCGCGCGCCTTCGATACGCCGCTACGCGGCTACTCAGGTCGAACGGCAGCTGGATGTTTTAACTACCGTTCGGCCTGAGTAGGCCGCAGGCCGTATCGAAGGTGCACCGCACTAGGGCCTGTTAACAATTAATTTGCGAGATGCGTTGCCCCCAGAAGGCGGGGTGGCAAGGCAGACAACGCTTGCTGGTCACTCGCACTCGCAAATTAATTGTTAACAGGCCCTAAACAACAAGGAAAGCATCATGGACATGAAAACCAAAACAAACACGCTGCGCATCGATGGCAAGCGCCTGTGGGATTCGCTGATGGAACTGGCCCGGATCGGCGGCACCGCCAAGGGCGGCGTATGCCGGCTGGCGCTGACCGACCTCGACAAGCAGGGCCGCGACCTGGTCACCTCCTGGGCCAGGGCCGAAGGCATGAGCGTGACGGTGGACCAGATCGGCAACATCTTCATGCGCCGCCCCGGCCGCAACAATGCCCTGCCGCCGGTGATGACCGGTTCGCACATCGACACGCAACCGACCGGCGGCAAGTTCGACGGCAACTATGGCGTGCTGTCCGGCATCGAGGTGATCCGCACGCTGAACCGGCACCGGATCGTGACCGAGGCGCCGATCGAGGTGGCGGTGTGGACCAACGAGGAAGGTTCGCGCTTCGTGCCGGTGATGATGGGATCGGGCGTGTTCTGCGGCGCCTTCACGCTGGAGCATGCGTACAACGCCACCGATGTCGACGGCAAGAAAGTGAAGGATGAGCTGGCGCGCATCGGCTACATCGGCGAACAGAAGTGCGGCGACCATCCCATCGGCGCCTACTACGAGGCGCACATCGAGCAGGGGCCGGTGCTGGAGAACGCCGACACCGTGATCGGCGTGGTGCCGGCGGTGCTGGGCCTGTCGTGGTACGACTGCACGGTGACCGGTTTCGAATCGCACGCGGGCCCCACGCCGATGGCCATCCGCAAGGATGCGTTGCAGGTCTCCACCTACATCATGCAGGAGGTGGTGGCCATCGCCAACCGCTATCCGCCTTATGGCCGTGGCACGGTCGGTTCGGTGCAGGTGATGCCCAACAGCCGCAACGTGATCCCGGGCCAGGTGAAGTTCTCGGTCGACCTGCGCAATGTCAGCGACGCGCTGCTCAACCAGATGCATGAGGACCTGCTGGCCTATATCGAAGCGACGCGCCAGAAGACCGGCCTGCACATCGCGCTGGAACGCGTGTCCTATTTCCCGCCCTGCCCCTTCCATCCGGAGTGCGTGGACAATGTGCGCGATGCCGCCAGCGGCCTGGGCTACAAGACCATGGACGTGGTCTCCGGCGCCGGCCATGACGCCATCTACGCCGCGCGCCTGGCGCCGGCCGGCATGATCTTCGTGCCGTGCAAGGACGGCGTGTCGCACAACGAGATCGAGGACGCCCGGCCGGAACACCTGGAAGCCGGCTGCAACGTGCTGCTGCAGGCCATGCTGGCCAGCGCCGGCGTAGTCGATGAATAAAGGAGTGCAATGAAGCCGAAGATCGTCATCGCCCGCATGAATCACGAGACCAACACCTTCTCGCCGATTCCCACCCCGCTCGAAGCCTTCTCCCCGCAGTGGGACGAGGCGGCTTACGAAGACCAGAAAGGCGCGCGCACCGCGATGGGCGCCTTTCTCGACATCGCCGAAAAACTCGGCGCCGGGATTGTCACGCCGCTGGCGGCCTGGGCCAATCCCAGCGCGGCCGTTGCGGCCGATGCCTACACCGTGATGTGCGACGGCATCGTGCGCGCCATCGAACAGGGCTGCGACGCCATCATGCTCGACCTGCACGGCGCCATGGTGGCCGAGAACGCCGATGACGGCGAAGGCGCGCTACTGGAACGCATCCGCAGGATCGCCCCCGATACGCCGATGGCGGTGGCGCTGGACCTGCACGGCAACGTCACGCAAAAGATGGTGGATCATGCCGACATCATCGTCAGCTTCAAGACCTATCCGCACATCGACATGTTCGAGACCGGCGAACATGCGGGCCGCCTGCTGGTCGACCTGCTCCATGGGAAATCCCGGCCCGCGCTCGGCTGGCGCCAGCTGCCGCTGCTGTCGGCCACGCTGACCAGCAACACCTCGGCATCGGCCATGCAACGCGCGGTGGAAGCGGCCAGGGAGGCCGAGAAGCGGGATGGCGTGCTGGCGGTGTCGGTGCTGGCGGGGTTCCCGCTGTCCGACTTCCGCGATGCCGGCATGTCGGTGGTAGTGGCGACCGAGAACGACCGCGTCCTGGCCGATGCCGTGGCCGAAGAGATTGCCCGCCAGATGTGGGCCGAACGCGACGACTTCGTCTATGACAGCCTGCCGTTGATGCAGTCGCTGGCGCAGGCGCAGGAGCGCAGCCGGGGCGCCGGCAGCGGCCCGGTGCTGCTGCTGGACCATAGCGACAATGTGATGTCGGGCGGCACCTGCAACACCATGGATGTGCTGGAGGCGGCGCTGGCGGCCGGCCTGGAGGGCATCGCGGCGGGCCCGGTCAGCGATCCGGAAGCGGTGGCGCATATGCTGGAAGCCGGTGTGGGCGCCACCATCACGCTGGCGGTGGGCAACAAGGTGCCGCTGCTCCAGCAAGGCATCGCCAAGGTGCCGCCGGTGCTGACCGGCAAGGTGGCGGCGATCACCGACGGCAAGTTCACCGTGACCGGTCCGATCTATACCGGCTCGACGATACGGATGGGCCGCAGCGTGCTGTTCGATATCGGCGCGGCGAAAATCGTGGTGACGGAAGAACGCGTCGAACCCTATGACCTGGGCGTGTTTACCAGCCTGGGGCTGGACCCGGCGGCGCAGTCCTTCCTGATCCTGAAGTCGCGCATGTACTGCCGTCCGGTGTTCGTGCCGATCAGCCGCGGCCTGGTGGAATGCGATTCGGACAGCGGCGGCCCGACCAGCGCCAACCTCAAGCTGTTCCCGATCAAGAAGGTGCGCCGGCCGGTCTATCCGCTCGATGCCGATATCGCCTGGTAAAGCGCCATGCCGCAGCCGCCAACGGCTGCGGCCATCATAAATAGGTTCCAAGGAGACGACCATCATGAACGGCGCCGCACCGGCCAGCCATGGCCAATCCAGAGCGCTGCTGGTGCTGCTGGGCATCTTGTGGGGCCTGAACTGGCCGGCGGTAAAAGTATCGCTGACGGGTGTGTCGCCTTGGGCGCTGCGCAGCATCGGCCTGGGCGCGGCGGCCGGCACGGTATTCGCGCTGGGACTGCTGCGCGGAAGCCCGCTGGCGATCCGTTCCGGGCGCGAGCGCCTGCACATCGTGGTGGCGGGGCTGCTCAATGTGGCGCTGTTCAATATCCTGCTGACCTTCGCGCAACTGGGCGCGGCCACTTCCCGGGTGGCCATCATTACCTATTCGATGCCGCTGTGGGCCACGCTGTTCGCGCGCTTCGCGCTGGGCGAACGGCTCGATGCGCTGCGCGGCGGCGGTTTGCTGCTGGGCGCCGGCGGCCTGCTGACCCTGCTGTGGCCGCTGGCCGGCGGCGGCCTGCCGCATGGCGTGCTGCTGGCGCTGGGTGCGGCCTTGTCGTGGGCGGCCGGCACGGTGTACACCAAATGGGCGCGGCTTTCGTCGGAACCGCTGGCCATGGCCGGCTGGCAATTGCTGACCGGTGCGCTGGTGGCGCTGACGGGTCTTTTCAGTGTCGAAAGCGCGCCGTATTTTCCGGCATGGCATGCGATGCGCGGCGAAGTGATGCTGGCGCTGGGCTATCACATCCTGTTCGGCATGGCGCTGGCCCATATCATCTGGTTTTCCATCGTGGCGCGCATGCCGGCCGGCGTCGCCGCGCTGGGCACGCTGCTGGTGCCGGTGGTGGGCGTCACCGGCGCGGTGCTGCTGCTGAGCGAGCGGCCCGCCGCTTCCGACCTGGCCGGCTTTGCGCTGATCTTTTGCGCGGCGCTGTGCGTGCTGCTGCCACGCGGGTTGACAACGCGGCAGCCCAGGAAATCAAGCAGCTGATCGGCGATTCGAGGCCGCAGACAAGAGCGGAGATGACGGATCGCCACAGCAAAAACGCCGGCACTGCCGGCGTTTCTTCAGGGACGGGGAGCGCTCAGGCTCAGGCCTTGGCCAGCGCCTTCTCCAGCAGTTGGTGCAGTTCGGAGAACTGCGGCTCGCCGACATAGCGCTTGATGATGTTGCCGTCCTTGCCGATGACGAATGTGGTCGGGGTCAGCTTGACGTCGCCGAAGGCCTGGGCCAGCTTGTCTTGCGTGTCCAGCGCAACCTGGAAGGGCAGCTTGCGGGTCTCGGTGTAGTTCAGGACATAGTTCGGCGGATCGTAGCTCATCGCCACGGCGACAAAGTCCAGGCCCTGGTCTTTGAATTTGTTGTAGGTCTCGATCATCTGCGGCATCTCGCCGATGCAGGTAGTGCAGCTGGTGGCCCAGAAGTTGACCATCACCACCTTGCCGCGCAGGTCTTTCAACGCGACCTGCTGGCCATCGAGCCGGGTAAAGGTGACGTCAGGCGCCGCGTTGCCGGCGCTCACCTTGAAATAGGCGAAGGCGGCAATGGCCGCGACCGCGGCCAGGCCTGCGATCTTGATCCAAAGGCGGTTGCGTGACGCTGTGGCTTGTGCTGGCATGAGCTTGCTCCGTTGACGGATTTTTCCCCGGCGCCGCGATCCTGGCGGCCATGTCGCGGCGACAACATGGCGCCGCGCGTCAAAAAAGGGAAAGGAAACCCGGCCATTATAATCGCGCCGGCCGATTCCTGCGGGCGGCGGCGCGGACGTGAAAACCGCCGGACAAGCCGGCGGTGTTGACCTGCATCAAACGAACCAAACATCAAACGAACCAAACGGACCAAGCTGGCTGGCCCTGGACACCCGTTCAGGCGGCGGCCTTGTTTTCGCTGGCCGGCTTGCGCTGGTAATCCTGCAGCTCTTCTTCCGAGATGTACTCGTACAGCGTCACCACCTTCTGCACGCCGGAGACGCCGCTGGCGATCTTGGCGCCCAACTGGCCTTCATGCTGGGTCACGCGGCCCATCATGTACACGATGCCGCGCTCGGTGGTGATCTTGAAGGCGCTGGAATACAGCGTCTTGTCGTCCACCAGGCTGGCCAGGACCTTGCTGGTGATGAGCGCATCGCCAGAACGCGTGGAGAAGCTGGAAGCCGGCTCGATCGACAGTTCGTTGAACACGGTCTCGACGTTGGCAATCGCCTTGGCTTCGCGCTCGGCGGCGGCCTTGGACGCTTCATCCGGCACTTCGCCGGTGAGCAGCACCTTGCGGTTGAAGGCGGTCACGTTGACGTGCGAGCCGGCGGCGACCACGCCGGGGATGCGGCTTTCGCCCTTGACTACGATCGCCTTGTCTTCGGTCTGCGCCCCCAGCGTACGGCGGTCGGTGGCGGCGAAGGTGCCGGCCAGCGCGCCGCCGGCAAACACCGCGAAGCAGCCTTGCAGGCTCAGGGCCAGCATGCCGCCCAACGCCACTGCCGCCAACGGGCGACGCATCCTGACAAACAGCGATCGTGAATCATTCATTCGCATCATCTCCAAAAAGCGCGACGTCGATGCCGTCGCAAATGCAGTGCAAAGTCACCAGATGCACTTCCTGGATGCGCGCGGTACGGTCATGCGGCACACAGATGTGGACATCGGCGTCATTCAGGGTCTTGCCGATGGCGCCGCCGCCCTTGCCGGTCAGGGCGACGACGCGCATGTCGCGCTCGTGGGCCACTTCGATGGCCGCCAGGACATTGCCCGAATTGCCCGAAGTGGAAAACGCCAGCAAGACGTCGCCCGCCTGGCCGAAGGCCTGGACTTGCTTCGAGAAAATTTCCTGGTAGCTGTAATCGTTGCCGACCGCGGTCAGGATGGACGTGTCGGTGGTCAGCGCCATGGCCGGCAACGGCAGGCGTTCACGTTCGAAACGTCCGACCAGTTCGGCCGCGAAATGCTGGCAGTCGGCAGCGGACCCTCCGTTGCCGCAGGCAAGAATCTTGTTGCCATTCGACAGCGCGGTAAACATAAGTTCAATCGCCTGTTCGATCGGTTGCGCCAATACGTTGGCTGCCTTCATCTTCAGGTCGGCGCTTTCCTGGAAGTGGGCAAGGATGCGGGGATTTGTCATAGTGCCTGCGATTATAGTTGAGTTGCGCGGCGCCAAGCCGGCACAATTCGTAAAGAAAAGTTTCTCGATTGCGGCCCATATGATACCGCCAGATGCGGCCGGAGGCCGCAAAACGGCGCGCAAAGGCGCACCGTAGCGGCCCGTCGGGCGCCGGCTGGCAAGCGGGCATCAAAGACGAGCCGCGTCGGCTTGCCGCATCATTCCTCGATGGCATTGCGCAGCCATTCCACCTCTTCGCCGTCGAAACCCAGCACGTCGAAGCGGCATGGCGGCGGCGCAGCGTAACGCTGCAGGAACAAGTGGGCGGCCACGATCAGGCGGCGCTGCTTGGCCGGCGTGATGCTGGCCGCGGCGCCGCCGTGCGAGCGGCTGGCGCGGGCGCGCACTTCGACGAAGACCAGTGCGGCGCCGTCGCGCATGACCAGGTCGATCTCGCCGCCCTTGCATTGGAAATTGCGCTCGACCAACTCCAGGCCGTGGCGCCGCAGGTAGGCCAGCGCCGCATCCTCGGCGGCGTCGCCGGTGCGCTGGCGGCCGGTGCGGGAATCGGATTGCCCGGGTTGTGCGTCCCTGGCGCAACGGCGCCAGCCGTCGAACAGGCCCATGGGGGATGCCTCAATACTGGTCGGCGGTCGGCACCGGCAGGCCGTCCTGGAACACCGCCTGGGTCTCCTGGCGCTGGAAGTAGGTGGAACCGCCCGTGATCATGTTGACGTTGATGCGTCCGGTGACGCCATCGAGATCGAAGCCGGAACGCTGCTGGGCGATTTCATAGGCGATGCGGTAGGCATCGATGCCCAGCGCGTACAGGCGCGCCAGGTCGGGATTGGGGCGGTCGCTTTCATTGCCGGCCGGCCGCGGATAGCGCGCCACCGCGATGTTATCTGGCTGCAATTGCCAGGGCAGGTCGATCAGCTTGACGCCATCGAGTTCCGGCAATTTGTCGTTGGGATCGCTGCGGCTGAGCGTGAAGGGGTTGATCTGCGACGTGCCGTACAGCGGCAGTTCGGCGCCCACCGCGCTGCGCAACTGCACCGCCTGGCCGGCGTCGAGCGCGGCGAAGATCAGCGCCGGCTTTTCCTGTTCGACGCGCCTGGCCAGTTGCGCCAGGCCGGGCGCGCTGAGGACGTTGCCGGGCGTGCTCAGTTCCAGGGCCTCGACCTGCAGCCCGAGCTGGCGCGCGCGGAGCAGGAAGGAACGGGCGGCGCGCTTTTGCCAGGCCACCGAGGTGGAAACCGCAAAGATCTTGCCGGGCGCCTTTTCCTTCTCGACCCAGTTGGCCACCTGGCGCGCCTCATCGTCGATGGACAAACCGGCGGTGAGCATCATCGGCGGCAATTGCGGCTCGGCTTCGCCGGACAGGTCGGGCTGGGCCAGCGCGATGGTCGGCTTGGTGACGCGCCCGCTCTGGGCGACCGAGGTGACGGCGCTGCGCGAGAGCGGGCCGATGAGGATGTCGAACCTGGCGGAAGCGTCGTCATAGGCGCGCTGCATGTCCGCCACCGAGTCGCCGGTCTCGATGATGGACAACTGGATGTTTTCCTTCTGGCGCGCATAGGCGGTCAGGAAGCCCGTGCGCACGGCGTCGGCCGCCGCGCCGAACATGCCGCCGCGATTGGGCAGCAGCAACGCCATGCGCACCGGGGCGGACGGAAGCTGCTGCGCGCTCGCCTCAGCCTGTGCCAGCGGGGGTACACTGTCGGCTGTCGGGGATGCCGCCCAAGCCGGCATCCAGAATCCGCCGAGGCCGCCGGCCAAACCCGCCAGCGCGGCCATTTTTTTGAATCCAGTGAACATCCCGCCTCCTCCAATGAACCAGAACCCGAGCGTCGCCGCTGCCATCCTGTCTGATGCCGCACAGCAAAACTATCCGGTGTCGGCATTATATGTGCTGGCCACGCCCATCGGAAATGCCTGCGACATTACCCTGCGCGCGCTGCATGTGCTGGCCATCGCCGACGCGGTGGCGTGCGAGGATACCCGCAACACCAGCCAGTTGCTGCAGCGCTATGGCCTGTCCAAGCAGCTGATGGCCACGCACGAGCACAACGAGCGCGAAGCCGCGCTGAAGATCGTCGAACGCCTGCGCCAGGGCGAGCGCATCGCGCTGGTGTCGGATGCCGGCACGCCGGCCGTCTCCGATCCCGGCGCCCGCGTGGTCGACGCGGTGCGCGCGGCCGGCTTGCAGGTGGTGCCGCTGCCCGGCGCCTCGGCGGCGGTGACGGCGCTGTCGGCGTCCGGACTGGACGAGCAGCGCTTCCATTTCGTCGGCTTCCTGCCGTCCAAGGCGCGCCAGCGCGAGACCGCATTGCAGGAACTGGCCTCGATGCAGGCGGCGCTGGTGTTCTATGAAGCGCCGCACCGCATCGTCGAGACCGTGCAAGCCATGCTGCAGGTATTCGGGCCGCAACGCCAGATCGTGCTGGCGCGCGAGCTGACCAAGCTGTTCGAAAGCATCCACCGTTGCCCGCTCGGCGATGCGCCGGCGTGGCTGGAGGAAGACGCCAACCGCCAGCGCGGCGAGTTTGTGGTGTTGATCCAGGGCGCGCCGCCGTCCGACGGCGACCAGGCCGATGCCGAGCGCATCCTGCGCATCCTGCTGGAAGAGTTGCCGGTCAAGCAAGCCGCCGCGCTCACCGCGCAGATCACCGGCCAGAAAAAGAATGCGCTGTATGAGCGCGCGCTGGAATTGAAGAACGAATAACGAAGAACCCGTTTCACAATGAAACGGGTTCTAATGCGCCGAGGACTTGGAAAACAGGTTCAGCACCAGCACGCCCGCCACAATCAGGCCCATGCCGATGATCGCCGCCAGGTCCAGCTTCTGGCCGAACAACAGCCAGGCCACGACCGAAATCAGCACCACCCCCAGCCCGGACCAGATCGCATAGGCGACGCCGACCGGAATCGACTTGAGCGTGACGGACAGGAAGAAGAACGCCAGGCCGTAGCCGGCCACCACGATCAGTGAAGGCCACAACCGCGAGAAGCCGTCGGAAGCGCGCAGCGCGGAAGTGGCGATGACTTCGGAAACGATGGCGATGCCGAGCGCCAGGTAGGGATGCATGTCTTGCTCCGCCCAAGAATCAAAAAAAGAAAACGCGGCTCAGCGTTCGACCACGAACGGCGCGCCGACGCTGCGCTGGCGCACCATCAAGGCCGCGTTCTGCGCATCCGGGCGAGTCGCGTAAGGGCCGGCGTAGAGACGGTACAGGCCGTTCACTTGTACCGCCTGCAGGTTGTCGATGATGCCCGACAGGTTCGGCAGCAGCTTGTCGCGCGCCTGCAAGGCGTTGGTCTCTTGCGAATAGGCGCCGAACTGCAGGTAATAACCGGCGCTCAACGGCACCGCCTGCGGCATGGCCGGCGACGGCGAGGAGCCGCTGGCCACCGCGTTGATGATGCCGCCGCCGCCGGCCATGCCGGCGCCGTTGGCGGAGGTCGAGGTGGTGGCGTTGATCGGCTGCACCGCGGCCACCGTGGGTTGCGGCGGCAAATTCTGCGCCGTGACAGAATTGATGGCGACCGCCCCGGTGCTGACGGCGGCGCCGTTCTCGGCGACGGCATTGGCCGGCGCAATGCCGTTGCGGCGGGCATCGGCCATGCGCTGCGCCTCGTCGGGCAGGATGCGCTCGACTTCCAGTTCGCTGCTGCCGGAACTGAGGTAGCCCAGCTTCAAGGCGGCGGTATAGGAAAGGTCGATGATGCGGCTGGAATGGAACGGCCCGCGGTCATTGACGCGCACGATCACCTGCTTGCCGGTCTTGAGGTTGGTGACGCGGGCATAGGACGGGATCGGCAGCGTCGGGTGCGCGGCCGTCATCTTGTACATGTCGTACAGCTCGCCGGAAGAGGTTTTCTGGTTGTGGAATTTCTTGCCGTACCAGCTGCCGATGCCGCGCTGGATGAAGGGCTGGTTATCGGTGATCGGCACGTAGGTCTTGCCGAAGATGACATACGGCCGGCTGGCGGCCCTGGAAACGGGCTCCACTTGCGGTTCGGCATCGGCCACGTCGAGCAAGCCGTCCGGGATGTGGTCGCCCGGACCGTCATCCTTGTAGTAACCGCCGCGGCCGGAACCCGCGGCCGGCAACGCCGGCACGTTGGACGGGCGTGTCGCGCCGCCGGCCTTGGCCGACGTCGGCGCCTCGGCGCTCTGGCGCGCCGGCGGCGGTGTGCTGCTGCAGGCCGCGAGCAAAACCGGCAGGGCCAGCGCCGCCGCGCGCAAGGCCCTCTGCAAGGTCGGCAGGCGCCAGGCCTGGCGGCGATATTCGAACGATATTGTGTGCATAGGTGGATGTATCCGGCTGGAATTTTTCGCAACGATACCAGAGTGCGTTGCCGTATGGCTGACAACGCGTCAGCGCCGCAAGTTCATCCACATGCCGATTCGATTGCCATCTCGACAACGCAACAACTACGCCCGGATGCCGCGCAAAACGCTCAAGTCTGCACCAGCTTGCGGTGGCGCTGGATGCTCATGAGGATGCCCGCCCCCAAGCCCAGCGTCACCAGGGCCGTGCCGCCATAGCTCATGAATGGCAGCGGCACGCCGACCACCGGCAGGATGCCGCTCACCATGCCCATGTTGACGAAGGCGTAGGTGAAGAAAATCATCGTGATGGCGCCGCCCAAGAGGCGCGTAAACAACGTCGGCGCGTTGGCGGTGATCATCAGGCCACGGCCGATCAGCAGCAGGTAGAGCACCAGCAGCACGGCGTTGCCGATCAGGCCGAACTCTTCCGAATACACCGAGAAGATGAAGTCGGTGGTGCGCTCGGGGATGAATTCAAGGTGGGTCTGCGTGCCCATCAGCCAGCCCTTGCCGGCAATCCCGCCGGAGCCGATGGCGATGGTCGACTGGATGATGTGGAACCCCTTGCCCAGCGGGTCGGAGGTCGGGTCGATCAGCATCATGACGCGCTGGCGCTGGTAATCATGCATGAACGACCACACCACCGGCAGGCTGGCCGCGCCGGCGATCACCAGGCCCACCAGCACCTTCCACGGCAGGCCGGCGAAAAAGATCACGTAGAAGCCGGCCGCCAGCACCAGCAGGCCGGTGCCCAGGTCGGGCTGGCGGATGATCAGGAAACCGGGGATCAGCAGCAGCACCGCCGCCACCAGGAAGGCGTCCCAGCGCAGCATGCCTTCGCGCTTCTGGAAGTACCACGCCAGCATCAGCGGCATGGCGATCTTCATGATTTCGGAGGGCTGCACCACCATGCCGATGTTGAGCCAGCGGCGCGAGCCCTTCTTGATGATGCCGAACAGCGCCACCGCGATCAGCAGCGTCACCCCTATCGTATACACCGGCACCGCCAGCCGCAGCAGCAGCTGCGGCGAGACGTTGGCGGCGGCCCACATGACGATGAAGGCGATCAGGATGTTGCGCAGCTGGTCTTCCACGCGGCCGGGGAAGTTCATGCCGGCCGAATACAGCGTGACGATGCCCACCGACAGGATCAGGAACACGATCAGCGACAGCGCGCCGTCGAACACCGTCAGGTGCGGCTTGATGGTTTGCCACAGGGGGGGACGTTGCAGGCTCATGCCGGCTCCCTTGCTAGGTCCGCGGCGCCTGCGCTCCCGGCCGGAAGGCACGGATGGGCGCGACGCGCACGGCAATGATAAACGAATCGCATGTCAGTCCTGCTGCACATCGGGCTGGACGGTGGGCGTAACGACGCTGTCCTCGACCGGCGCCTCGGTGGGCGCGTCGGCCGGGATATCGGCCGGCGCCACCGACTTGATCGGCTCGTTGGGGCGCTTGCCCAGCATGAAGTAATCCATCGCCTTGCGCACCAGCGGCGCGGCCACGCCGGCGCCCCAGCCGCCGTTCTCGACCACCGCGGCGATCGCGATGCGCGGCGCATCCGCCGGGGCGAAGCCGATGTACAGGCCGTTGTCGTGGTAGATGCGCGAGAGCTTCTTGGTATCGTACTTCTGGTTCTTGCCGATGTTGACCACCTGCGCGGTGCCGGTCTTGCCTCCGGAATCGTAGGGCGCGCCCTGGAACGCAGCCCGGCCGGTGCCCTCCTTGACCACGCCGACCATGGCGCGCTTGATGAAGTCGATGTTCTCCTGCTTGAGCGGGATGCGGTAGCTCTCCTTGGGCACGGTCTCGGTGCGCTCGTGGGTGACGCCATCCTCGATGATCTTGACCAGGTGGGGCTTCATCACCACGCCGTTGTTGGCCAGGATCGAGGTGGCCTGCGCCAGTTGCAGCGGGGTGAAGCTGTTGTAGCCCTGGCCGATGCCCAGCGAGACGGTGTCGCCGGCGATCCAGCGTTTCTGCTCGGGCTTGCGGAAGGCGTTGCGCTTCCATTCGGTGGAGGGCAGGATGCCGCGCCGCTCGTGTTCCAGGTCGATGCCGGTGATCTGGCCCAGGCCGAAGGGCTTCATGAAGTCATGGATGGCGTTGACGCCCATGTCGTTGGCCAGCATGTAGTAATAGGTGTCGCAGGAGATCGCGATGGAGCGGTACATGTCGACCACGCCGTGGCCGCCTTCCTTGTCATCGCGGAAACGGTGGTTGCCGAGGATGAAGAAGCCGGGGTCGCGGATGGCGTCCTGCGGACGGCGCTTGCCCAGCTCCAGCGCGGCCAGCGCCATGAACGGCTTGTAGGTCGAACCGGGCGCATAGGTGCCCGACAGCGGGCGGTTCAACAGCGGCCGGTCGGGCGACTTGTTGAGTTCGTCCCAGCTCTGCTGGTCGATGCCTTCGACGAACAGGTTGGGGTCGTAGGACGGCTGCGAGACATAGGCCAGGATGTCGCCGGTGGCCGGGTTGATCGCCACCAGCGCGCCCTTCTGGTCGCCGAAGGCTTCTTCCACCACCTTTTGCAGCTCGATGTCGATCGACAGGATCAGGTTCTTGCCGGGCGTGGCGGGCGTGCGCGAGAGCGAGCGCACCGCGCGGCCGCTGGCCGAGATCTCGACCTCCTCGTAGCCGGTGGTGCCGTGCAGCTGGCTCTCGTAGCTCTTTTCCAGGCCTTCCTTGCCGATGTAGTCGGTGCCGTTGTAGTTGGCCTCGTCGTCGGAGTCGGCGATGCGTTCGGCGTCGCGTTGGCTGATGCGGCCGATGTAGCCGATCACGTGGGCCGCGGTCTTGCCGTAGGGGTATTGGCGGAACAGGCGCGCCTGCACTTCCACGCCGGGGAAGCGGTAACGCTGGGCGGTGAACTTCGCGACTTCCTCGTCGGTGAGGCGGGTGCGGATGGGGACGCTTTCGAAGTTCCTGGATTCTTCCTGCAGGCGACGGAAGCGGCGCCGGTCGCGCTGCTGGATTTCCACCAGCGTGCCCAGCTCGTCGATCAGGTCGTCGATATTGGTCTTGATCTTGGACGGGGTGATTTCCAGCGTGTAGGCGGAGTAGTTGCGCGCCAGCACCACGCCGTTGCGGTCCATGATCAGCCCGCGGTTGGGGACGATGGGCACCACCGAGATGCGGTTTTCCTCGGCTTGCGCGGCATAGGCGTCATGGCGCACCACCTGCAGCCACAGGAAGCGCGCCAGCAACAGGCTGAAGCAGACCAGCACCAGCACGCTCATGGCGAGCAGGCGCAGCCTGAACAGCTTCAGTTCGTGCGCGGTGTTCTTGAATTCGGTCATGCTGCCTGGAGCCTGTGATGATCTGTTTCAGGCCGTCAGATGGGACGGTTCTCGTCGCGGTTGATCGCGCGGCGCTGCGGCGCCAGCAGCAACCAGCTCGCCACCGGCCACAAGATGGCCGAAATAAAGCTCTCGCTGAAGTAAAACCAGTGCGGGAACTTGCCGGTCACCATCAGCTGGATCACCAGTTGCACCGCCTGCGCCAGCAACAGCAGCGGCAGCACATGCAGCGCCTGGGTGCGCAACGGGAACCACAGCACGCGGCGGTGGATCATGATCGCGAAGTACGACAGCAGCGTGTAGGCCAGGGCATTCTCGCCCAGCAGCGTGGCTTCGTTGACGTCCATCAGCAGGCCCATCAGGAACGCCACGCTGATGCCGACCTTGCGCGGCTGGTGGATATTCCAGAACACCAGCGCCAGCGCCACGAAATCGGGCACGCCGACCATCTGCCCCCAGGGCATCAGGTTGAGCAGGAAGGCCGCCACCAGGCTGAACGCGATGAACAGCGGGTTGGCCGGCAACAGGATGTAGTGCGGATCGTTCATCGTGCGTTTTCCTTGCCGGCAGGTTTGGCGGGGGCGGGAGCCGCAGCAGGTGCGGCCGCCGGCGGTATCACGTTGACCGCGCCCTTGCGCTCTTCGGAGACGTTATCCTTGGGCGTGGCGTTGGCGTCGTCGCCGCTGGCGTCGCGCGTGCTGTCGCGCAAGCGGCGCTTGAACAGCTTGGCGGCTTTTTCATCGGTGGCTTCCGGCTCGGGGCGCGGCGGCAAATTCTGTTCGACCAGCAGGATCAGCAACTGGCGATGACGGTCGATGCCGGCCAGCGGCTGGCAGACGATGCGCGCGAAGGAGTCGGCCGAAC
Source organism: Herbaspirillum sp. GW821-FHT09A12 (assembly GCF_059418325.1). Classification (NCBI taxonomy): domain Bacteria; kingdom Pseudomonadati; phylum Pseudomonadota; class Betaproteobacteria; order Burkholderiales; family Oxalobacteraceae; genus Herbaspirillum; species Herbaspirillum sp. GW821-FHT09A12. The sequence continues at coordinate 93,618 of NZ_JBWKPR010000009.1, forward strand.
GGGTTTCCACCAGCGCCACGGTGGCCACCGACAGGCCGGGCGGATAGACGCCGTCGATGCCGGAAGTCACCAGGGTGTCGCCCTTCTGGATATCGGCATTGGCCGGCATGAAGCGCAAGTCCAGCACGCCGGTCTGGCCGCGGCCGTAGGCCACGCTGCGCAAGCCGTTGCGCAGCACCTGCACGGGGATGGCCTGGTCCTTGTCGGTCAGCAGCGTGACCTCGGCGGTGAACGGGAACACGCGCGTGACCTGGCCGACGATGCCGATATCGTCGATCACCGGCTGGCCGGCCGCCACGCCCTGCTGGGAGCCGCGGTTGAGGATGATCTTGCGGGTGAAGGGGTCGCGGGCGTCGTACAGGATCTCGCCCACCAGCGACTTGACCGGCACCTTCTGCTGCATGTCCATCAGCTTGCGCAGTTGCACGTTCTCGGCGGCCAGCTGGCGCGCCTGCTGCATCAGTTGGGAATTGACGATCTGCTGTTGCTGCAGGCCCTGGTTTTCCTTTTGCAGCAAGTTCAGCGCGGAAAAATAATCGGCCACGCTGGAAGCGGCGTCGCGCGGCATCATCGCCACCCGCTGGAAAGGATAGAGCGCGGTGCCGATGCCCTGGCGGATCGTCCCCAGCACATGCATGCGGGCGTCGACCACCAGCATCACGATCGACAACAGCGCGAACACGGTAACGCGCAGGCGGGCGGAGGCGCCCTGCTTGAACAGTGGTGGGATTTCCATAGCGTCAGGCCGGCCGCAGGGCCGGCTGGTGCGGCCAACTGCAGGACGGGGCACTCATTTCCTGCGTCGTGAACGGTATGAAAAGGGAGCCCGATGCGTTCCCGGCGCGCAAGCCGGGACAGTCCTGCAGCCGAGCCTGCGCCATGGGCGGCATGGAAGTCCGCTCCTGTGGGCCAGTCGGTGTGAACTGCGTCATATCGAACGTATCGGTTCCCCGGTGATCCGGCGGGATCCGCCGGTAGAGCTGATGGCCGGCGAATCTCGCCGGCGGCAGGAGACTTACTCGGACGAGAAGATCGAACCCAGCTTGTCCATGCGGTCCAGCGCCATGCCGGAGCCGCGCACCACGCAGGTCAGCGGGTCTTCGGCGACGATCACCGGCAGGCCGGTTTCTTCCATCAGCAGGCGGTCCAGGTCGCGCAGCAGCGCGCCGCCGCCGGTCAGCATCATGCCCTTTTCGGCGATGTCGGCGCCCAGTTCCGGCGGGGTCTGTTCCAGCGCGTTCTTGACCGCCGACACGATGTTGTTCAGCGGGTCGGTCAGCGCTTCGAGGATTTCGTTGCTGGAGATGGTGAAGGAGCGCGGGATGCCTTCGGACAGGTTGCGGCCCTTGACTTCCATTTCCTTGACCTCGGAACCCGGGAAGGCGGAACCGATTTCCTTCTTGATCGCCTCGGCGGTCTGTTCGCCGATCAGCATGCCGTAGTTGCGGCGGATGTAGTTGACGATGGCTTCGTCGAACTTGTCGCCGCCCACCCGCACCGAACCCTTGTAGACCATGCCGCCCAGCGAGATGATGCCCACCTCGGTAGTGCCGCCGCCGATGTCGACCACCATCGAGCCGGTGGCGTCGGACACCGGCAGGCCGGAGCCGATCGCCGCCGCCATCGGCTCCTCGATCAGGTAGACCTGCGAGGCGCCCGCGCCCAGCGCCGATTCGCGAATGGCGCGGCGCTCCACCTGGGTGGAGCCGCAGGGCACGCAGATGATGATGCGCGGGGAGGGACGGAACAGCTTGGAGTCGTGCACCATGCGGATGAACTGCTTCAACATCTGCTCGGTGACGGTGAAGTCGGCGATCACGCCGTCCTTCATCGGGCGGATCGCCTCGATGTTGCCGGGAACCTTGCCCAGCATCTGCTTGGCTTCCTTGCCGACCGCCTGGATCGTCTTCTTGCCGTTGGGGCCGCCCTGCTGGCGGATCGCCACGACCGACGGCTCGTCCAGCACGATGCCTTGGCCGCGCACGTAAATCAGCGTGTTCGCGGTGCCCAGGTCGATCGCCAGGTCGTTCGAGAAATAACTACGTAAAAATCCAAACATGAATTGTCCTGATGCGCCCGCGCGGGGCGCCTAACTTTTTTGATAGGGGAGTGTCCGTTCATGACCGCGGCGACACGAAAAACCGGCGCCGGCAAGGCATTAATCTGACATTCTACCTTATAATTCATCGGAAACCAGCAGGCACAACCGCCAAAAATTCCAGTCCGATAAGGCCATTTGGCGGGCATTTGGCAAGGATTTCCCGTCTTTTCCACTGCAAAACCGCTGCCGCCGGAGACGCGCCCGGCAAGCAGGCTTTCCGATCGCACCGGCGAACCGGAAAAGCGCTTGCCTCCCGGCTGACTGTGCGCGCCGCCGGCCGCCGGTTGGTGCCGACCTCCAACTCAACATCATGCAGCGCGCGACGGCGCGCCTTTTCGACCATGTCCCTAGCCCTTTCCGACGTCAAACGCATCGCCAACCTGTCCCACCTGGAGCTGACCGAGGCCCAGGCCGAACAAACGCTGGACAAGCTCAACGGCATCTTCGCCCTGGTGGAGCAAATGAAGGCGGTCGATACCAGCGGCGTGGAACCGCTCTCGCACCCGATCGCCGCCATCGAGCCGGCGCTGGCGCTGCGCCTGCGCGAGGATGCGGTGACCGAGCCCAATCGCCGCGCCGACTACCAGCAGCCGGCCCCGGCCACCCAGGACGGCCTCTACCTGGTGCCCAAGGTCATCGAATAAGGCCCTCGCCAATTGCGCCCCCGGGGCGCGGCGCTCCACCCGAATAGCAGATACGCAGCGAAACGATAAACATGCACAAGCTCACCCTCAAAGAACTGTCCGCGCAACTGCAGTCGCGCAAGATTTCCGCCGCCGAACTGGCGACGCTGTTCCTCGACCGCATCCAAGCCAGCGACCTCAACGCCTTCCTGCACGTCGACCGCGAACTGACGTTGGCGCAAGCCAGGGCCGCCGACGCGCGCCTGGCCGGCAACGACGCCGGCCCGCTGACCGGCATCCCGATCGCGCACAAGGACATTTTCGTCACCCGCGGCTGGCGCACCACCGCCGGCTCGAAGATGCTGGAAAACTATGTGAGCCCCTTCGACGCAACCGTGGTGGAACAGTTCAATGCGGCCGGCACGGTCACGCTGGGCAAGCTCAACTGCGACGAATTCGCGATGGGTTCCGGCAACGAGAACTCCCACTACGGCCCGGTCAGGAACCCCTGGGACAAGACTGCCGTGCCGGGCGGCTCCTCGGGCGGCTCGGCCGCCGCCGTGGCCGCGCGCCTGGCGCCGGCGGCCACCGCCACCGACACCGGCGGCTCGATCCGCCAACCGGCTTCACTGTGCGGCGTGACCGGCATCAAGCCGACCTACGGCAGCGTGTCGCGCTTCGGCATGATCGCCTTCGCTTCCTCGCTCGACCAGGGCGGCCCGATCGCCAAGACCGCCGAAGACTGCGGCCTGCTGCTCAACGCCATGATCGGCTTCGACGAGCGCGACTCGACCAGCATGCAGCGGCCACGGGAAAACTTCAATGGCGCGCTCAACAACACGCTCAAGGGCCTGCGCATCGGCGTGCCCAAGGAATTCTTCGGCGCCGGCCTGGCCGCCGATGTGGAGCAAGCCGTGCGCGCCGCGCTGGCCGAGTTCGAGAAGCTGGGCGCCACGCTGGTGGACATTTCGCTGCCCAAGACCGAACTGTCGATTCCCGTGTACTACGTGATCGCCCCGGCCGAGGCGTCGAGCAACCTGTCGCGCTTCGACGGCGTGCGCTACGGCCACCGCGCCGCGGATTACAAGGACCTGGCCGACATGTACAAGAAGTCGCGCGCGGAAGGCTTCGGCGACGAAGTCAAGCGCCGCATCCTGGTCGGCTCCTACGTGCTGTCGCACGGCTATTACGATGCCTACTACCTGCAGGCGCAGAAGATCCGCCGCCTGATCGCGCAAGACTTCCAGAGCGCGCTGGAAGGACCGAACCGCCAGTGCGACGTGATCATGGGCCCGGTCGCGCCGACGGTGGCCTGGGACCTGGGCGACAAGACCGATGACCCGGTCGCCAACTACCTGGCCGACATCTTCACGCTGTCGACCAGCCTGGCCGGCTTGCCGGGCATGTCGATCCCCTGCGGCTTTGGCCAGGGCGACAAGAACGGCAAGCGCCCGGTCGGCCTGCAGATCATCGGCAATTATTTCGACGAAGCCCGCCTGCTGAACGTGGCGCACCAGTTCCAGCAAGCGACCGACTGGCACCTGCGCGAACCCGCGTAAGCCTTTTTATTGAAGAGTCGCTAACCGGGCGCCGGTGGCAAGGCGCAGCGACGCAGACAGTACGGCTGTACGGCTGTACGGCAAGGAGATGCAACGCCGCCAGCGGCGCCCGGTTAGCGACTCGCTGACTAACAGAATTCGCAAGGACAACATCATGCAGTGGGAAGTCGTCATCGGCCTCGAAACGCACACGCAGCTTTCGACCCAATCCAAGATCTTCAGCGGCAGCCCGACCCGCTTCGGCGCCGAACCCAACACCCAGGCCAGCCCGGTCGACCTGGCGCTGCCGGGCGTGCTGCCGGTATTGAACCGCGGCGCGGTCGAACGCGCCATCCAGTTCGGCCTGGCGATCGGCGCCACCATCGCGCCGCGCTCGGTGTTCGCCCGTAAAAACTACTTCTACCCCGACCTGCCCAAGGGCTACCAGATCAGCCAGTACGAAATCCCGGTGGTGCAAGGCGGCAAGATCTCCTATGTGCTGGAGAAGGACGGCAAGAGCGAGATCAAGACCCTGCAACTGACGCGCGCGCACCTGGAAGAAGACGCCGGCAAGTCGCTGCATGAAGACTACCAGGGCATGTCCGGCATCGACTTGAACCGCGCCGGCACGCCGCTCCTGGAAATCGTCACCGAGCCCGACATGCGCAGCGCCGCCGAAGCGGTGGCCTACGCCAAGGCGCTGCACTCGCTGGTGATGTGGCTGGGCATCTGCGACGGCAACATGCAGGAAGGCTCGTTCCGCTGCGACGCCAACGTCTCGGTGCGTCCGGTGGGCCAGAAGGAATACGGCACCCGCTGCGAGATCAAGAACCTGAACTCGTTCCGCTTCATGGAAGACGCCATCAACTACGAAGTGCGCCGCCAGATCGAACTGATCGAAGACGGCGGTACGGTCGTCCAGGAAACCCGCCTGTACGATCCGGACAAGAAGGAAACCCGTTCCATGCGCAGCAAGGAAGACGCGCAGGATTACCGCTACTTCCCCGACCCCGACCTGCCGCCGCTGGTGATCGCGCAGGAGTGGATCGAGCGCGTCCGCGCCACCATGCCCGAGTTGCCCGCCGCGATGCGCGAACGTTTCGTCAGCGACTACGCGCTGCCCGAATACGATGCCGCCGTGCTGACCCAATCGAAGGCAATGGCCGCTTATTTCGAAGCGGTGGTGACTGCCGCCGGCCGCGAACAAGCCAAGTCCGCCGCCAACTGGCTCATGGGCGACGTCGCCTCGACGCTGAACCGCGAAGACACCGACATCGCCAACGCCCCCGTCAGCGCCGCGCAGTTCGCGCTGCTGTTGAAGCGCATCGCCGACGGCACCATCTCCAACAAGATCGCCAAGGAAGTCTTCGCCGGCATGTGGGAAGCCAAGTCCGGCAAGGACAGCCTGGCCGACGACATCATCGAAGCCAAGGGCCTGAAGCAGATCTCCGACAGCGGCGCGCTGGAAGCCATTGTCGAGCAGGTGCTGGCAGCCAACGAAAAGTCGGTGGCCGAGTTCCGCGCCGGCAAGGAGCAGGCCATCAACGCCCTCATCGGCCAGGCCATGAAGGCCACTCGCGGCAAGGCCAACCCGGCCCAACTGACCGAACTGCTGCGCAAGAAGCTGGCGGGTTAAAAAAAGAGCTTCGAATTCGAAGCTCTTCAGATTGCTAAAAACCCCCGTGTTAAAAACACGGGGGTTTTTTATTTATCAAAGCAGCTTGGAAAGATCCGGCAGAAACGGCGTGATGAGCGCCATATGATTTGCTGCCAACTGCATGAAATTCTTGTATTTCTCCATATAGCCGCCTTGTTTAGCTGACTTCTCCAGATCCGACGCCGCTTGCAAGAGTGTCTCTTTTTCCTTCGGATCTCCGATGTTCTCCAGGGCTCGCTTAAGCTCGACGAACAGCCCATTTGACACGGTGGAATCGACGGCATTCGTCAGCGAGCTATGGCTCACCGATCCACCTACCACCACAGAGTTGGTGGCATTGCCGATCTGAATATTGGCCATCAGACGTTCTCCACCAGACTGTCATTTACATCGCCACCGATAATCGTAGAGTCGATTACGCTTTCGATATTGATGGATTTATTGTCAAAATTCATCACTATCTTCTCCGAGCTCTTGGTTTTTTCTGCGAGAGCGTCAAGCAATGCTTTACCGGCCTTCTGCACGAATTGCTGGTCTTCTGCGGCAAACATCCTGCTGCGCCCCGAATTCAATTCGATTCCCAACGCGTATTTTGAAATGGCCGTCGTTGGCTTGAAGGCCCTGTAGCCGCGATAAGCAGCAAACAAAAGTGCTGCGCCTACAGCGACTGCCAGCCAATTCTTGGGTATGCCCAGCACAATGGCAAGAATTCCCATCCCAGCGACGACAAGAATCCATAGTGGAAACTTATGCTTGATCGTATAGCTATGATCGGCGATCCAGATAGAGCTAATGTTAGAAATCTGATAGGCCGTATTGCCGAAAATTAGTGCATTTTTGTACAGAATCAGTTTGCCGATATTCGTGACTTCATTCCCGTCTTCCCCTGACAACCGCATGCTCTAACTCCCCTTTGATTTTAATTAATGAAAACAGCGAATCTAGGTTATCACGTGCAAGTTACGTAACAACTAAATTCATGAGCAAAGTCGTCGGTCGAAAATTGATTTTCGACTAAACATATTTGATTTAATTATTTGTCACCTCAGATGTGAGCTTATGTAATAGAAGGTTCATTGAATACTTCACGACGAGAGATCGCGCTTTGTTTATGGACACGCCCATACTGAAAACTACAGCACTACAATCGTTTGAAATTCGCCCGTTCGATGGCCCGCTGGGCGTGGAAATCGTCGGCCTCGACCTCAACCTGCCGGTGAGCGACGACGAACTGGCGCGCATCCGCGGCGCCTTCGTCAAGCACGGCGTGGCGGTGTTCCGCGACCAGCGCATCACGCCCGAACAGCACATCGCATTCAGCCGCCGCTTCGGGCCGCTGCAGGTGCATGTGCTCAACCGTTTCCACCTGAAGCACCATCCCGAGATCCTGATCGTCTCCAACGTGGTGGAAGACGGCAAACCGATCGGCCTGGTCGACGCCGGCGCCGACTGGCATTCGGATCTCTCCTACATGCCCAAGCCCAGCCTGGGCGCGCTGCTGCATTCGCAGGAACTGCCCGCCGAGCGCGGCGACACGCTGTACGCCAACACCGCCGACGCCTGGGACACGCTGCCGGCGGAAACCCGGAAACTGCTGCAAGGCAAGCGCGCGGTGCACTCCTACGTCTACCGCTACGAGCGCCTGCGCAAGCTCTCGCCGTGGCGCCCGGAACTGACGCAACAGCAGATCGACGACGTGCCGCCGGTCGAGCATCCGGTAGTCACCACCCACCCCGAGAGCGGGCGCAAGATCCTGTTCGTCAGCGAAGGCTTCACCTCGCACATCGTCGGCATCCCCCGCGATGAAAGCGATGCGCTGCTCAGGGAGCTGCACGCCCACATCACGCGGCCGGAGAATATCTACACCCACAAATGGCAGCCGCACGACATGGTGTTCTGGGACAACCGCAGCACCCAGCATTACGCCGCCATCACGCCGCAGCACTTGCGCCGCACCTTGTACCGCACCACGGTGGAAGGCGACGTGCCGCGCTGATCCTGCCGGCCCGGCACCCCCAAAATATGTCCGGATTGGCAACATCCGTTGCCTCCGCAGGAACATCCCCCCGCCCTGCGCAGTCCAATCGCTTCATCTTGCCTGTCCGACAAGACTGGTCTCGATCGCGATTGCGCCTGCTACACTCGCAATTGCGTGCCTGCAAACAAACCCAAAACAGGAGGCTGCAATGAGATTCCGGACTATTTTCCTCATCGTTCTGCTGGCGCTGGTCGCCATCTTCGCCGCCGTCAACTGGACCGCCTTCGTGGCGCCGACCACGCTGTCGCTGATCTACACCGATTTCCAGGCGCCGCTGGGCCTGGTCATGCTGGGCGTGACGGTGGTGCTGACGGCCTTTTTCCTGCTCTATATCCTGGCGCTGCAAACCAGCATACTGCTGGAGAGCCGGCGCCTGACCAAGCAGCTGGAAACGCAGCGCCACCTGGCCGACCAGGCCGAGCATTCGCGCTTCACCGACCTGCACGGCTACCTGAAGACCGAACTGGAGCAGCTGAACCAGCGCCAGGCCGAGCAACAGGCCTTGCTGGCGCAACGGCTGGACACCCTGCAAAAGGACATCGGCCTGCGCGTGGAGCAAACCGAGAACGCGGTGGCGGCCCAGCTCGGCGAACTGGACGACCGGCTGCAGCGGCATAACGTGGCCGGCGCCATCCGTCCGCTCTAAGATCCCGCCGCCAGCGGCACGCCCAAGAAAAACGGCTGCATCTTCCGATGCAGCCGTTTCCATTTGGGGCGCTTGCCCGGGCCGGCCAGGCCGGCCCGATCAGACGCCGTAACGCGTGCGATACGCCGCCACCGCATCCTTGTGCTGCGCCAGCCGCGCATCGCCGCCGTTGGAGATGTATTCGAACAAGTCGTTCAGGTTGCCGATGGAGATGACCGGCATGCCATATTCCCGCGCCACTTCCTGCACCGCCGAGAGTTCGGACAGCGCGCCGTCCTTGCCGGAGCGCTCCATGCGGTCGAGCGCGATCAGCACCGCGCACGGCGTGGCGCCGGCGGCGCGGATCATGTCGACCGACTCGCGCACCGAGGTGCCGGCCGAAATCACGTCGTCGATGATCACCACCTTGCCCTGCAGCTTGGCGCCGACGATGGTGCCGCCTTCGCCGTGGTCCTTGGCTTCCTTGCGGTTGAAGGCGAACGGCACATTGCGGCCCATGCCGGCCAGCGCCACGGCGGTGGCCGAGGCCAGCGTGATGCCCTTGTAGGCGGGGCCGAACAGCATGTCGTATTCGATGCCGGCGTCAGCCAGGGTCTGCGCGTAGAAGCGCGCCACCTGGGCCAGCGTCGCGCCTTCGGAAAACAGGCCGGCGTTGAAGAAATAAGGCGAGGTGCGGCCCGCCTTGGTGACGAATTCGCCAAAGCGCAGCACGCCGGCCGACACGGCGAATTCGATGAATTCCTGTCTCAAGTTGCTCAAGATACATTCCCGGGGAAAAATGGAGTCGAAGGCTGGCGCAACGCATGTTTGCCCATCGGCAAGCCGGGCGCGCAGCCAAATCAGACCGGTATTTTAAATGAAACGCCCTATCGGTTATGCTACCGGCCTTACTTTGCAGGATCAAAACATGCCAACCATCGTCTCCGCCAACCTCAACGGTATCCGCTCCGCAGCCAAGAAGGGCTTCTTCGAATGGCTGCAGAAGGAGTCGCCCGATTTCGTCTGCGTCCAGGAATTGAAGGCCCAGGCCGCCGACATGACCGAACAGTTCCTGGCCCCCGAGGGCTATGTCGGCCACTTCCACTATGCCCAGAAAAAGGGTTATTCGGGCGTGGGCGTCTACAGCAAGCGCGAGCCGGACTCGGTGCGCATCGGCTTCGGCAATACCGAGTTCGACGACGAGGGGCGCTATGTCGAATGCGACTTCGGCGACCTCACCGTGATTTCGCTGTACGCCCCGTCCGGCTCGTCCAGCGACGAACGCCAGCAGGCCAAGTTCCGTTTCATGGACGTGTTCCTGCCGCACCTGATGGCGCTGGAAAAGAGCGGCCGCGAGATCGTCATCTGCGGCGACTGGAACATCGCCCACAAGGAAATCGACCTGAAGAACTGGAAGAGCAACCAGAAGAACTCGGGCTTCCTGCCGGAAGAGCGCGCCTGGATGACCCACATCTTCGATAAGCTGGGACTGGTCGATGTCTACCGCCTGCTGCATCCGGACACCACCGGCGAGGCCTACACCTGGTGGAGCAACCGCGGCCAGGCCTGGGCCAATAACGTGGGGTGGCGCATCGACTATCAGGTGGCGACCAAGGGCATCGCCTCCACGGCCAAGCGCGCCGCGATCTACAAGGAGCAGCGTTTTTCCGACCATGCGCCGCTGACGGTGGCGTACAAGTAAGCAAGCGGACACTCCGCTACGACCGGCAACGCCGCCGGGCCGGAAACAAAAACCCCCTCGTGATGGGCGTCGCGAGGGGGTTTTTGTTGCGCCGGCGGATGCTTACGCGCTGGCCACTTTCTTCGCCACTGCCTTCTTCAGCGGCGGTTTCTTCGCCGCAGCGGGCTTTTTCGCAGCGGCAGGCTTGGCGGCCGCGGCCTTCTTCACCGGCTTGGCCGTTGCCTCATCGGCGCCATCGTCGGTTTCCGCAGCGGCGGCCTTGCCCTTGGCAGGCGCCTTGGCCTTGCGCTCCTCGAACTCGAAACTGATCTTGCCATCCTTGCCGCGCACCAGGAAGGCCTTGAACGGACGGCGCGTGCGCTGCGAGATGAAGCCCGGCAGCAGATCGGTCTTGCCCTCGTTCAGGAGCTTGGCCATCTGCTCGGGCAGGATCTCCTGCTGCAGGATGATGCGGCTGCTGCGGAAGTCGCAGGCCTTGGGCTTGGCCACGGTCTTTTCGCAAACGTAGGCCAGGCCCATTTCGTAGACGCCGGAGGCGCACTTGGGGCATGGGCCCAGCGGCGTCTGCTCGCTGAAATCGACCGGCTCGCCGCCCTCGCCTTCGCCGTCATTCTGGCCGAAGTCGAACTCCAGCTTGTAGTTCTTGATTTCCTCGTCGCGCGAAATCTTCAGGATGGCGGCGAACGGCCGGCCCATCTTGGAGCGGAAGCCCTGCAGCGGACCGATGGTGCGGTTCTTGAGCAACTCTTCTACTTCGGTGATTTCGAACTGGCGCCCGCCGGGCACCTTGGTCATCGAGAACTCGCACTTGGTGCAGGCGAAGCGGCGGTAGTTTTCCTTGACCACGCCGCTGCAGTTCGGGCAGGGCGTCTGCAGCGTCGCATAGTCGCCCGGAATAGTGTCGTTGTCGTATTCCTTGGCGCGCTTGACGATGATCTGGGTCATCTGCGCGATCTCGCGCATGAACTCCTCGCGACTGATGTTGCCGCGCTCCATCTGCGCCAGCTTGTGTTCCCACTCGCCGGTCAGTTCGGGTTCGGTCAGCTCATCCACGCCCAGGCCGTGCAACAGCGTCATCAGCTGGAAGGCCTTGGCGGTGGGCATCATTTCGCGGCCTTCGCGCAGCAGGTACTTTTCGTTCAACAGGCCTTCGATGATGGCCGCGCGCGTGGCCGGCGTGCCCAGCCCCTTGCCTGCCATCGCTTCGCGCAGCTCGTCGGAATCGACCAGCTTGCCGGCGCCTTCCATGGCCGACAACAACGTGGCTTCGCTGTAGCGCGCGGGCGGCTTGGTGGCCAGGCCGGTGGCGACCACCTTGTCGGTCTTGACCTTCTCGCCCGGCGCCACGGCAACCAGGTTGCCGCTAGCTTCCTTGCCGTCCTTACCGTCCTTGTCGTCTTCCTCGACCTGCTTGCCATAGATGGCCAGCCAGCCGGGATTGATCATGACCTTGCCTTCGCTCTTGAACTGGTGGCCCGACACTTCGGTGAAGCGCGTGGTCACCTGGAACTCGGCCGCCGGGAAGAACACCGCCATGAAGCGGCGCGTCACCAGGTCGTACAGTTTCTGTTCCGGCTCCGACAGGTTCTTGGGCACCTGGGGAGTCGGGATGATGGCGAAGTGGTCGCTGATCTTGGTGTTGTCGAAGATGCGCTTGTTGGGCTTGACCCAGCCTTGCTTCAAGATCTGCTTGGAGAACTGGTGGTAATTGTTGTTCTCCGAGAGCGCCTCCATCGTGTCCTTGACGGTGGCGAGGTAATCTTCCGGCAGGTGGCGCGAATCGGTACGCGGGTAGGTCAGCACCTTGTGCTTTTCATACAGCGCCTGCGCCAGGCCCAGCGTGTTCTTGGCCGAGAAGCCGAAGCGCGAGTTGGCTTCGCGCTGCAGGCTGGTGAGGTCGAACAGGCCGGGGGCCATTTGCGTGGTCGGCTTGGATTCCTCGGTGACCGTGCCCACCTTGTCGCGGCAGGCGGCCACGATGGAATCCGCCGCTGCCTTGGCCCACAGGCGTTCCGGACGCTTCTCGGGATCGGCTTCGTCCTTCTTGTGCGTCTTGTCCAGCCAGCGGCCCTTGTAGATGCCGGCGGCGCAGACGAATTCGGCGTGCACTTCCCAGTAGTCGCGCGAGACGAATTTCTTGATCTTCTCTTCGCGCTCGACCACGATCGACAGGGTCGGCGTCTGCACGCGGCCCACGGTGGTCAGGTAGAAGCCGCCTTCCTTGGAGTTGAAGGCGGTCATGGCGCGCGTGCCGTTGATGCCGATCAGCCAGTCGGCTTCGCTGCGGCAGCGGGCGGCGTTGGCCAGCGGCATCATTTCATCATCGTCGCGCAGCTGCTTGAAGCCGTCGCGGATCGCGCCCGGCGTCATCGACTGCAGCCACAGGCGCTTCACCGGCTGCTTGGCCTTGGTGTATTGCGCAATCAGGCGGAAGATCAGCTCACCTTCGCGGCCCGCGTCGCAGGCGTTGATCAGGGTGGTCACATCCTTGCGCTTGATCAGCCTGGACAGCACCTTCAGGCGCGACTCAGTCTTGGCGATCGGGTTGAGCGCGAAGTGCGGCGGGATCATCGGCAGGTGGGCGAAGCTCCATTTGCCGCGCTTGACGTCGTACTCCTCGGGCACCGCGATTTCAAGCAGGTGGCCGACGGCCGACGACAGGACGTATTCATCGGATTCGAAATACTCATCGTGCTTGGTAAAGCCGCCGAGCGTCTTCGCGATGTCGTTCGCGACAGAGGGCTTCTCGGCAATGATGAGGGTCTTGCTCATAGGTATGGGTCTCGAAAGAGAGGTCGGTTGCTGGCGTTGTCAGGAATACCAGCGCCAATCTGGGGCCGGATGTTCCTTAAACAACGCCATGCTGCCCAAAGCATGGCAAATCTTGTCGTGCGAGCGGCACAGCATACATGACGCTCTTTTGGTTGCTTTTGGACAACGGATATTTATATAGTAGCCAATATTGGCCCAACGCGGGGCAATGATAAGCGTGATGCAAATAAAACGGCAAGCCTGATGGCTTGCCGGGGTGACTTGCATGAGGGCGGATTTGCAAGGTTTTGAATCGAAGCGTCTTGCGGGCGGCCTGCAATATTGCCTTGCCGCCAACGCAATGCATCAATGCAACAGGCGCGGTTCGCTGTCTTCCTCGTCGAGGAAAAGCTCCTCGAACATCAGGCCATCCGGCTCCTTGCCCTGGCTCCAGAGCACCATGAGCACGATGACCTTGAGCTTTTCCAGCGTGATCGGCACCTCGCCGGCGGCCAGCGCGCGTTCGATGACGATCTCGCGCTGCATGCCGTCGAGCATCTTGGCCGACTCCAGGAACTGGATGAAACCGACAGCGTCGGTGCCGAGGACGTCGGTTTCCTGGCGTGCGTAGATACGCGTGCCGAAGGAAAAGGAGGTTTGCCGGGGGTAGGAATCGGCGAACTCGTGGTTGGCGACTTCAAGGTCGGTCAGCCAGCCGAGCGCCTGGGAAATTTCATCTTCTTCAAAACCTATCGCGGACAACTTCTTCACCAGCGCCTCCGGTTCGGGGCAGGCATCGGGGCGATAGTAGGTTTCGTACAAGTAAACGAGGACATCGAACATAGGTCTACTCTATCGCGAAGGGTGTGAATACACAAGTCGACGCCCCCAGTATGGCAGGATTTTTCCGAGCCTGCTGCATAAACTTTTCGGAACCTGTCCCTATGCCAGACGACGGTAGCGCGCCCCCGGCAACACTTCGATACGCCCCGCCAGCTCAAGCGCCAGCAAGATTGCCGAAAGTTGCGCCGCATCCAGTTTGCAACGCGCGCCGAGCGTATCCGTGCCGACCGGATCGTGGCCCATTGCCTGCATGACAATGGTTGTTGCCGCATCGTCACTGTCGCCGCCGGGCACACCCTCCGGCACGGCATGCCGCGGCATTGGCAAGGCAGGCGACGCAAGCGCTGAATTCCCTTGTATCTTCCCTTGTATCGCGAACCGGGGCGACATTTCCTCCAGGATATCCTGCGTGGTCTCGATCAGCTTGGCGCCCTGGCGGATAAGTTGATGGCAGCCCTTGGCCAGCGGCGAATGGATCGAGCCCGGGATCGCAAACACGTCGCGCCCCTGCTCGGCCGCCATGCGCGCGGTGATCAGCGAGCCCGACTGGGCCGCCGCCTCCACCACCAGCACCGCCCGCGCCAGACCTGAAATCAGGCGATTGCGGCGCGGGAAGTTGGCCGCCAGCGGCGGCATGCCCAGCGGATACTCGCTGACGATGCAGCCTTCTTGCGCAATGCGTTGCGCCAATGCGCGGTTGCGTTGCGGATAGTCGATGTCGATGCCGGTGCCGATCACGGCCACCGTCGAACCCGGCCCGCGCAAGCCGCCGACATGCGCCGCGGCGTCGATGCCCAGCGCCAGGCCGGAGACGATGGCCAGGCCCGCATGGCTCAATTGTTCCGAGAAGCGCTCGGCATGCGCCAGCCCCTGCGCGGTGGCGTTGCGGCTGCCGACCACCGCCAGCGCGTTGGCCTCCAGCAGCGCGATGTTGCCCCTCACGTAAAGCAGCAGCGGCGGGTCGGGAATATTGAGCAAGGCGCGCGGATAGTGCGCATCGGCCAGCGTCACGATCGCATTGCCCGGCGCCTCGGCCCAGGCAAGCGTGGCATCGATGTGGGTGCGCATGGCTGCGCTGGGCGGCTTGCACAAGGCATTGGCCACGCGTGGCGTGACCAGTGCCTCCAATGCCGCCCGCCCGGCGCACAGCACCAGGCCCGGCAAGCCGAAGGCGCCCAGCAAACGCCGGCCGGTTTCGCTGCCGACGCCGTCGGTCAGCGTCAAGCGCAGCCATGCCTCCAGGCCGGCCGGATTCTCCAGCTCGGGGAGCTGCGGGGAAAACGGGAAATCATTCATATCGTTCACACAGGCGTTGAATCGGAAATCAATCGGGACAGGCCGCGACGCAAACTTCGTCGCCCCCGGCCAGCAAAGCGGTACCGTGCGCCAGCCGTGCCACCGACGCCCGGCCGCCGGCGTGCAGCACGCGGCCGACGACATCGCCCGTGCGGTCGCATCCCGCCGCGCGCAGGCACATGCCGGCGCGCACGCCGTCCAGCGCGCCGCGATCCAGCCCCACCACCTGGCCCATGGCGGCCAGGCGCATGCGTTCCGCGCCGGACTGCAGCGCCACGCGCGCGGCCACCGCCTGCACGGCTTCTTGTCTTGCTGCGGCCAATGGCCATGCCTGCGCATCCAGCACGATATCGCCCGCGGCGATCTCCCGGCTGCTGCTGGCAATGACCGCCTCGGCCGCGTTGCCATCCGCATCGCGGCGGACGATGCGGGCGCTGCCGATCCGGAAGGCCATGCGCCCCAGCGCCGTACGGCCGTCGGCAGAGCCAAGCGTCGGGCCAAGGCGGTAGATCGAAACGCCCTCTTCCAGGGACGCGCCGGACGCCCCAACCGGGGCAATGCGCACAACCTGACCGGCCACGAATAGCTGCGCGGCATCCCGCACGACATCACGCGCCGCCCCAGGCCCCGTCACCTCGGCAAACGGGCCGGCCGCCCAATCCAGCACCATCGCCTGCAGCCGCGCGCCGTCATCGGCCACCCGTTGGGCTTGCGGCAACGGCGCCAGCACGCGCGGGCGCGGCGACAAGATGTATTCCGGCAGCGGCGAAGAAACAACAGGCGACGGCGGAGGCAGCGCCGAAACATCGCCGCCAAGCGCCCAACAGGCGGAAAACAGCAGGCCTGTGCTAAACTTTTTCATCGTTTCGGGAAGATCAAAATAAAGCTGGCCGTTGCCTGCAAGGCATGCGGCGATAGCAGCCGGAACCGGCATGCCGCCCGGATTTGCCGGATGCCAATCCCGCTGGAAATGGCTGGGATTCTGCCGCTGCCGCGCTTGAAGCGGCATAATCCGGCCTTATTTAAAAGATATTCCCGATAAAAATTTTCCCGTTGCTCGCAAAATGGCGAGCGACGATGTACCAGACCTTTCCCGATTTCCAAGTCGATTGCCGAGATTCACGCGTATGGCCCAGCTCAACATCCTCCGTTACCCCGACCCACGCCTGCACAAGGTGGCCAGCCCCGTCACCATGTTCGACGAGCGCATCAAGAAGCTGGTCGCCGACATGGCCGAGACCATGTACGCCGCGCCCGGCGTCGGCCTGGCCGCGACCCAGGTCGACGTGCACGAGCAAGTGATCGTCATCGACGTTTCCGACAGCGGCAGCGAGCTGCGCGTATTCATCAACCCGGAAGTGCTGTGGGCCAGCGAGGAAAAGCGCGTCTACGATGAAGGCTGCCTGTCGGTGCCCGGCATCTACGACGGCGTCGAGCGCCCCGCGCGCGTGAAGGTGCGCGCCTTCGACGCCGACGGCAAGCCGTTCGAAGTGGAAGCCGACGACTTGCTGGCCGTGTGCATCCAGCATGAGATGGATCACCTGAAGGGCAAGGTCTTCGTCGAATACCTGTCGCCGCTCAAGCGCAACCGCATCAAGACCAAGCTGCAGAAGGAAGAGCGCGAGATGAAGAAGAGTGCGGCCAACGGTTAAGACAGACTGCCCGTTTTCGCTTCACGCAAAAACGCCGGACATGTCCGGCGTTTTTTATTGCCCGCTCACTTGATGCAGGCTATGCGGCCACGAAACGATAAATCCCGTCCTCGCCCAATTGCCGCCGCAACGCGCCGTCGTTGCCCCGTCTGCAAACGCGATGGCCCGAGCCGTTCAGCGCTGCTGTGGTTTAACTGTACTCTTGACAGAGTTTGGCCAAAGCGCCCCAATGAGCGTACTAGTCATCATGCGCAACAGCACCGGATGCGGCAAGTCTTGTTCTTGAACGCCGGCTTCTGGCCAAATGTGGAATCGTAATCTCTTTAGAAACGAGCTTGAATGTGATGGCAACATACAATGAAAGAAAAGACAGTCCTGATTCGACCAGTTCTCTGCGCGTCGCCGTAGCGCAGGTCGCATCCGTTGCCGGAGATATCGAGGCCAACCTGGCCACGGTTCAGAGATATAGCAGGGACGCATCAAGACAAGGGGGGCAACTCATCGTTTTCCCGGAGAAATTCTTGACGGGATATGAACCTCAGCTTCTCAAGGAGACAGGCAACGCCGCATTGATCAAGCCTGGCGATGCTTCGCTTGAAACATTGGCGAGAATCTCAGAGGAACTGAAGCTAACCATCATCGTCGGGGCACCAACGCTGATCGACGGTGTACGCAGGATAAGCAGCATCATCGCGAATGCTGACGGAAGCATCGGTTTCTACCATAAGCAACACCTGTTCTATTCCGAGAAGGATTGGTATTCCCCCGGTTGCGAAGACAAGTCCGTCCTGATCGGTGGATGGAAGATCGGTCTTGGAATATGTTACGACTCGGGCTTCCCCGAGCATGCTCGCCGGGTTGCCGCTGATGGCTGCGACGTCTATCTGGTCTCGGCACTCTTTGGCAGAACTGTTGGTCGCCAGGAGCTGTCCGTTTGGATGCCTGCCAGAGCACTGGATAATACGATCTATGTAGTGACGGCCAATTACTGCGGAACGACCGGGGGCTGGGAAGCGTGCGGAAGAAGCGGCGTATGGTCACCCATGGGCGAATGCATTGCTCAAGCCGGTGAAGACGACAGCGAATTGCTTGTTGTGCTTTTGCAATCTGACGCCATCCGGCGCGCACGAGAGTCGGAGCACATGCTGCGCGACTATCGCGCGATCTATGGCTAACTTAAAGGCTGAGTTCCGGCGGGAATTTACGCTGGAATCCTGCATGAGCTGGCTTCTCTCATTCCGGAGATATCCGCAATCGGCCAAAAACAGTCATTTGTTACCCTACCGCCGGCACCTGGCCTGCAATGTATCTAAGAACTAAATTTCCCGAAATGCGAGAATGAAAGAGTTCTATAATATTGGCAAGGGGAAATAAAATATGATAATCATCTGGCAAGGCTTAGGTTTTTTAGGGATTCTCATCCCGTTCCTGATTTCTTTGACTGCCGAACTAGCGGCGGACGCCATCTTTGAAAAAGGGTTCTATACCGGACATCCGCTTCTTCCTGCCACAGCACTGCTTGTCTCGTCGGCGATCGTTTGGTTTCTTGGAATCAGACTTAATAGCAGTCCCAGCCAGATTTTGGTGGATCCCAAGACCGGTCAACAATTCGAATTCAAGAAAAAGCACACGATGTTCTGGATTCCCATGCAATGGTTCTCCGCTGTCATTGCGGCAATAGCGTTATATACGGTCTTCAAATAAGCTCCGAATCTGAGACTGCATTAGCTCATATGTTGGCGGGCTTAAGTATTTGCAACATCAGCGTAAAGTGTGAATCATTTCCTAGTCATCCGTGCTCGATGAATTGCTTTCGGATGTGGTTTGACCTGTTCCTTAAGCCCATGCGTTTTCTACTATTGCTGCTCCTGCTGGCAATCTCCAATACCGCGCTCGCCGGCTACGATCTCCATATCACAAGAAAAAGTCATTGGGCGGAAGAAGATGGTCCACGAATCACTTATTCCGAGTGGCGGAGCTATGTAAAACAAGACAAAGATATTCAGAATGACAGTAGAAATTCCGAGAACGCCTTTATTGCGTCAGTAAATGGCGAGTCATTCTCAATCTGGTACAACCCGAGATTGGGTGAGCTGTCGACAAAGAATCCATCCAACACAGCTATAGAGAAGTTGAAACAAATCGCAACTCAGTTGAATGCCAAGATCCAAGGCGACGATGGCGAGCTATATCCCAAAGAGTAGTTTTCAGCGAGAGGGAAGCAATCCGCCAACGGCTGTCCAAGAACGTTTGCTATCGGCCAGAAGTAGACGTCCTCTATTCCCTCATTAACGCACACCATGTTCGAGCGACTATTCAAGAAATCCACGCCCAATAAACGCGTGCTACCAGACCGTTCTGTTCGAGAATTAATCGATACAAGGGAGCAAGTCGGGTCAGAACTTCGTGCTGCTCTCTATTACTTTGAAGAGAAGAAGTTTTTTGTTTCTGCCATTTCCTCTATCGTGGAATGCGGCGATCCTTTGGTACTGGACGCCAGCGTCTCTGAGGAAGTCCTGGGCTTGGCCGTGTGTGACAAGCTGCTGGAATATACGAAGAACATCACGCGGGATTTGCGTGGCTATACTGCATCGAAAGATTGGGCAGTCTTCAGACTCTCCGAAGCAAAGACCATCAAATACTTTGAGCGAGAATCCACTTACGTTTCAATAAGAACCCAAAACTCTGCAATTCAAATTGAAGCATCGCCTCGTATCTCTCTCATACCAGAGCTAAAGGCACTCTGTTCTATCTCAAATGGGTTGACCCATGATGAAATTGGCAAAGCGGTTCGCAGGGCTATCGGTGCATCTCAAGCCTTGCGCAATGCTGGCGAGCTCTAGCATCTCAGGAAAAGCCGAGACCAAAGGTCTGCTACCGGCCAGGAACGGACATTCGAGAAATTAATCCATTTACACAACTAACTTGAGCGGAGTAGCAGCTGGGCCTAAATTGGCATTCTCTCCATTAATCTTTCTACTCTGATGTGAGGTCTACAATGCGCGCACCATCCCCATTACAGCCGATTAAGGGAGAAAGTGAACATCGTTCATCAAAGCAAAGCACTCAGTTCGTGCATAGTGGAATTGTAGACAATAGACCTCAGGCTAAGCAGCTACAGGTTCTGAGCGAGATGGCTCAATCAGGACGGCGAGCAATGCAATTCAAGACTATGACAGCCGCAATGAATTTACCAGGAACGGTAGCGGCCGAAGAGTTCTTGCCACGTAAACACGGCACATTGCAAAAGGTTGAGATTGAAGACACGCCACAAGCGAAATCAACAATCACACAAAAAGTAGAAGATGAGGAATCAACACAAGCGAAATTGATAGACTCGGGTGCCACACAATTTGCTAAGCAAGACGCTCCTAAATTGAATAACACTGGCTTGCCCGACAATCTTAAGTTGGGAATTGAATCCTTGTCCGGTATGAGCATGGATCATGTGCAAGTCCATTACAACTCCACTCAGCCAGCACAACTCAACGCCCATGCTTATGCGAAAGGGAGTGAGATACACGTAGCGCCTGGTCAAGAGCAGCATTTGCCGCATGAGGCTTGGCATGTTGTGCAGCAGGCGCAGGGACGGGTTCGGCCGACCATGCAAATGAAGGCGGGGATTCCCCTCAATGATGATGTTGGGTTGGAGAGGGAGGCGGATTTGATGGGGGAGAAGGCTGGTCGGGTTGGGCACTTAGTTGAGAAGGGCCCGGGTGAGATGTTGGGAATGATTCCGAACTCCGCTCCAGTCACACAATTGACGGTGGCTGAACTAACCAACGCGCAAACAATCTGGACGCGCCATAACGCAAAACACGGTATCGTAGATGGGCATGTTCAGGCCGATATCGTGGCTTTACAGAATGCGTACAACCACTATTCGCAACCGGTTAATGGAGGTCATAATGACGCGGCTGCGGATGGGCTTAATCCGTTCTTGCACAACAGTGTCTTGGGCCTGATGCATGATATGGAGGAGATTGATTCCCATGCCGGAGGATATTACTACCAGCAGGAAGTCAAAGCAGGGCGCAATGCTGCTAGGGATATCGTGAACCAACAAGGCGCAAGAGGCGGAACCAGCAATTTGCGCGACCCTGATTTAATTGAGGAGCAGGGCCCAGGTGGCGTAAAGGGGGCCATCGAGGTCAAACGAACGACAACACACAACGGGCTCGATGGAATGCTGACGTCGGCCATCTCTCAATTGTCCCGGAGAACAGGATATTCTAATGCTGCAGTTAATGTGGAGGTTACACACCCCGCTCAGGTCGCGACTATAGTCGGCAATCCGGGTGCGGTAGACCAGACTGTATCTAATACTGTATGGAGTCATGACGGTTTTGCTAGAAATTACTACGCGCAGGCGATACCGCATCCTGGAGCAGTACTCGGACTCGGCCCCACAATCTTGCTGACTGTCGCGATTCACGATGGAGCAGCTGGCGCTTTAATCTATGATCGCGACTTCCAGGTTCACTTGGAAGCGAAGGCGGGTCGACGTATAGGGATGATGAGATATTCGGTTCAGATGGTCCATGTCATCACCACACGAGTATAGAAAAACATCTCCCTTGGAGGCTCTCCACATGTCATCTCCCCAATCTGTACTTTTTGTCCGCTCGTTGCCTGCTGAAGTTCGCGTCGAAATGGTGCGAGAGTGGCAGGAATTGCTACGCGAAATTGAAGTAACCGTCGCGACAGTCGAAGCGTCCTTGGACCGCGACCTCCAGAGCGCCGGGAACGACGCTATAGCCATCGAGGATCAGCCGGACTTTGATAACCTATTGAACGACCTGCGAGAACTTGCCTCATTACGCGCGCAACGCGGCCTGTTTTCTGAGTTACTAGAGCTTGCTGATGCACTGTCGGAGGAGGAGGAACGGCGCGATTGATCATTGCCATTAGAAGACGGCCAGCTATAGGCTCCACAAATGGACATAAAAAAAGCCTGCGTATGCGGGCTCTTTTTATTGGAATCTGAACTGACGTAACTGCCTAACCCGTTGCCGAGCCTTGCTGAAACGCGACACATGATTACGAATCAGTAGGTCGTTATAATTATCGTCAGCAATCGGCCAGAAGCCGCCATAAATTCACAATAGTCGCTCCCAACTAGACGGCAACAAAACGATAAACCCCATCCTCACCCAATTGCCGCCGCAACGCACCGTCGTACCAAAGCTTGTGCAAGTGCGCCACCGCCTCGCCCAGGGCGAACGAAAGCTGGTGCGTATCCAGCGCGCGCTTGAACAGCACCGGCAGGATATCCACCCCGGTCTGCGGCGTGGCGCACGCTTCCAGCACTTCGGCCAGACGCAGTCGATGATGTTCGTCGAGCTGGGCGATGCGGGTGTGCAGGCCGCGGAACGGCTTGCCGTGCGAGGGCAGCACCAGCGCGTCGGCCGGCAGGTGCGCGTACTTCTTCAGCGAGTCCAGGAATTGCTGCACCGGGTTGGATTCCGGTTCGATCGCAAATACCGAGACATTGGTCGAGATGCGCGGCAGCACCATGTCGCCTGAAATCAGCACGTTCAATTCGCCGCAGTACAGCGACACATGTTCCGGCGAATGGCCGAAGCCGGTGATGATTTCCCAGTCGCGCCCGCCGATGCGCACGGCATGCCCATCCTGCAGCCGCGCATAGGCATGCGGCATCGCCGGCACCAATTCCTGGTAGTAATTGTTGCGGCCCTGCAGCGTGGCGATCGTCTGCGGATCGGCCAGGCCGTGGCGCTGGAAATGCGGCGTCGCCGCCGTCCCCTCGGCGCCCGGCAGGGCCGCCGACATGACGCGCGCGAACGCATAATCGCCGGCGCTCATCAGCAGCGGCGCCTGCCAGCGCCGGCACAGCCAGTCGGCCAGGCCGACATGGTCCGGATGGCAATGCGTGGCCAGCACGCGCAGGATCGGCAAGCCGTTCAACTCTTCGGCGAAGATGGTTTCCCATGCCTGCCTGGTCGCATCGGTGGCGATGCCGCAATCGACCACGGTCCAGCCGCGCCGCGGGCCCTGCGGCGTTTCCACTTCATCCGCCAGCAGCCACAAGTTGATGTGGTTCAGCGCAAAGGGCAAACCCATGCGCAACCAGCGCACGCCCGGCGCCACCTCCATGGTGCGGCCGCTTTCCGGCATGGCGTCGCCGAAGGCGTAGTCGAGCTGGGATTCAAGTTCATTCATGAAATACCTGACAAGATGAAACGAAAGAAAGTGGAACGCGGAACGGGCCAGACATTGCCGCACGGACAATAAAACGCCCCGGCCGTCATGTTCGCTGCATTTTCCGCTGGACGACGGAGCACAATATACTTTACGTTAACGTAAAGTGCCAGTTCCGGACGTTTCGATGCCGCATCCGTTCCGCGCAAAGAGACGGAATCGACATACGCCCGGCCAGCTTAACCAATATTCCCGTTCGACGCATTCGACGCAGAGCGAGCCATCATGCCCACCTACACTATCAGCGAACTGGCGGAAGAGTTCGGAATCACCCCCCGGGCGATCCGCTTCTACGAGGATCACGGGATCCTCAATCCCAAGCGCGAAGGCGCAGGCGGCCGCAACCGCGTCTATCCGGCGCGCGAACGCACGCGGCTGAAACTGACGCTGCGCGGCAAGCGCCTCGGCTTCACGCTCTCGGAGATCAAGGACCTGATCGACATGTACGAATCGCCCAAGGATACCGAGCCGCAATTGCAGCGCTTCCTGGGCGTGCTGCAACAGCACCGCGACAAGCTGGAACGCCAGCGCGAAGACCTGGAACTGACGCTGGCCGAGATCGCCGCGCATGAAGATGAATGCCGCGCGCTGCTGGAAGACGCGGGCAAAAGAAGCGGCGCGCCGAAGCCGCGCCGCAAGGCAGCCTGAAGATAGCGCGCACACCGGAATGCAATATAGTTGACGTTAACGTCAATACGCCGGCACAGAACCGGCATCGAAAAAACGACTACCGACAATGAGGAGACAAGCATGCCCGACCTGCCAGGACTGAGCTTCAACCACGGCGAAGACATCGATGCGCTGCGCGCGGCCGTAGCCACCTTTGCCGCCGCCGAAATCGCCCCGCGCGCCGCCGAGGTCGACCGCAGCGACCAGTTCCCGATGGACCTGTGGAAGAAACTGGGCGACCTCGGCGTGCTGGGCATCACCGCCAGCGAGGAATACGGCGGCGCCAACATGGGTTACCTGGCGCACATCGTCGCGATGGAAGAAATCTCGCGCGCCTCGGCCTCCATCGGCCTGTCGTACGGCGCCCACTCCAACCTGTGCGTGAACCAGATCAAGCGCAACGGCAACGACGCGCAAAAACAAAAATACCTGCCCAAGCTGATCTCCGGCGACTACATCGGCGCGCTGGCGATGTCGGAACCGAATGCTGGTTCCGATGTGGTCAGCATGAAGCTGCGCGCCGACAAGAAGGGCGAGCGCTACGTGCTCAACGGCAGCAAGATGTGGATCACCAACGGGCCCGACGCCGACGTGCTGGTGGTGTACGCCAAGACCGACCTGGAAGCCGGCGCGCGCGGCATGACGGCGTTCCTGGTGGAAAAGGGCTGCAAGGGATTCTCGGTGGCGCAAAAGCTCGACAAGCTGGGCATGCGCGGCTCGCACACCGGCGAACTGGTGTTCCAGGATTGCGAGGTGCCGGAAGAAAACGTGCTGGGCGGCGTCGGCCGCGGCGTCAACGTGCTGATGTCGGGCCTGGACTTCGAACGCACGGTGCTCTCCGGCGGCCCGCTGGGCATCATGCAGGCCTGCATGGACGCGGTGGTGCCCTACGTGCACGACCGCAAGCAGTTCGGCCAGGCCATCGGCGAATTCCAGCTGATGCAGGGCAAGCTGGCCGACATGTATTCCACCATGATGGCCTGCAAGGCCTATGTCTATGCGGTGGGCCAGGCCTGCGACCGCGCGACTTCGCCGGACAAGGTGCGCGCGCTGCGCAAGGATGCCGCCGGCGCCATCCTGTACTCGGCCGAAAAGGCCACCTGGATGGCCGGCGAAGCGATCCAGGCGCTGGGCGGCAACGGCTACATCAACGAATATCCGGTGGGCCGCCTGTGGCGCGACGCCAAGCTCTACGAAATCGGCGCCGGCACCAGCGAGATCCGCCGCATGCTGATCGGCCGCGAACTGTTCGCCGATACCCTCTGACCCTTTTTCCCATATTCACACAACATCATGAGCAAGCCCATCGACTTCTACTTCGACTTCAGCTCGCCCTACGGCTACTTCGGCGCCGTCGAGATCGGCAAGCTGGCGGCGAAATACGGCCGCCAGGTCAACTGGCATCCTATCCTGCTGGGACCGATCTTCAAGAACATCGGCACCAACTCGCTGGTCACCATCCCGGTCAAGGGCGAGTACTCGCGCCACGACATGGGGCGCACCGCGCGCTTCCACAACATCTTCTTCAAGGAACCCGGCAACTTCCCCATCGGCACGCAAGTCGCCGCGCGCGCCGCGCTGTGGGTGCAGGAGCAGCAGCCGGCGAAGGCGGTCGATTTCATCCAGACCGTCTATAGCGCCTACTTCACCGAAGACATCGACATCAGCGTGCCGGCCAACGTGCTGCGCATCGCCGGCGACCTCGGCATCGACCATGCCGCGCTGGAAGCGGCGCTGGGCACCCAGGAGATCAAGGACAAGCTGCGCCTGGCGACCGAAGAAGCAGCAAAGCAAGGCGTGTTCGGCTCGCCCTTCGTGATCGTGGACGGCGAACCGTTCTGGGGCTTCGACCGCTACCCGCAACTGGAAGCCTTCCTGGCAAACGGGAAGATCTGATGGCCGGCAAGAAAGACCACGCCAAGGGCAGCGCATGCCCCTGCGGCAAGGGCGCCTTCGCCACCTGCTGCGGCCGCTTCATCTCGGGTGCGGAAATTCCCGCCACGGCCGAGCTGCTGATGCGCTCGCGCTACAGCGCCTATGCGCTGCGCGATGAAGCCTACCTGCGCGCGACCTGGCTCCCCGAGACCTTGCCGGAAGAAGAGCTGACCGGCGAGACCGACGTCAACTGGATCGGCCTGGACATCAAGAAGCAAACCCACGTCGCCGGCAGCGACGAAGCCACGGTGGAGTTCGTGGCGCGCTTCAAGGTCGGCGGCAAGGCGCACCGCATGCACGAGATCAGCAACTTCGTGCGCCAGCCGGACGCCGAGGGCACGCCGCGCTGGTACTACGTCGATGGCAACTTCCCGGGCGACGCATAAGCCCCACCATAAGCCCCGCACAAGACCGCCACCGGCAGACAGAAAAACTGAAGAGAGAGACACGACATGCCGCAGATCGAAAGCAAGCTCAACCCGCGCAGCGAGGATTTCCAGGCCAACCGCGATGCCATGCAACGCATCGTCGACGACCTGAAGCAAAAGGTCGCGGCGATCGCCGAAGGCGGCGGCCAGGCCGCGCGTGACAAGCACCTGGCGCGCGGCAAGCTGCTGCCGCGCGACCGGGTGCAGATGCTGCTCGACCCCGGCACGCCCTTCCTGGAACTCTCGCAACTGGCGGCCTACGGCATGTACCGTGAGAAAGACCGCGACGGCAACCTGAAAGACGCCGCGCCCTCGGCCGGCATCATCACCGGCATCGGCCGCGTGGCCGGACAGGAATGCCTGATCGTGTGCAACGATGCCACGGTCAAGGGCGGCACCTACTACCCGATGACCGCCAAGAAGCATTTGCGCGCGCAGGAGATCGCCGAGTTCAACCACCTGCCCTGCATCTACCTGGTCGACAGCGGCGGCGCCAACCTGCCCAACCAGGACGAGGTCTTTCCCGACCGCGACCACTTCGGCCGCATCTTCTTCAACCAGGCCAACCTGTCGGCCAAGGGCATCCCGCAGATCGCGGTGGTGATGGGATCGTGCACGGCGGGCGGCGCCTACGTGCCGGCCATGAGCGACGAATCCATCATCGTCAAGGAACAGGCCACCATCTTCCTGGCCGGCCCGCCGCTGGTGAAGGCCGCCACCGGCGAAGTGGTCACGGCCGAGGAACTGGGCGGCGGCGACGTGCACACGCGCCTGTCCGGCGTGGCCGACCACCTGGCGCAAGACGACCTGCATGCGCTGTCGATCGCGCGCGGCATCGTCGGCAACTTCAACCGCAAGAAACCGCAGCAACTGGCGCTGCGCGAGAGCGTCGCGCCGAAGTATCCGGCGCATGAACTGTACGGCGTGATCCCCACCGACACCCGCAAGCCCTTCGACGTGCGCGAAGTGATCGCGCGCATCGTCGACGGCAGCCAGTTCGACGAGTTCAAGGCCCGCTACGGCACCACGCTGGTGTGCGGCTTCGCCCACTTGCATGGCATGCCGGTAGGCATCGTCGCCAACAACGGCATCCTGTTTTCGGAATCGGCCGAGAAGGGCACCCACTTCATCGAGCTGTGCTGCCAACGCAAGACCCCGCTGATCTTCCTGCAGAACATCACCGGCTTCATGGTCGGCAAGAAGGTCGAGAACGAAGGCATCGCCCGCCACGGCGCCAAGATGGTGACGGCGGTGTCGACCGCCGCCGTGCCCAAGCTGACGGTGATCATCGGCGGCAGCTTCGGCGCCGGCAATTACGGCATGTGCGGACGCGCGTTCTCGCCGCGCTTTTTGTGGATGTGGCCCAATGCGCGCATCTCGGTGATGGGCGGCGAACAGGCCGCCAGCGTGCTGGCCACCGTCAAGCGCGACGGCATCGAAGCGCGCGGCGGCAGCTGGAGCGCGCAAGAAGAGGCCGCATTCAAGGAACCGATCCGCGCCCAATATGAAACGCAGGGCCACCCCTACTACGCCTCGGCGCGGCTGTGGGACGACGGCGTGATCGATCCGGCCGACACTCGCACGGTGCTGGCGCTGGGCCTGTCGGCGGCGCTCAATGCGCCTATCGAAGAAACCAAATTCGGCGTGTTCCGCATCTGAACCGCGCCCACGGAGGAGACCCCATGTTCAACAAGATCCTGATCGCCAACCGCGGCGAAATCGCCTGCCGCGTGGCGGCCACCGCGCGCCGCCTCGGCATCGCCACGGTAGCGGTGTACTCGGACGCCGACGCCCGCGCCAAGCACGTGCAAAGCTGCGACGAAAGCGTGCGCCTGGGCCCGGCGCCGGCCAAGGAAAGCTACCTGTGCGGCGACAAGATCATCGCCGCCGCGCTGGCCACCGGCGCGCAGGCCATCCATCCCGGCTACGGCTTCCTGTCGGAAAATGCGGAATTCGCGCAGGCCTGCGCCGATGCCGGCCTGGTCTTCATCGGCCCGCCGGCTTCGGCGATCCGCGCGATGGGTTCCAAGTCGGCCGCCAAGGCGCTGATGGAAAAGGCCGCGGTGCCGCTGGTGCCGGGCTACCACGGCGAGCGCCAGGAAGGCGCTTTCCTGCGCGCCGAGGCC
The DNA here is from genome assembly GCF_059418325.1 of Herbaspirillum sp. GW821-FHT09A12. Classification (NCBI taxonomy): domain Bacteria; kingdom Pseudomonadati; phylum Pseudomonadota; class Betaproteobacteria; order Burkholderiales; family Oxalobacteraceae; genus Herbaspirillum; species Herbaspirillum sp. GW821-FHT09A12. The sequence goes on from NZ_JBWKPR010000009.1 coordinate 121,824, forward strand.
GACCGCATCGGCTACCCGGTGCTGTTGAAGGCCAGCGCCGGCGGCGGCGGCAAGGGCATGCGCGTGGTCGAGCGTTCGGCAGACTTCGAGGCCGCGCTGGCGTCCTGCAAGCGCGAGGCGATTTCCAGCTTCGGCGACGACCGCGTGCTGGTGGAGAAATACCTGACGCGGCCGCGCCATATCGAGATCCAGGTGTTCGCCGACACCCACGGCAACTGCGTCTACCTGTTCGAGCGCGACTGCTCGGTGCAGCGGCGCCACCAGAAGGTGCTGGAAGAAGCGCCGGCGCCCGGCATGACCGCCGAACGGCGCGCCGCCATGGGCGACGCCGCTGTCGCCGCCGCGCGGGCGGTCGGCTATGTGGGCGCGGGCACGGTGGAATTCATCGCCAATCAAGATGGCAGTTTCTACTTCATGGAGATGAATACGCGGCTGCAGGTCGAGCACCCGGTCACCGAAATGATCACCGGCCAGGACCTGGTCGAATGGCAATTGCGCGTGGCGTCCGGTGAAGCGCTGCCACTGGGGCAGGAGCAGTTGCGCATTGACGGCCATGCGATCGAGGCGCGCATCTATGCCGAAAATCCGGAAAAGGGATTCCTCCCTTCGATCGGCACGCTGGCGCGCATGCGCACGGCAGGCGCCGTCGAGTTCCGTTTGCATGAAGCGGGCGCAGCGCAACCGGCCGCCGTGCGCATCGACTCCGGCGTGCGCGAAGGCGACGCCATCTCGCCCTTCTACGATCCGATGATCGCCAAGCTCATCGTCTGGGGCGCCGACCGCGAAGCCGCACTGCGCAATATGTCGCGCGCACTGGCGCAATACCAGGTGGTTGGCCTGGCGACCAACATCGGTTTCCTGCAGCGCCTGGTTGCCGGCGCCGCGTTCGCGCAGGCCGACCTCGATACCGGCCTGATCGAACGTCATCACGACACGCTGTTCCCGCCGCCCGCAGCGGCATCCATCGACACGCTGGCGCTGGCCGCCGCTGCGCTGCTGCAGGACGAAACGCAAGCGATCGACGCTGCAAACCCATGGTCGTCGACGCATGGCTGGCGGCTCAACGGCAAGCTGCTGCGCACGCTGCAATTGAGCGACCAGTCCGGCCCGGCGACACTGCAACTGGAATACGCGGGCGACGGCAGCGGCTGGCGCCTGCTGGCCAATGGCAACGCCCATGCCATGCGCATCGAATCCGCCGGCGGCGATACCCTGCGCCTGTCGCTCGACGGCCGCATGTTGCAGGCCGAGGTGGTGCGCGAAGGCGAACTGCTGCATGTGTTCGACGGCCGCGCGCAATCCAGCCTGCGCCATGCCGATCCGATGGCGCATGCCGGGCACAGCGAAGCCGAAGGCGGCCGCCTGACCGCGCCCATGCCGGGCAAGATCGTGGCGATCCTGGCGCAGAAGGGCAGCATCGTTGAAAAGGGCGCGCCGCTGCTGATCATGGAGGCGATGAAGATGGAACACACCATCGCCGCGCCCGCCGGCGGCACCGTCGAAGACATGCTGTACGCGGTGGGCGACCAGGTCGCCGAGGGCGTGCAACTGCTCGAATTCAAAATCGCATAGGCGCCGGCGATGAACGCACCGGCCCTGCATGTGCCGCCGTCGATCCATGTGCTGGAACGCGGCTGGCTGTCGTCCAACAATGTGCTGCTGTTCGGGCGGGACGAGGTGGCGCTGATCGACAGCGGCTATGTCTCGCACGCGGAACAGACGCTGACGCTGGTGCGCCATGTGCTGCACCAGCGCGGGCGCGACAAGCTCGACCTGCTGCTCAACACCCACCTGCATTCCGACCATTGCGGCGGCAATGCCGCCTTGCAGGATGCCTATGGCTGCCGCACCGCCATCCCGGCGGCAGAGGCGCAAAAGGTCGGCGCCTGGGATGAAGAAGCGCTGAGCTACCGCGCCACCGGCCAGCGCTGCGCGCGCTTCGGTTTCAACGATACGGTGCGCGCCGGCGATGTGCTGCGCCTGGGCGACCTCGACTGGCAGGCGCTGGCCGCGCCCGGCCACGATCCGCATTCGCTGGTTTTCTACTGCGCGCAGGAAGGCATCCTGATTTCGGCCGACGCCTTGTGGCGCAACGGCTTCGGCATCATCTTTCCCGAGCTGGACGGGGAATCGGGTTTCGCCGAAGCGCGCGCCACGCTGGAGCTGATCCGCACGCTGGAGGCGAAGCTGGTCATTCCCGGGCATGGCGCGCCCTTTTCGGAGGTGGACGATGCGCTGGAGAAGGCCTTCTCGCGCCTCGATTACCTGCAAGCCGATCCGCTGCGCAATGCCCAGAACGGCATCAAGGTGCTGGTGAAGTTCCTGTTGCTGGAGCGGCAGCGCATCGCGCTGGCCGACCTGCCGGCGCTGATGCGCGAAATCCCCTTGCTGCGCATCGCCAATGAACGCTTCATGCACATGGACGACGATGCGCTGGCGCACTGGGTCGCCGCGCAGCTGCAACGCGCGGGCGCGGCGCGCAGCGACGGAATCTTTTTGCTGGACGCCTGAACCGATGGCCGCCCAAACGGACATGCGCGCCGCTGCTATCATGTCGGATCAGTTTTCATTCCCCGCCACGCCATGACCCAGACCGCCGATAGCACTGCCCTGCCCTCTTCCGCCCAACGCGTGGCCGACCTGCTGGCCCAACTCGAGCATGACAAGCCGGTGGTGATGCTGCCGGCGACCGGCCGCACCTCGGCCGAAGCCGCCGCCGGCCTGGGCTGCAGCGTGTCGGAAATCGCCAAGTCGATCATCTTCCGGCGCGTGACCGACGATGCGCCGGTGCTGGTGATCGCCAGCGGCAGCAACCGCGTCGACGAAGCCAAGGTGACCGCGCTGGTGGGGCCCCTGGGCAAGGCCGATGCCAGGTTCGTGCGCGACAGCACCGGCTATGCGATCGGCGGCGTGTGCCCGGTCGGCCATGTGGTCAAGCCGGTGATGCTGATCGATCGCGACCTGTTCCTTTACCCCAGCGTGTGGGCGGCGGCCGGCCATCCGCACGCGGTGTTCAACCTGACCGCCGCCCAGTTGGAAAAGATGACCGGCGGCCTGGTCGCCGACGTCAAGCTGGAACCCGTACCCGACGCCGCCTGATGCCATCGCATCGCCGGCCATAAAAGAGACAAGAAACAAGAGGAGACACGCAACATGAGCCTGCCGAAAAAAGTAAAAATCGTCGAAGTCGGTCCGCGCGACGGCTTGCAGAACGAGAAGGAAACCATCTCCGCCGAGGTGAAGATCGAGCTGGTGAACCGGCTTACCGCGGCCGGCTTTCCCAATGTCGAGGCAGCCTCCTTCGTCTCGCCCAAGTGGGTGCCGCAGATGGCGACCTCGGGCGAAGTGATGCATGGCATCACGCGCAAACCCGGCGTGGTGTATTCGGCGCTGGTGCCCAACATGAAGGGCTTCGAGGCGGCGCTGGAAGCCGGCGTGGATGAGGTGGTGATCTTCGGCGCGGCGTCCGAGGCGTTTTCGCAAAAGAACATCAACTGCTCGATCGCCGAATCGATCGAGCGCTTCCGCGAAGTCGCCGCCGCCGCCAAGCAGCACCGCAAGCGCCTGCGCGCGGCCGTCAGTTGCGCCTTCGGTTGCCCCTACCAGGGCGAGGTGCCGCTGGATGCGGTGGCCGATGTGGTGCGCCGCTTCCGCGAACTGGGCTGCGACGAGATCGACATCGCCGACACCATCGGCGTGGCCACGCCCGACAAGGTACGGCCGGTGATGGAAACGGCGATCCGCGAATTCCATATCGAAGGCCTGTCCGGCCACTTCCACGACACCTACGGCCAGGCGCTGGCCAACATCTACGCCAGCCTGGAAGTCGGCATCACGATTTATCACTCATCCGTCGCCGGCCTGGGCGGTTGCCCATACGCCAAAGGCGCGACCGGCAACGTGGCGTCGGAAGACGTGTTGTACATGATGCAAGGACTGGGCATCGACACCGGCATCGATCTCGACATCGTGGTGGACGCCGGCCAATTCATTTCGCAGCAGCTCGGCCGCAAGGCGACCAGCCGGGCCGGCAACGCGATTGCTGCAAAGCGAAAATAGGCGGCATCACATCAGCGGCGCGCATCCCAAGCGCGTACGCGGAAAAAACCGGACTGCCATTGCTGCGGCGCTTCGCCGCCCCCTGCGGATCGCTTTGCGCGCTACGCGCTGACAGGCCGCATGCGGCGGCCGGTTCTTGCCGTCATTTGTGAGATTCCATCCCGGAACTATCGTCATACTCCCTACTCATATCGCTCATCTTTATCGCGATCACCGCATCGCCTAGCCATACTGCATCGCATCTTTCATCACATGGGGGAGTCGTCATGCCGTACCAGCCAAAGCAGCCGGGCCGCACAATTCTGTACCGCGCCATTTCCCTCACCCTGTCCCGTTCCGCCTTCGGCCTGGCCGGCCTGACCGCAGGCAGCGCCTGGGCCGCCTGCGACAATACCGCCCCCGCCTCCGGCGCGACCGTCACCTGCATCGGCTCGGCGACCACCACTACCGCTGCCAGCGTCATTGCCGCTTCCGGCAGCAGCAATGTCAGCGTCAATGTCGCGAGCATGCTGCCGACCGAGACGCTGCGTTTCGGCAGGATGGGGATACAGATCGTCGGCGCCAGCAGCGTCGTCAACAACGGCACGATCATCACCGCGGCCGGTTCCGGCAGCGGACTGAAGGCCGTCATATCCGCGCTGTCCAACAATAATGTGATCACCAACAACGGCAGCATCCAGGCCACCGGCACCGGCATTTACGGCATCAGCATCGGCACGTCCGCCGCGGGCGGCGGCGGGGTCGGCAACAGCATCGTCAACGCCGGCACGATCACGACGCAAAACAGCAGCTCCGACGCCATCCACATCGTCGGCGGCAACAATGCCGTCGTCAACAGCGGCACCATCACCACCGCCGGCTCTTCATCGACCGGCGTGTACGCGCAAGGCAATGCCAACAGCCTGGTCAACAGCGGCACCATCCACGTACAGGGCAACGGTTCGGAAGGCGTCTTCATGAATACCGTGAGCACGACGTTCACCTCATCCATCGTGAACCAGGCCGGCGGCCAGATCATCAGCGACCAGGCCTATGCGATACGCGGGCTCAACGGCAGCGACACCGTCACCAATGCCGGCTATCTGGAAGGGCACGGCGGCGTCAACGGCGATACCGCGATCCAGTTCAGCAACGGCGGCAACAATTCGCTGATCCTGCAGACCGGCTCGGCCATCGTCGGCGCCGCCGACGGCGGCAAAGGCAACAGCAATATCTATCTGGAAGGTTCCGGCACGGTCGATAACGCGTTCCGCAATTTCAACACGCTGACCATGCGCGGCACGGCCTGGAACTGGACCACCGATGCCAGCTTCAACAACACGCTGATCCAGAGCGGCACGCTGACGCTCGACAGCGTGCTGACCAGCCCGGTATATATCGCCGACGCCGGAACGCTGACCACGCCGGGCGGCACCACCTTGGTCGCCGGCAGCGCCACGGGCGCCGTCGCCGGCACGGTCGTGGGCGTGCTCTCCGGCACCGGCACGGTGGCCGGCAACCTGTCCAACAACGGCACCGTGCATCCGGGCGCGGGCGACGGCACGGGAGCGCTGACCATCACCGGCAATTACACCAACCAGAGTTCCGGCACGCTGGCCACCGATATCACGCCGACCTCGGCCGGCAAACTGATCGTCAACGGCACGGTCAGCCTTCAAGGCGGGCAAGTCACCGCCAATTTCAAGCCCGGCAATTACGACAACTGGCAGCAGCAGGAAATCATCCAGACCACCGGCGTGTGCGCCGGCGGCTGCGTCAGCGGCAGCTTCAGCGTGTACTCGCCATCCGCATTCATCGATTCCACGGTGTTCAACGATGCCGGCAACAACAACGTCTTCATCGGCTACCAGCGCAACAACGTCAGCTTCGCCGAGGTGGCGACGACCGACAACACCAAGGCGCTGGCGGATTCGCTCGATGCCAACGCCAAGGCCGGCGGCATGGCCGCGACCCTCGACCAACTGGTCGTCATGTCGGCCGCGCAGGCGCAAGACTCGTTCAACAACCTGAGCGGCGGCGACGTGCATGCCACGCTGGCCGGCCTGAACCTGCGCCAGAGCGAGATGTTTGCGCGCGCGCTGAGCCAGCGCCTGGCCGGCCCGCCGCCGTATGCCGCGGCCAACGGCATGGAGCGCGACACCGCCTTGTGGGCGCGGCCGTATTACACCAGCGGCCAGCTCAGCAGCGCCAACGTCACCGGCGTGGATTACGACATCGACGGCCTGGCAGTCGGCATGGATCGCTGGATCAGCCGCGACTGGCTGCTCGGCGCGGGCATCGACGTCTCGCAGATGCGCGGCAATTTCTCGGCCCACAACGCGTATGCCAAAACCGACAGCTACCAGTTCGGCCTGTACAGCAGTTACCAGCGCGAGCATTTTTACGCGGATGCGATCCTCAGCGCCGGCTGGCAAAGGAATGCGGTGCGGCGCGACATCGATTTCGCCGGCGCCGATACGCAGGCCACCAGCAATTACACCGGCCGCCATGTCAACCTGTATCTGGAAACCGGATATCGCCTGCCCTTGTCGGACAGTCTGGCATGGCAACCGCTGGCGTCGCTGGGCTACATCCGGCAACGCGAACCGGGCTTCACCGAAAACGGCGCCGGCGAGATCGGGCTCAATGCCGACAGCGCCGTCACGCAAAGCCTGCGCTCGGGCCTGGGGGCCGCGCTGACGAAAGATTTCGCGCTGGCCCAAGGCAAGCTGACGCTGGCCGGCAAGGCGCGCTGGCTACATGAATTCAAAGACCGGACGCCGCAGTTCCAGGCCGTCTTTGTCGGCGATGCGACCGGCCAGCGCTTTGCCGTGCAAGGCGCACAAGGTTGGCGCGATGCGGCGCTGCTGGGCGCGAGCATCGCCTACGCCAGCAGCGCGCGGATGCATGTCTTCCTCAGCTACGACGCCACGGTGGCCAAGAACGACAGCGCGCACACGATCACCGCCGGCCTGCGCTACGCGTGGTAGCGGCGGATTTGCAGCCGAAGCGTACCCTCCCGGCGCGCGCCATGGCGGCCGGTGGCGCCGCCGGGCTGGCGGCTTGCTGGCGAAAAATCACTATTGATAGCGACTGCGCGTGCGGATGTGCTTCAGGCGCGCCCGCAGGTGGCGGCTGTGCAGCACGGCCGCCGCGATCAACCCGCCGCCGATGGCGGCCACGATCAGAAAGGCATTCATATATCCCCCACGGAAAGATCAGCTTGCAACAAACCAGGCTTGCAGACCCGGCATGCCTGCACATGCAAATCACATGCCATCCCTGCGCCTGTGCGCGGCATTATTCTTGTCCAGAGCCGCTGGCAAAGCGCCGCTGGCGACGCTTTGTCAGCGGCCCTTATAAAAAACATAATATGTTTCCAAAACAAAATGTCCAGATAAAAGCAAAAATTATTTGATCCGGCCATATAAAAGCACGATCGTAATATTTTTGACCTATAATCTGCGCATCCCTATAATGATGAGACGCCGTCATGCCCACTCCGCTTCCCGCCATCCTGCAACACCTGCGCCTGCCGGTGATCGCCTCGCCGATGTTCATCGCCAGCGGCCCGGCGCTGGTGGCCGCCCAGTGCAAGGCCGGCATCGTCGGTTCCTTTCCCGCGCTCAACGCGCGCCCGGCTGAACAGCTCGATGTCTGGCTGACGCAATTGCAGGCGGAACTGGCGGCCTACCAGGCGGCCAATCCGGATGCCATCATCGGCCCCATCGCCGTCAATCAGATCGTGCACCAATCGAACGACCGCCTGGCCCACGATGTGGAGGTCTGCGTCAGGCATCGCGTGCCCATCATCATTTCCAGCCTGCGCGCGCCGAGCAAGGAAATGCTGGATGCCATCCACGGCTACGGCGGCATCGTGCTGCACGATGTGATCTCGATCCGCCATGCGCAAAAGGCGCTGGAAGCCGGCGTCGACGGCCTGATCCTGGTCGCCGCCGGCGCCGGCGGCCATGCCGGCGTGCTGTCGCCATTTGCCCTGGTGGGCGAAATCCGCAAGTTCTTCAATGGCCCGCTGATCCTGTCGGGCGCCATCGCCACCGGCGACGCGATTCTCTCGGCGCAGGCCATGGGCGCCGATCTGGCCTACATCGGTTCGCGCTGGCTGGCGACCCGGGAAGCCAACGTCTCCGACCAATACCGACAGGCCATCCTCGAATCGACCGCCGCCGATGTGGTGTACACCAACCTGTTTACCGGCGTGCACGGCAATTACCTGAAGCAGTCCATCGTCAATGCCGGGCTCGACCCGGACAACCTGCCGGAAGCCGACAAGACCAAGATGAACTTCGGCTCCGGCGGCGACAGCAAGGCCAAGGCCTGGCGCGATATCTGGGGCGCCGGCCAGGGCGTGGGTCTGATGGATGACATCCCCTCGGTGGCCGAGATGACCGACCGCCTGGAAGCCGAATACCGGGCTGCCCGCGCGCGCCTGGCGCTGTAAAGCAGTCTAGTCCGGTTGCAAGCGACGGCCGCCTTCGCTGCGCGGCCCGCCTGATTCCTACACCCATTGTCCGAATTGTCCGTCGGACGAAGCCTCTACTTTCCGCGCAATTTGTAACGTCCGGCACTTCTTCCTGAGCAACCGGTCGTACCAGCTCGCTTCCTCGCGTTGCGCGCGGCGTCATTGCCGCCAGCCCCGCCACGGTAATCCGCAACGATGGAAGCAAGCCCAACATTTGACGCGAGGACAACATGACCAGCTTTCTCAGAACCAGAAAAGACCGTCATCCCAAACACGACAAGCCGCGCCTGCCGCAGGAGCACGACCAGAGCTTCGATCGCCAGGCGCCGGCAGACAGCGGCCACAAGGCCGAACGGCCGGAGATCCGCCATGCCTACAGCGATATCCGCGAAGGCCGGGTCGATACCGACCCGCGCGGCAGCGCCGGCCTGGATGAACCGGACAAGGCGGCCGGCGTGCCCCGCAAGAGGTAAGGCGGCGCCAGAACCGCCTCACGCTTGCAAAGCCGCCTGCGCGCTCCCGCGCCGGAAAAAAGAAAGGCAGCCGGATTTATCGCCGGCTGCCTTTCGCTTTTCTTCCCGCTCGCTGCGGCACCGCCAAGCCCGCCTCACAAACCCGATTGCGCGATCCAGTCCTGGATGAGGGCAAACAATTCACGCGGCTTTTCCATCGGCGTCATGTGGCCGCAATCGGCCACGATCTCAAAACGCGCCTGGGCGATCTGCCGCACCATCTCTTCCGATTCTTCCACCGTGCGCAACCGGTCCTGATCGCTGGCCACCACCAGCACCGGGCAGCGCAATTGCCGCAGCTGTTCGGCATTGCTGTCGCGCAGCGTCTGCAACTGGCGCAAAAACACCTCTTTGCCATTGGACAGCGCCATCGCCTGCAAACGGTCGAGCAGCGCGCGCTCGGCGCTGCGCGCGGGATGCAGCGACGAAGCCAGCGCCCGCGACGTCAGGCCCTTGAACGGCGTACGCTGGGCGATCTCCAGTTGCGCCTTGGTGGCGGCCGACTCCTGTTCGGTCTGCGGGCGCGACGAGGTATTGAGCAACGCCAGGCCAAGCACCCGCTGCGGCGCCTTGAGCGCGATCGCCTGGGCCACAAAGCCGCCCATCGAAAATCCGAACAGGACGAACTTCTCCGGCGCCTGGCGCAGCACCGCGTCAGCCATGGCCTGGATGCCGATATCCTGGCCCAGGTCGCCGAAGGTGAGCGTGCCCAGCGTGGCGAGCTCGTCCTGCATGTCGTCCCACAGGTGCCGGTTAAGCATGAAGCCTGGCAGCAGAACCAGGTTGCGCATGATGTTTCCCCTTATTGCATGAACGATGCGGCGCCGATGCCGGGCATCGGCAAAATCGCCATTTTATTGCTTTTCGATGCCCGGCCTGAACCGGCCCTTACTCCAGCCACTGCGCACGGCTGCTGCACACGGCAATCGCCAGGCACAGCGCGCCGATCAACGCCAGGGCCGCCGGCAAGCCCCAGCCATGCGCCAGGAAACCGACCGCCGGCGGGCCGATCAGGCTGCCGCTGTAGCTCAGCGTGGCCACCGCCGCCAGTGCCGTCGAACCATGCCGGCCGGCGGCGCTGAAGACGAACGGGAACACCGCCGCCACACCGGCGCCGGCGATGGCGAACCCGAGGATGGCGGGCGCCATGCTCTCGGCCATCACCGCGATGCCCATGCCGCATGCGGCGGCCAGCGTGCCCACGGCTACCACGCGGCGCGCGTGGTAGCGTTCCTTCAGGCGGTCGCCCACCATGCGCATGACCAGCATCATGCCGGCGAAGCCCGCATAGGCCAGCGGCGCGCCGCCGTCGCTGGCGTGGATGTGATCCTTCATGTAGATGCCGCTCCAGTCGGCGATCGAGCCTTCGACGATGGCGCCGCAAAAACCGATCACGCCCAGCACCACCAGATGGCCGTGCGGGATGGCAAAGATCTTGCGGTGCGGATCGTGCTCGGGACGGTCGTCCGGCAGCGCGTTGTAGGCCATGCACAGCGGCGCCAGGAACAGCGCCGACACCAGCAGGAAATGCCAGATCGGCGCGATGCCCATGCCCGCGACGCCGCTGGCGGCCAGCGCGCCGGTGAAGGTGCCCACGCAGAACCAGCCATGCAGCATGGACATGATGGGACGCCCGGCCTCCTTCTCGGCCTGCGCGCCCAGCGCATTGATGGCCACGTCGAAGCAACTGGACGCGGCGCCATACAGCGCACTGGCGGCCATCAGCGTCCACAGCCCGGGCGCCAGCGCCAGCAGCGGCAACGTCAGCAGCAGCGCCAGCCCCGCATACAGCGTGCTGTGGCGCGCGCCGTAATGGCCGGTCAGCCAGGCCGCCAGCGGGAACGAACCCACCGCGCCGATGCCGCCGCACAGCAGCACCAGCGACAGCGTGGCGGCGTCGAGCTGCAGGATGTCGCGGATGGACGGGATGCGCGCGGCCCAACTGGCGTACACCATGCCCAGCAACAGGAAGAACAGCAAAATGGCGATCTGGCGGCTGCGAATCGTCGGCAGGCCCGCGTGTGAAGTGGAAAGCTTGGTTGTCATTGATACATCGTGAAGGTAAACTGCCTCGGGATTGCAGCCGCTATTATCCGACATCCGGAGCAACCGCTTCCGGCCGGCGCGCTGCGATGTCGCAGGAATCGCATGCCAGACTCAGACTCAAACCCACGCCAGAACCCGATCTACCAGGAAATCATCGACGCGCTGGTCGCCATGCATCGGCTCACCGACGGCTATACGCCGAGCCACGAAGACCGCACCGCCACGCTATGCGTGAAGATCGCCGAACGCCTCGGCCTGCCGCGCGAGCGCATCGACATCCTGCATATGGCGGCGCAAGTGCACGACATCGGCAAGGCCAGGATACCGCTGGCGCTGCTGACCAAACCCGGCCGCATCACCGACGAGGAATACGCGCTGCTCAAGACGCATGTGCAGGCCGGCTACGACATCCTCAAGCAAATCAGCTTCCCCTTCAACCTGGCCGAGATTGTCTGGTGCCATCATGAATATCTCGACGGCAGCGGCTATCCGCGCGGCGTCACGGCGGAGTCCATTGCGCTGGAGTCGCGCATCCTGACGGTGTCCGACATCGTCGAATCGATCTCGGCCGACCGCCCTTACCGCAAATCGCTGGGCATGGCCGTGGCGCTCGACGAGATCCGCCGCCAGAGCGGAACCCGCCTCGACCCGCTGGTCGTTGCAGCCTGCCTCCAGGTAGTCGCAGAAATCGACGTCGAAAGCAGCCGCGCGGCCGCATAAGCAACTGCATCGGCAAAGCGGCGCCGGCCCCATTTGGGCTAAACTTGGCGCACATAAAATGAGGCCGCAGGCTTCGGAGACGCCAGCCCATGTCCGCCACCACCGCCCCCGCCCCGCACGACTTCATCCTGCGCCATCCCATCCTGACCGCGCTGGCCTTGTCGCTGGGCACCGCCATCGCCCTGGGCGTGGCGCGCTTTTCCTACGCGCTGCTGCTGGCGCCGATGCGCGCCGACCTCGGCTGGCCTTACCTGGTCGCCGGCGGCATGAATACCGGCAACGCGCTGGGCTACCTGCTGGGCGCGCTCATCACGCCATGGCTGATGCGGCGCTACATGGCGCATCGCGTGCTGATCGGCGGCGCCTTCGCTACCGCATTGCTGACCTTCGTCCCCGGTTTCGCCACCGACACCGCCGCGCAACTCGCGCTGCGTGTGGCCACCGGCATCACCAGCGCCTTCCTCTTCGTCGCCGGCGGCTTGCTGGTCAGCCGCCTGGCGGCATTGCACCCACAACGCGCGGGATTGCTGCTGGGGCTGTATTACGGCGGCACCGGCATCGGTATCGCCGTGGCCTCGCTGACGGTGCCGGTAGTCATGCAAGCGGCCGCCGCACACGGCGCGGCGCATCCCTGGCAATGGGCCTGGCTGCTGCTGGGCGCGCTGGCGCTGGTGGCCAGCGTATTCATGTCGCTGCCGGCGCGCCATATCCCGGCGCCCGCCGCGCAGGCGTCGGCAGGCGGCAGCTTCACGCCGCGCAGCCTGATCTTCGGCCTGGCTGGATATTTGTTTTTCGGGCTCGGCTATATCGGCTACATGACCTTCGTCATCGCGCTGCTCAAGGAACAAGGCATGGCGCCCCAGCGCATCACGCTGTTCTTCACGCTGCTGGGGGTCGCCACCTTCGCCTCGTCGCGCATCTGGGCGCGCATGCTGGACCGCTTCCGCGGCGGCCAGTCACTGGCCATCCTCAACGCGCTGCTATGCGTGGCCACGCTGATCCCGGCCCTCACCGGCCAAGCGGCGGCGGTGTTCGCCTCGGGCATCCTGTTCGGCGCCTGCTTCCTGTCGGCGGTGGCCTCCACCACCGCGATGGTGCGGCACAACCTGCCGCAGGCCGACTGGCCGGCCGGCATCAGCGCCTTCACCATCATCTTCGCCGCAGGGCAGATCGTCGGCCCCACCATCGTCGGCTGGATCGCCGATGGCGCGGGCGGATTGCAACGCGGGCTGATGTTCTCGGCGTTGACGCTGCTGGCGGGCGCGCTGATCGCATGGCGGCAGCGGCCGCTGGCAAAGTAAAACGGGATTAAACCAGGGCGTCTCAGGAAAGGTGGCGCTGCAAAGCAGCCACCAGCGTGCCGCAAGCCTCGTCGGTGCCGATGGTGATGCGCAGGAACTGGCTGATGCGCGCGCTGCCGAAGTGGCGCACGATGATGCCGTCGCCGCGCAGGGACGCCGCCAGTTGCGCCGCGTCGTGCCGCGGATGGCGCGCGAACACGAAGTTGGCGGCCGAGGGCAGCACCTCGAAACCGAGCTGCGCCAGCGAGGCGACCAGCTTCTCGCGGCTGGCGATGACCATGCCGCAAGTCTTCCTGAAATATTCCTCATCCTCGATGGCGGCAGTGGCGCCGGCGATCGCCGGGCGGTCCAGCGGATAGGAGTTGAAGCTGTTCTTCACCCGCTCCAGCGCATCGATCAGGTCGGCATGGCCGATGGCAAAACCGACCCGCATGCCGGCCAGCGAGCGCGACTTGGACAGCGTCTGCACCACCAGCAGGTTGGGATAACGCCGCACCAGCGGGATCGCGCTGTCGCCGCCGAAATCGATGTAGGCCTCATCCACCACCACCACGCGTTGCGGGTTGCCCCGCACGATGCGCTCGACCTCGGCCAGCGGCAACAGGCAGCCGGTGGGAGCGTTCGGATTGGGGAAGATGATGCCGCCGATGGCGTCGCCGTGGCCGAGATAGTCGTCGGCGCGCAGCGTGAAGTCGTCGGCCAGCGGCACCGCCCGGTATTCGACCTGGTACAGGCCGGAGTAGGTCGGATAGAAGCTGTAAGTGATGTCCGGGAACAGGATCGGCTTGCCATGCTGGAGCAGCGCATGGAAGGCATGCGCCAGCACTTCGTCGGAGCCGTTGCCGACAAACACTTCGCGCGCCGTGATGCCATCGGCGGCATGGCGACGGGCGATGGCCAGCTTGAGCGGCTCGGCATCGGGATTGGGATACAGGCGCAGGCTGTCGCCCACTTCGCGCGCGATCGCCTCGAGCGCGCGCGGCGACGGCCCGTAGGGGTTCTCGTTGGTATTGAGCTTGACCAGGTTGGCGATCCTGGGCTGCTCGCCCGGCGTATAAGGCGTCAGGCGACTGACGATGGGACTCCAGAACTTGCTCATGGGGAAATCGGCCCGCGAAGGGCAATCGGAAATGGAAGAAGAAACGCAGATGGTAGCAAACTTGGCGCTACCGACGGCAGCCGCCGCGGCAGGATTCTCAGAAATGGGGGCGGCAAAGCGCCGGCGCGCCGCGCTCAGCCCTTGGCGTTCTTGCGCACGGCGATGTGATAGATGCCCCAGGGGCACAGGCCGAAGCGCTCCGTCACCGGACGCGCGGCCATCTCGGGAAAACGGTCGGCCTCATACACCGCCCACAGCGGCCCCAGCCCGCCCAGCGGCATCGGCTTGCCGTCCAGATGGGTGGCGACGATGAAACGGTACTTCAAGGCATCCTCGCGCGGCACCATCACGGCATAGCCATCGATGGCGCGCAGGACGTAGCCTTCCGCATTCGGGTCGGCGCCGGCCGCACGCATCACCTCGGCCAGCAACGGGCCGCGCAGCGCATGGCGCTTGCCGTCGTATTCCAGCGTGGGGCGGATGTCGACCGCCGGCAGCGCCGCCAGCGCGGCGAAGTCGAAGGTGCGGGCCTTGTCGAATTCCAGCTTCTGCTTGTGCATCATCCGGTCCAGCGCCGGATCGATGGGGCCGCGGTTGGGCGCGGTAATCTCGCCGGTGACCGTCAGCAGCACCGGGCCGGCCGGCGTCCGCTTGCCGCCGGCCATGGCCGGTGCGGCGGCTGTGGCCGCCAGCGCCGACGCGGCGGTGCGCAGGAAATCCCGTTTCTTCATGTACATCCTTTCAATGGCGCGGCTCGGGGATCGGCTTATCCGATGCGGCGCCGACATGGTAGGACTTCCTGGCGTCGGGATTGGCGGCGGGCGTCTCCATTGCATCGGCCGATATTTTGGCGACGGCGGCCGGGTAGCCCTCATATGTCTTCAACGCCATCCAGCGCTGCTCCCGTCCCTCGTAGACCGTGAAGACGGGGGTGCGCGGATCGCCGTCGGCCTCGAACGCCACCGTCCCCGTCATTCCCTTGAAGACGATCTTGTGCAACGTCTCGATCAGCGTGCGCGGATTGAGGCTGTTGGACTGGCGCATCGCCGCCACCAGCACCTGCGCGGCGTCGTAGGCGAACGGCGTCGTGCCGTAGATATTGAGGCCGAAGCGCTGGTGATACTCTGCCTCGAAATGCCGCCAGCCCGGCATTTCCTGGGTCGGCATGCCGGACTCGATGGCCACCACGCCGTTGGCCGCCGAGCGCGCGGCGATCAGATAAGTGGCCCCGGCCACGCCGCTGGAAGCCAGCAAGAGCCGCATGCCGCCGCCTTCCTGGTGGATCAGCTGGGTCAACAATACCGACTGTGCGCTGTAGCCGCCGAAGAACAAAGCCTCGGCGCCGCGCCGCTTCATGTCGCGGATCACCTGCCGCAAGTCGCTGGTATAGCTGACGCGTTCGCGTCCGACCACCGTGATGCCCTCCTGGCGCGCATGCTCGATGACGCTGGCGGCCAGGCCGACGCCAAACATGGAGCCGTTATCCACCACCCCGAGACGGCGGATCCCCATGGTCCGCGCCGCATAATCGACCAGGTTGGCGGCCGCATGGTCGTCGCGCCCGACCATGCGGAAAAACCCGAGGTTGCCCTGCTCGCTCAAGGACGCCGCGCTCGCCGCCGGCGTCAGCATGGGCACGCCGGCATCGGAATAGATCTTGGCAACGGCTTGCGCGGTGGTGGAGTTGGAGGTGCCGATCACCGCCACCACCCTGGCCTGCAGCAATTGCCTGGCGACCGCCACGGCGGTCTCGGGATCGTTGCGGTCATCCTGGCGCAACAGGCGGAAAAAGACGCGCTGGTTGCCGATCCTGATTTGCTGGCGATTGATCTCGCCCAGCGCCATATCGGCGGCATTGGCCATGCTTTTGCCGAACGTCTCCGACACGCCGCTCAAGGCGCCGGAAAAACCGACCAGCACGATCCTCACCGGGCCATCGCCATCCGGCGCTGCCAGGCCCGGCAGCGGTAACAGGCAAACAAGCACAACCAATGCGATACGCCTGGCAGAACAATAAACGCGGGACATGTGCATCTCCAAAACCTGGCCGGCAGCGCGCGCCAGGCAGTTGGTGGGGCTGGCGGCCGACCTGAAAAGCAAGAAAGGTAGCTGCTGGGTAACGGCAAGAATACGCCCTGCGAAAATATTTTGGAAATATCGAAGTGGATCGAAATAATATTGCTTTCCGAAAACAAAAACGGAGCCGCAGCCCCGTTCTTGCCCTCTCCGCCCATGACATGGGCGGCAACACATCGCGGCAACGTCAATCGCGCGGAGGGCGCCCGCGCCAATAACCGGCCAGCAGCGAACCCGACAGGTTGTGCCAGACCGAGAACAATGCGCCCGGCAACGCCGCCACCGGCGTGAAATACAGCTTGCCCAGCGCCGCCGCCAGGCCGGAATTCTGCATCCCGACCTCGATGGCCAGCGTACGGCAGATCGCCTCGTCGAAACCCAGCAAACGGCCACCCCAATAACCGCCCAGCAGCCCCAGGCCGTTGTGCAGGATCACGCCCACCAGCACCACCAGCCCGACCGAAGCGATGCTGGCCTGGCTGCCCGCCACCACGGCGGCGATGATCAGCAGGATCGCCACCATCGACACCAGCGACAGGTAAGGTTCGATACGGCGGATGAAGCCGCCGGCGAAGATGTTGAGCACCAGGCCGACCACGATCGGCACCACCACGATCTGCACGATGGACATCAGCATCGCATGCGCGTCGAAGTGGATCGACGCATCCACATACAGCTCGGTGAGCATCGGCGTGGCGAACACCGACACCAGCGCCGACAGCGTAGAGATGGTGACCGACAGCGCGACATCGCCGCGCGAGAGATAGATCATCACATTGGAAGCGGTGCCGGAAGCGACGCTGCCCACCAGCACCATGCCGGCGGTGAGATCGGGCGGCATGCGCAACGCCTTGGCGATGACCCACGCCGCCAGCGGCATGACCAGGTAATGCAGCACGATGCCGGCGGCCACCGGCGCCGGGCGCCTGATGATGCGCTTGAAGTCATCGACCGTCAGCGTCACGCCCATGGTCAGCATGATCAGGGTCAACAACTGGGTGACATATTTGCCGAGCGGCGTAAAGGTCGGCGGAGTGAAATAAGCTGCCGCCGAAAGCAGCAGCGCCCACACTGGAAACAGGCGGGTAATGGTTGCGAGCATGATGAAATCCGGATGAGTAAGTACTGTCCCCATCTTTCGTGAAAGACATGGGAGGCGCGTTTAGTTTAGTTATAGGAAATAATGATCGCGGGTTGCGCGGACAACAGACAGGCAGGTTCGGCTCGCACCCGATGCGGCGGAGGCCTCTTCTCGTTATCACGCCTTATGGGCGCAAGGACGGGATTTTACCCGCGCGCGGAAAATCCTGCCGGCGCCGGCGATTGCTTGCCGAAGCGGCAATACACCGGATGCAAGCGCCTGGCGTCGACTCTCAAGAAACCTTGTCGCACTTGAACGTGATCAGCGCCTTGGGCGGCAAAAAACCCACCACGCCCTCGGAGCGCTCGCTGCCAACCACCCGCATGCGCCCGCCCAGGTTCTTGCAATAGGCATCGGCCTGCTGCAACCCCTGGATAGCCACGCCATCGTTACCGTGCCAGCGCGAACTGGCGGTGAGCATGTAGGTATCCTGGTCCAGCTGCGTCACTGGTCCGGACGAAGCGCACGCCTCCAGCAGCAGCGACGCCGCCGTCATGCACGCCATCCCATATCGCTGATTCATTGCCGCTCCCACGGTGTTCTTATGTTCGACGATGTTAGCGACGCACAGCGATGGCGTCATGCATCTCTACAACTCTTTACATTGAAGAAAAAATCTTTCACGATCGCCATGGTTTCCTCAGAACGACGCCAAAGAAAATCGCGAACCACAACACCGAAGCCGCAGGCGAGCAGCAAGCACCGCGAGGCCGAAGGCGAGCCGGACAAGAAGTCCGCATCTAACCAGCCGCCGGGGCGGGCAAAAAAATGGATCAGCAAGGCAGTCGGAGCGAAGCGACTCTGCCTTGCCCATTTTTTTGCCTGCTCCGGCGGGGACCCCGAAGGGGCTGGGTAGTTGCGGTCGCCTTTCTTTGCTTACTTTCTTTGGCGAAGCAAAGAAAGTGAGCGGCTGCCGGGCCGCCCCCGGCGCTCCCCTCCGACCGGAGAGACAACCCAATAAAGCCAGAGCATCAGAACGCAGCAAGACCAGACTACCCAACTCCCGAACACCAACACACAACAAGACCAGACTACCCAAAAACAAAAACGCCGCTAAACATCAGCGGCGTCTCCATCAAAGCAAAACAAAAAAATCAGCGAGTAACAGGCTTATAGCGAATCCGCTTAGGCTTGGCAGCCTCCTCACCCAACCGCTTCTTCTTGTCCGCCTCATACTCCTGATAGTTGCCATCAAAGAAGCTAACCTGCGAATCCCCCTCAAACGCAATGATGTGCGTAGCAATACGATCCAGGAACCAGCGATCGTGGGAAATCACCAGCACGGTCCCCGCAAACTCCAGCAAGGCATCTTCCAGCGCCCGCAAGGTTTCCACGTCAAGGTCGTTGGACGGTTCATCCAGCAGCAGCACATTGCCGCCCTGCAGCAGGGTCTTGGCCAGGTGCAGCCGGCCGCGTTCGCCGCCGGACAGGTTGCCGACGATCTTCTGCTGGTCGCCGCCCTTGAAGTTGAAGCGTCCCAGATAGGCGCGCGACGGCATTTCGAAACGACCCACGGTCAGGATATCGGCGCCGCCGGCGACATCTTCGAACACGGTCTTCTTGTTTTCCAGATCCTCGCGCGACTGGTCGACCAGCGAAATCTTGACGGTGGGGCCAAGCACCAGTTCGCCGCTATCCGGCTGTTCGCGGCCCGCCAGCATGCGGAACAGGGTCGATTTACCGGCGCCGTTGGGGCCGATGATGCCAACGATGGCGCCGGCCGGAATCTTGAAGTTGAGGTCGTCGATCAGCAAGCGATCGCCGTAGCCCTTGCTGACGTTCTTGAACTCGATGACTTCATTGCCCAAGCGCTCGGCCACGGGAATGAAGATTTCCTGGGTTTCGTTGCGCTTCTGGTATTCGTGTTCGGAGAGTTCGTTGAAGCGGGCCAGACGCGCCTTGCTCTTGGCTTGGCGGCCCTTGGGGTTTTGCCGCACCCATTCCAGTTCCTTGGCGATGGTTTTCTGGCGCGCCGATTCGCTCGACTCTTCCTGCTTCAGGCGGGCTTCCTTCTGCTCCAGCCAGGATGAGTAATTACCTTTCCACGGAATGCCGTGGCCGCGGTCCAGTTCCAGGATCCACTCGGCGGCATTGTCAAGGAAGTAGCGGTCGTGGGTGATGGCCACCACGGTGCCCGGGAAGCGCTGCAGGAACTGCTCCAGCCAGTCCACCGATTCGGCGTCCAGGTGGTTGGTCGGTTCATCCAGCAACAGCATGTCGGGCTTGGACAGCAGCAGCTTGGACAGCAGCAGCTTGCACAGCGCCACGCGGCGCTTTTCGCCGCCCGACAGCACGCCCACCTTGGCATCCCACGGCGGCAGGCGCAGCGCGTCGGCGGCCATTTCCAGCTGCTGGTTCAGGCTATTGCCGTCGGCGGCGGCGATGATTGCCTCCAGGCGCGCCTGCTCGGTGGCCAGCGCGTCGAAATCGGCGTCTTCCTCGGCGTAGGCGGCATACACGGCATCCAGCTTGGCCTGCGCTTCGAACACTTCGCCCAGCGCGCTCTCGACTTCCTGGCGCACGGTCTTCTCGGCGTCCAGCTGCGGTTCCTGCGGCAGGTAGCCGATGTTGAGGTTGGGCATCGGGATCGCTTCGCCTTCGATCTCCTTGTCGATGCCGGCCATGATCTTGAGCAGGGTCGACTTGCCGGAGCCGTTCAGGCCCAGCACGCCGATCTTGGCGCCGGGGAAGAAGGACAGCGAAATGTCCTTCAGGATCTGCCGCTTCGGCGGCACGATCTTGCCGACGCGGTTCATAGTGAATACGTATTGAGCCATGTTTACGATGCCAAAGAAAGAAATGATGGGTGTGCTAGGCGGTTTGCGCACGGGTGCGCCAGAGACGCCACAAGCCTTCGGCGGAGTATACCGCGAGCGCCAGCCAGATCACGCTAAAACCGACCGCGCGATCGCCGGCGAAGGGCTCGTCGTAGATCAGCACGCCGGTCAGCAACTGGATGGTGGGCGAAATGTATTGCAACAAACCCAACAACGACAATGGAATGCGGCGCGCCGCCTGGGCGAACAACAGCAGCGGCACCGCGGTGACCGGCCCCGACAGCGCCAGCAGTACCTGCGCGCCGGGCGAGGCGGTGAGAAAACTGTTGCTGCCGCGCCAGGTATCGATGCCGAGCAAGGCCAGCACCAGCGGCAGCATCATCAGCGTCTCCAGCGACAAGCCTTCCAGCGCGCCCAGCGGCGCGGTCTTGCGCAGCAGGCCATAGAGCCCGAAGGTGGCGGCGATGATCAGGCCGATCCAGGGCAGGCTGCCGTTGGCGACCGTCAGCCACAGCACCGCCCCCAGCGCCAGGAGCACCGCCAGCCACTGCAGCGGCCGCATGCGTTCCTTCAGGATCAGGTAGCCCAGCAAGACGCTCACCAGCGGACTCATGAAGTAGCCCAGGCTGGTGTCGACAATGCGCCCGGCGTTGACCGCCCATACATACAAGGTCCAGTTGCCCGACAGCAGCAGCGCCGACAACAGGAAGCCGAGCAGCACGCGCGGTTGTTGCGCGGCCCGCTTGAGCCACGCCCACTGGCGCCGCCACAGCAGCACCCCGGTGAGGAATATGAAGGACCAGAACAGGCGATGGATGACGATATCGAAGGAGGGAATCTCCTTGAGCATCTTGAAGTAAAGCGGGAACAGTCCCCACAGCAGGAAACTGGAAATGGCGTAGAGCATTGCGGCGCAGGAAATCGGAAAAAGACCGGGCCTTGTTATGGTTGGCGTAGCTGCCCGATGGGAGGCGACATTATTGCAGGATTCGCCCTTTTCGGCTGGCCGCAGCTCAATCCGCCGCCGCGGATGCCGGCAGGCGCACCTCGATGCGCCCGCGCAGCGCCACCACTTCGCAATCCTCCTCGTGCGCCAGGCGCTCGATCACCAGCACGTCGGCCGCGCCGATGGTGATCAGCGGATGGTGCCAGATGCCGCGCTTCAAGGTGATGCCCTGCCCCGGCTCGACGATGAAGGCGACGATGTCGTCCTCGTCCGGCGCATCGCCGCCGCCGGCCAGCACCGCCAGGCAGCGGCTCGCGCCCATCGGCACGAAGGTCTGGCTGCCCAGCCGGTGGCGCTCGAAGGCGCGCAGCGGATACGGCGCGCGGTGCGTGCCGGCGCCGGTGCGGAAGATCGCCACGCACGGCCGGCCGCCGTCCTCGGCCACATCCAGGCGCGTCACGTCGTCGAAGCGGCGCGTGGTGCCGAAGTTGATGTCGCGCTCGCTGCCGCCCGGCGCGATCACGTCGCCATAGGGCGCGAAGGACGCCGGCGCCAGCGCGCGGGCAATGACCGTGCGCACCGCCCGCGCCGCCTCAGGCGCACTCATGCACCAGCCTCGCCGCCAGACGGATCAGCGAGCGGTCGCTGCCGGGAGGCGCGATCACCGAAAAACCGAACGGCGCATCGTCGAGCCGCATCAGCGGCAGCGAAATCTGCGGGAAGCCCGACAACCCGGCCAGGCACAGCATGCGGATGGCCTGGTCGCGGTAGTTTTCCAGCGACTGCTCGGAGTCGGTCAGGAGCGGCGCCACATCCGGCACCGTGGGCAGCAGCAGCACGCCGTCGCGCCCCAGGAGGCGCGTGAAGTCTGCGCGGAAGGCCTGCTGCACCGCCGTGTGCTGCTCCATCTGCTGGCGCGTGATGGTGGCCGACCATGCGAAGCGTTCGGCCACGCCGGGGCCGAGCTGGAAATCGTGGAGGCGGATATTCTCGCCATGGGTCTGCCAGGCCTGGTAGCCCTGGATGTGGCGGAACGCCCAGTACAGGGCCTCGAAGGACGGCGTCGCGGCCTTCACCGACTGCGGCGTGCCAATGGCGCCGGCCAGCCGGTCCAGGGTCGCGGAAAACACCGCCTGCACGCGCGGCGCCAACAATGCCAGCACATCGGCCGCCACCAGCACGCGCGGCGTCTCCGGCAGCGCCACGGCGTCCTCGCCCAGCAGTACCTCGCCCACGCGCGCGAAGGTGTGGATATCGCGCGCAAACCAGCCGCAGGTGTCGAAGCCGGGCGCCAGGTCCATCACGCCGGCCAGCGACACCCGCGCATGCGTGGGACGCAGGCCGATCAGGCCGCAATGGCTGGCCGGGGTGCGCACCGAGCCGCCGGTGTCGGTGCCCAGCGCGATATCGGCCAGCCCGTTGGACACCGCCGAGGCCGAACCGGAACTGGAGCCGCCGGGGATGCGGCCGGGCGCGCCGCCGTTGCGCGGGGTGCCGAAATGGGCGTTCTTGCCGTTCATCGAAAACGCCAGTTCGTCGGTGCCGACCTTGCCGACGAAACGCGCGCCGGCCTGCGCCAGCGCCTGCACCGCCGCCGCCGATTGCGACTTGATGCCCGACAGCGCCAGCATGTGCGGATTGCCGCAGCCGGTCGGATAGCCGGCCACATCGAAGATGTCTTTCACCGCGAAGCTCAGGCCGGCGAGCGGGCCGTCGGCGCTGGCGGCCACCGGGGCGAAGGGATAGGGGATGAAACAGCGTGCGGAGATTGCGGCGTCGACGGTCATGCGGGTTCCTTGTACGAGGGTGTCAATAGGATACGGCGGCTTGCATGTCGGTGCGGGTCGGTGCGCATCACGCCGCGGCGAATTGCAGTTCGTGCGCGCGCAGGCAGCGCACGGTATGCGCCGGCCCCAGCCCTTGCTCCGGCGGCTGCTGCACGCGGCACTCCGCGGCGGCATGCGCGCAGCGCTCGGCGAAGGCGCAGCCCGGCGGCAGGTTGGCCAGATCAGGCGGCGAACCGGCGATGGCCTGCAGCCGCTGGCCTTTCTGCATGGCGCCGTGGCTGCGGCTTTGCAACAGCGACATGGTATAGGGATGGCGCGGCTGGGTCAGCAGCTGCGCCGCCGGCCCCTGCTCGACGATGCGTCCGGCATACATCACGGCGATGCGGTCGGCCACTTCCACCGCCGCGCCGATGTCGTGCGTGACGAAGATGATGGACAGCCCCAGCTCGCGCTGCAACTCGCGCAGCAGCAACAGGATCTGGATCTGCACCGTGGCGTCGAGCGCGGTGGTCGGTTCGTCGGCCAGCAATACCTTGGGCGAGCACGACAGCGCCAGGGCGATCATCGCGCGCTGGCGCATGCCGCCCGACATCTCGTGCGGATAGGCGTCGAGCCGCCGTTCGGGGCTGGGAATGCGCACTTTCTCGAACAGCGCCAGCGCCTGCGCGCGCGCCTCGGCGGCGGACACTTTGCGGTGGCGGCGGATGGTCTCGACGATCTGCCGGCCGACCGTGTACACCGGATCGAGCGCCAGCAGCGGCTCCTGGAAGATCATCGCCACGGTGGCGCCGCGCAGCGCCGACAACGCGCCGGAGGACATCTTCAGCACGTCCTGCCCGGCCACGTCCAGCCCGCCCTCGATCACGGTGCGGCGCTCCGGGTGCAGGCGCATGATGGAGCGCAGCGTGACGCTCTTGCCCGAGCCCGATTCGCCGATCAGCGCCACCACCTCGCCTGCGCGCACCTCGAGGTCGACGCCGCTGACCGCGCGGATGGTCTTGCCCGGCGCCTTGAAGGTCACGCGCAAGTCGCGCAGGCTGACCATGCTGTTCGAATCAGCCATGAGCGGCCTCCCTGGGGTTGCCGGGCAACGCCATGCCGGCGTCGAAGGTATCAGAGGCGGCGACGCCGAAGCCGCCGAGCTCCTCATAGCGCAGGCAAGCCACGCCGTGGCCATCGGCCGTCTCGGCAAAGGCCGGCGCGCGCTGCTTGCAGACTTCCTGCGCGAACTGGCAGCGCGTGTGGAAGCGGCAACCGGACGGCGGGTCGATCGGGTTGGGCGGGTCGCCCGACAGCGGCGCCTCCTGCGTGCGGCGCGCCGGGTCCATGCTCGGCATCGATTGCAGCAGCGCGCGCGTGTAGGGATGCCTGGGCGCGCCAAAGACCTGTTCGGCCGGCCCCACCTCGACCACCTGGCCCAGGTACATCACCAGCACGCGGTCGGAGATGAAGCGCACCACGTTGAGGTCGTGGCTGATGAAGAGGTAGGTCAGGCCGAACTCCTGCTTCAGGTCTTGCAGCAGGTTGAGCACCTGCGCTTCCACCGATTTGTCCAGCGCCGACACCGCCTCGTCCAGGATCACCAGGCGCGGCTCCAGCGCCAGCGCGCGCGCGATATTGACGCGCTGGCGCTGGCCGCCCGAAAGCTCGTGCGGATAGCGGCCGGCGAAACGCTCCGGCTGCAAGCCCACGCGCGCCAGCAGGTCGCGCGCGCGGGTGATCGCCTGGCGTGCCGGCAAGCCGTGCACGATGGGGGCGAAGGCGATCGAATCCTCGATGGTCATGCGCGGGTTGAGCGACGAATAGCTGTCCTGGAACACCATCTGCGCCTGGCGCCGGAACTGGCGCAACGGCAGCGCGCGCGAACCCACGGTCTGGCCGTCGAACACCAGCTCGCCGCTGTCCTGCCCGATCAGCTGCATCAGCACGCGCGCGGTGGTCGACTTGCCGCAGCCGGATTCGCCGACCACGCCCAGGGTCTCGCCCTTGAGGATGTCGAAGCTCACGCCGTCGACCGCGCGCACCGCGCTCCCGGGCGCGGAAGAAAACGGCAGTCCCTGGCGCTTCAACGGAAAATGCTTGAGCAGCTTGCGTACGCCCAGCAGAGGCTGGCGCGGGCCGCCGACGTCGCGCGGATCGTCGGTGGCCAGGGGATGTGCGGTCTGGCTCATTGTTTGACCTCCATGGCCGAACGCAGGCCGTCGGACAGCATGTTGAAGGAAATCGACGTGACGAAGATGAAGGCGCCCGGCAGCGCCGCCACCCACGGTTGGGTATAGATGGCGGTGCGCAGGGTGTTGAGCATCAGGCCCCATTCCGGTTCCGGCGGCTTGACACCCAGCCCGAGGAAGGACAAACCCGAGGCCAGGATCATCGATACCGAGATCAGGCTGGTGGAATAGACGAAGATCGGCCCCAGCACGTTGCCCAGCACATGCGCGCGCACGATGGTGAAGGCGCCGGCGCCGGAGGCGCGCGCCGCGTCGACGTAATCGCTGCGCCGCACCTGGGTGGTCACGCTCTCGGCGATGCGCGCGATCTGCGGCACGAAGACAATGGTCAGCGAGGTCAGGGCGTTGACGATGCCGGCGCCCAGCGCCCCCGACAAGGCGATGGCCAGCAGTACCGAGGGAAAGGCGTAGAGGATGTCGATGGCGCGCATCACCAGCGTGTTGACGATGCCGCCGGCGTAACCGGCCAGGATGCCCAGCGCGCTGCCGATGGCGAAGGCCAGCAGCACCGGCGTGATGCCCATGAACAGCGACAGCCGGCCGCCCAGGATCAGCCGCGAGAACAGGTCGCGCCCGAGCTCGTCGGTGCCCAGCAGGTGGCCGGCGGTGCCGATCGGTTTCAGGCGCGCGAACATCGAGGTGGCGAAGGGATCGGCCGGCATCAGCCAGGGCGCGGCGATGGCCATGACCACCAGCGCCAGCAGCACGGCGCCGGCGATCATCGCCGCCGGGTTGCGCACCAGGCGCGCGCCGACGTTGGCCCAGTGCCCGCGCGAACGGCGGTAAGCGGCGACAGGCGCGGCGGCGGCCGGCACGCCGGAGGCAGCGGAAGCAGCGGAATTGGCGGAGAGATTCATGTCAGGCTCGCTCGATGCGTGGGTCGAAGATGGTCTGCAGGATGTCGACCAGCAGGTTGAGTCCGACGAAGAACAGGGCCAGCACCAGGATGGTCCCCTGCAACAGCGGCAGGTCGCGCTGGAAGATCGCCTGGTTCAGCAGGAAGCCGGTGCCGGGCCAGGAGAACACGGTCTCGATCAGGATCGAGCCGCCCAGCAGGTAGCCCAGTTGCAGGCCCATCACCGCCAGCGCGGTGGGCGCGGCGTTCTTGACCACATGGCGCAACACGCCGAACTCCGACAGGCCGCGCGCCTTCAGGCCGACCACGAACTCCTGCGACAGAATATCGGCCACCAGCGCGCGCACGGTGCGCGCGATGATGCCCATCGGGATGAAGGACATCGTGACCGCCGGCATCAGCAGGTATTTCATATGCTCCAGGTCCCAGATCCAGGCGCCGGAACCGTCCGGGCCGGCGCCGGTGGCCGGCAACCACATCAGCTTGGACGAGAAGATGATCACCAGCACCATGCCCAGCCAGTAGTGCGGCACCGAGACGCCGACTACCGAGATGAGCGATGCCGCGCGGTCGATCCAGGAGTTGCGGAAGTAGCCGGCAACGAAGCCGAACAGGGCGCCGAAGAGGAAACCGATGGCGGTGGCCATGGCCGCCAGCATGAAGGTGTTGCCGACCGCTTTCCACACTTCGGCGGCCACCGGCCGGCCGCTGGCGATCGAGCTGCCGAGGTCGCCGTGCAGCGCGCGCCAGACCCAGCTGGAAAATTGTTCGGGATAGCTGCGGTTGAAGCCGTACAGCTCCATCAGCTGTTTTTGCAGGTCGGCCGACGCGTCCGGCGGCAGGATCGACGCCAGCGGATCGCCGGGCGCGATATGGACCAGCATGAAGCACAGGAAGGCCACGCCCAGCATGATGGGCAAGGCGTACAACACACGGCGGAGCAGGTAGGAAATCATGATGCCTCTTGCCTGCCGCCGGCATGCGCCACCTTCAGCGCGCCGACGGCATTGGGTAGAAAGGATTGCCGATGCGGCGCCGGACAGCTGACCGGCGCCGCGCCCGCGCCATCAGTCCATGCTCATGGTGGCGATGTCGATGAACCAGCTCTGCGGCTGCACCACGCCCTTGACCTTGGCCGAGATGGCGCGCGGGCCGGTGTCGTGCGCCACCCAGACGAACGGCGCCTCATCCACGATCTTGGCGTGCAGTTGGGCCAGCAGGGCGTCGCGCTGCTTGGGCTCGAAGGTGGTGCGGGCCTTGGCGATCAGCGCATCGACCTCCGGATTGCTGTAGAAGCCCCAGTTGTTGGAGGTCGGCGGCGCGGCCTTGGTGTCGACGAAGCGCACCATCGCGAAGAACGGATCCATCGAGGCGAAGCTGACGTTGGTGGCGTTGGCGCCGTGCGCGCTCGGATCCTTGGCGCCGATGCGCCAGTTGGTGTAGAGCGTGTTCCACTCGACCACGTCGAACTGCACGTCGAAGAAGCATTCCTTCAGGTTCTGCTGCATGAATTCGTTCATCGGCAGCGGCTGCATCTGGCCCGAGCCGGAGGCCGAGATCTGCACCTTCACCGCCAGCGGCTTGGCGGCCGAATAACCGGCTTCGGCCATCAGCTTCTTGGCGGCGGCCGGATCATATTTGATCTGGAAAGTAGGATTGCCGCGCCACGGATGGCCGGGCTCCACCGTACCGGTGGCCTCGCCCATCAGGCCGCCCAGCAGCTGCTTCATCGCGGGGCGGTTGATGCACAGGTTGGCGGCGTAGCGCACGCGCTTGTCCAGCCAGGGCGAGCCGGGCGCGAAGGACAGCTGCCATGGCCACACATGCGGCTGCGGGTTGGAATAGATCTTGAAGCCGCGGCCCTTGATGGCGTCCAGCGCATCCGGCGCCGGCGCTTCGATCCAGTCGACCTGGCCCGACATCAGGGCGGCGGTGCGCGAGTTGGCTTCAGGCAGCGGCAGCATCACCACGCGGTCGATCCTGGGACGGCGATGGGCATCCCAGTAGCCGTCGTTCTTGACCACTTCCAGCCGCTCGCGCGCGACGAACTTGCTCATCTTGAACGGTCCGGTGCCGGAAGCATCGGCGGCGAACGCGGCCCAGGCCTGCTTGCTGCGCTCGGCCTTGTCGGCGACCGAGGCCGGCACCGCGGCCAGCTTCTTCTCCCACTGCGCGGGCGAGGCCATGAACAGGTTGGTCAGGTTGATCGGCAGGAAGGAATCCGGCTCGGAGGTGGTCAGCTCGACCGTCATGTCGTCGATCTTCCTGGCCGAACGCAGCGTGGGCATGCGCGAGGCGGTCACGCCGACCTGGCTGGGATCGAACTGCGGGGCGTTCTTGTCCAGCACCTTGTTGACGTTCCACACCACGGCGTCGGCATTGAAGGCGGAGCCGTCATGGAACTTCACGCCGGGGCGCAACTTGAAGATCCACTTGGTCTTGTCCTTGGCGTCCACCGCCCACGACAGCGCGAGGTCGGGGATCAGTTCGCTGGCGCGGTCGGCCTTGGACAAATCCCATTGCGTCAGGCCGTCGTACATCGGGATGCCGGTGAAGCGGTTGCCCTCGAAGCCCTGGTCGGGCTGGCCCAGCGTGCGCGGGATGTCGCCGGCGGTCATGGCGATGCGCAGCACCTTCTCGGCATGCGCGGGCATCGCGGCCAATGAAGCGAACGCGCCGAAGGCCAGGCTGCAGGCCAGCGTCAAGGTTGCGGTTTGCGGGAATTTCATATCAGTGCTTTCCTTTGTTGGTGTGGCGGTGGAAACGACGACAGATGAAACGGACGGCAGAGGCGGGTAACGCAAGAAACCGGCAACGGCAACATGTCAGGGAGGAATGAACGCCAGTTCGACGCGGGCGGCGGCGTTGACCAGATGTTGCTGCATGGCGCGCCGCGCGGTGTCGGCGTCGCCCGCCGAGATCGCGGCGGCGATGGCGCGATGCTCCGCGGCCGGCGCCCAGATGCGCTCGGGATCGGCGAAGGGCACCCGCAGGCTGTGGCTGATCGGGTTCTCGAACTGGCGCACTACCTGCACGAAACCGGGGTTGCCGGAAAGTTCGGCGATCAACTGGTGGAATTCGAGGTCGGCATGCGAGGCGCTGACCAGGTCGAGGTTCTTCAGCGCGTCTTCGAAGCGCGCCTGGATGCCCCACAGGCGCGGCGTGGCGTGCGCATTGATATGGCGCGCCGCGAGCGCGGCGGCGGCCGGCTCCAGTACATAGCGCAGCTGGAAGGTGGCGGCCAGTTCCATGTCGGGCGCGGCCGCTCCGGCGGCTGGGGCCGGCAACGGCGGCGGCGTCACGCGCCCGGCCTGCCGCTCGGCCACCAGCGTGCCCTTGCCCGGCACCGAACGGATGAAGCCGAGCGCCTCCAGCATCGACAGCGCCTCGCGCAGCGACGCCCGGCTGATGCCCATGGACTCCGACAGCTCGCGCTGGCTGGGCAGCATCTCGCCGGGCCGATAGGTCCCCGACAGGATCTGCCGCTGCA
This sequence comes from Herbaspirillum sp. GW821-FHT09A12, assembly GCF_059418325.1. Lineage (NCBI taxonomy): Bacteria > Pseudomonadati > Pseudomonadota > Betaproteobacteria > Burkholderiales > Oxalobacteraceae > Herbaspirillum > Herbaspirillum sp. GW821-FHT09A12. The sequence continues at coordinate 151,327 of NZ_JBWKPR010000009.1, forward strand.
AGGTCTGCGCTGCGATGTTGGGCATGCTCATGGATGCAATCCTCTCCCGGCCTGACTGGTCAGACCGCGACAGCGGGATCAGCAATTAGCGTGCCAAACGCCGGCGAGCCATGGCGCGGGAAAATGCGGGGGCCGATGCCGCGGATGCGGGCCGTCCAGCGCCAAGAATGTGCGCGCCAGGGAAGGCGTGCGCCAAGTTGGGAATGCCGCAGGCGAGGCGCGCATCCGCCGCCCGCAAAAGAAAACGCCGCTGTCACCAGCGGCGCTCTTCACTTCAACTACGGGTCGGCTCAGGTCATCGCGGCGCCACCGCCGGCGCCGCAGTCTCATGCTTGGCCACCAGGTGATACAGCAGGAACGCCGATATGCCGCATACCGCCATCACCGTCACCAGCGGCAGGGCCGTGCCGTCATGCCACAAGCTCATCGCCACACCTGACAGCACACCCATGCCGAATTGCAGCGTCCCCATCAATGCCGCCGCGGTGCCGGCCTGGCGGCCCTGGTGCTTCAAGGCGACGGCCGTGGCGTTGGGGCCGGTGAAACCGTAGGCGGTAAGAAAACCGAAGAAGCCGACCAGCAGCAAAGGCAGGCTTTCCTGGCCGGCCGCCACCATCAGCGCCACGAACAGCGACAGGCCGGCCGGCAGCCACAGCACGCGGCCCAGCACGCGCTCGGCCGAGCGCTTCATCACCAGCCGCGCATTGACCTGCGAGGCGGCGATCAGGCCGATGGCGTTGGAAGCGAAGACGAAGCCGAAGTACTGCGGCTTGATGCCATGCAGCTCGATGATCACGAACGGGCCGCCGGCGATGTAGGCGAACATGCCGGCCTGCACCAGGCCGCCGCACAGCACGTAGGCCATGAATTGCCTGTGGCGCAGCAGCCCCCAGTACTGGCGCAGCGTGCGCCCCAGGTGCAAGGGCTCGGCCTGATGCACGTCGACGGTCTCGGTCAGGTACTTGCGGGTGCCGACCAGGCACAGCAGGCCGAAGATGGTCAGCACCACGAAGATGCCGCGCCAGCTCGCCGCCACCAGCATGATGCCGCCGATGAACGGCGCCAGGATAGGCGCCAGGCCGAACACCAGCATCAGCATCGAGAAGGCCTTGGCCGAGCCCTCGGCGCCCATGCGGTCGCGCACCATCGCGCGCGGGATCACCATGCCGGCGCTGCCGCCCAGGCCCTGGAAGAAGCGCAGCACGATCAGCGTCTCGATGTTTTGCGCGAAGACGCACAGCAGCGAACAGATGAAATACAGCGTGATGCCGAAGAACAGCGGCGGCTTGCGGCCGAAGCGGTCGGACAGCGGGCCGTAGAACATCTGGCCCAGCGCCAGGCCGACCAGGAAAGTGGCCAGCGTGAGCTGGACCAGGTTGGTGCCGACGTTAAGGTCTTGCGCAATGGCGGTGAAACTGGGCAAGTACATGTCGATGGCCAGCGCGCCCATCGCGGTGAGGGCCGCGAGCACCGCCAGCCATGGGGGGAATTTGCCCGTCGAGAGCGATGTGTCTTGCGAGGTTTCTTTGGTGCGCATGGGGAATTCGGTGGACGGCCGTATATTGACGGCCGGTGGAGTGAGGCCTGCCATTATAGATCCTCGGCCGTTTTCCTTCAGGCAAGGGGCAGCCGGCCACGGCTGACATAGGCCTGACAATCGACCTAAATGCGCGGCCGGCATGCAAAGAAACGCAAGGCGACGACCATTGCCTGAACCAAAGATACCGCGCTGCATCATACCTTGATGCCAACCACGCCGAGGAAAAGCAGATGAGCGCACGCCGTGAAGAAAAAACCCACTGGACCGTCGACGACATCGACTTCGCGCGCATCGACACCGCGCGTGCCCGCAAGGATGAGAATCTGTTCTACCTCGTGGCCTGCGCTTCCTTCATCGAAAGCGGCTCCGACCTCTATACCCACAACCTGGTCGAGTATTACCGCGGCGATGACGAGGTGGAAAGCTGGCTGCGCGAACAATGGGAACGCGAGGAACTGCAGCACGGCGCCGCGTTGCGCGCCTATGTGGCCTACGTGTGGCCGGAGTTCGAGTGGGAACGCGCCTATACGAGCTTCCTTGATGAGTATTCGCAATATTGCAAGGTGGAACTGCTGGAACCCACCCGCGCGCAGGAGCTGGCCGCCCGTTGCGTGGTCGAGACCGGCACCGCGACTTACTACCGGGCGCTGGCGCGCGCCACCGATGAGCCGGTATTGAAGCAACTGGCCGGGCTTATCGCCAACGATGAGGTGAACCATTACAAGCATTTCTACCAATATTTCCGGCGCTACCGCAGCCTGGAAAAGATCGGCCGTTCGCGCGTGCTCGGCACGCTCGGCCGGCGCACGCTGGAACTGAAGAACGAAGACGCCGACTGCGCCATCCGCCATGTGGTGAAAGTGCACCGCCCGGACCTGGCCGCCGATCCGGAGCGCCTGAAGGAGCTGACCTCCCGGATGAGCCGTACGGTACGCATCAACCTGAAGCCGGAAACCACGATCAAGATGATCATGCGGCCGCTGGAGCTGCCCGTCATGGTGCAAAACATGATCGAATTCCCGATCCGCCAGTTCATGCAGCGCGTACTGCTGCGCTGAACCGCCGCCCTCCCGCCAAGCCGGCATGGCGCGAAGACGGTGGTTCGCCGTGCCGGCTTGGCCTGCCGCCGCGCGCCCCAATTTCGCACACAGACCAGCGCCAGCTTGGTGAAGGCGAGGGCAAGATTCTTGCCTTGCCGCAAAAATATCCCGAATTTGGTGCGGAAATTCACGCACATTGGCAACAATGTTGCCCCTCCCTCGCCCTCCCACGCCCCGCTTTGATGCATGCGGCCACCCGCGCCCCATCATTGGCACGCATTCTGCTAAAGCCACAGGGCAGTCAGAAAAACTCTTCCAACTCTATTCTCTGAGGGAGCAACCATGTCACGTCGTACCGTACTGAAAGCAACTGCACTTGGCGCATTCGCACTGGCCGCATCGTCCTGGCTTCCGTCCGCCTTCGCCGCGGACACCATCAAGGTTGGCATCCTGCACTCCCTCTCCGGCACCATGGCGATCTCGGAAACCTCGTTGAAGGACGTGGCGCTGATGACCATCGATGAAATCAACGCCGCCGGCGGCGTGATGGGCAAGAAGCTGGAACCGGTGGTGGTCGACCCGGCTTCCAACTGGCCGCTGTTCGCCGAGAAGGCGCGCCAGCTGATTTCGCAGGACAAGGTTTCGGTGGTGTTCGGCTGCTGGACCTCGGTGTCGCGCAAGTCGGTGCTGCCGGTGTTCAAGGAATTGAACAGCCTGCTGTTCTACCCGGTGCAGTATGAAGGCGAAGAGTTGGAGAAGAACGTGTTCTACACCGGCGCGGCGCCGAACCAGCAGGCGATCCCGGCCACCGAATACCTGATGTCGAAAGAAGGCGGCGGCGCCAAGCGCTTCGTGCTGCTGGGCACCGACTATGTCTATCCGCGCACTACCAACAAGATCCTGCGCGCCTTCCTGCACAGCAAGGGCGTGAAGGACTCCGACATCGACGAGGTCTACACCCCGTTCGGCCACTCCGATTACCAGACCATCGTCGCCAACATCAAGAAGTTCGCGGCCGGCGGCAAGACCGCGGTGATCTCGACCATCAACGGCGACTCCAACGTGCCGTTCTACAAGGAACTGGGCAACGCCGGCCTGAAGGCGACCGACGTGCCGGTGGTGGCGTTCTCGGTGGGTGAAGAGGAACTGCGCGGCGTCGACACCAAGCCGCTGGTGGGCCACCTGGCGGCCTGGAACTACTTCGAATCGGTGAAGAACCCGGTCAATGCCGCCTTCATCAAGAAGTGGAAAGCCTACGCCAAGGCCAAGGGCCTGCCCAACGCCGACACCGTGGTGACCAACGACCCGATGGAAGCGACCTACGTCGGCATCTACATGTGGAAGCAGGCCGTGGAAAAAGCCAAGTCGACCGACACCGACAAGGTGATCGCGGCGATGGGCGGCCAGACCTTCAAGGCGCCGTCCGGCTACACGCTGGAAATGGACAAGACCAACCACCACCTGCACAAGCCGGTGATGATCGGTGAAATCAAGGCCGACGGCCAGTTCAACGTGGTCAACAAGACCAAGACCACCATCCGCGCGCAACCGTGGAGCCCGTATATCCCGGGCAACGAAGGCAAGCAGAAGATGTAATTGCAGTCATGGCGCCGGGGTGCGCCTTCGATACGCGGCTACGCCGCTACTCAGTCCGAACGGGATCTGTTATACCCACCGTCCGTTCGGACTGAGTAGCCGCAACGCGGCATATCGAAGGCGCACCGCCAGCCCAGCGGTCACCCCACCACGACAAAACAGCCGCTTCCCGCTGTGCCTGCCGCCCACCGTCCGGCATATCGCCCTACGTCCGGCAGCGCCGGGACCAGAACCAAAAATGAAAACAGCCTTCAAGCTCTTACGCGCGATGCTCGCGATGTGGCTCTGCGCACACGCGCTGGCCGCCGGTGCCGCCATCGCACCGGATCTGTTGAAACCCTTGGGAGGAGACGATCCCGATGCCCGCATCGAGGCGGTCAATAAGATTGCCGCACTCGCCAATGACGATGCGGTGAAGATCCTCAATGCCTTGAACAGCGACGCGCTGTACGCCACGCCGGCCGGCGAGGTGCTGATCGTCGACGATGCCGGCAACGCCTTCAATCCGGCCACCGACCAGACCGGCCCGGCGCCGGACGATGCCGAGGGCATCACCGTCAACAACCGCCTGCGCGGCGCGGTCGAAGGCGCGATGTCGGGCCTGAAACTGCTGTCCCAGGAGCGCAACATCCGCCTGGCGGCCGCCGCCGACCTGCTCAAGAATGCCGATCCGGCGCAGCTGCCGCTGATCGAAAAGGCATTGGCCAAGGAAACCGATCCGCAGATCAAGGACGTGCTGCAGCAAGTGCAGGCCACCGCCAACCTGCATGCGCCCGATCCCGCCACCCGGCGCGCCGCGGTGAAAACCCTGGGCGACACCACCAACGCATCGCTCAAACCCGCGCTGCAACAGATGCTGGCCAAAAATCCCGACGGCAGCTACCTCGAACCCGACGAAGGCGTGCGGATCGAGGCCGTGCGCACGCTGGCGGCGCTGGAGCGCCACCTGTCGATCGTCGATTTCGCCGGCAAGCTGTTCTACGGCATCTCGCTGGGCAGCGTGCTGCTGCTGGCGGCGCTGGGCCTGGCCATCACCTTCGGCCTGATGGGCATCATCAACATGGCGCACGGCGAGCTGCTGATGATCGGCGCCTACACCACCTATGTGTGCCAACTGGTGTTCCGCAAATACTTCCCCGGCGCCATCGACGCTTATCTCGTGGTGGCATTGCCGGCGGCGTTCATCGTCGCCGGCGCGGTCGGCATCGCGCTGGAGCGCCTGGTGATCCGCTGGCTCTATGGCCGTCCGCTGGAAACCCTGCTGTGCACCTGGGGCATCAGCCTGATGCTGATGCAGGGCGTGCGCTCCATCTTCGGCGCGCAGAACGTCGAGGTCGCCAACCCGAGCTGGATGTCGGGCGGCGTCACCGTGCTGGGGTCGCTGGTGCTGTCCTACAACCGCATCGTGATCGTGTTCTTCGCGCTGTTCGTGGTGTTCGCGGTGTGGCTGATCCTCAACAAGACGCGCCTGGGCCTGTTCGTGCGCGCGGTCACGCAGAACCGCCGCATGGCCTCCTGCGTGGGCGTGTCCACCGGCAAGATCGACATGATGACCTTCGGCCTGGGCTGCGGCATCGCCGGCCTGGGCGGCGTGGCGCTGTCGCAGTTGGGCAACGTCGGCCCCGATCTCGGCCAGGGCTATATCGTCGACTCCTTCATGGTGGTGGTGCTGGGCGGCGTCGGCCAGCTGGCCGGCACCGTGATCGCGGCATTCGGCCTCGGTGAAGTCAACAAGTTCCTGGAACCGGTGGCCGGCGCGGTATTGGCCAAGATCGCCATCCTGGTGTTCATCATCGTCTTCATCCAGAAGCGTCCGCAGGGACTCTTCGCACTCAAGGGAAGGAGCGTGGAATGAACACCATGATCATGCGACCCTCTTTATTTTCGAAGCCCGCCTGGAGCGGCATCGTGGTCTGCACCGTGATCCTGGCGCTGCTGCCGATCTGCAACCTGGCCTTCCCCGAGGGCAGCGCGCTGCATGTGTCGGGCTACACCATCGCCCTGGTCGGCAAGTTCATGTGCTATGCCATGGCGGCGCTGGCGCTGGACTTGGTGTGGGGCTATACCGGCATCCTGTCGCTGGGCCACGGCGTATTCTTCGCGCTGGGCGGCTATGCGCACGGCATGTACCTGATGCGCGCCATCGGCCGCGACGGCGTGTACCAGAGCAACCTGCCGGACTTCATGGTGTTCCTCAACTGGAAGGCCTATCCCTGGTACTGGTGGATGACCGAGCACTTCTGGTTCGCCATGCTGCTGGTGGTGCTGGTGCCGGGCCTTTTGGCTTTCGTGTTCGGCTACTTCGCCTTCCGTTCGCGCATCAAGGGCGTGTACTTCTCGATCATCACGCAAGCGATGACCTTCGCCTTCATGCTGCTGTTCTTCCGCAACGACACCGGCTTCGGCGGCAACAACGGCTTTACCGACTTCAAGCGCATCCTCGGCTTCACCATTACCGCGCCGGGCACCAAGGCGGCCATCTACCTGGTGACGCTGGCGCTGCTGTTCGGCGCGCTGTTCGTGTGCCGCATGATCGTCACTTCCAAGCTGGGCCGGGTGCTGCAGGGCGTGCGCGACTCCGAGTCGCGCCTGATGTTCATCGGCTACAACCCGCTGTGGTTCAAGCTGTTCGTGTGGACGCTGTCGGCCGTGATCTGCGGCATCGCCGGCGCCCTCTACGTGCCGCAGGTGGGCATCATCAATCCCTCGGAAATGTCGCCGGCCAACTCGATCGAGATGGTGATCTGGGCGGCGGTGGGCGGACGCGGCACGCTCCTGGGCCCGATCATCGGCGCGTTCACCGTCAATGGCCTCAAGAGCTGGTTCACCGCGGCTTTCCCCGACCTGTGGCTGTATGCGCTGGGCCTGATCTTCATCCTGGTCACGCTGTTCCTGCCGCAGGGCATCGTCGGCCTGATCCAGAAACTGAAAAAGCGCGACGCGCAACCCGCGCCGGCCGCCGAAGGCGAGGCCGCGACCAAGGAGGCAGCATGAGCGCAATCGAACCGGGCAAGGCGCCCAGCGCCCCGGCCGGCATCGGCGGCCTGGGTGGCAATGTCGACACGCCGCACGCCGACCACGGCGCGTCCTACGAACGCATCAAACCCGAAGGCGTGGACACCACCCACGGCGCCATCCTCTACCTGGAAAACATCTCGGTCGTGTTCGACGGTTTCCGTGCCATCAACAACCTCAACCTCGACATCTCGGTGGGCGAACTGCGCTGCATCATCGGCCCCAACGGCGCCGGCAAGACCACCATGATGGACGTGATCACCGGCAAGACGCGACCGACTGCCGGCACCGCCTTCTTCGGCCAGAGCATCGACCTGACCCGGATGACCGAGTACGAGATCGCGCACGCCGGCATCGGCCGCAAGTTCCAGCGCCCTACCGTGTTCGAGCAGCACACGGTGTTCGACAACCTGGAGCTGGCGATGAAGATGGACAAGCGCGTCAAGACCACGCTGTTCGCGCGCCTGTCGTCGGAACAGATCGGCAAGATCGAGGAGATCCTCAAACTGATCCGCTTGAACGGCCAGGAAAACCGCCTGGCCGGCCTGCTCTCGCACGGCCAGAAGCAATGGCTGGAAATCGGCATGCTGCTGATGCAGGAACCGCAATTGCTGCTGCTGGACGAACCGGTGGCCGGCATGTCCGATGCCGAAACCGTGCGCACCGCCGAACTGTTGAACGAGTTGCGCGGCAAGCATTCGATCATGGTGGTGGAGCACGACATGGGTTTCGTCGAGGAGATCGCGCAGGGCGGCAAGGTCACGGTGCTGCATGAGGGTTCGGTGCTGGCCGAGGGCAATATGCAGCAGGTGCAGTCCAACGAACGCGTGATCGAAGTCTATCTGGGGCGTTAACACTATGCTGCAAGTCAACCAACTGAACCAGTACTACGGCGCCGCGCACACGCTGCGCGGGGTGTCGCTCAATGTCGAAAAGGGCAAGTGCCTGTCACTGCTGGGACGCAACGGCGTGGGCAAGACCACGCTGCTCAAATGCCTGATGGGCGTGCTGCCGGTGGCCAGGGGCAACGTCACGTTCGACGGCCACGACATCACCAAACTCAAGCCGCACCAGCGCGCCAAACTCGGCATCGCCTATGTGCCGCAGGGCCGCGAGATCTTCGCGCGCCTGACGGTGGAAGAGAACATGCTCATGGGCATGGCCACCCAGTCCGGCCGCAAGGCCTCGGTGATCAAGGGCGAGGTCTACGAGCTGTTCCCGGTGTTGAAGGAAATGCTGCACCGGCGCGGCGGCGACCTCTCCGGCGGCCAGCAGCAGCAACTGGCGATCGCCCGCGCCTTGCTGGCCGAGCCCAAGCTGATCATCCTGGATGAACCGACCGAAGGCATCCAGCCTTCGATCATCAAGGATATCGGCCGCGTCATCAGCCTGTTACGCCAGCGCGGCGATATCGGCATTTTGCTGTGCGAACAATATTTCGATTTCGCGCGCGAGCTGGCCGACACCTTTGCCGTGATGTCGCGCGGCGAAGTGGTGGCGGCCGGCACGCAAGACCAGATGGATGACGAGAACGTCAAGAAACACCTGGCGGTGTAACGCCGGCGGTCCCGCCGCCGCGCATGCCGCTTCGGCAAGGCATGCGTTTTTGCGGCAGGTCTGCTATAACAACGCATCTTCATGCCGTGCGCGCAGGGAGCATTCAACTTCCCGGCGCGCGGCGTTGCCGCCCGTTCTGAATTCCAGCCCGAACTCCAGCATTGTCGTCTTTGTATGAAACGCATTCCCGGCCAAGCCGACACCGCCAGCACGCCCCCGCTCCTTCCCGTCGCCGTGACCGGAGGGAGCGCTGCGCACGCTGAACCAAAGCACGCGCCGGACCACGCCCGCCTGCTGCTGGGCTTCACCGATGACGCCGGCACCACGCGCCTGACGCGGCGCCAGCACTTCGGCCCGCTGCGCGTGCAAAAGCCGCTGTATCCGGAGACGCCCGCGGTGTGCCACGCCATCATCGTGCATCCGCCCGGCGGCATCGTCGGCGGCGACCAGCTGGCGATCACGGCCGAGCTTGGCGACGGCGCCCATGCGCTGCTGACCACGCCGGGCGCCGGCAAGTGGTACCGCGCCAATGGCGGCGTCTCACGCCAGGCGGTGTCGCTGCAGGCCGGCGCCGGCGCGACGCTGGAATGGCTGCCGCAGGAAACCATCTTCTTCGATGCCGCCGACGTGCGCATGGAACACGAGGTCGAACTGGCCGCGGATGCCGCCTATATCGGCGCCGAGATCCTGTGCTTCGGCCGCACCGCCTCCGGCGAGCGCTTCGACAGCGGCAGCGTCGGCCAGCGCACCGCCATCCGCCGCGGCGGCAAGCTGGTATGGTTCGAACAAGGCAAGCTGCAAGCCGAAACCGGCGCCATGCACGGCCCACTGGCGCTGGATGGCCAGACCGTGTGCGCCACCCTGGTCGCGGTGGGCGACGGCATGGACAATGCCTTGCTGGGCGCCTTGCGCGAGACCATCGGCGCGCTGGCGCTGGAAGGCCGCAGCGGCGCCACGCTGATGAAGCAGGTGCTGGTGGCGCGCTACATGGGGCAATCCAGCCAGGCGGCGCGGCAATGGCTGCACGCTGCATGGCATGTGCTGCGCCCGCCACTCATGCGGCGCGATGCCGCCATACCGCGCATCTGGAATACCTGAATACACAAGAAGCATCCAACCGTAGAACATTCGTAGAACCTGAAGGCCGCAAGCCGGCCGGGAGCCAACATGGAACTGACACCAAGGGAAAAAGACAAGCTGCTGATCTTCACCGCGGCGCTGCTGGCCGAACGCCGCCGCGCGCGCGGGCTGAAGCTCAACTATCCGGAATCGGTGGCGCTGATCACCGCCGCCATCATGGAAGGCGCGCGCGACGGCAAGACCGTGGCCGAGCTGATGTCGGAAGGCGCCACCATCCTCACGCGCGCCGATGTCATGGAAGGGGTGCCGGAAATGATCCCCGATATCCAGGTGGAAGCCACCTTCCCGGACGGCAGCAAGCTGGTGACCGTCCACCATCCGATCCCTTGAATTTCTGACACAGGAGCACGCCATGATCCCAGGCGAAATGCTGGTCGAGCCCGGCGACATCGAACTCAACGTCGGCCGCGCCACCACCACCATCACCGTGGCCAACAGCGGCGACCGGCCGATCCAGGTCGGTTCGCATTTCCACTTCTATGAGACCAACCCGGCGCTGCTGTTCGAGCGCGACGCGGCCTATGGCATGCGCCTCAACATCGCCGCCGGCACCGCGGTGCGTTTCGAGCCGGGCCAGCAGCGCACGGTCGAGCTGGTGGCGCTGGCGGGAGAGCGCCGCGTCTATGGTTTCAACGCGCTGGTGATGGGCGGCCTCAAGCAACGGAAAGGGTAAGACGATGAGCAAGATTTCCCGTTCGGCCTATGCCGAGATGTTCGGCCCCACCACCGGCGACCGCGTGCGCCTGGCCGATACCGAGCTGTTCCTGGAAGTGGAAAAGGATTACACGATCTACGGCGAGGAAGTGAAGTTCGGCGGCGGCAAGGTGATCCGCGACGGCATGGGCCAGTCGCAGCGCGCGCACGCCGACGTGATGGATACCGTCATTACCAATGCGCTCATCGTCGATCACTGGGGCATCGTCAAGGCCGACATCGGCATCAAGTCGGGCAAGATCGCCGGCATCGGCAAGGCCGGCAATCCGGACATCCAGCCGGGCGTGACCATGGCCATCGGCGGCGCCACCGAGATCATCGCCGGCGAAGGCATGATCGTCACCGCCGGCGGCATCGACAGCCACATCCATTTCATCTGCCCGCAGCAGATCGAGGAAGCGCTGATGAGCGGCGTGACCACCATGATCGGCGGCGGCACGGGACCTGCGGTGGGTACCGCGGCCACCACCTGCACGCCCGGCCCGTGGCACATCCATTCGATGCTGGCGGCGGCCGATGCCTTCCCGATGAACCTGGGCTTCCTCGGCAAGGGCAACGTCAGCCTGCCGCTGCCGCTGGAGGAACAGGTCCGCGCCGGCGCCATCGGCCTCAAGCTGCACGAGGACTGGGGTTCGACCCCGGCCGCCATCGACAACTGCCTGACGGTGGCCGACCGCATGGATATCCAGGTGGCGATCCACTCCGATACGTTGAATGAAGGCGGCTTTCTGGAACACACGCTGGCCGCCTTCAAGGACCGCACCATCCACACCTTCCATACCGAAGGCGCGGGCGGCGGCCACGCCCCCGACATCATCGCGGCGGTGGGCCAGGGCAATGTGCTGCCCTCCTCCACCAACCCGACCCGGCCGTTCACCGTCAACACGCTGGACGAGCACCTCGACATGCTGATGGTGTGCCACCACCTCGATCCGGCCATCGCCGAAGACATCGCCTTCGCCGAATCGCGCATCCGGCGCGAGACGATCGCGGCCGAAGACATCCTGCACGACATCGGCGCGATCTCGATGATGTCGTCCGACTCGCAGGCCATGGGGCGCGTGGGCGAAGTGATCATGCGCACCTGGCAGACCGCGCACAAGATGAAGGTGCAGCGCGGTTCCCTGAAGGAAGACCCGTCGCGCAACGACAACTTCCGCATCAAGCGCTACATCGCCAAGTACACCATCAACCCGGCCATCACGCACGGCGTATCGCATGTGGTGGGTTCGCTGGAGATCGGCAAGATCGCCGACATCGTGCTGTGGAAGCCGGCCTTCTTCGGCGCCAAGCCGTCGATGATCCTGAAAAGCGGCATGATCGCGGCGGCCCAGATGGGCGACCCCAACGCCTCCATCCCCACCCCGCAGCCGGTACACTACCGCATGATGTTCGGCGCCTACGGCGGCGGCCTGAAGACCTCGATGACCTTCGTCTCGCAGGCGGCCTTCAACGCCGGCATCGGCGAGCAGTTGAAGCTGAACAAACCGCTGGTGGCGGTGAAGAACATGCGCAACCTGCGCAAGAGCGACATGATCCACAACGGCGCCACGCCGAAGATGGAAGTCGATTCCGAAACCTATGAAGTGCGCGCCGACGGCGAATTGCTGGTGTGCGAACCGGCCAGGTCGCTGCCGCTGGCGCAACGTTATTTCCTGTTTTGATACCTATGCTGACACTCAATACCAAGATCGAACAGGCCGACCGGATCGATGGCGAACTGGTGCTGCCGTATGACCAGCGCGAGAAGAGCCGCCTGCGCGCCACCCTGGTGTCCGGCGAGGATGCGGCGGTGTTCACGCTGCGCGGCACGGTGCTGCGCGACGGCGACCTGCTGCGCGGCGACGACGGCCGCGTGGTGAAGATCACCGCCGCGCTGGAGCCTACCTACCGCGTCGACGCCGCCGATGCGCACCTGCTGCTGCGCTGCGCCTTCCACCTCGGCAACCGCCATACGCAGGCGCACATCGGCCATGAGGGCGGCGCCGGTTTCCTGCGCATCCGCAAGGATCCGGTGCTCAAGGAAATGCTGGAAGGCCTGGGCGCGCGCGTGTCCGAAGAGCAGGCCGCGTTCGAGCCGGAAGCGGGCGCCTATGGCGGCGGCCATCACCATCATGGCGATGACCACCACAATCCGCTGGCGCCGATCCCGCTGCGCCAGAAGATCCATCGCCCCAACGATCCGCAGCCATCCTGAGCGCCATGCAAGCCACCGCCCTGCTCCACCTGCTGCAGCTGTCCAGCCCATCGTTGCCGATTGGCGCATACAGCTATTCGCAAGGACTGGAAGCGGCCATCGAGAACGGCAGCGTGAGCAACGAGGCCGGCGCCAAGACCTGGATCGCGCAAGCTTTGCATGAAGTGGTGGCGCGCTTCGAGGCGCCGGTCTTCCTGCGCCTGATGCATGCGTTCCAGACCCGCGACGCCGCGGCGGTCGCGCTGTGGAGCGAGCGCTTCACGGCCGCGCGCGACACCTCGGAATTCCGCGCCGAGACGATCCAGATGGGCTATTCGCTGGGCAAGCTGGGCGCCGACCTCAAGCTGGGCGACGCCGAGCTGCTGGCGATCCTGCAGGCGCAACCCGAGATACCGCTGCCCACCGCGCTGGCGTTCGCCGCCGTGGCGCTGGAGGTGCCGCCGGCCGAAGCGGTGCTGGGCATGCTGTTTTCCTGGGCCGAAAACCAGGTGCTGGCCTGCGTGAAGACCGTGCCGCTGGGCCAGGTCGCCGGCCAGCGCATGCTGCTGGCGCTGCGGCCCGAGCTGGAACGGGCGGCGGCCACGGCGCAGGCGCTGCCAGACGACGCACTGTCGAACTGGTCGCCCGGCCTGTCGCTGCTGTCGATGCAGCACGAGGTGCAGTACAGCCGCATCTACCGATCTTGATATTGTCTTGATAGCGCCCAGGATGCCAACCCGAACATTCAACACCACCAAGAGACCGAATATATGAGCAATCCCACTTCCAATCCGCTGCGCGTGGGCATCGGCGGCCCGGTCGGCTCCGGCAAGACGGCGCTGTGCGAAATGCTGTGCAAGCGCATGCGCGACCGTTACGACATGGCCGTCATCACCAATGACATCTATACCAAGGAAGACATGGAGATCCTGCTGCGCGCCGATGCGCTGCCGGCCGAGCGCCTGATGGGCGTGGAGACCGGCGGCTGCCCGCACACGGCCATCCGCGAGGACGCCTCGATCAACCTGGAGGCGATCGCGCGCATGAGCGCCGACTTCCCCGACCTCGACCTGATCCTGGTGGAATCCGGCGGCGACAACCTGGCCGCCACCTTCAGCCCGGAGCTGTCGGACCTGACCATCTACGTGATCGACGTGGCCGGCGGCGAGAAGATCCCGCGCAAGGGCGGCCCCGGCATCACCCGTTCGGATCTGCTGATCATCAACAAGACCGACCTGGCGCCCTATGTCGGCGCCAATCTGGATATCATGGCGGCCGATGCCAAACGCATGCGCGGCGAGCGCCCCTTCGTCTTCACCAACCTGCGCAGCGGCGATGGCGTGGAAAAGGTGATCGACTACATCCGCAAGCAAGGCCTGCTGGACAACAAGCCGAAGAACTGAGGCGCCCCATCCAACGATTTCAAATGATTTCAGCTACGCACAAGGAGAAAAACATGTTTGCACTCTCGACCAAAAACCGCGTCCGCCTGGGCATGCTGGCCGTGGCGGCGCTGGCCGCCGGTTCGGCGGCGGCGCACCCCGGCCATCCGGATTCGGTGATGCACGCCTCGACCAGCTTCATGAGCGGCTTCGAACATCCGTTCTCGGGCATCGACCACCTGCTGGCCATGCTGGCTGTTGGCCTGTGGGCCGCGCAGAACAAGCAGCGCGCGCTGTGGGTGCTGCCGCTGGCCTTCCCGCTGATGATGGTGGCGGGCGCGCTGCTGGCGATCGCCGGCCTGAACCTGCCGGCGGTGGAAACCGGCATCGCCGCTTCGGTGGCGGTACTGGGCTTGCTGATCGCGTTCGCGGTGCGCATGCCGCTGTGGGGCAGCACCCTGGTGGTGTCGCTGTTCGCGCTGTTCCACGGCTATGCGCACGGCGCTGAACTGCCGCACGGCTCGTCGGCTGCGATGTATGGCGTCGGCTTCATCCTGGCCACCGCGCTGCTGCATGCGGCCGGCCTGGTGGTGGGCGTGGTGGCCGGCCGCCAGATGGCCGACCGCGTAGTGCGCATCGGCGGCGCGGGCATCGCCGCCGTGGGCGCTTACCTGCTGGCGGCCTGAAGCGAGTCTTGATCCGCGTCTTGTTCTGAACGGCGGCCGCCTGGTGCGGCCAGTGCGGCCAGCCAGTCATCCAGCACGGCCTCGCTGCCCTTGGGCAGATGCAGGCCGAGCTTGGAGCGCCGCCACAGGATGTCGGCGGCGCAGGTGGCCCACTCGTGGCGCACCAGATAGTCCACCTCGGCGGCGTACAGCCCGGCGAGGATCTCCTCTCCCATCTCTTCGACCTTGCTGCGGCCCTTGAGCAGCGCATGCGTGCGGCTGCCGTAGGCGCGCGCATAGCGACGCAGCAGTTGCGGCGGCAACCAGGCGTATTGTGCCTGCAAGCCTTGCACGAAGCCGTCGAACTCGCGCACCGAACGATTTTCCGGCAACGCGCCGAACAGGTCGCCGCCCGGCAGGCAGGCGCCGGCGGTCCATGCCGCGCGGCTACTACCCAGCAGCGGCGCGATCATGTCGACCGCCTCTTCGGCCAGCTTGCGGAAGGTGGTGATCTTGCCGCCAAACACCGACAGGAGCGGCGCGCCTTCCCGGTTCAGGTCGAGCTGGTAGTCGCGCGTGACGGCCGAAGCGTCGGCCGCCGCGTCTTCCAGCAGCGGGCGCACGCCGGCATACGACCACACCACGTCGGCAGGCGCGATGGGCTTGCTGAAGTAGCGGTTGGACAGCGTGCAGAGGTAGGCGATTTCATCGGCCGAGATGGCGACGTTTTCAGTGGCGCCCCGGTACTCGACGTCGGTGGTGCCGATCAGCGTGAAGTCGCGCTCATAGGGAATGGCGAACACGATGCGGCCGTCCGGGTTCTGGAAGATGTAGGCGTGGTCGTGCTCGAACAGGCGCCTGACCACGATGTGGCTGCCCTTGACCAGCCGCACCGACTTGCTGGAACGCACATGGGCGGACTCGCCCAGGAACTGCGCCACCCACGGGCCGCTGGCATTGACCACGCAGCGCGCGCGCAGCTGCAGCAGGTGGCCGTCCGCCTGGCGCAGGCTGGCCTGCCACTGCTCGCCCTGGCGGACGATGGATTCGCAACGGGTGCGGGTGAAGATGCGCGCGCCGTTCTCGGCGGCGTCCATGGCGTTGAGTACGACCAGCCGGGCATCGTCGACCCAGCCGTCCGAATACACGAAGCCGCGCGTGAACTCGGGCTTGAGCGGGGCGCCCGAAGCGTGGCGGCGCAGGTCCAGCCCGCGCGAGCCCGGCAGCAGCTCGCGCCGCGCCAGGTGGTCGTACAGGAACATGCCCAGGCGGATCAGCCAGGCCGGGCGCTGGCCGCGGTCGTGCGGCATGACGAAACGCAGCGGCCACATGATGTGCGGGGCGCTGCGCAACAGCACCTCGCGCTCGATCAGCGCCTTGCGCACCAGGCCGAACTCGTAGTGCTCAAGATAACGCAGGCCGCCGTGGATCAGCTTGGACGACGACGACGAGGTATGCGCCGCCAGGTCGTGCTGTTCGCACAGCGCCACCGACAGGCCGCGGCCGGCCGCATCGCGCGCGATGCCGGCGCCGTTGATGCCGCCGCCGACGACCAGGACATCGCACTCCAGGGGGAAGGACACCGATTGTTTGCTATGTGCTTGCATGCCGTATCGCCTCTTACAGGACGCGCTTGCGGATTTGCGTCACCGCCACTTCGGTGACGATGACGATGGCGAAGATGGAGACCAGCACGGTTGCCACGCGCGGCCACTGGAACAGGTTCAGCGCGGTATCGAGCACCATGCCCACGCCGCCGGCGCCGACGATGCCCAGCACTGCCGATTCGCGCACGTTAATATCCCAGCGCAACAGCACGATGGACATGAAGGCCGGTTTCAACTGCGGCCAGTAGCCGTACCAGATCTCGGAGAACTTGCCAGCGCCCGAGGCCTGCAGCGCTTCGATCGGGCCGCGCGGCATCTGCTCGATGGTTTCGCCGGCCATCTTGCCGACGAAGCCGATCGAGCGGAAGGCAATGGCCAGGGTGCCGGCCAGCGGACCGGGACCGAAGATCGCCAAAAACAGCAGCGCCCACACCAGCGAATTGACCGAACGGCTGGCCACCAGCACGATGCGCGCGAACAGGTTGAGGCCGCGGTGGGGCGTCAGGTTGGAAGCGACCAACAAACCGAACGGGATCGCCAGCACGATCGACAGCAGCGTACCCAGCGTGGCGATGTGCAAGGTCTCGATCAGGCCGGCCTTCACATCGGTGCCGAAGTAATCCCAGTCGATGGGCCACATGCGGCCCAGCATGTCGCTCATCTGTTCCGGGGCGTCGTACAGGAACTCGGGGATGATCTCGATGTAGCGCAGCGACTGCACCACGGCGGCCATGATGACCAACCAGACGGCGAAGCGCAGCACGCGCTGCCACGGCGTATGGCGCTGCCATTCGCGCTCGGCCGGACTGATGGCGGCCTGCGGGTTGCGGAGTGCGGTATCAGACATGGAAGACCTTCTTGACCGAGTTCGCCAGCAGTTCGCCGACGACGATGATGGTGATGATGGTGAGCAGGATGGTCAGCACGAAATCGTAGTCGAAGCGCTGGAAGGCGGAGAACAGCACGCCGCCCACGCCGCCGGCGCCGACGATGCCGACCATGGTCGAATTGCGCAGGTTGGAGTCGAGCTGGTAGGTAGAAAAGCCGACGAAGCGCGACAGCACCTGCGGCAGCACGCCGAACAGGATCACGTTCATGAACGAGGCGCCGGTGGCGCGGATGGCTTCGACTTGCTTGATCGAGATCTCTTCGATGGCTTCGGCGAACAGCTTGCCGATGAAGCCGATCGAGGCCACGATCAGCGCCAGCACGCCGGCCAGCGCGCCGAAACCCACCGCCTTGACGAACAGGATGGCGACGATCACCGGATGCAGCGAACGGCACACCGAGACGAAGGCGCGCGCGGGCCAGGAGATCCAGGCCGGCATCAGGTTGCGCGCGCCCATCAGGCCGATCGGCAGCGACAACAGGATGCCGAACAGCGAGGCCAGCACGGCGATCTGCAGGGTTTCCTTGATGCCGTCCCACAGGATGTCGCCCTTGCTGACGTCAGGCGGAAACATGCGGCCGAGGAACTTGGCGCCATTGCCCAGCCCCGCGGAAAAACGCTCCCACGAGAAGCCCAGTTGGGTGGCGGCGTAGACCGCGTACAGCAGGATCAGCCAGACGGCGATGCGGGTGGCGAGCTGCGGGCGAAAGGCCAGGCTGACGCGGTTGTCGTTGGAATGGGGGATGGTGCTCATGCCAGCCAATCCTCGCCGCCGTAGATCTGCTTGAGGAAATCGTCGGACAGGTTCTCGGCATTGCCGTCGTAGACCACGTGGCCGCCGGACATGCCGATGATGCGGTCGGCGTAGCGCTTGGCCAGCTCGACGTCGTGGATGTTGACGATCACCGGGATCTTCTGCGCGCGGCCCTGTTCCTTCAACAGCGAGATGATCTCGAAGGAGGTCTTGGGGTCCAGCGAGGAGGTCGGCTCATCGGCCAGCAGCAGGCGCGGCCGCTGCATCAGCGCACGCGCGATGCCAACGCGCTGGCGCTGGCCGCCGGACAGCGCGTCGGCGCGCTGGTTGGCAAAGTTGCCCAGGCCCACGGTATCGAGCAGATCGAAGGCATGGGCGATGTCTTCCTTGGCAAAGTTGCGGCGCCATGCGGTCCAGGCGTTGACGTAACCGAGGCGGCCGCAGAGCAGGTTTTCCATCACCGACAGGCGCTCCACCAGGTTGTATTCCTGGAACACCATGCCGATGTGGCGGCGCGCCTCGCGCAGGGCGCGGCCGCGCAGTTCGGCCAGGTTCACACGCTTGCCTTCGCTGTCGAACCAGATGGCGCCGCGGCTGGGATCGACCAGGCGGTTGATGCAGCGAATCAGGGTCGACTTGCCGGTGCCGGAGGGGCCGATGATGGCAACCAGGCCGGCGTCGCCGATCTTCAGGTCGATGCCTTTGAGGATGGGATGGCCGGGCTTGTATTCCTTGACCAGGCCCTGGATTTCGATGGCGTGTGACATGGGCGGAGCTTTCTATCGATGGTCGCGGCGCGGCTGCAGGATGCAGGCGGCCGCGGCCCGGGATCGCTCCCGGGCCGGTGTTGCGTGAATCGGCGTATTGCGGTTGCGGCGCAGCCCACGCCGCCATGCGCGTGCATGGCCGTGGGCGGATGACGCGGCTTACTTCTTGCCGGAGTTCTGCTTGTCGTAAGCGGCGCGGTTGAAGGATTCGCCGGCGGCGTGGGCGACGAAGCGCACCATTTCGAAGTCCTTCTTGTAGTTGATCGGGTAGAAGCGGTCGGCGCCGGCGAAGGCCTTCTTCAACTCATCGGTGAAGCGGTAGTCGTAGAAGCACTTGAGCATCTTGTCGCGGAAGACCGGCTCCAGGTCGTGCGCGTAGGCGAAGTCCTGGGTCGGGAATTTCTCGCTGTGCCAGATCACGCGGAAGTTCTCGGCCTTGATCACGCCGCGCTCCACCATGCGGTCGAACACGTCGGAGGCGATCGCGGCGGCGTCGTAGTCGCCCGAGTTCACGCCCAGGATGGACTGGTCATGCTTGCCGGAGAAGATGACCTTGTAGTCCTTGTCCGGAGTCACGCCCAGCTTGGGGAACAGGGCCATCGGCGCCATGTGGCCGGAGTTCGACGAGGGCGCGGTGTGCGCGACTTTCTTGCCCTTGAGGTCGGTCATCTTCTGGATCGTGCTGTCCTTGCGCACGATCACGTTGAGCGTATAGCCCTGGTAGCCCTTGGCGTCGCCGATCACGGCGAACGGCACGGCGCCGGCGATGTTGACGGCGAAGTTGGTGGGGCCCGGCGAGAAGCCGCCGACATGCAGGCGGCCCGAGCGCATCGCTTCGATTTCAGCGGCGTTGGACTGCACCTGGAAGAACACGACCTTCTTGGCGGTGCATTGCGACAGGTAGTCGGTGAAGGGCTTGAAGATCTTGTCGTAGACGGCCGGGTCTTCCACCGGGGTGAAGGTGAACACCAGGGTATTGGGCGTCTTCAGCTTCTTGGGATCGGTCGGGGTATCGGCCGTCAGGTCGTTGTTGGCGTCGCAGTATTGCTGGTCGAGGTCGCCGCGGTTGGGGCAGTTGTCCTGCGCGAAGGCGATCGCCGGAACGGCGAGGGCCAGGGCGAGCAGGGTCTTGATCAGACGCTGGGTCATGCTGTCTCCTGAAGATGGTTATGGTCATTGCCGGATTTCATGCGTCATGTGGGGCGCATGCCGGAAGATGTGCGGGAGTGTAGGCGAGGGCCGCGGCTTTTGCCACCCTGCGGCCGATGAAAGCCGCGCTTTCCTTGCAGCTGCCTTTCCGCCGGCTTTCAATCTGCTTTCAAGCGTGGCCGCATATCCATTCGCCGGACGCGGTAGCGGCGGCAAGACACCCGCAGCGGGACTCGCGCCGGGCGCGGTTTGGCGGTATAAAGGCGGCTGACCAACAAGAACCACACCGGAGATCATGCATATCCTGCTGGTAGAGGACGACATCGACATGTCGCGCGCCTTGCTGAGGGCGCTGGAGCGGCGCGGCTTCCAGGTCACGCATTGCGCCGACGGCATCAGCGCGCTGTCGCACATCAAGGATGGCATCGGCGACCTGGTGGTGCTGGACCTCAATATCCCCGGCCTGGATGGCTTGCACCTGTTGCAGCGCATCCGCTCGCAGGACATCCATACGCCGGTGATCGTGCTGACCGCGCGCGGCGCGGTGGGTGACCGCGTGGTGGGACTCAATGCCGGCGCCGACGACTATCTGGCCAAGCCGTTCGACCTGGATGAACTGGATGCGCGTATCCGCGCCTTGCTGCGTCGCCGGAACAATGCCGAGGACGGCTTCCTGCGTTGCGGCCGGCTGAAACTGGAGCGCAGTTCGGGCGCCGCCTATTGCGACGACGATCCGCTGGAATTCACGCCGCGCGAGCATACGCTGTTAAAGGCGCTGATCGCCAAGCCGGGGCATGCCGTGACCAAGGAACGCTTGTTCAGGCTGGTGTTCCCGATGGAAGACAATACCCAGATCGAGGCCATCGAGGTGGTGGTGCATCGCCTGCGCAAGAAGCTCATGCCCACCGGCGCCGAGATCATGACGCTGCGCGGCCTGGGCTACCTGCTGCGCGTACGTCCGGCCGATAACGGGGACTGAGAAGATGCGCCTGCTGTCGCGCCGCCGCTCGGTACGCACCTACCTGCTGGCCTGGATCATCTCGCCGATCGCGCTGTTCATCGTGATCGATTCCTTCTCGCTGTATCGCAATACGCTGGAGTCGGTCAACACGGCCTACGATCGCATGCTGATCGCGTCGGTGCATTCGATCGGCGACTTGCTGCGCATCGAGAACGGCGAGCTGAAAGCCTCGCTGCCCTATGCCGCGCTGGAGATCTACGAGGCCGACTATTCCAGCCGCATGATCTATCGCATCAACGATCTCGACGGCAAGTTCTTCGATGGCGATGACGACTTGCCCGCCTATTCGGGCAAGGCTGACAGGTCCGCCATCTATCCATCGCTGGCGCATATCTATGAAGATACTTATAACGGCGCGCCGGTGCGTGTGGCCGCGCTGTTCCAGCCGGTCGCGACCAATGGCCCGCGCGGCACGGCACTGGTGCAGGTGGCCGAGACCATGGAGAACCGCAGCGCGCTGGCGCGCAAGATCTTCTGGGAGACGCTGGTGCGCCAGATGGCGCTGCTGGTGGTGATCGTCTCGGTGACGCTGTATGTGGTGTCGCGCGCGCTGCAACCGGTCGACGCGCTGCGGCGCCAGCTCGATGAGCGCAGCGCCGATGATTTGTCGCCGGTGGCGCCGCCCATGTCGCCACGCGAATTGCAGCCCTTCATCAATGCGCTGAACCAGCTGATGGCGCGCCTGCGCCGCCTGCTGGATCACCAGCAGCGCTTTGTCGCGAATGCCTCGCACCAGTTGCGCACGCCGCTGGCGGTGCTGAAGACGCAGCTGCAGTCCGGCTTGCGCGGCGATGCGCCGGCGCAGGAAATCCTGGCCGAGATGTCCGGCACGGTGGACCGTGCGACCAACCTCGCCAACCAGTTGCTATCGTTGGCCAAGGTGGAGCAGTTGCGTGGGCGCGGCGTGCAGGAGGTATGCGACCTGGGCATGCTGGCGCGCGAGACGGCGGTCGACCTGTCGCCGCTGATCGCGGAGAAGGATCTCGATTTCGAGCTGGAGGGTGGCAAGGCGTTCGTCATGGGCCATCCGTGGATGGTCAGCGAACTCATTTCCAACCTGCTGCATAACGCGATCCGCCATACGCCGGCGGGCGGCAGGCTGGGCATACGCATCCGGCAAGAGAACGAACGCACCGAACTGCTGGTGTGGGACAGCGGCGGCGGCATCGCCCCCGAGGCGATGGATACCGTGTTCAAGGCATTTTCTTCCAGCGGTTCCTCTTCAGGCGGCCTGGGCCTGACCATTTGCGGCGAGATCGTCGACTCCATGGGCGCCACCATTAATTTGCATAACCGCTTCGAAGGTGGTCATGCGGCCTGCGTTGGGCTCAACGCTAGTGTCGTGTTTCCGATAGCCCAGCATTCCTGATGCCGGCAATGTGCATGGCGCTGTCGGCGGCATGTCAGCACCCGATGTTGTGCTGTGACGATTTATTGCCAGCGGTTGCTACACTGGGAACCCGCCGTTTATTTTATTAGTCCCTTATGGCTGCATCATCTATCAAGGCTGTCGCGCTCAGCGCATCGTCACGCGCCGGTTTCATCTTGTCGGCGGAGCAGGAAGCATTCAATGCCTTGATCCGGCAGATCGGACGGCAACGGGAGCTGCTTGCCGCCTGGGAGCAGGCAGGTGGATTGTTCCAGCAGGCCTATGCCGCGGAATTAGTCCCGCTGCGCCTGACGGCCAGCCGTCTCGCGCGTGAACTGATACTGAAGCTGGACGCGCATGAAAGCCATGAGGAGCTCAGCGCTTCGGAGCGGCAAACAATATCGGCATTGGTTCTCAGGCTGCTGCAGGAGTTTGATCGCGAGGCATTGGATGCGGAACTCAAGGCGATCTACAACCGGCATGGTTCCTCCGACTATGACCAGGAAGTGGCGCTGGAAGTGGCGGACATGAAGGCCGAACTTGAACTGATGTTCGGCGAGTCGCTGGGTGAAGATCTTGATTTGAGTTCGCGGGAAGAACTGATGCGGCGAGCGCGCGCCAAGTTGGCGCAGCATGAAGCCAGGGAGGCCGCCAAAGAAGAAGCGCGAGCGCGCAGGAAAGATGAAAAAGCGTCGAAAGCCGGCCGCGCGAAGGCCGGGAAATCGACTGAATCCCCATTACGCAAAGAAAAATTGCAGGCCGAGTTGGCCCAACCGCTGCGGGAGATCTATCGCAAGCTGGCCAGCGCCTTGCATCCGGATCGGGAATCCGATCCGCAATTGCGGATACGCAAGACCGCGCTCATGCAGTCATTGAACCAGGCCTATGCCGCGCAGGACTTGCTGCGGTTGCTCGAACTGCAAATCGAGCTACAGCAGATCGATCAGGATGCGCTGCACTCTATCGGCGATGAACGGCTCAGGCAATATAACAGCCTGTTACGGGATCAGCTGGCGGCGCTTGAGGGAGAGATCCGGCAGACTGAAGCGCAATTCGTTCACAGCTACGGCCTGACTGCTTCCCGTGGCCTGGCGCCGAATACGCTTATCGCTTCGCTGCGCGCCGAAATGGAAGAAGTGAAAGTAAGTATCGATGCAATGCAGGGCAATCTGGGGAAATTTTCCGACCTCAAGATGTTGAAGCGCTGGCTCAAGGAGGCGAAGAAGAATATCAGGGCCTCAGCGCTGGATAGCTAGCTGACAGGTGCTGTGTTCTTGCCGGGTCTTGCGAAGCTTGATGATGAGTGATCCTGTCGCGCAGCACAGGAGTCATGGCGTGGTGCGGGTGGATCTGGAAGGGATATGTTGCTGGAGTTGGCAGCGCGAGCGGCGGTGAGGTGGTCGATTGCGTTGGGGCTCTGCCAAGCCAAAGCCAAAGCTAAAACTCAAAGCTAAAACTCGAAGCACAAAGCCAAATCGCAAAGCAAAAAGCCTCCCCATCAGAGATGGAGAGGCTATTGCGGAGTAACAAGCCTGACGATGACCTACTTTCAC